>CAWIFZ010000016.1:0-26927 GCA_963835415.1 uncultured Actinomycetes bacterium | reverse complement strand
GCGTCGGAACCGTTCCCGTGCTTCGAGGGGGGACGCCTCGGCCTCTTCCTTCTTCCCCGCCCGCGCGTACACGTGGGCCAGGTCCAGCCGGGAGTTGCCCTGTGACTCCGTCTCCTCGGTCTGGTCGGTCAGCTCGACGGCACGCAAGCGCGAGGGCGATCGCGTCGTCATGCTCGTCGTGGATCGACAGCAGCCTCGCCCGGAACTGGCGCCACAGGAACTGTGGGGTCAGGTCGTCCGGCGCCGCCGTCTCCTCACTGAACGTGACGAACGTGTCCGCCTCGTCGTACTTGCCCTGCAGCAGGAGCGCGAAAGCCAGATACGCCGACGTGGTCGCGATGTAGTTTCGCTCGCCCATCGCGTCAAGCGTCTCGAAGTCGCGGCGGAGCTCGCCCTCGGCGGCGACCGGGTCGTGGGCCATGAGCTCCACGGAGCCGGAGTCGATCGAAGTGAGCGCCGCGAAGAGGTTCCAGCCGAACTCCTCGAGCGTCGCCCGGCTCCGGCGGTAGAGCTGTCGCGCCTCTTCGAAGTTCCCCCGCATCGCCTCCAGGCGTGCGAGCGACGCGCGGATCAACGCGTCTGCCTTCTCGTCGCCGCCGACCTCCTCCAGCAGGTGCGCGCAGAGAACCGCCGCTTCGTCCGCCGGGGTGGGACCGTACGTCGAGCACGTGGCGAGAGCGGGGAGGATCCTGATCTCACGTGTCCGATCGCCGACCGCGCGCGCATGCTCGATGGTCTTCAGCGCCGCCTGCTCCGCCGCCCCGTGCCGGCCCGCGGTCCAGTGCATCAGGAGCAGGAGATGCGATGCGCGGATCAGCCCCATGTCGATCGCCGCGGCTTCGAACTCCCCGACGGCCGTCTTCCACGCTCTGGAGGAGCGTCCCGTCCGAGTCCTCGCCCTCCGTTTCGTAGTGCAGACCGCATGCGGACGATCCGCGCACCTAGCGCCGCGATCTCGTCGCCGCGAGCCGTCGCCTGGTCGATCGCGGACCCGAGCACCTCGTCCGCCTGCACCGAGCTCCCCCAGGTCGACCAGCGCCTCGCCCGCCTCGACCAGCAGCTCGACGGCGAACGGATCTCCGTGCGGGAGCGTGGCCGCCGCACGGCGGAGCAGGTTGTCGGCGGCGGGGAGGTCGCCGCGGTTCAGTGCGCGGCGTCCCGCGGAGCTCAGGTACGACGCGGCGCGCCGGCCCAGCGTGATGACGTCTTCGTCCTGCATGCCCAGCTCTGAGCGGATCTCGTACGCCTGTTCCAGATGGAACCCGCGGATCTCCTCGTACTCGAGGATGCGGTCGCCCGCCGCCGATTCGACCCAGTCGACGAACGCCACGTGGAGCTCGGCGCGCGTCCGCTTGAGCAACCCGCTGTAGGCGGCGTCACGGATCAGCACGTGCAGGAACTTGAACGCTTCCTCGCCGATCAGTGTCCCCTCGTGCGGGGCGATCAGCTCCTTGACCGTGAGCGTCTTGAGGCACGGAGCCACCTCGGGCTGCACCTGCGGCGGCACCAGTGCCTCGATCGCCCCGCGATAGAAGACCTGTCCGATCACGGCGCTTCGCTCGATCGACCGTTCGCTCCGATCGACCGAGGCGATCGAGGCGCGCCGTCAGGAGCGCGGCGATGGTCGGCGGAATCTCGACGTGCGACAGCGCCTTCGTGGTCGATCCATCGGCCGCCCTCGTGGCGGATCGCCCCTTGGTCCATCAGCATCTGGAGCATCTGCTCCAGGTAGAGCGGGTTGCCGTCGGCGGCGACGGTGACACGTTCGACGATCGTGGCGTCCAGGTCGATCGTGCCGAGCAGGTTCTGCATCACGCGAGCGCTCTCGTCCGCCCCGAGCGGCTCGACCGTGAGCGTGCTGAACCGGTTGCGTGGCCTCGTCCCACTCCGGGTGTTCCTCGAGCAGCTCGCGGCGGGACGAGCACAGCAGCAGCACCGGCGCCTGACATTCCTCCACCACGAAACGGAGGAGGTCCGAGCAGCGTGCGCTCCGCCCAGTGGATGTCGTCGACCAGCAGCACCAGGGGCGTCGTTCCGCCGAGATCTCCAGTGCGCGCCTGACCGCCCAGAACGTCTCCTCCGCCGAGAACGACTCCTCGATCAGCCCGATCGCCGACCCGACGCGTTGGGTCACGTCCTCGTGGCCGGGGAGCATCGCGGCGAGCTTGACCCGAGCCGCCTCCAAGCCGTCGTCGGCCCCGATCCCGGCGGCCGCACGAACGATCTCTCCGATCGGCCAGTACGTGACGCCTTCTCCGTACGAGAGGCAGCGTCCCTTCAGCGTGGCGGCGTCGGCGCTCACCCGTTCGAGGAACTCCTTGAGGAGGCGGGACTTGCCCACCCCGGCCGGGCCGAAGACCGTCACGATGTGGCACCGGTTCTGCTCCACCGACTGATGGAACGCCTCGTGCAGGATCGCGAGCTCCTCCTCGCGCCCGACGATCGGCAGGTCGAGGCGGCGCGAGTACCCGTCGTCCTGGCCCGACACGCCGATCAGCAGGTACGCGGGGACCAGCCCGGCCTTGCCCTTGAGTGGCAGCGGCTCGACCTGCTCGACGATCACGGCGTCGCGCACCAGCTGGAACGTCGACTCCGCCGATCAGGATCTCCATCGTCGGCGCGTTCTGCTCGAGGCGAGCGGCGGTGTTCACCGTGTCGCCGGTCACCAGGCGTTGTCCGCTTGACACGTCGCCGGCGACGACCTCACCGGTGTTCACACCGGTCCGGTTCTCCAGGCGCACGCCGAACCGCTCGAAGAGCATCTCGTTCACGTCGACGAGGCGCTCCTTCATCTCGAACGCCGCGCGAACCGCCCGCACGGCGTCGTCCTCGTGCAGACGGGGGAGTCCGAAGACCGCCATGATCGCGTCGCCGATGTATTTCTCGACCCGGCCGCCGTGCCGCTCGAGCACCAGCCGCATCTCGTTGAAATACACGTTCAGCACCTCGCGGAGGTGCTCGCTGTCCAGGCGTTCGCCGAGAGCGGTCGAGCCCTTGCAGGTCCGAGAACACGATGGAAACGGTCCGGCGGACCTCTTCGACGGGGATCTCCGGAGCGAGGCTCGTGCCGCAGAAGCCGCACAGGCGGAACCGGTCCGGGTTCTCTTCCCCGCAATTCGGGCAGATCTGCACGTCAGGGAGTCTACGCCGGGCCTTCGCGGGCCCGGCGTGACCCCTCGATCAGTTGCTCAGACGCGGCCCTTCGGGTCGGTCAGCCGATGGTCCGAGCAACGTGATGCTACTCCATCCGCCCGTGAGTCAGTTGCGTGAACCTGCTACGATCACGCACGGTCATCTCCCGACACGTGATGCACGGCGTGGCGCGCAGTCTTCGACCGGGACGCCCGTCGTAGTACGCACTGGTCGCCGTCTTCAGCTCGGTTCCAGCCCCGCGCAGTGAGCTGGCGTTTCGCCGAGAACTTGACCCGCATCTTCTTGATTGCGCGCTGGGTTGCTCACCGACCACTCGATGCCCTGGCCGATGCACACGTTGCCCCGCAGGTGGCGTCCGTCTCGCCGGGGACGTCCGAAGAGCGAGGCGGTAACGACGACGTTCGGTGGCTGGCCCCGGCTGGGGCGCGATCTTCGATCTTCCCTGTCGTCCCGAGATTGTCCGGAGCCTCGGGGATTGATCAGCAGGATGCCGCCCACGGACGTGTCGATCGTCATCGAGAATTGCGGCTGGCTGACCGGTCGGCGTGAATGGTGCCGAGGCTGCGGATGGCTCGGAGGTGCCCATTGACATTGTGTGCGGTCACGACGCACGAGTATTCGACACCGTTGGCGAGGCCGGAAACAGGCGAAGAGAGGGTGGTTCCGCCCACCGTCGCCGAGTGCTCGTCGTCCGTGTTCCCGGTGGCGGTGCACGTCACGGTGTATCCATCGATCTCGCTGCCGCCATCAGAGGCCGGCGCCGTCCAGCTGACGACGGCCGAACCGTCGCCGGGGGATGCCGTCACGCTCGTTGGCGCATCGGGGACGCTACCGGGGGGTTCGGTGGTCAGGCTTCCGGCCTCGATGAACACGTTCGAGTCGTACGCTCCGTCGCCGACATCGCCGATCGCCAGCTTCATCGTGTTGGTCTGGTTCGCGGTCACGGCTGCGGAGCAGGTAAGGACGGTCGTCAGACCGTCCATCTGCGTGTCGATGGTGGGCGGACCCGGGTCGTTCGGGTCGTTGTTCCGGAAGAGCTCCGGGTGACTCGAGCCGGTGCCGAACGGGTTCCCGCCGTTCACCGTGTCCACGGACACTGGCTCTCCGCCGATGGTCGCGCAGTTCGCACCGTTCACGAAGAAGCCGAAGACGTCGTTGAAGCCTTGTCCGACGAACTCGTTGTACTCCTCGGAGGAGAACACGTACCTGAACGACACGCTCGACGCGTCGGGAACGAAGTCGAACGTCAGCACCGCGGCATCCTGGCTCGCCTGTCCGACGGGCAGCAGCGCGTTCAGATCGCTGTCGCCGACCTGGCCATTGTTCGTCGTGGCGTCGTCCACGTTGTTCGGACCGGGAACGCTCGCGATGGCGCCCGACTGAGGACCACTCCCTGATCGAACCCGATGATCGCTCCGCCCCCTGTTCCCCCGCCAGAGAACGTTCCCCCCGCGGTATTGGCTCCTGTGAACACGGCGTTCGAGACGGTGACTCCGGAGCCCACGAGTGCGCCGGCGAGCTGTGTCGCTGTGAGGTCGGGCCCGAGGCTGTGGGTCAAGCACGGCAGCGCTGGCCGCCGGGGCGCGCGATCAGCATCCCCGTCAGGATCGCTGTGGTGGCCATGATCGTCAAGAACGGGTCGGCGCAGCCTCGAAGAACCGGAGCTCATGGGTTTCCCTCCCAGGAAAGGTTTGTTCGGCCGAGCTTCGCGGACGCTCGCGTCGTCCGTCAACCCGTCGAAAGTCGGGTATCGAGCGTACAGGATGGGGAGGTAGCGGTCGGTCTCGTACGGGGACACGTACGCCTTGTAGCCGTCCCACTCCTGGCGCTTGTTGCGGATCAGGAACTCGTGGACGTGCTCGCCGAGCGCGTCGCGCAGCACGGTGGAGTCGGCGGCCAGCCGGATCGCTTCGTGCAGGTCCTCCGGCAGCGAACGGATCCCGGCCACGTCGCGCTCGTCCCCGGTCATCTCGTAGATGTTGTTCGATGCCTCCGGCGCGAGCTCGTACTCGCCCTCGATGCCGGCGAGACCGGCGGCGAGCATGGCGGAGAACGCCAGGTACGGGTTGCAGGCGGGATCGGGCGAGCGGTACTCGATGCGTGTCGCGCCCTCCTTGCCGGGCTTGTACACCGGAACGCGGACCAGCGCGGAACGGTTGCGGCGTGCCCAGCAGACGTACACGGGCGCTTCGAATCCAGGGATCAGCCGCTTGTACGAGTTCACCCACTGGTTCGTCACCAGCGTGATCTCCGGCGCGTGGCGCAGGATGCCGGCGATGTAGGCCTTCGCGGTCTTCGACAGGTGGTATTCGTCCGTCGGGTCGAAGAACGCGTTGCGATCGCCTTCGAACAGCGACTGATGCGTGTGCATGCCGCTGCCGTTCATGCCCGCGATCGGCTTCGGCATGAACGTCGCGTAGATGCCGAACTCCTGCGCGACCTCCTTCACGGTCAGCCGATACGTCATCACGTTGTCCGCCATGGTGAGCGCGTCGCTGTACCGGAGGTCGATCTCGTGCTGGCTCGGCGCGACCTCGTGGTGCACGTACTCCACCGGGATGCCCATCGACTCCAGGTACATCACGGTGCGCTTGCGGTAGTCGGTGGCGACATCCAGCGGCGTCTCGTCGAAGTACCCGCCCTGGTCCAGCGGCGTCGGGTCGTCCACGCTCTTGAAGTAGAAGAACTCGAGCTCGGGCCCGACGTAGAACGTGAACCCCAGGTCCGAGGCACGCTGCAGCTGGCGCTTCAGCACGCCGCGCGGGTCGCCGTCGAACGGCGTGCCGTCCGGGTCGTAGATGTCGCAGAACATGCGCGCCACCGCCTGTTCCGTCTGCCACGGGATGATCTGGAACGTGGCGGGGTCGGGGACCGCGATCATGTCCGACTCCTGGATGCGGCTGAAGCCCTCGATCGACGACCCGTCGAAGCCCATCCCCTCGAGGAACGCACCCTCCAGCTCCTGCGACGTGATCGTGAACGACTTCAGGAACCCGAGGACGTCCGTGAACCAGAGACGGACGAACCGGATGCCCCGCTCCTCGATCGTGCGCAGGACGTAGTCGGCTTCGGCAGACAGCGCCATGGATGCACCGTACGTGTCGCCCGTGCTGACTCGGTTACGGGGCGGTAACAAGTGGGGGACGGGCTCTCGACCGCGTCTACGATGCTCGCGTGCTGACCCCCGAGATCCTCGGCCGAACGCTCGCGGAGGCGCCCGATCCCGAGCTGGCACGGGTGGCCATCTCCCGGGTCGGGGATGACGCCGTCGCCAGGGAGCAACTGGCACGGCCGGAGGTCCTTCCGGTCGCGGTCCGGCTCCTGGGGTTCTCGACCGCGGCGGCCGACTTCCTGGTCCGTCACCCGGAGGAGGTCGCGACCCTCGCCGACGTCGGATCCCGTACGCGGCCGGAGCTGAGCGCGGAGCTGGCCGACGACATCGCCGGCCGAGGCGCCGACGACGGACTCCGCGTGTTCCGGCGCCGCTCGATGCTGCGGGTGGCGGCCCGCGACCTCGACGGCGCAACGTTGGAGGACGTGGTCGAGGAGATCTCGCGTGTCGCCGAGGCGTGCCTCGAGGCCGCGTGTCATCTGGCCGTCGGCGAGGATCGGATGGCGGTGATCGGCCTCGGCAAGCTCGGCGGAGGCGAGCTGAACTACGCCAGCGACGTCGACCTGATCTTCGTGCACGCCGACGCCGGAGCCGACGCGCAGGACGCGGCGGAGCGCGCCGCCACGGCGTTGATCCGTTCGCTGGCGGAGCCGACGGCGGAGGGGATCGCGCTCCGCGTGGACCCCACGCTCCGTCCGGGCGGCCGCGGCGGCCTCTTGTCACGCAGCCTGGAGTCGACGCTCGACTACTACGAGCACCAGTCGGCCACGTGGGAGCGACAGGCGATGATCAAGGCTCGGTCCGTGGCAGGCGACCCGTGGATCGGCTCGGCGTTCGTGGAGGGCGTGGCGCCGTTCGTGTACCCGGAGGACCTGGGAACCCACGCGATCGACGACGTCCGCCGCACGAAGGTTCGGCTGGAGGAGTACATCCGCCGTCGCGGCAAGGAGCTCACCGAGGTGAAGCGCGGCCGAGGCGGCATCCGCGATGTGGAGTTCGCGGTGCAACTGCTGCAGATCGTGCACGGGCGTCGCGACCCGGAACTGCGTCAGCCGAACACGTTGCGCGCGCTGGCCACGCTCGCGGAGGAGGGGTACGTCGCGCAGGCCGACGCCGAGGCGCTCGGCGACGCCTATCGGTTCCTGCGCCGGCTCGAGCATCGTCTGCAGATCGTCCGCGACCTGCAGACGCACGATCTCCCCGCGGATCCGCACGCGCGCACCACGCTCGCTCGTTCGCTCGGGCTGGCCGATGCCGCTGCATTGCAGGACGAGTACGAACGGCAGACCGAGTTGGTCCGAGGGATCCACGAGCGGCTGTTCTACCGGCCGCTGCTCGAGGCGTTCGCGGGTCCGGTGGCGCCGAGTCCCGGCGTGGACCGTCCGGCGACCGAGGAACTGCTCGCCGGGCTGGGGTTCGCGTCGACGTCGCAGTCGTTCGAGGTGCTGCGACGGCTGGTCGATCGCGCCACGCGGATGGGCAAGGTGCTGGCACACGTGTTCCCGGTGATGGTGCCGGCGCTCGCGCTGGCGTCGAATCCCGACCAGGCGTTGGTGCGGTTGGAGCGCATCGCCGAGGCGGTGGGGGATCGCCACGGCCCGGCGGACGCGCTGGCAGCGGATCCCGCCGCGGCGCTCCGGCTGGCGCACGTGGCGGCGGCCAGCGCGTTCGCGACCGACCTGCTGGTGGCGTCGCCGGATCGGCTGACCGCGCTGGCGGACGGCGGGCGGGAGGTCGACGCGCAGGCTTCTTTGATCGCGGCCGTGGCCCGCTACGTCTCGCGCGAGCTCCAACCCAGGGAGACGGGCGCCGCGCTGGCCGACGTCGCCGACCGCGTGATCGGCGACGCGGTCGCGGCCGCCGAGCCGGACCTGCCGTTCGCCGTCATCGGCATGGGCAAGCTCGGCGCGCGCGAGCTGAACGTGGCATCGGACCTGGACCTGGTGTTCGTCTACGAAGGCGAGGGCGCGGACGACATGCGGCGCGCGGTCGGTGCCGCGGAGCGGGTGATGGGAGCGATCCGCGACGCGGGCTGGGACCCCGACGCCGACCTGCGGCCGGAGGGTCGCAACGGCCCGCTGGCCCGTTCGCTCGCCGGCTACCTCGAGTACTGGGAGCGCTACGCGGAGCTGTGGGAGTTCCAGGCGTTGCTACGCGCCCGCCACGTGGGCGGCGACGACCAGCTGGGCCGGCGGTTCGTCCTGAACGCCGCGGATTTCGCCTATCCGCCCGACGGGATCACGGTGGATCGCGTCGCGGAGATCCGTCGCATGCGCGAACGGATGGAGCGGGAGCGCGTGAAGCCGCCCGAAGCCGCGAAGTTCCACTTCAAGCTCGGCGTCGGATCGCTCGCCGACGTGCAGTTCGCGGTGGAGGTCTCGTTGATGCGCTTCGGCGGGCGTCACCCCGAGGTCCGGACGAACCGCACGCTGGACGCGATCGAGCGGCTGGCACAGGAGCGCTTCCTCGAGCAGAGCGTGGCGCGCGACCTGGGTGAGGCGTTCGTGTTCCTCTCCGATGTGAAGAACACGCTGGAGGTCGACCGCCGGCTGCACGCCGAGGCCATCCCCCCCGCCCCGGACGACCAGACGGCGCTCGCCCGGCGATTGGGCTACGAGGAATATCCGCGGCAGAGCTTCCTGGACGACTACCTGCGGGTGACGCGGCGCGCTCGGCGCGCGATGGAGCGGGTGTTCCACGAGGACGCCGGCTGACGGTCTGCGAAACGCGGACGGATCATTTTCGGCCGTGTATGCCGATCCGCACTGAAGGGTTCGCACGCCCGATGCCGATACATGAGCGCATGAGGGTCTTGGCAACCGCGGAGGTTCGATCGCATATCGCCGAGCGCGGCGGTCTGCTGTTCGTCTGGGTGAGGGAGAGCCGGCCGGTCCGCGGAGCGTTGCGCATCCTCTGCACGTCCACCGAGCCTCCCCTCGACGCGCTCGAGTGGCAGCGCGTCGAGACGAAGAGTGGACTGCTCGTCTTCCTCCCGCCCGGTCTACGTCTTCCGCGCGAGTTGCACCTGGTGGTCAAAGGGATGCTGCATCGGCGTGTCGAAGCGTTCTGGGAAGGCTGCGCGTTCGTGATGTAGCTCCGGGGGTACGGTAGCTCCGTGAGCGAGCGTCGTACCGCGCTGATCACCGGCGCGTCGAGCGGTTTCGGGGTGGAGTTCGCCAAGCTCTTCGCGCGTGATGGTTTCGACGTGGTGTTGGTCGCGCGCACCGAGCCGCCGATGCAGGAGCTCGCCGAGCGGTTGCGGGTCGCACACGCGATCACGGCGACGGTCATCGCGAAGGACCTGTCCACGGAAGGCGCGTCCGGAGAGCTGGTGGCCGATCTCGCCACCCGCGGCATCCGCGTTGACGCGCTGGTGAACAACGCGGGCTTCGCTCAGTACGGGCCGTTCGTCGAGGCGGATCGCGACGAGATGGATCAGATGGTGTCCGTGAACGTCGTCGCGCTGACCCAGCTGACCCGATCGTTGCTGCCCGGCATGGTCGAGCGCGGGTGGGGGAGGATCGTGAACCTGGGCTCGATCGGTTCGTTCATGGCTGCGCCCATGACCGGTGCCTACGGCGCGACGAAGGCCTACGTGCTCTCGCTCTCGCTGGCCCTGACCGAGGAGCTCCGGGGGACCGGCGTGACCGTCACCGCTCTCTGTCCTGGGCCGACCGAAACGGGGTTCCAGGCTCGCGCCGAGATGGCGGACTCGCAGCTGATCGCCGGACGAACGCTGGACTCCGCGGAGGCGGTCGCTCGTGCCGGCTACGCGGCCATGAAGAAGGGCACGCCGTACCTGGTCACGGGCACGACGAGCAAGCTGTTCGCGTTCGGGAGCCGGTTCCTTCCACGCACGATGTCCGCGAAGATCGCCGGCCGTGCGCAGCAGAAGGTTCCCGGCGCGTGATCGTGGGTAGCTCCCGGGGATGAGCATGCTCAAGGAGTTCAAGGAGTTCATCGCCAGGGGCAACCTGGTCGACCTCGCGGTCGCGTTCATCTTGGGGATCGCGTTCGCGACGGTGGTGACGTCGTTCACGGATGTGGTGCTGGGCGCGGTCAGCTACGTGTTCGGCGGCGACGTGTCGTTCGATCAGCTGGGCGTGGAGCGCGACGGCGTGGTCGTGATCCCGTACGGAGCGTTCCTGACCGCGGTGCTCAACTTCGTGATCGTGGCGTTCATCCTGTTCCTGGTGGTGAAGGCGTACAACCGGATGCGCAAGGCGCCCGATGCGGTCACGAAACCGTGCCCGTTCTGCACCACCGACATCCCGCTCGCAGCGACACGTTGCCCGAACTGCACGAGCGAGCTGCAGCTCGCATAGTTCGTTCAGCCAGGAAGCTAGATCCGCTCGATCCGTTCGACCTCCATCCGGGGACCGTACGCGGGAGCCGAGATGTTCCCGGCGTCCAACAACGCCTGCACGCGCCCACGGTGTCCCCGGTACGGCTCCAGCAGCTCGAGCATCCGCTCGTCGGTGCCGCGCGGTTCACGCGCCAACGCCCAGCACACGGTGTTCGGCAGGTGGAAGTCGCCCACCGAGACGGCGTCGGCATCGCCCAGGGCGGTCCGGGCGACCTCGGCCGCCGTCCACGGCCCCACCCCGGGGATCGTGAGGAGCCGGCCGATGGCCTGGTCCAACGGCAGCGACACGCCCGCCTCCAGGTAGGTCGCCCGCCTGCACGTCTCTCGCACGGTCTCGGCGCGTCGCTGCTCGACCCCCCACGGATGGAACGCGAAGTAGGGCGTCTCGGCCAGCCGCGCGGGGTCCGGCGGAAGGTACAGGCCGACCTCGCCGGGTGCCGGCTCGCTGGTGGCCAACACCATCGCCCGATACGCGCGCCGCGCCTCCACGCCGGTCACCTTCTGCTCCAGGATCGCGGGGACGAGCGCCTGCATGACGGCCCCGGAGCGCGTGATGCGTACGCCGCGGTTGTGACGCCAGAGCTCCTTGATCACGTCGTGCTGCGGCTCGAAGCCGGTGTCGTCATCGAGCGCGCCGACCAACCCGGGCGCAGCGTCGAGCGCGCGATCGGCTCCGGGACCCCACGCCTCGGCCTGGATGTCGTAGCCGAACGAGCGGACGTGGAGCGTGGCGGGACCGTCGGATGTGCGTATGGCTCGCCAGGCATCGCCCAGCCCCACCCGCATCGTCGGGTCACCGGCACCACGACAAAGGGGGAAGAGGGTTGCGGCCAGGTCGATCGGGACGTCGGTGGTGATCGTTCGACGAGGCACTTCTCCGCAGCCTACCGCGTCGATCGGACAGGCCGCGACGGGTCGATCGCGGAGACCGGGAGTCCGGCGGCCGTCCACGCCTCGAACCCACCGATCACATCCGTGGCTCGATGCAGGCCCAGGCTCTGGAGCCGGGCGGCGGCCAGGCTCGAGCTGTACCCCTGCTGGCAGTACACGATCACGCGGATGTCATGGTCGGTCGCCTGCGGGATGCGCCACTCGCTCGCCGGGTCCAGCCGCCACTCCAGGACGTTCAGGCCGATCGCGACCGCGCCGGGGATCTCACCGTGCGTCGTGCGCTGGGTCTCGGTCCGCACATCGATCAACAGCGCGCCCTCGCTGAGCTCCGCCGACGCCTGCTGGGGCGTCACACGGTCCAGGGTCGCGCGCGCTTCCCGTAGCAGGTCGTCGACGGTCCGCGGCATCAGGGCTCCGAGGGTCGTGGATCGGCCGACACGTCCGCGGCCACCTGGAGCGCTTCCTTCAACCGGTCGCGGTCGACGAACATCTCGATACCGAGCTGCCAGATACGGCTGATCGCGCCCGGGTCCTTGGTCCACCACGCGATCCCGCGCGCGTTCAGCTCGTCGCCGATCTTCGCGGCGTGCTCCGGCAGGAACTCGCCGAGGTGCACGGTCCGGACATCCGGCGGGATCTTCGGGTTCCACGGCATGAACGAATCGTATCGGGACGTAAACGTTCCGGGGGCCGTCGCGCTCTGTACGCGCGATGGCGACGAACGGGCCTACAGTGCGCGACGTGGGAGAGGGACTCCCTGAGCGGGGACCGCTCACGTCCGCCGTCAGCGGGCACGACCTGGAGGCGCTGTACCGGAGCGCCGGGCCCGAGCTGTGGCGGGCCATCTACGGGTTCTCCGGCGGAAGGCGCCAGGTGGCGGAGGACGCCGTGGCGGAGGCGTTCGCCCGGGCGATCGAGCACGCGGACGGCATCCGCGAGCCGCTGGCCTGGATCTACCGGACCGCGTTCCGTCTGGCCACCCGCGAGTTGGAGCGCGAGCGTCGCCGGCCACCGGCAGCGCCCGACCCCGTGCCGGGCATCGATCCGGGCGACGTGCAGGAGATCCTGGCGGCGCTCGCGACCCTGTCACCGAAGCAGCGGGCGGCCGTGCTGCTGCATGACCAGGAAGGCTTCACGTCGCCGGAGGTGGCGAAGCTGCTCGGGATGTCGGCTGCCACGGTCCGCGTCCACCTGTTCCGTGGCCGCAACCACCTACGCACGATCTTGACCCCTCGGGAGGACCTCGATGGATGACCGCTACCGCCGCGAGCTGACCAAGCTGCACCACGGCGAGCCGCCCGCCGATCTGTGGGATCGCGCGCTCGAGGGCCCGCGGCTCGCGCCGCTCGGCCCCAGTCCTCGCTCGCGCGTGACGGCCGCGATCGTCGCGTTCGCGGTGTTCGGGCTCGCGGCCGGCCTGCTGTGGCGGACGTTCGCCGAATCGGGGATCAGCCGGCGGGGTCGAACCAGATCACCGTGCCACCGCGGGGTGAGACATCGGCCGTGTTCCTGGACGACGGCCGGCCCGTGTTCGTGGTGCATCACGAGGACGGCACGGTCTCGGTGGTGGACGGGTTCTCCAGCCATCGCGCCTGGGGCGTCGAGGAGTTCGTCGTGTGGTGCCCGTCGACACGTGAGTTCGTGGAGGCCGCGCACGAGGCGCGCTTCGACGAGTACGGGGAGTTCGCCTCGCCCCCGGCACCCGGCGGCGTGGCGACGTTCGCGTTCCGGGTCATGGAGACCGATTCGGTCGGCGACCCCAGCTCGATCGTGGTCGGAGACATCCGCGACGGCACGCCGGGTGGCGGGAACTCGGGTCCCGACCGGCCGCCGTTCTGCCCCCCTGGCGGCGTGGTCGGCGACGCCGATCTGATCGAGGTCACCGGTGGGTACTCGGGCGACACCGGGATGGTCGTGGGGCACCAGGTCGATCCGGATCAGGTCTGGGATACCCCAGCCGAGGTCGTGGCGGCCGCCCCGAGTGGATGGGTGCCCGTGCAGGCGACGATGCACGTCGATCGGGACGGGTTCGTGCAGCTCTGCGCGCAGGTCGTCGATGACCGGTGCGAGGGCGGCGAGGTGGTCCGTGGGGTCGACGGCGTCGGGCTGATGGTCAACGTGACCCGGTTCGACTGGGTATCGGGCTACGAGGAGCCGCAGGTGTGGCTCGTCCAGATCAACGACGGCGTGATCGACAACCCGGCCGGGTTCGGCGGCATGCGCGCATCCTGACCGGTCGAGCGACGGAAGGATCTCGACGTCGTTGAGTCGTAGGCTCCCGACATGCGGATCGTCTTGATCAGCCTGATCGTGGTCGCGACGATCTGGGCGCTGGCGATCGCACTCCTCCTCGTTCTCGGTCGCCGATCACAGGCCCGCCAACTGGCCACGCTGATCCCGAATCTCGTCCTGCTCTTCAAGGGACTGCTTCAGGATCCGCGCGTGTCCCGGAGGAACAAGGCCTGGCTCTGGTTCGCCGTCGCATGGCTCGTCTCACCGATCGATCTCATCCCCGAGTTCATCCCGTTCCTGGGACCGCTCGACGATGCCGTCGTCGCCGCGCTGGTGCTCCGCCACGTGTTGCGAACGACGGACCGTTCCGTCCTCACCGTGCATTGGCGAGGTGATCCGGCCACCCTGGATGTGATCACACGGTCGAGGAGCGACCGGAGCGAACGAACCCCTCACTGATCAGAGCAGGCGGTTGAACCAGATCCCTCCCGGGCCGTTCGAGAAGCTCGCGCCCTCGCCCCAGACCGCGACGGCCTTGCCCGTGTTCGTGACGTCGATCGCGCCGTAGTCCCCGTACGGCGAGGCGTACCCGGCCGCCGTCTTGTAGGTCGCGCCGGCGTCCGCGTCCGAGATGTCGGCCTCGGCGCTCCACGTCAGCCCGCCATCGGTCGAGGACCGGTAGAAGGTGTTCCAGGAGCCCGTGCGGTTGTCCGCGTAGTCCAGGCGGAACACGCCGGTCGCGCCGCCGGCGATCGCCGGGAAGCTGGCGTTCGCCGCGCCGTTGTCGATCTCGATCGGCGCTCCCCACGTGACGCCTGAGTCGGTCGAACGCTGGGTCCACACATGGCCGTTCCCACCCTGAGCGACCGCACCGGTGTACAAGGCCACGAGCGTGCCCGCCGCGTCGCTCGCGAGCGCGGTCGTGGAGGACGTCTCCCAGGTCACCCCCGTGAAGGGACTCGCCAGGATCGTGCGGGTCCACGACGTCCCGCCGTTCGTCGTCTTCCAGATCTCGATGTTGACCTGGCCGAGCTGCTTCTGGGAGCCCGGATAGCTCGTGGCCGAGAGCAGGGCCGTGCCGTTCGGCAAGACCTCCAAGCCGTTCGGGTACCGGTAGCGCCCGGAGTCGGTGTTGAGCTTGACGGGCGCGGCGAACGAGGTCCCGCCGTTGTGGGAGGCGGCGACCCACACGTCGGCCGACGTCTCGTAGGCGATGTAGACGTCGGTGCCGCTGGGGCTCACGCCGATCCACGGCTTGTCCGCCCACGGCTGGCCGGACACCTCGATCGGCGTGCTCCATGTGGCCGCGTGGTTCGTCGACTTGCTGAACATCATGTCGTTGCCGTTCATGAACGTGGCGTAGAGCGCGCCGTTGGACGCCACCTTGAAGACCGGGTCGTACTGCCACTTCACGCCCTGGCACTGACAGAGGTAGGTCTCGGGGCCCCAGCTGACGCCGTTGTCGCTCGAGACGCGCACGTACATCGGGATGCCCGGGCACTGCTTGCATGCCTTCGGGCCGCCGAACCGGTTGTACATCGCGTAGACGTACGGAGCGCTCGGATCGGCGGCGATCGTGGGCTCCCACGTGTCCTCGACGCCGAGCTTGATCTCGCCGGCCCATCCGGGCGCGGTCACGTCCGGCGCCATCACGCGAGCTTCCGCAGCGGTGATGGAACTCTGCCCCGCCTTCGTCACGGGAACCCCGACGTGCGCCTCGGCCTCAGCCTCCGGGTCCTCCCCTTCGGCCTCGGCCTCGCCGCCCTTCGCGGCGTCCGCGTCCCCCTCCACGGCCGCTGCCCGTGTCGGTTCCGATGACCCATGCGGTCGGAAAGCCACCGCGGCCACCACCAGCAGAGCGACCACGACGATCAGCGACACGACCCAACCCTTGCGCATCCCCCACCCCTTCGCCGAATGACGAGAGAACCGTATGCCTGGGAGTGGAGCAGGTCGAATCGGGTTGTGACCAGGGGTTACATGCGAGGAGACAGCGGCTCACCTCGGATCGCGGCGCATGAACCAGATGTGCGGGCCACCGTCGGGGGCGTCCTCGTCGACGACCGTCCGGAAGCCGAAGCCCTCGTAGTAGGCCGCGTTCCTGGCGATGGACGTCTCCAGCCACGCGGCGACGCCGTCGCGGTCCGCGCGAGCCAGGCCGTCATGCATCAGCGCGGTCCCGATGCCCTCGCCCTGCCGCTCGGGCGCCACGCCGATGTGGCTCAGGTAGCTCAGCGGCTCCTGCGGCTCGTGTTCGCCGACCCAACCCCAGAACGCGGCGTGGTGGTCGGCGTGATCGCCCAGGATCGCGTCCTCGGCGCCCGGCGGGGCCGGTCCGATCGCCTCGTGCTCCTCGCGGGCGTCGGGAGGGATCCACACCGCGATCCCCGCGCCGTCGGCCGCCAGACGGATCCACCCTCGGCGCACGTTCTCGCCGTCGTAGTGCGCGAAGTGCTGCCGGATCCGCTCCTCGAAGCGTTCCTCGCCGAACGACCAGCGGAGCATGGCCTCGGCGTCGAGCGAGCGAGCCGCCGTGTCGACGATGACATCGAGGTCTGTCGGGTGTGGCGGTGCGGATCTCCACCGTGTCTCCGAGGTCAGTGACCGCCGCACATGCAACTGCCGCCGCAGGCGCAGCCGCCGCCCGAGGGAGCGGAGCTTCGGAAGCCGCCGCTCGACGTGGAGGCGGCGAACATCGAGATCCGGCGCATCACGTGCTCCGACTCGCAGGTCGGGCAGGCCGGCGCGTCGTCGTTCATCGCGCGCAGCCGTTCGAACAGGTGCCCGCAGTTCCCGCACTCGTACTCGTAGAGCGGCATGGGTGGAGTGTAACCGGGAGCACCTACGCGGTCGTGCCGCCGCCCGTCTTCGGCGCGAAGCGCGAGTACAGCCAGAGCAGGATGACGGCCACGACGATGCCGCCGATCCATGCGATGCCCCGCTGATCCTTGAAGATGGCGTTCCACAGGATCGCGCCCAAGATCGCGGATACGACCCCGAGGACGATCGTCACGAGGATGTTCATGTCCTGGTGCCCCGGCATGAAGAGGCGCGCCAACACCCCGATGACGAGCCCCGCGAAGGCGTACCACATGAAGGTCCAGAACGAGATGTCAGCGGCGATCATGGCGTCTCCTCTCCGTCGATGTATCGAGATCCGACCGTGCAACCTCGAACTCGCAGGAGTCTAGGGGAGTGTGCCGGTCCGATTCGACTTGCTTAATTGTCGCTAAGCAGAAATCTGCCTGATCGTGACCGCCGTCACTGACCTCTACCAGCTGGATCGCTGAACTTCCGCCATCCAAGTTGATGGGAGGCCGCGTGGGTTATACGAAGTCATGCTGGGTACTTCTGATCACGCGTGACATGCGAGTTCACGTTCCTCCGGAGCTCTACCTGAGTGTCGATCAAGCTGAGGACGAAGCAAGACGGTGGCTCTCCACTCTCTTCGGGTGGAGGCCAACGTCGAAACGGGTTTCGACCTCAGGTGTCGTCTCCGTCGGCAGGCACCTCGCGCTCCATATGGTCAACTTCGAACTCCATGAGTCGTGGCACGCCGGCTCGCTTTGGATCGGCGCGGAGTGGACAGACCGGTCGTTCCCGAGGATGCGGACCGAACTCCTACCGACAGACGCTCAAGGAGCGCACTCATGGGCTGCCACACGGCTTTCTCGAAGGCTCGGGGTCCCAATGCGAACCTCGCCTTGGGACTGTCGTGGGCAATACGAGTTCGAAGGCAAGATCCACCACGTTTCCGCCAGTCGCATCAAGTATCAATGCGGTCCATGGTCAGGCGCATGATCTCCTGTACGCAGAGCATCGGATTGGTCGCAGCCGTGTTGTCTGAGATGGCAATGTCGGAGATCATCAATCCATGGTCGCGACCGGGCGCCAGATGGAACCCTCCGATCTTGGGTCCCGTGGTCAGGAATGACGAGCACTCGCCCACTCTTCATAGAGGAACTCCTTTGGAAGCCTCGTGAGGACGAGAAGACTCCCGAGCGAGGTGGCAAACGAAACTTCTGGCTCGCGACTGACTCGCCGACTGGGACTCACCTTCGTCAGACAGCTGGAATCAATCCGATTGCCGCTACTGGAACCGATCGTCGCCGACCTGCCGTAGCCGTATTCATCACACCAGCAGGTGGGCACAGACTCCCCTGGTTGGACGAGGTCGATCTCGAGTCCGGATTCATCCGATACTTCGGGGACAACAAGCCGGAGCTTCGAGGGCCCGCTGAGGAGTCGCCTGGCAACAAAGCGCTTCTGGCTGAGATGGACCTACACGCTTCGGATCTCCGCGACGAGCGATTGAAAGCAGCGCCCTTGCTCTTCTTCATGAATCAAGGGGGCGAGGATGGCGCACTGTCGGAATTCTTAGGTTTCGGGTTGATCAAACAGGCTCATCGCGTGACCCAACTTCACAAAGGTCGATCGTTCAGCAACTACGCGTTCGACTGCGTGCTCTTGAGAGGGATAGAGAACGCAGAAGGGAGAGAGCTGCTGGACCTCGCTTGGATTGACGCTCGGCGCGATCCCGCGATCGATACGGCCGACACAGCGCGACTCGCACCACCTTCTTGGCGGTCGTGGATCGAGGGCGGCGTGCTCAAGCTCGAATCTCGAGAGGTGCGTCGGTTTGTAGTCCGAGGCGAAGTCTGGCCATCGAGCGAGCAAGTGCCGCCAGAAGATAGCCACCTCGGACGGATCCTCAGGGCGATCTACGATCGGTACGAGGGCAACTACAAGCACGGATTCCAAGCGCTTGCTGCACTCGCCACTCAGCATGAGATTACCGTGCCCGGCCTGGCCTACATGGAGGGCTGGATAACGCCCGTCGGACCTGATGGGGGAGTGGACTTTGTGCAGCGCCTCGACTTGGGAAAGGGCTTTGGTTCGACAAGATTGGTCGTCCTCGGACAGGCCAAGTGCCGCAAGCCTTGGCCCTTGGCAGGAAACGGGGTCACTGCGGAGGAGCTTGCTCGCGTCGTGGCGCGGCTCAGACGAGGGTCGATCGGGGCCTACGTAACAACTTCCTTCTACACAGAGGCGGCACAGCGGGAGCTGCAGGTTGACGAATACCCGATTGTGCTCATCCACGGGCGCCGGCTTGCAGAGGTCGCCGAGTCTCTTCGAGACACCTTCGGTCACACAACAATCACTGAGTTGTTGGATTGGGTGGAACAGGTCTACGACAAGATGCTCCGTTCAGCCCGCCCCCGACCCTTCGATATCGCTCGAGAGTGGGCAGGCGAGTCAGCGCCGCTCATGGCGTCGATCGACGTTGTCCACCGCAGTCGATATCGGATGCCTAAGCTCACCTCTCACGCCGAGCAGCCGCACCTTCCGATCAATGTCGAATCGGTCCAGCGCCTGCCAGCGCTCCTGCTTCGATCGCTCCAGCCTCGAGAGTCGGTTCCGCTAGCTTCACGCTCCGCTGTTGCGTGAAGAACGGGACGAACCGCACCTTGACGGTCACGCGGATCACGGGGCGGCCGTCGCGCTCCAGGTCTTCCATCAGCTCGTGCGTCAGGCGGACCAGCTCCCGTCGGATCTCGTCCGGATCCTCCAGGTCCTGTTGGAACGTGCGTTCGCGGCTGACCCCTCTCGGCACCCACGGCTCCGCGCTCACCTCCGACCCGCCCTCGCCGGTCGCGAGCTGTCGCAGCCACGGACCCGTCTTCGGGCCGAACGCCGACGCCAGCGTCGACTCGTCCACCGCCGCGAGCTCGGCCACGGTCCGCAACCCGATCGAGGCGAGCTTCCGCGCGGTCTTCGATCCGATGCCCCACAGCGCGTCGGTCGGCTGACCGCCCATCACCTCGTCCCAGTTCTCGCGCGTCAGGCGATACACGCCTCGAGGTTTGGCGAACCCGCTCCCGAGCTTCGCGCGGATCTTCGTGTCGCCGACGCCGATCGAGCACCACAGCTCCGTCCGCTCCAGCACCGCCGCCTGCACGTCGCGTGCGAGCGCCTCGGGATCGTCGGCCGACACGGCCATGAACGCCTCGTCCCAGCCCATCACCTCGACCACGGCGGGGAACGACCGCAGCACGTCCATCACGCGCTTCGACGCCTCCAGGTACGCGGGCGCGTCGACGGCCAGGAACACCGCGTCCGGGTTCCGCTTGAACGCCGTCCGCAGCGGCATCGCGGAGCCGATCCCGAACGCCCGCGCCTCGTAGTTCGCGGTCGAGACCACCCCGCGCTTCGTCGGGTCGCCGTCGCCGCCCACCACGACCGGCTTGCCGCGCAGCTCGGGCCGGCGCAGCACCTCGACCGCCGCGATGAACTCGTCCATGTCGACGTGGAAGACCCACTCCATGAGGACAGGATGCGCCGTCGTACGGACGTGCGGCTACTGAGCGTCGGCGGGCGCGCGTTGCTCGGCCATCGTCAGCCGATCCAACAGCGGCCCCGCTCCGAGCTCCTCGAGCGTCGTGCGCGCTTGGGCGGCGGCCTCGATCGACACCGACTCGTCCGGTAGCAACGTGATCGCGTCGATCGCGGTGAACGCATGATCGATGGGAGAGCCGAGCGCGCTCCACGCAGCGAACGCCTCCGCGTAGGTGGCGATGGCCTCTTCGCGCCGACCTTCGATCGCGGCCAGGCCTGCGACGAGCGTGTTCCGGACGGCTCCGGCCCACCGGCCTCGAAGGGGTGCCGTGGCCTCGAGTGCATCCCGCACCTTGGCCGCGTCTCGCATCCAGATCGCCGCACGAGCCGCATCCCATAGGGCGGTCGGCGTGTTCATCCCGGCGGGGTCGGCGTGCACCGCCTCCATGCCGACGTCGTACGCGCGCTCCAGGTCTCCGCGAAGGAGTTCCACCACCGACCTGAGCCGCAGGTACCACGTGCGGGTCGCGACGTCGTCGGTCGTCTCCCGCGAGTTGATCGCGTCCAGACGAGCGTCCGCTTCCGCGAGGTCACCACGCATCGCGGCCAGCAGCGCGGCGCTCATCTCGACCCCGTCGCTGAAAGCCCCGGTCACCTCCATCCCGGCGAGCGTGGCGAGTGCCTCGTCGGCTTCCTTCCATCGACCGAGGTCGACCGAGAACTCGACGCCGTTGGCCAGTGCGATGATCTCGAGCGGCCGGCTGCCTGCCTTCCGGGCGGCCTCAGCCGACTCGAACTCCGCCCGCATGGCGCCGATGGGATCGTCCTCGACCAGGAAGATGCCGCGCGTCAGGAGCGCGAGCGCCACGTCTCGCTGGTGGCCGGACTCCTCGGCGAAGGCGAGGACACCTTCGTTCGCGATCGTCGCTTCGCGCCGCCTCCCCATGCCGTGCAAGACGGCCGCTCGGATACCGAGGGCCCCCGTGAAGAGCTCCGGCAGGTCGAGTTTCTCGGCGAGCGTCAACGTGCGTTCCGTCCACACAAGCGCCTCATCCAGGGATCCCATCGCCCATCGGACCTCGGCCAGTGAACGGTAGATCTCTCCCCGAACCCGCTCGTCACCGTCGTCCCCGAGTTCGGCGAGCGCGGCCTCCGACCGCTCGGCAGCCTCGCCGGTTCGATCCAAGCTTCGCAACGGGCGCAGGCTCTGGGCCGTGACGCTCGCGGCCGAGGCCACGTCCCCGAGTTCCCGATACGTGGCGATCGCCTCATCGAAGTACTCCACGGCCCGCTGACCGTTCGCGACATCTGTGGCGGACTGGCCCGCCTGCCGGAGCAGATCCGCGCGCTCGCGACCGGAGGGGGTGATCGCGAGTGCCTGCTCCGCGTAGGTCAACGCCTGTTCCGAGGAGCCGAGTGAACGCGCTCGCTCGCTCGCCTGGGAGAGCCAATCGCGCGCGCGGGCAGCGAGCGCTTCCGCATCCGGGCCCTCGGGCGTGGCGCGGAACGCCTCGACGTAGTGCGCCGCGACCACGCCGGCGAGCTCGTCGTCCCCGACGGCTTCCAAGTGGTGGGCCGTGGCCAGGTGCTTCGCGCGCCGGTCCGCTTTCGACAGCGTGCCGTAGGCCACCTCGCGGATCACGCCTTGCAGGAACGCGTACTGGCCTCGCTCGGGGGACCGGGGGTCGCGCTCCTGCACCAGGAACTCCTTGCGCACGAGCTCTCGTAGCTGCGGTTCCAGCGTCTCGGTCCCTCGCCCGGCGACCGCGACCAGGGACTCAACGGGGAAACTCTTCCCCAGGACGGAGGCGTCCTGCAGGAGGGATCGGGCGTTCGGCTCGAGAGCGTCCAGGCGCGAAGCGATGAGCGCCTGCAGCGATCCCGGGATCTCGAGCGCTCCCAGGTCGGCCCTCAGCCGGTACCGGTCGCCGTGCACCTCGAGGATCTCGCGGTCGGCGAGCATGCGGACGGTCTCGACCGCGTAGAGCGGCACGCCCTCCGCGCGATGGACGATGCGTTGGACATCCTCGGGGCGAAGACCGAGCACGAACCCCGAAACCAGGTCGGACATCGCACCGTCGGCGAGCGGCTCGAGGCGGAGGGAGGTGAAACTCCGCTGTTCCGCCCCCCAGTTCGGCCGGCGGTCGGCGAGCTCGGGCCGGGCGAGCGTCATGATGAAGATCGGCAGGTCCTTCGACCATTCCAGGATCGACTCGATGAAGTCGAGGAGACCGGGGTCCGCCCATTGGAGATCCTCGAACACCATGACGGTCGGACCGCGATCGGCGATGCGCTCGAAGAACGCGCGCCACACGGCGAAGAGCTCGTCGCGCTCACCTGCGGAGGCATCCTCGAGCCCCAGCAGATGGGCGAGTCGGGGCTCGATCCACCGGCGCTCGTCCTCATCGGGGATGTAGTCGGCAACCGTCGCCGAGAGCTTCGTCCTGGACTCCGCGCGACCGTCGGACTCGGCGATGCCGGCGCGCATCCGCACCATCTCGCCCAGCGCCCAGAACGCGATGCCGTCCCCGTATGCAGGGCAGCGGCCATGGTGCCAGAAGACGTCATGGGTCAAGCCGTCGATGTACTTCAGGAACTCCCAGGACAGGCGGGACTTGCCGATCCCGCCGATCCCGATGACCGATGCCAGTCGTGCCTTCCGCTCCCGCTCGGTCGCGTGGAGCAGTTCCTTGATCAGCCGCAGCTCTTCGCTCCGCCCCACGAACGGCGGCTCCAGCACGTCTGAGCGGCCGGCCCCACCCACCTGCGCCAGGATGCGCACCGCACGCCAGGCCGGCACGGGCTCGTCCTTGCCCTTCAGGGAGAGCGCTCCGACCTCTTCGAACGCGATCGCCCTGGCCGCTGTCTGATGCGTCGCCTCGCCCACCAGCACGGTGCCCGGCTCGGCGGCCGACTGCAGACGCGAGGCGGTGTTCACCAGATCGCCCGTGACCATCCCCTGAGAGGTGTCGCCGACGGTGGCCGCCGCTTCGCCCGTCAGCACGCCGGCACGAGCTTGCAGGTCGAGACCGACCTCGTGCCCGAGCGCCTGGACCGCGTCGACCAGCTCGAGCGCCGAGCGGACGGCACGCTCCGCGTCGTCCTCGTGCGCCACGGGCGTGCCCCAGACCGCCATCACGGCGTCGCCGATGAACTTCTCCACGATGCCACCGTGACGCTCGATCGTCGCTCGAGCCGCGTCGAAGTACCGGGTGAGGAGCTCGCGCACGTCTTCCGCGTCCCGGTGCTCCGAGAGCGTCGTGAACCCGACGAGGTCGGCGAACAGCACCGAGACGAAGCGTCGTTCGGTCGTCGGCACGGCGGTCGGGATGGTCGCCGCGGTTGCCGCCAGCGTCGACCCGCATTCCCCACAGAACTTGCTGTCGCCGGAGTTCGACGCACCGCACGACGGACACACGAGGGCGAGTGGCGCGCCACACTCCTTGCAGAACTTGCGCCCCGCCTCGTTGTCGGTTCCACATTCCGAACAGCTCATCCGGCCTCCCGAGATCCGAACGGAAGGGTACTCGGGGGAGTCCGGGCCTTGTGGGTTCGTGACGTGGCAGACGTGGCAGACTGCTCTCCTGACACACTCGCGCAACTCGAGGAGGGCGATTGGGCAACATCTTGGTGATCGATGACGACCCCCTGAATCGTCGTCTCCTTACCGCCACCCTCGAGCGCCAGGGCCACCAGACCTCATCCGCCGAAGACGGAAAGACGGCGCTGGCCATGCTCGCTGAGGATCGTCCCGATGTCGTCCTGCTCGACCTGGTCATGCCCGGCATGGACGGGATGGAGGTGCTGGAGCGCATCAAAGGCGACGACCAGCTCCGTCACCTGCCCGTGATCGTGATCAGCGGCGTCGATGACGCGGAGAGCGTCGTCCGATGCATCGAGATGGGTGCCGAGGATTTCCTGCCCAAGCCGTTCGACCCAGTGATCCTTCGGGCGCGCGTGAACGCCGGCCTGAACCGCAAGGCGCTGCACGACCTCGAGCAGGAGCGGGTGCGCAGCGTGTTCGCGCGCTTCGTGCCCGAGTCGCTGGTGGGTGCGCTGCTCGATCGGACCGACGGTGGGAGCACGATCCCCGCGGAGTCGCTCACGGGGACCGTGTTGTTCGGGGATCTGCGAGGGTTCACGCCGTTCGCCGAGTCCCTTCCGGTCGACCAGGTGATCGACGTGCTCAACCGCTACCTGAGCCTGATGACCGACGCGATCTTGGACAACGGTGGCACGCTCGTCGACTACATGGGCGACGGGGTGATGGCGGCGTTCGGGGCGCCGGTGCCCACGCAGGACCATGCCGACAGAGCGGTGGCAGCGGCGCGCTCGATGCTCGGCGAGAAGCTCCCAGCGTTCAACGGCTGGCTCGAAGCCGCCGGTCGTCGGCGACGGATTCCGGATGGGGATCGGGATCAACTCCGGTCCGGTGATGTCAGGCAGTGTCGGCTCGGAGAGACGCCTGGAGTACGCCGTGATCGGCGACACCGTGAACACCGCCTCGCGGATCGAGGGCATCACGAAGCAGACACCCCACGCGGTGCTGATCGCGGAAGGGACCTACACCTCGTTGCGCACGACCGACGGCCTCGTCTTCGTCGACGAGTTCGAGATCCGCGGACGTCGATCGCGGATCAAGCTCTGGGGCCTCGACGATCCGGCGGAGGACTGATGGGCGACAAGAAGCAGAAGAAGCTGAAGCATCGCGTCCACGAGCTCGAGACCCAGGCGCACGTCGATGCCGCGCTCTACCGGATAGCCCAGGCAGCCAGCTCCGTCACGGACATGCAGGAGTTCTACGCGGCGATGCACGGCATCGTCGGCGAGCTGATGGACGCCAGCAACTTCTACATCGCCCTCTACGACGACGAACGGGAGATGATCAACTTCCCGTACTACGTCGACGAGGTCGATACCGACGTCCCGGACCCGGACGTGTGGGAACCGTTCGGCGTGGGGAACGCGCGCGGGGCGACCGCGTACGTCCTGAGGACCCGGGAACCGTTGCGCGCCGATGCCGCAGGGTTCGAAGTGACTGATCGCCGCCGGCGAGGTGGAGCTCGTCGGCGAGATGGGGCAGGACTGGCTCGGCGTCCCGCTGATGTCGGAAGGACGGACCCTGGGCGTCATGGTCGTGCAGACGTACACGCCGGACAAGCGGCTGAGCCGATCGGACCTGGAGATCCTGACGGTCGTCGGAGAACACATCGCGACCGCGCTCGAACGCACCCGCCTGCTGAGCGAGACGCGGCAGCGCAGCGCCGAGCTCGCCCTGGTGAACGACGTCCAGCGAGGCCTCGCCGAGCGGTTGGATATGCAGGCGATGTACGACCTGGTCGGCGACCGGATCCAGGAGATCTTCGACGCGCAGGTCGTCGACATCGGCATCCTCGACCCTGCCAGCGGGCTGATCCACTTCCCGTACACGATCGAGCGTGGCGTGCGGTTCCCCGACGAGCCGATCGAGGTGATCGGGCTCCGGAGGATCGCGCTCGAGACGCGCGAGCCCGTCGTGATCAACGAGGACATCGAAGCCGCATCCGTTGCGGCCGGACAGCCGTACGTGATCGCCGGCGAGCCGCCGAAGTCGTCGGTGTTCGTGCCGCTGGTCGTCGGTGACCAAGGGACCGGGGTCATCTCCCTGCAGAACCTGGACCGCGAGCACGCGTTCAGCGACGCGGACGTGCGGCTCCTGACCACGCTCGCCGGGAGCCTCAGCGTGGCGCTCGAGAACGCGCGGTTGTTCGAGGAGATCCGGCAGCGCAACAGCGAGCTCGCATTGATCAGCGACGTGCGTCGCGGCCTCGCGGAACGGCTCGAGACGCAGGCGATGTTCGACGTGATGGGCGACCGCATCCAGGAGATCTTCGACGCGCAGGTCGTCGACATCGGGGTCCTCGACGCGGACGCGGGGCGGTTGACGTTCCCCTACACGATCGAACGGGGCGTGCGGATCCCGCATGACCCGATGGAGGTGATGGGGTTCCGCAAGGTGGCGCTCGAGACGCGCGAGCCCGTCGTGATCAACGAGGATATCGAGGCCGCATCCGCCGCGATCGGCCAGCCGACGTCCTGGTGGGAGAGCCCCCCAAGTCGACGTTGTTCGTGCCGCTGCTCGTCGGCGATCGTGGCGTGGGCGTGATCTCGCTCCAGAACCTTGATCGTGAGCACGCGTTCAGCGACGACGACGTGCGTCTGCTGACCACGCTCGCCGGCAGCCTGACCGTCGCGCTGGAGAACGCGCGGCTGTTCGAGGAGACGCGTCAGCGCAACGCCGAGCTCGCGCTCGTGAACGACGTCCAGCATGGGCTCGCAGAGAACCTCGGGATGCAGGCGGCCTACGATTTCGTCGGCGACCGCATCCAGGAGATCTTCGACGCGCAGGTCGTCGACATCGGGATCCTCGATCGAGTCGACGGTCCTGCATTTCCCGTACTCGATCGAGCGCGGTGTGCGCTATCCGGACGAGCCGATGGATCTGGCGAGAGCCCAGCCTGACCCGATACGTGATCGATACCCGCGAGACCGTGATGATCAACGACCGCTTGGCGGATCGGATCCAGGAGTACGGAGACATGCAGATGATCGGTTCCGGTGAGGAGCCGAAGTCGATACTGTTCGTGCCGCTCATCGTGGGCGGCGAGGCCACCGGTCGGATCTCGCTGCAGAACCTCGATCGCGAGCACGCGTTCACCGAGGCCGACGCGCGGCTCCTGAACACGCTCGCAGCGAGCCTCAGCGTCGCGCTGGAGAACGTCCGGCTGTTCGATGAGGCGCAGCGTCGCGGGACCGAGATGGCGGCACTCGCCGAGTTGGGGCGCGAGGTGGGTGGCC
>CAWIFZ010000015.1:0-523059 GCA_963835415.1 uncultured Actinomycetes bacterium | reverse complement strand
GGCAACGGTTCCCCCGCTCGGGCGCTGAGACCACGGCGCGGATCGCAGCGAGCAACACCTTCGGATCGTCGTTCATCACGAAGTGCCCTCCCTGCGCCTGGACGAGCACGGAGTTGGACGAGAGCGTCGCGAGGTCGGCCTGCGTTCGATCCCACAGACGCGACGGTGAGGACGTCCTCGTAGCGACCGGCCTTGACGATCGCGAGCGGCATGTCGCCGTAGTCGCGTGCCGTCGTCACGCAAGGGCTCGACGGGTGGCGTCGATGTCGATCAGGTCGCCACCATCCACCCAGTCGCCTTCCGGGGAGTTCCCGTAGTAGCGGCGATAGGGTCCGACCTCGTCCTCGTGCGAGGAGTCGATCAACGACGAGCCCCGCGATCTCCTGCCGGGTACGTGGCCGCGAACAGCCGAGCGACGAAGCCGCCGTACGAATGGGCGACGACGACGTACGGAGGCGTCGATCGCAGCGCCCTCCAGCAGGGCGTGCAGTTCCTTCGCCTGCAAGAGACTCGTGACGTGCAGGCCCGCCGGGCGATGATCACTCGTCCCCGTGCCCGCCCGATCGTACGTGCAGACGCGGCTGATGGCTGACATCGGCCCCATCGACTCGAAGTAGGTGCTCGTCCCTGCGGAGTCGTATCCGGCCTCCGCGATGATCGTCGGCGAACCCTCGCCTTGGCACATCCACGCCAGCTCGTACCCACCGACATCCACCCGACCGAATGTCGAGCGTCGGACGGGGAGAGCGAAGCGCTCCCTTGGCCGGACGACGCCGCCGCCGCACGCCACGAGGGCGATCACGAGCGCCAGGATGCCGAGCGTCCACGCGCGCAACTCACCCTCCTTCTCCGGCGTGCAAGCATGGCACGTGCTTGCGATCTCGGCGACATCGGGAGAACGCTCGGCGCATGACCGTAGGAAGGCGCGAGACCCCGGTCGTGCTCCATGGCTCGCAGGGATCACCGTCGCGTACCTGCTCTGGTCGCTCGTCCCGATCGTGCTCGCGATCATCTACTCCTTCAACGCCGGCAGCACCGTCACCCACTGGGAGGGCGCGAGCCTTCGGTGGTGGGTGGGTGATCCAGCGGCTCAGGAATCGATCGTGTACGACCCGGCGATCCGGGCGGCGCTCCTCCACAGCCTGCTGCTCGCCTCGTGGACCACGGTGATCGCCGTTCCGTTCGGGACCGCATTCGCCCTGGGTTGTCGAGGGTGGCGAGCGCGCATCCCGCGGATCGGCCTGTGGGTGATGTTGGTTGCCGTCGCCTTGCCGCCGATCGTCCTCGGCGTTGCGATGTGGCTGCTGTTCGCGTTCCCCCTGCGGAACGTCCCGTTCGGGGCGTTCGGGTGGTTCGGCACACGAGCACAGGTCATCGGTCTGGTCACGCTGTTCCTTCCGGTTGCCACCCTGATCGTCTTCGCCCGACTCTTGCTCATCAGCCCGGAGCAGGAGGAGATGGCCGCGGACCTTGGGGCATCACCCGGCGAGATCGTGCGCAGGGTCCTGCTCCCGCAGCTCGGCCCGGCGATCGTTGCAGCGGCCGCCGTCGTGTTCGCAGGGGCGTTGGGCGAGTTCGTCATCGTGAGTGCCGTTCGGGGGTCGAACGCGACGCGAGCGCTCGGCCCGGCCATGTTCGGTTCGATCGGAGGCGCGACACCGCGACACAGCGTGATCGGCACCACGTTGGCGCTTGCTGGCGCGGCGTCGTTCGTACTGCTCGCCGTGGCGTTCCGTGCGGCATTTAACGGAACCGCCTCTCAGGCGCAGAGCCCGCTAAGTCTCGGTGCAGGACGATCTCGCGTCCACGCCCCCAACTAGGCTGACCATCTGAGTTCGTCGTCTCACATCGGGAGGCCATGCGACGCTAAGAGACGCCCGCGCCGCGGACGCGAAGCTCACGACGGACGCCGCGAAGGGGCGTGACACGCGACCGAGACCCGAGACCGTGAACGCCCTGGTGAATCGCTGGCTCCGGGCGAAGGCGGCGGCCGGAAAGCACCGACCGCGGACGACAGAACGTCGCGAAGTCTTGTATCGGCTCCACGTCGCCCCCGTCATCGGCGACATGCGTGCCAGCGCGGCCCGTGAAGCCCGACATGCCGCGCATCGTCGAAGCGATGGCCGTCAACGGTCTGGCGCCCGCGACTATCGATCAGGCCTACCGCGTCGTGACCGCGGCGTTCCGGTTCGGCAAGCTCGGCGTGAATCTCCGCGATGTGGAGCGGCCAAGAGTCGGTGGCCGCGAGCTCGCGATTCCGACCGCGGCCGATGTGTCAGCCATCCTTCGGGCGGCCGAGGGACATCCGATGTACCTCCCGCTGGCCATCGCTACGCACACGGGCCTCCGTCGCTCCGAGGTCCTGGCGCTCCGCTGGTCTGACGTGGACCTGGACGTCGGACGCCTCCGCGTGCAGCAGGCGGCGAGCTTCCAGGGCCGTACGGTCGTCCTCGCGGAGACAAAGACGAAGAACGCAAAGCGGACGGTCAGCTTCGGGCCTGCCCTCGTAAACGTCCTTCGCGAGGCGAAGGCGGAGCAGGCGGCTCGCCGCCTCGTCATGGGCGCGGGGTGGCGGGACACCGGCCTCGTCGTGGACAACGCGGACGGGTCGCCGGTCCACCCCGAGCGCCTCACCCAGTATTTCGATCGATTGGCTAACCGACTGGGTTTGGAAGGGGTGACGCTGCACGCGCTCCGACACTTCGCCATCAGCACGTGGCTCCGCGCCGGGGTGCCGGTCCTTGTCGTGTCCCGGATGGCCGGTCACGCGAAAGCGTCGTTCACCATCGATACCTACGGCCATTGCATCCCCGAAGACCAGGACGCGGCGGTCGTTGCCATGGATCGCGCTCTCGCGGGAGGCGAGGCTCGATGATCCGCCTCCTGAAGGTCTCCATCCGTCCATCCGACGTGGAGGATTCGTTGACAGCCCTACTTCATCGAGCGTGAGCCGCGGGCGCGGTCTCGGACCTCCGCCGAGCAGCAACGCGAGCCACGCTGCGTCCTCGCGCCGAGGCCGACGGATTAGCGCGGCGCGATAGAAATCGGGACGCGACCGGCGGACGCCTGGGTTAGCCCGCCGAGACGTCGTCGATCAACGCCCGTGCCGACGCCGCCCCGGGCTCGATCCCCTTTCGCTCGTACGCAGCCAAGGCGCTGCGTGCGGCGTCGACCGCCTCCTCGGGAAGGCCGGCCGCGCGTAAGACCTCGGAGAGCACCATCAGGGTGTCCCCGTAGAGCCATGGACTCTGCGCCCCGGCGTACAGGTCCACGGCCTCGCGTGCGAGCCGGCGCGCCTCCTCGGGCTCGCCTCGTGCGGACCGGACGAGGGCCTGGGCGGAGCGGGCGCTCGCCTGCGTGGCCAGGTCGTCATCGGCGCCCGTGGCGCGCGCGATCGTCGCCAACTCCTCCGCTTCGTCGAACCGACCCAGACGGCAGAGCGCGAGGGCGAGGTACGCCGCCGAGGTCGACCCGTGCCCCTCGTCTCCCGTGCGCCGATGCATCTCGTATTCCTTGCGGTAGAAGCGCTCGGCTGCCACTCGATCGCCCGCCATCTCCTCGACGTGGCCGCCGAACTCGCAGACCGCCGTTGCCCACATCGCCGAACCGAATCGTCTCAGCCTCCGCCTCGGCCTCACGGATGCGTTCACGGGCTCGAACGAAGTCACCGGTCATCGCGTCGAAACACGCCTCCTGCACCAGAACGACGTGTCCGATGAGTCCTTGGCGTCCGAACTCGGTGACCGCCGCTTCGAGCGACGGCCGTCCATCGGCGGGCGACGTCGACCCGAGCAGCTCGGTCGCCAGCTTCAACATCATCGAATCCATCACGAGCGACCGATCTCCGGTGCGGCGCGCGTGCTCCACGGCGTGGATCGCCGCTTCCCTCGCCGCGTCGAAACGGCACGGGTTCCACTCCAACTGCACGAGTCCCAACCACACGACGGTGAGCGCCTCGTCGTCGCCACCCGCTTCGAGCTCGGCCCTCGCGGCCGCCACCTCCGCTCGGAGGTCGTCGCTGGTGAACCCGATCGGGTCGACCATCAGCTGCACGACGCCCCGATCGATCCTGGCCATCCACTCGATCGACGTCTGTCCGCTGGCAGCGGCCGCAGCCACCGCCTCATCGAGCGCGGCGGACGCCACGGGCGGGTCGAGGCCGCGCACAGCTCGCCCGCCCGACGTCGTACAGGGCGCGTGGCCGATCGGGATGACCCTCGGGGAGGAGGTCGGCCGCGTGCCGGAACAGCGTCGCGGCCGCCCGGTCGTCGCTTCGATCCGACGCCCGGCGGGCGCTCGCCGCGTAGTGCGTGGCGGCTCGGAGCCCCAGGTCGCGCCCGGCCTCGTCCAGCGGCCCGAGTGCCGAGAGGAGCCGGTGCGCCTGCTCCAGGTGGTAGGCGAGGATCTCCTCGAACTCCTCGACGCGAGCCTCCCCCACGTCCTCGAGCCAGTCGGCGTATCGCTCGTGCAGCTCGGCGCGGAGCGCCTTGGGCGCGGCCTCGTAGGCGGCGTCGCGGATCAGCTGGTGGCGGAACCGGAACGCGTCCTCGCCCGCGAGCATCGAGCGGTCCGGCCGGATCAGGTCACGCCGGACGAGGCTCATCAGGATCGGCCGCACCTCCCGACCGTCGGCTTCCAGCAACGCCCCCACGGCACCCACGTGGAACTGCTTGCCGCACACCGCCGCGCGCTGGATCGTCGCCCGTTCGTCGGCCGTGAGCTGATCCAGCCGCGCGGCCAGAAGCGCCTGGATCGTCGGCGGCACCCGCAGGTCCGACAGCTCTCCGGTCGCCACCCACCGCTCGCCGTCTCGAGCGAGCAGCCCGTCGTCGATCAACATCGAGAGCGTCTCCTCGACGAAGAGCGGCGTGCCTTCGGCCGCTGCGAGGATCCGGTCGCGCGCCTCCTCCGGGAGCGACGCGCGACCCAGCAGGTTCCCGATCAGATCGCCACACTCGTCGTCGGAGAGTGGCTCGAGCGAGATCGTCGTGGCGTTGAACTTGCCGCCGCCCCAACCCGCCCGCTCGTCCAGCAGGTCGGGCCGCGCGAGGCAGAGCACCAGGATCGGCGCCTCCCGCGCCCAGTCCGTGATGTGCTCGATCAGGTCCAGGAACGTGGGCTCGCCCCAGTGGATGTCGTCGAACACCACGGCGAGGGGTGTCGCCTGCGCGACCGCCTCCAGGAACGACCGGACCGCCCAGAACGTCTCCTCGACCGAGCTGTCGCGCTCGGCCGCGGCGAACAACTGCGCAAGGGTCGAGCACGCCGGGCCGTCGGTCCCCAGCACCGCGCAGATCTTCCGCTCGATCTCCTCGGGCGCGTCGAAGTCCTCCAGTCCGGCGGCCTCTTTCACGACCTCGCCAACGGGAAAGAACGTGATCCCCTCTCCGTACGGGAGGCATCGGCCTCGAAGGACCGTGGCCTCTCCGAGCGAACCGAGGAACTCTTCGACCAGCCGGGACTTGCCGACGCCCGGGGTGCCGAGGATCGTGAACAGCTGACACGAGCGGTCGGCGATCGCGGCCTCGAACGTCTGCCGGAGCCGGGCGAGCTCCCGCTCCCGGCCGACCATAGGCGAGTCCAAACGACGCGCGACTCCGGCGACTCCGGCCGTCACCTCGACCAGCCGGAACGCGGCGAGCGGCTCCGACTTGCCCTTGACCTCGAGCGGCGGGACCGGCTCGGCGACCACGGCGTCCCGGACGAGGCGGAGGGTTTCCTCGCCGATGAGAACGGTGCCCGGCTCCGCGGCCTGCTCCAGCCGGGCGGCGACGTTCACGGCGTCGCCGGTGACGAGCGTGTCGGATCCGTCGCCTGCGACTACCTCCCCGGTGTTCACCCCGATCCGGGCGGCGAGCGAGACGCCATGGTCGCGCTCTAGCTCCTTGCTCAGGGCCTTGAGGGCCTCGCGCATCTCGACCGCGGCGCGAACCGCGCGGAGGGCATCGTCCTCATGGATCGCCGGGATCCCAAACACGGCCATCACCGCGTCCCCGATGAACTTCTCGACGGTTCCCCCGTGGCGCTCGAGCGCCGTCCGCATCTCGGCGAAGTAGCGGGACATGACCCGGCGAAGCGACTCGGGGTCGAGGCGCTCGCCCATGGCCGTCGAGCCCGTGACGTCGCAGAAGACCACCGTCACCGTCTTGCGGACCTCATGTCGGCCGGGCGGAGCCAGGGGCGCCGCGCACGCCGGGCAGAACGCAAAGTCCTCCGGGGACTCTCGCCCACAGTTGGCGCAGGTCAGCACCAGTAGAGCCTAGTCCGGCCCTGACCCGGAAGTATGTTCGGGTGCGCGGCGCAGGCAATCCCCGGGTCCACATCGTGACCATGGGTAGAACCAGTGGGTAGAACGAAGGCCCCCGGTGCCTGTTCCGGCGAGGGGCCTTCAGCGTTTCCGCAGGTCGTTCCTGGAGCGGACGACGGGATTCGAACCCGCGACCCCCACCTTGGCAAGGTGGTGCTCTACCAACTGAGCCACGTCCGCGCGTACAACCAGGCTAGCGCGGGTCAGCCTACCCTTCAACCGGCGATCCGAACGCCGGGATCATGCGGTGCCGGTGGAGCCGAACCCTCCCGTGCCGCGGTGTGACGGCGGCAGCTGCTCGGCCCAGGTCGGCTTCACCTCCGGGATCGCGACGATCACCAGCTGCGCGATCCGATCTCCCTTCGCGATCCGCACCGGCTCGCTCGCGATCCAGGTTGACGACGGCACAGACGATCTCGCCCCGGTAGCCCGCGTCGATCAGGCCCGGCGCATTGGCGAGCGTCAGGCCGTGCTTCGACGCCAGCCCCGACCGCGGGAGCACGAGTCCGGCGTGACCCTCGGGGATGGCGACCGCCAGCCCGGTCGGGATCATCCCGCGTTCGCCCGGAGCCACGTCCAGGTCGACGGTCGAACGCAGGTCCAGGCCCGCGTCTCCCGCGTGCGCGGCGGACGGCAGCTCCGCGTCGGGATGCAGGCGCTCGAACGGGAGATCCATGTCAGACCGGTTCGATCAGCTCGATGCGATTGCCGAACGGATCACGCACGTACACCCGATGGAAGCCCTCGAGCTGCACCTCGTCCTCGCTCACCCGGATGCCGGCCGCGTCCAAGCGGGTCAGCAGGTGGTCCAAGCCTTCGACCATGAACGCCGGGTGCGCCTTGGTCGCCGGGTCGGAACCCGTCCTCGACCCCCAGGTGGAACTCGATCTCGGGGCCGCGGAACCAGACGCCGCCTCGCGGCGCCAGCTCCGGCGGCTTCTCGACCTGTTCCAGACCGAGCAGGTAGCCGTAGAACTTCACGGCGGCGTCCTCCTCGCCCTGCGGCATCGCGAGCTGGACGTGATGCAGTCCGACGACACGCCCGTCTCGCTGGTCCATCCGGGAAGCTTACGAGCAGCCGCTGGTGCTACCGCACGTCCCGCACACGTAGCACGAGCCGGCCGGCTGCATCTTGGATCCGCACTGGTAGCAGAGCGGCGCGTCCAGGATCTTGGCCGTCTGCTTCTCGGTGATCGGGATCAGCTCCGGCGTCGGAGCCTGCACCTCCGCGGGCGGCTCTGTCTTCGCCTCCACCTCCAGCTTGGCCGCGACCGTCCGCTCCTCGATCGACCGGATACCGAGCGCCTCGCGCTTGTCCTCCGGCAGGTAGTCGAGGGCCAGCCGCCGGAACACGTAGTCCACGAGCGACGAGGCGAACCGGATGTCGGGATCGTTCGTCATGCCCGACGGCTCGAACTTCATGTTGATGAACTTCGAGACGTACGTCTCGAGCGGCACGCCGTACTGGAGCCCGATCGACACCGCGATCGCGAACGCGTCCATCACGCCGGAGAGCGTGGATCCCTGCTTCGAGGTCTTCAGGAAGATCTCGCCGAGGCCGTCGTCCGGGTACGAGCCCGCCGTGATGTAGCCCTCGGCGTCGCCCACCTGATACGACGTGGTCGTCGACGGACGGGACATCGGCAGGCGGCGTCGCACCGGTTGCGCGAGCTCCGCGGAGACCGGCACCTCCGCCGTCTTCTTCTTGTCGGCCGACAGGGGCTGCGCGACCTTGCAGTTGTCGCGGTAGATCGCGACGGCCTTCAGGCCGAGCTTCCACGACTCGATGAACAGCTGCTCGACCTCCTCGACCGTCGCCTCCTCGGGCATGTTGACGGTCTTCGAGATGGCGCCCGAGATGAACGGCTGCGCCGCGGCCATCATCCGCACGTGGCCCATGTAATGGATGGGCTCCGCGCCCATCGCCGTGTCGAACACCGCGTAATGCTCGGTCTTCAGATGCGGCGCGTCCATCACCGAGTTGTTCTGCGCGATGTACGCGACGATGTCGGCGCTCTGCGCGGCGTCGTATCCGAGCTTCTCCAGCGCGCGCGGCACCGTCTGGTTCACGAACTGCATGGTCCCGCCGCCGACGAGCTTCTTCGTCTTGACGAGCGCGAGCTCGGGCTCGATCCCGGTCGTGTCGCAGTCCATCATCAGCCCGATCGTGCCGGTCGGCGCCAGCACCGACGCCTGCGCGTTGCGATACCCGAACCGCTCGCCGAGGGAGACCGCCTCGTCCCACGACTGCTTCGCGGCGGACAGCATCCCCTCGGGGACGAACTCCGCATCGATCTCCTCGGCTGCCGCGCGGTGCTTGCGCATGACGCGGAGCATCGCGTCGCGGTTCGGGTCGAACCCGTCGAACGTCCCCATGGCCTCGGCGATCCGCGCGCTGGTGCGATACGCCTGGCCCGTCATGAGCGCGGTGATGGCACCTGCCCAGGCACGTCCGCCGTCGGAGTCGTACGGGAGACCCCGCGCCATCAACAGGGCGCCGAGGTTCGCGTACCCGAGACCCAGCTGCCGATAGGCACGAGCGTTGATGCCGATCTGCTCGGTCGGGTAATCAGACTCTCCGACGAGGATCTCCTGCGCGGTGAACACGATCTCCACCGCATGCCGCAGGGATGCCACATCGAAATTGCCCTCGTCGTCGAGGAACTTCATCAGGTTGAGCGACGCGAGATTGCATGCGGAGTTGTCCAGGTGCATGTACTCCGAGCATGGATTCGACGCGTTGATCCGGCCCGACGCGGGGCATGTGTGCCATTCGTTGATCGTGGTGTCGTACTGCATCCCCGGGTCGGCGCACGCCCATGCCGCCTCGGCGATCTCACGCATGAGTTCGCGAGCGCGCGTCGTCTCAACCGTCTCGCCCGTCGTCACGCCCTTGAGCTTCCAGTCCTGGTCCAGCTCATATGCGCGCATGAACTCGTCGGACACCCGCACCGAGTTGTTCGCGTTCTGATACTGGATCGAATACGCGTCCCGGCCGTCGAGGTCCATATCGAATCCGGCGTCTCGCAACGCTCGCGCCTTCTCTTCCTCGTGCGCCTTGCACCAGATGAAGTCGCGGATGTCGGGGTGGTCGATGTTGAGGATGACCATCTTCGCTGCGCGACGGGTCTTGCCGCCCGACTTGATGGTCCCGGCCGAGGCGTCTGCGCCTCGCATGAACGAGACGGGACCCGACGCCGTCCCACCGCCGGCGAGCGATTCCCTGGATGAACGGATCTGCGACAGGTTGATGCCCGATCCGGATCCGCCCTTGAAGATCGTGCCTTCCTCCACGTACCAATTGAGGATCGACGACATGTGGTCTTCGACCGCGAGGATGAAACAGGCGCTGCACTGCTGCGGCGTACCGGGCACGCCGACGTTGAACCACACCGGGGAGTTGAACGCGGCTTTCTGGTTCACCACCAGGTGCGTGAGCTCCTCGGCGAACACCTGGGCGTCCTGCTCGGTGGCGAAGTAGCCGTTGCGCTCACCCCACACGCGGATCGTGTCGACCACGCGGCCGGTCAGCTGCCGCACCGAGGATTCACGCTGCGGCGTGCCGAGCGTCCCTCGGAAGTACTTCTGGGCGACGATGTTCGTCGCGTTCTGCGACCACGAGACGGGGAACTCCACGTCGCGCTGCTCGAAGGCGAAGCCACCCTCCTTGAAGTTCGGGATGACCGCGTCACGCGTCTCCCATTCGACGTCGTCGAACGGATGCCGCCCCTCGGTCGTGAAGTACCGGTTGAAGGTCAGTCCCTCTCGGATGACCTCGACGTCCCCCTCTTTCGTCGCCACCTGCGCCCCTTTCGCCTGATCCGTTCCTTGGCCGACTACCTGACCGATGTGGAACCCGTTGTGGATATCTGTGGATAATGACATCCGTGTGATTCGGGCTTGGCGATTGTGGACTCCTGGACCCAGGACGTCAAGATGATGTGCCGAGAATCTTCAGGAGCCACTACATGTAGTATCTCAGGCCGAGAGCGGAACGACAGCAGATCTATCGTGAACGCGGCTTGGCGGGCGTCTTCTTCTCCAGGAGCACGTTCAGCTCGCTCTGGAAATCCGTGATCTCCTGGAAGTCCTTGTAGACGCTGGCGAACCGCATGTACGCCACTTGGTCCAGCTTGGCGAGACTGGCCAGGACCTCGACGCCGACGGCCTGCGACGTGACCTCCGGACCTTTGCGCCGGAGCCGCTCCTCGACCTTGCCGACGACCCGCTCCACCTGCTCCGGGGAGACCGGCCGGTTCTTGATGGCCTTCAGGATGCCGCTTTCGAGCTTGGCCCGATCGAACGGATCCTTGGAGCCGTCCCGCTTGACGACCACCAGGCCCACGTCCTCGACCCGCTCGAACGACGTATACCGGCGCCCGCAGGACAGACACTCCCGCCGGCGTCGGATCGCCGAACCGCCGTCCGCGGACCGGGAATCGACGACGCGATCGTCGTCGGCGTCGCACCAAGGGCATCGCATGATCGTGGGCCACAACATGTTGTGGCGGCGCGAACCGTACCATCTTGCGTCGTCAAGCGAGGCGCGGGATGACGAGCGACTGCCCGGGTACCACGGCACCGACGTCGATGCCGTTCCGCGTGACGATGGCGTCGACCAACGCCCGCGGATCGGCACCGTCGGCCGCCGCCTCGGCGATCGACCAGACCGTGTCGCCGGGCTGCACGACGACCACCTGCTCCCACCGCCGAGCCGGCTGCACCTTCGTGCTCGATGCCTCCCCGTGACGCCCGAGCGCCCCGGCGACCGGAGCGGACAGGACGATCGCCACGGCCACGCTCCCGAGCGCGGCGGCGATCCGGCGGCGACGGCGAACACGTGTTCGACTCATGGATCCATGGTGGCCGAACACGTGTTCGGTGTCAAGGGTTCGCTCGAACATATGTTTGCTTCCTCTCCCGGCCGGTGTTAGCGTGCGTTCGACCTAGTCAGGAGGCTAATGACCATGTCTGACATCACTCCCCGACAGCAACGGATCCTGGACGTCATCGCGGAAACGGTCCGCACCCGCGGATACCCACCCACGGTGCGAGAGATCGGCGAAGCCGTCGGTCTCACGTCGTCCTCCAGCGTCCACGCGCAGCTCGCGAACCTGGAGCGCAAGGGCCTGCTCACGAAGGACGCCACGAAGCCACGCGCGATGTCGCTGTCCGAGCCCAAGGTCGACGGAGCCGTCGTGCCGCTGCTCGGCCGCATCGCGGCGGGTGCCCCGATCCTGGCCGACGAGCACATCGAGGAGCACGTCACCGTGCCACACGCCTTCGTCTCGGGCAACGCCGATCATTTCGCGCTGCGGGTCGCGGGCGATTCCATGATCGGGGCCGGCATCCTCGACGGCGACCTGGTCGTGATCAGGTCGCAGGCCACGGCGCAAGACGGGCAGGTCGTGGCCGCCTTGCTCCCCGGACCCGCCGAGGACGAAGCCACGGTCAAGCGGCTGGGCCACGACGGCGCCCGCGTGATGCTGATCCCCGAGAACCCGGCGATGGCACCGTTCGAGATGGTCGACGGGCGGATCCTCGGCCGGGTGGTCGCGGTGCTGCGCCGCCTTCCGTAGCCCTCCGGCGCTCGGCTAAGCTCGGCGGAGCCATCAGACGAGGAGTCCAGATGCCCGCCAAGACCTCCACGAACCTCGAACACCAGATCCGGTCGCAACCCGACGCGCTCACGGCGTTGCTGGGCTCCGCCGACGTCCGTCGTCAGGTCCACGAGGCTGCCGAGCGGCTCCATCGCTCGCGCCGGCTGTGGGTCGTGGGCACCGGCACCAGCCTGCACGCGGCAGAGCTCGGTGCGTCGTTGATCCAGCTCTCCGGCAGACAGGCGCACGCGGTGCCGGCGATGCAGTTCGTCGACTTCGCTCCGCTGGTCGGTCCGCAGGACGGCGTCATCGTCATCACCCACACGGCCGAGACGGCGTTCGCGCTGTCCACGCGCGCGCAGGCCTTCACGGCAGGCCTGGGGCCGGTGATGATCACGAAGCGCGGCTCAGGGTTCCCCGACGCGATCGAGACCGTCGACAAGGAGACGTCCGACACCTACACCGTCAGCTACACGACGGCGGTGTTGGCGTTGGCCATGCTCGCGAAGGAACTCGGCGCGGACCAGCTGGACGACGCGACGCTCGGGCGCGTCCCCGCGGCCGTGGCCGCGGCGATCGCCGACCCGGCGGTCGACGCGATCCCCCAGCCGGAACGGCTGCTCGTGCTCGTTGGCGCCGGTCCGAGCGCCGTCACGGCGCGGGAGGGCGCGCTCAAGGTCCGGGAGGCATCGCGCTTCCTCGCGGAGGGCTACGACGCGGAGTACCTGCTGCACGGCTCGGCGGTGCCCCTCGACGCCCGTGACCGGCTGGTGGCGCTGTTCCCACCGGACCCCAGCGGCCTGGTCGAGGCGGTCGCGCGTGCCGGCGAGTCCGAACGGGTCCCGGTCACGCGTCTGATCGAGCCGGCGGATCTGCCGATCGCGCTCGCGCAGCTCCCGCTCACGGCCCGGCTGCAGCTCCTGGCGCTCCGGTTCGCGGTGGAGCGCTCCCAGAACCCCGACACCGTCATCGTGGGGGCGTGGAACGATCCTGCGACCTGGGCGATCGGCGCCCCGTAGCCGCATCGCCCATCAGCGCGAGTTACGACCGGACGAACTCCTTGACGGCGGCCAGTTCGCGCTCGCCGACCAGCGCCCGCACCACGGTCCCCTCGCCGTCGGGCTCCGTGCCCAGGACCTCGGCGTCGCGGTAGAGCCTGGCCGTGATGTCCTCTCGGCCCCACGGCACCAGCAGCGTCACCTCGAGCGGCGGGTGCGGGAGCGCCTCGCCCAGCGCCTCCAGCAACCCTTCTGTCCCCTCGCCGGTCAGCGCAGAGACGGCCACGGATCCGGGGAACCGGCGCGCGAGCCGCGCCCGGGCCGAGCCGGCCACGTGGTCGATCTTGTTCATCGCCAGGACCTCCGGGATGTCGCCCGCGCCGATCTCGCCGAGCACGCGCCGCACCGCTTCGATCTGCTCGTCCAGGTCGGGCGAGGCCGCGTCGGCCACGTGCAGGATGACGTCGGCGTCGGTCACTTCCTCGAGCGTCGAACGGAACGCCTCCACGAGGTCATGCGGCAGCTTGCTGACGAACCCCACGGTGTCCGTCAGCGTCGCCCGACGACCTCCCGGGAGCTCGAGCTTGCGCGTGGTCGGATCGAGCGTGGCGAACAGCTGGTCCGCGACGAGGGCGCGCGCTCCCGTCAGCTCGTTGAGCAACGTCGACTTGCCGGCGTTCGTGTAGCCCGCGATCGCCACCTGCGTGACCTGATTGTTCTTCCGCCGGGCGCGCTTCACGTCGCGGGTGCGGCCCATGTCGCGGATGTCGCGCCGCAGCTTCGTGATCCGCCGGCGGATGTGCTGGCGGTCGACCTCCATCTTCGTCTCGCCGGGACCCCGCGTACCGATGCCGCCTCCGAGGCGCGACATCGCTTCGCCCCAACCGCGCAGCCGCGGCAACAGGTAGTTGAGCTGCGCGAGCTCCACCTGCACCTTGCCTTCGCGTGAACGCGCGTGCAACGCGAAGATGTCCAGGATCAACGCGGTCCGATCGATCACCTTCACACCGAGCCGCTCCTCGAGCGAACGCAGCTGCCCGGGAGACAGCTCGTGGTCCAGGATCACCGCGTCGGCGCGGTTCGCGTGGATCACGTCGTGGAGCTCCCCGAGCTTGCCCTTGCCGACGTACGTTGCCGGATCCGGATCGGCGCGGCTCTGCACGATGCGCGCGACGGGTTCGGCTCCCGCCGAGTCGGCGAGCGCGGCCAGCTCGTCCAGGTCCTCCTCCGCCATCCCCCGACCGACCCCGACCAGCACGGCGCGCTCCCGCACGCGTGGACTCCACGTCGCGGACAGCGGAGATTCCAGCACCTCTCGGCGGTCGGTGCGCTTCGGATCTCGGTCGCCGGCGGCCATCATGCCTCCGCCGCACCCGGCAGGCCGAACTCGCGAAGCACGTCGTTCAGCACCAGTTTGGATTCGGTCCCCGCGTCCCGGTAGCCGACGATCAGGCCGCACGGCAGCCCGTAGCTCCCCGCCGGGAACTCCTTGGTGCGGGTGCCGGGGATGACGACGGCGCGCGGTGGCACCACACCGCGATGCTCCACGGGCTCCGAGCCGGTGACGTCGATCACCGGCACGCTGCCGGTCAGGACGACACCGGGCGCGATCACGGCCTCATGCCCGATCCGGACGCCCTCCACGAGCACCACCCGCGAACCGATGAACGCACCGTCCTCCACGATCACCGGCGCCGCCTGAACGGGCTCCAGCACCCCGCCGATCCCCACGCCGCCGGACAGGTGGACGTTCGCGCCGATCTGCGCACACGAGCCCACCGTCGCCCACGTGTCCACCATGGTGCCCGGACCGACCCAGGCGCCGATGTTGACGTAGCTCGGCATGAGGATCACTCCGGGCGACAGGAACGCCCCGTACCTGACGGCGGCCGGGGGCACCACCCGGACGCCGGCCTCGACGAACCCGTGCTTCAACGGGAGCTTGTCGTGGTACTCGAACGGTCCCGACTCGATCGTCTCCATCCCGCGGACGCGGAAGTACAGGAGGACCGCCTTCTTGGCCCACTCGTTCACGACCCAGCCGCCGTCCGTGGGTTCGGCCACGCGGACCTCGCCTCGGTCGAGCAACCCGATCGCGTCCTCGACGCACGCGGAGTCGACGTCCCAGTCCTCCGCCGCGAAGCTCGCCTCGACGCGCGCGGCCAGCTCCGCGTGGGCCTCGACGCTCACGCAAGCACCTCACGTTCGGACAGGGCGCTCGCGAGGATCTCGACGGCACGCGCACAGTCATCGAGCGTCGCCACCATCGCCATCCGAACGAAGCCCTCTCCCTCCGGCCCGAAGAACGACCCGGGCGCGACGACCAGACCGCGCTCGAGGAGCTCGAGCGCCCACGCGAGGGATGGACGGCCGCCGGGCACGCGGACCCACAGATACATGCCCGCCACGCTCCCCGCGACCTCCACGCCCTGACTTCGGAACACGTCCAGGAAGCGCGCGCGTTTGTCGGCGTACCGCCGCCGCTGCTCCTGGACGTGGACCTCATCGCCCCAGGCAGCGACGGACGCGCGTTGGACGAACTCCTGAGGCGTCACGCCGGTCGAGGGCCGGAGCGCCTTCATCCCCGCGATCAGCCTGGCGTCGCCGGCCATGAACCCCGAGCGATACCCCGTCATGTTCGAGCGCTTGCTCAGGGTGTTGAGCACGACGACGTTGGTGAGGTCGCCGAGCTGCAGACCCGACGCCGGAGGGCCGTCGTCGAACCACAGCTCGCTGTACGCCTCATCGAGGGCGAGCAGGACGTCGTGCCGCCGGGCCAGGTCGGCGGCGTGCTCCAGGAACGCGAGCGGCGCCACCGCGCCCGTCGGGTTGTTCGGGTAGTTGAGCCACACGATCGCCGCGCGCTCCCACACCTCGGTCGCGATCCCGTCGAGGTCGGGCAGGAAGTCGGGCGCCACCAGCGGGAGGCGCACCGCCTCGCCTCCGGCGAACCGTGCCCCCCGTTCGGGGATCGTGTACCCAGGAGCGGTCACCAGGACGAGATCCCGGCCCGCGGCCGGGTCCAGGACCGCCTGCGCGAGCGAGAAGATCGGCTCCTTGCTGCCGAGTGTGGGGATCAGGTCGCTCGACGGGTCGAGGGTCACGCCGAACCGCCGATCGACCCATGCCACGATGGCCTCGCGCAGCTCCGGCAGGCCCGCCGCGCGCGGGTACGAGGACGTGGGCACGATCGCCGCGCGCAGGGCGTCCCGGATGAACGCCGGCGTCTCGTCGCGCGGGTCGCCCACACCGAGGTCGATCAGGGTGCGGCCGGCGTCCAACGCTTCGCGCTTGCGCCGGTCGAGCTCCTCGAACGGATACGGCTCCACGTTCCGCATCCCGGGTGACAGCTCCATCTAGCCTTCCCTCTCCTCCGACAGGAACCTTCGCAACACGTGGGTCGAACGCACCAGCGCCTCGATGGAGACCCGCTCGTCGTCACGATGAGCGTACTGCGGGTCGCCCGGTCCGAAGTTGACGGCGTCCACCCCGATCGTCGCGAACTCCGCCACGGGGGTCCACGCTTGCTTCGGTCCGACCTCGAGGTCCCCCGCGGCACGGAGCCGTTCCACCAGCGGGTGGCGAGCCACGACCGGTGCGGGTGGGGCGTTGCCGATCACGGTGAACTCCACATCGTCGGTCGCGAGCAACGAGCGCAGTCGCGCCTCCGCCTCGTCGGGGGTGCGCGTCGGCGCGTAGCGGAAGTTGACGGTCGCCTCCACGAGGTCGGGCACGACGTTGCCGGCGATCCCGCCGTCGATCGACGTGACGCTCACCACCTCGCGGAAGACCAAGCCGTCGACGTCGACATCGTTCGGGGCGAGCTCGGCGATCGGCGCGAACGCGCCGATCGCCGTATGGATCGCGTTGCGCCCGAGCCACGGTCGCGCCGTGTGCGCTGCCCGACCGTGCACGGTGATCCGCGCGTTGAGGTTCCCCAAGCAACCGACCTCGATCGCGTTCGCGGTGGGCTCCATCACGATCGCGAGGTCGATCGACCGGGTCAGCTCGCATCGGGCGAACAACGGGAGGAGCGCGCTCTGCGTGATCGGAAGCTCCTCGCGGCCGAAGAAGAGCAGCCCGACGTCGAGATCGCTCGCGCCGGGGTGACCGGCGAGCCACGACGCCGTCTCGAGCATCACCGCGAGCGCCCCCTTCATGTCGGCGGCACCGCGTCCGACGATGGCGTCGCCGTCGCGCCCGCCGGGAGCGCTCCCGTGGAGCGGCACGGTGTCGACGTGGCCCGCCAGCACGACGAACCGCGAGTCGTCGCGCCGCCTCGGAGGAACCGCGAACAGGACACCGTCCTCACGGTCGACCACGTCGAGGCCCTCGGGAAGCGCGGCGTCGATCGAGGCGAGGATCGCGACCTCGTCTCCGCTCACGGACGCGAGGCGCACCAGGTCGAGCGTCGCGGTCGCGAGCCGCTCATCGAGCCCGGCGTCGACCTCGTTCGCCGGCACGCTCACGTGTGGACACGGCCCCGCAGGCGGTCGAGGTCCACCGAGCCCTCGAAGACGCGCTCGACGTCACCCGTGAGGAGGACCTCTCCGCTCTCCTGGCGTTCGACCTCGAGGGCACCTCCGGGGAACCGGACGACCGTGGCGGCCGGGACCAGCCCGGCCTCGTTCGCCGCCACCGCGACCGCGCACGCCCCGCTGCCGCACGCGAGGGTCTCGCCGGAGCCGCGCTCCCACACGCGCGCCTTGATCCCGTCGTCGAGGACCTGTGCGAACTCCACGTTGGTGCGCTCGGGGAACAGCTCGTGACGCTCCAGCGCCGGACCGATGTGCGAGACGTGGACGCGATCGGGGTCGTCGTCGACGAACAGGACGAGGTGCGGGTTGCCCATGGACACGGCGCTCGCCGTGAGCGTCATGCCGCCCCCCACGTCGAACGGCTGGCTGAGGAACGTCTCCCACGCCGGACCCCGCATGGGGATGGCCGCCTTCGTGAAGCCCGGGACGCCCATGGAGACGGTGACGCGGCGGACCTCACCCCCGTCCTCGTGCAGGCGCAGCCGGCGGATGCCTCCGAGGGTCTGCATCCCGAACTCGAGCTCCTCGGCGAGCCCGAGGTCGTGCACGAGCTTGCCCACGCATCGCGCGCCGTTGCCGCACATCTCCGCGAGGCTGCCGTCGGCGTTGCGGTAGTCCATCACGAACGATGCATCGGGCCGCGAGGAACGCACCAGGCGGATCACGCCGTCGGCGCCGACGCCGGTCCGGCGGTGGCAGAGGGCGGCGACCGCGTCCGGCTCAAGCGGACGTTCGTCGTCCAGGTCCACGAGCATCACGAAGTCGTTGCCGGTTCCCTGATACTTGGCGAATCGGAGCTCGTCGGTCACTCGTCCTCCCACGGACGCGAGAGGAACGCCCGGATCGGCTCGAAGGCCGACATCGGGCCCCGCTCGTCCACGTCGAACCACCGGATGCGCGGATCACGGCGGAACCACGCCATCTGCCGCCTCGCGAGGTTCGTCGTTCGCTTGACGGTCGCCTCGACGGCATCCTCCAGCGTCATCTCCCCTCGCAGGTGACGCGCCAACTCAGCGTAGCCGATGGCCTGTGTGGAGGTCAGCCATCCGCCGAACCCGGCATCCACCAGGGAACGCACCTCGTCGATCCACCCGTCGTCGAGCATCGCGCGGACGCGTGCGCGGATCCGCTCGATCAGTGGTTCGCGCGACATCCTGAGTCCGGCGGCGCGCACCGCATCGGGGTCGTAGCGCTCCCAGGCGTCGGCGAAGGAGGAGAACGGGCGTCCGGTGAGAGCCGGCACCTCCAGGGCGCGGACGATCCGACGCGCGTTCCCCGGCTCGATCCGTGCGGCGGCCGCGGGGTCCATAGACGCCAGGCGGGCGTACAACCGCTCGGGGCCGAGCGCCGCGGCCTGGCGCTCCAGCTCGGAGCGAGTGTCGCGATCGGTTCCCGGGAACTCCAGCTCATCGACGATCGCGCGGAAGTAGAGGCCCGACCCGCCGACCAAGAGCGCCTCACGCCCGCGCTCGCCGGTCTGGCGCAACACGAGCCGGGCGGCCTCCTGGAACCGAGCGACCGAGAACGCCTCCGAGGGCTCCGCGACGTCGATCATGTGGTGAGGAACGCGCGCCCGTTCGGCGTCCGACGGCTTGGCCGTGCCGACGTCCATCCCGCGATACACGAGCATCGAATCGATCGAGACGATCTCCGCGCTCAGGGACTCCGCCAGCGCGAGCGAGAGGTCGGTCTTGCCGACCGCGGTCGGCCCGACGAGCGCGAGCGGCGTCCGTCGGGTCATGCCGGCCGACCTCAGACGGCCACGGCCTCCGGCGCCGGCACCAGCTCGCCGGCCAGGTGATGCGCGGAGGCCTGGGTGATCCTGGCGTGGACGAACGATCCCGGCTGGAGCGCGTCGGGGATGTGCACGATCCTGTTGGTCCGGGTTCGAGCCTGCGTCGAGGGTCCTCGCTTGCCCGCACCCTCCACCAGCACCTCGAACGTGGCACCGACCTGCGCGAGCGAACGCTCGAGTGAGATCCGCTGCTGCAGCTCGACCAGTCGGTCGAAACGCTCCTGGACGACCGCCTTCGGGATCTGGTCCTCGAACGACGCTGCCCGTGTGCCCGGACGTGGGGAGTACTGGAACGTGTACGCGCTGTCGAACCGAGCGCGCTCCACGAGGTCGAGCGTGTCGGCGAAGTCCTCCTCGGTCTCGCCGGGGAACCCCACGATGACGTCGGTCGACACCGCGACGTCGGGGATGGCACGACGGATCGCGTCCAGCCATCCGAGGTAGCGGTCGCGCCGGTACGAGCGCCGCATCGCCTTCAGCACACGGTCGGAGCCCGACTGCAACGGGAAGTGGATGTGCTCGCAGACCGAAGACGTTTCGGCCATGGCCTCGATCACGTCCGGGGTGAAGTCGTGCGGGTGCGGGGACGTGAACCGCACACGCCGGATCCCCTCGACCGCGCCGACCTGACGCAGCAGCTCCCCGAAGAGCGGGCGGTTCGACGAGCCCGGAACCGTGACGTCGCGGCCGTAGGTGTTGACGTTCTGACCGAGGAGCGTGACCTCGACCACGCCGCTCCGCGCCAGTCCCTGCACCTCGGCCAGGATGTCCCCGATCGCGCGGGATCGTTGCGGGCCACGGACGAGCGGCACGATGCAGAACGTGCAGGCGTTGTCGCACCCCGGTGCGATCGAGACCCACGCACGGAACGGGTCGTGACGCGCGGACGGCAACGCGCTGGGGAAGACCTCCGTGTACTCGCGGACGTCCATCTGCGGACCGTCCACCTCCGACGTCTTCAGCAGCTCCAACAGATGCGGCAGCGCGTGCGTTCCGACCACGATGTCGACCCACGGCGCTCGCCGCTGGATCTCGCCCTGGTCCTTCTGCGCCAGGCACCCCGCGACCACGATGCGGAGCGACGGGTCGTTGTCCTTCAACGGCTTCAGATGCCCGAGGTTGCCGTACAGGCGGTTGTCCGCGTTCTCACGGATCGCGCACGTGTTGAACACCACGACGCCGGCGTTCGCGACGTCGTCGGTCGGCGTCATCCCGTCGGCCGTGAGCAAGCCGGCGATCCGCTCCGAGTCGTGCTCGTTCATCTGGCACCCGAAGGTGCGGATCAGATACGTGCGCTCCATGGGATCGAGGCTACCCCCTACTTGGCGTACTCCACCGCCCGCGTCTCGCGCACGACCGTGATCTTGATCTGGCCCGGGTACTGCAACTCCTCCTCGACCTGCTTCGCGATGTCGCGGGCGATCACCTGTGCCGAGATGTCGTCCACGTCCTCGGGCCTGACCATCACGCGGACCTCGCGACCGGCCTGCATCGCGTACGTCTTCTCGACCCCGGGCATCGCGGTGCAGATCTCCTCGAGGCGCTGGAGGCGCTTCACGTACGTCTCCAAGGATTCCCGGCGAGCGCCGGGGCGGCCGCCGCTGATGGAGTCCGCGATCTGGGCGAGCACCGCGTCCACGGAGTGCTGCTCGACCTCGCCGTGGTGCGACTCGATGCAGTGGACGACCTCGGGGCCCTCCTTCAGCCGGCGAGCGATCTCGGCGCCGATGATCGCGTGCGAGCCCTCGATCTCGTGCGTGACCGCCTTCCCGATGTCGTGCAGGAACGCGCCTCGCTTGGCGATCGTTCCGTCGACGCCGATCTCCGCAGCGAGCGCGGAGGCGATGTGCGCGGACTCCACCAGGTGCTTCAGCACGTTCTGGCCGTACGACGTCCGGTACTGCAGCCGCCCCAGGAGCTTGATCAGTTCGGGGTGGATGTCGGTGATGCCGACCTCGGCGACCGCGTCCTCTCCCGCGCGCCGGATGTGCTCCTCCAACTCACGGAGCGAGCGTTCGTGGATCTCCTCGATGCGTGCCGGATGGATCCTCCCGTCCCCGACGAGCTTCTCGAGCGTCATCCTCGCCGCCTCACGCCGCACGGGGTCGAAGCACGAGAGCACCACGGCCTCAGGCGTATCGTCGACGATCAGGTTGACGCCGGTCGTCGCCTCGAACGCGCGGATGTTGCGTCCCTCGCGGCCGATGATGCGTCCCTTCATGTCCTCGCTGGGGAGGGCGAACACCGAGACGGTCGACTCCGCCGTCTGCTCGGACGCGACCCGCTGGATCGCGATCGTCACGATCTTGCGAGCCCGCTCGTCGCCCTCCTCGCGAGCACGCTGTTCGATCTCGCGGACCTGCGTCATCGCGACCCGTTTCGCGTCCTCGACGACCTGCGCGACGAGATGCTCCCGAGCCTCGGTCGAGGTCATGCCGGCGATCCGCTCCAGCTCCGCCCGATGCTGATCGGCCGCTTTGGCGAGCTGCTCCCGCACGAACTGGAGCTTCTCGTCGCGCTCCTGCAGCTCGAGGGTCTTCGACTCGATCGTCGATACCCGTGTGCGGAGATCCGTCTCCGACTCAAGGATGCGGCTCTCCAACCGGGAGATCTCATCGCGGCGAGCGCGGACGTCCTCCTCGGCCTCGCGACGGATCGTCGCGGATTCCTCTCGTGCCTCCTGGATGGCTCGGACGCGGGTCGCGTCGGCCTCACGCTCGGCTTCCAACAGTGCTCTCTGGGCGCGCGCCTCGATGCTCTGCGCATCGGACGCTGCCATCGTTTTCCGGATCAGGAATCCCGCGGCGATCCCCACCGCGAGGGCGACGATGCCGACCACTACAGGGACCATCGTTCCTCCCAACACACGTCGAACGCGTCGTGGGAGAAGAACCTCGGAAGGTCCCGCCGTCGTCTAGGGGCTGGAGTGCGTGAGGGAGGTCGGAGCGCGATCCGCCGATGGCGATGCGCGTCCCACCGTTCTTCGATCTTCCGTTCTGATGTCGGTCAACTCGCTCACAGGGCCTCGTGGGATGACGTCGGGTTCTTCGTTCGTTCTTCTCGTGTTCACGATGCTACGGCCGCGTGAACCCGGAGGCAAGGTGTGGGCGGTCTTCGGAAGGATCGTCGAGGTCGACGGTCAGGGCACGCCGTGCGGCCTGTCGGGCCACCTCAGGGCTGTAACCCCGTCTGACCAGCAAGGATGTGAGTCGAGCGAACGCTTTCGCGGGCTCGAGCGAGCCGAGGCGGGCGACCCGCGAGCGCGCCAGCGCGTCCGCGCGCTCGTCCTCGTCTCCCGCGTCCGCCAGGGTGGCCTCGATCACGTCCTGCGACACCCCAGCCGCCATCAGCGTGCTCACCACGGCTCGACGACCCGATCGCTTGACCCCGAGAGCGTGGTCCGCGACCTGGCGAGCGAACGCCTCGTCATCGACCAGGCCCACCCGTTCGAGGCGTTCGAGGACGTCCGCGACCTCCTCGGCCTCGAATCCCGCCTGGAGCAGCCGCCGCTCCAGCTCTCGCCGGCTGCGAGCACGCACCGCCAGCAGGCCGAGGGCGCGCTCGTGGCAGCTCTTCGGTTGCGCGGGCTTCTTCCCCGGTCTCTGGGCCCCCGCCACGGGCTCAGCCGTTGCCGTTGCGAGCCTTCGAGGGCTTCCCGGCGGAGGCCGAGACGGGCTCCGGTTCCGGCTCACGGTCGTCGAGCACGAGATCCGGCACCACCTGGATCGGGGTCTCCTCACCCTCCACGCCGAAGTCCGTCAGGCCGACGGCCTCGCGAACCTTCCGATCGATCTCGTCGCGGACGTCGGTGTGCTCGGCGAGGAACTGCTTCGCGTTCTCACGGCCCTGGCCGAGCTGATCGCCCTCGTACGTGAACCAGGCGCCGGCCTTCTTGATGATCTCCTGCTCGACACCGACGTCGATGAGCGATCCCTCCTTCGAGATGCCCTTGCCGTACATGATGTCGAACTCGCACTGGCGGAACGGCGGCGCCACCTTGTTCTTGACGACCTTGACCCGGGTGCGCGAGCCGACGACGTCCGTGCCGTCCTTGAGGTTCTCGATCTTGCGGACGTCGAGCCGGACCGACGAGTAGAACTTCAGCGCGCGGCCTCCCGGCGTGGTCTCGGGCGAGCCGAACATGACGCCGATCTTCTCCCGGAGCTGGTTGATGAAGATCGCCGACGTGTCGAACCGCGACAGGGTCCCCGCCAGCTTCCGCATGGCCTGGGACATCAGGCGCGCCTGCAGGCCGACGTGCGTGTCGCCCATCTCGCCCTCGATCTCGGCCCGGGGGACGAGCGCGGCCACCGAGTCGACGACCACGATGTCGAGCGCCGCCGACCGCACGAGCATGTCGGCGATCTCGAGCGCCTGCTCGCCGGAGTCCGGCTGCGAGACCAGCAGCTCGTCGATGTTGACGCCGAGCTCGCGGGCGTAGGTGGGATCGAGCGCGTGCTCCGCGTCGATGAACGCCGCGATGCCGCCCTTGGCCTGTGCTTCCGCGATCATGTGCAGACAGACCGTGGTCTTGCCCGAGCCCTCGGGGCCGAAGACCTCGATGATCCGACCGCGTGGGATGCCGCCGACGCCGAGCGCGATGTCGAGGGCCAGCGATCCTGACGGGATGACCGTGATACCGGCCCCCATCGGGTGCTCGCCGAGCTTCATGACCGCACCCTTGCCGAACTGCTTCTCGATCTGCTGCAGCGTGACGTCGAGCATCTTTTCGCGATCCATCGCCTTGTCCTCCTTGTGCCCTCTCGGCTCGCCGGTGAGGAGGATCCGACGACGCTCGTCTCCCATCGCGGAGACCTTACCGAGTGGCTCTGACATAAGTTACACCCCTGTCATCCGACGGGTGAAGCGACACAGACGGCCGAAGGCTACTCGAACAGATGTTCGAACACAAGCACCTGACGCCGATCGCGGGTCAGGAGGGGTGAAGGTCGGCGTCTCGTTCGTCGGCGCCGACGCTCGAGAGCGATGATGAGCCGTTCAACGTGCTCGCGAGCCAGAGGAGCAGCAACAGCGCCAGGGCTCCGAGCCAGACATCGTTCGCGAGTCGACTCACGATCTGGGCCCACTTGATCCATCCGACGGTGAACCCACCACCGTCCCCGAATCCGAAGACCCCGATGTACAGCACGGCCTCGGCCACGATCCAGACGCCCACGCCGATAACGACGACAGCCGTGAGGAGGCTGATGATCCGGTCGCGTCCGCCGACACGGTCGAGCATGCGGTCGAGCATGTTCGCAGCTTAGCCCCTATCCCCTCACCCACCGAGCGTGAACGATCGAAGCGGCTCGTACGTGGTGGCACCACCCTGGGATCGACTCCGGTAGAGGACCACGTTCCCGATCGAGAACGGTTCGGTCGCGAGCGACGTGTCTGCGTAGGTGGGCGGGAGGCGGACGGGAGGCTCCGACCGCGCGACGGTCAGATGCGGGTGGAATCGCCGCATCTCCTTGCGGAACTCCGGAGCCAGTCCCGTCTCGAGATCCGTCACCAGCTCGTCGAGACCGGCCTCGAGGTCGTCCACCCCGGCCCACAGCACCCGGGCCCGCTCCACCGACGGGAACGCTCCGAGACCGCGTACCCCCACCGTGGCGCGGCGGTGGGCCGACGCGATGCCGCCGACCGACTCCTCCACCCAGGACACCCGATCCGCCGGTGTCGCGCCCAGGAACTTCAGTGTGACGTGCCAGTTCGCCGGGGGTACCCATCGGACGTTCGGGAACGCCTCGCGCCACGGCTCGATCGCCGCAGCGACCGCGAGGACGACGGCCTGCGGCACGTCCACGGCGATGAACAATCGCATCGCCGGCTCGTCGGTGCGAGCGACCCGATCGTCGACCACTGTCTGCCTCTCAGATGTCGCTGCCGGGGAGCGAGACGCCCTCCAGGTATCGCCGTGCCAGATCGAGCGCCGCCTGCTCGGCCCACCGGCGGACGCGGAAGCGCTCGCCCGGCACGTGGAACCCGCGCGCATGGCGCACCCCGTCGGCGTCGAGGGCGATCCACACCGTTCCCGGTGCGGCGCCTCCGTGCGGTTCCGGGCCCGCGGCACCCGTCAACGACATCCCGAGATCGGCACCGAACACGCGGCGAGCCCCCGCGGCCATCTCGAGGGCGCACGCCCGGCTGACCACGCCCGGACCGTCGATCGTCTCCTGCGAGACGCCCAGGACCTCGCGCTTCGCGTCGGCGGTGTAGACGACCGCCGAACCGATGAGGTAGTCGGACGCGCCGGGAACGGACGTCAGCCGGGCCGCCACTCCCCCGCCGGTGAGCGACTCCGCGCAAGCGACCGTCTTCCCCGCCGCCCGGAGCAGCCGTCCGACCGCCTCCTCCAGCTCCTCGTCGTCCACGGTGAACACGGCGTCGCCCAGCCGCGTGCGTACCTCCGAGACCAGCGGCGCGAGCAACGCCAGGGCCTCCTGCTCGGTCGGTGCCTTCGCGGTCAGGCGCACCTTGACCTCGCTGGAGGACGCCAGATACGCGACGCTGGGATTGGACGACGCTTGGAACAGGTCCCGTAGCTGTTCCGCCACCCGCGATTCCCCCAGGCTCGCGGATCGGAGCGTCCGCGAGACGATCGTCGCGGGCCCGGCGAGCGCCGCGAGCTCCGGGAGGATCGTCCCGTCCATCATCTCCTCCATCTCGATCGGCACGCCCGGCACCGCGTAGATCCGCTTGCCCTCGGGGAGGTCGGCCACGAGCCCCGGCGCGGTGCCGCGATCCGGTGTGATCGTTCGCATGCCCTCGGGCACGTCTGCCTGCCGGAGGTTGCTGAGCGGCATGTCGCCGCGACCGTAGCCGGCGAACTTCTCGCGCAGCAGGTCCTCGATCTCGGGATGCCGCACCATCGGCACACCGAGGAGCTCCGCGATGGCGTCGCGCGTGAGGTCGTCCTCGGTCGGCCCGAGCCCGCCCGTCACGAGCACGATGTCGGCCCGCCCCAGCGCCACCTCCAGCACCTGGATGATCCGCGGGATGTTGTCGCCGACCGCCTGGTGGTGCAGCACGTCGACCCCCACCGTGGCGAGCCGCTCGGAGATCCACCGTGCGTTGGTGTTGGCGATCTGACCGAGCAGCAACTCGGTCCCGACCCCGACGATCTCGGCTCGCACGCTCACCCCGACGGCGTCGCTCCTTCGTCCGGGGCGAAACTGAACGGCCGGCTCCACGGCTGGCCCGGTTGGCCGGGGATGCCGTAGTCCTTGCCGTTCACCGTGAGCCGGATGGCCCCACCGTCGGTCACCGCGAGGAGCAGGTCGGTCTGTGCCGTGAACGTGCGCGTTTCGCCGACCTGCAGCGCGAACGTCGACTCCACGCCGTCGGCCGTGACGGTCACTCCGACGTCCCCGACGGCCTCCACCACCGCGTCGATCTGTTGATCGAGCGGATCCGGCTCGGCCGCGACCGTGGGGAGCGTCGCCGGCTCGGGAGCCGAATGGCCTCGGGACAGCAGCCCGAACACCACGGCGACGACGAGCACGGTCCCCGCGAGCAGGATCATCAGCAGCTGGTTGTCGCGGATGCGTGAGGCGGCCATCGCGCGCTCGATCCGGCCGAGCCTGGCGGGAGGAGGAGGCGGCGGCGGCGTCTCGGCGTGGCGGTCGTACGCGCCGATCACCTTGTCGGGTGACAAGCCGAGGTACTGGGAGTACGTCCGCAGCGACCCACGGACGTAGACGTCGCCCATCAACGCCTCGAAGTCCTCGGCCTCGAGCGCGCGGAGCTGGTCGATATGGAGTTTGGTGTCGCGGCTGGCCGCGTCGAGGGTGATGCCCCGCCGCTCCCGCGCTTTCCGCAAGGCGGAACCCACCCCGATCATCGAGTCCTGCACAGAGCCTCCGGCCGTGGGTCTACCGTGGCGTCTCGGTCACGGACTCGGCCACGGACTCAGGATGATAGCTCCGCGCCTGGCTAGACTCGCCCGATGGCCGTCGCCGACCAGGTCCTCACCGTCGTCGTGGAGATCCCCAAGGGGTCGCGGAACAAGTACGAGTTCGACCACGAGACCGGCGCGATCTTCCTGGACCGGATGCTGTTCACGTCGATGCAGTACCCGGCGGACTACGGGTTCATCGACGGCACGCTCGGTTCGGACGGCGACCCGCTCGACGCCCTGGTGTTCGTGGGCGAGCCCACGTTCCCCGGCTGTCACATCCTGGTCCGTCCGATCGGGCTGTTCCGGATGACGGACGAGAAGGGCGAGGACGAGAAGATCCTGTGCGTCCCCCTCCGAGATCCCCTCTGGTCCCACGTCGAGGACATCGACGGGATGCCCCTCTCGCTCCTGAACGAGATCGAGCATTTCTTCCAGGTCTACAAGGACCTCGAAGGGCACAAGGTCGCGACCGACGGGTACGAGGACCGGGCGAGCGCCCTGCAGGTGATCGGCGAAGCACGCGCCCGGCGCGACGCACCGTGACACCGGTCGTCGGCGGCGGGCGGGTCTTCCTGCGCCACCCCGCGGCGCGGGATCGCGATGAGTTCCTGGAGCGCGTGCGCGCCAGCCGGAAGTTGCACGGCCGATGGGTGTCGGCGCCGGCCGACGTGGAGGCGTTCGCCGCCTGGCTCAAACGGACGAAAGGGTCCGACATGGAGTCCCTGCTCGTATGTCGCCGGGACGACGGAGCCATCGCCGGCGTCTACAACATCAGCCAGATCTTCTACGGGCATTTCTGCAGCGCGTACCTCGGCTACTACGCCTTCGCGCCGTTCGGAGGCCGAGGGTACATGCGGGAGGGCCTGCAGCTCGTGCTCCGCCACGCGTTCGGCCCGCTCGGGCTCCACCGGCTCGAAGCCAACATCCAGCCCGAGAACGCGCCGTCCATCGCGCTGGTCGCCGGCGCGGGGTTCCACCTGGAGGGGCTCTCGCCTCGCTACCTGAAGATCGCCGGAAGATGGCGCGACCACGAGCGGTGGGCGATCCTCGCCGAGGAGTTCCGCCCGCAGCGAGGGCGCAGGACCTAGGACCAAGAACCCGCCGGGTTATCGCCTTCCGACCGCTGCACGGGCCACGCCGGGTGACCTACTGTCCCCGTGGGGAGGGGATGAGGCAGATGGATCGGGACGCAGACAGCACACACGATGGATCCATGGACGGATCGCAGCTCGGCTCGTTCGCCGAGCGCGTGCCCACACCGGATCTGCTCTCGGAGGGACCGGTGCGGTTCCTGCTGGTATCGGGAGATCAGGACGACGGAGCGTGGGGCCTTGTCGGCTCCTTCTGGCTCTCGATCGACGGGGAGCGAGGTGGCTTCTTCGTCTCGCCGCAGTCGCTCTGGCGCGGCAGCGAGATGGTCCGGAGCTTCAAGAGCGCCCGGTCTCGCGGGTGGACCGACGTCGACATCTACTCGTACTGGCAGGGTCAGGTCGGCATCTCGGGCTCGTTCATGATCGATCCGCAGCAGCACGCGGACAACCTGTTCCAGGTCGCTCGCCGCGTCGGCGCGCTCTAGGCGGTCGCCGGCTCGCTAGGCGCTCCGGCGTTCCTCCCACTCCTCCCAGGTGATGAGGACGTCGCGGGCCTTCGATCCCTGGCCCTCCCCCACCACGCCCTGCTCCTCCAGGAGATCCATCAAGCGGCCGGCGCGCGCGAACCCGACCTTCAGCTTGCGTTGCAGCATGCTGGTCGAACCGAGCTGCGAACGGATCACGAGCTCTGCCGCCTGGTTCAGCAGCTCCTCGTCATCGCTCGATCCGAGGCCGCCCCCTGCGTCGGGACGCTCGAGCGGGGGCAGGCCGAGACCCTCCACGCTGTGCTCGTAGACGACCTCGCGCTGCCCGCGGATGAACCCGCTGATCTCGTGGATCTCCTGCTCCGTGACCCACGCCCCCTGCAGCCGCGTCGGCTTCGATGCGTTGGCGGGCGCGAACAGCATGTCGCCGTGGCCGACCAGCTTCTCGGCGCCGTTCATGTCGAGGACCACCCGTGAGTCCGCCTGGCTGGACGTCATGAGCGCGACGCGCGACGGGATGTTGGCCTTGATGAGCCCGGTCACCACGTCGACGGAAGGCCGCTGCGTCGCCACCATCAGGTGGATGCCGACGGCGCGCGCCATCTGCGCGATCCGGCAGATCGCGTCCTCCACATCGCGAGGCGCCACCATCATCAGGTCGGCGAGCTCGTCGATCACGACCAGGATGAACGGCATGTGCTCGTAGTTGGCCTCCTGCCCGGGCGGGATCCGCAGCGTGCCCTCACGCAGGCCGGCCTCGTAGCCGTCGATGTCGCGGACGCCGACCGTCGCCAGCATCTCGTAGCGCAGCTCCATCTCACGGACGATCCACTGCAACGCCTCTGCCGCGCGCTTCGGGTGCACGATGACCGGCGAGAGCAGGTGCGGCACCTCGGCGTAGTGGCTGAGCTCGACGCGCTTCGGGTCGATCAGCACCAGCCGGACGTCGTCAGGGGTGGTCCGCATCAAGATCGACGTGATGAAGCAGTTGATCAGGCTGGACTTGCCGGCGCCCGTCGCGCCCGCGATCAAGATGTGCGGCATCGTGGCGAGGTTCACCAGCTGGGGCCGCCCGTGGACGTCCTTGCCGAGCGCCACCGTGAGCGGGTGCGTGGCGTCCTTCGCGGCCTTCGACCGCAGGATGTCGCCGAGCATCACGAAGTCACGGTGCTTGTTCGGCACCTCCACGCCGATCGCCGACTTCCCCGGGATCGGCGCGATGATGCGGACGTCGGGTGTGGCGAGCGCGTAGGCGATGTCGCCCGACAGTTGCAGGACCTTGTTCACCTTGGTGCCCGCGGCGATGTCGACCTCGTACATCGAGACGGTCGGGCCACGGGAGCAACCGGTGACGCGGGCGTCCACCCCGAACGTCTGGAGCGTTCGCTCGAGCGCCGCCATGGTGTCCTGCTCGTCACGCCCGTCCGCGGTGGAAGGGGGCGCCGTCCGCAGGAGGTCGAGCGACGGCAGCTGGTACGGGCCACTGGCCGTGGAGACGGTTCTCGCCTTCGTGGGCCGGACCGTGGCGGGCTCGGGCTCCTCCTCCGGCTCGAGCTCGTCCAGCGCCTCCGGGGACTCCGGGAGCACGACCAGCTCATCGTCGGGAACGTCGAGGCCGAGGGCCTCACGGATCGACAGACGCCCCGGCTTGGCACGGCGAGGCGCGCGCTCGTCGTCGGGCTCCGACGCGCCGACGGGGTCGCGCTCCGGGCGTGACTCCCGGAACTCCCTGATCGACTCGAGGATGCGAGAGACCGGCGTGCCGGTGAAGATCAAGAGACCGAGCGTGGCCAGCCCCAGACAGATGACGCCGGAGCCGATCGGCGAGAGCACCCGAGAGAGCGGGTGGGCGGCCAGCGCGCCGGCGAGACCGGCAGCGGGCGCGAGGACGGCGTGCGGTTCGAAGATCCCGGGGTTGTCGCGGAAGAGCGAGATCAGCCCCAGGACGCCCATCACGAGCACGATGAACCCGATGCACATCCGGACCCGATCCTCGACGGCGACGTCGCGGAGCAGGACGACACCCCAGTAGACGCCGGCCACCGGGAACACGACCGCGCCGACGCCCAACGACCCGCGGAGGAGCCACGAGATGCCGTGCCCGGCGGGACCCGCCGCGTCGAACCAGACCGAGAGGATCGCGAGCAAACCGAAGACCACCAGTCCGATGCCCAGCGCGTCCCGTGCCCACGGCGAGAGGATCTGCCGGGTGGGCGTCCGGGCGGGCTTGGCGGGCTTCTTCTTGGCGGTCCGTTTCCTCGACGACGGGGAAGACCGCCGGACCGGAGCCCGGCGGGCCGTCTTCTGCGGCACCTACACCTCCATGATCACGGGCAGGATGACCGGCTTGCGCTGGGTGACCTCGTAGAAGTACTTCCCCAGCACGCGCCGCACGTTCTGCTGGAGCACGGACGGATCGGTGACCTGCGCGTCCGCGCTCCCTTCGAGGGAAAGCATGACGCGTTTCCTGGCCTCTTCAAGGATGTCGCCGGAAGTCTCGTCGTACACGAAGCCCCGGTTCACGATGTCGGGACCGGCGATGACCTCGCCTGTCTGCCCGTCCACGGTGAGGACCACCACGACCACGCCGTCTCCGGCAAGCTTCCGCCGGTCCCGCAGGACCGACCCGCCGACGTCGCCGATCCCCAGCCCGTCGACGAACGTCATACCCGCCTGGACCCGGTCGACCACCTTGACCCGCTCGCCGACCTCCACCACGTCACCGTCCTCGGCGATGATCACGTGATCGCTCGGGATGCCGACCTCCACGGCCAGGCGGGCGTGATGCTGGAGGTGCCGGCGCTCGCCGTGGATCGGGATGAACCATCGGGGACGTACCAGCGAGAGCATGAGTCGGAGCTCCTCCTGTGCCGCGTGACCGCTGGCGTGGACCGCGTCGGCCGGCACGTGGTACACGTCGCCGCCGGTCCGGTACAGCGCGTCGACCACCCGGTGGATCGCGGGCTCGTTCCCCGGGATCAGCGACGACGACAGCACGACCGTGTCGTCGGGACCGAGCTTCACCCATTTGTGCTCGCGCGCGGCCATCAGCGACAGCGCCGAGTACGGCTCACCCTGGCTCCCGGTGCAGATCACCACCACGCGACTGGGGTCGAGCCGATCCACCTCCTCGATCCCCACGATGTCCTCGTCGGGGACGTGCAGGAGCCCGAGCCTTCGCGCTGCCTCGACGCTCTTCAGCATCGAGCGGCCGAGGAACGCGACCACGCGCTCGTTGCCCCGCGCCGCGTTCACCACCTGCTGGATCCGATGGATGTGACTGGAGAAGCACGCCACCACGACGATGTGTGGGGCCTTCTCGATGATGCGGTGAAGGACGGGCCCCACGCTCCGTTCGCTCTGCGTGTACCCGGCCTCCTCGGCGTTGGTCGAGTCGGACAGGAGCAGGTGGACGCCGCGCCCGCTCGCCTCTTCGGCCAGACCGTGCAGATCGGTCGGGCGCCCGTCCAGCGGCGTCTGGTCGATCTTGAAGTCGCCCGTGTGCAGGATGCTCCCGTACGGGGTGTCGACGACCACCGCCATGCCGTCCGGGATCGAGTGCGTCACGCGCAGGAACCGCATGGTGAATGGCCCGACGGTCGTCGTTCCCTCCCCCGGCGTCACCACGTGGAGTTCACAGCGATCCGCCACGCCGTGCTCTTCGAGCTTGCCCTCGAGCAGCGCGAGCGTGAATGCCGTCCCGTAGACGGGGATGTCGCTCAGCTCGCGGAGCAGGTACGGCAGGGCGCCGATGTGATCCTCGTGACCGTGCGTGAGCACCACGGCCTCGATCTGATCGGCGCGCTCGCGGACGTAATCGAAGTCCGGGAGTACGAGGTCGATGCCGAACATGTCCGCGGACGGGAACGACAGGCCGACGTCGACAAGGAGGATGCGCTCGTCCAGCTCGATGCAGGCCATGTTTCGGCCCACCTCGCCGACGCCACCGAGGAAGACGACGCGAACGTTCGGGTCAGAGGAGACCGGCATCCTCCAGCGCCTTGCGGACCCGCGTGCGCTCCTCCGACGTGGCGGGGACGAGCGGGAGCCTCGGCACCCCGGCCGGGAGCCCGATCATCTCCAGGGCGGCCTTCAACGGGATCGGGTTGCTGGTGATGAACAGCGCGTTGAACAGTGGCGACAGGTCCTCGTGGATCTTCCGGGCGGCGGGCACGTCCCCCGTCTGGATCAGCTCGATCATCTGGCGGATCTGCGGACCGACCAGGTGGCTGGCGACGGAGACGAGCCCGACCGCGCCCAGGCAGACGTAGCCGAACGTCGCCCAGTCGTCGCCGCTGTACACCTCGAAGTCCGGCGGCGCCTCGGCCATCAACCGAGACACGCCCTGGAAGTCACCGGTGGAGTCCTTGACCGCGACGATGTTGGGCCGCTCGGCCAGCTGCAGGAGCGTCTCGTGCTCGATGCGCGTCGCGGTGCGGCCGGGGATGTTGTAGACGATGATGGGCAGCTCGGTCGCGTCGGCCACGCGCTCGAAGTGCGCGATCAGCCCGCGCTGCGGCGGCTTGTTGTAGTACGGCGTCACGACGAGCAACCCGTCGGCCCCCGCGTCCTCGGCGGCCTGCGTCAGCTCCAGCGTCTCGGCCGTCGAGTACGTGCCGGTGCCGCAGATCAGCTTGCCGCGGCCCTTGGTGACCTCGCCGACCGCGCGGAACAGCTCGGCCTTCTCCTTGTACGAGAGCGTCGGCGACTCACCGGTGGAGCCCGCGACCACGATCGCGTCGCTGCCGGTGTCGAGCAGGTGCGACGCCAGGCGCTGCGCGCCGTCGACATCGAGCGCATGCCCTTCCTCACGGAACGGCGTGACCATCGCCGTGATGAGCGATCCGAACCTGCCGGCCATGCGTCCTCCTTCGCCACCGGGCGGTGGACCCAGACCGCCCTATGCTAGCTCCCGATGCCGCGCATCTACACGAAGACCGGGGACGACGGGTCCACCGGGCTCCTGTTCGGGGGCCGGATCTCCAAAGGCGACCTGGCGACGGACGCGTACGGCACCACCGACGAGGCCGTGGCGGCCCTCGGGCTCGCCCGCTCGCTCTGCGAGGACCCGGACATGCGCGAGGACATCCTGGTCCTGCAACGGGAGCTCTTCGTGGTGGGAGCCGACCTCGCCGCCAACCCGGCGAAGCGCACGAAGCTCGACGGAGGCGTCTCGCTCGTCACCGAGGACATGGTCGGGCGGCTCGAACGACGGATCGACGCGTTGGTGACGCAGCGGCCGCTCCCCCAGGTGTTCATCGTGCCGGGCGCGAACCCGGCGAGCGCGGCGTTGGATCTGGCTCGAAGCGTGGTCCGTCGCGCCGAACGCCGCGTGGTCGAGATGGAGGAGGCGAAGCGGACGGTCAACCCCGAGGTCCGCCGGTACCTGAACCGCCTCTCGGACCTGATCTTCGTGCTGGCGCGATGGCACGCGGGAGAGGCCGAGCCCGCCAGCCGCGCCGATCAGGGCTGAACCCGCCGTCAGTTGACGTCGAACTCGTTCCCCTCAGGGTCGTTCATCGCGACGGCGTAGTGGTCGAGGCCCTCCGTCTCGAGGACCCGGACGAGCACGGCACCGAGATCGACCAGACGGGCCGCCTCCGCGTCGACACGCTGCCTCCGCGTCTCGAGCGGAAGCGCGCGGCCGCCACTGACACCGATATCGATGTGCAGACGGTTCTTGGCCGCTTTGCGCTCCGGCACCACCTGGAACCAGATCCGCGGCCCCTGCCCATCGGGATCGACGATGCGGTCCGCTCCTGTGCCCAGCTCGTCCTCTGGCACGCCCACGTCGCGCCAATAGGCATCCCAACTGGTGAAGCCGTGCGGGAGGTGGTTCGAGCTCGTATCCCAGTGCGGCGGCCCAGAAGTGCGCGAGTGGCTCAGGGTCGGCGCAGTCGATCACCAGTTGGAAGCGCACGGTCATCGGTCCCTCCTCGGTGCCAGGCGATGGTTCGTCGCAAGCATGCCGGGAGCATCTGACATCAGGTCGATGCGACCGGCACCGGCGCGAGCGCGCCGTAGTTCGAGTCCCCGAACGACACGATCACCAACCCGACCGTGCGCTCGTCGACGTCGTCGGGGAACGTCACCTCGAACGTCGCGCTCTCCCCGTCCGCGATCGTGGCGGCGTCGGTCACCACCCCGTCCCGCCGCACGCCGGTACCCATGACGACGTACAGCGAGGGTGCTCCGAGCTCTGCGCCCGAGGCGTTCTTGACGTCCATCGACGCGTCGCTGCCATCGAAGACGACGCCGACGGTCACCCCGCCGAACTCGTACGTGTAGTGCCCCGGCTCGAAGTGGACGGGTCCCGTGGGAACAGGCGAGGTGGTCGTCGAGCTCGGTGCGGGTGTCGCTTGATCATCGTCGCCGCCCGTGCACGAGATGCCGAGCACGGCGACGAGCACGATCATCGGGAGGATCCGGCGTGGGGCGCTCACGGATGCGGCATGATACGCGAACCCCGGAGGGAGGCCATCCGAACGTGCGACAGCTCGAGCTCCGACGACACGCGCGCCGCGACCCCCACGCGGACCGGCTGTCGGCGGCCGGCCGCGCCCAGGCGGAGGACGTCGGACGAGCGGCGAAGGCCACCTACGACGTGGTGTTCGTCTCCCCTGCCCAACGGGCGGCGGAGACCGCCGCCTGGTTCCTGCGCGGTGCCGGTCAGCAGCTCCCCGATCACGAAGTGGTGCCCGGTCTCGGCGGACAGGACGCGACGGGCGGCGCTCCCGACGGGATGGCGGCCGGGGTCCGCGCATTGCTCGAGCGCGTCCCGGACGGCGGCCGCGGCCTGGCGATCAGCCACACGCCCTTGGTGGAGCGCGCCGCGCTCGGCCTGACGGGCGACGTCGTCGAGCCGCTCGCGGAGTGCGAAGGGATCCTGGTGTCGTTCGACGACGGCTCGATCGCCATCGAGGAGCTCCGGCTCGACGGGGGCTCGGCAGACGCGTGAGCTGGACATCGCATATCGGAGCCGCGTTCGCGTTGGGGTTCGCGCTCGGGGCGGCACCCGGCCCCGTGCAGCTCCTGCTCCTGACCGAGACGGCCAAGCGCGGGTTGTCGGGCGGCCTGCGCGTGATGCTCGGCGCCAACGGCACCCTCTTCCTCGTCATGGTGGCGCTGGCGTTCGGGTTCTCGTCGCTCGCCCCGAGCGAGGACCTGCTTCGGGCGCTCCGTGTGGTCGGCGGTGCGTTCTTGATCTACCTGGCCGTCGACGAGCTGCGGCGCGTGCGTCGCGAGGCCGTCGATCCCGGAGCCATCGTCGCGGAGATCCCACCGACGATGGGTCCGACGTTGCGGGGCGTCGTGTCCGTGGTGCTGAACCCCGGCGCGTGGATCTTCTTCGCCACGACCGCCTCCGCGGTGATCGCCGATGCCACCGCGGACGGCGGCCGGGATGCCGCGGTGGCCGCCGCGTTCTTCATGACGCTCGGCGTCTCGGCCTCGGACTTCATGTTCACGCTGCTGGGGAGCGGAGGTCGGACGCTGGTGGGAGACCGCGGCCTCCGGTGGATCCGGGCCGCGCTCTCCATCGGCCTGGGTGCCATCGGCCTCGTGTTCGTCGTGCAAGGGATCCGCGGCACCTGACCGGCCTCTTCTAGTCCATCGCAGACTAGAAGATGAACGGGCTCCAGGGTGCGGGATCCGCCGCGAACATCGCGTCGACGCGCTCCAGCGCCCCTGAACGGACCTCGTCGACGCGACCGGCCCGGTGGAGCTGCCGGAACGTCGCCCCTCCCAGGTAGGTCGCGCCCAGATCGGTCGCGCTGCAGGCGATATCAGGCTCGTCGTCCGTACGGGAGCAGCTCGCAGCTCCGGCGGACACCTCGATCGCGAACCGGCCTTCGTTCCACGGACAGAAGCGATCCTCGACCTCGACGACGACCCGGCCGTCCCCGACGAAGCCGCGTGCCTCCAGCGCGGCGGGCACGTCGACGAGTCGCACGCGCAACCCGTCCGCGATCCGGAAGCGCAAGCGGCGCGGCTCTTCCATCAGGAACGACAGCGGTTCGTCGACGGGGCGGTTCCACGCCTTCACCCGGTGCACCAGGTCCACGTCGAACAGGTATCGCCAGATGTCCGCGTACGCGTCCCGTGTGGCCGCCACCAGCTGCCTGACCGTGAGCTCGAGCTTGGGGATGGAGTCCGGCCACTCGTGCTTGACGCGATACGTCGCGTACGCGTCGGGTTCGCCATCGGTCTCGTGGACCGCGTAGAACGTGGGCTCGTCCTTCTCGGACTCCTTCTCGAAGAACAGCCACTCCCACCACGCGTCGTCCATGGCGATCATGCCCGGGCGGCGCGGCTGCGCGCGATCGTAGATCGCGCGCATCTTCGGGAGGGCCTCGCTCCGGGGAAGCAGCCGCACGCTGCCCACCGGTCGGTACCCGCGGATGAACGTCGACCGGCCGCCCTCGAAGTCGATCTCGCCGAGGAACGCCGAGAGCCCGTAGCCGAAACGGCCGTAGATGCCGCCCTCTGACGCGTACAGCACCGCGATCGGCTCGCCGCGCGCGTGGACGTCGTCCAGCTGCGCCCGCATGAGCGCCGCGTTGATCCCGCGGCGTCGATGCGTCGGCTGCACGCCGACGGCGGTCACGCCCGCCCCCGACACCTGGGCGCCGCCCGGCACCGTGAAGCGGTAGCTCGCCGCCGCCGCTCCCCCGACGATCCGCCCGTCGTCGAACGCCGCGTGCCATCGGTCCAGCTCGAGCACCAGCCGTTCGCGGACCATGTCCTCCGCGGTGACGGAGCCGCTGAACGACAGTTCGAGCGAGCGCAGGCACTCCTCGAACTCGTCGTCGGTGATCGTGCGGATCTGCACGTCCATGCCGACGAGCCTATCGCGCGCCTCGCTCGGTCAGCCGAGGCCCTCGAACGCGTCGGTCACCACGGCGTCGCCCGGCTCCCACGGCGGCCACGCGATCGTGCCGTGCGCCCGCGCCGCGGCCTCGAGCCGTTCGTCGTCCGACAGGAGCGAGTCGAAGTCGGACGCCTGCGTGCGGTGCTCCTTGAGCGCGGCGACGATGCGTTGCGCGACGGAGCCGGTGTCGACGGAGAACCCGATGGACGCGTCGGGCACGCCGCGCGGCTGATACAGCTGCGTCGGATCCATCGGCTCGCTTGCCTTGCGCGATCAGCTTCTCGTTCCACGCGTCCAGCATCGACTGCGGGAGCGCGACGTGGATCAGACGGCGGAACCCGTCGGGGCGTTCGGCCCGCACGACGTGGAACGCCTCCGTCGTGGCCGCTCCGATCGTGATGTGATCGGGATGCCCCGTGATCCCATCCGCGCCGAACGTGATGACGACGTCGGGGCGTTCATCGCGAAGGATCGTCGCGACGCGTTCGACGAGCTCATCGAACGGGACGTCGGCCAGCCCGTGATCGGGGTAGCGCAACCATTCGTGGCGATCGGGGCTCCTGCCCAGGGTGACCCACGACCGGCGATCCTCCTCCTCCCGGACCGCGCCGAGCGTCTCGCGCGTGGCGAGCGACGGATCGGAGATCATGCCGGCCTCACCGCTCGTGGCATGGATGAGGACGAACCGGAACGTCGGATCCTCCGCGTGCAGCGCGACGGTTCCCGCCACACCGAACGTGTCGTCGTCGGGATGGGCGAAGACCGCGGCGAGCCGCGTGCTCACCCCTGCCCCAGCAGGGCGTCCAACCCGACCGTGAGGCCCGGACGCGAAGCGACGGCCTTCACCGCCATCACGACCCCCGGCATGAACGAGGTCCAGTCGGTGGAGTCGTGACGGATCGTGAGCGTCTGCCCCTGGCCGCCCAGGAGGACCTCCTGATGCGCCACCGATCCCGGGAGCCGCACCGAGTGGACGCGGATCCCCTCGACGTCGCCGCCGCGTGCGCCGCTCACCCGCTCGACGCCGGGCTCGTGGTCGGCGCCCGCGCCACGTGCTGCCGCCATCCGCCGCGCGGTGGCCATGGCGGTTCCCGACGGCGCGTCCGGCTTGTCCTGGTGATGGAGCTCGATGATCTCGGCATCGGGCAGGTACCGGATCGCCTGTTCGGCGAAGCGCTGCATCAGCACGGCGCCGATCGCGAAGTTGGGAGCGATGAACACGCCGACGTCGCGCTGCTCCGACCACATCGGATCGGGATCGAACCCCGTCGTGCCGGAGACGACGTGGATCCCGTGCTCGACGCACCAGGCGATGTTCGCGGGTCCGACGGTCGGGCGGGTGAACTCGACGGCCACGTCGGTCGCGGCGGCGGTGAGCGCATCCAGCGTGTCCGCGATCGTGATGCCCTCCACCTGTTGCCCTGCGTGCGACGGGTCGACGGCCGCCGCGAGCTCGAGGTCGGGATCGGCGGTGACGGCTCGCGCGACCTCCCGGCCCATCCGTCCCGCGGCGCCGACGACGCCGACGCGGATCACGCCATGACCTCCTTGAATGCCCCGCGGGGGAACGGACCCAGCACGGTGAGCGTCATCGGCTGCGACAGTACCCGCTCGGCCACCCGGCGTGCGTCGTCGAGCGTGACGCGCTCGATCCTGCCGAGCGTCTGGCTGACCGACAGGATCTCGCCGTGCGCGATCTCGGACTTGCCCAGCCGCGACATGCGGCCGCCCGGGTCCTCGAGGCCCAGGACCAGCGAACCCTTGACGTGCCCGCGCGCGCGCTCGAACTCCTCCTCGGTGAGACCACCGGAGGCGACGTCCTCCAGCTCGCGGCGGAGCAGCCCGATCACCTGCTCCGCCCGGGCCGGCGTCGTGCCGGCGTACGCCGTGAACAGACCGGCCTCGGTGTATTGCGAGTGGTAGCTGTAGACGGAATACGCGAGTCCGCGGCGTTCCCGGATCTCCTGGAACAGCCGCGACGACATGCCGCCGCCGAGCGCCGTGTTCACCACCAGGAACGCGAACCGGTCGGGATCCGTGCGCGCCAGACCGTTGGTTCCCAGGCAGATATGCGCCTGCTCGGTCTTGCGACGACGCACCGCCCGATCCCCCGATGGATCGGGAGGATGACCGGCGCTCCGGAGGTTCCACGTTGAGTCGTCGCCTTCTGGCAGCGCGCGCCCGGTGTCCATCCGCGTGGACAGGAGCGCGAGCACCTCCTCGTGCCGGACGTTGCCGGCCGCCGCGACCACGAAGTTCCCGGGGATGTAGTGCCGCCTGTAGAAGCGGTTGACCGAGCCGCGTGTGGCGGCCTCGATCGTGCCGACCGTGCCGAGTACCGGGCGGCCGAGCGGGTGATCGGGCCAGAGCGTCTCGGTGAAGACGTCGTGCACGAGGTCCTCCGGCGAGTCCTCGTGCATGTTGATCTCCTCGAGGATGACCTGCCGCTCGCCGTCGAGATCCGCCGAACGGATCACCGAGTGCTGCAGCATGTCCGCGAGGTGGTCGATCGCGAGCTCCAGGTCGCGGTCGAGCACGCGCGCGTAGTAGCACGTGTACTCCTTCGCGGTGAACGCGTTCAGGTCGCCGCCGACGGCGTCGAACGCCTGCGCGATGTCCTGTGCGCTCCGGGTCTTGGTTCCCTTGAAGAGCAGGTGCTCCAAGAAGTGACTGGATCCGCTGATCGCCGGTGCCTCGTCGCGCGAGCCGGCCAGGACCCAGACGCCCAGCGACACCGAGCGCACGCCGGGCATCCGCTCCGTGACGACACGGAGACCCGACGTGTACTCGGTGCGATGGATCGTCATATGGGGTTGGCGTTACTCGGCGGGAGGCGTGTCCGTGCGCTCGCCGCCGGGCTGGTCGCGGAACCGACGGCCGCGGGGCTTGTCGCCCCCGCCACCACCGCTGCCGCTCGGAACGCCGCTCCGCTCGCCGCCGCGGCCGCCGCGCTCGCCGCCGCCACGTCCGCCGCGGTCCTCACGGGGCCGGCCGCCTCCGCCGTTCGGGTCGGTGCCTTCGGGCACCTCCCACTCCGGGCCGACCGGCTTCAGGCTGATCTTGCCCTGCGCGTCGATGTCCTCGACGAGCACGGTGAGCTTGTCGCCTTCCTTGACCGCCTCCTCGACGCTCTGCAGGCGCTTGCCGCGGCCGAGCTTCGAGATGTGGACCAGGCCGTCGCGGCCGGGCACCAGGTTCACGAACGCGCCGAACGTGGTCGTCTTCACGACCGTGCCCTCGTAGGTCTCGCCCACCAGGACCGGCCGCGGGTTCGCGATCTCGTCGATCATGTGCGCGGCCTGATCGGCACCCTCGCCACCGGTCGTCGAGCCGATGAACACGGTCCCGTCGTCCTGGATGTCGATGTCCGCTCCGGTCAGCGCGATGATCTCGTTGATCCGCTTGCCCTTGGGTCCGATGACCTCGCCGATCTTGTCGACGGGGATCTGGATCGAGATGATCCGCGGCGCCTTCGAGTTGACCTCGTCGCGCGGCGACGCGATCACCGACTCCATGACGTCGAGGATCGTGAAGCGAGCGTCGCGCGCCTGCTTCAACGCGTTGGCGAGGACCTCACCCGGCAGGCCCGTGACCTTCATGTCCAGCTGGATCGCCGTGACGAACTCGCGCGTCCCGGCGACCTTGAAGTCCATGTCGCCGAGCGCGTCCTCCGCGCCGAGGATGTCCGTCAGCGTGATGAACTTGCCCTCGTCGGCGATCATGCCCATCGCGATGCCGGCGACCGGCGCCTTGAGCGGCACCCCGGCGTCCATCATCGACAGCGTCGAGCCGCAGACCGACGCCATCGACGTCGAGCCGTTCGAGCTCAGGACGTCCGACACCAGGCGCAGCGCGTACGGGAACTCCTCCTCGTTCGGGACCACGGGGATCAGCGCCCGCTCGGCGAGCGCGCCGTGCCCGATCTCACGACGGCGCGGCGAGCCGACGCGGCCCGTCTCGCCCGTGGAGTAGGGCGGGAAGTTGTAGTGGTGCATGTACCGCTTGTTGTCCACGAGGTCGAGCGTGTCGATCATCTGCGACATGCGGAGCATGCCGAGCGTCGTCACGTTCAGCACCTGCGTGTCGCCGCGGTTGAAGATCGCCGAGCCGTGCGCCCGCTTGAGGACGCCGACCTCGGCCGAGAGCGGCCGGATGTCGGTGGCCGAGCGCCCGTCCAGACGGATGCCCTCCGTCGATCACGCGCTTGCGCATGACCTTCTTCTGCAGCTGCTTCCACGCGGGACCGAACTCCGCCGCGCGCGTGCCGCGGCGTCGTCGCCCAGCACGGATGCCAGGTGTTCCTTCGCCTCGGCCTTCAGCGCGTCGAGCTTCGCCTCGCGCTCGGCCTTGTCGGGCACGATGGCCTCGCCAAGGCGATCCTTGGCGAACGCGCTCACCGCGTCGTACACGTCGTCGCCGTAGAGCGGCTTGGGCTCCCACGGCTGCTCCGTGACGCCGACGGCGTCCACGAACTCCTGCTGGAACTCGATCACCTCGGCGATCGCGACCTTGGCGGCCTCGAGTCCCTCGGCGACCGTCTCCTCGGTCGGCGCGGTGGCGCCGTCCGCGAGCAGGGCCCACGTGTTGTCGGGCGCTTCGCCCTCGATCATCAGGATGTCGATCACGCCCGACTCGTTCCGGCGACCGGCGACGACGACGTCGAACGTCCCCTCCTCGGTCTGCTGGAACGTGGGGTTCACGACCCACTGGCCGTCGATCAAGGCCATGCGGACGGAACCGACCGGACCGTCGAACGGCAGACCGGCGAGGCAGGTGGCGACGGACGCCGCGTTCATCGCGACGACGTCGTACGGGTTCTCACCGTCCATGCCGACCACGGTGATGACGACCTGGACCTCGTCGCGGTACCCCTCGCGGAACGTCGGGCGCAGCGGACGGTCGATGAGCCGGCACGTCAGGATCGCGGTCTCGGACGGGCGACCCTCCCGGCGGAAGAAGCTGCCGGGGATCTTGCCGATCGCGTACATCCGCTCTTCGACGTCGATCGTGAGCGGGAAGAAGTCGATCCCCTCGCGGGGGTTGGAGCTGACGCAGGTGCCGATCACCTGCGTTTCGCCGTACGTCGCGAAGACCGCGCCGTCGGCGAGCCTGGCCATACGGCCGGACTCGAACGTCAATGTCTGATTCCCGATCTTGCGGGAAAGGGTGGTGGTGGCCATGGGCCTGTTCCTCCTGGGTTGCTGGTAAGCGGACCCGTGTGATCCGCTTCGGCGTGGTGCGGGAGGCGCCGCGCAGGCCAGTTGTCAGTAGTGGGCCTCCGTGCGGCGGGCGCTCTCGCGCCGGCGGCTCGGAAGTTCGCTACTGATAACCGACCGCAGGTGTCGTCGCCCCCGGTCGTTCAGTGGGTCGTTGCGCATCACTCCTTACGAGCGGAAGGCGCCTCGCGGCGCCTTCGGTGGTGTTAGCGGCGGAGACCGAGCTTCGCGATGACCTCGCGGTAACGCTCGATGTCCTCACGCTTGAGGTATTCCAGGAGCCGGCGTCGTCGGCCGACCATCTGGAGCAGACCCCGGCGCGACGCATGGTCCTTCGAATGCAGCTTGAGATGCTCGGTCAGGTCGGCGATCCGCTTGGTGAGCACCGCCACCTGGACCTCGGCGGATCCGGTGTCGCCCTCGGAACGGGCGTACTGGCCGATGATCTCGGTCTTGTCGTCTTTGGTCAGGGTCATCGCTGGTCAAGGCTACCAAAGGAACGATGATCGGCGCCCGCGGGCCGATTCACCGCAGCTCGGGATGGCCCGGCGCGGTGATGTAGGCGGGCACGAGCCGTCCCGTCACCTGCCCGTCGGGGGCGACCTTCACCTCGGCGACCGCCGTGGTGGAACCGGCGCTCGAGAAGTTCGGCCACACGAAGTTGCCGAGGCTCCAGAAGATCGGCCGGCCGCGATACACCGACATGGGCTGCAGCCGGTGGGAGTGGGCGCCGAAGATCATGTCCGCGCCGGCGTCGATCAGCCGATGGCCCTCCTCGACCTGGTACTCCCGCGGCTGCGTATCCAGCTCGACCCCCCAATGGATCATCACCACGACCAGGTCGGCCCGCTCGGCGGCGTCCTTCACGGCGCCCACCATCAGCGAGAAGTCGTGCCCCGCGGCGGTTCCGGGCTTGTTCGGTCCGGCGACGGCGTCCAGGGGGTCCAGCACCTCGTCGAACCCCAGGACCGCGACGGTCCAGCCGTCCAACTCGAACATCGCCGGCTCGAGCGCCTGCTCCTGGTCCTTGCCGGCCCCCACCGCGGCGATGCCCGCCGCCTCCAGGTTGTGCCGGCTGTCGACCACGCCGTCGGGCCCCCGGTCGTACGCATGGTTGTTCGCGAGGCTGCCGACCTCGACGCCCGCATCCCGCATCGCCGGGAGCGCCGCCGGCGTCCCGTGGAAGCTGAACTCCTTGGAGAGCTGCGCGCCCTCGTCCGTCACCGGACACTCCACGTTGACCACGGTGAGGTCGTCGCGCCGGAAGAGCCCGCCCAACCCCGACCACGCGTAGTCGTACCCCTGCGAGGCGTACGTGGAGATGTAGCTCGGATCCAGGCTGACGTCGCCCGTTCCGTGGATCACGATCCGGCCCTTCGGCTCGGACGACGGGCCGGCTGAGGCCGACGGCGACACGACCGTCTTCCCCGCCCCGCTCGGCGAGGGCGAGATCGAGGCCGGCGCGCCGGCGCCTTCCCGGCCGCCGCCCATGGCCGACGCCACCATCATCCCGGCCGCGACCAGCACGATCGCACCGATCAGGGCCCAGAACGGCATGGGCGGCCTCTGCGCGTGGCGGCCGCTCAACCGTCCGGCTCCGCGGCGGGAACGATCTCCCGGGTCCGTTCGACGTCGTCGGCGATCGCCGCCACCAACGCGTCAACGGTGTCGTACCGCACCTCGTCGCGGAGACGCTCCCAGAACTCGAGCGCGAGCGGTTCGCCCCGCAGGTCGTCGCCGTCGTAGTCCAACAGGAACGCCTCCGCATGCAGGGGTTCCGTGCCGAACGTCGGGTTGGTGCCCACATCGATCGCCGCCGGGTGGCGGCGGCCCGCGAGCTCCGCCACCCCGGCGTAGATCCCCTGCCCCGGGAGCAACAGCCTCGGCCACGTCTGGAGGTTCGCCGTGGGGAAGCCCAATCCCTTCCCGCGGCCGTGACCGGAGACGACCTCACCGTCCAGGACGAAGCGTCGGCCCAGCGCGGTGCGCGGCCACTCGAGGTCGCCGGCCGAGAGTGCATCGCGGACCGACGACGACGAGACCCTCGCGCCGTTCACATCGACGAGCTCCACGCCCTCCGCGGTCAGCCCGAACGGCGCGCCCAGCTCCGGCAGGTTGTCGATCGTGCCGGCGGCGCGGTGGCCGAACGTGAAGTTCCTTCCCATCACCGCATGCACCCCGTGCACGCCGTTCACGAGGACGCGCTCCACGAACCCTTCCGCGGGGATCTGCGAGAACTCCTTGGTGAACGACAGCACGACGAGCTCGTCGATGCCCGTGGCCTCGATCAGCGATGCGCGCCGTTCGACGGTCGTCAGCAGCCGGGGTTCGCTGCCGGGCGTCAGGACCTCGCGGGGATGCCGGTCGAACGTCACCGCGACCGAGCGGACACCGCGCTCGTGCGCAGCCTCCACCGTTCGGGCGAACACCGCTCGATGCCCCAGATGCACACCGTCGAAGAACCCGACGGTGACCACCGACGGTCCTTCCGGCAACGGGAGTCGCTCGATCCCCTCGACGATCCGCATGCCGGCCAGCGTATCGGGAACCTCTCCGCGTGTGAGCCACACCCACGAGCGCGGCCGTGAGCGATACCGTTGAGCCGTGGGTCGAGCTCGGGCGTGCACGACGATGGTCCTGCTCCTGTGCCTGCCGCTGACGCTGTTCGCGTGCGGGGGTCAGCCCAGCGACCCCGTCACGAGCGTCCTCGACGACGACGCCATCACGATCGGATCGTTCAACTTCCCCGAGAGCGAGGTCCTGGCTGAGGTCTACGCGCAGACGCTGGAAGCGCGCGGATTCCGGGTGCAGCGCGAGCTCAACGTCGGTCCACGAGAGCTGCTGATCCCGGCACTGCAGCGAGGCTTGGTGGAGCTGGTGCCGGAGTACGCGGGGAGCCTCCTGGGCTTCTTGGGGGGCACCGCCTCGAGCGATCCCGCCGCCACGCACCAGGAGCTCGCGGTCCAGCTCGCACCACGCGGACTGACGGCGCTGAGCGCGGCTCCGGCCGAAGACCGCAACTCCTTCGCGATCTCGGCGACCACGGCCGCGAGCCTCAGCGTCGAGCGGTTGAGCGACCTCACGTCGTTCGCGCCGGGGATGACGTTCGGCGGTCCCGCGGAGTGCGAGCAGCGCCCCCTCTGTCTCAAAGGGCTGGAGGATGTCTACGGCTTGCACTTCAAGGACTACATCCCGCTCGATGCCGGGGGTCCTCTGACCGCGCAGGCCTTGAGGGACGGGACGATCGACATCGGGCTGTTGTTCTCCAGCGACCCGGCGCTTCGAGCCGGCGGCCTGGTCGACCTGCTCGACGATCGCGACCTGCAACCCTCGGAGAACGTCACGCCGGTGGTCTCGCAGACGGCGCTCGAGTCGTTCGGCCCTGGACTCGCCGATGCCTTGAACGCCGTGTCCGCGTTGCTGCGCACATCGGACCTGCGCGAGATGAACGCCGCGATGGCCGACGGAGGGTCAGCGGCCGACGTGGCGCGCGGATGGCTCACGGCGAACGGCTTCCCGGTCCCGCCGGGGTAGAGTCGATCGCCGAGGGGAGCCGATGACGATGGACGCGACGAGGCCAGCAGGGAACCCCGCGCAGATCGACCATCCCCGCATCCCCGCGCGCGTGCCTCCCAGGCGACGGCCCAGCGGCGAGCCACCACCGCTGCCCCACCACTTGGGGCGGACCGGGAAGTTCTGGTTGATCATGGTCGCGTACTTCGTCATCACGGCCATCGGCGTGCTGACGTTCCCGACGTTCCTGCGGTTCTTCGAACGCTGGGACACGGAACGGTTGCGGTGGCTGGTGTCGATCCGGACCCCGTGGCTCACCAAGACGGCGCTCGCCGTGAACGTGCTCACCGCCAGCTGGGTGATCCGCCTGCTCCGATGGGGGACGTTCGCGGCGTTGATCGCGTTCCGCCGTTGGCGGCACCTCTTCGTGTTCATCGGCGCGATCATCGTGCTGGAGCTGCTCACGTATCAGTTGGGTCTGGGGATCGGCCGGGGCCGCCCGCTGGGGGTGACGATCCTGACGTCGTGGACCGGGTACTCCACGCCGTCGCAACCCGTCGCGAGCCTCGCGATCACGCTCATCGGGATGGCCTACACCCTCGTCGTTCCCGGGAAGCACCGGTACCAGGCGAAGTGGGCCATCGGGATCATCCTCGTGGCCGTCTGCTTCTCTCGGATGTACCTGGCCGTCGACCAGCCCACCGCCGCGACGTTCGGCGCGATCCTGGGCGTGGCGGTCGGGCTCACCGCGTTCCGCTGGTTCACGCCCAACGACGTGTTCCCCGTGACGTACCGGCGAGGGAAGTCCGCGCACCTGGACGTCGGGGGGGCGCGAGGCGAGGCGATCGTTCGCGCCGCGAAGGACCAGCTCGGCCTCGACGTGATCGCGATCAAGCCCGTCGGCTTGGAGGGGTCCGGCGGTTCGACGCCCCTGCGCATGACCGTGGTGACGCCCGATGACGAGCCGGATCGCTACGTGTTCGCCAAGCTCTACGCCAAGAACCACGTTCGAGCCGACCGGTGGTACAAGCTCGGACGCACGATCCTGTACGGCGCGCTCGAGGACGAGACACCGTTCGGGACCGTGCGTCGGTTCGTCGAGTACGAGGACTACACGCTCCGGCTGATGTACGACGAAGGCCTGCCGGCCCCCAAACCGTACGGCATCGTCGAGATCACCCCGGAGCGCGAGTACATGATCGTCATGGAGTTCTTCGACGACGCCGTCGAGATCGGCGACGCCGAGGTCTCCGATCATGTGATCGACGAAGGCCTTGACCTGGTGCGGCGCATGTGGGACATCGGCCTGGCCCATCGCGACGTCAAGCCGGCGAACCTCATGGTGCAGAACGACGAGCTCCGCCTCATCGACGTGTTCTTCGTGCAGGTCCGGCCATCCCCGTGGCGTCAGGCCGTCGACCTGGCGAACATGATGATGGTGCTCGCCCTGCGGACCGACGCGCCGCGCGTCTACGAGCACGCGCTGCAGTACTTCACGCCCGACGAGATCGGCGAGGCGTTCGCCGCCACGCGGGGCGTGGCGAGCCCTACCCAGCTCCGATCGCTGATGAAGCAACACGGGGTGGACCTGGTGGCGGAGTTCCGAGAGCTGGCGCCACCTCACCCGCCGATCCGGATCCAGCGATGGAGCGTGCGCCGGGTCGTCCTGACGCTCTGGGTGCTGTTGATGGCGTTCCTCGCCGTCTCCCTGATCATCTCGAACTGGAACGCGTTCGCGTGAGGCGCCCCGGACGTCTCATCTCGCTCGCGGTCCTGACGGCCCTCGCGCTCACCGCGTGCTCCGCGGGAGGCGGCGGCCGCACGCCCCTGTGCACCAGCACCGACGACGGCGTGTTCGTCCTGCTCGCCCAGTCGGTTCCGTCGGCCACGCGGCTCCCGTGCGTGGCGGAGTTCCCCGCCGGCTGGTCGTTCGGGGGCTCCAACATCTCGAGCGGTCTCAGCCGGTTCTGGCTCGACTCCGACCGTGGCGGGATCCATGCCGTCGAGGTCTCGCTCCGACGATCGTGCGACACGGCGGGTGCCATCGAAGAACAGCCGGCGCCGGACGAGGCGAACACCCGTGTCTTCGTACGCCCGGACTCCCTGAACCCCTCGTTCACCGGCGTGCGGTTCCTGCTCTTCGAGGGCGGCTGCATCGACTACACGTTCAACTTCGCGAGCGGCGCCTCGTCGACGCTCGCGATCGAAGCCATCGAGGCGCTCTCGTTGCTGCCCCGCGCCACCATCGTCGCCGAAGTGCACGACGCGACGGGGCTCTCGCTCTGCGGGGCGGGCGCGCCGCCGTGCGCGGGATAGCAGGCCGATGCTGAACGACCATCGCCGAGCCTTCTGGTACGCGCTCGCGCTGCTCGGCTCTCTGGGCTTCGTGCTGTTCGCGGTGGGGCGGCACCCGGCGTCCGCTGCCCCACTGACCACGCTCCCGTTCGTCGGACGCTTCGACCAACAGATGTACGACGCGGTCGATCACATCCGCGTCACGCCTCTCACCTGGATGTTCAGGTTCCTGAGCGTCGTGGGAGGCGGCGTCGTGACGATCCCGCTGCGGGTGATCGCATCGATCTACCTCCTGGCGCGCCGCTGGTGGCGGCGTGCGGCGGGGTTCATCCTCACGTGGGCCGCGTCCGAGCTGATCCTCACGTTCCTGAAGTCGTGGTTCCACCGCGGCCGGCCGCCGGGGAGCATCGTCGTGACGACCGGCGCCTCGTTCCCATCGGGCCACGCCACCGCGGCGGCGGCGACCGCCGTCGCCCTGGTGCTGGCGTTCTTCCCGGCGGGACCCTCACGGAGGAAGTGGGAATGGCTCGCCGCCGCGTTCGCGTTCGTCATGGCGTTCTCACGGGTCTACCTGCATGCACACTGGTTCTCGGACGTGGTCGCCGGCGTGCTGCTCGGATCGGGGATCGCGCTCGGCTCGTTCGCGGTGGTGAACGAGATCGCGACGCTGATGCTCGATCGCAAGGTGGATCAGCCGGAAGCGACCGCCGAGGCCTGAAGCTCGCTCTCCTCGGGCGGCACTCGGCGCCAGCTCGTCTTCGCCCGCCAGATCAGGTACGTGAACCCCCCGAGCGGGATCTGGATCCCGAACGTGAGGGTGCGGAACAACAGGACGGCGGCGACGACGGCGGCCTTGTCCCCGCCCGCCCCGACCAGACCGCCGATGTAGCCAAGTTCGATCACACCGAGTCCGCCGGGCGTGATCGGGAGCGCCGAGATCAACCGCCCGAACGAGAAGACGGCGAACGCCTCGGCCGTGCTGACCTCCTGCTCCGACACCCCGAGGTGGCGCAGGGACAGCAAGAGGATGAGGAACAACGCCAGCTGGCTGAGCAGCGTGGTCCACGTCAACCGGATCCATCGGCGCGACACCAGGTCGATCGTGTCGGCGCGGAACTTCGCCGCGCGTTCGTCCATCCCGGTGACGGGCGGCTTGCGGAACACGCGCCTGATGGCCGAGAGCACATGGGCGATCCCGTTGCCGACGCGACGCGCGAGCGCCTCGCTCTTGAAGATCGCGGCCAGCAGGACGACGGCCGCGGCCAGGACCGCGAGCCCGATCAGGGCGGCCGAGATGAACGCGGCGCTCTTCTTCCCCGAGATCACCAGGAACACGACCGAGAGCACCGGGAGCGCCAGCTTCATGAAGATGTTCCAGATACCGCTGACGCCCACGTACAGGGCGACCGCCGTGCCGGAGAACCCCCACGAATGCAGGATCGAGTACGTCAATCCGATCGCGATCGCGCCGCCACCCGGCAGCGTGTTGGCGACCGATGTGGTCGTCTGGGTCACGACCGCCGCCGGCCAGAGACGCAGGCCCGGGAGGGCGGCCATGTTCGCCCACCAGTACGTGAAGAGGTTGAAGATCGTGGCGGCGATGAGCGTCCCCATCTCGATGGGCGTCAGGGTGGTGATCGCCTTCCACACCTGGGCGTAGTCCGCGAACTTGGGGATCGCGTAGACGAAGATCCCGACCACGATCAGGAGTGAGACGGCGGCCGAGACGTAACGCCAGACGTTGCTCTTGGACGACCGCGCCCCCTCGCTCATCGTCATCGAGCCTAGTCGAAAGCGCGAGCGCTCCCGCGCCTCAGCCGCTGCGCCGAGAGGATCACGAGCGGGCGAGCCTTCGGACCGACGTCCTCGTAGACCCCGATGAGCGTTGCGTCGGACCGGAACACGGCGTACGGCCCGGCGATCCCGGCGGGGCCGAGGACCCGGCCGTGACCCGCGGCGATCGCCTCCTCCGCGTCGAGGTCCAGGCGCGGCAGGTGCGCCACGGCGCGGTCGATCGGGAGCGGGGCGACGATCCGATCGAGGACGACCGCGTCGTGCACGTCGAGGGAGCCGATCGCGGTCCGGCGAAGGCGGGTGAGGTGCGCACCACAGCCGAGTGCGTCGCCGACGTCGGCGAGGAGCACGCGGACGTACGTCCCGCCGGAACACGTGACCAGGAAATCGATGTCGGGTGCGCGGAACGAGGTCAGCTCGAACGCGTCCACGCGGATCGGACGGGGTGCGGCCTCCAAGGCCTCGCCCTTGCGTGCCGCTTCGTACAGCTTGCGGCCGCCGACCTTCACCGCCGAGTACGCGGGCGGGGTCTGCAGGGACTCGCCGATGAGGGCCGTCATCGCCGAACGGACGTCGTCCTCGGTCGAGGACACCGGGCGCTCGGCGGTCGTTTCGCCGTCGGCATCGAGCGTGGTGGTCTCCACACCGAGACGTGCCGACCCCTCGTACGTCTTCGGCAGGTCACCGAGGAACCGCAGCAATCGCGTCGCCCGGCCGACGCCCAGGACGAGCAGCCCGGTCGCCATCGGATCGAGCGTTCCCGCGTGCCCCACCTTCCGCGTGCCGAGCGTCCGTCGCACGACATCGACGACGTCGTGCGACGTCATCCCGCCGGGCTTGTCGACGAGCAGCAGTCCTTCGGGATCGGTCACGAGCCCGGAGGCGGGCCGGACGACGCCACGGCCGCGGGCACTCGCAGCGCGGCGACGAGCCGCGCGATCGTGCCGGCGGGACCGTGCTCCGAGGTGTAGCCCGCCGCCAGCCGGTGCCCGCCGCCGCCGAAGGCGGCGGCGATCGCGGCCAGGTCGTGCTCGCCGCGCGAGCGCGTGCTGACCTTGAACCGTCCGTCCGGCCGCTGCTTGAGCACGGCCGCGACGTCCACGTCGCGGACCGTGCGGATGAGGTCGATCAGGTCGTCGGTCTCCTCAGGGCCGACGCCGGCGTCGGCGAGGTCCGCCTGCGTCAGGTACGTCCAGACGAGGTCGACCTCCGTATCGACCGTGGCGCGCGCGAGCGCCACCGCCTCGACCCGCAGGTATTCGCGACGGTTGTCCTCGTACAGGGCCTGCACCATGCGCGCGTGATCGAACGGGTGCTCGCGGAGCGCGGCGGCGACGCGGAGCGTCTCGGGCGTGGTCGCCTCGTACTGGAAGCGACCGGTGTCCGTCACGAGGCCGGCATACAGGCAGGCCGCGGTCGCATCGGGCATCTCGCCGCCCATCTCACCGATCAGCCGGAACACCATCTCGCACGTGGAGGAGGCGGCCGGATCGATCAACGGGATCGTTCCCAGACCGTCGTTCGAACGATGGTGGTCGATCCAGATCACCTCGGTGGCGTTCGACGCCGCCGAGCCGAGCGGGCCGAGCCGGTCGAACGACGCGCAGTCGCACGTGACCATCACGGCCGGCGCGTCCGGGTAGTCGGCGACCTCGACGAGGTCATCGGAGCCCGGCAGGAACGAAGCCCAACGGGGCAGTTTCAGCGGCTCGTTCGGGAACGAGCACACCGTCGCGGTACCGCGTGCCCGCAGGAACGCCGACAGGCCGAGCATGGAGCCGAGCGCGTCGGCGTCGGGGTCGAGGTGGCACGCGAGCGCGACCTCCGGGGCAGAGCCGAGCACCGCCGCGGCGCGCGCCAGCTCACCCATCCACATCCTCCATCGTTCCCGTCGACCCATCGCCGGCGTTGAGCGTCGCGATCAGCCGGTCGATCTCGGCCGCCTGCTCCAAGGTGGCGTCCTCCTCGAACTGCAGCTCCGGGAGGAACTTCATCCGGACCTGCTTGCCGATCACGCCGCGGAGGCGAGGGATCGCCGAACGCAGGCCGGCGCGCGTGGACGCGCGCTCCTTGTCGTCGCCGAACGCCGTGTAGTACACCCACGCGCGGCGCAGGTCGGCGGTCACCTTCACGCCGGTCACGGTCACGAACCCGATCCGCGGATCCTTCAGCTTGGGGATCTCCTCCGCCAAGATCTCGCGGAACTCCTCACCGACGCGCTCGATCCTCGGTCCCTGGGGCATGCCCCAAGCGTACCGGCGCCGGAGCGCAGTCACGTCATGCATCCGGATGATGCAACGTGAGCTCGGCCTCGATCACCTCCACGCCGCCCCACGCCTCGACGAACCGCTCGACCTGCTGCATGACCTTGCGGACGTGGAACCCCTCCGCGCCCGTCGCCGCCACCGCGATCGTGGAGCGCTGCCAGAGGTCCTGATGATCGACCTCGGCCACGCTCACGTTGAACGTCGAGCGGAGCGCGCCGGTGAGGGACTTCAGGACGTGACGCTTCTGCTTGAGGGAGCCGCACCCGGGGATCCGAAGGTCGAATCGCTCCAGCGCGACCAGCATGGCTAGATGGTGCGCGCGACCTCGCGGACCTCGTACGCCTCGATGAGGTCGCCTTCCTTGATGTCCTGGAAGTTCTCGATGCCGATGCCGCACTCGTAGCCGGCCGCGACCTCGCGGACGTCGTCCTTGAACCGCCGAAGCGACGCGACCTTGCCGTCGTAGACGACCACGCTGTCGCGGACCACGCGGGCTCGCCCGTCGCGGGTGATCGCCCCTTGCGTCACGTAGGAGCCGGCGATCACGCCGAGCTTCGGCACCCGGAACGTCGCCCGGACCTCGGCGGTCCCCAGGTGCTTCTCGAGCTGCTCCGGCTTCAACATGCCCGAGAGCGCCGCCTTGATGTCGTCGATCGCGTCGTAGATCACGCGGTACAGGCGAACGTCGACACCTTCCTTCTCGGCGAGCTCGCGCGCCTGCTTGTCCGGGCGCACGTTGAACCCGATCACGATGCAGTTCGACGCGAGCGCCAGCGAGATGTCGTCCTCGGTGATGCCGCCGGCCGCGGCGCGCACGATGTTCACGCGCACCTCCTCCTGCGGCAGCTTCAGCAGCGCATCGGAGAGCGCCCCCAGCGAACCCTGGACGTCGGCCTTCACGATCAGGTTGAGCTCGGGGACCTCGGCGCGCTCGGCCTGACGCATCAGGTCGGACAGCGTCGGCGGACGCGAGATGACCAACTCGGCCGCGCGCATCTTCGCCTCGCGCTCCGAGGCGATGTGGCGCGCCTCGCGTTCGTCGTCGACCTCACGGAAGTCGTCGCCGGCGCTCGGCACGTGGCTCCACCCGAGGATCTGGACCGGCTTCGAGAGCCCGGCGTGGATCAGCGACAGGCCGTTCTCGTCCTGCATCGCGCGGATCTTGGCGAACGCCGTCCCGCACACGAGCGCGTCGCCCGCCGACAACGTCCCCTTCTGGACCAGCACGGTGGCGACGGGGCCGCGACCCTTGTCCAGATGCGCCTCGATCACCGCGCCGCGCGCGTGACCGGTCGGGTCGCCCTTCAGCTCTTCCAGATCGGCGACGAGCAGGATCGTCTCCAACAGCGAGTCGAGCCCCTGCTTCGTCTTCGCCGAGACATCGACGAACTCGTACGTACCGCCGTACTCGGAGGGCACGATGCCGAGCTCGACCATCTGCGTGCGGACGCGCACCGGGTCGGCGTCCTCCTTGTCGACCTTGTTCACCGCGACGATGATCGGCACGGCCGCGGCCTTCGCGTGATCCAGCGCCTCGACGGTCTGCGGCATCACGCCGTCGTCGGCCGCCACGACCAGCACGACGATGTCGGTGATCTTCGCGCCCCGGGCGCGCATGGCCGTGAACGCCTCGTGGCCCGGCGTGTCGATGAACGCGATCGTGCGCTCGCCCAGGTGCGCCTGGTAGGCGCCGATGTGCTGGGTGATGCCGCCGAACTCCCCCGCCACGACGTCCGTCTCGCGGATCGCGTCCAGGAGCTTGGTCTTGCCGTGGTCGACGTGGCCCATCACGGTGACGACCGGCGGACGAGGCACGAGCGCCGCCTCGTCGACCTCCTCCTCGGGCTCGGCGTCGAGCTCTTCCTCGACCCCGATGATCTCCGCGTGGTTCCCGAGATCGGCGGCGATCAGCTCGATCGCGTCGTCCGAGAGCGAGGTCGTCGCCGTGACCATCTCGCCCGCCATGAACAGGATCTTGACGATGTCTGCCGGCGACTTCCCGACCTTCTCGGCGATCGTCTGGGGCGTCGCGCCGCGGACGAACTGCATCACGGGCAGGGTGGGCTTGGGGGGCGCGACCGCGACTGCCGCGGATTTCGCCGCCACCGGGGCGAGCGGAGCCGGAGGTGCCTCGGGCGCGGCAGCGGCCGGAACCTCGTCCGGGATGTCCGGAACCGCCTTCACGACGGGCTTCGCCGCCGGCTTCTTGGCCTTGCGGGGAGCCGGGGGTGGCTCGAGCACCTCGCGACGCTTGGACGTGGCGGCGGTCGCCTTGCCGCCGCTGGCGCGGAGCCGAGGGATCAGGTCCTCGGGCACGCTCGAGGAGGCCGACCGTCCGGTCGCCCCCATCTGTTCGAGGGTCGCCACGAGGTCCTTGCTCGTGACGCCCAGTTCCTTGGCCAGCTCGTGAACCCTCACATATCCCCTATCACTCGTTGCAGATCGTTCCCTAGCCTAGCGGCTGTATCCGCCGTCAGACCCGTCCGGAGCGCTCGCGCGAACGCCCGGCTCCGCACCGCGGCCTCCACGCAGCCCCCGTCCCGGTGGACGTACGCCCCGCGTCCCGGCGCCGACCCCGAAGGGTCGACGGCCGCCTCGCCCTCGCGGACGCGCACCACGCGGAGCAACGCTCGCTTCGATGCCTTCCCGCGACACCCGACGCAGGTTCGCTCGGGCGACGCCATGGCTCACGCTTCCGCGGGCGCCTCTGCGGGATCGGCGACGACGGGTTCCCCGGCCGGCGCGACCTCCTCGACAGGAGACTCGACCGCAGCCGGTTCGTCCTCCGCGACGGCGGCGGGCTCCTCGGCGGCAGGCTCCTCGACCGGAGCGGTGGCCGCGGGGGCGGGCGCCGCCGGACGCGACTCGTCGGCGACCTGCGCCTCGGACTTGATGTCGATCCGCCATCCGGTCAGTCGTGCGGCCAGACGGGCGTTCTGCCCTTCCTTGCCGATCGCGAGCGACAGCTGGTAGTCGGGCACGATCACCAGCGCCGTGCTCGTCGCTTCGTCGATCCGAACCTCCTTCACCTTCGCCGGCTGCAGCGCGTTCGCGACCAGCTCGGCGGGGTTCGCGCTCCAGGGCACCACGTCGATCTTCTCGCCGCGCAGCTCGTTCACGACCATGCGGACGCGGGACCCCTTCGGGCCGACGCACGCGCCGACCGGGTCGACGCCGGGCTCGTTCGACGACACCGCGATCTTCGAACGGTGCCCGGGCTCGCGCGCCACCGCCTTGATCTCGACGATGCCCTCCTCGATCTCGGGCACCTCCAACGCGAACAGCGCCTTCAGCAGCCCGGGGTGCGACCGGGACACGACGATCTGAGGTCCCTTCGTGCCCTTGCGGACCTCGGTGATGTACGCCTTCAGGCGCTCGCCGTGACGGTAGGGCTCGGACGGCACCTGCTCTGCCTGCGGCAGCAACGCCTCGACCTTGCCCAGGTCGAGCAGCGTATAGCGACGCTCCTGCTGCTGGACGATGCCCGTGACGATGTCTCCCTCACGCCCGGCGAACTCCTCGTACGTCATCTCGCGCTCGGCGTCGCGCAGCTTCTGGAAGATGACCTGCTTCGCGGTCTGCGCCCCGATCCGCCCCTTGAACTCGTCGGTGACCTCGACCTCTTCCTCGGAGACGACCTTCATCTCGAGCGCCGCGGTCTCACCCTCGGCGAGCTCGCCCTCGTGCTCGACCTCGACCTCCTCGAGCTGCTGGAGCCAGACGCGGAGATCGCCCGTCTCGGGGTCGATGTACGCGCGGACGCCGACGAAATCGTCGTCGCCCTCGGGATGCTCCTGCTTCCACCACGTCTTGTAGGCGGAGGCCATGGCCTCCTCCAGGCCGGCGAGGATCGTCTCGAACGCGATGCCCTTCTCGCGTTCGAGCTCGCGCAAGGCGGCGATCATCTCGGCATTCATCGTGTGCTCCTCTTCAGTTCCGCATCCCAATCGACGACCGTCCTGGCCGACGCGATATCGGCGTACCGGACGCGCAGCTCTCCGCCGGCGGCGGCGACAGCGATGCCGTCGTCGTCGGCCGAGACCAGCTCGCCCGTGATGTTCGTCCGACCCTCGATCGGCGTGGTCGTCTTCACCTTCACGTTGTCTCCCACCCGCCGCGCGAAATCGCGCGGCAGCTTCAGCGACCGTTCGATCCCCGGCGACGACACCTCGAGCGCATACGGACCCGGGGCGAACCCCTCCACGTCCAGGCGGCGCGACACCTTCTCGGCCAGCTCGGCGATCGTGTCGACATCGACGCCGCCCTCACGGTCGACGACGACGCGGAGCACCCTCCTGCCCGATTCGCGCCGGAACGCCACGTCCACGAGCTCGAGGCCGGATCCTTCGATCACGGGCCTGATGAGCGTCTCCGCTTCCATCCGCCCCGACCGCCCTTTCCCGACAAAAAAAGTGGGCGCGAGCCCACTCCCTGACGCAACTCTGCTAGCTGAACAACGTTGAGTATAGCCGACCCGTACGGATGTGCTGGTCAGAGCGCCCGGCGCTGCCCGTCCGGGGTGTTCCAATGGTCCCGGGCGTTCATCCGGCGGACCAGACGCGCGTCGTCCCAGCCCTGGTGAACGGGGATGCGCAGGGCGCGACAGGCCGCTTCGGCGGCGTCCGCCGTGGGGAACTCGTCGCGGGCCCACAGGCCGGTCACGTCGATCACGAGCAGGTCCCACGTCTGCAGTCCCACATGCTGGATCACGCCCTCCACCTGCGGGTGAAGCTTCACGAACTCCGCCAGGTGGTTCGGGACCCGTCCGCCGCTCACGGGGCCGAGCTTACGGCGCCGACGACAGCAGGTCGACCACGGCGGACGACGCCTCGGCGATGGGAGCCTGGGTCCGATCACCGGTCGCGCGGAGCTTCAGATCCACGGTCCCCGCCTCCACGCCGCGTTTGCCGACCACCACTTGCACGGGGTAGCCGATCAGGTCCGCGTCCTTGAACTTCACGCCGGCCGACTCCTCACGATCGTCCAGGATCACGTCCACCCCTCGCTCGCGGAGCTCGGCGTAGATGCGCTCGGCCTCCGCGACCGTCCCCTCGTGGTCGCGGGTCGCGATCACCACGATCACGTCGAACGGCGCCATCACCTTGGGCCAGATCAGCCCGTCGTCGTCGTGGCTCTGCTCGGCCGCGGCCGCCATGATGCGCGTGATCCCGATGCCGTAGCTGCCCATCACGTACGGCTTCGTGGCGTCGTCCTCGTCCACGAACGTCGCGTCGAGCGGCGCCGAGTACTTCGTCCCCAGCTGGTAGATGTGCCCGAGCACGATCGCACGCGCGATGCGCAGCTCGCCGCCGTCGATCGGGCAGCGATCGCCCTCGCGGAACTCGACGAGGTCCTCCCAGCGATCCACGCGGAAGTCGCGCCCCACGTTCGCGCCCGTGACGTGTCGATCCTTCGTGTTCGACCCGGTCACCCAGTCGTTCCCGCCGCGAACGGTGACGTCCGCGAACACCTGCACGTCGTCGGCGAAGCCCTGCGGTCCGACGTACCCCTTCACGAACCCGCGCGCGCCGAAGTCGTCGTCGTCGAACGGCCGGACCTTCGCGGGGAACACGATCTTCCCGAGCTTGTCCGTGTTGACCTCGCGATCGCCGGGCACCAGGACCGCCGTCGTCGTGCCGGCCACGTCGAACATCACGCACTTCAACGTCTGGGACGGCTCCACGTTCAGCAGCGCCGCCAGGGACTCGATCGTCGGCGTGTTCGGGGTATCGACCTCGGTGAGCGTCGCCGTTCCTGCCGGGGCGGGCTCCGGCGCCTGTGGCCGGGCCGCCTCGGTGTCGGCGCGGTAGTCGCCGTTCTCGCATTCGACGAACAGATCCTCGCCGACGCTCGCGCGTGCCAGGAACTCGTGGTTGACACCGCCGCCGATCTGCCCCGGGTCCGCCTCCACGATCGCCGTGTCCAGTCCGAGTCGATCGAAGATGCGTTCGTATGCCTCGTACATGATCCGGTACGACTCCCGCATGCCGTCCTCGTCGCGGTCGATCGAGTACGCGTCCTTCATCAGGAACTCGCGTACGCGGAGCATCCCGAACCGGGGACGGAACTCGTCGCGGTATTTCCACTCGACCTGGTAGACGTTCTTCGGCAGGTCGCGATAGGACGGGAGGTCGGCGGCCGCCATCAAGGCGACGACCTCTTCTTGCGTGGGGCCGAGGATGAGGTCGCGATCGTGACGATCCGTCAGCTTGAAGAGCGTGTCCCCGTAGAGGTCGTAGCGGCCGGTCGCCCTCCACGGATCGGCCGGAAGGACGATCGGCATCCGCAGCTCGATCGAACCTGCCTCGTCCATCTCCTCACGGACGACGGTCTCGATCCTCCGCATCGTCCGCAGGCCGAGCGGGAGGATCGTGTACACCCCGGACATCACCTGCCGCACGAACCCGCCCCTGAGCAAGAGACGATGACTCGCGATCTCAGCTTCCGCGGGATCTTCACGCAGCGTCGGCACGAACGATCTGGAGAGGCGCATGGGTTCCACAGGATAGCTGCACGGCCGGCGCCGTCGTTGACGCCGCCGTTGCTCAGCAGGCACAATCGCCGCCTGATGCAGATGCACGGGATGACCTGGACGTGGCGTCGGGGCTCGCGGAGCCTCATGCCGGCGCGTCCGTAGGTCCCGCGCTCGCACCGCGAGCCCCCGCAGCCCCGGGCCGACGGTCCGGGGTTGTTCCGTTCCCCGCCATCCGGCATGCGGATGGATCCGGCGACACCGATCAGGAGGAGCGCACGTGGAACCGCATCTGCAGGTGAGGCCAAGTCGTGACGAGTTCGACTCGCTCGCGACCCAGTGGCCCATGGTTCCCGTCTGGACGGAACTCCTCGCCGACGTGTCGACGCCCGTCGGCTTGTTCCCGGCGTTGGCCGGCGACGGCCCCGGCCTGATCCTGGAGTCCGTCGAGCGCTCGGAGCGGTGGGGTAGGTATTCGTTCGTGGCCGGGGACCCCGCGGCGACCGTGGTCGTGGACGGCGACGGCGTCCGGATCGAGCAGATCGTGCGGCCGCTCCCGACGATGGCCCTGTCCGCCGACGCCGACCCACGCGAGGCGCTGATCGCGATCGCGCGTTCGCTCGCGGGCCCGAGGCTCGCCGACCTCCCGCCCCTGATCGGGGGCCTGATGGGGTACCTCGCCTACGAGGCGGCGGGCCTCCTGGACGGACATCCGGCGCCCGAGCCGGGCGACGCGCCATGTCCGCCGATCGGGTTGCTCGTGATCGACCGCGCGGTGGTGTTCGACCATTGGCGACAGCGGCTCATCCTGATCGCGCACGTTCCGGCCGGCGGGTACGACGACGGTGTCCGCGCGGTCCACGACCTGGCGGCGCGGATCGCGTCCGCTGAGACCCCCGCGCTGGCGCCGTCGGTCTCGCCGCAGGGATCCCTCGATGCCGGGGAAGCGAACATGCCCGACGAGGGCTACCGATGGACGGTCTCGGCGTTCAAGGAGCACATCCTGGCCGGGGACATCTACCAGGGAGTGCCCTCGAGGCGGGTCGCGTTCGCGGCCCCGGACGGCGGCTTCCCCATCTACCGGCGCCTGCGCGTCACGAATCCCGCGCCGTACATGTTCTTCGTGCGGATGCTCGGCATGGAGCTCGCCGGATCGTCGCCCGAACCGCTGGTACGGGTCGAAGGCCGGCGGGTCTCCGCCCGCCCGATCGCGGGTACCCGGCCCCGGGGGCAGACCGAGATCCGCGATCGGCTCCTGGAACACGAGCTGCTCGCCGACCCGAAGGAGCAGGCGGAGCACGCGATGCTGGTGGACCTCGCCCGCAACGATCTCGGCCGCGTGTGCGTCGCCGGTTCGGTCCGTCCCACCGAGCTGATGGAGGTCGAGCGGTTCACGAAGGTGATGCACATCGTCTCGACCGTGGAGGGCGAGCTCCGCGAAGAGCTGCACCCGCTGGACGCGCTGGCGGTGACGTTCCCGGCCGGGACCGTGACCGGCGCGCCGAAGCGGCGAGCGATGGAGCTGATCGCGGAGCACGAGCCCACGGCGCGCGGCCCGTACGCCGGCGCGGTCGGCTACCTCACGTTCGCGGGGGACCTCGACTTCTGCATCACGATCCGGACGGCGGTCATCGTTGACGGACGCGTGTCGGTGCAGACGGGCGCCGGCGTCGTCGCCGACTCCGACCCCGAGAGCGAGCTCCGCGAGACGAAGACCAAGGCCGCCGCGCTCCTGCCGGCGGTCGCGCCGGGGGACGGTACGCTCGGCGGCGTGCCGACGGACGCGGAAGGGCCCGCATGATCCTCATCGTCGATCACTACGACTCATTCACGTACAACCTGGTCCAACTCGTCGAGAGCCTGGGCCGGCCGACGGAGGTCGTGAAGTCCGACGCGGAGCCCGCGGAGGCGCTCGTCGCGCGGACGCCCGACGCCGTGATCCTGTCGCCGGGGCCCGGACGACCGGAGGACGCGGGCGTGTTCACGTCGCTCCTGTCGCTCCTGCCGGACGAGACCCCGGTGCTCGGCGTCTGCCTCGGCCATCAGGCGCTCGGTGTGGTGTGCGGCGGGGACGTGGACCGCGAGACCCCCGTGCACGGCAAGGCGTCGCTCGTCTATCACGAGGGCAGGGGGATCCTCGAGGGCGTCACCGATCCGTTCGAGGCCGGGCGCTACCACTCGCTGGTCGTGCTCCGCAAGACGTTCCCCGACGAGCTGGAACTGACCGCATGGACCCAGGACGGACTCGTGATGGCCGCGCAACACCGAACGCTCCCCCGCTACGGGGTGCAGTTCCACCCGGAGTCGATCCTCACGCCCGAGGGCCCGCGGATCGTGGAGAACTTCCTGGCGCTCTCGCGCTAGGGCGCGGGGCACTTCGGGCCGTACGCGAACGCGGCGGAGTTCGGCGACACCCGACACCCGCCCTCGTTCACCGCGACGAACGAGCCCGCGGGGATCGACTTCAGCTCATCCATCAGGTCGTTGGTCCAGTGAGGGTTGACCTCGCCCTGGAAGTACCAGTCGCTGCCGTTGTCGGCCACGATCAGGCCGTAGTGCTTCATCGCGTCGATGATCACCTTCGCGTCGGCGCTGAAGTGCGACGTGTCGAAGCCGGCCTTCAGACGGAAGCGCGCGCCCATCGGCGGGCACCGGTCGTCGCTGCTTCCGGCCTGATGGCGCGCCGGCCACACGTAGTGCCGGCTGGTGCAGTTCACCGTGAACCGGATCGCGTGCTCGATCGCGCCGGCGTTGACCTCGTCCCATCGGACGAGCCCCGGGAAGATCGGCAGACCCGCCGCGTCGGCCGACGTCCAGGTCGCCGGCCGCAGGTCGTTCGCGTTCGGTCCCTCCAGGTGGAAGATCGCGCCGCTCCCGGCCGTCGGCTCGCCGCCGTTCCACTCCGCCGCGTACAGCTCGTACAGCGTGCACGTGTCGCGGTCGATCATGTTCGCGTGCCGGTCGGACCCGCCCTCCACGTGGATGTCGGGACCGAACGGGTACGGGCCGGGATCGCTCTCGTCGTCGTAGCCGAACTCGACGTGGACCGTCGGGTGCGAGCCGTCCACCACGTCGAACGGGATGCCGTAGTTGGGCGGACCGAAGTCCGGGTGCAGCAAGGTAGAGCCTGCATGCATCGATCGCTTCCAGACCTTGTTCTTCTTGGCGACCGGGAGCTTGGAGATGTCCATGTTCCACACGTTGTCCGTCGGGAAGACACGGCACGACGAGCCGGGAACCGGCGCGCGCCGGGATGACGGTGCGGCCGAGGCCGGCTGCAACGCAGCCAACGCCAGGACGGCCGCGATCACCAGCGTTCTCCCCCTCATGCCACGCATCATCGGCATCCGCTCAGGGTGAAGTTGAACGCGACCTCGCTGCTAGTCTGCGCCGGACTAGTCGTCGACCGGCTCCAAGGCGCGCTCGGCGGCGATCTTCTCGGCCTCGGCGACGAGCCGGCTCACGAACTCCTCCTCGGGGATCTTGTCCCGCACCTCGCCGTTCACGATCAGGAACCCCTGGCCCTTGCCGGCGGCGATCCCCAGGTCGGCCTCCCGCGCCTCACCGGGGCCGTTCACGACGCATCCCATGACGGCCACGCGGAGCGGGACCTTGATGCCCTTCGCCTCGAGCGCCGCGTTGACCTGCTTGGTCAGGCCGAGGACGTCGACCTCCGCCCGGCCGCACGACGGACACGCCACCAGGTCCAGCCCGCGCTTGCGGAGTCCGAGCGCCTGCAGGATCAGCGTGCCGGCCTTGACCTCCTCGACCGGGTCGTCCGTGAGCGACACGCGGATCGTGTCGCCGATGCCTTCGGCCAGCAACGCGCCGATCCCGACCGCGCTCTTGATACCGCCCGCGGGCATCGGCCCCGCCTCGGTGACACCCAGGTGCAGCGGATAGTCGCACTTCTCCGCGAGCTGTCGGTACGCCTCGATCATCACGCGCGGGTTCGAGTGCTTCACGGAGATCTTGATGTCGAAGAAGTCCTCGTCCTCCAGGATGCGCGCCTCGTTCAACGCGGATTCGACCAGCGCCTCGGGCGTGGGGTTGCCGTACTTCTCGAGCAGGTCCTTCTCGAGCGACCCCGCGTTGACCCCGATGCGGATCGGCACGCCGCGCGCCTTCGCCTCGCGCGCGATCAGCCGCACCTTGTCCTGGTACTTGATGTTGCCGGGATTGATCCGCAGCCCCTGGATCCCCGCCTCGAGCGCCGCCATCGCGTACTTCCATTGGAAGTGGATGTCGGCGACGACGGGAACCGTCGACTTGGCCGCGATCGCCGTGAGCGCCTCGGCGTCCTCCCAGTGAGGCACGGCGACGCGGACGATGTCCACGCCTGTCGCGACGAGCGACGCGATCTGCTGCAGCGTCGCGTTGATGTCCGACGTCTTCGTCGTGGTCATCGACTGGACGCTGATGGGTGCGCCGCCGCCGATCGGCACGCCGCCGAGCGTGATCCGGCGGGTCGTTCGTCGCGTCGCGGCCATCGACAGCCAGTCTCTCAGAGCCCGAACACGTGGAACGTGATGCGGCGTTCCTTCGGCTCGTCCAGCTCGAGGAAGATGAGCCGCTGCCACCGGCCGAACGCCGGCTCCCCCGCCACGACCGGGATCGCGTGCGACGTGGCCGAGAGCATCATGGCCTTCACGTGCGCGTGGCCGTTCTTGCGCTCGTCCTCGTTCATGTTCTGCGTCCGGACCTCGAAGTCGTCGTGCGCGTAGTAGACGCCGTCGTGCGGGATCTGCTCGATGAGATGACGGCGGAGATCCGCCATCGCGCCGTCCTCCCATTCGTTGATCAACAGGGCGGCGGTGGTGTGCTCGCAGAACGCGATCGCGGCCCCGTCGGTCACCCCCGCGTCCTTGATCGCCCGCCGGAGGTCATCCGTCAGGTCGAGGTATCCGTATCGCTCCGCCGCGGAGACCTCGACGGTGGTGGTCATCGACCTCACGGTTCCCTCCTGTTCTTGGCCGCGGCCGCGACCGGTAGATCGAACGTGAACACGCTGCCTGCTCCGAGCTCGCTCTCCGCCTTGATGTGCCCTCCGTGCGCCTCGACCACCGAGCGGGCGATCGCGAGCCCGATGCCGGTGCCGCCGTCCTCCCGCGAACGGGACGGGTCGGCCCGGTAGAACCGTTCGAACAGCCGGGGAAGGTGCTCCGGAGGGATGCCCACGCCCGTGTCGGCCACCCGGATCTCGACCGAACCGTTGAACGCGTGCGCCGACACCGTCACGGCACCTCCCGCGGGCGTGAAGCGCACCGCGTTGTCGACCAGGTTGAACAAGACCTGATGGACCCGCTCGCGGTCGGCGTCGACGGGCGGAAGATCGGTGGGCAGCTGGCTCTCGACGGCCACGCCGCGGTCAGAGCGCGCGACCTCGATCTCGGACAACACCTGGGTCACGAGCGGCGCGAGCGGCGTCTCCTCGCGGAGCAGCGGCAGCTCACCCGACTCCAGACGCGAGAGCTCCAACAGCTGCTCGATCAGCCGTCCCAGGCGTTCGGTCTGCGTCAGCATCACCTGCAGCGTCGCGGGATCCGGCTGCTCCACGCCGTCCAGGAGGTTCTCCAGGTGCGCGCGGATCGCGGTGATGGGCGTCTTGAGCTCGTGGGACACGTTCGCGAGCAGGTCGCGACGGGACTGCTCGAGGTCCTGCAGCTCGGCGCTCATCCGGTTGAACGCCGTCGCGAGCTGTCCGACCTCGTCGCGCGAACGCGTGTGCACCCGCTGAGAATAGTCGCCGGTCTCCATCTGATGCGCCGCGGCCGCCATGTCCCGCAGCGGCTGCGTCATCCCGCGCGCGAGCCAGCGCGCCACGACGAGCGCGATGCCGGCGGCCAGCCCTCCCGCCACGAGGAACTGCCACCAGAAGTCGGTGAGGAACCGGAACGTCTCGGTGATCCGTGCGAGCAACCCCTCCCCCGGTGCCGCGTGGACCGCGTACACCAGCTCCACGACCTCCCCGGATCGCACGAGCGGAACGACCGCGTACTCCAGCTCCCCCGTGCTGCCCACATGGACCATGCCGTCGGTGAACACCGCCAGCGCGGGCGCATCCTGCCCGGTGCTGAGCGTGGCGCCGTCGGGCGTGGTCCGGATCACGGAGATCTCGCCTGGGGTGTTCGACAGCGTTCCGGCTGCGGCGCGCCTGGCCACGCGCAGGAGCGTGAGCCGGTCCGTGTCCTGCGAGGACTTCCGCAGTGCGTAGCCGAGCATCAGGAAGATGAGGATCACCGTCATGCCGACGGCGAAGATGATCGTCGATCCCAGCTTCGCTCGGATCGTGGGGAGCCGCTCGAGCGGACGCGAGCTCACGGTTGTTCCTGGAACGCGTATCCCACGCCGTGGATGGTGCGGATGAATCGAGGCTCGTTCCCGTCCTCCCCCAGCTTGCGACGGATGCGCGCGACGTGTGAATCGACGACGCGGCCACCCGCGTAGTCGCGGTACCCCCACACCCGGTCCATCAGCAGCTCGCGGGAGAACACCACTCCCGGATCGCGCGCCAACGTTGCCAGGATCTCGAACTCGAGCGGCGTCAGCTGGATCTCGCTGCCGTCCACGGCCACTCGCCGGCGGCTCTGGTCGACCTCCAGGCCGTCGTGGACGATGGGTCCCTCCGAGCCCGCGGCGCGCATGCGCTCGATCCGTCGCAGGATCGCCTTCACGCGCGCGGTCAGCTCCCGGAGGCTGAACGGCTTCGTGAGGTAGTCGTCGGCGCCGACCGCGAACCCGGCGACCTTGTCGGTCTCCTCCGTCTTCGCGGTCAACATCAGCACGGGCGTCCACGACGTGCGCTGGATCTCCTTGCAGACCTCGAGACCGTCCATCCCGGGAAGCATCAGGTCGAGCACCACCAGATCGGGATGGTGTTCGCGATGCAGGTCGATCGCCTGTGGCCCGTCGAACGCGACGAGCACGCGGAACCCCTCGCTCTCGAGCCGCGCCCGCACCGCCTCGGCGATGGCTTCCTCGTCGTCGACGACGAGCACGGTCTCCTCGCTCATGCGCTCATCGTATCCGCAGCGTGTTGCCGGTCTCCGGGTGCCGTGTGGAGAACTTGTAGCGCCGAACCTGGGCGCGTGTGTGCTACGGCGTGAAATCGATGGGTTTCGTCAGGTCGAGCAGGATCGTCGCCAGGACGAACACGACGAAGAACGACATCACGACGGCCGAGACCGGGATCAGCTTGCGCATGTCCAACGCCTTGCCTCTGACCTTCTCGATCAGCAGGACCGCCAGATGTCCGCCGTCGAACGGCGGGAGCGGGAGCAGGTTGATGAGCCCGATGAACACGGTCACGAACGCGAGGAAGTACAGGACCGCGCCCCAGTCGCCGGACGAGCCCGTCTGCCCCACCGCTTGGCCGATGCCGACCACGCTCGTCGGATCCTGCGTGCCCCGCTGCGCGTCCGTGAAGAGCAGCGTGAAGACGCGGCCGATCCCGGACGGGCCGAACACGCGCGTGATCTGATGGATCGATTCGCTGATCGCGTTGCCGACCTCCTTGACGCCGCCGACCAACGCGGCGACCGGCCCCATCTTGGCCGGCCCCAGCGTGACGCCGATCCGGCCGATCGACTCGCCGCCGATCGTGTCCGGCTCCGGCGTGATCACCATCGTGATCGTGCCGCCGCCGCGCTCGACCGTGAACTCGACCGGCTCGTTGACGTGCGCCGTCGTGTACGCCAGCAACTCGTCCCGCGTGGGGTCGCTGATGTCGCCCACGCCGACGATCCGGTCCCCGGGCTCGATGCCGGCGGCCGACGCCGGGCCGACCTGCCCGTTCAGCGTCGTCTCGACGGACGTGATGTACGGCGTGGGCGTACGCGGGTCGCCGAAGAAGAACAGCCAGCTCGCGAACAGGATCGCCGCCACGACGAAGTGCGACCCCGGCCCGGCGAGGATCACCAGCGCGCGCTGTCGGATGGGTTTGGCACCGTAGCTGCGGTGCAGATCCTCCGGTGGCACGGGCTCGTACGGGTTCATGCCGGCGATCTTCACGTAGCCGCCGAGCGGCAGCGCCTTGACGCCGTATTCGATGTCGTTGCGCCGGAACGACCAGATCTTCGGACCGAAGCCGACGAAGTACTCCTCGACCTTGAAGCCGTACGCTCGCGCGACCAGGTAGTGCCCGGCTTCATGGATCAAGATGATGAAGAGCAGACCGGTGAAGAAGACGACGATCGCGACGGTGCCGGACACGGCTACCGCTCCTCGATGATCTCGGCGGCGCGCTGCCGCGCCCAGCGATCCGTCCGCTCGATGTTGACGATCGAGACCACGGATGCCGGCTCGTGCTCGTCGACGACCGTTTGCACGATCTCGACGATCCGCGTGAGCGGGATCTTCCCCTCCAGGAACCCCATGACGGCCACTTCGTTGGCGGCGTTCATCACTGCCGGGAACGTGAGCCCCAGGCCGCCGACCCGATATGCCAGGTCGACCGCGGGGAACGCCTCGCGATCGACCGGCTCGAACGTGAGCGCACGGTCGGTCAAGGGCACGGGCAGCACCCCGGTCGGGAGTCGCTCCGGCCACGCGAGCGCGAGTTGGATGGGAAGTCGCATGTCTGCTACTGCCATCTCGGCACGCAGGCTCCCATCCCTGAACTCCGCCATCGCATGCACCACGCCCTCCGGGTGGATCAGGACGTGGATCTGCGAGTAGTCCAGGTCGAACAGGTAATGCGCTTCGATCACCTCGAGGCCCTTGTTCATGAGCGTCGCCGAGTCGATCGTGATCTTCGGCCCCATGGTCCACACCGGGTGCTGCAGCGCCTCCTTGACCGACGCCTTGGAGAGCTCTCCCCGGGTCCACCCGCGGAAGGGCCCGCCGGATCCCGTCAGCACGACGCGCTTCAGGTCGTCGCGACGCTCGCCTCGCAGGGCCATGGCCAGGGCGGCGTGCTCCGAGTCGACCGGGAGCAGCCGTTCGGGCTCGCCCTTGATGAGATCCATGACGAGCTCCCCGCCCACCACCAGGCTCTCCTTGTTCGCGAGCGCGAGCGTCTTGCCGCTCTGCAGCGCGGCGAGCGTGGAAGCGAGCCCGGCGGAGCCCACCAGTCCGTTCACGACCATGTCGGCTTCGGACTCTCGCGCGACGGTCTCGGTCGAGTCCGGACCGATGATCAGCTCGACGCCGGGGAGCGCGCCCACCTTGTCCTTGATGTCATCCGCCGCGTCCTCGTCGGCGATCGCGACGAGCGGGGGAAGGAACTCGCGGACCTGCCCGACGAACAGATCCTGGTTCGTCCCGCCGGCCGAAAGACCGACCACCTTGAACCGATCCGCGTTGCGCCGGACCACGTCGAGCGCCTGCGTGCCGATCGAACCGGTCGATCCGAGGATGGCGAGGGACCTCATGGCGACAAGGGTACCCCGACTCCGCGCGGAACCGGGTCAGCGGGTGTTACGCGAAGATGACGCGGAACAGGAGGAACGCGGCCGGCGCCACGAACAGCAGCGAGTCGATCCGGTCGAGCACGCCGCCGTGGCCGGGCAGGATGCTGCCCATGTCCTTGATCCCCAGATCGCGCTTGATCAGGGACTCGGCCAGATCGCCGAGCGTGGCGGCGGCCGCCACGACGACGGCGAGAAGCAGCGTCTCGATCTTCTTGTCCTCGAACGGCCCGACGAACGTGGGGACGAGCGCCATGGCCACGATGATCGTGAGCAGCGTGGCGCCGATCAGTCCCTCGAGCGACTTCTTGGGGCTCACGCTCGGCGCGAGCGGCCGCTGGAAGTACGAGCCACCCCAGACCGAGCCGACCAGGAACGCCGCGGTGTCGAAGATGAACGTCAGCCCGATCACCGTCACGACGAGCGCTTTCCCGTCGCTGCCGCCGATCGCGAGCGTCACGATCAGGTAGCTCGCCAGGAGCGGGATGTACGCGATGTTCATCAGGGTGACGCCGATCTGGGTGATGGAGCCCTTGCGGTGCGCCGGGGGCGCCGCGATGAACCAGAGGAACGTCGCGATCACGCCGAGCGCGAACATCGCGAGGATCCCCGCTTCCCCGTGGTAATACGCGCCGGCGATCATGAGCGTGCCCGTCACCAGGCCGACCGCGGTCGCCGGCTGCTGGTGATGCTTCACCGTGACGCCGAAGAGCTCCCCCTGTGCGACCAGGACGACCAGTCCGGCCACGATCGCGAACGCCCCCTTGCCGATCATCAGACTGCCCAGCGCGACCCCCGCCAGCACGATCCCGGTGAGGAACGCCGCGGGCACGTCGCGTTCGCCCTCGTTCGGACCGCGTCGATCGAGATCGGCTCCCACCTCGACCGATGTCGGCTCCTGCCAGCTGGGGCCGCCGAGCCCCTCGGAGCCGACGACCACCGTCCGCGGCACGCCGTCGTCCTCGTCGAGGTCGGACAAGATGTCGTCCTCGACCTCGCCGCTGTGGATGTCGGCGAACAGGTCGTCCCCCGTCGTTCCCGATCCGGACGCCACGCTGACGACGTCCTCGCCCGGCTCGTCCTCCAGCGCATCGTCCGCCTGGATCGAACCCGAGAAGTGCTCGGCCGCGGCTTCGATGTCTTCGGCCGACGGGATCTCGTCGTCGTCCATGGAGCCCTCGTCCGGGCCGTCCCCTGCCGAGGCATCGGGGACGTCGAACAGATCGCCTTGATCGGTCACGGGCGCCGGCACCTGGTCCTCGGCGAGCGGTTCGTCGACGGCGTCAACGTCCTCCATCGCCTCGCCCATCAGTTCGTCGATGGGCTCCAGCACGCTGGTGTCGTACCAGGAGTCGTCGTCGTCATCATCGTCGTCGATCGCGGAGGCCGGCGCGCTGATCGCCACGTCCGGTTCGTCGGCGATCACGATCGGCTCACCCTCCGAGGGACGAACGGCGACGTGCTCCTCCTGAGGCGTGTCGGCTGCGGGCGTCGATTCCTCCGACTCCCAGTCGACATCGCGGATGGGTGCGAAGAACTTGTCGAGGTCCTCGAACAGATCGTCGCCACCTGGCTTGTCGTCTGCCACTAGACCTCCATGAGCTCCTGCTCCTTGTGGCGTTGGATCTCATCGATCTCGGCCACGGACTGATCGGTCAGCTTCTGGAGCTCCTTCTCGGCGCGCTTCAGGTCATCTTCCGAGATGGCGGAGTCCCGCTCAAGCTTCTCCAGCTCCTCTTTCGAGTGCCGGCGCACGTTCCGCACGGCGACGCGCCCCTCTTCGGCCCGGTGATGCACGGTCTTGACCAGCTCTTTCCGCCGCTCCTCCGTGAGGGGCGGGAAGGCCAGACGGATCACGTTGCCGTCGTTCGACGGGGTCACCCCGATGTCGCTCGCCTGGATCGCCTTCTCGACCGCGGGGATCGACGTCTTGTCGAACGGCGTGATCATCAGGAGCCGCGGCTCGGGCACCGAGATGGACGCGAGCTGGTTGAGCGGGACGGGCGACCCGTAGTACTCGACCGTCACGCGGTTCAACAGCGCCGGAGCGGCGCGGCCCGTCCGAACGGTGGCCAGGTCCTCCTTGAGGTGGGCGATCGCCTTCTGCATCTTCTCGGCGCCTTCCCCCAGGCTGGTCTCGACGGTCACGCGACGCCTCCGTGCACCAAGGTGCCGATCGGCTCGCCGGTGACCACGCGCCGGATGTTCCCTTCCTCGCGGTAGTCGAACACGACGATGGGGAGCTTGTTCTCCATGCAGAGCGAGATCGCCGTGGCGTCCATGACCTGATAGCCGTTCCGAAGCACCTCCACGTACTCGATCTGATCGAACCGGCTCGCGGTGGGATCCACGTGCGGGTCGGCCGTGTAGACGCCGTCGACCTTCGTGCCTTTCAACAGCGCCTCCGCGTGGATCTCCAGCGAGCGCTGCGCCGCACACGTGTCGGTCGAGAAGAACGGCACCCCGAGCCCCGCCGCGAAGATCACGACGCGGCCCTTCTCGAGATGGCGTCGCGCACGGAGCGGGATGTAGGGCTCCGCGACCTGTGTCATCTGGATCGCGGTCTGCACCCGGGTGGTGACGTGAAGCTTCTCCAACGCGTCCTGCAGCGCGAGCGCGTTCATGATCGTGGCGAGCATGCCCATGTAGTCCGCGCGGTTGCGGTCGATGCCCGGCGCCTGCCGGCCGCGCCAGATGTTGCCGCCGCCGACCACGACCGCGGTCTGGATACCCAGGTCGACGACGTCGCCCAGTTGCCGGGCGAGCAGCGAGGTCGCCTCCGTGTTGATGCCGTACCCGGTATCGGCGGGGGCGAACGCATCACCGGAGAGCTTCAGCAGGACCCGTCCGTACATGGGTCGCGTCGACGCGCCGGATCCCGTCATGCGCTCGACCCCCTCCATGTCGTTCGGCTCACACTCCCCGGCTCGGCATGCGTCCGGCGCGACTCATTCGCCAAGCTTGTACCGGACGAAGCGCCGAACCGCAACTTTCTCTCCGAGCTTGGCCGAGGCCTCGTCCAGGAGTTGCTGCACGGTCTTGGAGTCGTCCTTCACGAAATCCTGCTCCAGCAGGACGGTGTCCTTGAACAGGGCGTTCAGCTTGCCCTCGACGATCTTCTCGATCACCTGTTCGGGCTTGCCGGTCTCCTTGGCCTGCACCTCGAAGATGTGTCGCTCACGTTCCAGCTCGTCACCCGGGAATTCCTCGCGGACCAGGAACCGAGGCGCGGCGGGGCTCGCGATGTGCAGCGCGATGTCCTTCACCAGCTGGCGGAACTCGTCGGTGTTGGCCACGAAGTCCGTTTCGCAGTTCACCTCGATGAGGACGCCGACCGTGTTGTTGAAGTGGATATAGCTGTCGATCAGCCCCTGATCGGCGGAGCGGCCGGCACGCTTGGCGACCTGCGCCTGACCCTTCTCCCTGAGCAGGTCGACGGCACGCTCGAAATCGCCGCCGGTCTCCACCAGCGCGTTCTTGCAATCCATCATCCCTGCGCCGGTGGCCTCACGCAGGGCCTTGACCTGTGCGGCGGTGATGTCGCTCATGCCTGGCCCTCGCCTGCATCGGCCGCAACGGCCTCGGCGACGACCTCGGGCTCCGCCGCCTCCGTCTCGGGCACGACCGCGACCGGCGCATCGGCCGGCGTCGGGTCGGGCTCGAAGACCGTGGTCGCGGCGATCTCGGCGGCCACCTCGGGCGTCTCGATCTCCGGCTCGTCGGCCTTCGCGGCCTCCGCCGTCATCTGCTCCACCAGGTCATCCTTGGCCATGCCGCGGCCCTCGCGGAGCGCGTCGGCGATGACGCGGGCGACGAGCGTGACCGAACGGATGGCGTCGTCGTTCCCGGGGATCACGAAGTCGACCTCGTCGGGATCGCAGTTCGTGTCGACGATGGCGATCACGGGGATGCCGAGCTTGCGCGCCTCCGTGACGGCGATGTGCTCCTTCTTCGTGTCGATGATGAACACGGCGTCGGGAACGCGCTCCAGGTCCTGGATGCCCGAGAGGTTCCGCTCCAGCTTCTCGCGCTCGCGACGCAGACGGATCGCCTCCTTCTTGGGGAGGTAGTCCAGGGCTCCGGTGCGCTCCATCTCGCGGAGCTCCCGCATGCGGCCCAGGCGCTTGGAGATGGTCGTGAAGTTCGTGAGCATGCCGCCCAGCCAGCGGTTGTTGACGTAGGGCATCCCCACGCTCGTCGCGTACGTGGAGACGACCTCCTGCGCTTGCTTCTTCGTCCCGATGAACAGGACGATCCCGTCGCGACGTCCCAGGTTGCGGACGAACTCATAGGTCTCCTCGAGACCCTGCAGGGATTTCTCGAGGTCGATGATGTAGATGCCGGAACGCTCCCCGTACAAGAAGCGGGACATCTTCGGGTTCCACCGGCGGGTCTGGTGGCCGAAGTGCACGCCCGCTTCGAGGAGCTCCCGCCTGGTGACTACAGGCACGGGTGCCTCCTTCTCTCGGTTTTGTGTGCTCCTCCGCCCGGATCTCCCCGGCTCCGGCCCTCCCCACTTCGGAAGGGACCCCGTCGCGCGGTCCTCGGGCGTGTGTGCTCGGCGCTCACGCACCGGCGTCGGCAGCTTACCAGCGGTGCGAGAGCCCTCAGCGACGGCGGCCGCGCACCTCGGACGCGGGCGGCCGGGCCGGCGGCTCGGGCACCTCGTGGGCAACCGAGAGGTAGCGGAACGCGAACGCCGCCAGGAGCACCACGTGGAGCAGGTTGATCACCAGCACGAACAACCAGGCCCCGATCGTGGGGTTCACGCCCATCAGGCTGCCGGGCTCGCCGGGTGCCACGATCACGGCGATCGACGGCACGACGTAGAGGGCCGCGAGCATCAGGTTGCCGGCGCCGGGCATCCGGGCCGCGCGGATGGATCTGCCGAGCGCCTCCGGCATGGTCCGGCCCTCGTCGACGGCGATGACCGGCGCGAACACGAAGAGGTAGAGGCCGACGACCAGCGCGCCCACCTGCAACAAGATCCCCAATCCCGGTCCAAGGAGCACGCCGAAGAAGCTCGAGAGCGTGAGGATCCCGACGCCGATGATGCACACGGCGAACGTCACGGGCAGCGCGCGGATCGCTCGCCGGATGCACGCGGTCGTGACGCGTCCGTCCTCGAGCGCCTCGACGACGGCCGCCGTGAGGAACGCCAGGACGACGGCACGGACGGCCAGGAACCCGACGATGGCCAGCTGGCCGCCCTGCAGCCCGAACAGTCCGGTGGCGAGCGAACCGTCCACGCTGGTCCCGACCGGAGGGAGCGCCAGCAGGTTCGCGAGCGGCGCGAACGGGCCTTGGTACCCGATCGCGATCAACACCAGCCACACGAGCAGGAGGAACACGATGGGCGCGATCAGGATCACCGGCGACCCGAGCACGGTCACGACCCCACGCGTCAGCGCCGTGCGAACCCGAGGCATGGTCGTGGACCCCTTCGTGCCGGGCGCGAACATCGTGTCGAGGAGCCCGCGGCGTCGAGCCGGCGTGGCTGCGGGCTTGGGGTCGCGGTAGCCGCTGGGCCGGGAGGCGGGCCGTGCCTTCTTCTTCCGCTTGTTCGTCACGACTCGCCTCCGACGCCCTCGTCGACGAGCTCGGGGTCGCCGTCATCCTCGTCGTCCTCCAGGAACGCGGGTCCCATCCGCGGGCCCAGCCAGCGTCCGACCAGGAACAGGAGCAGCGCGAGCGGGATCGCAGCTGCGAAGAAGTTGCCCAACAGCTTCGGGAGGTCCAGCTCCGTGGGCGAGACGACCGAGACGAGCGTGCCGTCGGGATCGTGCGAGAAGCCGACCAGACCGGGGTCGAGCCCACCGCGCACGCCCACCACCGTGTCGGGGGTGAGCGCGAGGTTCCGGAGCAGTCCGCCCTCCTCGCTCTGCCAGACGAGCAGTCCGGACTCCAGGTCGATGGCCACGAGGCGGCCGGCCGAGGTCGCGACGAGCACCGTGGCGCCGGCCACCACCACCGGGCTCTTCGTGACGGGCTCGTTGACCGCGAAGTCCCACACCCGCTCGCCCGTGTCGACGTCCAAGCGGTACACCTGACCGAGCGCGTCCGCCACGACGACGGCGTCGGGCGTGAACGACGGGGCACCCGCGAAGAACATCGGTCGGTTGAGCAGGGTGGACCACCGTTCGGATCCGTCGGACGCATCGAACGCGCGGACCGTTCGGTCCGAGAACCCCACCACGATCGACGAGCCCGAGATCGCGGGCGACGATGCGAACAGGGCGTCGCCGCTGATCTCGTCGTCCCACGCGGTGGATCCGTCGGACTCGTCGAACGCGACCACGTGTGCGCGTGTGGTCCGGTTCCCCTGGACGGTGGCGACGACGGATCCGCCGGAGACCGCGAGCGCATTGGTGAGGAAGCCGCCGGCATCCGCGGTCCACCGGATCGCGCCCGTGGCGACGTCGATCGCGTACACCGTGCCGGTGTTGTCGCCCAGGAACGCGGTATCACCGTCGACGGTGACGCCGGTGCGACTGACCTCGTCGAGTGGCACCGGGGCGTCCCACACCGCTTCGCGTGTCTCGAGATCGATCGCGGCCACGTGCGAATCGAACGAACCGGCATCGGATCCCGAGCCCGGCGACGGGGAAGACGACGGGCTCGATGTCGAGGCAGGCGACGGGGTGGCCGTGCTGTCGGGCGGGCTGTCGCCGAAGCCCTCCGTGTAGATCAGGATGCGCCGTCTGGAGGTCTCGGCGATGGCCGGCGAAACGGACGGGCCATAGTCACGATCCACGCTCCAGAGCGCTCGACCGGTCGCGAGGTCCGCCGCGACGATCGAATCCGCGCTCACCGCGATGACCGAGGATCCGTCGACCACCGGCTGCGAGAGCCCGAACGCCGCGTTCGGCCCGCCGAGGGGCACGTCCAGATGCCACGACGCGACATACGGTGGTTGCGCCGCGTCGCTCGAGAACCCCGTGAGCGCGGCGTCGCCCTGGAACTGCGTCCAGCCGTCCTCATCGCGGATCAACTGCGCCGAAGCGGTCGCGATCAGGAGAGCCTGTCCGCCCGCGACCAGCGTCAAGAGGAGGACCGCGCTCGTGAACAAGCGGCGTCGACGTGCGGGAACGTGCTCGGGGTCGCGCAAAGCCGCGCCATTCTAGGGGTCGCGAGGCGAAGCGACGTTCAGCTCGAGGAGGGCGCGATGGGTGCCAGCCGGATCAGGTCGACGATGCTCGCCGCACCGAGGTACGTCATCGGGTCGACGTACTGGCCGGCGAGCCGTACGCCCAGATGCACGTTCGGTGTGGAGTCCCCCACGTGTCCTGTTCCCGAGCGCGCGATGTCCTGGCCCTGGACCACGACATCGCCCTTGTGCACGAGGAGGCTCGAGAGGAACGAGCACGTCGACAGCAACCCTCCCCCGTGGTCGATCGTGACGAACAACCGTCCGCCCACGTTGCCCGCGAACGTGACGACGCCCGCGGCCGGCGCTCGGACGAGCGTTGCGTCGGGCGCCGCGATGTCGATGCCTCGATGTCCGGCCCCGTACGGGGATCCGGGCGGATCGAAGCCTCGGATGACCGGCCCGACTGACGGGCCACGTCCACGTCCCGCTCGCGGATGCCGGGGCGCCCGACGCGACCGAGATGACGGACAGGACCAGGACGAAGAGCAATGTCCGCTTCATGCGCTGGACACTAGATGCGGCCGGAACGCCGCGCCGTGATCGAGGTCACGTCAGGGCGGACGATGTGGTGGGGGTGGGTCAGTCGACTTCGGAGAGCTGACCGCGGAGACCGCCGACGGCCTTCGTGTGGATCTGGCAGACGCGCGACTCGGTGACGCCGAGGATCTCGCCGATCTCGGCGAGCGTCAGCCCCTCGAAGTAGTAGAGCGTGACGACGATCTTCTCGCGTTCCGAGAGCGAGTTGATCGCGGCGGCCAGCAAGCCGCGGGTCTCCTGGCTCTCCACGCCCGACGTCGGGTCGAGATGCTTGTCGGCGAGCGTGTCGATCAGCGACACCTGCTCGCCGCGATCCGCCCCCACCGACACCAGCTCGTCCAGGGCGAGCACCGAGACGAACGAGATCTGGCTGACGACGTCGTGGAGCTCGGAGCGCGAGATGCCGAGCCGCTCCGCCATCTCGGCCTCGGTCGGCTGCCGCTTCAGCATCGCCTCGAGATCGGAGTGCGCTTTCTCGATCTCACGGGCCTTGAACCGGATCGAGCGCGGGACCCAGTCCATCGCGCGGAGCTCGTCGATGATCGCGCCCTTGATCCGCGGGATCGCGTACGTCTCGAACTTGTTGCCGCGACCCGGCTCGAACTTCTGCAGCGCGTCGATCAGCCCGAACATCCCGTACGACACCAGGTCGGCCTGCTCGACGCTCGCGGGCAGTCCGGTCGCGACACGGCTGGCCACGTACTTCACCAGCGGCGCGTAGTGCATGATCAGGTGTTCACGCGCCTTGTCCGATGCGCTTCCCTTGAAGGCATCCCACATCGCCCCGAGCTCGTCGTCGACCGCGGGCGGGATCGTGATGCGACGGTTGTCGTTGGGCGCTTTCGCCTTCGTTTTCGCGGCGGGCGGTTTGCGGGCGGTCGTCTTGGTCGTCTTCGCCACGTCAGGCCCTCGGGTGACTCTGCTCGTATGCCTGGAACAGCCGCGTCCGGGACACGTGCGTGTAGCGCTGCGTGGTCGCAACGCTCGCGTGTCCCAACAGTTCCTGCACAGCTCTGATGTCGGCCCCTCCTTCGAGGAGATGCGTGGCGAACGAATGCCGAAGGGTATGCGGAGTGACCCGCCGCCCCGGGAGCAAACGCCCCGCATATTGTTCCACCATCGCACGGATGTCGCGCCCGGAGAAGGGCTTCCCCCTGCGGTTGAAGAACATGGACGTCCGGTCCTCACCCGCCATGGTCGGCCGTCCGGCCGACAGGTACGCGTCGAGAGCGTCGATCGCGTGGTCGGACATCGGGACCTCGCGCTCCTTGTCGCCCTTCCCGCGGACCAGCACGCGGCCTCGATCCAGGTCGACCTGCGCTCGGGTGAGGCCCGCCACCTCGCCGACACGCAGCCCCGATCCGTACAGCAACTCGAGGACCGCCCGGTCACGAAGCACGACCGCACGCTCGAGCGGTTCGAGTTCGAGGTCGGCCGTGCCTGAGCCCGAGGGAGCCTCGGCGAGCTCCGCCGCCTCCCGCGGACGAAGGACCGTCGGCAGCCGGTTCACGACCTTGGGCGAGCCCAGGAGCGCGGAGGGGTCGGTGTCCACCGCGTGCGTGGCGAGCGCCCACCGATAGAACGTGCGGATGGCGCCGACCCTCCGTGCGATCGACGCGCGCGCGTATCCCAGCGCGTGCTGTTGCGCGAGGTAGCGGCGGAGCTGTGGATAGCGCGCGGCGGCGAGCGAAGAACCTCCGCGCGTGAGGAACGTGGCGAGTCCCGTCAGGTCACGGCGGTACGCGCTGACGGTGTGCTCGGAGAGATGCCGCTCGTGACGGAGATGGGCGACGAACGCCTCGATCAGCCGCGCCTCGGAGGCGGGCAGCTCCTCCTGGGAGGTCACGGGTTCCTTCCGATCGGTCGGGGGCGAGTGGATGCTCCTCCCTTGTACCAGTGGTCGGAGAGCCGTTCAAACACCTCATACGCCGGCCTGAGCCCCTGAGAGGGTCCGCTCGAAGCGTCCGGCGGTGCTCCGCACCAGCCCCCGAAGCTCCAGTCGGGTCAAGGCCGCCACCGTTCGGGAGAGCGGCATCGGGATCGCGTTCGCGAGGGTGTCCGGCAGGGATGACTCGAGCAGCGACATCCAGACGAGCCGTTCGTCCTCAGGGAGCTCGATGGGCGGCTCCGGGGTTCTCTGTCCGAGCGGGAGCGACAACGCCGAGATCGTCCAACAGGTCGTCGGCCCCGCGGATCATGGTGGCCCCCTCGCGGATCAACGCCAACGGAACCTCCGCGAGCGCGCTGGTGACCGGCCCGGGCACCGCGAACACCTCGCGGCCCAGATCGAGGGCGTGATCGACCGAGATCCGCGAGCCGCTCAACGCCGCTCCTTCGACCACGACGAGCGCGGACGACAGCGCGACGACGATGCGGTTGCGCGCCGGGAAGCGATGCGGCTCGGCGGGCACGCCGGGCGCGTACTCGCTCACGACCGAACCCGTCTGCGCGATCCGTTCGATGAGATCCGCGCTCGAGCGTGGGTAGCCGACGTCGATGCCCGATCCCAAGACCGCGATCGTGCGACCGCCCGCGTCGAGCGCGCCGCGATGCGACGACGCGTCGATGCCGTATGCCGCGCCGCTCACGACGCAGACGCCGGCGCTCCCCAGTCGCCGCCCCAAGTCGTGGGCGATCTCACCGCCGAGCGACGAGCATCGGCGCGCGCCGACGATCGCCACGCGGATCTCGTCGGCGGCCAGGCGCGCGCCCCGGACGTACAGCGCGACCGGCGGGTCGTCCAGCTGCAGGACCGACGACGGATACTCGGCGTCGCCGGGAGTGAGGAACCGTGCCTCCACGGCATCCGCCGCCGCCATGACCGCGTCGGCGTCCACCCCGGCGAGGTGCGCCCGATCCCCGTCGCTCCCGGCGCGTCCTGCTCGGATCGCGGACAAGGCCGACGATGCGCCGTCCTCCTGCCAGCACAGGCGATGGAGCGTCCGTGGCGTGATCCCGCGGAGGGTGGACAGCAGCAGGACGGCGCGTCGCTCCTCGGGATCAACGCCGAACCCGGTCGGCCAGCCCGTCGGAGCGAACGCGGCGTCACCCGGCTCGAGCGAGGTGTTCCTCACCGAACCCTTCCCGGTACGACAGCGCCTCCGCGAGATGCTCGACATCGATCTGTCCCGCTCCGGCGAGGTCGGCCACGGTGCGGGCGACCTTCAGCGCGCGATCGAACCCACGTCCCGTGAGTGCGAGGGTATCCACGGCAGACGCAAGGAGTCGTCCGGCGTCGGCGGACAGCAGAGCATGGCGCCGCACGAGCGGCCCGGACAGATGAGCGTTGCACGTCACGCCGATCCCCGCGTACCGGACCCGCTGTCGTTCGTGAGCAGCAAGGACGCGTCGGCGGACGACGTCGCTCCGCTCTCCCCGTTCCGAACCCAACAGCTCCTGCTTGGTGAGACGTGGCACCCGCAGACGGAGGTCGATGCGGTCGAGCAATGGTCCGGACAGCTTGTGTTGGTAGAGCTCCACGCGATCTGCGCGACACCGACAATGTCGCCGCTGATCGCCGTCGAACCCGCACGGACAGGGGTTGGCCGCCGCGACCAGCGTGAACCGTGCGGGGAACTCGACGGAGCCGGCCGCCCGCGTCACGACCACACGGCCGTCCTCCAGCGGTTGGCGCAAACCCTCGAGTGCATCCCGGCGGAACTCGGTGAGCTCGTCGAGGAACAACACGCCGTGGTGCGCGAGCGAGACCTCACCGGGACGCAGGAACGTCGAGCCGCCGCCGAGCAGGCCGGCGAGCGACACGGAATGATGCGGGGCCCGGAACGGACGAGACGTGAGCACGCCGCGTTCCCGCAAGAGTCCCGCCACCGAGTGGAGCTGCGTCGCCTCGAGCGCTTCCTCGCGTGAGAGCTCCGGCAGGATCGTGGCGAGACGCCGCGCCAGCATCGTCTTGCCGGCCCCGGGCGGTCCGACCATCAGGAGGTTGTGTCCGCCCGCGGCGGCCACTTCAAGCGCCCGCCGGGCCTGCGCCTGCCCGCGGATCTCCGATAGATCGACGCTCGCCGCCGCCTCGGTCGGAGGGGCGGCGCCGGGATCGATCGCCGGCGGCTCCCACGTCCCTCGCAGGAAACCGGCGACGTCCGCCAACGTCGACGCTCCGACGACGCGGAGCGATCCGATCTGTGCGGCCTCGAGGGCATTGGCCGCGGGCACGACAACGCCGTTCAGCCCCGCGCGTGCGGCAGCGATCGCCACGGACAGGATGCCGGGCGTCGGAAGCAGTTCGCCCTTGAGCGAGAGCTCGCCCGCGAACGCGTATCCCACGACAGCGGGTGCGGGCACCTGCGCCGTGGCGGTGAGCACACCCACCGCCACCGGCAGGTCGAGCCCGGGGCCGTCCTTGCGGAGGCTCGCCGGCGCGAGGTTGACCACCACGCGTCGGAGCGGCCATTCGAGTCCGGCGCTCTCCACGGCCGGCCGGACGCGGTCGCGCGCGTCGTTCACCGACGTCCCGGGGAGGCCCGTGAAGACGAGCGACGGCAATCCCCGTCCGACGTACGCCTCGACGGACACGAGGTGCCCTCCGACGCCCAGCACCGTTACCGCTACGACCCGTCCGTACACCCGAGGGACGCTAAACGCCGAGCACACCGTGGACCGTGACCGGCATCACGTCTCGATCCATCCCAGCGTGCTGCGCGCGCGATGCGATGGATACTCACCGGGTGCCTGCTGCGCGGAGTGGACGGTTCGGCCGGTTCGTCGGCGCCATCCTGATCACGGAAGGCGTGCTCGTCGCGATCCTGCGGTTCCTCTCGCTCGTCTACGTGGTGGCGAGCGAGGCGTACAACGCCGATCGCTTCCGCACGCCGCTCTCGCACTTCCTGCCGTCGGTGCTCATCGCGGCGGTGGCGGCGTTCGTGCTCGTGTGGGCCGGGCTCCTTCCTACGGCGCGAACCGACGGGCGCGTGGGCCGAGGTGGGACGGGACGCGCGCGTCGTGCTGGTGGCCGCCGGCCTGCTCAACGTCGCCGCACTGGCGACGGCCGTCGCCGGTCTGATGGGATCGCCGGCCACCGTCGAAGGCGCCCTCACGTGGGTCGTGATCGCGGTGTCCTCCGTGGTCGCGATCGTCGGGCTCGTGCGCGATGTGGTCCGCAGCCGCGCCACGTCGACACCCGGGACGGCGGGATGACCCCCGCTGCTAGCATCCGCGCGTGTCCGAACGCTTCGATTGGCATCCCGAGCCCGAGCTGATCGACGTCCGGGACCCGGAGCGCGCCCGGGCGGCGCTGGAACAGCTCGGCGAGCGGACGTGGGACGAAGCGCTCGACTGGCTCTACGACCACGCGATGCAGCGCCCGACCGCTCCCGACCTCTATCCGGAGCTGCGGGCCGCCTACTACGGGCCGTCGGGCAAGCCCCCCGCGGCGCCACGACAGGGCACGACGTCGGCGGACGTGCTGGCCGAGTTCCGGACGCGCCTGGCGCCGTATCTCTACGCCGCGCAGCACCCCGGCTCGTACAGCTACTTCACGCCCCCGCCGCTCCCGATCGCGATCGCCGCCGAGACCCTCGCGGCATGGACGAACCAGGGCATCGACCTGTGGCTCGCGGGTATGGCCGCACCCTTCGTGGAGGAGGAGGTGACCCGCTGGCTCTGCGACCTGACGGGCTACGCCGACGGCTCCTGGGGCATCCTCGCGTCCGGTGGCGTCATGGCGAACGTCATGGGGCTGACCGTCGCGCGGGACATCCACCTCGCGAAGCTCTTGGGGCTCGACGCGCCGCCCCGCGGCGCACAGCTCGAGGACGCGCGCATCTACGTGTCCGATCAGGCGCACTTCTCGATCGCCCGCGGCGTGGACATGCTCGGCTTCCCGGAAGCGACGCTCCGCGTGCTGCCGTCGGACGACCGCTACCGGCTCCGCGCGGAGACCGTGGCCGAAGCGGTCGCCGAGGATCGCGCGGCGGGACGCACGCCGTTCTGCATCGCGCCCGTCGCCGGCTCGACCAACACGGGATCGATCGACCCGGTGGACGAGCTCGCGGACGTTGCCGAGCGAGAGGGCCTCTGGCTCCACGTGGACGCGGCGTACGGCGGAGGGGTGCGTCTCTCCGCGCGAGATGCCCACCGCGTCACCGGCCTGGAGCGCGCGGACTCCGTCACGATCGACCCGCACAAGTGGTTCTTCCAGCCGTACGACATCGGTGCGCTCCTGGTGAAGCGCCAGGAGGATCTGCGCAACACGTTCCATCGCGAACCCGAGTACTACCGCGTGTGGGAGCCGGAGGATCAGCCGCTGCACTGGTACCAGTTCTCGTTCGAGGGCACGCGGCGGTTCCGGGCGCTCAAGCTGTGGATGACGTGGAAGCACCTCGGCACGGAGGGACTCGGACGGCTGGTGGAGCAGAACGACGACCTCACCGATCACCTCGCCGAACGCCTCGATCGGGAGGGCTGGGACCTGATCGATCCCGAGCTCTCGGTCGTGTGTTTCCGTCACGTCCCCACGGCGCTCGACGGTGCGGATCCCGCGGTCGTCGACGCGTATCAGAAGGGCCTGCAGCGGGCGCTCGAGGTCAGCGGGGCGGGATGGGTCTCGACCACCACGCTCCGCGGGCGGACGTACCTGCGCGCGGGCATCGTGAACTACCTGTCGACGGATGCCGACGCCGACCGCATGGTCGACACGTTGCTCGAGGCATCAGAACGCGTCCTCGAACAGCTCGACATGGGGACCGCGCGGACCTAGCGCCACGCTCGCCACGTCGAACCGGATCGCGTTCGCCCGCCATCCTCGCTCCTGCAGGAACGCCTCCGCGAGCGACCGAAGCTTCTCCCGTTTCCGCCATGTGACGGCCTCGTACCCCCCGCCGAACGCCGGACCGCGCCGCGTCTTCACCTCACAGAACACGAGCACATCGCCGCGCGTGACGATCAGGTCGAGCTCGCCGAGCCCACATCGCCAGTTGCGCGCGACCAGCCGGTAGCCGAGGTTCCGGTACGCGTCGAGCGCGGCTCGTTCTCCCACCGAACCGGTCGTGGGCCGGGTGTCCGACGCCATGACGACACCCTAGTTCGCGCAGGTGACACGAGCGGCCGGCGCCCGGACGCGGAGTCAGTCGGGGATCGTGGTCGGTTCTTCGCGGCGCGCGAGCTCTTCGACGTTCACGTCGCGCCGGGTCATGACCCGGACGCTCGCCACGAACCGCGCCGGGCGGAACATGTCCCAGACCCACGCGTCCGCGAGGTCGACCTGCACCCACCCACCGTCGAGATGCGCGATGTCGACCTTGTTCGCCAGGTAGAACCGCCGCTCGGTCTCGATCACGTACGTGAACATGGGCAGCACGTCGCGATACTCGCGATAGAGCTCGAGCTCGCGTTCTTCCTCGAACCGTTCGATGTCGTCGGATTCCATCGGCTCCGCCATCCTCTCACGCACGCACGACGTCATCGCGGCCGAACCCCGGGAGCGACGACTGCCCGACCCCGGCGAAGGAGAGGCGGTGGATCGGAGTGGGCCCGAGCCGGTCCAGGACCTCCCAGTGCTCCGGGGTGCCGTACCCCTTGTTGTGGTCGAACCCGAACTCCACGTACCGGCGGTGGAGGCGGCGCATCAGCGCGTCGCGGGTGACCTTGGCGACGATGCCGGCGGCCGAGACGCTCGCGGACACGGCGTCCCCTTTCTTGATCCCCAACGAGAGGCAGGGCATGCGCGGCACCGGGAACCCATCCGTGAGGACGTAGTCGGGCGAGACGTCGAGCGCGTTCACGCATCGGCGCATCAACGCGATGTTCGACCGATGGAGGCCGCGCGCGTCGATCACGTCCGGCTCGATCTTCCGGACGGCGTAGGCGACGGCGCCGTCGACGATGCGCTCGTAGGCGGCTTCGCGCTGCAACCGCGTGAGGACCTTCGAGTCGTCGATCCCCTCGCGGTCGAAGTCCTCGGGGAGGATCACGGCCGCCGCGACGAGCGGTCCGGCGAGCGCGCCGCGGCCGGCTTCGTCCACGCCGGCGATCCGCGTGAACCCCTGCTCGCGCAGGGCCCGCTCGTAGCGGTCGAGGTCGGCCTTCAGTGCAGCCATCCCGCCCGGGACGGGGGCCAGATGATCACGAACGCCTGGCCGATCACCCGGTCGATCGGGATGTAGCCCAGGCCGCCCGGCGGCGGGAACCGCGAATCTCCCGAATGGTTCCGGTTGTCCCCCATCACGAACAGCATGCCATCCGGAACCGTCTCAGGCCCGAAGGAGCGGGTATCCAGATCGGCCTGGTTCACGTAGGGCTCGTCGAGCTTCCGCCCGTCGATGTAGGTGACGCCGTCGCGCATCTCCCACGTCTCCCCGGGCAGCGCGATCACCCGCTTGATGAAGTCGTCGTCTGCCGGGCGCGCCACGCCGATGCCCTCGCCCAGCCAGTGGACGAAGGAGCCCAGGATCCCGCGATCCTGCTCCGACGGTGTCGGATCGGCGAACACGATGATGTCTCCTCGTTCGATGTCGCCGAACCGGTAGGCCAGACGGTTGACCAGGATCCGGTCGTTGGGCATGAGGGTCGGCTCCATGGAGCCGGAGGGGATGAAGAACGCTTGGATCAGGAACGTCTTGATGAGGATCGCGATGAGGAGCGCGGCGAGCGTGAGGAACCCGAACTCCCGGAAGAAGCCCCAGTCCCCCGAACCCTCGTTCGGGTGCTCGGGCTCCTCGACGGACCCGTTCGGGGACGGATCCTGCGTGGGCTCGACGTCGCCGGACACGATCGACGGATGTGGTGAGGGGGTGGCGATCGGTTCGGGAGCGCCGGGGCGGTCGCCCACGGCGTCAGGCCTCGGCCTTCTCCTCCGCCTCGTCGGCGGACGTGGCGTCTTCGGCGTCGGTTTCGGCCACCGGGGACTCCTCGGTGGCATCCGATGCCTCGAGCGACCCGTCGTCGGGTCCCATCTCGATCAGAGCGTCGTCGGGCTCGTCGGCTTCCTCGTCGTCCGGCTGCTGGGCAGCGAGCGCGGCCGCCTCCAGCGCGGCGAGCTTCGTGTCGTCCAGCCGGCGCTCCTTGATCCGCGCCTTCTTCCCGCGCAGCTCGCGGAGGTAGTACAGCTTGGCGCGGCGAACCTTGCCGCGGCTCACGACCTCGAGCTTGGCGATGGACGGCGAGTGCACCGGGAACGTCCGCTCGACGCCGACCCCGAACGAGATCTTGCGGACCGTGAACGTCTCGCGCAGGCCTCCGTTCTGGCGGCGGATCACCACGCCCTGGAACACCTGAACCCGCTCGCGACTCCCCTCGACCACCCGTACGTGCACCTTCACGGTGTCGCCTGGGCGGAACTCCGGGATATCCGAGCGCAGGTAGGACTGCTCGACGAGATCGGTCTTGTTCATGACAGCGGTTCCCGAGTGTACCAGCGGCCCATCCCGCGACCGATGGCGGATCTCGGACAGCGTACCCCCTCGACCGGAACGCCCCGGACACGCCATGATGTCCCGCTCGGGGTCCGACGGATGCCGGAAAGGGGGAGCGTGGGAGCGATCATCTTCGCCGTCATCGTGGCCGGCGTCGCGCTGATCGATCGAGCTCCATTCGGCCGTGCGCCGGCGTCGCGTCGCGCGGGCGAGCGTCCGCGTGGACCTGGCGCTTCGCAGACACCTGGAAGGCGCCCAGGAGCCGATCGATCTGCGGACGGTGCTCGATTCGGCGCTCGCTGATGCAGGTGGCGGCGCGGACATCTACGCGTCCATCCTCGACCTCGTCGATCTCAGCCGGTTCCGGCCGAAGCTCGCCGACGACATCGAGATCAAGCGCTTCTCCGCTGCGGTGGGGCAACGACTACGTGATGGTGGCGAACCCGCGCGCGATGCTCTACTACCGGCTCGAGCCCTGGGAAGCGGACATGCTGCCGCTCATGGACGGCACCCGCACGGCGGGCGAGATCGCGGTGGCCCGCTTGGAGGAGGAGGGCGACCTCGACGCCTCGGGTGCCACCGAGCTGATCCAGATCCTGGAGGTCGGCGGGTTCCTCGAGCCGGTCCCGGTCGGGTTCCAGGAGGGTCTCGCTCGAGCCCTCGACCCTCTCACGGCCGCCCAACGGAAGATCCGCACGTTCATGAAGACGCTCTCGATCGAATGGACCGGCGCCGACCGATTCGTTCGTTGGTGGTATCGGCGGATACTGCACCCGTTCTACCTGCCCGTGGGGGCGGCGATCGGCGCGGTGATCGCCGTGGCGGGGCTCGTCACGTTCCTCGAGATCGAGCGCTCCGGACGCTACGCGTTGGGCTCGAGGTCGGCTCCGGTCGAGTCCCTCATCCTGCTCGGCCTCGGCTTCGTGCTGACGTTCTTCCACGAGCTCGGCCACGCCAGCACGATCATCCACTTCGGTCGGCGGGTGAAGAGCGCCGGGTTCATGATCTACTTCGGCTCTCCGTCGTTCTTCGTCGAAGCGTCCGACAGCCTGATGCTCGAGCGACGACAGCGGATGACGGAGTCGTTCGCGGGGCCGTTCGCCGAGCTGATCCTCGCCGGAGCCTCGACACTGGTGCTGGCGCTCTTCCCCGATGCGGCCTTCGCGGCGCTCTTGTACAAGTTCGCGCTCATCAACTACTTCGTGATCTTCCTGAACCTGATCCCGCTCCTGGAGCTCGACGGCTACTGGATCTTGACCGACCTGATCCAGGTGCCGAACCTGCGCCCGCGCTCCTTGGAGTTCTTCCAACACGACCTGTGGCACAAGCTTCGTACGCGTACCCGGTTGAGCAAGCAAGAGATCGGCCTCGGCCTCTACGCCGTGCTCGGGATCCTCTTCACGATCTTCTCGTTCTACTCGGCGTACTTCTTCTGGAAGCGGATCTTCGGTGGCCTGGTGTCGTCGCTGTGGAACGGTGGCTTCGGCTCGAGGATCCTGCTCGTGCTGCTCGTCACATTCCTGGCGGGACCCGCGATCCGGGGTGTGATCCAGCTCGTCCGGGCGCTCTTCCGTCGGGTTCGTGCGATCGTTCGCGGGCTCATGTTCCGTGCCGAAACGAAGTGGCGCATCGAGGCCGCCGAGCTCGTCGACGAACTCCCGGCGTTCGACGACCTGCCGGTCGAGACGTTGAACGACCTCGCCGGACGGATCACGCTCCGGCGTGTCCGGGCGGGCCAACCCGTCTTCCGTCAGGGCGACCGGCCGACGCGCCTTCTACGTGGTGCGGCACGGGCAGTTCGCCGTCGAGGAGGAACACCCGGATACCGGTGACGTGCAGGTCCTGCGCACTGATGGAACGCGGCGAGTCGTTCGGCGAGATGGGGCTGCTGACCGCGGGACGCCGGGCGGCAACCGTTCGTGCGCGTCGAGGACGGGGAGGTGTTCGAGCTTTCCAAGGCCACGTTCGATCGACTGCTGGCCGACTCGATCCATGCGCCCGAGTTCGCACCGACGATGCAGGCATTCGCCGAGCTCAGAGAACTTCCCCCGTTCGAAGGCTTGGGGACCACGAGCCTGGCCGAGTTGCTCGAGCACGGGCGGTGGGCGTCGCTGCCTCCAGGGATACCGCTGGTGACACAGGGCGATGCGTCTGACCACTTCTACGTGATCCACTCGGGACAGGCGACGGTCTCGGTGAGCGGGACCGACGTCCGAACCCTGGGGCCGGGTTCGCATTTCGGGGAGATCGGACTGTTGTCGTCCTCTCCTCGGAGCGCCACCGTCACCACCCTCACGTCGATGCGCGCGTTCGTCCTGGATCGAGAGGGATTCGACCGGGTGATCGCCGAGGCGTTCACCCGTGGCAACCTGAAGCTCGCGACCGGCCGAACCTGGCACCATTGACGGCTGAGGCCGAAAGGGAGGGACGTTGGACTGCTGGCACTGTCGTCGCACCGCCGTGGGGGTCTGTCGGTTCTGCGGACGGGGCATCTGCGAGGATCACGCGAAGATGCAGCCGTTCATCCTCGAGCTGTTCAAGACCACGGATGTGACCCGTTCGCTCGTGGTCGAGGACGCGCTGTTCTGCGGCGTCTGCAAGCCGCGTCCCGAACCGGTCGAACTCCCCGAGCTCGATGCGTGACGCTCGTCACATAATCGAGGGTGACGGATGTCACATGAGCGTGTGTCGCCGGTCACGGGATGAACGTGGCGGAAGGCACACGCCCGTTGGTGGCCGCCGACACGCTCTCTTCCCTCGAACGGCGGGATGATGTCGGCGTTGACAGGGCCCTGAGGGGCCTCGAGAGGAAGGGGAGCACCGTGGCGGAGAAGAAGATCCAGCCCAAGGCCGCAGGCACCGAGAGCCGCTTCCAAGACGACGGCTGCCGGCGTGCAGAAGAAGTCGATGAAGCAGTCATAAGGAGAGCCACAAGCAGAGCCACAAGCAGAGCCACAAGCAGGGCCACTAGCCGCTCTCGCAGCTGTTTCGCCCAACGAGCCCGGCTTCGCCGGGCTCGTTGGCGTCTGGGGAGGCGAGGGCGGACCTCGTCGACGATCGGCTCGTCGCTTCCGCGAACGTTCGGCGATGACGAGCGGCCGCGGTGGGTCGGCTAGGCTACGCAACATGCCTCCGTCGGCAGACGACATGCAGCAGGTCCGCAACGCGATGCTCGCCACGCCACTGCTCCAGGGTGTCCCCAAAGGCGCCGTCGGGCGGCTGGCCACGTCGGGACGCGTCCGTCAATACCGCAAAGGCACGTACCTGTGCCACCAAGGCGATCCGTCCGATGACATCTTCTTCCTGATCGAGGGGCGGGTCGAGATCAGCTCCACCTCCGTGACCGGGAGCCGGGTGCTCCACGCCACGGTCGACGTCCCCCAGTTCGTCGGTGAGCTCGGCGTGCTTGCCGAGATCGACCGAACCGCGAGCGTCCTGACGCTCGAGGATTCGAACGTCTGGATCGCGTCCGACGACGACTTCCTGGATTTCCTCTCGAGCGAACCATCCGCGTCGCGGAGCCTCCTGCGGGTCCTGGCACAGCAGGTCCATTCGCACGAGGCGTTCGTGGACGACCTGCTGTTCCTCGATCTGAAGGGCCGCGTCGCCAAGCGGCTGCTGCAGATGGCGACACCGTCGCTGGACGATCTCCCCGAAGACGGTCAGGCGATCCCGGGCGTCACGCATGCCGACCTGGCCAGCCTCTGTGGCGGGAGCCGCGAGAACGTCACGCGGGTGCTCTCCGAGTTCCAGCGTCGAGGCCTGGTCGAGCGCGACGGGCGACGGTACGTGTTGAAGAAGGTGGACGGCCTGGCGAAGATCGCCGGGTTGTGATCGGCGTCCGGCGCTAGTCCGCTCCGTCGGGAGCCAGGAGGTCAGGGCGATTCCGCTCGCGTCTTCTCCAGGGCGGCCGTCCGGCGCCACCGCTCGATCTCCGCGTGGTTGCCGCCGACCAGGACGTCGGGAACGGCCATGCCACGGAACTCGCGCGGCCGGGTGTAGTGCGGGTGGTCCAGGATCCCCGCCTCGCCGAACGAGTCTCGCTCGTGCGACTCCTCCTTGCCGATCACGCCCGGGACCAGCCGCGTGACGGCCTCGAGCAGCACGAGCGCCGGAAGCTCGCCGCCGGAGAGCACGTAGTCGCCGATCGAGAGCTCCTCGGCGGGCAATCCCTCGACGACCCGTTCGTCGACGCCCTCGTACCGACCGCAGATCAGCACGAGCCACGGCTCCTCTGCCAGCTCGCGAGCGAGCGGCTGGTCCAGGCGGCGCCCGGCGGGTGAGAGCAGGATCGTTCGGCCACGAGCAGGTCCGAGGGACTCGACGGCCGCGAACACCGGCTCGGCCTTCATCACCATGCCGGGCCCCCCGCCGAACGGCTCATCGTCCACCTGGTGGTGCGGATCCGACGTTTGATCGCGGATGTCGTGCACGCGGATGTCCAGGACACCGGCGGTCACCGCCCGGCCGAGCAGGCTCTCACGCAGCGGGCTCGCGAAGATCCCCGGGAAGATGGTGAAGATGTCGATCCGCACGCCTGGAGGCTAACGCCCCGACGGGCACACGAGGAGAGGGACCCCTCTCGGGGTCCCTCCGGGGTTCCTCAGGGATCGTTCAGCCGAGCGGCAACCCGATCGGTGCCGAGTTCGGCGTGGTCTTGCGCCTGGGTCCCACGACCGAGGCCAGCATGCCGCTCCCGACCCGGCGAACGGCCTCGGCGCGTGCGCGTCGACGATCGACCTGCGCCGAGCGACCGGCACGGTCCCGCTGCGCGTCCCCGATCCGATCCTGGATCTGGTACTTCGCGATCTCTCTCGTCAACATGTCCGCCTCCTCCGTCGTCCGATGTGTCGAACCTACGCCGACGGGAGGACGGCACCGATGACGCGGCGCACGAAGCTGGTGTGTCGTCGATCAGACCAAGGACGTGCCGGGCGTCACGTCATGGTGTGGGGCGGATCGTCGGGCGCTGTCAGCCCCGGGATGTCGCGCACCAGGACGCGGCCGGCGGCGACGTCCACGTCCACGACGACCTCGCTGATGGCCGGCACCATGATCTCGGTTCCCGCGTCGTCGACCGTCACCCAGAGGTCTTGCGCGGGATTGGCGACGACATCCGTGATCGCTCCGAGCGTCCGCCCGGACTCCGTCACGACGACGCAGCCCTCCAGCTGGTGCGGCCAGTACTCGCCGGGCGGAAGGTCGGGCAACGACGAGCGCGGGACGACGAGGGTGAGGCCGCGGAGCACCTCCGCGGCGTTTCGATCCTCCACGCCCTCGAACGCCACCAGCATCCGCCCGCCGTTCGGTCGTGAGGCGCGCACGTGCATCTCGCGGCCATCCTCGAAGAACATCACGGACCCGGGGTCGAACCGTTCGGGGTTATCGGAGAAGACGAGCACGACCACCTCGCCGTGCAGGCCGTGCGCCTTGGTCACCTTGCCGACGACGACGGTCGGCTCGGTCACCTAGTCGGCGATGTCGACGTGCGCCGAAACACCCTGACGGGTCGCGGCCGCGCGCACGACGGAACGGATGGCTTTGGCCGTTCGGCCCCCGCGACCGATCACCTTGCCCATGTCATCGGGGGCGACACGGACGGTGATCAACATGCCGCGCTGGTCCTGCGACTCGGTGACCGACACGGAGTCGGGGTCGTCGACCAATTCGCGCGCCAGGAACTCCACGAGCTCCCTCACGCCTCGGTCGTCTCCTCCTCGGGTGCGGCCTCCACGACGTCCTCAACAGGGGTGGCAGCCTCAGCCGCAGGTGCTTCCTCAGCCGACGGGTGCTTCCTCAGCCGCAGGTGCTGCCTCGGTGACGGGTGCGGCGTCATCGACGGGGGCTGCTGCTTCGACGGGAGCCGCCTCTTCGACGGGAGCCGGCGGCGCCTCGGCCTCGGCGGCCGCCTTGGCGGCGGCCTTCTTCGACAGACGCCCGGTGCCGGGCTTCTCGGTCCGCGTGCGCACTTGGTCGGCGGCGGCGGGACGCTCTTCCACGAACCGGTCCCAGATGCCGATCTTCACCATCAGGTTGCGCACCTGGCTGCTGGGCTGCGCGCCGACGCGGAGCCAGTGCAGCGCGCGCTCCTCGTCGATCTCGATCAAGGATGGGTCCTCGAGCGGGTGGTACTTGCCGATGTTCTCGATGAAGCGGCCGTCGCGGGGAGCCCGCTGGTCGGCCACCACGACGCGGTAGAACGGCCGCTTCTTCGCGCCCATCCTCCGCAGTCTGATCCTCGTCGCCATGTCGTCGTTCCCTCTCGTCTCTCTGGCTCTTATCGCTTCTTGTTCTTGGGGGCACCGCCGGCCGGCATCTTCATCATGCCGGGCATCCGCTTGCCGCCCATCATCGTCCGCATCATCTTGCGGGCGCCCTCGAAATCCTTGAGCAGCCCGTTGACGTCGCTGGTGGTCGAACCCGAGCCGTTGGCGATCCGCAGGCGGCGGGACCCATGGATGATAGCGGGATTCAGCCGCTCCTCCGGGGTCATGGACAGGATGATGGCCTCGGCACGCCGCAGCTCACCGTCGTCGACCTGGTTCGCCAGCTCCTTCATCGCGTCCTTGCCTCCGGGCACCCCGGGCAACATCTTCAACAGATCCTGGATGGGGCCGAGCTTCCGCATCTCCCGCAGCTGGGTCAGGAAGTCGTCCAGCGTGAACTGCCCCTTCAGCATCTGCTCGGCCGAGGCGCGTGCGGCGTCCGCGTCCATGGACTCCTGCGCCTTGTCGATCAGCGTGAGGACGTCGCCCATGCCGAGGATGCGTCCCGCCATGCGATCGGGATAGAACGGCTCCAGATCGCCCGGCTTCTCCCCCGTTCCCACGAAGTACACCGGCTTGCCGGTGACGGCCGTGATCGAGAGCGCGGCGCCGCCGCGCGCATCGCCGTCGAGCTTCGACAGGATGAACCCGGTCGTGTCGACCTCGTGCATGAACGCGCGCGCCTGGATCACGGCATCCTGACCGGTCATGGCGTCGCAGACCATCAGCACGTGGTGGGGTTTCGTGACGTCTCGGATGCGACGTGCCTGCTTCATCATGTCTGCATCCACGTGGAGCCGGCCGGCCGTGTCGATGATGACCACGTCGGCCTGTTGCCGTTCGGCTTCCTTCAGCCCCGCCTTGGCGACCTTGACCGGGTCGCGCCCTTCCGAGAACACGGGGACACCGATCTCGCGCCCGAGCGTCCGCAGCTGCTCGACGGCTGCCGGACGCTCAAGGTCAGCCGCCACCAACAGTGGTCGCCGCCCCTTGCCTTTCAGCAACATGGCCAGCTTGGCGCAGGCGGTCGTCTTCCCGGAGCCCTGGACCCCCGCCATCATCACGACGGCCGGCCGGGCCTGGGCGAGCGTGAACGGCCGGTGCTCGCCTCCCAGCGTGACCGTGAGCTCCTCGTCGACCACCTTCACGATCTGCTGGCCGGGGGTGAGGCTCTTCATGACCTCCTCGGACAGGGCCCGTTCCCGGACCCTGGCGAGCAGATCGTCGGCCACCTCCACGGAGACATCGGCCTCCAGCAGGGCAGTCCGCATCTCGCCCAGAGCGTTGTCCACCTGCTTCGGGTGGAGCTTGCCTCGTGAGCGGAGCTTCTTGAAAACGCTGTTCAGGCGGTCAGTTAGGGTGTCGAACATGAATACGTAGGGTGGAGCGGTGGGCCGGGCGGTACCCGCTCGCGCCGCGATTCTAGCCGCCCTCGGGGGATGGAACGCCGATGCGGCGAGATCTCGAGCAAGCCAAGCGACTCGAGCTTGGGCTCATCAAGGTCCGATGGCTGCTCATCGCCTACGGCCTGGTCCAGACCTTCGTCGAGCGCGTCGACCCGAACGCGCCGACCTACGCCTTCGAGCTGGGCCTGGTCCTCACCGTCGGGATGCTCCTCAGCAACCTGTTCTTCACGCAGTTCGTCCAGCAGGCCAGACGGCCGTCGGACCTGCACTGGGTGGGAGCCGTGGCGTTCCTGCTGGACACGGTCGTGATCCTGGAGTGGGTGTGGGTGGCGGCCGCCAAACCGTCCGACCCGGCATGGGTGATGGCATACCTCCTGCCGATCGAAGGCGCGATGCGGTACGGCATCCTCGGGGCGTTCGCGCCGCTCCCGATCCTGCTCATCTCGGAGATCGCCCGAGAGATGTACCTGTCGGAGGAGTTCCCGAGCTACCACTTCGTCGGTCCCGCCGTGGCGTTCCGCGTGGGGATGGCTGCGGTCATCGCGCTGGTCGCGGGCGTGTTCGCGAGCTCCCTCCGCAAGGAATCCGAGCTCGCCGCCGAGCGGACGGCCGCAGCCGAAGAAGCGGCCCAGCGCGCCGAGGACGCCGCCAAGCGAGAAGCCGAGGCTCGCCGCGACCTGTCCGCGTTCCACACGGCGATCCTGGCGGGGGTGGCGTCGGAGGATCCCGCGCAAGGGATCCAGGAGATCGCGGAGGCGGTCGGACGCGAGATGGAATGCGACTCGCTCGGCGTGTTGCTCCTTGAGACGACCGACGGCGCGGAGGAGCTCGTCGCGGCGGGCGTCTACGGTGACCCCGGATACCGGCGCGGCACGCGGTTCGTGGCGGGGAGCGAACCGTTCGCGTCCGGGCCCGAGCTCGCGCGACCGAGCCTGCAACAAGATCCGGCCGAAGGCGTGGTCCCGCTGCGTGCCCGGGATGCCGTGATCGGCATCCTGCACGAACGCGGCAACGAGGCCGGCTCCATCGATCGCGATCGGCTGCTCCTGCTCGGCCGACTGGCGGATCAGGTCTCGCTGGTGGTGCAGGCCGCCCGGCTGCGCGCCAAGCAGGAGGAGATGCTCATCCGTCTGCGTGAGCTCGACGAGCTGAAGTCGGACTTCGTCGCCATCACGAGTCATGAGCTCCGCACGCCGCTCACGGCCGTTCGGGGGTTCGTCGACGCGCTCCGACGGCGACACGCCGAGCTCTCCGTCGAGGAAGTGCAGGAGTACCTCACGATCATCCACGTCCAGACGGACCGGTTGATCCGCCTGGTCGAGGACCTGCTGCTCATCTCCCGGATCGAGGCCGGCAAGCTCACGTTCATGCCGCACCCGGTGAACACGGACAACCTGCTCACCGAAGCGTGCCACGGACTGGGTGAGCTGGGTGCCCGCGTCGAGACGCTCGTCGAGCCGGGTGCCCCATCGGAGCTCGTCGTGGACGGGCAACGGCTGATCCAGGTGCTCACGAACCTGCTGATGAACGCGATCAAGTTCTCGCCTCCGGCCACCATGGTGCAGCTTCGCGTGGAGTCGCGTTCGCCCGGCACCGTCACGTTCGCCGTGCGCGATCGCGGCCCGGGCGTCTCGCCCGAGGAACGCGACGCGATCTTCGATCGGTTCCATCAGTCGGAGTCGTCGGCGGCCCACTCGGAGGGCGCCGGCTTGGGCCTCTATATCGCTCGGCAGTTGACGGAGGCGATGGGAGGCTGGATCACGCTGGAGTCCGAGCCGGGAGACGGCGCGACGTTCATCGTCACGATCCCGACGACGCGGAACCTCGAAGTACCCGCTCCACTGTCCGGAGCAGGGCGAGCGGGCTGAACGGCTTCGTGATGTAGCCGTCGGCCCCCTGCGAAAGCGCCTTGCGCCGACCCTCCTCCCCCGTCGCGGTCACGACGATCACCAACACGTCGGACGTGGACGGGTCGGCCTTCAACGTCTCGAGCACCGTGGCTCCCGACACCACCGGGATGTTCAGATCGAGCAGGACGACGTCCGGAGCGCGGTCTCGCACCATCGCGATGCCCGCCTCGCCGTCGGAGGCTTCCTCCACCTGGTGCCCGTCCTCCTCGAGGACCAGCCGCATCGCGTCCCGCATCGTCGGGTGATCCTCGACGATCAGGATGCTCGCCACCCGTCAGCTCCTCAGCAGCCCGTCGGCGAACGCCTGCGCTCGGAACGGTTGCAGGTCGTCGGCTCCCTCGCCGACGCCCACGAACCGAACGGGAACCCCGAGCTCCTCCCGGACAGCCAGGATCACGCCGCCCCGCGCGGAGCCATCCATCTTCGTCAGGACGACCCCGGTCAGTTCGACGGCGTCCGTGAACGCCCGCGCCTGTGAGATGCCGTTCTGGCCGGTGGTGGCGTCCAGGACCAAGAACGTCTCGTCGACCTCGCCGCCGGCCTTCTCGATCACGCGCTTCACCTTGGCGAGCTCGTCCATCAGCGGCGCCTTGGTGTGGAGGCGTCCGGCCGTGTCGACGATCAGCACGTCCGACCCGCGCGCCGTCGCGGACGCGACGGCGTCGAACGCCACCGCACCGGGATCTGCGCCGCGCTGTTGCGAGACGATGTGCGCGCCCGCCCGCTGCGCCCAGATCTCGAGCTGCTCCCCCGCGGCCGCGCGGAACGTGTCGCTCGCAGCCAGGCTCACCGCATGCCCCTGTCCCGTGAGGCGCTTCGCGAGCTTGCCGATCGTCGTCGTCTTGCCCGAGCCGTTCACGCCCACCACCAGGATCACCGCGAGCTTGCCCTCGGCGAGGTGCAGCTCCTCGTCGGGGCCGAGCACATGGAGCACCTCCGATCGCAACACATCGGCAGGATCGGTGCCCGGCTCGTATCCATCCCTCACACGCCGCACGAGGTCGGCGGACCCACGAGGTCCCACGTCGGCCTTGATCAGCAGGTCCTCGAGCCCGTCCCATGTCGTCTCGGAGACCCCGTTCCCGAACAATGCCCGGACGCGCGCTCCGAGCCCTCCACCGGCGACTTCGGGAGCCGTTGCGGCTGCCTCCACGGCGTCGGGGCTGAAGTCGTCGTCCTCGTCCATGCGGAAGACCGCGCGACGACGGCTGATCACGACGCCCCCGGCGACGACGCAGAGGAGCGCGAGGAATACGAAGATCAGGGTGGTTCCCACCGACCCAGGCTAGTGGACGGGTTCGCTCTCCGGCATGCTCTCCGGTACCTGGAGCGTGTCGGGCTCCTCGTCGGCCGACGTCTGCGTCTCGACGAGAGACGCGTCGGCGCGTTCGCGTTCCGCCTCGAGGCGAGCCCGCTCTTCGTGCGCCTTGCGCGGCTCTTCCATCTGCTGGCACACGACCTTCGTGGTGCCGTCCTTGGAGAGCGAGACGCCGTACATCATCCCGGCGATCTCCATGGTGCGCTTCTGGTGCGTCACGATCATCACCTGCGACTCCTTGGCGAACCCGTCGATCAAGCGGAGGAAGCGATGCAGGTTGACGTCGTCGAGCGCCGGCTCCACCTCGTCCATCAGGTAGAACGGGCTCGGCCGGGCCGTGAAGATCGCGAACAAGAACGCCATGGCGGTGAGCGAACGCTCGCCGCCGGACAGCAATGAGATGCGCTTCACGCGTTTCCGGCCCGGGCTGGCTTCGATCTCGATGCCGCTGGTGAGCGGCTGCGCCGGATCGGTCAGGACCAACCGTCCGGAGCCGCCGGGGAAGAGCTCCGCGATCAGCCGCTCGAACTCGCGCGCCACGTCGCGGTACGCCGAGTCGAACGTCTCCGAGATCTCCTGATCGACCTTGGAGATGACCTCGAGGAGGTCGCGACGGGCCTTGCGGACGTCATCGAGCTCGCGAGCCATGAAGTCGTGCCGCTCCTGCAGCGCCTCGAACTCGCCGGTCGCGAGCAGGTTCACGCGGCCGATCAGACCCAGCCGGCGCTGCACCAGCTCGGACTTCTTCTCCAGCGACTCGACGGAGTCGTCCTCGGTGAGCTCCGAGAGTGCGTCGTCGGGCTCCCGCCGGTGTCCCTCACGGATGAGGCGCTCGGCGTCGGAGATACGGCGCTCGATGTCGCCGCGGAGTCGGTCCTCGTCCTCGTACGTCTCGCGGAGCCGGTCGAGCTCCGTCGAGGCCTCGCGCCAGGCGCGGTTGACCGCCGCCTCGGCCTGCGCGGCGGCGCGCTCGGCCTCCGCCGCCGCGTCACGAGCGGTGGACGCCGCGAGCGCGGCATCGTCGGCCGTCAGCATCGTCCGCTCGGCGAGCGTCCGGGCCGCTTCCGCAGCCTCGAGGTCGGCGCGGAGCTGGATCGGGTCGTGTGCCGCCAGCGTGTCGCGCTCGGCACGGAGCTCGACCAGGCGGGCGTCGAGCGTCGACCGGTCGCGACGGAGCGTCTCGACCGCGACGCGCGCGGAGATCGGCTGCTGCGGCGTGCGAGGGAGCTCCGGCATCTCTTCGGGAGCGGGCTCGCTGTCCCCGAGACGCGCCCGCCACGCCGCCATCCCGTCGTCCAGCGAGACGACGCGCTGGCGGAGGATCTCTTCTTCCTTCCGCTGGCCGGCGAGCTCGGCGGCGAGGACGGAGAGCCGCTCGGCGGCGGACGTGATGTCGGCGTCGGCGGCGTCCACCTGCTCCTGCAGGAACACGACCTCGGCGCCGATCTCGTTCAGGCGGGCGCGGGTCGGCTTGATCGCGTTGCGCGTGGCGGCCAGGTCGTGGTCCAGCACCTTCAGCTCGGCGCGGATCTCCCGGGCGCGCGCGTCGGCCTCCTTCGCCGTGTGGATGACCGCGGGCCCGATCAACACCCCCTCGGGCGTGACGAACGATGCCGCCGGGTGCGCGCCCTGCTTCTCGACCGCCTCGTCGACGGTGCCCACGAGGTAGACGTCGCGCAGCACCGTGCTGGCGATCCCACGCGCGGCCGGCTCCGCCTCGACGACCGAGAGCAACGCGCGCTCGCCGCGGAGGCCGAGCGCCACCGGTCCGCCCTTCGCGATCGCGAAGATGGCCCCGTCGCCCTCGGGTGCATCGGCGACGGCACGGTCCCCGTCCTCGTAGACGACGGCGTCGGCGAGCGGCCCGAGCGCCGCAACGAGCGCCCGCTCCAGACCCGCTTCGATGCTGACCAGATCGCGGAGCAAGCCGATCGCGTGTCCGGCGTGCGACCCCAGGAACCGCGAGCCGGGGGTCTCCTCGATGTCGCGCCGCCGGGCCTCGAGCAGATCGATCCGGGCCTGATGCCGGCGCGCGACGTCCTCGAGCCCTTCGATCTTCTCGGTCAGCGTTCGCCGCTCCTGCTCGAGCTGCGTCCGCCGATCGGCGAGCGGCGAGATCTGCCCGTCCACGCGCTCGATGTCCGCCTCGAGACGCTCCCGTTCGTCGTCGAGCGCCGCGATCCGCGCCACGACATCCGTGAGGCCTTCGTTCAGACGCTCCCGTTCGCGCTCGGACGACGAGATGCTGCGGCGGAGCGCCTCCATCTCGGCTCGGCGCCCGGCGGCCTCCTCGCCCATCCGGCGCCGGACGTCCTCGACCTCGCGACGGCGCTCCTCGGCCTCGCGGAACGCCTGCTCCGCGCGGTCCAGCTCGTGCTCGCCCGCCTCGAGCTCGGTGATGACGCGGGCGAGCTCCTGCTCGGCGCGAGCCATCTCCCGATCGACGCCGTCGATGCGCGCGGTCCGCGACGCCTCCGCGGCCAGGTGCTCCCGCGCGTCCGACTCGCGCTCGACGGCGGTCCGGAAGGCCTGGTCGGCGTCGGTACGCTCGGCTTGGGCAGCTCGGAACGACTGCTCGGCGTCGGCGAGCCCGCGCGCGGCGGCAGCGCGATCGTCGGCCGCCTGCAGCACCTGCCCGTCGAGCCCGTCGAGCAGCTCGCGTGCCGATCGTCGTGCCTCCAGGCCCTGGTCCCATCCGTCCTTGCGACGGGCGCGCTCGCGCATCAACGCGCGCAGGCGGGCGGCGGCGAGCTTGCGCGAGAGCTCCTCGGCCTGCTCGGTCAGCGTCTCGTGCTTCTTGGCCATCTCGGCCTGTTGCTGGAGGGGTTTGAGCTGCCGGCGGAGCTCCGCCAGCACGTCCTGCAGGCGCAGGAGGTCCTGGTCGAGCCCAGAGAGCTTCCGCTCCGCGCGCTCCTTGCGCCGGCGATGCTTCGCGATCCCGGCAGCCTCCTCGATGTACTTCCGACGCTCCTCCGGACGAGCCAGCAGCACCTCTTCCAACTGGCCCTGGCCCACGACGGTGTGGAGCGCGCGGCCGATCCCGGTCTCCGACAGGAGCTCCTGGACGTCCAGCAGGCGCACCACCTGGCCGTTGATGCGGTACTCGCTCTCCCCGCTGCGGAAGATCGTGCGGCTGACCTCGATCTCGGACATCGGCACGGCGATCTTGCCCGCCGAGTTGTCGATGACGAGCTTCACCTCGGCCATGCCGAGCGCCGGACGGGAGGGCGTTCCGGCGAAGATGACGTCGGCCATGTGGCCGCCGCGGAGGGCACGAGCGCCCTGTTCGCCGAGCGCCCAACTGATCGCATCCACCAGGTTCGACTTGCCCGAACCGTTGGGACCGACGATCACGCTGACGCCCGGGATGAACTCCAGGACGGTCTTGTCCGCGAACGACTTGAAGCCGCGGATCTGGATCTGACGCAGGAACATTCGGCGCGATGCTAACAGTGGCCTCCCGGCGAACCTGGGAGGCGCCGGGAGTTTCCTAGCCCGAGACGCGGAAACCCGTCTCGTTGGCGGGGGTCTCCCGCTCGACCTCGACGGTGTCGACCCGGGCGTGCGCCGGCCCTCGCCGACACCAGTCGACCATGGCCTCGACCGAGGCCTCCGGGCCTTCGAACACCGCCTCCACCCGCCCGTCGGGGGCGTTGCGCACCCAGCCTGCCACGCCGCGCGCACGTGCCTCTTCCGCGCAGCTCGCCCGGAAGAAGACCCCCTGGACACGGCCCGCCACGAAGACATGGACGCGGCGCATGTCGACAGTGTGCCGCAGCGGCGATGTAGGCTGCGCGCCGTGACGACGTACGACGAACGGACCGGGTTGTTGGTGGTGGACGTCCAGAACGACTTCGCCGACCCATCCGGGTCGCTGTCGGTGGACGACGGCGATGTCATCGTGCCGCGCGCCAACCAGGAGATCGCGGAGGCCCGCGCCGCCGGAGGGCTGGTGGTCTACACGCAGGACTGGCACCCGCCCGTCACGAAGCACTTCTTCAAAGACGGCGGGATCTGGCCGGAGCACTGCGTGCAGGACACGTGGGGCGCCGAGTTCCACCCCGATCTCGTCCTGGACGGTGAGATCGTTCGCAAGGGCGCCGACGGCCGAGACGGATACTCCGGGTTCAGCGTCCGTGATCCCGAGAGCGGCGAGACATCGTCCACCACGCTCGAGGCGCTGCTCCGCGATCACGGCATCGAGCGGCTGGTGATCTGTGGCCTCGCCACGGACTACTGCGTCGTGGAGACCGTGCTCGACGCCCGGACGCTGGGGTTCCCCGTCGACGTCGTCAAGGACGCGATCCGCGCCGTGGACCTGGACGCCGGGGACGGCGACCGCGCGATCGCGCGCATGCGGAACGCCGGCGCCGAGATCGTCTAGATCAAGCCGCCGGTCAGCTCTGGCACTGGGGACAGAAGTACGCGCTGCGCCCGCTGATCTTCACGCTCTGGATCGGCGTCCGGCATCGCCTGCACGGCAGACCCTCACGGCCGTAGACCTTCAGCTCGCTCGCGTACTCGCCCGGCTTGCCGAACAGGTCCACGTACGCCTCATCCTCGAGCGTCGTCCCGCGAGCCTTGATCGCTTCCTGCAGCGTCTCCTGGATCGCGCGATACAGGCGGCGTACCTCCTGCGAGGACAACGTGTCCGACATCCGGTCGAACCGGATCCCCGCCGCGAACAGCACCTCGTCGGAGTAGATGTTGCCGAGGCCCGCGATGAACTTCTGGTCCATCAGGAGCTGCTTCATCTTCGCGGCGCGTTCTGCCAGCAGGTACTGGAACGTCGGCCAGGTGAAGACCTGGTCGAGCGGATCGATCGCCAGATGCTGGAGCTCCTTGATCTTGCCGACCTCGTCGGCCGTGGAGACGAACATCTCCCCGAACGTCCGCGGGTCGATGTAGCGGAGGTCCCCTCCCTGCTGGAACGTGAGGACCACGTGCGTGTGGGGAGGCATGGCCACGCGCCCGGTCCCTCGCTGGAACTGGCCGCTCATGCCGAAGTGCGTGACCAGGATGTCGCCGGAGTCGAGCGGCATCACGAGGTACTTGCCGCGACGTTCGACCTTGGCGATCTTCCGGCCCGTGAGCCGCGACGTGAAGTCCTTGCGCTTGGGGTGACGGCGGATGACGCGCATCGCGTTCTTGGACGGCTTGACCTCGGCCTCCTTGATCCGGCGGCCGATGACGTCCTTCTCCAGGTCACGGCGCATCACCTCGACCTCGGGTAGCTCCACTCGTCCCCCCTACGATCCCGCTCTGGCGGCTCGGTCGGCGATGCGGGAGTATGCCTCCCGGGCCGCCTGCTGCTCGGCTTCCTTCTTGGAGCGCCCCGTGCCGGTGCCGAGCGCCTCTCCCGCCACGAACACCGTGGCCGTGAACTCCTTCGCGTGATCGGGGCCGCGTTCCTCGAGCCGGTACTCCGGCATCGAGCGGAGCTCCTGCGACGCGAGCTCTTGCAGGATCGTCTTGTAGTCACGATCACCTTCGCCGCGGGCGTACGCCTCCATCCGCGGGCGGAAGAGCCGTTCGATCAGCTCGCGAGAGACGTCGAGCCCCCGGTCGAGGTAGATCGCGCCGAACACCGCCTCGAGCGCGTCCGCGAGGATGCTGGACTTGTCGCGTCCACCGGAGAGCTCTTCGCCCTTGCCCAGGAGCACCATGCCTCCCAGTCCGAGCGAGCGAGCCACGTCGGCGAGCGCGACCATGTTCACGATCGCGGCCCGCAGCTTGGCGAGCGCGCCTTCGGGGAGATCGGGGTACTCGGCGTACGCCATATCCGTCACGACGAGCCCGAGCACGGAGTCGCCCAGGAACTCCAGGCGCTCGTTCGTGATCTCGGTGCCCTGCTCGAACGCATACGAGCGGTGCGTGAGCGCGGCCGTTCGGAGCGCGGCGTCGTGGAACGGCACGCCGAGGGCGCGGTCCAGGGACTCGAGCGACGCCTCGACGGGAACGGAGGTCACGCCGTTACTCGACCTCGACGGCCTGACGGCCGGCGTAGTAGCCGCAGTTGCCGCATACGCGGTGCGGGAGCTTGGGCTGGTGACATTGCGGACATTCCGCGTACGGGGGTGCCGCGCTCTTCCAGTTCGCCTCGCGTTTGGCGCTCCGCGCCTTGCTCTGTTTCTTCTTCGGGACGGCCATCTGGTCCTTCCTTCCTTGTCTTCAGATCGGGTTCAGATCCGGTCCTCGAGCTCCTGGAGCACGAGCTCGAGACCGGCCCAGCGCGGGTCGACATCCGGGTGATCTCCCGGGCACTCCCCAAGGTTGCGGTCGCCACCGCAGACGCTGCAGAGCCCCTGGCAGTCCGGGCTGTGCAGGGGGGAGAACGGCAGCTCGAGGCCGAGCGCGTCGCGGACCATCTGCTCGGGATCGAGCCACCCCTCGGCGTCGAGCGGATAGACGTCCTCGTCGTCGGGCTCGGGCGCGGTCGAGAACAGCTCGTGCACCTCGACGCGGACCGGCTGCTCGAAATCCTTCAGGCACCGGGCGCACCGCAGCGCGAACGTGCCGTCGAGGTGGCCGGTGACCAGGATGCCCTCCACGACCGACTCGAGGAGCAGGTCGCCCTGGACGGGCTCGTCGGTCTTCAGCGTGGCCACCTCGGTCCCGAGTCCCTCGAGCGTCCCGCCGACGTGCGCGAGACGGGAGACCCCCGGGTGTCCGATCAGATCGCGGGCGTCGATGGGCTCGATCGTCATCGCTCCTCCTCCGCGTCGAACAGCTGTGCCTCCGGATCGGGGCCGAACTCCTGCTCCGCGGCGGTGGTCGGCGCGCGGAGACGGTCGCGCCCCACCTCCACCTGATCCAGCGTCTTGGCGAGCGCGCGGGTCGTGGATTGTGCTTCCTCGAGGATCCGGCGGAGCGCGATCTCGAACTGCGCGAGCCGCGCGTCGACGTAGCTCTCGGCCTCGGCACGCGCGTCCATGGCCTGCTGTTCGGCCTCGGCCACGATGCGATCAGCCTCTTCCTCCGCGCGGTGGACGATGTCTTCCTTCCGCGCCATCCGTAACTGGTCCTCGCGGGCCTGCTCCACGATGCGCTCCGCGTCCTGCCGGGCCTTGCCCAGCAGCTCCTCGCGGTCCTTCACGATCCACCGGGCCTGCTTGATCTCCTCGGGCAGGGACTCCTGCATCTCCGCGAGCATCTCGAGGACCTCGTCGCGGTTGAGCAGGGCCGAGGAGGACAGGGGCATCGACTTCGCGTCGCGCACCATCTCTTCGAGCTGCTGCATCCGTCCGGCGAGGTCCATCAGCCCTCCTCCCCCAGGCGATCCATCAGGCGTTTCCGCACGTGGTCGGGGACGAGGCCCTCGACGTCGCCGCCGAACCGTGCGACCTCTTTCACCAGCGAGGACGACAAGAAGGACCACTTCGGGTTCGTGGGCATGAACAGCGTCTCGACCCCGCCGAGGCGGACGTTCATCTGCGCCATCTGGATCTCGTATTCGTAGTCGGACACCGCTCTCAGGCCCTTCACGATCGACGTCGCACCCTGCACCTTCGCGAACTCCACCAGCAGCCCCGAGAACGGCCGCACGGTCACGTTCGGCATCCCGGAGCAGGCCTCCTCCAGCATCGAGACGCGCTCCTCGACGGCGAAGACCGGCTGCTTGGACGGGTTCTCCAAGACACCCACCACCACGACGTCGAAGGTCGCACTCGTGCGACCGATGATGTCGAGGTGGCCGTTCGTCACCGGGTCGAACGTCCCCGGACAGAGGGCGGTCAGGCCCATGAAACCTCCCGGTACAAGATGACGAGACTGTCGCCGTAGCGGAGCTGCCTCGCGACGGCCCAGTGTACTGGAATGACAGGCATGGAACTCTTGGCACCCCTCGTCAACACGACCGTCCATCCCTGGTCAGAGAGCCATCCCGGGCCCAATCCGGCCAGCACCCGCTCCAGGTCGGCGGTGTCGATGTCGTACGGCGGGTCGAGCAGGACCAGGTCGAACGGGCCGTCCGGCGGCGGGGGCCCCGCCACGAACGCGGCCACGTCCTTCGTCTGGACGGTCGCCCGGTCGGCAAGCCGTGTCCGGTCCAGGTTGTCGTGCACGGCCGCCGACGCCTCGTACGCGCGATCGACGAATCCGGCGTGCTCGGCGCCGCGCGACAGGGCCTCGATCCCCATGGCGCCCGTCCCCGCGTAGAGGTCGAGCACACGCGCGTCCGGCACCTCGAGCGCGAGGCTGGAGAACAGACCCTCCCGGGCGCGGTCGGAGACGGGACGGACGCCGGGTGGCACCGGGCCGAGCCGCATCCCCTTCGCGCTCCCGGCGATCACCCGCATCCCCGGAGCCTACGCCCGGCACCCAACGGCTCCGTGGAGCGTGAGGCACGCAGACCGGTCAGGACCGGAAGAGCCAGTCGATGGAGGACTCGAACCGCGACCGGAGCTCCTGCAGCAGCGACGGATGCGCGTCCAGGTGCGGATCGTCCTCGATCAGCGCGAACGCCCGCGTCCGGGCTCGGCGAACGAGCTCCAGGTCGTCGGCCAGGCGCGCGAGCTTGAGGTCCGGCATCCCCGACTGCTTCGTATCGAACAGCGTGCCCTCGCCACGGAGCCGGAGGTCTTCGTCGGCGAGCTCGAACCCATCGGTCGTACGGACCATCGCGTCGATGCGAGCGCGCGCCTCCTCGTTCTCCGCGTCGGACTCATCGAACAGGATGCAGTAGCTCCGGTGCGCTCCGCGGCCGATCCGGCCGCGGAGCTGGTGCAACTGGGCCAGGCCGAACCGCTCGGCGTTCTCCACGAGCATCACGGTGGCGTTCGGGATGTCGACCCCGACCTCGATCACCGTCGTCGAGATGAGGATGTCCGTCTCGGCTCCCCTGAAGCGGTCCATCACCGCCTCCTTGTCCTTCGGCCGCATCCGGCCGTGCAGCAGATCGACACGGAGGTCCGGGAAGACCTCGGTGGCCAGCCGCTCCGCCTCGGCCTCCGCGGCCTTCACCTGCGAGCGGTTCCCTTCGTCGATCGCCGCGCACACCACGAACGCCTGCCGCCCTGACTGGACCTCGCCACGCACCAGGTCGTAGGCCCGATCGCGGTCCTCGGGCGTCCGCACCGCGCGGGTCTCGATCGGCTGGCGCCCCTTCGGCATCTCGTCGAGCACGATCACGTCCAGGTCGCCGTAGTACGTGAGCGCGAGCGTCCGAGGGATCGGCGTGGCGGTCATGATCAGCACGTCCGGCTCGACTCCCTTGCCCTTGAGCGCCATCCGCTGGTGCAGGCCGAAGCGATGCTGCTCGTCGATCACGGCGAGCGACAGGTCGCGGAACGACACGCCCTCTTGGACCAGCGCATGCGTCCCGATCGTCAGGTCGATCGCGCCGTCGGCGATCCCCTCCACGATGCGCGTTCGATCCTTGCCCGTGACGGCGCCGGTGAGGAGCGCGTAGGTGACGGATGCGTCGGCCGGGGACGCCGGCGCGGGATCCAAGAGCGACCCTTGACCGTCGTCCTTCGCCGAGGCCCGCGCCAGATCGAGGAACGCCATGGCGCCGACCCCGTCCAGGAGCGCCGCCACGGATCGCAGGTGCTGCCCGGCGAGGACCTCGGTCGGCGCCATGATCGCCGCCTGATGGCCGGACTGGATCGCGACGAGCGCCGCGTGCAGCGCGACGAGCGTCTTCCCGGCTCCGACATCTCCCTGGAGCAGGACGTTCATCGGCCGGGGTCGCCCCATCGCTTCGCCGACCGCGTCGATCGCTCGCCCCTGCGCCCCGGTCGGCTCGAACGGCAGCGTCCGCGAGAGCCGCTCGGTCAGGGAGCCCGACACCGTGTGCGCGACGCCGGCTTGCTCGGCCTCCACGCGATGCTTGCGGAACGCGACCCCGAGCTCGAGCGTGAACAGCTCGTCGAACTTCAACCGCTCCTGCGCGCGCGCGAGCTGGCCCTGATCCTCGGGGAAATGGATCGTCCGCAACGCCTGGTCGTAGTCGCTGAGGGACTCCGCCGACACCAGCTCGGCCGGGAGTGGATCGGGGATCGTCGACAGTTGCTGGAGGGCTGCGTACACCAACTCGCGGATCGTCCGCGTCGTGATGCCCTCCGACGCCGGGTGCACCGGCGTGATGCGCGCGGTGTGGATCAGGTCCGACTCATCGCCGCGGAGGAGCTCGACCTCCTGGTTCGCGATCTGGGTACGGCCTCGATAGAGCGTGACGACGCCGGAGACGGCCACTTCCTGCCCGACCTTGTAGACGGAGGCGAGCCACGGCTGGTTGAAGAACGTCAGATCGAGCCTGGCGGTCGCGTCGGACAGCGTGACGATGACCATGGGCTGGCCGCGTCGCGTCGGCCGTCTGAACACCTTGCTGACCGTCGCGATCACGGTGGCATACGCGCCGGCTCGCAGGTCGCGGATCGTCTGCACCCGCGAGCGATCGATGTAGCGGCGCGGGTAGTGGTGCAACAGGTCGCCCACGGTCTCGACGCCCATGCGCTCGAGGACCTGATGCGCCTCCAACGGTTCCTTCGCCCGCGAGCCGGCGCGACGCTTCGCCAGCTTGGGGTCGATGTCGAGGATCTCGGAGTCGAGCGCGAGCGTCACGGAGCCTTTCCTCATCGGGGACCGGTTCTATCATGCGGTGGATGGCGTCCCGCCGCTCGCGCACCCTCCTGTCGTCGTTCCTGCTCGTCGCGTTGCTCTCGATCGCGGCGACGTGCGGCGACTCGTCGGCGCCCCCCGACGACGGCGATGCCGGTCCCCCCGCGCAGAACGCGGTCACCGCGCCGTTGCTCCCGACCCACGTCGCCGAGCTCCCCTCCTTCGACGTTCAGACGTATCAGGAGCTGCTGACACAGATGCGCGGGACGCCGGTGGTGGTGAACGTGTGGGCCGCGTGGTGCGGACCGTGTCAGGCGGAGGCCCCGCTCCTGCACTCGGCGAGCCAGACGTACGGTGAGCGGGTGCAGTTCCTCGGTGTCGACATCCTCGACTCACGGGACGGCGCCCGCGGGTTCATCAGTGAGCAGGGCATCACGTACCCCAGCGTCTTCGATCCGTCGGGCGCCATCCGAGATTCGCTCGGGATGATCGGACAACCGGTGACGGTCTTCTACGACGCCGACGGTCACGTCGCGAGTACGTGGGAGGGCCAGCTCTCCCAGAGCGCGCTGGACCAGGGCATCCACGCCGCGATGTCCGCGTAGTTCGCAGGGTGACACGGCCGCTGGCGCCGCAAGTCGACGATCGGACGTCTGTTACCCTGGTCCACCTATGGCTGCCGTATGCGAGGTCTGTGGGAAGAAGCCGTTCTTCGGCAAGGCGGTGACGTTCTCGCACAAGCGGAACAACCGGCGCTGGAACCCGAACATCCAGAAGGTTCGGGCCCTGGTGGACGGCACCCCGCGCCGTCTGCACGTCTGCACGTCGTGCATCAAGGCCGGCAAGGTCACCCGCATCCCCCAGCGCACGTCGTAGCGCCCCGCTATCGGCGATCCCCCGGCGGTATCGACCACACCTGATCCACGGGCCCGATCCCTTCGCCGATCGCGAGCGCCCCGCGGATCGCCTCCGTCACGAACGCTTTCCCCGCACGGACCGCATCCAGCAGCTCCCAGCCCATCGCGAGATGCGCCGTGATCGCCGCCGACAACGTGCACCCCGTCCCGTGCGTGTTCGTCTCGTCGATGCGCTCGCTCACGAGCCATTCCTCGTACCCACCGGACACGAAGAGGTCGGCGGCCTCCGTCGAGGCCTCGAGATGGCCCCCCTTGACCAACACCGCACCGGCGCCCAGCGCGAGGATCGCATCGGCCGCACGGCGCATGTCGTCCTTCGCCTCGACGGGGAGGTCGGCCAGGCCGCTCGCCTCCGGCAGGTTCGGCGTCACGAGCGTGGCCAACGGGAGGATCCTCGACCGGAGCTCCGCCACGCCGTCCTCGGCCAGCAGGAGGTGCCCGTGCTTGGAGGCGAACACGGGGTCCACGACCAGGTGCGGGATCGACAACTCGGCCACGGTCGAGGCCACGGCGCGCACGATCCCCGCGTTCGCCAGCATGCCGGTCTTCGCCGCGTCGACGCCGATGTCGGTCGCCACCGCGCGGATCTGCTCGTCGACGAGCTGCGGCGACATCGCCTCGGCCCCGTAGACGCCCTTCGTGTTCTGCACGGTGATCGCGGTGATGGCCGTCATGCCGTACACGCCGAGCGCGCTGAACGTCTTGAGGTCGGCCTGGATGCCGGCGCCACCGCCCGAGTCGGATCCAGCGATCGTGAGCGCCCGGGGCCGCGGCGGCGTCACCTGGCTCGCCGTCATCGGAAGTGGTCCCAGCCGGTCGGCGCCAGCGGGCGCTCGGTGCCGTCGGCGTCGACCGCGGTGAGGCCGCCGCCGTCGACGATCCGGCCGATCTCGGCGAGCGGCACGCCGAACGCCTCCGTCAGCTCCGTCCGGGCGGCGTCGACCGCCGCGTCGTCGGGAAGCGTCGCCAGCAGCTCGTAGTCCTCGCCGCCGCCGAGCGCGTCATCGAGCGTGGCGCCGCGGGCCACGGGCACGTCACCGAGCACGACCGTCGCCCCGGCGCCGCTCGCGCGCGCCAGGCGCGAGAGATCGATCGCCAACCCGTCCGAGACATCCATCATCGCGGTGGCGCCGTGCGCCGCGAGCACGCCTCCCTCACCGACGCGCGCCGCCGGGCGCAGGTGTCGGCGCACGAGCGCCAGCTGGAGCTCGGTCGGCTTCGCCGGCACGGCCGAGAGCCGCAGTCCGGCCGCGCTCCCTCCCAGCTCCCCGGTGACCACGACGCGATCGCCGGGGTGGGCACCCGATCGCAGCACCGCCCGCCCCGGCGCCACCTCGCCCGTCACCGTCACCGCGATCGATGCGTCCCGCCCCCGGGACAGGTCTCCCCCGACCAGCCACAGGGCGTACTCGTCGCAGGCTTCGCGCATGCCGCCGAACAGCTCCATCACCCACGCAGCCTCCACGTCGGGTGGGAGGACGAGCGCGCACACCGCCGCACGCGGGCTGGCTCCCATGGCCGCCAGGTCGCTCACGTTCACCACGATCGCCTTGTACCCCACGTCGCGAGCGCCCGTCCGCTGCCGCACGAAATGGATCCCCTCGACCATGACATCGGTCGTGAGGACCAGCTCACCGCCGGTGGGCGCGAGGACCGCCGCGTCGTCGCCGACGCCCACCCGAACTTCGGGGCCGGCGCCCGACAGCACCCGCCGGATCGCCTCCAGCAAGGCTTCCTCGGTGAGTTCCATGGCTCCCTTCCGTCCATCTGTCGCCCGGTCCATCCGCCGTGTGGGCGAACGGAAGGCGACGGTGCTTCGCTAGACTGTCTCGCCAGTCGTTCCCGGCGCGTCCTGCGCCCCAACCACGGTAACGAACCAGGAGGAACCGGTGCCCGAGGTCCACGTCAACCCCACACCCGAGGAGCTGCGGGCATTCACGGAAGCCATGCCACAGGCCCGCCTCACCGAGTTCGGCAACGTGAACGTCCAGACGCGGGTCACCTCGCGCAGCGCCGCCAGCACGCACGTCGTCGGCGGACCCTCCAGCGGCAAGACCATGACCCGCGAGGCGTTCGACGAGATCGCCGCGAAGCAGGATGCGTACCTCGCCGAGCGTGACGTGGTCGTGATCGACGGGTTCATCGGCAACGACCCGGAGATGCGGACCGCGGCGCGCCTCACGATCGAGAAGGCGAACGCGAACATCGCCGGGATGCAGCAGAAGCTCTACTTCGAGCGGAACGACGGCGCCGAGCCGGAGGTGCACGTCATCTACACGCCGAACCTCGAGGCGCCCGGATACACGGACGACCGGCTGATCGCGGTCGACCTGGAGCACGGGGTCACGCGGGTCCTCAACTCCGACTACTTCGGGGAGTCGAAGAAGGGCGGCCTGCGGATGTGGAACGACATCGTCTACGGCAAGGGCGGGCTCGCCCTGCACGCCGGCCTCAAGGTGATCCCGACCGACGCGGGCGAGAAGGTCATCATGATCATCGGCCTGTCGGGCACGGGCAAGACCACGACGACGTTCACCACGCAGAACGGCTCGGAGCCCGTGCAGGACGATTTCGTCGGGCTGATGCCCGGCGGGCACGCGTACGGCACCGAGAACGGCTGCTTCGCGAAGACGTTCTCGCTCGATCCCGATTTCGAGCCGTCGATCTACGGCGCGGTCGTCAAGCCGACCACGTACCTGGAGAACGCGTACCAGGACGACGCGGGCAACGTGAACTTCTTCGAGGAGAGCTACACGCAGAACGGGCGCGCGGTGTTCGAGATGTCGGACCTGCAGCACTACCGGGACGCGCGTGAGGTCGGCACGGTGGACTACCTGCTGATCCTCAACCGGAACGAGAACATCATCCCGGCCGTGGCCAAGCTCTCACAGGAGCAGGCCGCCGCGTACTTCATGCTGGGCGAGACCACGGGCACCAGCGCCGGCGGCGCCGCCGAGGCCGGCATCTTCCTGCGCGTCCCCGGGACGAACCCGTTCTTCCCGCTCCCGCACGGGCTGCAGGGCAATCGCATCCTGGAGCTGCTCGCGTCGCATCCGATCGAGACGTACCTGCTGAACACGGGTCGTGTCGGCGGCAAGGCCGACGACGACCGTTCCAAGAAGCTGAAGATCCCGCACACGTCGGCATGCGTGAAGGGGATCGCCGAGGGCAGCATCTCGTTCACCGAGGACGAGGACTTCGGTTACTTGGTGGCCGAGGCGGTGCCGGGGATCGACGACATCGAGCTGCTCCAGCCGCGCCGTCTCTACGAGCGTCAGGGCCGGGCCGAGGAGTACATCCAGATCGTCGACCGGCTGAAGACCGAGCGCGTCGCCCGGCTCCAGGAGTTCCCCGAGCTGTCCGAAGACATCGTCAAAGCCGTCGGCTAGTCCATCGCAGACTAGGACGTGACGTCTCGGCGGCGGAAGTTCCACACCGCCAGGACCAGGAACGCCGCGGTATAGGCGGCGCTGACCGTGAGCCCGGAGCGCATGCCGCTCCAGTCGACCGGGAACCGGAACAAGCCTGTGAACCCCAGCCATCCGTGGGTCGGCACGAACGGATGCAGCGCGTGAAGGTTCGGGATCTGGTCGATCACCTGGCTCGCGATCGCGACGATCACCGTGGCGACGATCGCCCCAGGACCGGAGTCGGTGAGCGTGGAGATCCACAAACCCACCGCCGTGATGCCCGACGCCGCCAGCAGGATGTACAGCCCCGAGCCCACGACGCGCACGAGCGCCTCGGTCGTGGAGAGCGTGGTGCCGCTGAACGTCGGGAGCGGCCCGAAGCCGAACACCGCACCGCCGGCGACCAGGCCCGACACGATCACGCCGAGGAGCAGCGCGCCCGTGAGCGACATGGCCGAGAGGTACTTCGCGCCCAGCAACTTCGCCCGGCCGATCGGCCTGACGAGCAGGTAGCGGAGCGTTCCCGCCTGCGCCTCCCCCGCGATCGCATCCCCGGCGAACAGCCCGATCGCGAGCGACATGAAGAACGGCTGCACCACGGCCAGACCGGTGAGCGGCGCGAACAAGCCGTTCCGCACGATCTGGAGCAAGAACGGCGGGGCGTCTTCCGCGGCCTGCGGTTCCGGGGGCGACGCCTTCACCGCGATCACGATGAGGACGGGCACGCCCGCGAGCGCGGCCGCGAGCAACCAGGTCCGCCAGCGCCGCAGCGCCTTGCCGATCTCAACGCGGAACATCGATGCCCTCCGTCAGGTGGAGGAAGACGTCCTCGAGCGTGTCGCGCTCGGGGACGAGCGCGCTCACGCGGATACCGGCCGCCACCAGCGCGGCGTTGAGCGCGGCGGGGGTCGCGTCGCCGGCGAGCGTCACCCGCACGACGCCGGGTCCGTCGCCCCCGGCGGACAGGATCGAGACCCCCGGCTGCCGCTCGGCGACGCGCTGCGCCGCCGCCACGTCGTCGACGTCGATCCGGACGCGGTCGGCCGCGCCGCGGAGCGTGCCGGGCGGCCCTTCCGCGACGATCCGCCCCTGCGCCATCACGCCGACGCGGTCACACATCGCCTCCACCTCGGCCAACAGGTGGCTCGAGACGAACACGGTCGTGCCGTTGTCGGCCAGCCCGCGCAGGAGCTGCCGCATCTCTCGCATCCCGGTCGGATCGAGGCCGTTCGTGGGTTCGTCGAGCATCAGGAGTTCGGGTTCGCCCAGCAGCGCCAGGCCGATCCCCAGGCGCTGACGCATCCCCTGGCTGTACGCCTTCACGCGCTTGTCGGCCGCGTCCGTGAGCCCCACCAGCGAGAGGCACTCGTCGATGCGCGCGAGCCGGCGGCGGGTGTCGTCTCCCCGACCGCCCGCTCGCGCGAAGTACTCCAGGTTCCTCCTGCCGGACAGGTAGCGGTAGAACGCCGGCTCCTCCACCAGCGCGCCCACGCGCCGCAGCGGACCCCGATCGGTGGTGACCGTCTCCCCAAGGACCTCGACCGCACCCGACGTCGGGTGGATCAGTCCGAGAGCCATCCGGATCGTGGTGGTCTTGCCGGCGCCGTTCGGGCCAAGGAACCCGTACAACGCGCCTCGCTCGACCTCCAGATCGAGCCCGTCCACCGCGGCCACGTCGTCGTATCGCTTGGTGAGGCCGGTGGTTCGGAGCGCGAACGTCACGGGAGCGAGGCGGCGTCCTGTTCGAGCGTCGCCACGCTCACCGGTCCCACCAGCAGCCACGCCTGCCCGCCGTGCTGAACGGTGATCGCCGACAGCAGCGGGCCGGCGTACGGAAGGAACGTCTGCGCACCGGCCGGGAGCGGCGCGTCCAGCCTGAGCGCGACCCGCTGGTCGAACCCCTCCCCGAACATGTGTGGCTCCGACACCGGCGGCGCTGCAGCATCGTCCGCGGGATGGCGCGCGTCCGCGATGACGTCGGCCGCCTGGCGCACCGTGGTGCCGGGAGGTGGCGTGAATCCGAACATCGACGGATCGATCGGCTCGAACGACACGGCCGTGAACCCTGCCTCGATCGCGGCGCCGTCGCTCCCGCGCGGGAACACCTGGAGCCGCAACGGCAGCCGCGTCTCAGCGTCGATCGCGACGGCGATGCGACCGACGAGCGTGAGCGTCGACGTCGGCGTCAGCACGAGTTGGTACGCGGGACGGTCGGCCACGGTCGCGGTGCCGTCGACGGACACGTCCGCGTACGGTGCCACGGCGCCGAGCGTCCGTTGCGCGAGCCGCAGGAGGTCTGAGTCGTGGATGACGGCCGCGGGTGCGCTCGCGTCCCACAGCGTCGTGCCGGGGACGCCGGCCAGGTGGATCGCCGACATATCCGACGAATCCCAGAACCATGCGTCGTATCGGTTGACGATCACGTCCTGCTCCGCGAACGGCAGGAGGTGGGCGATCCGAGCCCCGTCGGACGAGCGCCAGATCTTGTACGCCTGATCGCCGGCCACCAGGTCGACGGCGCCCATGAACCCGCCGCTGCTCCCCCCACCCACGCCGGCCGGGATCTGGGGGATCCCCAGATCGACATGCGACTCGACATCGCCTGAGATCGTGAACGGGCGCGCCAGCGCGCCGAGCGCGGATGCCAGGAGCTCGTCGCCGCCGACGGGAGGAAGATCCGGCGTCGGATCGGCGCGCACGTTCGCGACGCCGAGCGCCGCGACGGCCAGCACGGCGACGAGACCCACGATCGTGATGCGACGCCGGCCGGAGATCGCCATGACCTACTTGTAGCACCGTTCCACGCCAGGGCCGCGGTTCGCGACCGGAAGGTCGCAACCTCGCCATGCCGGCGTCACGGTCCGGAGCGCCGTCCCAGGAAGTAGCCGCCGAGCAGCTGGAGCGCCGCCAGCACGATGAACACCATCACGAACCAGTCGTACTGCCGCACGTCGTCGGTGAACGCGCGGCCCTGCGTGTCCACCGACGCGTACAGCATGAACAACCCGCACAACGCGAACCACAACCCGACGCGTCCGGTCACGAACAGCGCGAACAACAGGTGATCGCGGGGGTCCCGGCTCTCGAACGGCCGCCGGATCCAGTACACGAGCGAACGGACGCCGAGCGCACCGAAGAGCACGGCGAGCGCGATCTCGAACGCCTTCACGACGGGTCTCGGAGCGCGGCGAGCACCTGCTCGTCCGTGACCTGATCGAACCGGTCGTACCACTCCCCCACAGCGCGGAACGACCGCGGTGTCTCCAAGATGACGACGTCGTCGCACTCGTCTGCCAACAGCCTGAGTGCCGGCACCGGTCCGACCGGCGCCGCGAACACCACGCGCGCGGAACCTTGAGCGCGCGCCCATCGCAGCGCCGCCAACGACGTCGCACCGGTGGCGACGCCGTCGTCCACCACGACGGCGGTGACGCCGGCGAACACCGGAGCCGGACGGTGGCCCCGGTAGAGCGTGGTCCGGCGTTCGATCTCCGCCTCTTGCGCGGCGACCTCGTCCTCGATGTACGCGCCGGGTACGCGCAAGGCGTGCGTGAGGTCCTCGTCGAGGACGCGGACACCGGGAGCGACGGCGCCGATCGCGAGCTCGGGGTTGCGCGGAGCGCCCAGCTTGTGCGGGATCACGACGTCGAGCGGAGCGTCGAGCGCGCGTGCGACCGGCGTCGCCACGATCACCCCGCCGCGCGGGATGGCCAGGACGAGCGCGTGGGCGCGATCCACGCGGCCGTGGAGCGCCGCGGCCAGCGCGCGCCCTGCCTCCTCGCGGTCGCGGAAGACGCGTGGTGCACCTGCCGGGGCCCCGTGGGTCACGGCCGCACGTCCCGCGTTGCGGGCGCGACCGCGCCCCGACTAGCATGGGCGCTCCCACGAGCGGAGGAGGCTCCCAGGTGGTTCACGCGTACATCCTGATCCAGACCGAGGTCGGCAAGGCCGCGGCGGTGGCGAAAGAGGTGAGCGAGATCGCCGGGGTCGCCGAGGCGGAAGACGTGACGGGTCCATACGACGTGATCGTCCGCGCCGAGGCGAAGTCGGTCGACGAGCTGGGCAAACTGGTCGTCGCGCGCATCCAGTCCGTCGAGGGCATCACCCGCACGTTGACCTGCCCCGTGGTCCATCTGTAGATCCATCCGATCTTCTGGCCGAACCTTCCGGCGCGCGGCGATCCGGTTCACGTCCCGCCGAGCTCGCGCACACCCGTGCTCTTCGTCGACTCCGCCTCGTGGCGTTCGACGGCCAGATCCAAGAGGCGCTCGACCAGTTCGGGATACCCCAGGCCGGAGGCCTCCCAGAGCTTGGGATACATCGAGATGTGGGTGAACCCCGGGATCGTGTTGATCTCGTTCACCCAGAGCTCGTCCTCGCCTCGCAGGAAGAAGTCGACGCGCGCCATCCCCGCACACTCGATCGCGCGGAACGCCGTCACCGCCATCCGCTGGACCTGCTCCATCACATCCGGCTTCAGGTCGGCCGGGATCAACAGCTGCGCGCCGTGGTCGTCCAGGTACTTCGCCTCGTAGTCGTAGAACTCGTGACCTGTCGGGACGATCTCGCCCGCGACGGACGCGACCGGGTCGTCGTTGCCGAGCACCGCGCACTCGATCTCGCGGATCCCGTCGAGCCCCTTCTCCACCACCGCCTTGCGCGCGTAGCGGAACGCCTCGGTGAGGCCGTCCACCAGCTCGTCGGGATCGTGGACCTTCACGATGCCGACCGAGGACCCGAGCGTCGCGGGCTTGGTGAACACCGGGAACCCGAGACCCGCGATGCGCGCCGACACGCCCTCAGGATCCTCCTCCCATCCCGGCTCGCGAACGACCTCGTACGGGACCACCGCCAGGCCGGCCGCGGCGAACAGCGACTTCTGCACCGCCTTGTCCATCCCGATGGCGGATCCGAGGACGCCCGCGCCCACGTACGGCACGCCGGCCAGCTCCAACATGCCTTGCACGGCGCCGTCCTCGCCGCGTGGGCCGTGCAGGACGGGGAAGACCACGTCGATGGGCTGTCTCGACCCGTCGGCCGCGACGAGCTCGCTCGAGCCCGACTCCACCGCGAGCTCGACGGCGGCGCCCGCCGCGGCCACGATCTCGGTCATGCGCCCGGTCTCGCCGGGCAGCGCCGGCGGACCGGGCAACAGGTGCCACGATCCGTCGCGCGTGATGCCGATCGGGACGACCTCGGTGGTCTGCGGATCCAGGGCGTCGATCACCGAGCGCGCGGACACGCACGAGATCTCGTGTTCGGCCGAGCGTCCTCCGAACAGCACCGCGACCCGCCGCTTGCGGCCGGTCACACCTTCTCCAGGGCGCGATCGAAGTCTTCGATCAGATCGTCCACGTCCTCCAGGCCGATGCTCACGCGCACGAGGCCGTCGGCGATCCCCGCGCGCCGGCGAGCCTCCGGATCCATCTGACGATGCGTCGTGGACGCGGCATGACCGACGAGCGTGTGCGCACCACCGAGGCTGGTGGCCACCCACGCCAGGTCCAGCGAGTCGCAGAAGCGCTTGCCGCCCTCCACGCCGCCGGCGACCTCGAGCGCGATGATGCCGCCGGATCCTCGCGGCAGGATCCGTTCGGCGACGGCGTGCTGCGGGTGCGAGTCCAACGAGGGGTACCCCGCGCGCTCCACCTTGGGATGCGCCTCGAGGAACGCCGCGACGCGTGACGCGCTCGCGCAGTGGCGCTCCATCCGGAGCTCGAGCGTCACGAGTCCGCGCATGCAGAGCCATGCCTCGAACGGAGCCATGGTCCCGCCGGTGTCGATCGCGGTCTCGCGGAGCGCCGCGAAGCCGTCCATCGACGTGCACACCACACCGCCGATCAGGTCGTTGTGGCCGCCGATGAACTTCGTGGCGGAGTGCACGACGTACTCGAACCCCCACCGCGACGGGTTGGCCAGGTACGGCGACGCGAACGTGTTGTCGACGACGGCCGGCACGCCTTGCGAGCGACACAGCGCCCCCAACGCCTCGAGGTCGGCGACGGTGACGTTGGGGTTCGCGATCGTCTCGACGTAGAAGAAGGCCGCCCCGGGAAGGGCTTCGGCGACCGCGTCCAGGTCGTGCGGATCCACCAGGTCGACCGTCACGCCGTAGCGCGGCATCACCTTCGTGAAGAGCGAGTAGGCACCGCCGTACAGCTCGTTGCTCGAGACGATCCGGTCACCGCTCGCCGCGAGCGTGGTGAAGACCGCGTGCATCCCCGCCATCCCCGATGAGAACGAGAACGCGGCCTCCGTGCCCTCGAGGTTCGCCATCAGCGCCTCGAACGCGCCCAGCGTGGGGTTCCCGTAGCCGCGCGTGTACGTGTACCCGGGTTTGCGGAAGCTGATCGTCTCCGCGTACTCGTCGGAGTCGGCGAAGCGGAACGTGGACGTCTGATAGATCGGCACGCTCGGCGTTTCCTGGTCCATCGGGGGCGTCTTCGCCTCGTGGATCGCCCTGGTCGTGAACCCCCGGCCCCGTCGCTCCGCCATGGTCCGCAGCCTACCCGTCGCTCGACCAGCGCTTGGGGTAGCGGTCCCGGAGGTCGACCGCGAGCGCGGTCAGCGCCGCCATCAGCTCGTCGGTCATCTCGTGGAGCGCCTCGCGGTCGTTCACCTCGCCGGCGCGCGCGCTGAAGTCGATCGGCTCGCCCACCCTGACCCAGATCGGGCGGCCGAACTTCAGCGACCCTTTCCCCGACTTCTGCCACACCGCCTGTCCGCCCCAGCTCGCCATCGGCGTGACGGGGACGCCCGACATGAGGGAGAGCCGGACGGTGCCGGTCTTCCCGTCCATCGGCAGCGAATCCGGATGCTTCGTCACGGTGCCCTCCGGGTAGATCACGACGACCTCACCCTCTTCGAGCGCGTTCGCGGCGGAGACGAGCGGCGCCGCGCCACCGGCGCCGCGGTCCACGGGGATCTGTCCGGCTCCTCGGATCGCGGTGCCGACCACCGGGATCTTGAACAGATCGTCCTTCGCGAGGAAGCGGGGGCGGCGGCCCGCCTTCATCACGGCGTACCCGTTCGCGAACGGGTCGAGGTACGAAACGTGGTTCGCCGCGACGATCGCGGGACCCGACGCGGGGATCAGGTCGAGACCCTCGAACCGCCAGTTGAACCAGAACTTGGCGGGCGGGATCGCGACGGCCTTGCAGATCACGTACCAGGGCTCCACGGACCGACCTCCTCCGTCGCCCATGCTAGTGCGCGGCGTCGTCACGACCCTCCGTGCCGGCCGCCGCGTCAGGATGCAGCCGCCGCAGGAGCTGCCAGGCAACGGGAAGCAGCCCCGCGGCCACGAGCAGCTTCACCGTGTCGCCGATGATGAACGGGTACAGACCGAACGAGAGCGCGGTGTCGAGCGTCACCGGGCTCCCGTCGATCGTGGGCGGCAACGCGTGGTAGAGCCACGGTACGCCGAACGCGTAGATCACGATCGAGCCCAGGAACATGGCGCCGATCGAGCTCCGCAACGAGCGGTCCCACCCGCGTCGCGAGAGCCAGCCGGTCAGCCCCGCGGCCGCGACGAACCCGACGAGGTAGCCGCCGGTGAGTGACGTCGCGCGCAACACCTCGATCCCCGTGTCGTGGGATCCGTCGGCGTTGGGAGCGAAGACCGGGAACCCGATCAGGCCCCACGCCAGGTAGAGGACGAGCGTGGCCGCGCCCAGCGCCGGGCCGTACGCCGCGCCGACCAGCAGCACGCCGAGCGTCTGGCCGGTGATCGGGACCGGCGTGAACGGCAGCCGGAACGAGAGCTGCGCGAGACCGGCGATCAGCAGGCTTCCTCCGACCGCGCACGCGACCTGGAACGTGACGCGGGCGGTCGCGCGCGATCGTGGGGGCGCCAGGGTGAGCGCGAGCGTGGACACGGCCGGACCTCCCGGATCGGATCGGTCGAACGGACGAGTGAGGTTACCGCGCGGGTGGGCTACCCTTCTCTCCTTGCGCGCGATCGTCCTGCCCGTCAAGTCCCTCTCCGAGACGAAGTCGCGACTGGGGCCGATGCTCACCCCGCTCGAACGCGGCGCGCTGACGCTCGCGATGCTCGAAGACGTCATGGACGTCACGCTGCAGATCGCGGGATGGGATACCTGGGTCGTGTCCCCCGACGAAGCCGTGCTCGAGATCGCGCTCGGTCGCTCGGCGCACGCGATCCGCGAGGAGAAGCCGCCGCTCGCGAACGCGATCCGGCAGGTGGAGGAGGAGGCGCTCGGCCGGGAGGCGGACGCGCTCGCCGTGCTGCTGCCCGACACGCCGTTCGTCACGACCGACGCGCTCACGCGTGCGCTCCATACGCTCGGGCCGGTGGTGCTCGCGCCTTCCACCGACGAGGGCGGGACCAACCTCCTCGTCCGACGGCCGCCGACCGCGATCCACGCCCGGTTCGGACCGGATTCGTACCGCAAACATCTGGAGGCAGCCGCCACCGCCGACCTGCCCACGTCGATCGTCGGCGCACCGGAGCTGGCGTTCGACCTCGATCTGCCGAGCGATATCCTCACCGTGCTCGACGCACGGAGGCAGGGTCGTACCCGAGAGGTGTGTCTGGGCATGGACCTGGCATCGCGCATCGCGACCCGCGCATAGACGCATCGGACGAACGAAGCGAGGAGAAGCCGTGGCACAGGGGACGATCAAGGAGTTCGACGAGCGCAGCCACCACGGCTCGCTCTTGATGGAAGACCGGAGCGAGGTGGCGATCGACCCGACGTCCCTGGAGGGTGCCGGCCTGCGTACGCTCCGCATCGGGCAGCGCGTCAAGTTCGATCTGGCGGATCAGGACGGGAAGAAGGTCGCTCGCTCGCTCCGGATCGTGACGATCGACTAGCGATGCCGCGTCAACCGCGTTTGCGGCGGCCCTTCGCCAGCACCTGCTCGCGGAACTCCTTGCCGGGCGTGAACGACGGGAGATCCCGGGCCGGCACGACGATCGGAACGTCCGGTTTCCGCGGGTTCCGGGCGATCCGCTGGTTGCGCCGTTTGCGTTCGAAGGTGCCGAAGTCCGCGAGCGTCACCCGCTCGCCCTTCACCACGGTGTCTCGGATCGAGTCGATGGACGCGTCCACGACGCGTCCCACGTCCGCCTTGCTCAGCCCCGTTCGCTTCGAGACCTCTCCGATCAATCCACCCTTGTTCATCGCGATGCTCCCTTCGAGGTCGTCGGGCGATCCTCACCGTAATCCCCACCGCCGCAACGGGTCAAACGCCATGGGGCTCGCCGTTCAAGTATCCGGCTCCCGCGAACGATGGTTAGGCATGAAGAAACTGGTGGCGTCGCTCGTCCTGGCCACGCTCGTGCTCGCCGGCTGTGCGAACTCGCCGTCGAGCGGATCCGCGCCCTCCGGCGACGCGCTGCCGGCATTGCTCGCCGCCATGCACAAGACCGCCGCCGCTGGGTCATCGCGGATGGCGATCGACCTGAACTTCACGTCCCCCGAGCAGTCGGTGCACGTGACCGGAGACGTGGCCTACGTGTTGGATCCGGCCGATCCCGCATCGCTCCGCGAGCGCGTGCTCCTGGACATCCCGTCGATGGGTGTGTTCCCCGGCGGGGAGGTCGAGCTGATCGTCGGCAAGGACTCCGTCGTCTACGTCCGCGCGCCGATGCTCGCGTCGTACATCCCCGCGAAGACCCCGTGGATCAAGCTCGATCCGTCGGCGCTCCCGCAGCAGCCTGGCGGTGTGGGGGCGGCGACCGCCGCGATCAACCCTGCGGCGCTCCTCGCCGCGATCAAGGACGCCATCTCGGTCAACGAGGTCGGACCCGACACGGTCGATGGAACCGATGCCACGCACTACCGCGCGGCCGTCGACCTCGTGAAGCTGCTCCCGTCGATCGCCGAGCTCTCTCCCGAGCACCCGACCGACGCCGAGATGCAGGAGGCGAAGGATCAACTGGCGAAGCTGGGTCTGGAGACGCTTCCGATCGAGCTCTGGGTGGACGGGGACGGCTACCTCAAGCAGGTCCGGTTCGCACTCGACCTGAGTACGATCGCTCCCGACCGGCCCGGCTCGTCGTTCACGATCACGCTCACGCTCTCCGATATCGGCGAGGACATCTCGATCGATGTGCCGCCGGCGTCGCAGGTGACCGATCTGACCGACCTGTTGGGATCCGCGTTCTCGCCCACCGCGTCGCTCGCCTAGCGACTGGATGCGCGACGAGGCGCTGATACCCTCTGTCTTGATCTGATGGTCCGTGGGGTAATCGGTAGCCCGCCACGCTCTGGACGTGGTAGTTCTGGTTCGAGTCCAGGCGGACCAGCCAACACTCGACGACGGTCTGCGGTGCAGGCTATCTCAGCGGCCACGGATCCAGGATCAGCGGCGGTATCGGATCCTGGCTGAAGTCGAAGTCGTCCGCCAGGTCGCCCAGCAACGCCACGTCCTCCCGGACCGTGGGGCGCGAGTCCGGCCAGCCATCGGTCGCCGGGTCGAGCCGCGCGCCGCCCAGGAACCGGTCCTCGATCAACTTGAGGTACGCGTCGTACGACAACGTCTGGTGATCGATGAACCCCGGCTTCGCCCAGGGGCTGATGACCATGCTCGGCACGCGCAGTCCCCACCCGTTCTCGTCGACGACGGGCGGCTGGACGTGATCGTAGAAGCCGCCCCAGTCGTCCCACGTCAGGAAGATCGCCGACCGTTCCCACAGCGGTCCCTGCATCACGGAGTTCACGATCTTCGTGACCCATGACATCCCGTCCTGGATGTTGTCGGGTGGGTGCTCGGCGCGATCGATCACCGGCATGACCCACGAGACGGACGGCAGGTGGCCCGATCGTGCGCCGCGGAAGAACTCCGTGTTCGGACGGATCTCGCTGAGCTGTCCGGTCGCCTGTACCGACTGGAACCCCGGCAATGGGTTCTGCACCGGGGCGGTCTCGATCCCCTCGAGCTTCTCGCACGGCGGGGCGACGCACGTCCCGTCACCGACGTAGTACGACCAGCTGATGCCGTGCGTGTAGAGCATCCACGTGATGTCCCCCCAGATGTAGGGGCGGGGTCCGCCGTCCGAGGGGATCCACTGCTTGCCCGTATGCGCCCACATGCCGCCGGGGAACTTCTGATCGGAGTAACAGCTCATGGGGTCGTCGAGGTCGGGGCAGCTGGCCGACCACCCGGACAACAGGAACAGATGCGCGGGGAGCGTCCACGAGTCGGTCGGCGCGAACATGCGGTCGTGCAGGGTGTACGTCTTTGCGTAGTCCCAATAGTTCGGGATCTCCGCGGCCGTGTGATAGCCCATGATGTCGGGTTGGCCGGCGGGGCCATCGTGCGCGGCGGTGCACGGGTATTCACCGGGGTGGTTCATACATCCGTTGCCGATCAGCACGGAGCGCCCGGACGAAGCCATTCATCTTCCCGGCGTTGATATCGATGGTCGACGCGATCTCCCCGTGCGGCCCGCCTTGATCGATCGTGTTCGTGTCGTGATACGGGCGCTGGCAGATGGCGGGATCGTCGGGGTCGGGCAAGCAGACGTCGATGTTGCCCTGCGCGTCGCGGGGGAAACCGTCGGCGCCCGGGAACGTGCCGAAGTAGTGATCGAACGATCGGTTCTCCATCACGATGAAGATCAGATGATCCAGGTTGAAGATGCCGGCGTCCGGGTCGATCGGACGATCGGCGTCCGGGAGCGGGCTGGGGTCCGGAGGGTCCTCGAGGGACGATGTGTCCACGCCGCTCGGCGCCGCTGCCGGGTCCGGTTCGTCGACCAGGTCCGGCGCTCCCAACACGCCGTGGGTCGGGCTCGTCGCGCCGGTCGGCGACTCAGTGGGCGAGGGTTGGCCGGACGGGCCGGCGCTCGGCGACGGCTCGCCGTTCCCACCGGTGCATGCGGCGGCCACCATGGCGGCAGCGAGCAACGCGGCCGCGGCCGCACCCATCCGGCGTCCTCGCGTCACGGCGTGGGATCCAGGATCAGCGGCGGGATCGGCGTCTGGTCGAAGTTGAACTCCGTGTAGAGGTCGCCGAGCTGCCGCGCCTCCTCACGGACCGTGGGCCGCGAGTCGGGCCAGCCATCCGTCCGCGGATCGATCCGGGAGCCGCCCAGGAACCGGTCCTCGATGAACTTCAGGTACGCATCGAACGACAGCGTCTGGTGGTCGATGTAGCCGCGCCGCGCCCACGGGCTGATCATCAAGGCCGGCACGCGGATCCCGTAGCCGTTCGCATCCACCTTGGGCGGTCGCACGTGATCGTAGAACCCGCCCCAATCGTCCCACGTGACGAAGATCGCCGTGTGCAGCCAGTCGGGTCCTTGCATCGCCGCGTTGACCACCCTCGTCACCCACGCCTGTCCGTTCCCGATGTCGTCCGGCGGGTGCTCCCCTCGGTTCGTGGTGGGCATCACCCACGACACCTTGGGCAGCGTGCCCGCGGCGGCCGCGTCGAAGTAGTGCTCGTTCGACTGGATGTTCTCGAGTTGGTGGTCGACCACGACGGTCTTGAACCCCGGCAGGGTGTTCTGGACGGGCGCGGTGTCCTCTTGGTCCGGCGAGTGGCCACATCCGGGCCGCAAGCACGTCCCCGACCCCACGTAGTAGGCCCAGCTCACGTCGTGCCGGTGCAGCAGCCACGTGATGTCCGCCCAGACGTACGGCCGCGGCGCCCCGTCCGCGGGGATCCACATCTTCCTGCCGTGGTCGGCGGCGTTCCCGCCCGGGAACTCCAGGTCCGAACGACAACTCATGGGGTCGCCGAGATCCGGGCACGTGGCCGCCCACGCCGACACCAGGAACAGGTGCGCGGGCAGCGTCCACGATGACTCAGGCGCGAACATGTGGTCCTGCAGGACGAAGTGCTTCGCGTACGCCCAGTAGTTCGGGATCTCCTTGGCCGTGTGGTACCCCATGATGTCGGGCTGTCCTGCGGGCCCGCGTCTGGCCTGCCGGCACGGGTAGTCGTCGGGGCGGTGCTCGCAGCCGTTGCCGATCTGCTCCAACGCCCGCACGTACCCGTCCATCCGACCGCCGTTCTCGGAGATCCTCGATCCGACCAGCCCGTGAGGACCGCCGGCGTCGAACCGGTTCGTGTCGTGGTACGGCCGCTGGCAATGCCCGGCCTCGGGATCGGGGACGCAGACGTCGATGTGTCCGTTCGCGTCTCGCGGGTAGCCGTCGGCGCCGGGGAACGTGCCGAAGTAGTGATCGAACGAACGGTTCTCCTGCACGATCACGATGACGTGCGAGATGTTGTTGATGCCGATGTCGGGGTCGATCGGTGGATCGAACGACGGCTCCGGGGAGGGCGAAGTCGACGCCGCGCCCATCGCCCGCTCACCCGGACCGGCCACCGACTCGCTGCCTCGCGAGCACGCCGCGGCGATGCTCGCCGTAAGGAGCAGCAACGTGACTGCGAACAGCGGACGTGCGGGGATTCGAACGACGCCCATGTGGACGGGGATGCTACCCGCTGCGCTGCCGGAACGAGCGGAACGGCTCAGGGGGTCGGATCCAGGACGAGCGGTGGCACGGGCGGTTGGGTGAAGTCGAACTCGTTCGAGAGGTCGCCGAGCTGCGCGGCGTTCTCCCTCACGGTCGGCCGAGAGTCGGGCCACCCGTCGGTCAACGGGTCGAGCCGTTGGCCGCCCAGGAATCGATCCTCGATCAACTTGAGGTACGCGTCGAACGACAGCGTCTGGTGGTCGATGTAGCCGCGACGCGCCCACGGGCTGATCATGATGCCCGGCACACGGATGCCGTAGCCGTTCTCATCGATCCTGATGGGCTTCACGTGGTCGTAGAACCCGCCCCAGTCGTCCCAGGTGACGAAGATGGCGGTGTGCAGCCACTGATCCTCCGGACCTTGCATCACGGCGTTGATCACCTTCGTCACCCACGCCTGCCCCAGCGCGATGGAGTCGGGTGGATGCTCGCTCACGCCGAGCGTCGGCACGACCCACGACACCGACGGCAACGTCCCGCTCTCGGCGGCGGCGAAGAACTCGTCGTTGTCGCGGATGTTCTTGAACTGCTTCGTGACCTCGACGGTCTTGAACCCGGGTAGTGGGTTCATGATCGGGTTCGTGCTCTCTTCGGTCGGCTTGCTGCAGGGTGGCCTGATGCAGCTGTCCCGCCCGACGTAGTACGCCCAGCTCACGCCGGCGTTGTGCAGCAGCCACGTGATATCCGCCCAGACGTACGGTCGTGGCTTGCCGTCCGCGGGCACCCAGAACCGTCCGTCGTCGGCCGCGTTGAATCCGGGGAACTTCTGATCAGAGCGACACTGCATCGGGTCGAAGTTGTGACAGGTCGCGGACCATCCCGACACCAGATACAGGTGAGCGGGCAAGGTCCAAGAATCGCTCGGCGCGAACATCCGATCCTGCAACGTGTACCACTGCGCGTACGTCCAGTAGTTGGGGATCTCATCCGCCGTGTGGTACCCCATCACGTCGGGTGCCCCGTTCGGCCCGGGCACCGCCTGACGGCAACCCGGCCTCGCCGGGTTGACCTTGCACGCGTTCCCGATCACTCGGAGCGCCACGGATCGCTCCGTCCATCTGCCCGTTGTCGATCGTGATCCGCGACGCGCGCTCGTTGTGCGGGCCTCCCGCGTCGAAGATGTTGGTGTCGTGATACGGGCGGGCGCACCTGTGGCGCTTCGGATCGGGGAGGCAGACGTGCTGCGGGATGCCGTCGGCTCCCGGGAACGTGCCGAAGTAATGATCGAACGACCGGTTCTCCTGCACGACGAAGATGACGTGATCCAGGTTGAAGATGCCGAGGGCAGGATCGATCTCGGGCGCAGGCTGCTCGGCGGCGAGCGCGACCGGACGATGCTCTGGCGACGGGGCGGTCGCGAGCATCGCGACGGCCACCATCGCGAGCACCAGCAGACGAGGGAGTGTACGGGCACGCACGGGGCACCCATGCTATCGGAGAGACCACGGTCGGACCTTGAGCGATGGGTAGCATGGCGGCCGACACCGAGGAGGTTGCCCAGTGAGCCAGCAGCGCACCCCGAACACCACCATCCCGGTCACGTTGATCCCGGGAGACGGGATCGGCCCCGAATGCGTCGTCGCCGCCCAACGGATCTTGGAAGCCGTCGGCGCGCCGATCGAGTGGGAGACGCACGAGGCCGGCGCGGAGGTCTTCAAGAAGGGACTCCCATCCGGAGTGCCGGCCGACACCATGGACTCGATCACCCGCACGCGCGTCGCGTTGAAGGGACCGCTGGAGACACCCATCGGGTTCGGTGAGAAGAGCGCCAACGTCACGCTCCGTAAGCTGTTCGAGACGTACGCGAACGTTCGGCCGGTGCGCGAGATGCCCGGCGTGAAGACGCCGTACTCAGGGCGAGGCGTCGACCTGGTCATCGTGCGGGAGAACGTCGAGGACCTCTACGCCGGGATCGAGTACATGCAGACGCCCGGTGTCGCCGAGTGCCTGAAGCTCATCTCCGTGAAGGGCAGCGAGAAGATCGTCCGGTTCGCGTTCGAGTACGCGCGCTCCGAGGGACGGGCCAGCGTCGCCTGCGCCACCAAGGCGAACATCATGAAGCTGACCGAGGGCACGGTGAAGCGCGTCTTCGAGCAGGCGGCGCCGGACTACCCCGACGTCGAGTCGTGGCACGTCATCATCGACAACTGCGCGCACCAGCTCGTGAAGCGACCTGAGCAGTTCGACGTGATCGTCACGACGAACATGAACGGCGACATCATCAGCGATCTCTCATCCGCGCTGATCGGCGGGCTCGGATACGCGCCCTCCGCGAACATCGGGAACGAGATCGCGATCTTCGAGGCGGTCCACGGCTCGGCCCCGAAGTACGCCGGAAAGAACGTCATCAACCCGACCGCCGTGATCCTGTCCGCCGTGATGATGCTGCGGTACCTGGAGCTGTTCGACCAGGCCGACGCCGTGGAACACGCCGTCGGCGTCACGCTCGAGTCGGGCATCCTGACCGGCGACGTCGTCGGCTACGACAAGGGCACATCCACCACCGACTACACCGACGCGATCATCGGCAACCTCGGGAAGCGCTCCGAGACCTGGACCGTCCGCGAGCACACCCCGCTGAAGCTTCCCCAGCTCGGTCCCGCGGCCGACTACGTCAAGCCAGCGTCGCGTGCGGTGGTCGGCCTGGACGTCTTCGTGGAGTCCCCGCTGCAGGCGAGCGAACTGGGTGCGTCCCTGATGGAGCTCACGGCCGACACGAAGCTCTCGCTCAAGATGGTCTCGTCGCGCGGCACGAAGGTCTTCCCGCCGACGGGCGCCATCACGGACACGCTCGACCACTGGCGTGCCCGGTTCATCATCAAGGAGAACCCCGGCGACCTGCCCGACGACGACGTGAACGAGCTGCTGCAGCGGATCTCCAGCCGCCATCGCTGGATGCACATCGAGAAGCTCCAGGAGTTCGACGGGGAGCTCGGATTCACGCGCGACCAGGGAGAGAACTAGGAGCGGTCCGCGACCGTTCCATCACCTCGACATCCAGATCTCGTCTGCGATGGACTACTTGGCGGGAGGCGCCGGCACATGTCGGGCCGACACGATCGCGCCATCGCGGACCTCCAGGACCCAGGTCGCGCCTTTCTTTGAGGCCTGCTTCACGCGTCGCGCGATCCCTCGTTCCATGAGATCGTCCAGCAGCGCCCGCAACGTGACGCCGTGCACACAGATCGCGGTGGATCCCTCCCCTTCCGCCTCGAGGATCGCCTTCTCCAGGTAGCTCGGCGGCTGCCCCTCGGCGAGGTCGTCCCGGAGCTGCACGGGCAACCCGAGCGCATCGGCCAGCGGCGAGACGGTCTGCACGCATCGCACGAACGGACTGGACATCACCTGCACGAACGGCTCGTCGCCGAACCGCTCGGCGATGCGCTGGGCCTGCAGGCGACCCCCCTTGGTGAGCGGGCGGAGGTCATCGGGCGCGGACCACCGATCGCGGTCTCCCGCTTCTGCGTGGCGGATCACGGAGATCGACGTGCCGGTCATGGGTCCACCCGTATCCGATCGAGCATCGAGCGGTCGTGATCGTACGTGAGCAGCCCTTCGGCGTCTGCCAGCGTGACCCATCGGGCGTCGTCGACCTCGTTCGCCGCACGGAGCTCGGTCCCGTCGGTCACCGTCATCTCCCAGTACCGGACGATCTTGGGACGGCCTTTCCCATCGATGTAGGAGATCGTCCCGAGGTCGCGTCCGAGCGCGCCTCGCACGCTGATCTCCTCTTCCACCTCGCGGAGCGCTGCCTGCAGCTCCGACTCTCCGTCGTTCAACTTCCCTTTCGGGAACGACCAATCGTCGTACGCCGGTCGGTGGACCACGACGATCTCCATACCCCCGTCCCCCATACGCCACACGAGGCCACCCGCCGCGCGGACGACCTTCGGCTTGGCCGTCGTCTTGGTCACATGGCCTCCCGCGCCACGACCAGACGCTTCCACGCCTTGCGCCACCGCTCGCGCGCGTCCCTGGCCGCGGCCCGCTCGATGCCGGCCAGCGTGCCGGCAGCGAACGCCGCGTCTCCCGAACGTCGCACGGCCGCCCACGTCCGCAGCCATGATCCGGCCACCACCGCGTCGTTGTGCTCACCCAGGATCGTTTGCAGGTTCGCGGCGGCATCGGCGAACCGGCGAGCGGACTTGCCGAGGATCGGCGCGACCGCGTCGGCGGCGTAACGCACGCGTTTCACGCGGATGCGGACCGTGTGGAGCTCGGCATCCTCCGGGTGCTTGCCGGCGCGCTTCACCGCCGCGCGCAGGTGACGCCACGGTCCCTCGAGCAGATCGTCCACGACGTCACGGACGGGCACGTCGGCCTCGGGGAGGACGACCGGCGCCTGCGCCGCTTCCACGAGGCGGTCCAAGAGCGCGACGTACCGCTCACCGTTGATCGAACCGATCATCGAGATGTGCGCCTCTTTGCGCCGCTGTTCGAGCGCCTCGATCACCTGCGCGACACCGGGCGCTTCGGTGGATGGGATCATCTCGGTGCGGCCGGCCAGACGGGCGAGCAGCACGTCGGCGTCCCGCGCCTCGCCGAGGACCGTCCCGAGCCACCGGAGCTCCTCGCGGAGCGGCTCCGCCCACTCGTGGTCGACCATCGAGCGGAACGTCCGCAGGTCGGAACGGAGCCTGCGGGTCGCCACCCGCGTCAGGTGCACGCCCTCGGGGTCGGTGTCCAGCCGCACCACGGCGTCGTGGCGGAGGAGCTGCACGACCGAGGTGGACAGCGCTCTGCCGAGCACCTGGCTCACCGTCGCGTTCGACGACAGCGGCGCGATCTGGATCTCCGGTGCCTGCGTGGCGAGCGGGCCCACCGCGCGGACGTACTTCGGGGTCGGGTCCGGCGCGCCCGCGCCGGCCGTGCGCAGGCGGTCGAGCACCTCCTCGAGCAGTCCCGCCGGCGTGTCGTCGGTGATCTCCACCTCGAGCTCGCGGAACCGAGCCGCGATCCGCCGACCGGACAGCACCGACACCTCGTCGTCCACGACCTCACCCAACAGGTGGTCGTCCAGGTCGAGCAGCTGGATCAGGCGCCGGATCGTGCGCAGCCGAACGACGGGCCGCAGCGACGAGCTCCGGACGTACGCGCAGATCAGTGCGACGGCCTCGTCGGGCGGGTGCGATGGGTCCTCGCCGGGGAACGTGAACTCTCCTCGGATCAACAGGTCGCCCCGGGCGTCGTCGGTGGGCAGCTTCGTGGTCCAACCATGACCCTCGCGGTGGCGCAGGCTCACGCCCCACCGCGCCAGCCGGAAGTCCTGCGTGTCGAAGTAGACGGTCTGGAGGCGCTCGGGATCGCGGGGGATCGTGAGGACGTCGTCGCCGAGCTCGTCCAGCGAGGGCATCCGGAACGCGGGCGACGCGGCGAGCTTCACCTCGCGCTCGAGGGTCGACGTCACTTCGCGGACCTCTCCGCCAGCTGCTGCAGGTACGTGTGCGTTTCCAGCCCGCGCGTGGTCGGCACGCGCCCCCACCCATCGGGTCCGAGCTCCCACGCGAGCACGTCGTCGTCCAGGTTCACCTGCAGGATCTCGTCCAGCCGTTGCTTCAGGCTGCGGTCCATCACCTCGGTCACGCATTCCACCCGATGGTCCAGGTTACGAGGCATCAGGTCCGCCGACCCGATGAACATCCTGGGACCCCGCGTCTCGCTCCCGAACCGGTAGATCCGCGAATGCTCGAGGTACCGGCCCACGATCGATCGCACGCGGATCGTCTCGGACATGCCGCGCACGCCCGGGCGCAGGCAGCAGATGCCGCGCACGATCAGCTCGATCTCGGTGCCCGCCCGTGAGGCCTCGTACAACGCATCGATCATCTCCGCGTCGACCAGGCTGTTCATCTTCATCACGATGCGGCCGTCGGGAGCCTTCGCCTCCTGATGGATCAACTCGAGGATCCGCGACCGCAGGCTGATCGGAGCCACCAGGATCCGCCGGTAGGCCTGCTGATGGCTGTACCCGGTCAGGTAGTTGAACAGGTCGGCGACGTCGGCGGTGATGTCCGGATCATCGGTCAGCAGGCCGACGTCCTCGTAGATCGTGGCGGTCACCGAGTGATAGTTCCCGGTGCCGATATGGCAGTACTGCCGGATCTCGCCCGCTTCCTCGCGGACGACCAGCGAGCACTTGGCGTGGGTCTTCAACCCGACCACGCCGTACACGACGTGCACGCCGGCCTGCTCGAGCACGCGTGCCCAGGTGATGTTCGTCTCCTCGTCGAAGCGAGCGGTCAGCTCGACGAGCGCCACGGTCTGCTTGCCGGACTCGGCGGCCCGCACCAGGGCGCGGACGATACGGCTGTCCTCGCCGGACGTCCGGTACAGGGTCTGTTTGATCGCCAGCACCGCGGGGTCGCGCGCGGCCTGCGACACGAACTGCTCCACCGAGGTGGAGAACGCGTCGTACGGGTGATGGACCAGCACGTCGCCCTGGGCGATCACGCTGAAGATGTCGCGCTTGCCGCTCGCCACCTGCTGCAGCCGCGGCTGCGTGATGCCCGTCCAGGGCTCGAACTTGAGGTCCGGCCGCTCGAGCTTCGTGAGTTCGACCAGATCGGTCATCCCGAGCATCGACCTGGTCACGTAGACGTCCGACGGATCGACGTGGAGCTCCTCCTCGATCAGCGCCCGGACCGCCTTCGGCATGGAGCCGTGGACCTCCAGCCGGACGGCCTCGGGGGAACGCTCACGCTGCCGGAGGATCGACTCGATCGCGGCCAGGAGGTCGTCGGCTTCGTCGATCTCCAGGTCGAGGTCCAGGTCGCGCGTGACCCGGAACGGGTGGACCGCCACGATCTCCATCCCCGGGAACAGCATGTCGAGGTTGTTGGCGATCACCTGTTCCTGCGGGACGAACCGTTCGCCGTCGGGCAACGGCTGGAGACGGGCGATGTTCGGCGGCACCTTCACGCGCGCGAACCGTCGGACCTGTGTGGATGGGTCGCGCGCGACGACGGCGAGGTTCAGCGACAGGTCGGAGATGTACGGGAACGGATGCGCCGGATCCACCGACAACGGCGTCAGGATCGGGAAGACGCGCTTCTCGAACGTCTGCCGCAGATGGACGCGGTCGTCGCCGCCCAGGTCCTCCCAATCGACGACGCTGATGCCGGCGGCCGCCAGTCGCGGCCGGACGCTCTTCGCCCAGATCTGATGCTGCCGCTTCATGAGCAGCCGGACGCGCCCGCTGATCTCATCCAGCTGCTCGCGCGCCGTCATCCCGTCGGGTGAGGTCGTGGCGAGCCCGACGGACAGCTGCTCCTTCAAGCCCGCCACCCGGATCTGGAAGAACTCGTCCAGGTTGTTGCTGAAGATCGCCAGGAACCGCACCCGCTCCAAGAGCGGCCGGGCGTTGTCCTCGGCCAGGGCCAGCACCCGAGCGTTGAAGTCCAGCCACGAGAGCTCCCGGTTCGCGAACCGATGGGAGGGAGGCACGGAGGAGAGCGAAGGTCCGGCCGGAACTGCCTCGGTTGCCATGGGAAGGATCCTCAGGTTGGGAACGGTAGAGCTCGGAATCGTACTCCACGTCCCCGGACGGCCGCGACCGGTCACACGTCCTACGTCTCAGGCCGTTCCAGGAATCGGAGCGGCCGGTCGTGGAAGATGGGCGCGTGACTCCAGCGGAAGCGGTCCTCACGGTGCTGGTCGGCCTCGCGGCAGGCGTCCTATCGGGCCTGTTCGGCGTGGGTGGCGGCATCGTGATGACCCCCGGTCTGACCGCGCTCGGAGGCGTGCCGCCCATCGTCGCCGTGGCCACGCCGCTGCCCGTGATCCTGCCCACCGCGGCGGTGGGTGCATTCACGTATCACCGCGCCGGCGAGGTCGACATGCGGGCCGCCGCGTGGATCTCGCTCACGGGCGCGGCGGCCTCCGCGGTGGGCGCGCTGTTGACCGAAGCCGTCAACGCCCGGTGGCTCCTGGTGGTCACCGCCGGGCTCCTGGCGTGGCAGTCGATCCAGATCCTCCGTGGGAGATCGCGACCCGCCGATGTCGAAGAGCGACCGCTCCACGCATGGACGCTGGCGTTGGTCGGGGTGGGCGCAGGTCTGCTGTCGGGACTCCTCGGCATCGGCGGCGGGATCGTGATCGTCCCGGTGCTCGCCGGCATGTTGGGCGTCCCGCTGAAACGAGCGCTCGGGACGTCGCTCGTTGCCGTCGTCGTCCTCGTCATCCCTGGCACGATCGTGCACACGGTGCTCGGCAACATCGACTGGGCGGCGGCGCTCTTCTTGACGATCGGGTCGCTGCCCGGCGCGCGCCTGGGAGCGACGTTCGCCCTGGGAACCAAGGAGCGCACGCTCCGCCTGATGGTCGGGAGCTTCCTGGCGTTGGTCGCGATCATCTACGGCGCCCAACAGCTCGTGGAGCTGACGCGATAGCTGCCCGTTCCAGGCGAGTTGCTACACTTCCGCGCGGCCCGTCCAGGTCGTGCGGTCCCATCGTCTAGTGGCCTAGGACACTACCCTCTCAAGGTAGAGACACGGGTTCGAACCCCGTTGGGACTACGCAGGTCAGAGGGGGCGGCCCCTTGCAGGGAGTGCCGGTTTCCTAGATCCGCCCCTTCGGGTCGCTTCCGTCAACGAGGAGTGTGATCTCCCACAGCCCGTCACTGGCGGTCGATCTCCGAACGATGCACGGCTTCGGCATGTCTCGGTCCGGAACCTCGAGAAGGGAATCCTCGACCGGGACGCCGTCCTTATAGGCGATCGCGTCCTCCGCGCGTCCACCGCTCGTGAGGAACGGTGCCTCGACGAACGTGACCCGCATCGCCTCGATCGCGTCCGGCTCGCTCACCGCCCACTCGATCCCCTGGCCGATGCACACGTTGCCGCCGGTCGTGGCGTCCGTCTCGCCGGGGAGGCCGAACAGGCTGGCGCTCACGGTGACATCGGTGGCGAGACCGGGCTGAGGCGCGATCTCGATCCTCCCCGACGTCCCCAGGTCGGCCGACCCAGCAGGGTAGATGAGCAAGAGCCCCCCTTCAGCCGTGTTGAACGTCTTCGAGAACTGCGCCTCCGACGGCGTCACCATGACGGGCACCGTAGCCGAGGACTGCTTTCTGCCGATCCCGAAGAACTCGAGGTTCTTCATCAAGCTCGAGAGGTGCCGCACGCCCTCGTCGAGTCGTTCGCGGATCGGGTCGATCTCCTCGAGAGCGATACTCGGCGTCATCTGGTTCTGCGCCAGAGTCGCTTCGATACGGTCGAGCAGCGTTTGCCCGATCACGTTCGAGATACCGATCTCGTCGAGGATCTCACGATCGCTCGGTGGCCAATCGTTGCTCGGCACCGTGGACAGCGTCCTCTGAAGTCGGGTCCTCGCCTCGCTGAGAGCCTGCTGTGCCTGGGTGTCGGTCGGGTTGAGGGCTACCGTTTCGAGGCCGATCCGAAGCCGCAAGATAGTTCCGCGAGTGTCGTTCTCAGCCAGCTCGTCCAGGATCAGCTGAGCGACCCGATGTAGTCGTTCGACGTTCATCTGTGCACGAGCCTACCCGGAGCAACCAACCAGGTGCCACTTCCTCTTAGGACGACGTGTGAGTCTTGGAGAGAAGCGGGATACATGGCATGACCGTCAGCGATGGTGCGTGCTATCGATGATGCTCGCTCCCGATCACCGTGTCGGGTCCTCGTGTCCGGATGTCCCCTCCGGCATCAGACTCCGGTCGCCGCGAACCAAGCGCCGGTTGGCGATGTCACGTGCGGAGGTGCTCGATCCGCTCGATGCTCACGACACTCAAGCTAGCCGGAACGGTCGACCAGGAAGCACGAGGGGAAGCGTGCGGCATCCGATCGTGTCAAGATCGGCGTATGGCGCAGCGCGAGCCCGGGCCTCCGGAATACCGACTGGGAGACGCCGTGCTCGAAACGATGCGTGGGGCCTTACGCATCCTCGGTGGGACGGTGCAGATGGCAGTGGGCATGACGAGGATGCTGGCCGGTGCCGTGCTGAAGGTTGCGGCAGTGGCCGAGAAGGCTGTGAGGGCGTCGGAGGAGGACGAAGAGAGCTACGGATCCGTTCCCGCACGCATCGAGAGCGGCACGACCTCCTCACCGTCGAACCACGCCCCCGTCGACTCGAAGCCCGGCGAACGATAGACGGAGCGGGACCAACCATCGCCTCGGTGTGCACCGACGTGAGCGGTCGCGCGCCGGGGCTCCCCTCCACCACATCGATCACGACGCGGAGCCGCCGGCCGAAGGCCGGCGGCTCCTGAACGCTCGAACGTCGTCCGGACCGGCTACGCCCAGGGGATGCGCAACAGCAACAATTGCCCACCTTCGCGCTTGAACGTGAAGTCGGGCTGACCGTCACCGTTGTTGTCGTCTCCCGGCGCCTGCTCCACCCAGAGCGTGTGTGCCTGGATGTTGATCAGGAACACGCCGGGACCGAACGCCGCCGACGCGTCGACGATGCCGGTCGACTCCCAGGCTCCCCAGTTGCCGGCCGGCCGGCCGTCGACATCCGTCGCCCCTCCATCCGCGGACTGGTCCACCTTCGCCACGACCACGGCGGCCGCCGGATCGGCGAGCGGGACGTACCAGAGCCGCGCCGTCGTGGCGAGCGGATCGGTCGAGCCCGCCGGGAACTGCTGGCTCGAACCTGGATCCTCCGTCAGGAGCAGTCCGCTCGGTGTCGACTCGACGTTGTCCGGCTGGTGGACCTCGGTGAGCGTCTTGACGTCGGCGTCGTCGCCTTCCACCAGCACGGTGAGTGACGTCACCTTCGTCGGATCGTTCTTGTCGAGCTCCATCCTCCAGACGCGGCCGTTCGTGGACTTGAAGTTCGGCGTGTCCAGACTCTGGTCGACGCGCCTGCCTCTACCGGAGTCGACGATGTAGACGACGTTGCCCATGCCCGGCCGCTTGTCGTATGCGATGTCCTCGATACGGACGAACTGGAACACGTTGTTGATGTCGCTCCAGTATTCGAGGACCCACTGCGGACCGTCGATGCCGACGGGCGTCGTGGAGCGAAGGTCGGTCTGCCAGCTGCCGTCGGTCGGCGGCAACGGGTACCCCTTGTCGGCGGCTTTCAGTTCAGAGCCGTCGGGGTTGAGGCCCGTGGCGATGTCCTTCGGCACCTTGATGAAATGGCCCGTCACGACCGTCCCCGATCCGGGGATCACGTCGTAGTAGTTCTTGACGCCCGGGGTGTCGGAAACGAACGCCCAGAGGTCACCTTGGTCGGCGAGCAGCGAGTCCGTGCTCGGTGCGATGTACGAATACAGCTGCGACTGTGACGGAGCGAGCTTTGCGGTGGTGTTGGATGGATCCGTCAACGGGCCGCTGGTGAACGTGTCGTCGCCGGAGAACACGACCGGTTCGTGGTAGCCGGGGATCGCGACGTCGTTCTCATGGTTATGCCTGCCCATCCCGAAGATGGGGTGATGCTGCCCTGTCTGCACGTCGAGTGCGACGACCACACCGGTCTCGCGCTCGGCGGGATCGCCGGGTGTCGGCGGCCACGACGCCTCCTGCCGGTAGACGTAGTCCGGTGATTCCTCGTTCGTGAAGAGGATCTCCCGCGTGAACGATTCCCGCGATGTCGCCAGGAAGTTCGAGCAGAAGCGCTGGTATCCCGACGCGCTCGAGATCGCGAACGAGCCGTTCAGCACCCCCGCCGAGTGTTGATTCAGCCTGAGCTGGCTCACCTGTGCGTTATCGAAGTCGCTCTCTCCGTTCGCCGCGGTAGGTGCGGCGGTGACGTACGGGAACGGCACCTTGCTCGTCTCGTGGTTGATGTACAGGTCGACGCTCCCCTGCCCCCGCGGGCGGACGGAGATCCCGTCCGGGATGGACTCGAATCGATACCCGCTGGGAAGCAGATCGCCCACCGTCATCAGTGGCGTGACCGTCACATCAGGCGCGACGGCGGTGAGCATCGCCGGCCGTGCGGTCTTGAACCCGCCTTGGCCGCCCTGACGTGCTGCTGCGGTGGTGGCCGTGATCGTCGCGGCGAGCGCGACACAAACGAAGACGGTGCGTCGGTTCATGGTCCCCTCCCCCGAGTCGTCGTCTGCCGTTGGTCTAACAGATTCGGTCGGATCGGGTCTACCCCGTCAACGCCGTGACCACACCTGCGCCGGGATCACTCACGGTGCTGGCCGACGAGCGGAGCGGTGTGGCATTCGCACTCATCGTCGGAGCAGGACTTCTCGTGCTCCTTGCCCGGTTCCCACACCAGGTCGCGATCGTCCTCGGCATGGAGGTAGTGACAGCCGCACCAGTAGCAGACGTCGCGGACCACCTGGTGCCACTCGCCGTCGGCGTCCTTTCGTTCCGGCAGATTCAACGGACCCGGCATCGGAACCCTCCCCCGACGGACGGTCGCCTCGACCTCAGGCCGACGGCTTCACCGAAGGGAGCACCTCCACGGGGTCCACCGACGGCTCATCGGACGGCGTGATGTCGCGCACGACCACCATACGTCCTTCGACGGGCTCGGTCTCCGGCAGATGCACGACCACGGGGGCGCGTGCGTCCGACGGCAGCGCCGCGAACCACGCCATGCCGATCAGGCCGACCACGGCACCGCCGACCCCACCGATCAACAGGACGTCCTGCGAGCTCGGCAGCACCGCGATCAGCACGCCGCCGAGCGCCGTGGCCGCCAGCTGACCGGCGAACGCCAAGCCGAAGTACGCCGCGAACACCCGGCCGCGGAGATGATCGGGCACGCGATGGTGGATCAAGCTACGCATCGACACGCCCGACACGCCGTTCGCCACTCCCCCGATCGCGAACATCGCGAGCGCGAGCACGATGTTCGGGAACAGCGCCGCGATGGCGACCGCCACGCCACCCGTGATCGAGGACAGCAGCACGGCGGGTGCCAGGCGATCTTCGGACAGGCGTCTCGCGACCAGCGCCGCTCCTACCACCATCCCTAACAGCCAGACCGCGGCGAGCGCGCCGTACCCCCAGTTGCCTGCGTTCAACAGGTCGGGATCGTTGGCGAAGAACACCTCCGCCACGTTGTCCATGGTCGCGAACAGGACCGTGGTCGCGACCGCGGCGACCGCGATCAGCAACACGCGGTCGCGCCTGATGAACGCGAACCCGCGGCGCGCCTCGCCTTTCTCCCGTCCACCCTCAGGCATCTCCTCGGGAACGCGCCGGACCTTGAGCGACGCGGCGGCCGACGTGATGACCAGGAACGTGATCGCGTCCAGCAGCAGTGCGGCCCTGGTGCCCCGGTCCGCGCCCAGCGCTCCGGCCAATCCGCCCGCGATCAGCGGACCGGCGACCATCCCGATGTACCGGACGGTCTCCATGGTGGCGTTCGCCTCGGTCAAGTCCTCCTCGCCCACCGCGGTCGGGACGATCGCGAACACGGCCGGAGACGCGATCGAGGCGGCGGAGCCGAGGAGGAACGACAGCGCGACGACCAGCCACACGGGTTCGGCGAACGCCAGCCCGACGGCGATGAGCGCTTGCGCCACCGACGCGAGCGCGAGCGTGCCGGTGGTCTCGGTCCGGTCGACGATCAGACCGGCGAGCGGCGCGAACACCACCAGGGGGATGACGCCGGCGAGCAGGACCGCGGCGACCGCGATGCCGGAGCCGTCGCTCAGCTCGAAGACCTTGATCGTGAGCGCCACCAGCGCGAGCTCGTCCCCCAGCGACGAGAGCCCGTTCGACAAGGCCAGCAAACGGAAGTCGGGCGATCGCAGCAGCCGCACGGGCGCATCGTAGCGGGGGCAAGATTCCGATGCATCGCCCGAACGGGCGAGAGCGAAAGACCGGCCTTCAGGGGGACTCAGCAGCCGGGGTCGACCCAGGCGGGCCGGGGCCCGATCGGGACCCCCGTCCGATGGGCCAAGCGGCGCAAGCGTTCCCGATAGAGCAACATGTCCGCGTGCTGCCAGTCTGCGTGGGTCCAGCACCGCCACGACGGATATGCCTCGTGATGGAACGGGCTCATCAGGGTCTCGGCATGGCCGATCACGTTGCGTGCCTGGATCCCGAACCGGTCCATCAGCCAGAGCGTGAGGCGGAGCGATGCGCGCATCATCGCCGGGCTCGACAAGATCTGTCCGTCGCTCGTCCCGACGTGCTCGATGCCGATCGCTGTCCAGTTCATGCCGATCGCGTGGCGACAACGGACACGTAGGTTCACCAACTGGTAGATCGTTCCGTCGGTGTCGATCACGAAGTGCGCGCAGACCCCCGGGAACTCGCCCAGATGGATCGCGTTCGATGCGAAGGTCGCCCACGCGCCGCCGAACGTCGAGCCGTCCGTATAGTGCTCGACGATCACGTGCGGGTCGCGCAGGCGCCACGTCCAGTCGCCGTAGTGCCGGAGTGAGTAGGCGCCCATCTGCGAACGACGCCGTTCACCGAACGGGATCGGCCGCCACACGATCGGCGGTCGGTGGATGTGCGACACGCCGACCGGCGTCACGGGAACCGCGAGCGTCCGAACGGGGACCGCGGCGAGCGTCGCCCCCAGGACGACGGCCGCCAGGACGCGTCTCACCCGGCGGCGGCGCGCAGCCGAGCGACGGTCGCCTCGCGCCCGAGCAGCTCGAGCGACTCTGGCAGCGGAGGCGAGACCTTGGATCCGGTCACCGCCGCGCGAACGGGCTCGAACGCCTTGCTCCGGTTCAATCCCTCAGCGGTGCCGACGGCGTCGAGCGTGGCCATGATCGCCCCGTGCTCCCACGGCTCGAGAGACGCCAGCGCATCCGCGACCTTCGACAGGTAGCCGGGCGGGGCCTTCGCGATCGTCTCGCGGGCCTTCTCGTCCGGCACGACGTCGTCGGTGAACAGGAACCGCAGGAGCGTGACGCACTCCGTGAGGGTCTTCATCCGCTCGCGGACGATCGGCATCGCCGCGCGGAGCTTCGCCGGTTCCGGCAGCAACCCGGCCTCCGTCAGGAAATGCACGCACCGTGCCGCGAGCTCGTCCTCGTCGAGTGACTGGATGTAGTGGTTGTTCATCCACTCCAGCTTCTTGGTGTCGAACGCCGCGGGGTTGCTGGACACGCGCGGCAGGTCGAACGCCTCGATCAGCTCGTCGCGCGACAGGAACGTGGTCGACTCGTCCTTCGACCATCCCAGCAGCGCCAGGTAGTTCATCAGCGCCTCGGGCAGGAAGCCCTGCTCTCGGAACGCCTCGACCGACGTGGACCCGTGGCGTTTGGACAGCGGCTTGCCGTCCATCCCGAGCACCTGGGGAAGGTGCGCGTACCGGGGCGGCGTACCGCCCAGCGCCTCGATCACCGCGGCGTTGCGGGGCGCGCTCGCGAGCAGGTCGTCGCCGCGGATCACGTGCGTGATGCCCATCAACATGTCGTCGACCGCGACCGCCAACAGGAAGACGGGCGAGCCGTCCGAGCGGACCAGGACGAAGTCGCGGAGCTGCCCCACGGGGAAACGCACCTCGCCCTTCACCAGGTCGTCGACGATCCATTCCCGCTCGGGCATGGCGAACCGCACGGTGGACGGTCGCCCTTCACGTTCGAACGCGGCGCGCTCCGCGTCGGTCAGCCGCAGACACCGGCCGTCGTCCCCGCCGGGCGGCACGCCTCTCGCGATCGCCGCCTGCTTGGTCGCCTCCAACTCCTCGGCGGTGCAGTAGCAGTGGTACGCGTTCCCGTCGGCGATCAGCCGGTCGACGATCTCGCCGTAGAGGCCGGTCCGTTGCGACTGTCGGTACGGACCGTGCGGACCTCCGACATCGGGTCCCTCATCCCAATCCAGACCCAGCCATCGGAGCGACTCCAGCACGCCGTGGAACGCCTCCTCGGTGACGCGGCTGGCGTCCGTGTCCTCCACGCGCAGCACGAACGCCCCGCCGTTGTGCCGGGCGAAGAGCCAGCTGAACAGCGCGGAGCGTGCGTTCCCGACGTGGATCGATCCGGACGGCGCGGGAGCGAACCGGCAGCGGACGGCGTCCGGCACCTACGCCACCACGGGGTTCGAGAGCGTGCCGATGCCCTCGACCTCCACCTCGACCACGTCGCCGTCGCTCAGCCGGCCGACGCCTTCAGGCGTGCCGGTCAGCAGGACGTCGCCGGGCAGGAGCGTCATGAACTCGGTGATGTACTCGATCAGCTCGGCCACGCCGAACACCATGTCGGACGTCTGCGCTGCCTGCCGGATCTCCCCGTTCAACCGCGTCTCCACCCGGATGTCGATCGGGTCGAGCTCCGTCTCGACCCACGGCCCGAGCGGGCACGACCCGTCGAACCCCTTGGCACGAGCCCATTGGTCGTCCATCTTCTGGAGATCGCGCAGGGTCACGTCGTTCGCACACGTGAACCCCAGGATGTATCGGTACGCGTCCTCGGCTCGCACGTGGCGCGCCAAACGACCGACGACCACCGCCAGCTCGCCCTCGTAGTCCACGCGCGTGCTGATCGGCAGGAGCTGGATCGGGTCGCCGGGTCCTGCGATGGCGGTCGACGGCTTCAGGAACAGCAACGGCTCATCGGGGACCTCCATGCCGAACTCGGCCGCATGAGCCGCGTAATTCTTCCCCACGCAGACGGCCTTCGAGGGCAGCACGGGCGCCAGCAACCGCACGTCGGCCAGCGGCACCTGCTCTCCCGTCGGGATGGGGTCGTCGAAGAACGTGCCGCGCAGGATGCGGATGTCCTCGGAGCCGGCGTCGATGGCACCGGTCGCGATCCGATCGCCGAACCGGAAACGGACGAGCCTCATGCGAGCTTGGTCCCGCCGGCGAACGTGGCGCCCACCTGTCGCCAGTAGCCCGCGATCATCTCGTACGGGCGGAGCGCGGAGAGCTCGTCGCCCGGAACGTCGAACAGCTCGACGGTCGCGTCCCCGGTGTAGACCGGGCCCAGCTCCACGTCCTGCGAGCTCATCGTGACCAGCTCGCTCAGGGCGTCGGGCTGTGAGGGGTCGATCGACGGCATCCACCGCGAGTGCAACATGGGCAACGCGTTCACGAATCCCCCGGTCACCGACGAGCCGGTGAGCGTGAGCGACACCTCGGCGAGGCGCCGGTCGTTGGCCGCCAGCGTCGCGCCGAACCGTCCGCCCGCCTCCAGGCGTGGTCCGGCCCTCCCCACCGTCACCGGGCGGGTCATCCAGATCGACCCGAGCTTCTTGGGGTATCCCTGGTACCAGCCGCGCGCCAGCGCGAAGTCCTTGTCGACCCAGATGTAGACGCAGCGCGAGTAGTGTTCGCCGTTCCACGTACACCGCACCACGACGAAGCACTCCTTGTATTGGGATCGCACGGGATCCAGGAGCTCCGCGCCGCCGTCGCTGCACGACTGCCAGTCCGCCCAGATGATGGCGACGGCGCCGGGGTCGTCGTCGGCGAGGTCCACGCCGTCGGGAAGGAGCGCCGCGACCTTGGCCGGCTCCGCGCGGTACTCGATCGTGAGCACGTCGCCGGAGTAGTGCCACGGCGGGGACGGCACGATGGACGACCGTCCCTCGGGTGTCCGCGGGACCATGAACCCCTTCAGCTCCGGCATCGCGGCCTATCCTAGCGACCACATGGAGACCCGACGGATCCTGGTCGACGGCCGCGCCGTCGCGGTCACCCGGGAGGGCGACGAGCTGGTCGCATCCGATGGCCGACGGGTCGGGATCGATGAGGCGGAACACCTCCCGCCCGTCGAGCCAACGAAGATCGTCTGCGTCCACCTGAACTACGAGAGCCGTCGCGCGGAGTTCGGCGTGCAGCTCGGTGCCGCTCCCACGTACTTCCACAAGCCCACCACGTCGCTGAACGCGCACGGCGGCGATGTCGTGCGACCACCGCGCTGCAAGTACCTCAACTACGAGGGCGAGATCGCGATCGTGATCGGCAGCCGGACGTCGCACATCGCGCCCGAGGACGCCGCCGGCCACATCCTGGGCTACACCGTGGCCAACGACTACGGGCTCCACGACTTCCGCGACACGGACGCCGGTTCGATGCTGCGCGTGAAGGGCTCGGACACGTTGTGTCCGCTCGGACCCGGCCTGGTGACGGACTGGGACTTCCACGACAAGCGGATCCAGACGCGGGTGAACGGCGAGGTGCGACAAGACGGGAACACCGACGAGATGATCTGGGACATGCACTACCTGGTCGCCGACATCGCGCGGACGATCACGTTGCTTCCGGGCGACGTGCTGCTGTCGGGCACGCCCGCGAACTCCCGCCCGGTGGTGCCGGGCGACGTGGTCGAGGTCGAGGTCGACGGGCTGGGGACGCTCCGGAACACCGTCGTCGAAGGCGACGTGCCGATCCGCGACGACGTCGGCGCGCAGCCGAGCGAGTCCGAGGAGGTCATCTCCACCACGTATGGCGGCGACTGGGAGTTCCGCGGGATCCGCCCTCCCCGCCGTGACTAGTCCCGGCCGCCCCCGGTTGACGGCGGCCGCGCGTTGGTAGCCTCGCACCGTACGAGAGGGGTTGGAGGCACGGCCGTCCAGACGAACACCGAGTGCGACGCGTGGTGGAACGTCGCCCGCGCGACCGTCGGCACGGTGGCGGCGACGTCGTTCCGCATCCGCATCGCCGGCTCCGAGCACATCCCGCGCCATGGCGGCGCCCTGATCGCGTACAACCACGTGAGCGTCCTGGACGCCATCTTCATCGGGCTCTCCGTGACGCGGCGCGGCAGGATCGTTCGCTGCTTCGCGCTGAGCGAGGACTTCGAACGCCCGTTGATGGGACGCGCCCTGCGGGGTCTCAAACAGGTGCCGATCCGCCGCGGGGCAGGGGTCTGGGGCCCGCTCGAGCAACTCGCCGACGTCGTGAAGGACGGCTGGTTGGCGGGCATCGCGCCGGAAGGCACCGTGGGGCCCGGCGACGAGCTGCTCCCCGTGCAGAAGGGCGCGGCCAGGATCGCGTTGCTCGCCGGCAGCCCCGTGATCCCGGTCGGCTTGTGGGGACCGCAGCGGCGCTGGGGCAAGGCGGGCCTGCGGATGGAGCGTCCGATCCGGCCGAACGTCGGCGTCTCGTTCGGCGAGCCGATCTACGCCGAGGGCGATCCCAAGTCGCGACCGGACGTGCAGGCGTTGACGGATCGTCTCCAGGAGGCCCTGTGCGAGCAGGTGGTCCACGCGCGCCGCATGGCTCCCGGGCCCGTGTGACGCGTGAGTCCGCGTGGTCATCAACTGATCCGACCGCGCACCACCCGGAAGGGGCTCATCGAGGCCAGAGGCGATCCGCGACGCGGCCGATCAGCTCGAGCTTGCGCCACTGGATGTCCTCGTCGGTGTCGTTGCCGACCATCACGCTGGCGAACCCGCACTGCGGGCTGATCGCGAGCCGGTCGAGCCCGCCGACGATCGCGGCCGCCTGCTCCATCCGCCGCATCAGGCCGTCCTCGTCCTCGAGCTCGCGGATCTTCGACGACACGATGCCCATCACCATCACCGAGCCGTCGCGGAGGAAGCGGATCGGCTCGAAGCCGCCGTCGCGCCCCAGGTCGTCCCACTCGACCAGGAACGTGTCGTAGGGAAGCTGCCCGAACACGCGCTCGGCCACCGGCTCCAGCGATCCCTCGCACATCCATGACGAGCGGAAGTTGCCTCGGCAGATGTGGAGAGCGGTGGTCACGCCATCGGGGATCCCCTCCAACACCGCGAGGTCGGCCGCGATCGACGCATCGAGGACACGCCTGACGTCGTGCCCGGCCGCGAGGAAGCGCTCGATCCACGCGGGATCGACCAGGTACGGATACAGCGGGAAATCGAACTGGATGTATCGCGCGCCCGCAGCGATCGCGTCCGCCACCAGCGCGCGCTCGATCTCGATCGCGTGCGCGACGAACTCCTCGAGCGAGGGATAGCCACCGGCCTCGGGACCGACCACCGTCGTCAGCGGATGTCCGAAGATCGACGGAGCCGGGAACGTCACCTTGAACGGGTACCCCTGGGCGACCTCGGCCATGAACGATGCCTCGCGCGCGCCCGGCGAGTCGACCGGTGTCAGACGACCCACGATCTCGTGGATGTTCAGCCGTACGTCCTCGCCGCGGTCGTTGCGGAACGCGACGGTCTTGCCGGTCCGCACGCCGTCGACCGCGTCGTAGAACGAGTTCATGAACATCCATCGCCGGAACTCGCCGTCGGTGATGACGTCCAGGCCGCAGTCGATCTGCCGCCGCACGGCCGTACGGATCGCGTCGTCCTCGATCCCGGTCAGCTCCGACCGATCACGGTCGCGCTCTTCGGCGAGCGTGGCCGAATGCCCCGGCTCGTAGAACGCGTCGATCGCGGTGCGCAGCCTCGGAGGGCGCAGGAGTGAGCCGACGGTCTCCGCGCGCGCGGGATGCCGTGGGGCGTTCGCGGTCGCCGTCATGCGTCGAACGCCAGCACCGCTCGCGCCGCCTCGCGGCCGCTGACCACCGCACCCTCGATCCACCCGGCGCCGCGCGAGGCGATGTCGCCACCGGCGAACGCCCACCGCCCCTCCGGAGCGATCTGCGCGCCGACGTCGCCGGTCTCCCAGCCGGGCGGCGGGGCGAACCACGTCCCTTTCGAGAACGGATCGGCGACCCAGTCGTGCCCGTCGCTCGTGAGCACCTCGCTCTCGGGGAGGTAGACGCGAAGCGCGTCCTGGACGGCCATCGGATCGCTCGGGTCGAGCCCCCCGGCCCCGGCGAACCCCACGACCAGTCGGCCGCCCCCCATCTCCCGCTGGGCGACCACCGCCTGGATCGTGGCCGGCCAGCCGGCCGCCTGCCATCCCGACGGCACCCCGCGTGCCACCGCCAGCACCTTGGTGGACGCGCCCGGGTTCCCGAGCGCGGCGATCCTTCGCTTCTCCGGCGAGAGCGGCGGATCGAACGCGACGTCCGGCCACACGTTGACCGGCAGCGTCAGCACCCCCGCGCGACCGCGGACCTCACCCCCATCGGCCAGGTCGACCGTCACACCCTCGTCGTCCCGGCGGACGCGGGTCACGACGGCGCGCAACCGGATCGCACCTCCGACGTCGTTGGCGATGGCGTCGACCAGGCTCGCGCTCCCGTCCATGAACGACTCCCCGACGCTCAGGAACGCGTCGGCGAACCCGTAGCCCACGAGTGCGGCGTCGGCCAGGATGCCCAGCGCCGACAGCCGTGCGGGATCCCCGCCGCCCATCCCCGCCGTGAACGCCATCAGGTAGTCCGTGGTCTCTCGTGCCAGACCGAGACCCTTGATCCATGTCGCAGCCGGCACGTCCAGATCGGCCAGGACCGTCCGGTCGCCGTCCCACGCCGCGTGGATACGCGACGCCGCTGCATCGAAGATCGGTTCGAACGGCTCCAGCGCTCGACGGATGTCCTCCAGCACCCCCGGGCCCGACCGCAGCTGCCCGCCCGCGAGCCAGACGAGTGAGCTGGCGGGCACCTCGGGTCGGACCCTCACGTCGTATCGACCGATCTCTTCCGCGAGGGCCGTGTGCAGGTCCGACCAGAACCACGTGCCCCCGTACTCCACCTTGGCGCCGGCGCCGGGCAGCTCGCGGTACCAGGTGCGCCCTCCCAGCCGGTCGCGCGCCTCCAGCACCACGACGGACCGACCGGCCTCGCGGAGGTCACGCGCGGCGATCAGGCCGGCGATGCCGCCGCCGACCACCACGACATCCGGATCCGTCACGCAGCGTCCCAACGGACCCACGTGGAGTCCGGCGCGCGGAATTCCCAGCCCGACAGCGTCACGGGCCGGTCCGCATCGAGACGCAGGCCGGGCAGCCGGTCGAGCAGCACATCGAGCGACACGCGCGCCAGGTACCGGCCGAACCACGCGCCCAGACAGAAGTGCGAGCCGATCGCGAACGCGAGGTGCGCGCCCTCCTTCCGGCCGACGTCGAACCTGTCGGGGTCCGTGAAGCGAGCAGGATCGCGTCCCGCGGACGACAGGACGGCGCCGATCAGGGCTCCCTCCTCCAACGCGACGCCGGCGAGGTCCGTGGCTCGAGTGGTCTGGCGTGTCGACGTCCCCACCGGCCCCGCCCAGCGCAGGGTCTCCTCGACCGCCGCCTTCACCAGCGACCGATCGTCCCGGACGCGCTCGAGCTGGCGGGGATCGGAGCCCAGCGCCCAGACGGTCAGGGCGATCAGATCCCGCGGCTCCTGCAGCCCTCCGGACAGCATCAGCTTCGTGTTCGCGATGATCTCCTCGCGCGTCATGCCCTCGCCCTCGTCGTCGTGGCGCATCATCCACGAGAGCACGGACCCATCAGGGTCACGCTCCAGGCGGTCCATCACGCGCCCGATCGCGTCGCCAAGCTCCGCGCTCGCCCGGTCGGCAGGACCCTGCTTCTCCGGGTCTCCCTCGAAGTTCGCGAGACCCGGCATCATCCCCTCGTTCCATCGGAGGATGTCCTCCCACGGGACCTCATCCAGCCCGAGCATGAATTGCAACGAGCGCACGGACATCGGATCGCAGTACTCGGTGAACAGATCGACCTCGCCTCGACCGGCGAACCCGTCGACCAGCTCGTGCGCGAGCTTGGGGATCATGCCCTGCGTCCGCTCCTCCACGTCGCGCGGCCGGAACGGCGACTCCGTGATGCGCCGGATGCGTTGCTGGTCCGGCCCTTCGGAGCCGAGCATGCTGCGGCCCATCGTGCGGTTCAGGGTGGACGGGTCGGTCTGGGCGGTGAAGATCTCCGGGGTCAGGTCGACGTACCGCACGTCGTCGTAGCGGGTGACGAGCCAGAGCTGGACGGCGGGCACCCACGCCACGGGTTCCTCCTCGCGCAGGCGCGCGTAGATCGGGTACGGGTCGCGCTCCAACTCCGCAAGCGTGATCGACTCGCCGACCGTCACACGACGCCCTCCCGTCGGGCCGCAGGGATGGGGTATTTTGGGCCCGAACTATCGAGCTGCGCAAGGCGACCACGGTCCCGGTATCGTCCGCTCGTTCCGGAGCGAGGAGGTTGGATGGAAGTCCAAGGGAAGCGACTGCGGCTCCTCTACCCGGATCTCCACGGTCTCGAGCGCGGCGAGTACCTCTACGGCGAGAAGGCGGTCGAAGGGGTCGCCGCGTTCTGCGTCGGGGTGTATCCGCTCACGCACGACAAGGAGATCCTGCCGGTACCGCGGACGCAGTTCGACGTCGGACTGCACGACGTCGACGCGACGCTCGATCGCGACTCGCTCCACGAAGGCTGGGAGGAGAACACGATCGTGGGGGTCGCCGATCTCTCCCTGCACGGAGAACCCGCTCCTTGGGACCCGCGACACGTCCTGCGACAGGCCGTCGAACCGTGGCGACGGATGGGCCTGGAACCGCAGGTGGCGTTCGAGTTGGAGTTCTATCTGCTGGAGCCGCACGCGGGCGGATGGACCCCCGTGTCGGTGCCCTCGCACCGCGTGTACGGCACCGGCATGTCGGTCGACCCCACCGGCGTGATCGATGAGCTCGTCAACGTGGCGATCCGATCGGGGCTCCCGGTCGAGGGGTGGTGCAGCGAGTACGACAACGCGGCGTACGAGGTGAACATCAAGTACGCCGACGCGATCCCCGCCGCCGACGAAGCGTTCCTCTTCAAGCTCCTCGTTCGCGAGATCTGCGAGCGACATGGGAAGCTCGCGACGTTCCTCGGCCGGCCACTCGGCGATCGCGGCGGGAGCGGCTTGCATGTGAACTTCTCGTTCCGCGCCAAGGACGGAGCGAACGCGTTCCATGACCCGAACGATCCCGAGGGTCTCTCGGAGCTCGCACGACGGAGCGTCGCCGGCCTCCTGGCCCATCACGAGGGGATGGCGGCCATCCTGGCTCCACACGTCAACGCGTACAAGCGCCTGCAGCCCGACATGTTGAACGGCTACTGGGCGAACTGGGGCCACGACGACCGCAGCGTCGGGGTGCGGATCCCGCCGACGCGCGGACAGGGCACGCGCATCGAACAGCGCACGTCCGACGCCGCGGCGAACCCGTACCTGGCCGCGGCCGCGATCCTCCATGCCGCCCGCCTCGGCGTGGAGCACGAGCTCGAGCTGCCCCCACCGCAACCCGTCGGGGAGGACCCGAACACGGAGTCGCGCATCCCTCCGAACCTCGACGCGGCCTTGACCGCGCTCGCGGGGGACGGCGAGCTCGTGGACGCGCTGGGTCGTGAGATGGTCGAGGCGTTCACGATCTTGAAGCGGGCGGAGTGGGAGCGCTACCTGGCGTCCGGGGCCGACCCCGACAGCACCGAGGTCACGCCGTGGGAGATCGACTACTACATGCCGTTCCACTGACGCGGGTGGGATCGCGATGAAGCTCGACGGCAAGGTGGCGATCGTCAGCGGCGGCGGGACGGGCATCGGCGCCGCCACCGCCCGGCTGTTCGCGCGCGAGGGCGCGTCCGTCGTGGTCACCGGCCGCCGCCCCGGACCGATCGAGGCCGTCGCCACGGAGATCTCCGGCGTCGCGGTGGCGGGCGACACCTCAGATCCGGCGCACGTCGCCGAGGCGGTCGACACGGCCGTCCGGACGTTCGGTGGGCTCGACATCGTCGTCGCGAACGCCGGCATCGGTCTCGGCGGCTCGGCGGCGGAGGTGACCGACGAGCAGTGGCGAACCACGATCGACGTCAACCTCACGGGCCAGCTCTTCCTCATCCGCGCGGCGCTCCCCCGCTTGATCGAACGCGGCGCAGGCTCGATCGTCGTGGTGTCGTCGGTGTCCGCGCTGGTCGCGGACAGCGAGAGCGCGGCGTACGCGGCATCGAAGGCCGGCCTGCTCGGTCTGGTGCACTCCGTGGCGGTCGACTACGGACCGTTGGGCATCCGTGCGAACGCCGTCCTCCCCGGGTGGATCCGCACGCCGATGGCCGACGGGTCGATGGACGAGATCGCCGCCCGCGACGGCCTCACCCGCGAAGGCGCGTACCTGGCCGCCACCGCCGACGCACCGCTCCGACGCGCGGGCGACCCCGAGGAGATCGCGGCGTGCTGCGCGTTCTTGGCCAGCGACGAATCGTCGTTCGTCACGGGACAGTCGTTGGTCGCCGATGGTGGGGCGACCGTGGTGGACGTCGCGAGCCTCGTGTTCGCGCCCGACCGCTGGGACCCGGCGCCGTGACGCTCGCGCTCGACGACCTCGGGTCGGCCGACATCCGGACCGTGATCGTGACGTCGTCCGACGTCTCGGGCCGTCTGGTCGGCAAGCGCTTCTCCCCCGACGTCTTCCGCCGGCTGATCGAGGACGGCGTGGCGCTCAGCTCGTGCGTGCTCGGATGGGACGTCGACCAGTGGCCGGGGCCGCAACAGGTGTACACGGGACATCAGACCGGCTGGCACGACGTCCGGCTGGTTCCGGACCTGGCCACGTTGCGTCCGGCCGCGTGGCTCGACCGGACCGCGATCTGCGTGGCCGACTTCGTCGAGATGGGGCGCGACGACCTGGTGCCCGTCGCGCCGCGCACGATCCTCCGCCGGCAGATCCAGCACGTCGAGGATGCGGGGTTCACGCCGCAGGTCGCGACGGAGCTGGAGTTCGCGCTGTATCGCGGCACGTACGACGACGGGCGGACGGACGGATACGACACCCTTCGGCCGACCACGCTCGCGCGCGCCGACTACACCGTGCAGGCCGGCGATCAGCACGAGGGGTTCTTCGCGGGTGTCCGCGAGGCGTTGTCGGCCTCCGACCTCGGGCCGTGGACCAGCCAGGTGGAGTGGGGTCTCGGCCAGTGGGAGATCAACCTGCAGTACCAGCACGCGCTGGAGATGGCGGACCGCCACATCCTGTTCAAGCTCGCGATGCGCGACATGGCGGCCGCGGCGGGGATGTCGGCGACGTTCATGCCGAAGCCGTTCGGCGATACGACCGGCTCGTCATGCCATCTGCATCTGTCGCTGCTGAACGCAAGCGGCGTCAACGTCTTCCACGACGCGGACGCGGAGCACGGGGTCGCGGCCACGCTGACGCAGGCGGTGGGCGGGCTCCTGCTCCGCGCGCCCGACCTGATGCTGTGCTACGCGCCCACCGTCAACTCGTACCGTCGCACGACGAGCGGCGAGTTCAGTGGCAACGGCCTCAGTTGGGGGTACGACAGCCGCATGGTCTCGTGTCGCGTGCTCGCTGAGGGTCCCGACTCGACACGGCTGGAGTGGCGCGTGCCGGGTGCCGACGTGAACCCGTACCTCGCGATCGCCGCGGTGCTCGCGTCGGCCGCCGACGGCATCTGGACCGGCGCGGACCCGGGCGAGCCGCTGATGGGTGAACATTTCGAGGATCCCGTCGCTCCCCTGCCCACCACGCTCGGCGAGTCCGTCGCTCGCTTCAGGGAGAGTGCGTTCACCCGAAGCGTGCTGGGCGAGGATGTCGTCGCCCACTACGCGGAGGCCGGTCGCTGGGAGTGGGAGCGGTTCCTCGCTCCCGACGCCGTCACCGAGTGGGAGCGCCGCCGCTACTTCGAGGTGATCTGAACGGCCGTGGTGACGCGGGCGATGGCGATCCTCACGCCTTGCGGGTGGAGGTCGTTCAGTAGCAAACTATCTCTCCGGCGCGCTTCGGCGCCAACGTCGTAGGGGGAGCATGGGCGCGACGCTCGATGGGATCGACCTGGTCAACCCGGACAACTACGTCGAGCGCGTGCCGTTCGAATGGTTCGATGAGTTGCGCCGCGAACGGCCGGTGAGCTGGCACGACGAGCCGGGCGGGAACGCGGGGTTCTGGGCGGTCACCCGCTACGACGACTTGACCGCCGTCCACATGGACTGGCAGACGTACTCGTCGGAGACGGGCGCGGTGGCCCTCGAGGAGCTCGACGACGAACAGCTCGAGGTCCGCAAGACGATGCTCGAGATGGATCCACCTCGCCACACCGATCTCCGCAAGATCTGCTCGAAGAAGTTCTCCGGCCGGGGAGTTGCCGTCTACGAGGACTTCATCCGCGACGTCGCCCGCTCGGTCCTGGACAAGGCGCTGGCGGCCGGCGAGTTCGACTTCGTGTCCGAGATCAGCCGCGAGCTGCCGATCCGGTTCCTCTGCTCGATCTTCACGGTGCCGCAGGAGGACGCGCCCGAGCTGATCCGCTGGGGCGACAAGATGATCGCGAACCAGGATCCCGAGCTCTCGGATGCGGTCCCCGACCAGGTGGACACCGAGGCGTACCGCCTGCTGCCGTTCCGCTCTCCGGCCGCCTACGAGGTGTGGGCGTACGCCGACCGGCAGAAGGAGCTCCGTCGGCAGGGGCCGACGGACGACGTGATATCGGCGCTCACCGTGGCGCAGGACGAGGGCAGGCTCAACGATCACGACTTCCACAACTACTTCTCGCTCCTGATGATCGCGGGCAACGAGACGACGCGCCACACGATCACATCAGGGATGCTCGCCCTGATGCAGGATCCGGAGCAGATGCAGCTGTTGAAGGACGATCCGACGCTGATCTCGAACGCGACGGAGGAGATCCTGCGGTGGGCGACCCCGGTGCTGCATTTCCGGCGAACGGCGACGCGCGACGTCGAGCTGCGAGGCCAGCACATCAAGGCGGGCGACAAGGTCGTGACGTGGTACATCAGCGCGAACCGCGACGAGGAGCAGTTCGCCGACCCCTACCGGTTCGACGTGACGCGCAAGCCGAACGACCACGTCACGTTCGGCCCCGGCGGCCCGCACTTCTGTCTGGGCGCGCACCTCGCCCGCCTGGAGACGAAGATCCTGTTCCAGGAGCTGCTGCCGCGACTGCGTTCGATCGAGCTCGCCGGTCCCGTCGAACGGATCCGCTCGAACTTCGTGAACGGCATCAAGCGGATGCCGGTCCGCGTCACGCTCAACTAGTCCGCGACGAACGGCTCGCCGTTCCGTTCGACGGCGCGGTACATCGAGCGCAACAGCCCGGCCAGCGCGTCCTGCTGTGCGGCGTCGAGGTGGGACGTCACCTCGACCTCCTCCGCGTTGAACAGTGGGAACAACTGCTCGATCTTGCGGGTCCCGGCCGCGGTCAGCGACACCAGGACCATGCGACCGTCGCGCGGGTCTTTCTTCCGCCGCACGAACCTCCGCCCCTCGAGCGTGGTGATGACCCCGGTCGCGGTGGGCCGGCTGATGCCGACGGCGGCGGCGAAGTCGCGGGTCTCCATCTCGCCCCAGATCCACAACACCCACAGGCCCGTGAACGCCGTCCAGGACAGGCGGTCGTCCGCGAGGATCTTGGCCTCCATGTGCCGGCGGATCGCCGCGGACGCGCGGAACAGGTTCGACACCGCCCACATCGCACGGAAATCGAGCGTCCGCTCGCCGAGCGCATCCATGACCTTGCGTTCGGCGGGAAGGAGCTCGTCCGTCATCGGCCGGCCCCCGAGGCGATCCTCTGACCCAGCTCGCGTGCCACGTCGACGATCGCCACGACGTCGTCCTCGGTCGTGCGGAAGTTGACGAAGCACGGCCGCAGCCACACGTGGCCGTCGATGAGCGCCGATGCCAGGTACACACGGCCGTCCAGCTGGATCGCCTTCGCGAGCGCGTCGTTGTGGGCGTCCAGGTCGGCGACGCCTGCCGGCGCGTGCCGGATCGGCACGATCGAGAGCTGCGGCGGCTCGCTCATCGTCTCGAAGTCGTCGGCCTCGGACGCGGTGCGGTAGAGGAGGTCCGCCTCGCGCAGGTTCTGGGCGATCGCCTCGCGGAACTGCGGCGCCCCGTGTGCACGGAACGCGAGCCACAGCTTCAGCGCCCGGAACGGCCGCGAGTACTCGAGCGTGATGTCCACCGCGTGCAGCTCGTACTGCTGGTGCGGCAGGTAGCCCTGCTCGTGCGCGAACGCCCGCGTCAGCGTCCCGTGCTCGCGCACCAGGACCACCCCGCATGCCTTCGGCAGGTACAGCCACTTGTGGGCGTCGACCGAGACCGAGTCGGCGCGCTCGATGCCGCGGAACAGCGACGCGTGCGTCGGCACCGATGCGGCCGGCATCCCGTAGGCGCCGTCCACGTGGAGCCACACACCGCGCTCGGCACAGACATCCGCGATCTCATCGATCGGATCGATCGCGCCCGTCAGCGTGGTGCCGGCGGTGGCCACGACGGCGACCGGCAGGATGCCGGCGGCGATGTCGCGATCGAGCGCTTCGGCCAGCGCGTCCGGCCGGAGGCGACGGGCGTCGTCGATCGGCAGGTCGCGCAGGTTGTTCGAGCCGATGCCCAGCAGCTCCACGGCCCGGGTGATCGAGTAGTGCACCTCGGCCGAGCAGTAGACGGTCAGCCGGCGCCCCGACAAGCCCTCGGTCCGTGCGCCCGGCAGTGCCTGCTCCCTGGCGGCAGCGAGCGCGGTCACGTTGCTGATGGTCCCGCCGCTGGTGAACGCACCGATCGTGGCCGGGAACCCGACGAACTCGCTCACCCACCGCACGGCCTGGTGCTCGATCTGCGTGGCCGCGCGCGCGTCGACGGCCAGGTTGATGTCGTACGTGTGGGCAAGCAGGTCCCCGATCGCGCCGATCTCGAGCCCCGAGGAGCCGATGAACGCGAAGTATCGCGGACGGGGCTGCGCGATCGACTCGTCCAGGATGCGCGCCGCGTCGTCGAGCGCCTCGTGCACCGACACCGGCTCGCCCGGCAGTCCGGCGCCGAGGAGCCCGCGCACGCGCTCGTCGAGCGCGGGCTCCTCGGGCCGATACCGGTCGAAGCTCCGCCACGCCTCCTCCACCAGCTTCGCCGCGTGCGCGAGGACCTCCTCGCGCGGCGCGTCGAGCCGGAGCGGACGATCTGGCCCCGTCATGCGATCGATGGTACGGCCGCGCTCAGGCATCCCCTCCCGAGCTGAGGTCTGCCAGCACGCCGCTCGCCGGCGCCCGGCCCTTCACCAACACGGCGACGATGAGCCCCACGACGAACAACCCCAGCGCATACACCGGAGCCAGGATCGTCGGCGAGGGCACCTTGTAGAACGACCCGAAGATCGCCGCCCCGCTGATCAGCAGCCCGAGGATCGCGGCGATGACGAGTTTGACCTTCTCAGGATCCGTCGCGATCCCCGCGAGCGCCCCCAACGACATCAGGAAGTACACGACCAGCAGCGCGAAGCCGCCGAACGTCGAGCACCAGACGAACAGCGAGAAGTAATGCGGAAGCCCCTCGAGCGCGAACAGGCCGTCCCACCATTCGCTCGCGGCGATCAGGCCGAGCTGCACGCCCATCAGGAACGCGATCGCGCCCGTCGGTGTCCCGTACTTCCCTGAGACGCCGGCCATCATCTTCGGCAGACGCCGGTCACGCGCCATCGCGAAGACCCCGCGCGTCGACGCGACCGCCGCACCGACGTAGACCGCGAGCATGTCCAGGAAGACGACGACGAGCAGGAGCTTCAGGATGAAGTCCGAGCCGAACTCCCCTCCGGGAGCTCCGAGTGCGAACAGCGGGGCACCGGCCACATCCGGGCTCGTGATCACCGACATGTCGAACCCGAACCCCGCCACCTCCACGTAGGCGGCGATGATGTAGAAGATCGACACGACGACGACCGACAGCAGCACCGCTCGTGGGATCGACCGCTTCGGTTCGGCGGTCTCTTCGGCCAGGTTCGCCGCCGTCTCGAACCCGACGAAGATGAGCACCCCGTAGAGGACGCCGAACATGATCCCGCTGAACCCGTCCGGGGACGGGTTCGGGTCGAACGCCTTCGCGAAGTCGTTGTCACCGCCCAGCCGGACGATGATGGACAGGAAGTACGTGAGCACGACGGCGACCGAGACCAACGCCAGCGTCAGCTGCACGCGCGTCGAGATCTGGACGCCGAAGTAGAGGACCACGAACAACCCCAGAGCGAAGATCAGGTCCCACACCCAGATCGGGAAGAGTCCGTCCTCCACGCTGAACACGACGGGCATCAGGTTGTCGTGGACGTAACCGCCGATCAGCACGCCGAGACCGGTCGTCAGGATGATCGTGCCCGCGTAGTAGAGGTAGCCGGACGCCGTGCCGACCACCGAGCCCAGGCCGTTCGACACGTAGTCGTACAACGCGCCGGCGGCGTGGATCCGCTTCGCGTATTGCGCGACGATCCAGCCCGAGCGCGAACACCCCGACGCCCGCCAGCAACACGGCGAGCGGCGCCGACGTCCCCGCGCCACGAGCCGCCGCGTTGACGCCGATGATCAGCGGGATGATGAACGCGGCGCTGAACACCGGGCCCATGAACCCGACGGACTGCGCAACCACGTCCACCAGGCCGAGCTTCTTGCCACCCAAGCGTTCGTAGCCCGCTTCGCTCTGTTGCTGTTGGTCGACCACCTTGGAGCCCCCTCCCTCCGGCGCGTGCGCGCCTGTTCGCCTAGCCCTGACCGGTCCAGCCGTCGGCCGGACGCTCGAACCACACGTGCACCTGCCCCGTGCCGACCGAGGCCTCGTACTCGCTGAACAGCTCTCCCGGCGCCTGGCAGCGAGCCCCTCCGATCGCGCCCGCCATGATCAGGTAGTGCCCGAAGTGCCCCTCCGGGGCCGCCTTCTTGTACTCGGGCATCCAATCGATGACGCCCATGTGATCGCCCTCCTGCAGCATCCTGATCACCCGCTGATCGGCCTCGTACGACTCGAGGTGCAGGATGTTCTCGGGCGCTTTCGAGCTCTCGTGGTTCCGCAGTTCGCGGAGGGGGAAGAACCGATGCGTCATCCCACCCGAGGCGAGGACCACCACGCGTCGGTCGGTCGCCGCGACCGCCTCACCGAGCAACTCGCCCAGGAGCAGGAAGTCCTCGGTCTGGCCGCACTGGTTGATCGAGACGCTCGCCCAGCGCTCGCCCTTGCCCAGGTGGCTCCAGATGTTGATCGTCCCGTAGAACACCGGCAGGTACGGGTCGTCGCTCGCCAGGACCCACGTGTCGTCGCGGCCCTCCGCGAGCTTCTGCAGCGCGTTCGCCAGCTCCGGGTCGCCCGGCATGTCGTACGGGATCTGGCGCATGCCACGCGGCAGCTCGTGGCTGGTGAACTTCCCTTCGCGGCGCTCGGCCGACGTGATGATGTGCTCGAACGTCGACTCCCAATGGGTGTCGAGGATCACGATGGTGTCGGCCTGCAGCCGGTCCAGGACCTCGGTCCGCAGCCGCTTCAGGCCGGGGACGAGCGTGATCTCCTTCCCGTCGTTGATCTCCAGCCGCACCTCTTCGGGCAGCATGATGGTCGGTACGTGCGCCACGATGCCGGCGCCGACGATCTCACCCACGTCGGATCAGCTCCCTTCGTTCCACGGTGCGGTGCAGACGTTCTTGACGTCCGCATGGAAGTCGAAGCTCCAGATGCCGCCCTCGCGTCCCACCCCGGAGTTGCGCGAGCCCCCGAACGGAGCGTTGAGGTCGCGGACGAAGAAGCAGTTCACCCAGACGGTGCCGGCGACCAAGCGCGCGCTCACCCGCTCCGCTCGCTCGCGGTCACCCGTGTACAGGATCGCGGCCAGGCCGTAGTCGGTGTCGTTCGCCAGCGCGATCGCCTCCTCCTCGTCGGCGAACGCCTGCACCGTCAACACCGGGCCGAACACCTCCTCGCGCAGGATCTCCGAGCCGGCCGGCGCGTCGGCGAACAACGTCGGGCGGTAGAACAGGCCGCCGAGGTCGTCGTTCGGTCCCCCGCCGATGAGTGGCTCGGCGCCGTCGGCGATCGCGCGCCGCACGAACCCGTCCACGCGCTCGAAGTGCTCGCGGGTGATCTGCGGTCCGATGTCGGTCGCGTCGTCGCGCGGGTCGCCCTGCCGGATCGCCGATGCCGCCTCGACGAACCGGCCCAGGAACTCGTCGACGATCTCCCGTTGCACCAGCAGACGGGTGCCGGCCAGACACACCTGCCCGGCGTTGTCGAACTGCCCCACCGCCTGCTTCACGAGCGCGTCCATGTCCGCGTCGGCGAACGCGAGGAACGGCGACTTGCCGCCGAGCTCCAGGGAGAGCGGGGTGAGATTGGCGCCGGCGGACGCCGCCACCAGCTTGCCGGTGGGGACGGAGCCGGTGAACGCGATGCGATCCACGTCGGGGTTCGCCACGAGCGCGGCGCCCGCCTCCTCTCCGATCCCTTGCACGACGTTGAACGCGCCGTCGGGGAGCCCGGCATCGTGCGCGATGTCGGCCAGCATCGACGCCGTGAGCGGCGCCCACTCCGGAGGCTTCACCACCACGGTGTTCCCCGCCGCCAGGGCCGGCGCGATGCGCCAGGTCGCGAGCATCAGCGGGGCGTTCCATGGGGTGATCACCACCGCGACACCCGAGGGATCCCACGAGACGTGTTCCGCGAACCCGTTGAAGTTCACGTCGGGTCCATCGATCTCGAGCAACCGGTCCGCGAAGAACCGGAAATTGCGCGCGACTCGCGGCATCACCGAGTTGCGCATGGAACGGAGCAACGACCCGTTGTCGCGCGTCTCGACCGCGGCCAGCTCCGGCACGCGCGCGTCGACGCCGTCGGCGATCGCGTGCAGGACCGCGGCGCGATCCATCGCAGACATGCCGCCCCAGACGTGGAACGCGCCACGCGCGGCCGCGACCGCCGCGGCGGCCTCATGCGTCCCTCCCCTCGCGACCTCGGCGATCGGTGCCTCGTCGATCGGTGAGACATCGGTGAACGTGCCGGCGGACCCCACGCGGTTGCCGCCGATCCAGTGGTCGGTGGAGACCTCGACGCCCTCGATCATGGCCGTTCCGCCCGTGCTCATCCCCTCCTGAGAGCTCGGCGTGCGCCAACAGGTAGTTCGGTAGCGAACGGTATGGGGACGCGCCTCAGCGTGTCAAGACGCGGGCGCGCGTCGGGCGGTGCGTCAGGACGAACCGGAGAACGCCTCGGCGAGGTCCTTCTCGGCGCGCTCGCGGAGCGCCACGTAGATGCGCTGGCGCTCGAGCGTTTGGTCCAGCATCAAGCCGGCCTGCGGGATGGCATGGGACGCGAAGAACTCCTCCACCGAGCGCTGTTGCTCGGGCAACGACAGGAACCGCGCGCCCGACGCCAGCGAGATGATGTTGGACGATGCGAACCGATCCAACTCGGCGTCCCAGTTGTCGGCGATGAACCGCCAGGCGCGGTCGCCCAGATCGCGGTTGGTCGTGGCCGTCGCCAGCAGGAACGGGCCATCCTGCGGGCGGACGTCGTCGGTGAGCGTCGACTCCAGCAGGCGATCGAACAGGTCGGGATCGCGGAACCTGGCCAGCGCGTAGAGGTACCGCAGCTGCTCCTGCGGAGTGACGCCGTCATGGACCATCTGCCAATACCGGGCGAAGTCGCCCGCGTCGCCGTTCGTCGCGACCACCTGCACCGCCGCCGAGGCGAGGTGGGCATCGACGTCCCCGCCGCCGCGCGCCTCGCCCTCCAGCTCCCGCATCTGGGCCTTCGCCTCGGGATCGTCCCCGAGCACGGCCAGCGCCTGTGCGAGCGTGCCGCGGAGCGCGCGGACCAGGTCCGGCTCGCTCGACGATGCCTCCCACCCCAGTCGGTCGATCGACGGGCGAAGCAGGGTCCTCACGTAGTCGCGGAACCGGTCGCGCGGCTCCCCCTCGATGAAGCGATCGCACCAGTTGAGGCCGGTGAGGATCAACTGCCACACCGGCAGTTCGGTCTCGTCGGCGAACCCTTCGACGAACCGGCAGAACGACGACGCGGTGGTCGACCCATCGACGACCGCCGCCCAGGCATCGTCGACGAGCGCGTATCGCTCGAGTGGGCTGAGCGCACGCATCGCGGAGCCCGCCAGACGCGCCGCCAGCACCTCGTCGTACCACACGCGCACGAAGCTGATACCGCCGGCGTTCGCGACAACGACGGCGTCGGGCGACGCCATCGGGAGCGTGGCGCCTTCGGCCTCGACCAGGATCGCGTCGGTCGTCTCCCGCCCGTCGGGGGTGGTCTGCCGGACCAGCAGCGGCACCGCCCACTTCGTCTCGTCGTCCGGGCGGGACGGGGCATACCGGCGCTGGGAGAACCGGAGCGTGCCGTCATCGGCGACGGTCACCGAGATCAGCGGGTAGCCGCCCTGCCAGATCCACGTGTCCATGATCCGGCGGACCGGCTCGCCCGTTTCCTCCTCGAGCGCGTCCCACAGATCGTGCGTCTCGGTGTTGCCGTGCTCGTGCTTGCGCAGGTACCGGCGGATGCCGTCGCGGAACCGGTCCGCACCCAAGTACTGCTCGAGCATCCGCAGGATCGCGCCGCCCTTCAGGTACGTCAGCGTGTCGAACATGCCGTTCGCGTCGTCCGGCGAGTGCACCGGGTACTCGATCGACCGCGTGGACGCGAGCGCGTCCACCTCGAGCGCCGAGCTCCGTGAGCGCGCGAACTGGTTCCACACCTCCCAGTCGGGGCGATACGCGTCGACGGCGAGCATCGCCATGAACGTCGCGAACGCCTCGTTCAGCCACAGGCCGTTCCACCACCGCATGGTGACCAGGTCGCCGAACCACATGTGCGCGAGCTCGTGGGCGACGGTCTCCGCGACATCGAGCTGCTCGCCGTGGGTCGACGTGGCCGGGTCCACCAGCAGCGCCGCCTCGCGATACGTGATGCAGCCGAGGTTCTCCATGGCGCCCTGCGCGAAGTCCGGCAGCGCGACGTGATCGACCTTCGCGTCGGGATAGGGGATCCCGTAGTACTCGGCGAACCAGTTGAGGGAGTGCGCGCCGATCTCCAACGCGAACGCGGCGATCGGGCCCTTGCCCGGCACGTGCGCCACCCGCGTCGGTACGCCGCCCGCGTCGACGGGGTCCGTCAGCTCCAGGTGTCCGACCACGAACGCGACCAGGTACGTCGACATCGGCATGGTGTCAGCGAACACGAGCCGAACGCGCCCGTCATCGAGGGTCGATCGCTCGATCTCGGGGCCGTTGGACAGCGCCGTCAGGTCGGGAGCGACGATCAACGTGACGCCGAACGCCGCCTTGAGGTCGGGCTCGTCCCATGAGGGGAACGCCCGGCGGGCGTCGGTGGCCTCGAAGTGCGTGGTCGCGATGACCTCGGTGCCGCCGTCGGGGCCTTCGTACGTCGACCGGTAGAAGCCGACCAGCTTGTCGTTCAGCTCGCCGCTGAAGTCGATGTGCAGCGTCCAGTTGCCAGGATGAGCTTCCGCGCCGAGGACCAGATGTGCGCGCTCGGTGTCCGTGTCGAGCCGAACCTCCGAGATCTCGACCCGCTCCCCGTCTCCCGACGTGAGGGATCCACCCACGATCTCGAGATCGACGGCGTTCATCACGATCTCGGTCACGGGCTCGAGCACGGCCACGGCGATGTCCTCGGTCCCGACGAACGACCCGGCCACGAGATCGGGCTCCAACACCAGCCCGTATCGGCTGGGGATCACGCTTCGCGGCAAGCGGTAACGCTGTTCGTCGTCCTCGGTCATCCCCTCATCCTCCCTGGTCCGACGCGGTCCGGCTCAGCCGGGGCACGGCGAGGAATCCTACTCCAGGCACCGACGATCACCTTCCGCACCGTCCCCTCAAGATCGAACGAACGAGCGGCCTCGGCGGATGCCTCAGTCGACGTGGGTGAGCCAGTCGGCGTACCGTTCGGTCTCGCCCTTCGTCGCGGCGAAGAACGCGCCCTGGAGCTCCTTCGTGATCGGCCCACGGTGTCCCTCCCCTACCGCCCGGTCGTCCACCTCGCGGATCGGGGTGATCTCGGCGGCGGTGCCGGAGAAGAAGCACTCGTCCGCGTTATAGAGATCGCTGCGAACGAGGTTCTCCTCGCGGACCTCGTAGCCCAAGTCACGGGCGATCTGGATCACGCTGCCGCGGGTGATGCCGTCCAGGCAGCCGGCCTGCGTCGGCGGTGTCGTCAGCACCCCGTTTCGGACGATGAAGACGTTCTCCCCCGACCCGTCCGTGATGAAACCGTGCTCGTTCAACATGATGGCCTCGTCGTACCCGGCCTTGAGCGACTCCACCTTCGCCAGGACGCTGTTGATGTACTGGCCGGTCGCCTTCGCGGCGGCCGGCAGCGAGTTCTGCCCGTTCCGGCGCCAGCTGCTGATCTTGATGCGCACGCCCTGCTCCAACGCGTCCTCCCCCAGGTACGCGCCCCACGGCCACACGGCGATGATCACGTTCACCGGCGCGCTGAGCGGGTTCACACCCATCTCGCCGTACCCGCGCATCACGAGCGGGCGGATGTAGCACGAGGGCAGAGCGTTCGCCCGGATGACGTCCTTCATGCCCTCGCCGACGGCGTCGACCGAGAACGGGATCTCGAGGTGATAGAGCTTCGCGGAGCGGTAGAGGCGGCGCAGGTGCTCGTCCATGTGCCACACGGCGGGACCGCGGGCGGTCTCGTACGCCCGGATGCCCTCGAATACACCGGTGCCGTAGTGCAGCGCGTGGGAGAGCACGTGGATCTTGGCATCGGCCCAGTCCACGAGCTCACCGTCCATCCAGATCTTCTCGACCTGCGTGATCGGCACCGTGGACCCTCCTCTGTTCAGACCGGACGCGGGATGGCGCCCGGAGATGTGCTGGACAGGATATCGACAAGTGCGCCCGCGTGGCTGGAGCGCCGACCTGGACGTTAGGCGGGAAGGTCGTACGCGCGCCAGGCCACCTCGCGCTCCTCGCGCGGAACCCGGTCGAGAGGTCCGAACCGCTCCTCTGCGAACCGCCGGATCTCATCGACGGCCTGGGCGAAGCGCTCATCGTCCTGGATCCGCCATGTCCACGAGTAGCGGCGTCGCGCCACGTTGTCGAGGAACGCCTCGAGCCCGTCCCGCTCGACCTCGGTGAACGTCGGCATCGCGCGAGGGGCTGCGCCGAGCGCCGTCATCTCTTCGTCCAGGTGCTCGTAGTCCGACCATCGCAGCCCGGCCGGCTCGAACGGCGACCCGGTGAGCTCGGCGAACCGCGCATGGATCTCCCCTTCGGGCGTCGTCCCTTGGCCGGCGGAGCCGAGCAGGATCAGGAGGACGCCGCCGCGGCCGACGACCCGGACCGAGTCCATCAGAGCGGCTCGCCAGTCCGGGATCAGGTGGAGCACCCACCGGAGGTACACCGCGCCGAAGCTCTCGTTCGCGAACGGCATCCGCGTCGCGTCACCTTGGACGAGCGGGAAGGGCGATCGTCCGCCGGCCTTCTCGACCAAGCGGTCCATCATGGGGCGCGCCAGATCCAGACCGACGAGCGGGATCCCGGCGGCGTGGAGCGGGAGCGCGACCTGTCCGGTCCCCACGCCGATCTCGAGCACCCGTCCACGCCCTCGGAGCTCGTCGGTGAGGATGTCGACCATCGCCCGCTCGCCCTCCGGCGTGTACCCGCGCGTGGCGTCGTAGTACTCCGCGGCCCTGTCGAACGAGACCGAATCGCTCATCGATGGGTCGGGAGATCGTACGCGCGCCAGATCGACTCGTACTCGTCGTGCGGGACCAGCTCGAGCGGTCCGTAGCGGTCCTCGGCCCACCGCCGAACGTCGACCGCGGTTCGCGCGAGGAGGTCGGCGTCGATCTCCCAGGTCCACGAGTACGCGTTGTTCACGATGCCGTCGATGAACGTATCCAGGCCCTCATGCCCGATCTCGGGGATCGGTGGGAGGGCGCGAGGTGCAAGACCGAGCGAGATCGCGACCGCGTCGAGCTCGTCGTAGCCGCCATACGCGAGCCCCGGCGGTTCGATCGAGACGCCGACGAGCTCGGCGAAACGTCCACGGATCTCCGACCGAGGGCCCCCGTAGCTCGCGAGCGACGCCAGGAACACACCACCCGGCTGGACGACACGCACGATCTCGCCGAGCGCGTCCCGCCATGCCGGGATCAGTTGCAAGACCCACCGGAGGTACGCGGCGCCGAACGCCCCGCCGCGGAACGGCATGCGGGTTGCGTCCCCCTGCACGAGCGGGAACGGCAACCGCCCGCCCGCCTTCTCCACCAGCACGTTCATCATCGGCCGCGCGAGATCGAGGCCGACCATCGGGATGCCCGCTTCGTGCAGCGGGAGTCCGAGCTGACCGGTACCGACGCCCACCTCCAGCACGGGTCCGTGGTCGCGAACCTCGCCGGTGAGCAGGTCGATCGTCTTCCGCAACCCCTCGGAGCTGTTCCCGCGCGTGCGGTCGTAGTACTCCGCGGCGCGATCGAACGCGACCGACCTCTCCATGGGTCGGGATTCTACGGCTGGGGTTCGAACCGCCCCGGCAGATCGAACGCCCACCATTCGGCGGCGAACTCCGGCTCGACCGGACGTTCGAGGTTGCCGAACCGCTGGACGAGCCACGCGCGCAGCGTCTTCGCCGCCATGCGCCGTCGCGCGTCGCTCGCCGCCCAGGTCCAGCTGTACTGCCCCTCTTCGATGCCCGTGAGGAAGTGCTCCACGGTCATCGTCCGGTACCCGCGAACGACGGGGAGCATGCGGCTCTTCCCCCCGAGACGCGTCATCGCCCGACGCAAGGATGCGGGATCGTCGGGCCGAAGTCCCACGGCGAGCGGGAGACCACCTGCCTCTGCCAGGAACCGTTCCTGGATCTCCTGATACAGGCCGGTGTAGTCGGTGATGCTCACGACGAGGGTCCCGCCCGGCCGGATCACGCGGACGGCTTCGGACAAGACCTGACGCCAGTCGGGCACCAGGTGCAGCACGTGCCGGATGAACGCGCCCCCGAACGTCCGATCGCCGAACGGGAGCCGCGTCGCGTCCGCCACGGTGAAGCCGACCGTCGAGCATGCCAGCGACTTCGCGATCGCGCGATCCAACATCGGCGCCGAGAGGTCGATACCGTCGACGCGGACACCGCGCTGCGCCAGCGGGATCGCGAGCAGCCCGGTGCCGACCCCGACCTCGAGCACGCGCCTCGCCTCGCCGAACTCGCCGGCGAGCATGTCGATCGTGGCGGCGAGTGCATCCGGCGACAGTGCCTTCGTCTCGTCGTAGAAGTCGGCCGCGCCGTCGAACGCGACCGACGACTGCACTTCGTGGTCGAGATCCGCCCGCCGTTCCCTCATCGGGCAACTGTATCGGCCGGCGCGCAGCCGTGACCCGCTACCCCTTGGGGGTGTCCTTGTTCGGATCGACGAACGGCAGCGTGGTGACGGTGGCGGTCCGCGCCCCGCGAGGGTCGGCCAGCTCGAGCTCCGTACCGGCCGTCATGTGCGTCCCAGGCACCCACGCGAACCCCACGTTGCGCTCCAGCCTCGGGGACCACGCACCGGCGGTCACACGCCCGATCCGCTCGCCGCCCGGCGCGTGCACCGGCCACACGTCGTTCAACGCGCCCTCGTCGGTCATGGGGTCGCCGCCGATGTCGATGCCGACGAGCTTGCGCTCCACGCCGGTCTCCGCCAGTCGCGCGAGCGCCGCCTTCCCCATGAAGTCCTGCGCCTGATCCAGCTCCACGAACTTCTCCAGGCCGCTCACATGGAACGGCGTGTCCTCGATGCGCATGTCGCTGCCGTAGTTGAAGATGCCGGCCTCGATCCGACGGGCCTCGGACGGCGCGATCGCGCGGATGCCGAACGGCTCGCCCGCCTGGCGCACCGCCTCCCACAGGTCGTCGCCGCGCGATGTGTCGCGCAGGTAGATCTCGTAGCCGACCTCCCCCGTCCACCCGGTCCTGGACACCACGACCGGGATCCGGTCGACCTCGGCCTCCGCGCACCAGTAGTAGCGGAGGTCGCGGACGGCGTCCCCGAACAGCGCGCCGATCACGTCTTTCGACCGCGGGCCTTGGATCTGCATCGGCGCCACGTCGGCTTCGCGGATCGTCACGTCCATCCCGCGTCCAGCCGCGACGCCCGCCACGTACAGCAACGCGTCGCTGTCGGCCAGGGCCAGCCAGAAGTGGTTCTCCCCCAGCCGCAACAGGACAGGGTCGTTCACGATGCCGCCGTCCGCCGCCGTGAGCAGCACGTACTTGCACTGCCACACGTCGCACGTCGTCAGGTCGCGACACGTGATCAGGTTCGTCAGCTCGAACGCGTCGGGCCCGGTGATCTCGACGCAGCGCTCGACGCTCACGTCCCACATCGTCACGTCGTTCAGGAGCGCCCGGTACTCGGTGACGGGGTCGTCGTAGAGCGTCGGCAGCAGCATGTGGTTGTACAAGCCCCAGCTCTTGCAGCCGGCGCGCTTCGTCGCCTCGAAATACGGCGACTTGCGGTACCACGGCTGGATGTAGAACGTGAACGTCTCGGACGCCATCGATCCTCCTCGGGCGGTCAGTGGGCGGGACGCTACCGCACCGGAGGCTCGTCAGTTCTGGGTGGGGTCCAGCGGCATCAGTCGGAGCAGGTCGAACGACGACCCCTTCCGCCGCAAGATCTCCTCCCACAACCGACCGGGCTCGATCGAGAAGACGTCGCTCGAACGGGCCGGTTCGACGACCCACGAGTCCTCCTCCAGCTCGGCCTCCAGCTGGCCCGGTCCCCATCCGGCGTAGCCCGCGAACACGCGCGCGCGCCGGACCGCGTCCTCGATCCCCGGCTCGGTCTCGGGCGGCAGGAAGCCGATCGTGTCGAACGCCAGGAAGTCCGCCACGGCCGGATCCACGAAGTCGGCGACCACCACGGCCGCGTCGGGCTGGACCGGTCCGCCCAGGTAGACGGGGTCGTCCGCCGGTACCAGCGACCGGAGCGGCGGGGCGGCCTCGGCCACGGTGGTGTCGGACGCGCGGTTCAAGATGACGCCGACGGCGCCGTCCTCGTCGTGGTGGCCGACCAGCAGCACCGTCCGGCGGAAGTTCGGGTCCCAGAGGTTCGGACCGGCGATCAGCAGTTGTCCCGTGAGCGTCTCCACGCCCGGTCAGCCTAGCCCTTGGGGACGTCCTTCCTCGGATCGAGGAACGGGAGCGGGACCACCATCGCGTTCATCGGATCGACCGGCGACTCGATCTGCAACGCCGTGCCCTCGGCGGCGAGCTCGATCGGCACCCACGCGTAGCCCATGTTCATGTCGAGGCGAGGCGAGTACGACGCCGAGGTCAGCCTGCCGACCTCGCGGTCCCCCACCGTGACCGGCCAGAAGTCCTCGAGCCACATCGGGAGCGGCGGTCCGTCGATCTTCACACCGACCAGCTTGCGCCGCACGCCTTCGGCGGCGATCCGCTCGAGCGCGTCGCGTGACACGAACGTGTTGCCGTTGTCGAGCTCGACCAGACGCTCCAGGCCGGTGACCTCGAACGGGTTGTTCGTGATGTCCATGTCGTTGCCGTAGTTGAAGATGCCGGCCTCCATCCGCCGCTGGTCGCTCGGCGCGATCGCCCTGATGTCGTACTCCTGTCCGGCCTCCATCACCTTGTCCCACAGATCCGTGCCGCGGCTCGCGTCGCGCAGGTAGATCTCGTAGCCGACCTCGCCCGTCCACCCGGTCCTCGACACGACGACGGGGATGCCGTCGAGCTCCGCCTCCGCGCACCAGTAGTAGCGGAGGTCGCGAACGGCATCGCCGAACAGCGAGCCGATCACGTCCTTGGACCGCGGGCCCTGGACCTGCAGCGGCGAGACGTCGGGCTCGCGGATCGTGACGTCCATCCCGGCGAACGCTTGCACACCGACCGCGTAGAGCAACGCATCCGAATCCGCGAGCGACAGCCAGAAGCGGTCCTCGGCGAGCTTCAGCAGGATCGGGTCGTTCACGATGCCGCCGTCGGGCGCGCAGATCAGCACGTACTTGCACTGACCCACCTGCGTCGACGACAGGTCGCGTGGCGTCAGCAGCTGCGTGAAGCGAGCCGCGTCCGGGCCGCTGATCTCGACCTGCCGTTCGACGGCCACGTCCCACAACGTGACGTGGTTCAACAGGTGCCAGTACTCCTTGAGGTCGTCGTCGTAGAGCGTGGGGATCAGCATGTGGTTGTACAGATCCCAGCTGGTGCAGCCGGCCTCCACGGTCCGCTGGTAGTACGGCGACTTCCGGTACCAGGTGGCCATGTAGAACGGGAACGTCGTGTGCTGCTGCTCGGTCATCGCGTCGAACCTTTCGATCGGGAACGTGCGCTCCGCTTGCGGTCGCGCTTGATCTCCCGGACGCAGTTGTACGCCGGGATACCGGTGACGCCGCCACCGGCATGGGTGGCGCTGGAACATTGGTACAGGCCGCGGATCGGCGTGCGGTAGTCCGCGTACCCCGGCGCCGGCCGCATGTGGAAGAGCTGCTCCGCGGAGAGCTCCCCGTGGAAGATGTTGCCGCCGATCAGCCCCCACTCGTGCTCCATGTCGTACGGACCGATCACCTGGCGGTGCAGCACGCTGTCCGCGAACCCGGGCGCCAGCTCGTCGTAGCCCGCGATCACCCGGTCGGCGTAGGACTCCAGCTCCTCGCGGTGCGGCTCCTCGCTCCACGCGTGCGGCACCCACTGCGTGAACAGCGAGATCACGTGCTTGCCCTCCGGCGCGAGCGTCGGGTCGAGCGACGTCGGCACCACGCCGTCGGAGAACGGCAGCGTCGACGGCCTCCCTGCGCGCGCCTCCTCGAACGCCGTCTCCAGGTACGAGATGGAGTGCGCGAGCTCGACGCCTCCGGACTGATCCGTGAGCTCGGGGTTGGACGTGAACACCGGCAGGCGGTCGAGCGCGCAGTTGATCTTGACGACCCCGCTCCGCGAGCTCCAGTGCTCGATGTCGCGCACGAAGTCCGCCGGCAGCTCGCTCGGGTCGAGCTGTCGCAGGAACGTGATCTTCGGATGGATCGCGGTGACGATCAGCGGCGCAAGGATCTCCTCGCCCTCCTCCAACGTGACGCCGCGCGCCCTCCCGTTCGTGGTGAGGATCCGCGCCACGCGGGCGTTGGTCCGGATCTCGGCGCCGAACGTCCGCGCGCTCGCCTCGATCGCGGCAGACACCGCCCCCATGCCGCCCTCCGGCACGGCCCACGCACCGAGGTTGCCGTCGCCGACGTCGCCGATCGAGTGGTGCGCCATCACGTAGCCCGTGCCGGGCTCGTACGGCCCCGCCCACGTGCCGATCAGGCCGTTCAGCGACATCACGGTCTTCACCTGATCGGACTCGAAGAACCGATCGAGGATGTCCACGATGGACATCGTCATCAGCCGCGTCACGTCGCCCACGGTCTTCACGTCGAGCCCGCGGAACCGCCACACCAAGCGGAGCTGATCCATCAGATCGGCGGGACGCTTCGATCCCACCGTCGGCGGGGTGGTCATGAGGAGCGGACCGAGGACCTCCGCGAGGCCGCCGATCCACGCGTCCCACCGCTCGATCGCGTCCGCGTCGCGCTTGGAGAACTTGGCGAACTCGTCGTAGTTCTTGGCGGAGTCGTCGTACTGCACGATGCAGCGCCCGTCCGGGAACGGCAGGAAGTACGGCCCGGTCGGGTGCACGCGATACCCGTGCCGCTCGAGCTGCAGGTCGCGCAGGATCGTGTCGGGCATCAGGCTCATCACGTAGCTGAGCGTGGTGACCTTGAACTCGGGCGCCTCCGGCCACGGCGACATCGTGTCGGCCGCGCCGCCCGTCTTGTGCCGGGCCTCGAGGACCACGGTCCGCGCGCCCGCCTTCGCCAGGTACGCCGCGGCGACCAGCCCGTTGTGGCCGCCGCCGATCACGATCGCGTCGTACTGACTGGGAGTCGAGATGCGACTCACGCTACCCCTGAACGGCCGTTCAGTGCAAGGATGGCGCCCGGCCGCCCGGTCGCTCGAACCGACCGGCCGGGGAGCCGGAGCTCCCTGACCGGCCGTTCAGGCGATGTCCGGCGGAGCGATCACGCCCTCGATGGCCGTCTCCGTCGGAGCGGCGTGACGCAGCTGAAGGATCGGCAGCAACAGCACCGCAGCGACGGCGGCGGAGATGCCACCGACGCCGTACACCCCCTTGGGCCCGAGCCACTCGAGCACGGGTCCTGCGAAGACGTACGCGAGCGCGATCCCGAGCGACAGCAGCGCGTCGAATCCCGCCATCACGCGGCTACGGACCGCGTCGGGCGAGCGGCGCATCATGATCCCTTGCTCGGCGACGATCGAGATGCCGTCGCTGATGCCCATGACCAGCAGCGCCACGAGCACGATCTCGAACGTAGGCGCGAACGCGATGCCCAGTCCGGCGACCGCGATGCCGGCGGCGCCCAGCACCAGCCAGACCGGCTCGGACCGTTCGGTCAGCTTGCGTCCCGCGAGGCTGCCCACGACGGATCCCAGCCCCCAGCAGGCGATCAGGAGTCCGAATCCCGCCGATCCCGCCTCGAAGTGCTCGGCGAGCGGGGCGTCGGCCACCATGCCCATGCCGGCACCGAGCAGGAACACGGTCCAGGCGACCACCATGACCCGGAGCGGACGATCGCGCCAGATGAACCGCAGACCGGCGGTGATCCCCTGGTGCTCCTCCTGCTCGGCGGCCGTGTGCTCTCGCGAGTAGTCGCCCTTCACGGACAGCGTGAGGAGCACGGACACGATGAACGTCGCGCCGTTGATCGCGAACACCCACGGCGCTCCGAGCGTGGTCAGCAGCACCCCGCCGATCACGGGACCGATCATGATGCCGGCGTTCCGCCCCAGGCCGAGCAGGCTGTTCGCCCACGCGATGTCCTCCTCGCGTTCGACCAGGTTGGGGATCGCGGCCGCGGACGCCGACCAGAACGGGGACTCCGCCATCGCCGACACGAACGCCAGGGCGATCAACGGCTTCGGCGCGTCCACGAACGCCATGGCGAAGAACACGGCGGCGGCGATCGACTCCGAGATCACCATGACCTTGCGCCGGTCGAACCGGTCGCCGAAGTGGCCCGTGAGCGGAGACAGGATGCCGACGACGCCGAACGTGAGCAGCAGTGCGACCGACTGCCACGTGGCCGAGTGCGTCTTGTCCCACACCGTGAACATCAACGCGGTGTAGGCGGCGGCGCCTCCGGTCACGGAGATCAGGCGGCCGACGGCCAGTCTGCGAACGTTGGACCTTGGTGAGCGGCTCATGAAGCGACTCCTGCGGTTCGGGTGCGGGCGTGACGGACGGAGCTACCGGGGACGGGACGCGGTGGTGCGCGTCAGACCGTGCCGGTGATGGGACTCGTCCTGATCAGCCGCTTCATGATGGGCGAGTTTAGCACGCGCGTTCGGGCGCGGACCTACGTCGGCAACGTGATCGCGCGCAAACGGCTGGCTTCGATCTCCGTCGCGATGTTCGTGAGCACGAGCGGTGGCACGGGCGCGTCGACGGTCAGGCACATCAACGCCTCGCCACGCTCGTCCCTGCGGCCCACGTCCATCGTCGCGATGTTCACGCCGTGCCCGCCGAGGATCGTTCCCACCTTCCCGATGATGCCGGGCCGGTCCGTGTACGTGAAGAAGATCATGTGCTCGGCCGGCGCCATCTCGATGTCGAAGTCGTCGACCTGCATCACGCGCTCCGCATCGCGCTTGCCGACGAGCGTCCCCGCCACGGAGACCGGACCCTCGTCGGTGTCTGCGCGCAGCGAGATCAGGCTCACGTAGTCCTCCGAGACCGTCGAGCGCATCTCGCTCACGGTGATGCCGCGCTCGCGCGCGAGCATGGGCGCGTTCACGAACGAGACGGGCTCGTGCACCACCTTGCCCAGGATGCCCTTCAGGATGGCGAGCGTGAGGACGCGCGTGTCGGCCTCCGCGATCCGTCCCATGTACGAGCAGACGATCGACCGGACCCCGCCCTCGGCGAGCCCGGCGAGCAACGCGCCGAGTCGCTCCGCGAGCGGCACGAACGGCCGGACGATCTCGGACACCTCCGCTCCCGCCGACACGTTCACGGCGTACGGGACGAACTCTCCTCGGAGCGCCAGCCGGACCATCTCGGCGACGGTGGTCCCCGCCTTGTCCTGCGCCTCGCGTGTCGATGCGCCCAGGTGCGGCGTCACGACCGCGTGCTCGGATCCGAAGATCGGGCTGTCCGTGGTCGGCTCCACGGCGAACACGTCGAGCGCCGCTCCGCCCAGCTGTCCCCCCTCGAGCGCCTTGGCCAGGGCCTCCTCGTCGACGATCCCGCCCCGCGCGGTGTTCACCAGACGCGCGCCCGGCTTCATCAGCGACAGCTCGTGCTCGCCGATCAGCCCTTCCGTCTCGCTCGTGCGCGGCAGGTGGATCGTGACGAAGTCCGCCTGGACCAACAGCGCCTCGAGCGTGGGCATCACGTCGACGCCCATCTCCTTCGCGCGGTCCGACGACACGTATGGGTCGTACGCGATCACCCGCATGCCGAACGCCGCGGCACGATGCGCCACCAGCCCGCCCACGCGTCCCAGACCGATCACGCCGATCGTCTTGCCGGCGAGCTCTACGCCCTCCCACTCGGCGCGCTCCCACCGGCCCGCGGTGAGCGCGGCGTGCGCCTGCGGGATGTTCCGCGCCTGCGACAGCAGCAGCGCGAGCGTGTGCTCCGCGGCCGAGATGACGTTGGACTGCGGGGCGTTCACGACCATCACACCTCGGCGGGTCGCGGCCTCCACGTCCACGTTGTCCAGGCCGATCCCGGCCCGGGCCACCACGCGGAGCCGATCGGCAGCGTCCAGCACCTTGGCCGTCACCTGCGTCTGCGAGCGGACGATCAACGCTTCGTACGGCGCGATCTCGGCGGCGAGGTCCCCGGTCGCGAGCTCCGTGCGGACGTCGACGTCGAAGTCCCGCCGGAGCAGGTCGAGACCTTGGTCCGAGAGCTTCTCGGTGACGAGGACGCGCACCGCGGGCTACGCCTCTGCGTGCGCGTCTTGGAAGACGCCCTCGGCCGCCGCGACGGCCGCGCCGCGCTTCACGGGGTAGCCCAGGCGCTCGAGCGTCATCTCGAGCGCGGCCAGGCCGCGCAGGATGTCGAGCTCGCTGAAGTACCCGAAGTGCCCGATGCGGAAGACCTTGCCCTTCAACGGGCCCTGCCCGGGCGCGAGCACCACCCCGAAGTCCGACCGGATGCGGCCCGCGATCGTGTCGGCATCGATGCCTTCGGGCGCCCGGATCGCGGTGACGGTCCAGTTGTCGTCCAGTCCCTCGCCGAACAGATCCAGCCCGAGCGCCTGCGCGCCCTCCTTCACGGCTCGGGAGAGCGACCGGTGCCGAGCCATCGCCGCGTCGACACCGTCCTGGAAGTACAGCTCGAGCGCGGCGTGGAGTCCCTGCATCACGCTGATCGCCGGTGTCCACGGGTTCTCGGGGTCGGGCAGCGCGGCGAACTGCCGGTAGATCTCCCAGTCGAAGTAGAAGCGCGGGTTCGTCGCGGTGGAGGCCGCCTGCCATGCGCGGTCGCTGATGGCCACGAACGAGATACCGGGCGAGGCGGACAGCGCCTTCTGCGAGCCGCCGAGCGCCACGTCGACACCCCATCCGTCGAAGTCGAACGGCACGGCGCCGAGCGAGGACACCACGTCAACGACGACCAAGGCGCCGGCGTCGTTCGCCACGCGGGCGAGCTGCTCGATGGGCTGGATCACGCCGGTCGAGGTCTCGCTCTGCGTGAGCAGTACCGCCTTCACCGGGTGCTCCGCGAGCGTCGCGGCGACATCCTCGGGGCGGATCTTCGCGCCCCACTCGTAGTCCACGGTCCGCACGGTGAGCCCGAACGCCTCGGCGAGGCGCTTCCACCGGTCGGCGAAGAACCCCGCGTTCGGGACGAACACCTCGTCGCCCGGCGAGAAGCAGTTCTGGATCGCGGATTCCAGGCCGCCCGTGCCGGACGACGTCATCAACAAGATGTCCGCGTCCTCGGTCCGGTAGAGCTGCCGCAGCCGGTCGGTGACGTCGCGCATGAGCTTCCCGAACCCGGGACCGCGGTGGTAGACGAGCGGACTGCCCTGCGCCAGCAACACCTCGGGCGGGATCGGCGTCGGGCCGGGGGCGAGGATGATCTCGGGCCTGTCCACTGTGCTCACTCCTCGAGGTCGGCCGGCCTCGCGGCCGGCGTGTACGCGCTCGTCGGGTCAGCGTAGCAGGCGTGTTCGGAGCGATCGGAACGATCCGGCGGGCTCCTCATAGGGCAAGGTTCCGCAAGTGGTCGGTCCCGTGTCCCCTCGCTCTCCGTATCATCGGTCGGGCTGTCGGGGGGTACGCGAGCGCCATGCGCACACCGCGCGGTCCGACCACGCCATGGCGAAGCTTCGGTTCCTCCTCAAGCGGTTCGTGGCCCAGCGACTGCTGGGTCTGGCCGTCGTCGTGACGCTGGCGTTCAGCGTGGGCGTCCTGGTCGCCGGCCCCATCTACGCCGACGCCGCGCGATCCGCGATCCTGTCCTCGGCCGTCCAGGGTGCCGCGGTAACGGTGGCGAACGTCCGGATCCAGGCGTACGGCAACGGGGAGTTCCCGTGGGCCGAGGCCGACGCATCGATCGCGGATGCCACGGCGTCGCTCCCGGTCGGAGCCACCGTGCCGCAAGGCCTGACCACGGTGCGCCTGAACGGAGAGGACGGCCCGTCGGTTCCGTTGCTCTTCCGCGACGGCGCCGAGGCCCACCTGACGTTCAAGGGCGAGCCTCCGGGTCCGGGTGAGATCGCGCTCGCCGGGAACGCATCCCAGACCGAGGGGCTTGGGATCGGCGATCAGGTGACGCTGGTCGGACCGAGCGGGGAGAAGACCACGCTCACCGTGAGCGGAACGTTCCTGCCGCCCGACACCTCGGACCCGTTCTGGTTCGGTTCCCGCAGCCCGTTCCCGCCTCCCGATTCCACGCAGGTCCAGCCGGAACTGGTGTCGCGCGACACCGCCCTGCAGCTCGCCGACACGCTGCGGCTGACCACGGAGTACGCATGGGACGTCTACCTCGACCTCGAGGGCGTGCCGTTCGACGAGATCGAGACGATCCCGGCGCAGCTCCGCCACATCGAGGACCAGCTCCACGACGAGCCCGGCCTCGAGGGCGCCCGGGTCCTCACCGGACTCGACACGCTCCTGCGGATCGTGGATCAACGGGTGGAGAACCTGCGCGTGCCGATCCTGCTCGTCGTGTTCCAGATCGGTGCGGTGACGCTGGCGGTGCTCGCGGGTGTCGCAGCACTCACGCTCACGCGACAGGCGTTCGAGCTCTCGGTGCTGCACAGCCGCGGCTTCTCCCGCCGGACGCTGTTGCTCGCGCAGGGCGTGCAAGCGACGCTCGCGGCGCTGGTCGCGTTCCCGCTCGGCCTCCTGATCGGCTTGGGCCTGGCGAGCCTCGCCGGCCGGACGAACGGTCCTTCGCTCCCGGGCGTGCTGTTCCCCGTGCAGCTGAACCCGTCGGCAACCGCGCTCGGGGCGCTCACGGCCGCGATCGGCGCGCTCATCCTGCTGCTGCTCTCGCTCCCCTACATCTCACGGACCGTGCTGGAGGAACGACGGGCGCTGTCGAGGGAGGATCGCCCGCTGCTGTCCCGCGTGCCCGTCGAACTGATCGTGCTGCCGGTCGGCATCTTCGCGTTCATCCAGCTGCGCGGCGGCACGAAGCCGAAGCCCGGCGCGGGCACGATCGACCCCCTGGTGCTGCTGGCGCCGACGCTGCTGCTGTTCGCCGCCTCGTTCCTGGTGCTGCGCCTGCTGCTGTTCGTGTTCCATCGGATGGATCGCCGGATCGGACGGTCGAAGCACGTGTCCATCTACCTGGCGGGCCGCAAGTTGAGCCGCGCGCCCGGCGCCGGCTTCGCGGCGGCGCTCCTGCTCCTCCTCGCGATGGGGCTGCTCGTGGTCTCGACGTCGTACCGGGCGATCGTGCTGACCAACCACGAGGACGCGGCGCACACGATCGTGGGTGCCGATTGGAACATCCAGGTCTCGCCGCCGGACGACGTGCTGCCGGCGATCGACGACATGCCCGCGAACACGACCCCCGTCGTCCGCACCGAGCCGGACCTGGGGTCGGGCACGTACGCGTTGCCGCCGACGGCGCTCGCGATCGATCCGGCGACCTACGCCACGGGTGGATGGTGGCGCTCGGACTTCTCCGCGACGCCGATCGACCAGATCCTCGACGCGTTGACGTCCGAGCCCACGGGCTACCCGCTCCCCACGGGGGCGTCGACCCTCAGTATCTCCCTCGACGTGCCTGGCAAGGCTGCGGGGATCGGCGTCACCGCCACCGTGATCGACGACGATGGCGTGACGCACACGCCCGAACCCCAGCCGGTGTCGATCGGGAGCGGGACGTACCGGATCTCGCTCGAGCCGGGCACGCGACTGCTCTCCATCACGCTGCACGCCGAAACGTTGCTGGACCTGCCGTTCCGGTTCCCCGTCGCGATCTCCCAGGTCGACGTCGACGGCGCGCCGCTCTCGCTCGACGGATGGATCCCGCTGACGTGGCGCGGGAGCGGCGGGAAGCTCGTCATCCACCGCCGACGGATACCGCTTCGACGTGCAGATCGGCGCCGGGAGGGTCTTCGCCGGCTTGATCCCGCAGCCGGCACCGATGCCGGCGCTGGTGTCGACCAACGTGGCCGGTCAGGTCGACGACACGTTCACCGTCACCCTGGGCAACCAGCAGATCGAGCTCCATCAGATCGCGGTCGCCACACAGTTCCCGAGCACGATCCCGAACGCGCCGTTCGTGGTGGTGCCGACGCGCGCGCTCCTCGAACGCGAGCTGGCGGTGCCCGAACCCGGCATCACGCTCGACGAGGTCTGGGCGATGGGCCCGACGGACCCGCAGCCCGCGCTCCGCGAGCGTGGGTTCATCCCGGGACGCGACGTGCAGCAGGCGGAGCCGATCGAGGAGACGCTCGCGCAGCTGCCACAGAGCCTGGCCGTCGGCATGAACTTCACCGCGGCCGCGGGCGGCGTCGGGCTCGTGATCATCGGCGTTTCGGCCAGCCTGTATTTCGCGCAACGGCGGCGCGACTACGAGTTCGCCGCGCTCCGAGCCATGGGCGCGGAGCGGTCACAGATCCGGCGTACGCTCGTGCTGGAGCAGGGCTTGTTGCTCGGGTTCGCGACGATCGCCGGGATCGGGCTCGGATATCTGATGCTCCGTCTCGTGATGCCGTACATCGGGACGAGCTTGGGCGTGTCCTACCCACCGCCCCTGCTCGTGATGGACTGGGCGAGCCTGGGGGTCGCGTTGCTCCTGGTCGCGGTGACGACGTCGCTCGGTCTGGGGCTCGCGATCCGCACGCTGATGCGCTCGTCGGTCACGGGAGTCCTGCGAGGTGAGGCCGAATGACGATGGTGAGCTCCGAGCGGTTCGCTCCCGAGAGCCGGGACGTGCTGGCCCGGCTGCGGCACGTCTTCAAGGTCTATCGGATCGGCGACACCGGCGTCGTCGCGCTCGGCGGCGTCGATCTGGATGTTCCCCGTGGCGAGTTCCTGGCCGTCGTCGGCCCGAGCGGGGCCGGCAAGTCGACGATCCTGAACCTCCTGGGAGGACTCGACCGTGCGTCCGCCGGCGTCGTGGACGTGGACGGACAGGACCTCGGGCTCCTGAGCGACGACGCGTTGACCACGTATCGCGCCCAGCGCGTGGGGTTCGTGTGGCAGGGAACGGCCCGGAACCTGGTCCCGTACCTGTCCGTGCGGGAGAACGTGCGGTTGCCGGGCGTGCTCCACTCGGGACTCGCGTCGGATCGACGCCGAGGCGCGGACGAGCTCCTGACCCTGGTGGACCTGGCCGATCGCGCGAACCACAAGGTCGGACAGCTCTCCGGCGGGGAACAGCAACGAGCCGCGATCGCGGTGGCGCTCTCGAACACGCCGATGCTGCTGCTCGCCGACGAACCTACCGCAGAGCTGGACTCGGTCTCCGCCGATCGCGTGCTGGAGTCGTTCCGCGCCGTGAACCGGGAGTTCGGCGTGACGATCGTGATGGTGACGCACGACCTGACCGCCGCCCGCCGCGCTGACCGGCGCATCCGCGTGCGCGACGGCCGGATCCTGCACGAAGGGCTCTCCGTGGAGCCGGTCGGGAGCGACGGACGCGTGCGGCTCCCGGACGAGGCCGTCGCGGCGCTTGGGCGACGCGGAGCTCGAGGCAGAGGTCATCCCCGGACGAGGTCCGCCTGCGACGGAGGAGCGAGACCGGCCATGCCTGAGCCCATCCTCGACGCTCAAGCGATCGTGCGCACGTACGCCGGCGCCAACGGCGTGCTCGCCGTCCGCGGCGCGTCGCTCGCCCTCGAGCCCAAGGACTTCGTGGCGTTGATGGGACCGTCCGGGTCGGGCAAGACCACGTTCATCGGCGTGCTGTCGGGCCTCGATCGCCCCGACGAGGGCGAGGTCCGCTGGAAGGGGACGCCGATGGGCTCGCTCTCGGCGAACCAGCGGCGCACGCTGAGGCGGACCGAGATGGGCGTCGTGTTCCAGAGCTTCGGACTGCTGCCGACGCTCTCGGCCGTCGAGAACGTCGAGCTGCCGCTGCGGTTCGGCGGGACCACGCTGGATGAGGCGCGTGAACGGGCCACGGCGTGGCTGACGCGACTGGGACTCGGCGACCGCCTCGACAACCGGACGTTCGAGCTGTCGGCCGGCCAGCAACAACGTGTCGCGGTCGCGCGTGCGCTGATCGCCGAGCCGGAGGTCGTCCTCGCCGACGAGCCGATCGCGGAGGTCGACACCGAGAACGCCGACCTGATCCTGGAGGCGCTGTGGGACGTGATCCGACGCGGCGGCGCGGTCTTAGCCGCCACCCACAACCCGGAGGCGCTGCGATACGCGAACCGCGTGGTGCTGTTCCGCGACGGCCAGATCGACGCCGAGGGAACGCCTGACGAGCTCGCCTCCCGTATCACGACGGACTAGTCCGGCACGGACGAGCGGAGTGGGACCGATCGGTCTAGAAGCGAAGGGATTTCCAGACGTCGTCGCCGTGATCGCGGAGGGCGTCGGCGTCCATGTGGACCGGGGGATCCGTTGGAGTGCGCCGCAACAGCCGGTCGAGGAGCGATCGCTTCGCCTTCCCACGGCCGACCGCCTTCGCCACCATGTCCCTGCGTGTCTGCCGGATCCGTCGCTGCAGGTCGAGGTCGCAGGTCGGATGGCCGATCACCGGGTCGGGCCTCATGCCCACATCATCCCTTACCGGGGACCAACGTGCGGAGATCCACGTCCGGATCCGCCAGCGCCGCCGGATCCGGCCGCACCTGTTCGCGGATCAACTCGAAGGACCGGCGGACGTCGCGAGGCCATGCGATCGACACGCTGGAGCGCAAAACGCCGTCGGCATCCAACAAGAACGCGCAGAACGAGCGATCCTCGAGCGAGCCCCGGACGACCATCCGGTCCCACGTCGGGGCGAACCCGGCCATCTGGATCTGGACGTCGTACTGGTCCGACCAGAACCAGTGCGGGTCGTCGAACACGGCATCGGCGCCGAGCATGTTGCGCGCGACCGCCTCCCCCATCTTCAGCGCGTTGTCGAAGTGCTCCACGCGCATGGGACCGAACACCGGGTGCTCGTGTCGTGCGACGTCACCGACCGCGAACACGCCGGGGATCGACGTCTCCAGCGTCGGGCCGACCGGGATGCCGCCGGGCTGATCCAACCCCGTCCCCGCCATGATGTGCACGGCGGGCTCCGTGCCGATCCCCACGACCGCGACGTCGGCCTCCACGACCTTGCCGCTCCGTGTCACGACGCGCTCCAGGCGGCCGTCTCCCTCGAACCGCGCCACGAGATCGTTGAAGTGCATCTCGACGCCGTGATCGCGGTGGATCGCTTCGAGCACGCGCCCGACATCGCCGCCCAACACGCGGTAGAGCGCCGTCTCGAAGATCTCGATCACGGTGACGTCGCAGCCCATGGTCCGCAGCGACGCGGCGACCTCCGCCCCGATGAAGCCCATCCCTACGCACGCCACGCGCGCCCCGCCGTCGACCGCGTCGCGGAGACGCGCCGCGTCACCGACGTACCGGAGGTCGAGCACCCCCGGCAGATCCGATCCCGGCGCCTCGATCCGGCGGTTGTGTCCGCCCGTGGCCACCACGAGCGCGTCGAACGCCACGCGTTCGCCACCCGCCAGGACGACCTCACGCGCGTGGGCGTCGAGCTGCGTAACGTGCGTGCCGAACCTCGCCTCGATGTCCTGCTCCGTGAACCACTCGGGCGGACGCACCATGATCTTCTCGAGCGGGTCCTCGCCGCGGAGGTATTCCTTCGACAGCGGCGGGCGTTCGTACGGGGGCAGCTCCTCCGCGCCGATCAGGACGATCCGGCCGTCGAACCCCTCGGCGCGGAGCGTCGCCACGGTGGTGGCCCCGCACAGGCCCGCCCCGACGACGACGAACGTTCGAGGGTCGGCCATCCGATCAGGCCTCGATCAGCAGCTCGCCGTTCTCCTCGCGAACAGGGAACGTCGCGACGGGCTCAGTGGCCGGTCCCTCCAGCACCGCGCCCGTCGTCATGTCGAACGTGCTGCCGTGGCATTCGCACGTGATCGACGTGCCCTCGATCTCGCCGCCGAGGGACAGGTTGCACTGACGGTGGGTGCAGATGTCGCTGAACCCGTAGAGCGCGCCTGAAACCCTCGAGACGGCGATCTCCTGGCCGTTCACCGGGAACGCCTTCGCCTCCCCCTCCGCGATCTCGTCGGCACGACCGACCGTGACGAACTCCGCCATGCGAACCTCCTTGCACACTCGATGCCCCGCTCATCGCGGGCCGGCGTGCCAGCTTACGGGGAAGCCGTCGAGATGTGCCTACGCGATCCCGGCCACGGGCGGGTCGCCGGGGCGCTTGCGCCACTTGGTGTGCCACATGTACGCGCCGGCCGTGACGACGTACAGCGCCGCGAGGATCAGGATGCCCATCCGGAAGTCGATCGGCAGCAGGGCGGGGATGAACGCGCCGGCGACCCACGCCAGCTGGAAGACCACCTCGTATCGGACGAACACGCGTCCCTGCGCTCCCTCCGGAGCGTTGCGCTGCATCAGGCTCTGGAACGCCAGCCGGCTGAGCTCCGATGCGGCGCCCGCGACGAACGCGTAGACCATCAGCAGCGGGAGCCCGAACACCTCGAACGCCAGCAACGCCCCGATCGCGCCCGCCGACACGCAGGCGACCACCACGGCCTCCTCGCGCGTGTCCGTCGGGAGCCGTGGGGCGAACAGGTCGGCGACGAACCCGCCCAGCACACCGGACGCAGCGAGGACGCCGAACCACCACACCGGTTCGCCCGCATCGCGGAGCGAGATCGCCAGCAGGAAGAGCAGGAACCCACTCGCGGCACGCATCCCCACCGCGCCGATCGCCGGACCGGTGAGCGCCGGGATCCGCCCGCGCGGACCGACCTCCCGCGGTTCCTTGGATCGTTGCGGCTGCGGGTTCGGCAGCCGGAGGTTGAGCGCGGCCGAGATCGCGTAGGCGGCAGCCGCGAGGTAGATCGGACCGCTCGCGCCCCAGATCTTCAGGAACACGTACCCGAACGGCGCCACCGCGATGGCGCCCGCGACCGCGATCCGGCCGAGTCGGGCGTTCGCTCGCATGAGCCCTTCCTCGGGTGGCGCGTACGCCGTGGTAAGCCCGTTCTTCGTGATCGCGTGGACCTTCGACAGGACCAGCAGCACCAGCGCCGCCGGGAACAGCACCAGGGTGCCGACCCGTGGCGCGGCGTAGAGAGCCGCGAGCGCCCTCCCCGCCGCGGCGGCGAACGAGATGGCCCGACGCGGTCCGGCGCGGTCCAGGAGCGGGATCAGCAGCGGCCCGGCGAGCGCCAGCGGCACCATCGTGAGCAGCAGGTAGAGCGCGACCCGGGTCTTCGCCTGGCCGACCGGAAGTGAGAAGAAGACGGAGTCGGCGAGCGAGATCGCGAGGAGCGCGTCGCCCGCCACGCTCGTGAAGTGGCAGAGCCCGTATCGATCGAGCGGCTGCTCCGAGCGCCACATCCTGCGGAGCGGCCACACCAGCGACTCCGCGGCGCCCGCGATGCCGAGGAGGACCAGTTGCCACCAGGGGTAGCGGGGCGGCTTGTTCGAGACGCGCACCGCGTCCCCGCGGCTATCCGGTCAGACGTTCGCGCAGGAGCTCCTGCGCGAGCTTGGGGTTCGCGGAGCCTCCGGAACGCTTCATGACCTGACCCACCAGGAACCCGATCACGCTCTCCTTGCCGGCGCGGAACTGCTCGACGACGTCCGCGTGCTCCGCGATGACCTCGTCCACGATCGCGCCGAGCGCACCGGTGTCCGACACCTGGCGCAGCCCGAGCCGGTCGACGATCGCGGCGATGCCGTCGCCGCTCTGCACCGCGTCTTCCAGCGCCTGCTTGGCACCCGCTCCCGAGACCGAGTCGTCGGCGACCATGCCGATCAGGTCGGCGAGGTGCTCGGGCGTGACCCGGGACTCGCCCGGGTCCACGCCGTGCTTGTTCAACAGCCCCGCCAGATCTTGCGTGATCCAGTTCGCCGCCGCCTTGGGGTCGACGCCCAGTGCGATCGTCCGTTCGAACAGATCGGTCGACGCCCGATCGGCGACCAGCACGCGCGCCACCTCGGGCTTGAGGCCGAGCTCGGTCGCGTAGCGCTCGCGCCTGACGCGTGGGAGCTCCGGCAGGGTCGCGCGGATGTCGTCGATCCACGCGTCCGCCGGCTCGATCGGGGGGATGTCGGGCTCCGGGAAGTACCGGTAGTCGAACGCCTCCTCCTTCGAGCGCATCGACTTGGTGGCGCCGGCGTCCTCGTCCCAGTGGCGCGTCTCCTGCAGGATCGGCTCGCCGTTCTCGAGCGCCTTCGTCTGTCGCGCGATCTCGAAGTTCAACGCGCGCTCCATCGAACGGACGGAGTTCATGTTCTTGATCTCGACCTTCGTACCGAACCCGTCTTGCCCCACCGGGCGGAGCGAGATGTTCGCGTCGCAGCGGAGCGAGCCTTCCTCCATGCGGACGTCGCTCACGTCGAGTGACTCCAACGTCGTGCGGAGCTGGCGCAGGTATGCGGCGGCCTCCTCGGGCGTGCGCATGTCCGGTTCGCTCACGCACTCCACGAGCGGCACGCCCGCGCGGTTGTAGTCGATCAGGGCGTAGTCGGCCTCATGGATCCGGCCGGACGCGCTGCCGTGCGTCGTCTTGCCGGTGTCCTCCTCCATGTGCACGCGGGTGATCCCGATCCGCCGCGTCGCACCGTCGACGTCCACATCCAGGTATCCGCCGACGCAGATCGGCAGGTCGTACTGGCTGATCTGGAAGTTCTTCGGCATGTCGGGATAGAAGTAGTTCTTCCGGTGGAACAGCGAGTGGGGCGCGATCGAACAATCGAGGGCGAGCCCGATCTTGACGATCGAGGCGATCGCCTCGGCGTTGGGAACGGGCAGCGTGCCCGGATGTCCCAGGCAGACCGGGCAGACGTTGGTGTTGGGCTCGTCGCCGAACGCGTTGCGGCAGCCGCAGAACATCTTCGTGCGCGTGGAGAGCTCGACGTGGCACTCCAACCCGATGACGGTCTCCAGCTCGGCCATGACGAGGGGCAGCTTATCGAAGACCGTCCACGGGGCTTCCACGAGCGGCACCTATCATCGGGGCATGCCCGACTCCCCCTCGAACGTCGTCTCCGAGCACGCGCCATCCACGTCGCTGATCTGGGCGGCGATGGCTGCGGTGTACGTCGTCTGGAGCACGACGTACCTCGCGATCAAGGTGGTCAACGAGACGCTGCCGACGTTGCTCGCGACCGCTGTCCGGTTCCTGGTGGCCGGTGCGGTGCTCTACGGGATCGCGATCCGACGAGGCGATCGGGTCGGCGACCGGCCGACCCGGCGGAACTGGCGCGCGGCGACGATCGTGGCGGTGCTGCTGTTCATCTGCGGCAACGCCGGCGTCGCATGGGGCGAACGGACGATCCCGAGCGGCCTCGCCGCACTGGTGATCGCGACGGTGCCGCTGTGGATCGCCGTGATCGACCGGATCGTCTTCCACCACCGGCAGCCGCCGCTCGTGATCGGCGGTCTGGTGCTCGGCTTCGTCGGCGCGGCGATCCTGGTGCAAGGGTCGATCTCGGGGCACGTGGACACCACCGGCCTGCTCGTCGTGATCGGGGCCTCGATCGCCTGGGCGAGCGGATCGCTGTACCAACGGCGCGCGCCGCTCCCCCGCCGCACGTTCGTGAGCGCCGGGATGCAGATGCTCATCGCCGGCGTGATCCTCATCGTCCTCAGCGCCGCGGCGGGTGAGTTCGGCCACATCGATACATCGACGTTCTCGCGAGCCTCGATCCTTGCGCTCGCGTACCTCATCGTGTTCGGCTCGTGGCTCGGGTTCACGTCCTACCTCTGGCTGCTCCGGAACGCGCGGACGTCCCTGGTGTCGACGTACGCCTACGTCACCCCGGTCGGCGCGGTGATCCTGGGCGCCGTCGTCTTGGACGAAGCGATCACGGCGAGGACCGTCGTCGCGGGGCTGCTGATCGTCGTGGCGGTCGCGATCATCATCAGCGCGGGCGGCGCCGCTCGGGCCGCGGCCGCGCGGTCGGCGGCGGCGTCAGACGCCGGCGAGCAGCGGGGGCCGGAGCTCGAGCCCGAGGTCGCGCTCGAGGGCGCGGGCGGCCCGGAACAGCCCCGGCTCGCCCAGGGCGGGGGCGGTGAACTGCAGGCCGATGGGAAGCCCGCGTGAGTCCAGTCCGCACGGGACGCTGATCGCCGGGACACCCGAGAGGTTCGCCGGGATCGTGAACACGTCCGACAGGTACATCGCGAGCGGGTCGTCCGCGCGCTCGCCGATCCGGAACGCCGTGGTCGGCGACGTCGGTGATACCAGCACGTCGAAGTCGGCGAACGCCCGCTCGTAGTCGCGGATGATGAGCGTGCGGACCTTCTGCGCTTGGCCGTAGTACGCGTCGTAGTAGCCGGCCGACAGCGCGTACGTCCCCAGCATGATCCGCCGCTTCACCTCGGGACCGAACCCCTGGCCGCGCGTGGCCGACATCATCGCGATGGAATCGGCGTGCGGGCCCTCGGCGCGGAATCCGTAGCGGACCCCGTCGTAGCGGGCCAGGTTGGACGACGCCTCCGACGGCGCGATCAGGTAGTACGCGCTCAACGCGTGGTCCGCGTTGGGCAGCGCCACGTCGTCGACGCGCGCGCCGAGCGCGGACAGGCGGTCGATCGACGCGCGGATCGACGCCTGCACGTCCGGCTCCACACCTTCCCCGAACGTCCCGTCGATCACGCCGACGCGGAGGCCGTCGATGCCGTCGTCGATCGCACGCAGGTAGTCCGGCACGTCGGCGTCCAGGCTGGTGGCGTCGCGCGCATCCTTGCCGGCGAGCGTCCCGAGCAGGACCGCCGCGTCGCGCACGCTCCGCGTGAACGTGCCGACCGTGTCGAGCGACGAGGCGAACGCGATCAACCCGTACCGGCTGATCAACCCGTACGTCGGCTTCAGCCCGACCACGCCGCAGAGCGACGCCGGCTGCCGCACGGAGCCGCCGGTGTCGGTGCCCAGCGCCCATACGACCTCCCCCGCCGCGACCGCCGCCGCGGACCCGCCGCTGCTGCCGCCCGGCACCGTGTCGAGATCCCACGGGTTGTGCACCGGGCCGAACGCCGAGTTCTCGTTCGACGAGCCCATCGCGAACTCGTCGCAGTTCGTCTTGCCGATCAGGACGGCTCCCGCGCCGGACAGCCGCGTCCAGGCGGTGCAGTCGTACGGGCGGGATGTACGTCTCCAGGATCTTCGAACCGCACGTCGTGCGGATGCCGTTGGTCGCCAGGACGTCCTTCAGCGCGATCGGGATGCCGGCGATGGGCGTTTGCGTCGCGCCGGTCGTGGCGTGGTCGTCCACGGCTTGGGCTCGTTCACGCGCGACCTCGGGGGTCGGCGTGAGGATCGCCTTCACGTCACCGTCGACCGCCTCGACCCGTGCGAGCGACGACTCGGTCAGCGCGGCGGCGGTGAGGTCGCCCGCGCGGAGCTGCTCGGCGAGCTCGGACCCGGTGAGATCACAGACGTCGTTCACGAGCCCGTCTCCGCGATCCGCGGCACCTTGAAGCGGCCGCGCTCGGCGTCAGGCGCGTTCGCGAGCGCGGCGGCCTGACTCAGACCCGGCTCCGGCACGTCCTCGCGGAACACGTTCGAGCGCGGGATCGCCCACGCCGTCGGAGGCACGTCGTCCGCCGCGACCTCGCCGACGGTCGCGGCGGCCTCGAGGATCGCGCCCAGCTGCGTCCGCAAGCGCGCCTTCTCGTCGTCGGTCAGGTCCAGACGAGCGAGGAGCGCCACATGGTCGATATCGATGTCCACCGGCATGGCGGGAGTCTAGCTGTCGTTCGGACGGAGTCCTTCGTCCCTCACGCGCCGAGGCGGCGCCGGAACTCCGCCTCGTCGATCACCTCGACGCCGAGGGACTCGGCCTTCGTGAGCTTCGACCCCGCGTTCTCACCGGCCACCACGAAGTCGGTCTTCTTCGACACGCTCGACGCGACCCGGGCGCCGGCCTCCTGTGCCAGCTCCGTTCCCTCCTCGCGCGTCATCGAAGGCATCGTGCCGGTGAGGACGACGGTCTTGCCCGTGAGGGGGCCTTCCTTCGGCGCCGCCGCGGCGCGTTCATCGGCCGTGCGGAGCCCGGCCGCCCGCAGCCGTTCGAGCAAGGCCAGGTTCTCGGGATCCTCGAACCATTCGCGGACCGACGCCGCGATCTCCGGCCCGATCCCCTCGACATCATCGATGTCGTCGACGGTCGCGGCGGTCAGCGCGTCGATCGAGCCGAACGCGGTCGCCAGGACCTGCGCGACGTGCGTCCCGACGTGCCGGATATTCAGCCCCACCAGCAGGCGCCAGAGCGGCCGGTCCTTCGAGCCCTCGATCTGCGTCAGGAGGTTCGTGATCGACTTCTCCGCGAACCCGTCCAGCTGTTCGAGTTGCTCGGCGGTCAGCGTGTAGATGTCCGCCGGATCCTGCACGAGCCCCTTCTCCACCAGCGCCCAGAGCGTCTTGTATCCGAGGCCCTCGATGTCCATCGCTCCGCGGCCCGCGAAGTGGAACAGCCACTCCTGTCCCTGGCTCGGACAACCGGCCTTGTTGGGACACCGGTAGTCGACCTCGCCCTCGCGGCGGACGAGCGGCGTTCCGCACGACGGGCAGACCTTCGGCATCTTCCACTTCCGCGCGCTCTTCGGCCGCTTCGACAGCACCGGCCCGACGATCTCGGGGATCACGTCGCCGGCGCGCCGGACGATGATCGTGTCCTTCTCGCGCACGTCCTTGCGCCGCACCTCGTCCTCGTTGTGCAGCGTCGCGGTGGTGATGGTGACGCCGCCGACCGCGACCGGCTCCAGCACCGCGAACGGCGTGACCTTGCCCGTCCGGCCGGTGTGCACGTCGATCTTCTTCAGCAGCGCGGTGCGTTCCTCCGGCGGGAACTTGAACGCGATCGCCCACCGCGGCGCGTGCGACGTGGTGCCGAGCTCCCGCTGCAGCTCCGTCTGATCGACCTTGATCACGGCCCCGTCGATCTCCCAGTCGATCGAGTGCCGGTGTTCCTCCCAGTTCGTGAGGAACGCCTCGACCTCGGCGATCGAGTCCACCCCCGTGGTCGTCGGAGGTACGGGGAGGCCCGCCGAGGCCGCCCACTCCAGGAACCCCAGATGCGAATCGAACGCCACGCCGTCCGCCGCTCCGAACGAGTGCACCCACAGGCGCAGCGGCCGCGACGACGTCACCTTCGGGTCCTTCTGTCGCAGCGAGCCCGCCGCGGCGTTCCGTGGGTTCGCGAACGGCCGTTGCTCGTTCGCCGTCAGCTCCTCGTTCAGCCTGCCGAACGCCTTCACCGGGAAGTACATCTCTCCCCGCACCTCGATCAACGCGGGCGGGTCCTTCAGCAGCAGCTTCGGCGGCACGCCACGCACCGTGCGGACGTTGGCCGTGATGTCCTCGCCGGTGATGCCGTCACCGCGCGTCGCGCCGCGCACCAGCCGTCCCCGCTCGTACGTCAACGCGCACGCCACCCCGTCGATCTTCAGCTCGCACGCGAACCGGGCGGCATCGCCCACGCGTTTCTCCACCCGGGCGTTCCACGCCTCCAGCTCTTCGAACGAGAACGTGTTGTCCAGCGAGAGCATGGGCGCCCGGTGTGCGACGGGTGCGAACAGGTCGGCCGGCACGTTGCCCACCCGCTGGGTCGGCGAGTCGGGGGTGATGAGCTCCGGGAAGCGGTCCTCGAGCGCCTGGAGCTCGCGGACCATCTCGTCGTACTCGATGTCGGCGACCTCGGGATCGTCGAGGACGTGATAGCGGTAGCTGTGGTGGTTGATGAGCTCGCCGAGCTCCTCGACGCGGAGCTTCGCCTCAGCCAGCTCGCGTTCCTCGGACCGGCTCACGGCCGCGCGATCTCCACGCCACCGGCGACGCCGATCTCCGCCCCCACGACGACGACCCCTCCTCGCACCCCCGGTACCTGCTGGAGATACCTGAGCGCCAGCTTGAAGCCGTCATCCTTGGGCAGGAGCGCCTGGACGCCGGCGGCGGCGGCATCGGCCAACATGCACGACGTCGCCAGCACGGCCAGACCGTCGGGACCGCCGCCGTGGAGCCCGCGGCCGAGCGTCGTCGATACGCCGATCCCGCCTTTGACCGGCGCCACCGCCACCGCGATCGGCTCGCCGCCGTGCCGCCGCACGGCCAGACGCATGCGCTTCTTCGTCTGGATGAAGTAGTCGCCGTCGCACGACACGGTCACCTCTGAGAGCGAGCCGGCCAGGAACCGGCCGACCTGGTCGGTCACGGCGCCCCGGAACGTGAACATCGGCCCGACGCCGGCCACGCGCGACGCCGCGACCATCTCACGGACGATCGCGGGAGCGTCCTCCGGCACACGCCGCAGCGGGCGCTTCGACCGGCGGAACTCCGGGTTCCGCAGCGCGTACGACTGGATCTGTTCCCAGAACGAGAGCGCCTGCGCACGGGACTCCTCGGCGAAGTCGTCGGAGGCCGTGATGTGGAGCGTGAGGTCCTCGACCTGGATGTCGAAGCTCTTCGTCTTGCGACGCAGCAGCTTCAAGGCAGCCTCGACCTCCTCACGCCATCCCGGAAGCTCCGATGATAGTCGGAGCGAGCGACGCGGCGAGCCGGAGCCGTCAGCGGAGCGCTTCGAGGATGCGGCCGCCGCCCAGCAGCTCGTCGCCGGCGTACATCACGACGCTCTGCCCCGGAGCCACCGCGCGCTGCGGGCTGCGGAACTCCACGCGGATCCGCTCGCCGTCGAGCGGCTCGATCACCGCCGGCACGTCGTCGCCGCGGTAGCGGATGCGGACGGACGCCTCGAACGGCCCGTCGTCCGGGAGCGTGGTCGGACACCCACGAGACGCGGTCGGCGACGAGTCCCCGCCGCGACAGCAGTTCCTGCGGCCCGACCATCACGCGGTTGCTCGCGGCATCGACGTCGACGACGTAGCGGCGCTCGCCCGTCGCGACACCCAGTCCCCGACGCTGCCCCACCGTGAACGCGAACGTTCCATCGTGCGTCCCGATCTCCTGCCCCTCGACATCCACGACCGCGCCCTCGTGCACGAGCTGCGGCGCCGCCGAACGGACGAACGCGCCGGCGTCTCCGGACGGGGCGAAGCACAGCTCCTGGGAATCCGGCTTGGACGCGACCGGCAACCCGAACCGCTCCGCGTGCGCGCGGGTGTCGGCCTTCGGCATCCCGCCGATCGGGAACAGCGACCGCGACAGCTGGCGCTGCCCCAACATGTGCAGCATGTAGCTCTGGTCCTTGTCGGCGTCTGCGCCACGGAGCAGGTGCCACGTCACCACCGTCGTCCCGCAGGCTCCGCACGTAGTGACCGGTCGCCACGAGGTCGATGCCCAGCTCGTCGGCGCGACGCAGGAACGCGCCGAACTTGATCTCGCCGTTGCAGCGCGCGCACGGGTTCGGCGTGCGTCCGGCCTCGTGCTCGCCGATGAAGTCGTCGATCACGGTCGCGGCGAACTCGCCGGACAGATCCACGATCTCGAACGGGATGCCGGCGATCCGCGCCACCTCCCCCGCGTCGGCGCGCGCAGCCGGTCCGCAACACCCGTGCTCCACGCCGTCCAGGTGCACGAGGTTCATGTGGGAGCCCACGACGTCGTAGCCCTGCTCCTTGAGCAGGCAGGCGGCGACCGACGAATCGACCCCGCCGGACATCGCGACCAGCACGGATCCCATGGACGTCATCGGTCGAGGCTATCAGCGTCGATCGGATGAACTCGGAGGGTCAGATCGGAGCCGGAACGACGCGCTCGCCCGCGCCCTTCGCGAGCCGCTCGATCCACGGTGCGGCCTGCAGTTGCTCGAAGATCTCTCCGGCCTCGCGCAGCACCGGTTCGGCGTCGTCGATGCGTTCCCGGCCGGCGAGCCACTCCCCGTACTCCAGGAGCGTCGCCGCGAGGTAGAAGCGGACGTCGCGCTCGCGGAACGACGCGGCGGCGAGCTTGAAGCGGGCTTCGGCGCTCCCTTCCTCCCGGATCGCGGCGAGTCGCGCGTGGAACCGAGCGATCTGCGAATCGAGGAAGGGCGAGCGTTCGCCGGGCCTGAGCTCGTCCACCCGGCCGAGCAACTCGTCGACCGTCGCGAGATCCTCCAGCGCGAACGCCGATTCGACCGCTTCGACGAAGGAATCCGTGACGACGGGGTCGCGATTGCCGAGCTCGCGACCCAGCGTTGAATCCGCTCGTGGCGAGCTCGAGGGCTTCCTCGAACCGGCCGTCCACCCTGGCGATCTGGGCTCGCGCGAGCGTCTGGGTCGCCCGGAAGGCGACATCGGCCCCGGCCGCCCACTCCTCGACGAAGCGCAGCAGTTCACGCGCCTGCATCGAGCTCGCCGCGGTTCACGTGCACCTGCACGAGCGGGGCGCACTCGTTGACGAGCTGCGGCGATCGGGCGAACTCCGGAATGCGCCCGCACCTCGGCGCCCCGGGCGAGCGCTTCGTCCCATCGCCCCATGTACACCGATGGCGCGATGTGACACGCGAGCAGGACCTCCGCCCACGACCGGTTGCCGAGGCGACGTGCGAGTTCGAGACCGTCCGCCGCGGTGCGCAGTTCATCCTCGTGGCGACCGGCGCGGTTCATGAACGCGCAGAGGTTGTTGTACGCACGGAGGGCCGACGCCCCCAGGTCGTTGTCGAGCGCCACCTCCAGGCTGTGCTCGAGGAGGAGGTACGCCTCTCCCGACCGCTCCTGCGCATCCAGGATCAGGCTCTTCGTGTTCAGTGCCTCCGAGAAGACCCGGGGCAGCCGCAGTCCCTCGGCGAGGGTCAGGGCCAACTCCGTCCGCTCGGCGGCCTCGGCCGCGCGACCCACGAAGAACAGGAACCGACCGAGCTGCGCGGCGAGCATCGCCAGGTCCTCGTCGGGCTCTTCCGTCGCCAGGACGGCGAACGCACGCGACATCCGATCGAGGCCCTCGTCCAAGCGCCCCTCTCCCCGATCGACGTCCGCCAACCCCGCGGATGCTCGTGCCTCCGCGTGGGTGAGGCCGCGCTCGCGGAAGAGCCGCATGGCCCGTTCGTAGTGAGCCGTCGCGCTGTCCGCATCTCCGCCCATGAGGGACATCTCGGCGGCCCGCTCGTGGAGCTCCGCTCGGGTCACCGGGTCGTCCGTCAGGTCGACGGCCTGCTCGAAGTACCGCCGCGCCTCCTCTGCGGCACCGAGCGAGGCGGCACGTTCTCCGGCTCGGGCGACCGCACCCCGGGCGCGATCCTTGATGGCGCCCGCGTCATCCGCGTCGGGCGCGGCACCGAACGCCTGGAGGTAGTGCGACGCGACCACCTCGACGACGTCTTCCTCCTCGAACGCCTCCTCCAGGTACGCGGCGACGGCCAGGTGGCGGACCTTCCGCTCCTTCTTCGAGAGGGTCTCGTACGCGACCCAGCGGATCAGGTCGCCGAGGAACGAGTACTGCCCCCGCTCCGGCGAGAGCGGATCCTCCAGGACCGTGAAGATCTCCCTTCGCACCAACGCAGACATACGCGGCATCAGCTCGTCCGGTCGGATCCCGGCGACGGCGAGCAGTCCGCGCTCCGTGAACGTCTTCCCGAGCACCGCCGCGTCCTGAACGAGCCGCCGCTCTTCCGGGTCCAATCCGTCGAGCCGCGCGGCGATCAGGCCGTGGAGCGTCTCCGGCACGTCGAGCTCTTCGATCGGGCCCGTGGGACGGTAGGCGTTCCCCTCCTGCGAAAGGAGCCCCTTGTCGAGGAGCATCCGCACGGTCTCCACGGCGTACAACGGCACGCCCTCCGACCGCTCCAACACCTGCGAACCGACCTCCGTCGGCAAGCCCGGAACGAGCGCTTCGAGGAGGTCCCCCATCGTCGCGCCGGGGAGCGGATCGAGGTGGATCGTGGCGGAGTTGCGGACGCGTGGCACCCCAGCCCGGTCGCTTCTCGAGCAGCTCCGGCCGGCCGACGGCGAGCACGAAGATGGGATAGCTCCTCGACCACTCCAAGAGGTACTCGATGAAGTCCAGGAGCGACGGATCCGCCCAATGGATGTCCTCGAACACGAGCGCGGTGGGCATCTCATCGGACAGACGTTCGTAGAACCGCCGCCATGCGGCGAACAGGTCCTCGCGGTCACGGGTCGGACCCGTCTCGAGCCCGAGCAGGCTCACCAATCGCGGCTCGACCCACCTCCGCTCCTCGGGGTCGGGGATCGCATGCTCGACGGCCGCCCGCAACTTCGGCAGCGCCGTCGCCGGGTCCTCACCCTCGACGATCGAGGCGTTCGTCCGGACCATCTCGGCGAGCGCCCAGAACGTGACGCCTTCCCCGTACGCCAGGCATCGGCCGCGATGCCATCGCGTGTCGATCGCGAGCCCGTCGATGTACTTCTGGAACTCCCACACCAGGCGCGACTTCCCGAGACCGGCGCCGCCGATCACGGTCAGCAGCTGCGCCTTGCGGCCCTCCCCGCTCGCGTGGAACAGATCCTTCAGCATCCGCAGCTCGCGATCACGCCCGAGGAACGGCGGCTCGAGCGCGGACGAACGTCCCGACCCTCGGATCCCCGTGACGACCCGGGTCGCCCGCCACAGGGTGACCGGCTCGGCCTTGCCCTTCAGCTCGTGCGTCCCCGCCTCCTCGTAGACGATCGCCGCGTCGCTCGCGCGACGGGTGGCCTCGCCCACGTACACCGAGCCGGGCGATGCCGACGACTGGATCCGCGCCGCCGTATTGACGAGGTCCCCGGCGACCATCCCCTCCCCGACCGCGGCCAGGTTGACGGCCGCCTCCCCGGTCAGCACGCCGGCACGCGCCGCGAGCTCTGGAGCGCCCACCTCGTCGCCGAGGGCCGAGACCGCGTCCACCAGTTCGAGTGCCGCGCGGACGGCACGCTCGGCGTCGTCCTCCATCGTGGTGGGCGTGCCCCACACGGCCATCACGGCATCACCGATGAACTTCTCCACCACGCCGCCGTAGCGTGCGATCACCGCCCGCGACGTTTCGAAGTAGCGGGAGAGGAGATCGCGGACCTCTTCGGCGTCGCGCGCCTCCGAGAGCGTGGTGAATCCCACCAGATCGGCGAACAGGACCGAGACCAGGCGCCGCTCCGCCAGGGGTCCGTTCGATGTCGGCGGGGAAGCAACGGCGACCTCCCCGCCGAGCGCGATGCCGCATTCACCGCAGAACTTCGTCCCTGGAGGGTTCGACGAGCCACACGACGGGCACCCGAGCGTCAGGTGAGCGCCGCATTCACCGCAGAACTTGCGACCCGGTTCGTTCTCCGAACCGCACGACGTGCAGCGCATGCATTCCTTCCCGAGGCGACGTGTGACGGACGAGAGGCTACCGCGCCCTCGGCCAGTATCCTCGGACACCATGGATATCGTGGTGCTCGTGAAGTCGATCCCGGACGCGAACGGCGACGTCGTGCTGGGTGACGACTTCCTGGTGAACCGCGATGGTGAGGGCACGCTGGACCCCGGCGACGAGTACGCCGTCGAGGCGGCGCTGCAGCTCGCCGAGGCCGGCGATGGAGCGGTCACCGTGGTCTCGATGGGCCCCGCCGGAGCGGTCTCCGCGATCCGTCGCGCGCTCTCGATGGGTGCCCACGGCGCCGTCCTGATCGCGGACGACGCCCTGCGCGGTGCCGACGTCCTGGCCACGGCCCGTGTCCTGGCGGCCGCGACGGCGCGCGCGCCGTTCGACCTGGTGCTCACGGGCGTCGAGTCGACCGACGGCTACACGGGCACGCTCCCCATGACCGTCGCCGAGCTGCTCGGTGTGCCCGCGGTCACGTTCGCTCGGACGGTGGAGGCCGTGGACGGCGGGATCCGCGTGGAGCGCCAGACCGAGGGCGGATACGACGTGGTGGAGTCCGCCCTGCCGGCGCTCGTCACGGTGACGGCGGCCTCGGCCGAGCCGCGCTACCCGACGCTCAAGGGCATCATGGGCGCCAAGTCGAAACCGCTCGAGGAGCTCACGCTGGCCGACCTCGAGCTGTCCGCTGCCGACGTCGCGCCCACCCAGCGGGTGGGCGCGATCGAACCCGCACCGCAGAAGGGGCCGGGCGAGGTCGTGCAGGGCGACGCGGCCGCAGGCCGCGTCGCCGACCTCCTGGCAGAGGCCAAGGTGATCTGACGTGGCGAAGGTCTGGGTCTTCGCCGAGGTGACGTCCGACGGGCCGGCGCCCGCCGCACTCGAGCTCCTGGCCAAGGCGCGCGAGCTGGGCGACCAGGTGGCGGCAGTAGCGCTCGGCCCCGGCGCGACCGCGTCCGCGGCGGCGCTCGGCGAGCACGGAGCACAGACGGTGTACGCGAGCGACGATGCGGTCTACGAGGAGTTCCTGGCCCAGCCAGCGACGTACGCGCTGCACACGCTGATCCAGGAACACGCGCCGGACCTCATCCTGTTCGCCACCACCTACGCCTCTCGGGACGTCGCCGGCCGCCTCCAGGCGAAGACCGGTACGGCGCTCATGAGCAACGCGATCGACGTCACCGGCACGGACCGGGCGCGGACGCAGATCGCCGGAGGCACGCTGTTCGTCGACGTCGAGCTCGACGGCCCCGCCCCCAAGCTCGTGCTCGTCCGCCCGAAGTCCTTCGCCGCGGAGGCCGTCGGAGGCACGGCCGAGCTCGTCCCCGTCGACGTGGAGGTCCCGGACGCGCTCCGCACGGCCCGACGCGTCGAGCGTCACGAGGAGTCGGCCTCGGGACCCAAGCTGGAGGAGGCGAAGGTCGTCATCTCCGGTGGACGCGGGCTCCAGGATGCGAGCAACTTCGCGCTCCTGGATCAGCTCGCCGAGCGTGCTCGGCAACGCGGCCGTGGGCGCGAGCCGCGCCGTGGTCGACGCGGGGTGGGTTCCGTACAGCTACCAGGTGGGCCAGACCGGCAAGACCGTCAAACCGGACGTCTACATCGCGGTCGGCATCAGCGGCGCGCTCCAGCACGTGGTCGGCATGAAGGGCGCGAAGCGCATCGTCGCGATCAACAAGGATCCCGACGCCCCGATCTTCCGGCTGGCCGATCTGGGCGTCGTGGCCGACGCGCTGCAGTTCCTGCCCGCCTTGATCGACGAGGTCAGGTCCCGCAAGGGCGCCTGACCGGGCGGGCATCGTGATCGAGGCCCGGTTCGACGACCTGACCGGCGAGTCGCCCTCGTTCCGTCTCACCGATCCCGCGGGCGTCCTTGAGGCGATGCGGCCCGAGGACGTCATCCCGACGCTGGTCGCGGCCGAGGGCGCGGCCGCCCGTGGCCTGTGGGTCGCCGGGTTCGTGACGTACGAGGCCGCGCCCGGGCTCGACCCGTCGCTCGTCGTGCGGCAGCGCCCGCCTGACGATCCGTTCTCCCGGCTGCCGCTCGCCTGGTTCGCGATGTTCCAGCAGCGGCAGGAGACCGTGCTTCCCTCACCTCGCGACGGGTCCCCGCCGTCCGACGCGTGGGTGCCGACCGTCGACCGCACCCGCTACGACCTGGCGATCGCGGAGATCCGCGAGCACATCGCCGCCGGCGACACGTACCAGGTGAACCACACGCTCCGGTTGCGCTCGATCGTCGAAGGCGACGAGCGGGGTCTCTACCGCGACCTCTGCTACGCGCAGCGCGGCGCCCACGGCGCCTACCTGAACGCGGGCCGCTATCGCATCGTGTCCGCGTCGCCGGAGTTGTTCTTCCGGCTGGACGGCGACCGGCTGACCACGCGACCGATGAAGGGCACCGCGCCGCGAGGTCGCTGGCCCGCGGAGGACGACGCCGAGCGCGAACGGCTGACGGCGTCGGTGAAGGACCGAGCGGAGAACGCGATGATCGTCGACCTCCTGCGCAACGACCTCGGTCGCATCGCCCGGCCGGGCACGGTGCGATGGGCCAAGGTGTTCGAGCCGGAGCGTTTCGAGACCGTGTGGCAGCTGACGTCAACCGTGACCGCCGAGCTCGAGCCGGGGACGGGGGTACCCGACGTCTTCCGGGCGCTCTTCCCCAGCGGGTCGATCACCGGCGCGCCGAAGGTGCGCACGATGGGGATCATCGCCGACCTGGAGGACTCCCCTCGGGGCGTCTACTGCGGCGCCGTCGGCTTCCTGGCACCGGCGAACGCCGGTCCTCCTCGCGCGTCCTTCAACGTGGCGATCCGAACGGTGGTGGTCGACGCGGAGAGCGGCACGGCCGAGTACGGCGTCGGCGGCGGCATCACGTGGGACTCATCGCCGGCCGGCGAATACGACGAGACCGTCGCGAAGGCACGGGTGCTCACGGCCCGGCGTCCGCCGTTCGAGTTGCTCGAGTCGATGCGGCGAGATCCCGGCGAGCCGATCCGTCGGCTGGAGCAGCACGTCGAACGGCTCCGCGACTCGGCCACCTACTTCGGGTACGCGTTCGACGAAGCGGCGGTGCGCGCATCGATGGATGCGGCCGGTGCCGAGACCGACCGTCCGATCAAGATCCACCTTCGTCTCTCGCGGGTCGGAGCGATCGAGGTCTCGTGGGCGGCGCTGGATCGCGGCGCCCCCGAGCCCGTCCGTCTGACACTCGACGACATCCCGGTGGATCCGAACGACGTCTTCCTGTTCCACAAGACGACGCTGCGCGGCAGGTACGAGGACGCGCGTGCGCGACACCCCGACGCCGACGACGCGCTCCTCATCAACACGCGCGGGCAGGTCACCGAGACCTCGGTCGCGAACGTCGCCGCCGAAGCTCGACGGTCGCTGGTGGACGCCTCCGCTCGATGCGGGGCTCCTGCCCGGGACCGAGCGCGCGGCGCTCCTCGTGGAGGGCACGTTGAGCGAGCGGCCCATCTCGATCGACGAGGCGCGGACGGCGGATGGGCTCGCCGTGTTCAGCTCGGTCCGAGGATGGCGGAGCGCGGTCCTGTTGGACTAGAGGTCGGGCGCCGGATCCTCGACAGGGAACGAGAACGGGTGCATCCGGTCTTCATCCATCGGACAGGCGCAGAGCGGGCATCGCGGCGGTTCCTCATAGACCAGCACCGTGCGCTCGCAGAACGGGCACGCGCCTTCGCGCATCGGCAGCGGTGGATCCATCTCATCGGCCATAGGTTGTCCGCGCGCTCGGGGGGAGCGGTCCTCACCATCATCGGAACGCTCGGGAACGTCCTTGAACCGGCCGGCGCACGGCAGCCGAACATGCGACGAGGCCCTCCTCTCGGAGGGCCTCGGCTGATGGTCGTGTGGTGAGCTCGGGGCTATGCCGCCGTGCGTCGCTTGCGCTTCCCGCGGGGAACGTATGCGTGCACCGGTTCGTGCTGCCAGCAGTAGTTCCACTTGTTGTAGACCGAAAGCTTGGTCTCGCAACCGGGATCGGCGCAGACGCGGCCTCCGCCGTAGCTCTTGTTCGGCCGCGGGAGCGTCCGGACGGAAGCGCCCCGGAACCTCTCCTCTGACACGTCGCTCACTTCCTTTCGTGACCTGCGATCGATGAGGGGCGCGTACCCCTTCATCTCCCTCTTCGAACGGAAGACGGTCTCGGTTCATTCCTCGGCACGGGAAGGCACGGTTCTGCATGGGTTCGCAACATCTCTCCCGCAGGGCGGATGGGCGGTTCAGGGGGTGGGATGGGCCCGGGAGCCGCTCAGGACGCGGTTCCGCCGAACCGTGGCTCGCGCTTGTCCAGGAACGCCCGCATGCCTTCGCGCTGGTCAGGGGTGCCGAACAGGTCGCGGAAGAGCGCCACCTCGCGCGCCAGCCCCTCGGGCCCGGGCGTCAGGAGGGCAGCTCGGATGGCCATCTTCGCCGCGGCGAGGGCCTCTCGGGGGCCCCGGGCGAAGGCGCGCGCGTCCACCGTGGCGGCGTTCAGCACGTCGTCCGGCGGCAGGACCCGTTCGACGAGTCCCAGATCCGACGCCTCGTCGGCGGCCACCTGCCGGCCGGTGTAGACCAGATCCCGCGCCCTCCCGGGCCCGACCATGTACGTCAACCGTTGCGTCCCGCCCGCCCCGGGGATCACGCCGATCCCGATCTCCGGTTGGCCGACCTTTCCGTCGTCCGCCAGGTACCGCAGATCGGCGGCGAGCGCCAGCTCGAACCCACCACCGAGCGCGTAGCCGTTGATCGCGGCGATCGAGATCTTCGGCATGGCCTCCAGCATGTCGAGCGCGTCGCCGAGCGCCGCCACCACCGGACGGACCTCCTCCGGCCCGAACCCCACCATCGCCTTGATATCCGCTCCGGCCGCGAAGATCTTCGGCCCGCCCCAGATGACCACCGCGCCGACGTCGTCGCGACTCGCGGCGTCGCGGAACGCCTCCTGCAGCTCCAAGCCCATCTGGTGATCGATCGCGTTGGCGGGTGGTCGGTCCAGACGGACCTGCCCCACACCGTCGTCGACTTCGAGCCGGACGAACTCCCCCATGCCGGCCACCCTACCGTTCGACTCCGGCCGTCGGCTGCGCGACGGCGCGGAGCCCGTCGGCGAGCGACGTCGGGGTGACGCCGAACGCGGCCGCCGCATCGGGCGCGTCGGCCCGGGACGGGAGCGCGAACAGTTCGGCGGCGGTCTCGGAGAGATGCGTTCCCAGGGTGTCGAGACGCGCGGCCGCCTCAGACGGTGTCACCGGCATCGGTGGTGGGGCGCCCGGGGCAGAGAGGAGCTCGACGAGGTTGGCCATGGACAAGGCGTCGGGGCCCTCGAACGCCCAGGTGCCCTCGACGGGCGACCTCTCGTCGTCGACGGCCGCCAGGATCGCCGCCACATCGCCGGCGAACGCCGGAGCCACCGACTGCGTCCCGTCGCCGATCACGAACGGTGGCGATGCCGTCGCTCCCTCGACCGTGGCGGCGAGCCACGATCCACCCGAGCCGTATGCGTGCGTCGAGCGGACGATCGCGTGCTCCAACCCGCTGTTCGCCACCGCCTCTTCGGCGAGCCCCTTCGCCCGGAGGTAGCGGTTCGACGAGTCGACCGCTGCACCCGTTGCGGACAGCAGCACGAACCGGCTGACACCAGCCTCTCTCGAGGCGGCGAGCGCGGTGATCACCGAGCCGTGGTTCGCTGCCAGGACTGCGTCGTCATCCACGTGCGTAGGGCCGCCGACCAGATGGATCACCGTGAAGACCCGCTTGAGTATCTCCGCGAGCGCGTCGGCATCGTCGAGATGACCTACCGCGACCTTCGCCCCCATCGCACGCAACGACTGGGGCCGCTTCTGGACGGCGTACACACGCTCGCACCTCGTCGTTGCGGATCAGCAGCGGCACGAGGGTGCGCCCGATCATCCCGGAAGCGCCGGTGACCATGACCGTCATCGCCCGGGATGCTACCGACCGATGCCGCCGTTAGGCTCCGGCGTCATGGACGCGCCGCCCGGAGATGAGGCCGCCCGGATCGAACGCGCGCTGAAGACCCGACCGGTCGCATGGCGCGAGATCACCCGTCGCGGACAGACGAACGCGGCGCATTGGCTGGTCGAATTGCCCGACGGCGAGCGAGCGTTCGTGAAGTGCGCTCGCGGGGATGACACCGCGTCATGGATCCGCGACGAGCACCTGTTCTACGCGCAGACGCGCGGCGCCCCGTTCTTGCCGCGGATGCTCGGGTGGGACGACGACGGTGAGCGCCCGGTGATCGCGCTCGAGGACCTCTCGGACGCCCACTGGCCGCCGCCGTGGACGCCCGACCACGTGGACGCCGTGATCGCGTGCCTGGCGGAGGTCGCCGCGGCACCGGCGCCCCCGGACCTGCCTCGAGCCGCCGACAGCCAGTTCGACTTCCAGGGCTGGATCGAGATCGAGGACGATCCGGCGTCGTTCCTCGCCCTCGGGCTGTGCTCCGCTGCCTGGCTGGACGCCGCCCTGCCCATCCTGCGGTTCGCCACCGAGATCGCCCCGCTCGACGGTGATGCGCTGATGCATTTCGACGTGCGGAGCGACAACCTCTGCATCCGCGACGGCCGCGCGATCCTGGTCGATTGGAACTTCGCGTGCGTGGGGAATCCGCTGGCCGATGTCGCGTGCTGGTTGCCGAGCCTCCACGCCGAGGGAGGGCCGGCGCCCGACGAGATCCTCCCTGAAGGCGCCGCCGAGCTGGCCGCGCTCCTGGCCGGCTACTTCGCGTCGCACGCCGCCCGTCCCGAGATCCCCGAGGCGCCCCACGTCCGCACGCTGCAGCTCCGGCAGGCGCGAACCGCCCTCCCGTGGGCCGCGCGGGCGCTGGGTCTGCCGCCGCCTGGCTAGCTGCAACGGAATTGCACCTGCAACAGCCTGCTAGAATCCCGCGCCGTGGAACGGACCGACCAGATCGACGTCATGGAGCTCCTGCGTGCTCGTGGGCTGCGCATGACCCCGCAGCGGCGGGCCATCGTGGGCGCCGTGATGCACGCGCAGGGACACATCTCACCCACCGTCATCACGCGGAAGATCCAGAGCGAGATGCCCGGCGTGAACGCCTCGACCGTGTACCGGACGCTCACGCTGCTCGAGGAGGTCGGCGTCCTGCAGCATTCGCACCTGGAGAGCGGCCCCGAGTATCACCGCGCCGAGGAAGCCGAACACATCCATCTGGTGTGCAGCTCGTGCGGCGGCGACGATCCCCTCTCGCTCCCGGAGGCCGAATCGCTCCAGAAGCTGATCCGGCGCCATCACGGCTTCGAGGCCGACCTGACGCATTTCGCCATCACCGGCGTCTGCGCGGACTGCGCCGCCGCGCAGAACTGACACCAGGACGACCATGGACGATCGACCGACCGCGCTGATCGTGCATCCCGGTGCTCGTGATCGGTTGAACCTCGAGCACCCCGAAGTCGGCGAGCACGTACGGGCGATCCTCCTGGAGGACGATGCTCCGACGGACCGGCCGAACGCCATCCTGGAACGCCTGGCCGGCGACCCCCGTGCACGAGCCGTGAACGGCGTGTTCGGGTCCTCCGATGCGAGCGCCCACCTGGCGGCGCACCTGGCGGCGCAGCTCGGTCTCCCGGGTCCGACCCCGGAGGCGTTCATGCGATGTCACGACAAGCTCGAGTCGCGCCGTTTGCAACGCGACGCGGTCCCGGACGCCACACCGCGGTTCTTCGCGCTCGATCCGAACGACCCGATCCCGGATCCCCTGCCGCTGCCGTTCCCGTTGTTCGTCAAGCCCGTCTCCGCCCACCTGTCGCAGCTCGCGTTCCCGGTGCACGACCGGGACCAGCTCGAGGCCGCGATGCGGTCGGCCCGCGACCAGCTCGACCGCGTCGCGGCCTTCGACGAGGAGCTCGAAGGGCGCTCGTTCCACCTGATGCTCGTCGAAGAGCTGCTCGAAGGACGGCTCGTGACGTTCGAGGGATCCATCTGCAACGGAACCGTGACGCCGATCGGCGTCACCGATTCGATCATGCACCCGAACGGCATCAGCTTCGTTCGGTTCGACTACCCGAGCGAGCTCCCCCCCGACGTGGCCGGACGTCTGGGTGACATCGCCTCGGTGCTCATGCCGGCGCTCGGCTTCGACGGCTCGCTGTTCAACATCGAGTTCTTCGTTCCGGCGGACGGGACCGCGAAGATCGTCGAGGTCAACGGACGCATGGCATCGCAGTTCGCGCCGCTCGTTCGCGCCGTGCACGGGACGTCGACGTACCGGCTCCAGCTCGAGCTGGTGACCGGCGGGCGTCCGACGCTCCCCAGCGCTCGTCGTGACGTGGTCGCGTCGAGCTTCGTGCTCCGCCGCTACGTCGAGGACGCCATCGTGGAGACCGTCCCCGATCCGGCCGCTATCGTGGAGCGGTTCCCGGGAAGCCAGGTCGAGCTGCTCGTTCGCCCGGGCCAGCGTCTGTCGGAGAACGACGACGACTCGGCCAGCCACCGGCTGGCGGTGGTGGCGCTGTCCGGACCCGATCGGGCGACCCTCCTGCGCGACTGGGAGGAGGCGCAACGGTTGTTGCCGTTCTCCCTGCGCCCCGTCGAGGGCTCATCCACGACCGGCTGAGACGGCATACGCTTCTCGGGGCGCCTTGACGGTCGAGACTCACTGGCCCAGGCTCGCACGGGCCGAGGCTGCGGCGGGCGAGGCACGCGGGCCAGGCTGAAGGGCCAAGGCAAGGAAGGAGCGGAGGTGGCAACCGAGACGGGAACGAAGGAGATGTACGTCGGAGCGCTCCAGCACTTCGGAGACCTGGTGCACCAGGTACCCGCCGATGCGTGGACGGGACCGACGCCCTGCACGGAGTGGGACGTTCGCGCCTTGGTGCATCACCTGGTGAGCGAGATCGCCTGGACCGTTCCCCTCTTGGGCGGGCGTTCGGTGACCGACGTCGGCGACAGCTTGAGCGGTGACCTCCTGGGTGATGACCCCGTCGCGTCGTGGGATGCGGCCGCCGCCGAGGCGCTCGCGGCCGTGGACACCGACGGAGCGATGGAGCTGGTGATCCACCTCTCGCGCCGCGACGTCACCGGGGAGGACTACGTGTTCGAGGTGTTCAACGACCTGGCGATCCACGGATGGGATCTGGCCCGCGCGATCGGCGCCGACGAGACGATCGACCCGACCTACGTCGCCGTCATCGACGAGAAGGTCGGCCCGGCCATCGCTGACCTCAAAGCGAGCGGCCAATACGGCGACGAGGTGATCCCTCCGGACGGCGCGGACGCGCAGACGCGACTGCTCGCCATGTTCGGCCGCGTCGCCTAACCCGCTCATTCACGCCAGCTGCTGCGCCGCCTCCTGATAGACGCCGCCCATCACCCTGGCGGCCGTGGGGAACGCGTGGATCGTGTCGGCCAGAACGGAGAGCGGCGCATCCAGCTTCATCGCGAGCACCGCCTCGTGGATCAGCTCGCCCGCGCCGGGGCACGCCGCGAACTCCCCGACGAGCCGTTTCCGCTCGCGATCCACGACCGCGGTGAGATGGCCGCGGGCTCCCTCGATCGTCTCCCCCTTGCCGGTACTCGCGAAGTCCCGCGAGATCTCGAACGCATCGATCCCCTGCTGCTGCGCTTCCTGGACGGTCAGCCCGACGGCGGCCGCCTCGGGGTCGGTGAACGTCACCTTCGGAACGGCGCTGAGGTCGGCTCGGACGTCTCGCCCGGCAGCCACGCGCGCCGTCACCCCGCCTTCGTAGTCGGCGACGTGGGTGAACTGGAGCCCTCCCGCGACGTCGCCGGCGACGAACAGTCCGTCGGCGATGCGGAGCTGATCGTCGGGCGCGGGCGCGCCCCGCTCGTCCAGCGTCGCGCCGGCCTCCTGGACGCCGAGCGCCCGCAGGTCCGCCGGACGCCGCCCCACGGCCACGAGCAGCTCGGCCCCTTCGACGGTCGAGCCGTCGGACAGCTCGACGATGCGGCCGGCGCCACCAGCGCGCACACGTTGCGCGGTCACGCCGGTCCGCAGGATCAGGCCCTCCTCCTCCAGTTGGTCGGCGACGGCCTTCGACGTGAGGGGGTGATCCCGCGACAGGATCCGTTCGCCGCCCTCCACGAGCGTGACGCGAACCCCGAACCGTACGAACACCTGAGCCATCTCCACGCCGACCACGCCGCCGCCCAGGATCACGATGCTCGACGGGAGCTCACGTGTGGATGTCGCCTCGCGGCTGGTCCAGTACGACACGTCATCGATGCCCGGGATCGGCGGCACGAACGGCTCCGAGCCCGCGGCCACGATCACGTTCGATGCGGAGAGCGACTCGATGCCGGCGTCCGTCCGGACCTCGACGGCGCCCGGCCCGACGATCCGTGCCTCGCCCCGAAGGACACGCGTGCCGGCAGCCTCCATCCGGCGCACGTGTCCGCTGTCGTCCGGGTAGTCGATCTCCTCGCGGGAGATCATCCAATCCCGTCGCGCCGATGCCCGCGACCACTCGTACGTCGGATCGCACGCCCGTCGCGCGGCGGAGTTCAGCAGGGTCTTCGACGGCATGCACGCCCAGAACGGGCACGAGCCCCCCACGAGGTCGCGCTCCACGAGCACGGCGGGCGCTCCGATGGCCGCGGCCGCGAACCCGGCGGCCTCACCCGCGGCACCTCCACCGATCACGATGATGTCCTGATCCACGGTTCCTCCTCGTCGCTCGGCGTGGTACGCGTCGGACCGTCCCGGCGGGGCTCGATGCTACCCTCGGCCCGTGCCCACCCCGCCCGCGCAACCGCTGCGGATCGGCTCCCGCGAAGGCAAGTGGGTCCTGTTCGCGACGATCCTCTCCTCGTCGATGAGCTTCCTGGATTCGACGGTGGTGAACGTCGCCCTTCCGACCCTCCAGCGCGACTTCCGCGCCGAGCTCTCGTCCGTCGCCTGGGTGGTCGACGCGTACGTCCTGACGCTGACGGCGTTCATCCTGCTCGGTGGCTCGTTCGGAGACATCTTCGGGCGGCGACGCGCGCTCCGGCTCGGGTTGGTCGTGTTCACGACCGGCTCGATGCTGTGCGGGCTGGCCCCGACGCTGTTCCTGCTGGACGTGGCGCGAGGTATCCAGGGCATCGGAGGGGCGCTCCTGGTCCCGAGCAGCCTCGCGATCCTCACCGCGTCGTTCGACCCGTCGGAGCGCGGGCGCGCGATCGGCCTGTGGGCGTCGCTCTCGGGGATCGGCGCCGCGATCGGTCCGCTCGCGGGCGGGCTGATCGTCGACGCCATCTCGTGGCGAGGCATCTTCTTCTTGAACCTTCCGATCGCGGTGTTCGTCTTCCTGGTCGCGCTGCCGAAGGTGCCGGAATCGCGCGACGAGGAGGCGGTGCGCCACATCGACCTGCCGGGGGCAGCGATCGCCGCCGTGTTCCTGGGAGGGCTGACGTTCGCGCTGATCGAGGGGTCGACGCTCGGATGGACGTCACCGGCCGTGCTGGCGGGGTTCGCGATCGGCGGGCTGGGGTTCGTCGCGTTCATCGCCGCGGAACGTCGTGCGCGGCAACCGATGGTGCCCCTTGCGATCTTCGCCAACCGCACGTTCTCGGCGGTGAACGTGGCGACCCTGGTGATCTACGCCGCGCTCGCGGGAGCGAGCTTGTACCTCGTCCTCGACGTCCAGCAAGCACGCGGCTTCTCAGCCGTGGCCGCCGGCGCCAGCCTGCTGCCGCTGACGGGGCTGTTGCTGATCGGCTCACCCATCGCCGGGAGGCTCGCCGATCGCATCGGCCCGCGGATCCCGATGACGTTCGGTCCGGCCGTGGCGGGGATCGGGCTCCTCGTCGCGGCCGCCACCGCGCACGTGCCGTCGTACTGGATGTCGGTCTTCCCGTCGGCGCTGATCTTCGCCGCGGGGCTCGCGCTGACGGTCGCTCCGTTGACCACCGCGGTGCTCTCGGCGCTCGGGCCTCGCAGGGCCGGGATCGCCTCGGGCGTGAACTCCGCCATCTCGCGCTTCGGCGGTCTCGTGGCCGTCGCGATCCTGCCCGCGCTGTCGCTGGCGGGATTCACCCACGGGCTCGAGCAGCGGCTCGCGGATGCGTCGGTGGATCCCGCGATCCGCACCGAGGTCGTCGCCGATCGCGCAGAGCAGGGAGCGTTGGCCGCCCCGGCCCATCTGCCCCCCGCCGAACGCGCCGAGATCCACACGATCGTGCAACAGGCGTTCGGCGACGGGTTCCGATGGGTGATGGTCGTGTGCGCGCTCTTGTTGTTCGCCGGCGCCGCGATCTCGTTCGTCGAGCTCTCCCCGGACATGCGAGCGACGGATCACGCCGTGGGAGCGGAACGCTCCGGCGACCCACCCGAGTGATGGGCGGCGGGCCGCCGGAGCGATCGCGTGATCACGATGCGGGCTTCGCCAGGTCGCTTACCGTGACGAGGCCGTAGGTCTCCGCGGTTTCCGCGGTCACCACGAACGAGTTCGTATCGTTGGCCTGGGAGTAGTCGAGGAGCACGGCGCCGTCCTTCTCCTTCAGCAGCGGTGCGAGCGATGCCGCCTCAGCGGCCGGGTCGCCCGACGCCTGCGCGCTCGGATCGAGGAACAAGAGCTCCGAGCCGAGGTACTCGGGCTTGATGTCGATGTCCCCCTGCTGGAGCGCCTTGTCAGAGATCTCGCGGGACGCCAGATCGAGCTGACGCTCCACGGTGTAACCGGCGGCCTCCAGGACCTGGGCGTACATCTCGGCCACGATCTGGTTCTCCGCGAAGGCTCCGGAGACGCCGACCGTGATCGTCGTTCCCGCTCCGTCGCCGCCGTCGGGGAGCAGTCCCTGCTCGTCCAGGAACGCGCCGGCGACGTCGGCGGCATCCTTCTTGTCGATCTCCACCTGCTTGTTGAGGCCGGTGATGTTGTCGCTGGTGAGTGCCGCGCTGATCGCGTTCAGCAGCCCCGTGATCTCGTCGTTCACGACGTCCTCACGAACGACGGGCGCGATGTTGTCGGCCTGCTGCAGATGTTTGTCGTCCTCCAGCACCACCCAGCCGTTCGCGTTGATCACGCTCGACGTCGAGAAGAGCAGCCCGACGTCGATCGCGCCGCTGTCGAGCGCCGCGACGGTCAGCGGCCCGCCGACGTCGAGAGGCTTGAAGCTTCCGAACACCACGCCGTACGTGTCCTCCAGCCCGAGTGCGCAGAACGCGCGCGTCGGACACTCGGGAGGGCCACCCAGCGTCAGGGTGCTGGCGATGGTCGCCGTCTCGCCCGAGCTGGGCGACGCGGCGTCGTTGTCCCCACCCGACCCGCACGCGCTCGCGATGATGCCGAGCGCGACGAGGGCCGCCCCGAGGACGAACCTGCGGTCGATCCGCATGGGTCTCCTTTCGACTTCGCTCAAGGGTCCAGACCGGACCCGCGGCGCGCAGGAGACTACCAGCGACCGCTCCTGCGAACCGATGCACCTGCAGCGTGGACTATCGGTTCCTTGCCGGCCCCTCTGCGGTCGCGCCCCGGCTCGCGGTCTTCGGCGTCGAGAGCCTCCCGGTCAGCGCGAACGCTCCTTCCGTGGCGAGCGCCAGCAGCGCCACCAGCACGGCGCCGGCGATCGTCATCGTGCGATCGCCCTGTTGGAACCCGTCGACGATGTATCGCCCCAGCCCGCCCCCGGCGATCAGCGCCGCGAGCGTGGCCGTCGCCACGACCTGCACCGCGGAGATGCGGACGCCGGTCACGATGACCGGCGCCGCCAGCGGCAGTTCGAGCCGGCCGAAGATCTGCGTGCCGCGCATGCCCATCCCCTTCGCGGCCTCCACGGTGTCGGCATCGACCCCCCTGATCCCGACGTACGTGTTCGTGAGGATCGGGGGGATCGCGAGCAGCGTGAGCGCGACGACGGTCGGCACGAATCCGAACGCGAGGTCCGGCCACCACCGAAGCATCAGGATGAACACCAGCACGAGGATCGCGAACGAGGGGATGGCCCGGCCGAGGTTCGCGACCGGCACGGCGACGCCCGCACCGCGTCGCGTGTGCCCCACCACCGCGCCGATCGGGATCGCGATCAGTACCGCGATCGCGAGGGCCACGACGCACATCTCGATGTGCTGCAACAGGCGGATCGGGATGCCGTTCTCTCCCGACCAGTGCTCGGACGCGAGGAGCCACTCGAGCACGCTCACGACACGTCCTCCGCGCGCCGGTCGGTCGCCCACGGTGTCATCGCCCGCTGCACCACCAACAACACGCCGTCCGCGACGAACGCAAGGGCGACGGCGAGCACGGCCCCAAGGAGGATCTCGGTCTGGAACAACGTGCGCAAGCCTTCGAGGATGAACTGGCCCACGCCTCCCCGGCCGATCAGCGAGCCGATGGTCACGAGCCCGATCGTGCTGACGGTCGCGATGCGGATCCCGGCCATGATGACCGGCATCGCGAGCGGGACCTCCACATGCCAGAGCACCTGCCGGGTCGAGAACCCCATGCCGACGGCGGAATCGACGACGTCGGCGGGCACCCCGGCCAAACCGGCGGTCGTGTTCCGGATCAGGATCAACAACGTGTAGCTCACGAGACCGATGGCGACCGTCGTCGCCGAGAGCCCCGTGATCGGGATGAGGATCACGAACAGCGACAGGCTCGGGATCGTGTAGAGGATGCCGGCGGCCCACGTCACCGGCGCGTACGTCCATCGCCGCCGGTGCGCCAGGACGGCCAACGGGAACGAGATCGCGAACCCGATCACGACGGCGATGATCGTGAGCTCGAGGTGTTCGATGAGGCGAGACCCGATCTCCGCCAGATGATCTCCCACCCAGTCCCAACGGATCAGCGGTTCGGCGGCGAGCAGGTTCATGACGCCAGCTCCCTCGAGATGCGCTCGAGGGTGAGGACGCCGCGCCGCCGCCCGTCCGTGGCCGTCACGACCGCGACGGCGCAGCCGGTGGTCACCAGCACGTCGAGCGCCTGACGCATCGTCTGGTCATCGCTCGACGATGGGCGCGTCCGCCGGCGCGGGACCGGGTTCGACCTCCACATCGGCGACCGCGATGAGCCCCAAGCGCTTCAAGCCGCGCTCCTCGCCCACGAAGTCCGCGACGAACGCGCTGGCCGGGACGCGGAGGATCTCCTCGGGCGGCGCGTACTGTTCCACGATGCCGCCGACGTTGAGGATCGCGATCCGGTCGGCCATCTTGATCGCCTCGTCGATGTCGTGGGTGACGAAGACGATCGTCTTGCGGAGGCGCCGCTGGATGTCCAGGAACTGATCCTGCAGCCGTGCCCGCACGACGGGATCGACGGCGGCGAACGGCTCATCCATCAGCATCACGGGAGGGTCGGCCGCGAGCGCCCTCGCCACGCCCGCCCGTTGCCGCTGGCCGCCCGAGAGCTCGGACGGGTAGCGAGCCAACAGCTCCGGATCCAGCTCGAGCAGCGCGGCCATCTCGTCGACGCGTTCGAGGGTGCGCGACTGCTCCCAACCCAGCAGATCGGGCACGGTGGCGATGTTCTGCGCGACGGTGCGGTGCGGCATCAGTCCGACCGTCTGGATCACGTAGCCGATGCCCCGACGGAGCTCGACGGGGTCGCGCTTCAACACGTCGGTGCCCTCAACGACGACCTGCCCGGACGTGGCTTCGATCAGGCGGTTGATCATCCGCATCGTCGTCGTCTTCCCGCAGCCGGATGGGCCGACCAACACCACGACCTCGCCTTCGAAGACGTCGAGCGAGAGCTCGTGCACGGCATCGGATGTCGCTCCGGCGAACCGTTTGGTCACCGAGCGCAGCGAGATCATGGGCAACGCGCCAGCCTCGATGGGGTCCTCCTCCCGCGAGAGCCGGCCTATCGTACGAGCCTCGATCGGAACGGAGGGATCAGCCGCCGAAGATCGCGGGGAGAACGGCACCCTTCCCGAACAGGAAGAGCGTGCCGATCACCAGACTGAAGACGGCGGTGATCACCGCGATCGACACGTAGACCGCCCAGTTCTTCGACGCCCTGATGAACCCCACGGCCGATCCGAACGTGATCAGCGAATTCGACGATCAGGAGTCCGACGATGAACGCGATGAGGACGGCCTCTCCGACCGCCTTTCCTCCTGCACCGGCTGCTGCGAGGAAGATCACGATCTGCGTCGGCGTCTCGGCACCGACCCCGTGCACCATCCCGACGACGAACGCCGTTCCCCGGCCGTAGTTCATGAACGCGTCGTCGGGCTCCGGGTGCTTGTGGTGGTGATGACCGGGGCGACCGTGATGCCCGTGATGCCAATCCGAGACCGAGATGTCTTCGGCGACCGCGACCGCGAGCGAGCCCGGCTGGGCGTCGTCGCCTTCCGGAGCGTGCCGGTGGACCGGTTGAAGATCGTGCGGATCATCGGGCGATCGTCCGATCCTGCGGTAGGCGTTGCGCACACCCGAGAAGATCAGCATCCAGCGACTTCGCAGACGGAACTCCCTGCCGTGCCTGGCGAGTGAGACGAACACGAACACCCCGAGGAGGATCAGCGTGACGCCGACGATCTTCTCCATCACGTTGTCGACGGATGCGGGGAGCCGCTCGCCGAGCAGGATCGCCGCCGTCCCGATCAGGAAGACGACGAGCGCATGCCCCACCGCGTAGAGCGTGCCGAAGAACATGGCGCTTCGACGATCGTCCTGCGAGCCCGCGATGTCGGTGATCGCGGCGATGTGGTCCCAGTCGATCCCGTGACGGAAGCCGAACAGGAACGCGGACACGATGACACCGATGCCGAACGTCTCGCCCGCGGCGGCCGCGATCACGTGGAGGGGATCCATCCGAACGAGCATCCAACCATCTTCTGCCACAGATGGCAATTGCGAGGCATCGCAACTAGACCGAGCGGGCTCCCGCCGTCAGAACCAGGGCGTCTCGCGGTAGTCGCCGAAGACGCCGGTCAACGCCGTCACGATCTCGCCCTCCGTGCAGAGCGCCCGGGCGCAATCCACGAGGAACGGCATGAGGTTCTGATCCGTACCCGCCGCGCGCCACCAGCGCACCGAGTGCCTCGCCCGATGCGGACCCATCGCGCTCCGCGCGGACGCGTGTCAGCGTCTCGATCTGTTCCCGCTCGCCCTCCGGGCCGATCACCAGCGTGTCGACGGGCTCGTCGTACCGGTCGACGAACGCGTTGACCCCGACCTTGGTCAGCTCGCCGGACTCGAACCGTCGCTGTTCGCGGAACGCCGACTCGGCGACCGCCTGCTGGAACCACCCGCGCTCGATGCCGGTGAGCACGCCCTCGAGCATCGACCCCTCCCCCATGCGGTCGATCTCGGCGAACATCTCCTCGGCCTGCTCCTCCATCCGATCGGTCATCGCTTCCATGAAGTACGACCCGCCGAGCGGATCGGCGACGTCGGGCACGCCGCTCTCGTAGGCGATCACCTGTTGCGTGCGGAGCGCGAGCTTCGCGTTCTCCTCGGTCGGCAGCGCCAACACCTCGTCGAGCGCGTTCGTATGGAGGGACTGCGTGCCGCCGAGCACGCCGGCCAGCGCCTCGATCGCGGTCCGCACCACGTTGTTCATCGGCTGCTGCGCGGTGAGCGACACGCCGGCCGTCTGCGTGTGGAACCGCAGCTTCATCGCGTTGGGATCGGTGGCGCCGTAGCGGTCCTTCAGCCAGCGCGCCCAGATCCGCCGGGCCGCCCGTAGCTTCGCGATCTCCTCGAAGAAGTCGATATGTGCGTTGAAGAAGAACGACAGTCCCGGCGCGAACGTGTCCACGTCGAGGCCACGCGCCTGCCCCAGCTCGACGTAGGCGAAGCCGTCCGCCAGCGTGAACGCCAGCTCCTGCGCCGCCGTCGCGCCAGCCTCCCGGATGTGATAGCCGGACACGCTCACGGGATGCCAGCGAGGGACGCGTTCGGCGCAGAACGCCATCAGGTCGCCGATCAAGCGCAGGTGCGGACGCGGCGGGAAGATCCACTCCTTCTGCGCGATGTACTCCTTCATGATGTCGGTCTGCAACGTGCCGTCCAGCTGATCCCAGGCCACACCCTGCCGCTCCGCCGTCGCCAGGAAGAACGCGAACGCCACCACCGCCGGCCCGCTGATCGTCATCGACGTGGAGATGTCGCCGAACGGGATCCGATCGAAGAGCGTCACGAAGTCCTCGAGCGTGTCGGTCGCCACGCCGCAGCGACCGACCTCCCCCTCCGCTCGGGGGTCGTCGGAGTCGATGCCCATCAACGTCGGCATGTCGAACGCCACCGACAACCCTCCCTGTCCGCGTTCGAGCAGGAACCGGTAGCGCTCGTTCGTCTCGGCGGCCGTGCCGAACCCGGCGAACTGCCGCATCGTCCACAGCCGTCCGCGGTACATCGAGGGATAGACACCGCGCGTGAACGGATACTCGCCCGGCTCGCCGAGCTGCATGTCGGGGTCGAACCCATCGAGGTCGGCAGAGCGATAGACGGGCTCGACCGGCTCACCCGAGAGCGTCGCGAACCCCCGCTCGGCTTGCGGGGCGCCGCGCGTGTCGTCGGCCGTGTCCTCGGGGATGTTCCCGGCTGGTTCCGCCACCTGCCGCCCGTCGCCGCTCGGGCCGCCGCTACGTCGCGGCGGCGGTGTCGTCGGTCAGCATAGCCGCGGCTCGATACGGGTCGATCCGCCGCGCGACCAATCCGTCGGCCAGCTCGCCGTCCGTCGTCAGGGCGACCGCCGCCTTCACGCGGAACCGCGCCGCCGCCAGGCTCTCGACCTCACGCAGGAGCCGCGTACGGCGCTTGTCCTGCAGGGCGCCCGACGCGTCCAGGAACGCCCGATGCTCAGCGACCGCGTCCCGGAGCTCAGCGATGCCCTCGTTCCGGAGCGCCGACGTTCGCACGATCGGCGGATCCCACGGACGAGCGGCTCCCAGGTGCAGCATCTGGCGCAGTTCTCGGATCACGTCGCCCGCCCCGTCCTTGTCGGCCTTGTTCACCACGAAGACGTCGGCGATCTCCAGGATGCCGGCCTTCGCCATCTGGACCGCGTCCCCGGCACCCGGCGAGAGCACGACGACGGCCGTGTCCGTCGCCGCGGCCACCTCGACCTCGGCCTGGCCCACGCCGACCGTCTCGACGACGACCTCGTCGTAACCGGCCGCATCCAGCACCCTGACCGCTTCGGGCGCGGCGAGCGCCATGCCGCCCAGATGCCCGCGCGTGGCCATCGACCGGATGAAGACGCCGGGATCGGTCGCGTGCTCCTGCATGCGGACACGATCACCCAGGAGCGCACCCCCCGTGTAGGGCGACGTGGGATCGATCGCGAGCACCGCGACGGTCCGATCGACGTCGCGTTCGGCCCGGACCAGCTCCGTCGCGAGCGTCGACTTCCCCACGCCCGGGGCGCCGGTCAGACCGATCGTCGAGGCGCGCCCGGTGCTCGCGTAGATGCCGGCGGAGAGCGCCTCGAGGTCCGGGGCGCCGTCCTCGACCATGGAGATCGCGCGGGCGACGGCACGACGGTCGCCCGCGAGCACGCCCTGGATCACCGATGCGACATCCACCGGGCGAAGCCTAGCGGTCGCGAGGACCCGCGTCGGCCGCGGCGCTGGCGGCGTCCGCGGGCGCCGCGCCCGGGATGGCGCGGAGGGCATCGCGGATCGATCCGCAGTACGCGCGCTGCTCCAGCAGCGCCGGGTCGTCGTCGGCGGCCACCTTCGAGCGGATCATCGCCAGGTTCACCTGCTCACGCTGGAGACGGCGGAGCAACCCGGCGGCGCGGCTCCCGGCACGCGTCCGCATGTCGGCCACCGCCGCCCGTCGCCGACGCGGCTGCGACAGGATGCCGAGCTCGTCGGCCGAGATCCCCGGCCCACCGACCTCATCGGCGAGCGCCCCACGCAACCATCTCCGCTCGCGCCGGCGCGCCAGGACGACGGCGAGCGTCGCGAACCCGAGGAGCGGCAGTCCCTTCACCGCGGTCGCCACGGGGATCATGAGCAGGTCCATGCCGCTCCAGGGCCGCGACGGGAACAGGTCCAACAGCGGTGAGTTCCACAGGAAGTGCCCGAGCACGGCGGCTGCGGAGAGCCCGGCCAGAACGAGGACCCGCCTGGCGAGCGGCTGCCGATCACGCCGCGAGACGAAATACCCGATCCCCATGCCGACGAGCCCCGAGTAGAGGACGTGCGAGTACAGGCCGCTCGCCACGACCCGGACGAAGAACCCCTGCAACACGCCGTTGGGATGGCCGCCGAACACGCCCATGAAGTAGAAGACGTCCTCGACCACCGCGAACCCCAGTCCGCACACGGCGCCGTAGACGAAGCCGTCCATCATGTCGTCGAACTCGTCGGGGGCGATCAGGTAGATCATCACGACGCCCAGACCCTTGAGGGTCTCCTCGACGAACGGAGCCGTGAGCGCGGCCGTCCAGCGCGCCGCGAACTCCGGCCCGCCCACGCGCGCGACGACGAGCCCCCAGCCGTCGTTGGCGAACCCGGACAACGTCGTGGCGGCGACGGCTCCCCAGAGCAAGGCGCCCAGGACCAACGAGAGCGGTTCGCGTTCGTACAGATCCAGGACGTAGACGAGGAACAGCACCGGCAGCGCGTACAGGGCGAGCAGCGCCCAGGAGAGCGCCCACCCGGACGGCGAGATCTGCCGGAACAGGCTCTGCTGCCCGACCGACACGATCCCGGTCGCGATCATGATCGCGACGTAGACCCAGAACGCGGGGCGACGCGGCTGGAACAGGCTTCCGTCGTGCAGTGGCGAACGATGCCGGCGCGGCGCGGGAGCGATCATCGGATCACGTCACCTCCGCGTCGGCCACCATCGTTCGCACGTCCGACCGGACGAACGACAACAGCCCGGCCGGCGCCCACCCGTTGAAGACGATGCCGTGTCCGGACGGTGTGACGAGCACGGTCACCTCCCCTTCGACGGACGTGCCGCTGTCCGCGGCCACACCGATGTAGGTGAATCGAACGCCGATCTGGCCAGAACGGAGACGAACCGGCTCCAACGTGCTGGAGACCGAGAGCTGGCTGAGACGGTTCGAGAGGAACGCGCGGTACGCCTCCGCCAGCGTCTCCGGATCCTCCGGGTAGGGCTCGCGGACGCTCACGATGAGGTTCCCGTTGCCTCGCGTGAGCTGGAACGACGGCGCGCCCTCGAATGAGACGGTGGTGTCGGCCCCGACCCATCCCGAGAGCGGACGAACGCCGACCACGCCGGGGATAGCCGATGGGCGGTCCGACGGGTTCGGAGAGCGCGGCCGCCACCACGTATCCACCGAGCACCACCACGAGGATCGTGGCCACGACCGCGACGGTCGCCCATCCTCCGCGCGTCGGACGGCGGCCGCCCGAGGTATCTGGTCGTGTGGGCGGGGCGAGGACGGGGGGCGCGCCCACGTCAGGCCACCGAGAGGAGCGACGAGAGCCGCGCCAGGCGGCGCGGGTGCGCCACCATCCCGCGGATGCGCACGCGCCCGGACACGACGTCGCGGAGCACCGCACGACCGCGCGCGTCGAACACGTCGGGGAGGCCGAAGCGGAGCGGCGCCGACGTGAGCGAGAGCAACCGCTCGGAATCGGCCGTGATCGCGAGCTGCGCGCCGGGATCGACGCCGTCCCGGATCTCAACCTCCCCCGGACCCGTCCGAACCGTGATCGCCACACCGGCGTCGGGAACGGTGATCGTCGCCGAGGAAGGCCGCAAGAGCCGCAGGCGGGACGGGTCGCGTTCGAGGTTCTGGTCGATCAGGCCGCCGACCATGCTCGCCAGGCCGCTCGGCTCCTCGCCGCGGTAGACGACCGTCACGGCAGCAACACGACCTTCGTCGCCTGCCGTCGGTCGAACAACGCGTAGCCCTCGGCCGCGTCCTCGAGCGGCAGCCGGTGCGAGATCAGCGGGGACGGATCGATCCGCCCGGCGACCAGCTCGTCCATCGCTCGCTCCCACCACGCGTGGACCGGGCAGATGCCGGAGAAGCGCAGCGTCAGCGCCCGCGCCCAGTAGACACCCGAGCTGCAGTTCGACGGACTCCCCCGCGTACACGCCGACCACCACGACCCGGCCGCCGCGCCGGACCATGCCGACGGCGCTCTCGAACGCGGCCGGCGTCCCCACGGCCTCGATCACCACGTCCGCCCCCCGGCCGTCCGTCGCTTCGGCGAGCGCGCTGGCGGGATGCCGCTCCCGGACGTTGACCGGCTCGGCGCCGACGCCGGCCGCCAAGGCGAGCCGGCCGGGCTCCATGTCCACCGCGAAGACGCGGCCCGCGCCGAAGGCGCGGGCCGCCTGCACGCAGAAGAAGCCGACGGGACCACACCCCACGACCGCCACCGTGCTGCCGGGCTCGATCTCGGCGATCGACGCCGCGAAGACGCCCGTGGTCAGGACGTCCCCGACGAACAGCGCGCGCTCGTCGTCCATGTCGTCCGGGACGTGCAGGAGATTCACGTCGGCGACGGGGACGCGCACGTACGTGGCCTGCGCGCCGGCCAGGTTGCCGCCGAACGCGCCCGCGCCGAGGTTCCGGAAGTCGTCGCACAGCTGGTGCTCGCCACGGAGGCAGAACCAGCACGCGCCGCACGCGATGTTGAACGCGACGACCACGCGATCCCCCGGCGAGAACCGGTCGACGTTCGGACCCACGGCCTCGACGACCCCCACCGCCTCGTGCCCCAGCACGTCACCGGGTTCGATCGGGGCCTTGCCGTGGAAGAAGTGGAGGTCCGAACCGCAGATGGCGGTCCGCGTCACGCGGACGACGGCGTCAGCCGGCTCCTCGACCACGGCGTCCGGCACATCCGCCACGCGGACCTCACGGACCCCGCCGAACACGACCGCGCGCACCGCGGCTCAGTCCCCGTCGGGGAACTCGGTGACGACCGTGCCGGTCAGGTGGACGAGCTCGTTCGCGGCGCTCACGTAGCGGATGATCGTGGGCAGGTCGCCCTGCACCCGGAGCTTGCCCTGCATCATCCCCCTGATCGGGTCGAGGTCGCCCTCGAGCACCTCACGCCACCGTGAGTACGGCGCGCTGATCACGTACGTGGAGGCGGCGCCCACGTCCGGATCCACGACGCCCCCGCCGCGACAGGCTCCGTGCCACAGGTCCAGGAACCCCCAGACGGTCTCGGGCATGCCCTTGTCGGGCTCCGCCTCGATCTGGAACGCGACGTCGCCCTCCCACGTGGCCGCCACCTCCCGATAGCGCTCGGAGGCGTTGATGGCCGCGATGAACTCTTGGAACCACGGGTCGGTCGGGAACCTGGCCACGCCGTCGTCACCTCGATCGCGAGCGGGGATACACGGTCGGGCACAGCATACGGACGTGGCGGGGCGCTATCGAACGACGCCGATGATGAGCACCAGGCCGACGACGTTGAACGCCATGTGCGCGGCCGTCGAGGCGACGACGGTGCCGCGGCGCTCGTAGATCCACGCCAGGCCGAGACCCGTGAACACCATCGTGATCTGCAGGACCAGGGCGTCGATCGCCGGGGAGGGCACGTAGTGCACCAGCCCGAACGGCAACGCCGATGCCAGCGCCGCCGCCCAGAACCCGTGACGGTCGCGCACGGTACGGAACAGGACGCCGCGGAAGAAGAACTCCTCGCTGATCGGGGCGATGACGACCGCCAGCACCACGAGGAAACCCTTGGCCACCAGGGAGAGGCCCGGCGCCACCTGCTCCGGAACCGTGACGTCGTGCCCCACCGCCTCACGGAACACGGCGGCGACGACGCCGCTGATCACCGAGACCGCCGGGACCAGGATCAGGCCCGCGATCGCACCGAACAACACGTCGCGCCAGAACCGGTCGCGCGCCGGCGGCAGCACCATGGCGGCTCGCCACTCGGGATGCCAGCGCCGAAGCCAGAACACGAGCACCCCCACCATCACGATGTCGCCGACGATCGTGGCGAAGATCTCGGTCTGACCGATCGCGCCGTTGACCATCGTTTCGCCGAGCAGCAGCAGGATCGGGATCTGCGCGAACCCCGCCGCCAGGAACGCGATGAGGTAGACGCCGACCCCTTCGAACCATCCCCACGTCGAGCGCGGGCGCCCGTCGATCGTCAGGCGCTCAGGCTGCGGGACGCCGGCACCCGAGTCGGGACGAGGTGGGATCGGGAGGTTCACGTCGTCATCATGTCGTCGCGCAGCCGTAACGACACGTAGAGCATCCCCGCGAGCGACGTCGTGAGCCCCTCGCCCACCGCCGCCGCGCCCGAGTCGTTCACCAGGTACGCCACCACGCTCCCCACCACGATCGTGAGCAGCGCGAGCCGCCAGACCGGCTCCGCGTCGAACGACCGACGGATGGGCGCGGGCGGCCGAAGGACGACCCCGAGCATCACCAGCACCCCCACGACCGGCACCAGCGCGAACGGATTGTCCGCGATCAGATCCGCGCCGACGCCGAGCCGGTCGACGAACTTGTCCCAGAGCCCGGCGACGCCACCCGTGTGCTCCGAGAACGCCGTGATATGGGTGGCCGCGGACGTCAGGTAACGGTGCGCCACGACGACGAGGATCGCGCCGGCGGCGATCGCGGCGACAGCCGCGATCGCCGTGCGCCACCACATGAGCCCCCCGCGGAGCCCCCACCAGATGCCGGCTGCGGCGAACAGCGTCACCGCGGCACCGATGTTCGAACCGGTCCACGGGGAGCCCGCGAACAGCCCCGCCGCGGCGATCAGGATCGTGCCGTGCGTGCGGGGCAGTCGCTGTGCGACGTAGAGCGAACCTCCGAGGAGCAGGCCGATGAACGCGTTCGGCAGGCCGAAGAAGCGGCCGCCGTCCAGCTGCGAGCCACCGAGCAAGGGTGTGAGCGCGGCCGGCCAACCGAGCGCCCCCTCGATCACCAACGAACCGAGCAGGATGACGCCGGCCGTCGCGATCGCGCCGAGGGTTCCCCACCGTCGAGCGGCCGGAACGAGCGCGAGCGTTGCGAGCGCGGTCGCCACGATCACGAACGGGATCACCGTGGCGTAGGTCAGCGACGGGAGATGACCGACGAGCAGCAGCGACAGGGCCACGAACGGCACGGACATCGCGAGCGATGCGCAGAACGCCCTGTGTCTCGGGGAGACGTCCGGCCTCCAGAGCGCGATGATCGCGATCAAGCTGGCGAGACACGCGTACGCGGCAGCCGCCGTACCGATCGGCACCGTCAGGCGTTTCGACTGGACGTACAGGTCGTGGAGATCGGTGGGCGGCGGTCCCTCGACGATCCGGATGGGCTCGCCGCCGAGGTCGATCTCCGCGGCGGGGGCCACGAAGACGATCGCGGTGGTCACCACGTCGTCGCTCGTGACGACGCCATCTCGCCGCGTGGAGTCGGACGTGAGGGTGTCAACCGGATCGCTGGTCGGCGAGGCCCGGAGCGCGGCGGCCAAGCCTGGCGGTGGCCCGGATGCCATCACCACTGCACCGAGGCGGTCCCCCACCGCCGAGCTCGATACGAGGAGCACCGTTACCTCCGAAGCGCTCGACCCATCGAGCGCGGATGCCAGCGTGTCGGCCGCGGCAGAGAGCTCGTCCGCCGACGCGTGGTCGCCGTCCGACACGTCCCCGAGATCGACGGGGACCACGCCCGCGGGCATGCGGTGGCCAGACGCGAACGATCGATCGCGGAGCTCGTCGGACGGCCCGGTGGTGACCATGAGGCCGGCGCCGCCTTCCTGCGCGAGCGAGAGGAAGCCGGGCGTGGCGAGCAGCTCCTCGAGCGATGCGCCGTCCATCGTCGCGATCAGCGCCTCTCGGTCATCAGATGCTTGCGCGAGGGCATGGGGTACCGACAGCACGACCATGACGACGGCGAACAGGAGCGAGCACGCGATCGAGAGGGAACGCCCGATCCCGCTCCTCACGGGAGCGTGACGAGCTCGCGTTCGCGCCGCACCTCGGCGCCGAGCCCTTCGAGCTTCGCCTCGAAGTCCTCGTACCCGCGGTCGACGTGCTGCATGTCGGCGATCTCGCTGACCCCGTCCGCACACAGCGCCGCGATCACCATGGCGGCACCCGCGCGGATATCCAACGCGCGGACCGGCGCCGCCGACAACCGGGGGACCCCGCGGATCACCGCGTGATGGCCCTCGGTTCGGATGTCCGCTCCCATCCGCAACAGCTCGCCGACGTAGAGGAAGCGGCTCTCGAACACGTTCTCGGTGACGATGGCCGTTCCCTCCGCGGTCGCGAGCATCGCGAGCAGGATCGGCTGGAAGTCGGTCGCGATGCCCGGGTAGGGCAGCGTCACGAAGTCCACGGCGCGCGCCCGCGTGGACTGCCGGATCCGGAGTCCCGCGTCCGAGACCGACACCTCGGTCCCGGTGTCGCGCAGCTTCGCGAGGAAGAGCTCCAGGTCCTCGGGGCGGGCGTTCTCGATCGTCACATCGCCCTGCGTGGCGACGGCCGCCGCCGCCCACGTTCCGGCCTCGATGCGATCGGCGACCGCCGTGTGATCGCTGGGTTGCAGCGCGTCGACGCCTTCGATCTCGATCGTGCTGGAGCCGGCGCCCACGATGCTCGCGCCCATGGCGATCAGGCAGTTCGCGACGTCGGCGATCTCGGGCTCGCGCGCGGCGTTGTCGATCACGGTCACCCCCCGCGCGCGGACGGCGGCGAACAGGAGGTTCTCGGTCGCGGTCACGCTCGGGTAGTCCAACGTGATCGCGGCGCCGCGCAGCTCATCCGTCTCGGCGATCAGGAAGCCGTGCTCGAACCGGATCGTCGCCCCCATCCGCTCCAGCCCGCGGACGTGCAGATCCACCGGGCGAGCACCGATCTCGTCGCCGCCGGGCATCGATACCTGCGCGCGGCCGCATCGAGCGAGCAGCGGACCCAGGACCACGATCGACGCGCGCATCTGACGGACCAGCTCGTCCGGCGCCTCGACGGCGCGCACATCGGTCGCGTCCAGCTCGGCGACGCCGTCGCGGAGCGAGACCCGCACGCCGAAGTGCTCGAGCATCTCCGCCATCACGTTGCAGTCGCGGATGCGCGGAACGTTGCGGACGACGCTCTTCCCGGGCGCGAGGAGCGACGCCGCCATGAGCTTCAGGGCGGAGTTCTTGGCACCGGAGACGCGGACCGAACCGGCCAGGCGCGCCCCGCCCGTCACATACAGGCGATCCATGATCCGTCGATGCTAACGCGGGGAAGGCCCGGGAGGGCCTAGCCTGCCAGCTTGAGCCTGGCCTGCGCCTTCTGCATCTCGCGCTTCACCGCCTCGAGCTCGGTCTCCTCGAGCTCGCCGTGGGCCTCCAGCTCAGCCAGCCGCTGGCGCGTGGCATCCACGTCGATCTCCGACTCGAGCTCCGCTTGCGTCGCGAGCACGTCGGCTCGTGTGACGCCCTCGTGGGTGCCGATGTGCAGGAAGCCGCCGTCGACGACGGCTGCGAGCAACTGCCCGCCCTCCTGATGGATCCGGAGTGGACCGATCGCCAGCTGGACGAGCATCGGTGCGTGGCCGGCGAGGATCCCGACCTCGCCCTCGACGCCCCGCGCGACCAGCATCTCCGCCGGTCCCGTCCAGACCTCGCGTTCCGGCGTGACGATGTGCACCTCGAGCGGCACGGGTTACGCGGCCTCCATCTGCTTCGCCTGCGCGACGGCCTCTTCGATCCCGCCGACCAGGAAGAACGCCTGCTCCGGCAGGTGGTCGTACTCGCCCTCGCACAGACCCTTGAACGACGCGATCGTCTCGTCGACCGGCACGTACTTGCCGGGGATGCCGGTGAACTGCTCGGCCACGAAGAACGGCTGCGACAGGAACTTCTGGATCTTGCGGGCCCGCGACACGATGACCTTGTCCTCTTCGGACAGCTCGTCCACACCGAGGATCGCGATGATGTCCTGCAGGTCCTTGTTGCGCTGCAAGATCTCCTGAACACGCCGCGCGACCGCGTAGTGCTCCTCCCCCACATATCGCGGGTCGAGGATGCGGCTGCTCGAGTCGAGCGGGTCGACCGCCGGATAGATGCCGAGCGCCGAGATCTCACGCGAGAGCACGGTCGTGGCGTCCAGGTGGGCGAACGCCGCGTGCGGCGCCGGGTCCGTGATGTCGTCGGCCGGGACGTAGATCGCCTGCAGCGACGTGATCGACCGGCCGCCCGCGGACGTGATCCGCTCCTGCAGCGCGCCCATCTCCCCCGCCAGGTTCGGCTGGTAGCCCACGGCGCTCGGCATACGACCGAGCAGCGTCGAGACCTCGGAGCCCGCCTGCGTGAACCGGAAGATGTTGTCCACGAACAGCAGCACGTCCAGGTGCTTCTCGTCGCGGAAGTACTCGGCCATGGTCAGCGCCGAGAGCGCGACGCGCAGACGCACGCCGGGTGGCTCGTCCATCTGGCCGAACACCAGCGCGGTCTTCTCGATCACGCCGGACTCGGTCATCTCCAGGAACAGGTCGTTGCCCTCGCGGGTGCGCTCCCCCACGCCGGCGAACACCGAGACACCACCGTGCTGCTCGGCCTGGCGGCGGATCATCTCCTGGATGATCACGGTCTTGCCCACGCCCGCACCGCCGAACATCCCGATCTTGCCGCCCTGCACGTACGGCTCGAGCAGGTCGATCACCTTGATGCCCGTCTCGAGCATGATCTTCTTCGGCTCGAGGTCCGCGAACGGGGGCGGCTCGCGGTGGATCGGCCAGTACGTGTCGGGGTGGATGTTCGAGATATCGGTGTCGAGCGGTTCGCCGAGGACGTTGTAGACGTGACCGAGCACGCCCTCGCCGACGGGCACGCTGATCGGGGAGCCGGTGTTGATCACCGCGGCTCCGCGGGTCAAGCCGTCCGTCGGCTTCAGCGCGATCGCCCGGATGATGTTGTCGCCGATGTGCTGCGCCACCTCGCACGTGATCGTCGTCGTGGTGTCGCTGAGCGTGATGTCGACCGTCAGCGCCGTGTAGATGTCGGGGAGCTCGTTCGGCGGGAACTCGACGTCCACCACCGGTCCGATCACCCGGACCACGCGGCCCTGTGGGTGTGCGTTGTCTTCAGCCATGCCTCATCCCTCCGCTGCCGCGGACAGGGCTTCCGCCCCGCCGACGATCTCCAGGATCTCCGTCGTGATCTCGTCCTGGCGGGCGCGGTTCGCCTGCCGGGAGAGCAGCTTGATCAGTTCCTCCGCGTTGTCCGTCGCGGCTTTCATCGCCCGTCGCCGTGACGCGTTCTCCGAGGCCGCCGATTCCAGCAGCGCGGCGTACACCTTGGTGACGACGTACTGCGGCAACAGGTGGTCCAGGATCTCCGCCGGCTCCGGCTCGAACAGGTACTCGGCGGGAACGGCCTCGACGCCGGCACCGTGGACCTCTTCATGGGCGATCGGCAGGAACCGCTTCGCGGTCGCTCGGAGCGTGAACGCCGACCGGAAGTCCGTGTACGCGCAGTGCAACTCATCGATCTCGCCGTCCGCGAAGTCGGCGATCAGCTTGCGCCCGACCACCTCCGCCTTCTCGTACGGAGGCACCTCGCTGAAGCCCTGCCACTCGCCCTTCATCGGCACGCCCCGGAACCGGAAGTACCCCACGCCCTTCTTCCCGATCACGTACACGACCGGCTCCAGGCCCCGACGGGCGACGTCCTTGAGCAGCTCCTCGCCGACCTTCAGGACGTTCGCGTTGTAGGAGCCGGCCAGGCCACGGTCGGACGTGACGATGAGCACGCCGATCCTCGCCGGGGTCTCGCGCTCCTCCAGGAGCGGGTGCGCGACCGAGCCTGTCTGGCGTGCGATGTCCTCCATCGCCGCGGTCAGTTGCACCGCGTACGGGCGGGAGGCCTCGACCCGTTGCTGCGCCTTCACGATGCGGGAGGACGCGATCAGCTCCATGGCGCGGGTGATCTTCTTCGTCGACTGGACCGAGCGGATCCGGCGACGGACGACGCGGAGCTGGGCGCCCATGCGTTACGCGGACGCCGGCGGCTCGGGCTCGGGCGCGTCCTCGTCGTCGGCCGACGACATGCGGTCCCAGCCCACGTCGGGCTTGACCTCGTCGGGCGGCGTCGGCGTGCCGATCCCCGACTCGGACCCCGCGACGGCACCACTCGGTACGAACGTCGTCGCGAACTCGTCGATCGCAGCCTTCAATGCCGCCTCGGTCTCATCGGAGAGAGCACCGGACTCGCGGATCGCAGACGGGACCCCCGCGTGCCGGGTCTCGAGGTAGTCGTTGAACGTGGTGACGAACCGCTTCGCGTCCTCCACCGGGTAGTCGTCGAGGTAGCCGCCGGTGACCACGTAGATGGCCACGACCTGGCGCTCGACCGGCTGCGGCTGGTACTGAGGCTGCTTGAGGATCTCGACGACCCGGGCGCCACGCGCCAGCTGCTGCTGGGACGCTCTGTCCAGCTCCGAGCCGAACTGCGCGAACGCCTCGAGCGCGCGGTACTGGGCCAGGTCCAGGCGCAGGCGGCCCGCGACACTCTTCATCGCCTTGATCTGCGCGTTGCCGCCGACCCGCGACACCGAGATGCCGACGTTGATGGCCGGGCGGACGCCCGAGAAGAACAGCTCGGGCTCCAGGTAGATCTGGCCGTCGGTGATCGAGATGACGTTGGTCGGGATGTACGCGGAGACGTCGCCGCCCTTCGTCTCGATGATCGGCAACGCCGTCAGCGAGCCCGCGCCCAGCTCGTCGGAGAGTTTCGCCGAGCGCTCGAGCAGCCGGGAGTGCAGGTAGAACACGTCGCCCGGGTACGCCTCGCGGCCCGGCGGACGGCGGAGCAACAGCGAGATCTCGCGATAGGCGACCGCCTGCTTGGACAGGTCGTCGTACACGATCAGCGCGCTGTCGCCCTCGTACATCCAGTAGGCGCCGAGCGCGGCGCCTGCGTACGGCGCGATGTACTGGAACGGGGCCGGGTCCGCCGCCGAGGCGTTCACGACGACCGTGTACTCCAGCGCCCCGTTCTCGCGGAGGGTCTCGACGACCTCCGATACCGTGGACGCCTTCTGCCCGATGGCCACGTAGATGCACTTCACGGCGCGGTCGGTGCCCCAGTGCTCGCGCTGGGCGATGATCGCGTCCACGGCCACGGCGGTCTTGCCCGTCTGCCGGTCGCCGATGATCAGCTGGCGCTGCCCGCGCCCGATGGCCGTCATCGCGTCGATCGCCGAGATGCCCGTGTACAGCGGCTCCTTCACCGGCTGGCGCGAGACGACGTTCGGCGCCTGCACCTCGAGGTTGCGGCGCTCGGTGGACGGGATCGGGCCTTTGTCGTCGAGCGGCCGGCCGAGCGCGTCCACGACGCGTCCGAGGAACCCGTCGCCGACCGGCATCGACAGGATCGTGCCGGTCTGCTTGACGGCGTCGCCCTCTTCGATCTTGTCGGACTCGCCCAGGATGATGCAGCCGATCTCGTCCACGTCCAGGTTGAAGGCCAGGCCGAAGACCCCGCCCGGGAACTCCAGGAGCTCGTTCGCCATGGCACGGGGCAGACCCGCGACGCGAGCGACGCCGTCGGCCGTCTCGGTGACGCGGCCGACCTCCTCCCGTTCGACCGTGGGCTTCCAGCTCTCGACGTTCCGCCGGAGCGCCTCCGCGATGCTCTTCGGATCGATGTCCAGTGCCATCTACACGCTCCCCAGTGCCTGTTTGGCGTCCTCGAGCCGGTTCGCGATGGAACCGTCGAAGACCTCGTCGCCGACCCTCGCCACCACGCCTCCGATGACGCTCGGGTCGACCACCACCTTCACGTCGACCTTGCGGCCGGTGGCCTCCGAGAGCGCCTGGGCCAGGCGATCTCGCTGCTCGGCCGTCAGTTCCACCGCCGATCGGACCTCGGCCAGAGCGTGCTCCCGCTCGGCGGACGCCATCCGGGCCAGCTCCTCGACGATCTTCGGGATCTCGCGCGCGCGGCCCGCGTCGATCACGAACCCGAGCAAGCTGACGGTCACGGGGTTCGCGCGGTCGCCGAGCACGTCGTGGACCACGGCCTTCTTGTTCTCGGTAGGAAGCGACGCGTCGGTCAACGCGTCACGCAGGTCGGTGTGCTGTCCGAGCGCCATGCCGAACGCGTACAGCTCGTCCTCGACCTTCGACAGGACACCCTCGGCGTGCGCGACCGCGAACAACGCCTGGGCGTACCCCTCGATCAATGCGTCGTCTGCCACGTCAGTTGTTCCCGTTCCCCGAGGACACCTGGTCGATGTACTCGTCGATCAGCCGCGTGTGCGCCGTCGGGTCGAGCTCCTGCCCGACGACCTTGCCGGCCAGCTCGACGGCGATCTGGGCGACCTGGGTCCGGAGCTCCTGGAACACGCGGTCGCGCTCGGCGCGGATCTCCTCCTGCGCCCGGGCGACGATGTTCTGGGACTCCTGCTCGGCGCGCCCCTGCAGATCCATGCGGAGCTGTTCGGCCGTCAGCCGCGCCTCCTCGATGATGCGGTTCGCTTCCTCGGCCGCGTTCGCGAGCTGCGCCTTGTACTGACTCAGCTCCTGGTCGGCCTCGTGGTGCGCCTGCTCGGCCTTCTCCATCTCGCCTTGGATCTTCTGCCGGCGCTCTTCGAGCAGCGCGTTCACGCGCGGCAGCACCCACTTCCACATGAAGAAGAAGATGATCGCGAACGCGACGGCGCCGACGATCAGCTCCGCGGCGTGCGGGTAGAGGTTCTCCTTGTCCGTCGAATCGGCGGCGAGGAGCCCGAAGGTGTTGCCCACGTTCGATCCCCTCCCTTAGATGATGAACGAGAACGCGATGCCGAACAGCGCGAGCGCCTCGATCAGACCGATGCCGATGAACATCGTCGTGCGGACCTGACCGGCGTACTCGGGCTGCCGCGCCATCGCCTCGACCGACTTGCCGATCAAGATGCCCAGGCCGATGCCCGGCCCGATGGCGGCCAGCCCGATCACGAGGCCCTTGCCGATCGTGGCCAGTCCGTCCAGGTTCCCCGTGACTTGTGCGAGCAGTTGGAACATCCAGTGCCTCCTTCTAGTGCCCCTCCGCCATTGCCTGCCCGATGTAGGAGGCGCTGAGGACGGCGAAGATGAACGCTTGTAGGGCCGCGACGAAGAGCTCGAGTCCGACGAGCATCAGCGAGAGCGGGAACGACAATGCAGCGAACGCCCAGGTCTTCGGTCCGTTCTCCAAGAAGAACACGGTCCCCAGGAAGAAGATCGCCAGCAGGAAGTGGCCGGCGACGAAGTTGGCCGTGAGACGGACGGTGAGGGTGATCGGCCGCACGATGATGTTCGAGATGAACTCGATCGGCATCAACAACCCGTAGCGCAGGATCGCGGGAGCCTCCGGGATGATCGTCGTGTGCCGGAGGTAGCCGAAGAACCCATGCTTGCGGATGCCCACGATGTTGTAGGTGAACCACGAGACCAGCGCCAGCGTGAGCGGGATCGCCACCCGGCTGCTCGCGGAGAAGTTGACCCCCGGCACGACCTCGAAGAGGTTCCCGATCAGGATGAAGAAGAAGAAGGACGCCAGGAGCGGCAGGAAGGCGGTCGCCTTGTTGCCGAGCATCGGCTCGGCGATGTTCTCCTGGACGAACTGCACGCCGAGCTCCATCAGCAGCTGGAACTTGCCCGGAACCACCTTGGGCTTGCGGAACGCGACGAAGAACAGCACGAGCACGATGATCGTGGTCAGGACCACGAGCGCCGCGATGAAGTTGAAGCACAGGTCGAAGCCGCCCACCCTGAGCCCCGGGCCCCAGCAGCCGAAGACGAAGTCCTCCGTGCTGGGTGGTTCGAACGTCGCGGCGAGGATCCCGGCGATCACGGCCGCTGCGCTCCGTCGAACGTCCAGAGATCGGCCTGCATGCGCCCGGACAGCGCCTTGGTCTCGAACACGAGGAGCGCGATGATCGCGGGGACCAGCGCGAGCACGAACGCGAGCGGGGAGAACCACGCCAGCTGGTTCAGCCCGACGAGCGCGAGCGTGTAGATGATCAACCGGGCCGCGTATCCACCGAGCGCGACGATGCTGACGATCGTCGGCGACACCGAGGCGGCCCACGCGAGTGAATAGGCGTTCGCCAAGAAGTTGAGGTAGACGAGGACGATCGCGATGACGGCGGACCACCCCGCATCCGCGCCGCCGAAGAGCGCGCCGACCACGTACGCCAGGATCGCGGCGGGAAGCGCGAACGGCGAGACGCGGCGGATCAGCTCGCGCTCAGGTTCAGGTCTCGTCACCCTCTCCCCTCCCGTATCGAAGCCAGACGATGTACACGCCGGCGGCGCCGCCCAGGATGAACCCGATCGGCAGGAACACATCCTCGATCCCGAACAGCCGGTCGAGCAGGAGCCCCAGCAGCCCGAGGGTGAGGATGCCGCCGATCATCGTCGACGTGATCGCCCATCCCGTGCCCATGCCCGACCACTGGTCGTGCTGCTCCTCGTTGGCGGCCATGGGGGCGCCAGTATAGGCGGGAGGCCGGAAGCGCGTCAAAGGTCGCGAGGGCGCGTTTCCGCAGGTCAGAGGCGGTTTCCTCGTGACTTCGTGAAAACTTTCACGAAGTCTGGGCGGCCACGAGGCGCGCCTTGTCTTGCGCGAGCCGCTTGTCGTCGCCGCGTGCGCGCGCCCGCGACGCCAGCAGTTGCACCCCCACGATGAGGATGCCGAACGTGAACAGCAGCGTTCCCATGACGTTGACCTGCGGTGGGAGCCCTTGTCGCGTGGCGCCGAACACCCACAGCGGGAACGTCGAGCTCGATCCGGCGACGAAGTTCGTGATGACGAAGTCGTCGATCGAGAGGGCGAACGCCAACAGGGCTCCCGCGATCACGCCGGGCATGATGATCGGCAGCGTCACCTTGATGAACGTCGTCTTCGCATCGGCGCCCAGGTCACCTGCGGCCTCCTCGAGGGATCGATCCATCCCGGCGACGCGCGCCCGCACCGTGATCGCGACGAACGAGATGCAGAACATGATGTGGGCGAGCAGGATCGTGACGAACCCCTGGGGCACGCGCGCGTTCACGAACATCGAGAGCATCGACGATCCCAGCACGATCTCGGGCGAGGCGATCGCCAGGAAGATCACGAAGCTCATGGCCCCCGCGCCCCGGAAGCGGTACCGCCCGAGCGCGAGACCGAGGAAGGTCCCCAGGATCGTCGCGACGATCGTGGCGACGAACGCCACCTCCAACGAGAGCTTGAGCGAGGTCGACAGGTCCGGGTACGAGAAGAGGTTCCGCCACGCGTCCAGCGACGCATGCTCCCACTTGATGTTGTACCGGCCGCTCGGCGTGTTGAACGCGAACACGATCATCACGACGATCGGGATGATCAGGTAGAGGATGAACAGCGTCGTATACGTGGGCAGGATGAACCGGGTCCAACGCTTGCTCGAGGGGGTCTTCGGCGGCGGCGAGTCGCCGACGTTGGGCTCGCCCACCGAGTCCGAGATGAGCGCGGGGTTCTCGGGCCGCATGGTCATGCCGACACCGCCCCGGACGTGACGTCCTCGGTGCCGAGGGCGCGCGCGTAGATCGTGGCTCCGATGAGCAGCGCGGCCATGAGGATGAACGACATCGCCGCCGCCAGCGGGTAGTTCAGGTTGGTCAGGAACTCCGACTGGATGACGTTGCCGATCATGTGGTTGCTGGGCCCACCCAGGAGCTCGGCGTTCACGTAGTCCCCGACCGCCGGCACGAACGTCAGCAGGAACGCCGCGAACACACCGGGGAGCGCGAGCGGCCACACCACCTTGCGGAACGTCGTGAACCGCGTGGCGTACAGGTCCTTACCGGCCTCCACCAGTCGCTTGTCGATGCGCTCGAGCGCGACGTACAGCGGCAGGGCGGTGAACGGCAGGAAGTTGTACGTGATGCCCGCGATCACGGCGGTCGCCGAGCTCAGCACCTGGTAGTTCTCCGGCAGCAGGCCGATCCGCTTCAGCGGACCCAGGATCAGGCCGTCGTCGGCCAGCAGGAACTGCCACTGGACCGTTCGGATGATGAACGACACGAAGAACGGCAACAGGAGGAGGAACAGGAAGACCGACTTGCGCCGCCCGCCGTAGAACGCGATCCAGTAGGCGACCGGATAGGCCAGCACGAGCGCGAGCGCGGTGACGATCCCCGCGTACACCAGGGAGCGCACGTAGATGTCGCCGTGCAGCTTGATCGCATCCGCGTAGTTCGCGAAGTGCCAGTTGAAGTGGAAGTCCCCGATGAACCCCGACTGCAGCGACGTGTAGAACATGTAGACGATCGGGATGAGGAAGAAGATCGCCAGGTAGAGCGCGCCGGGAGCCAGCAGCTCGTACGGCGCGAGCTTCTTGTTCCGGCTGGGCTTCCGCGGCTCGATGAGCGGGGTGCCGGACCGAACGATCTCGTCGACGGACGGCGTGCTCAGTGCTCCCCCTCCCCATCCGCTCGCGGCATCCCGCTCAACCCTGGTAGATCGGCTGGAAGATCGCGTTCCACTCGTTCAGCTCTTCCGGTGTCTTGAAGGCGTAGTAGGTATGCGTCTTCGACAGATCCTCCTCGGAGGGGAAGATGAGCGGGCTGTCGGCGAACTCGGGCGCGATGACGTCCTTCGCCGCGGGCACCGGGCAGATGTAGTTGACGTACGACTCGATCGTCGCCTGCACGTCCGGTTGGTAGACGTAGTCCATGTAGGTGATGGCGTCCACCGGATCCTCGGCGCCGAGTGGGATGCACATGTTGTCCGTCCAGATGATCACGCCCTCATCCGGGACGCAGAACTGCAGCCCGCTGGCGTCGCCCTCGAGGTTCATCTGGAAGAGGTCGCCCGACCACGCCATGGTCACCGCGAGGTCGCCGTTCTGGAGCGCGCTCGTGTAGCTCTGGTCGTAGTACCCACGGACGACCCCGTCGTCCTGCTGCTGCGTCATGAGATCCGCGGCCGCCTGCCACTGGTCCGGGGTGGAGGTGGCAGGGTCCACGCCTTGCCCGACCATGACCAGGCCCGCGAGGTCCGCGCTGTTGTTGAACATGCCGACCTTCCCCTCGAACGCCGGATCGAACAGATCCATCACGCTCGTGATCTCCGGCTTCGAGGGTCGCAATGCCTTGACCTGCTCCGGGTCCCATCCGATGCCGGTCAGGCCCGACTGCCACGCCATGGTGAACGCGTTCCCCGGGTCGTACGCGGGGTCCTTCACGGCCACGCTCGCGTTCGCGTCGAAGTTCGGACGTTTGTCCGTCGGCAGCGGTACCAGGTAGTCCAGCCGGAGCAAGGTGTCCAGCGTCGTGCCGTTCGTGATGACGATGATGTCCCACCCCGTCGACTGCCCGGCCGCCAGTTGCGGCTGGATCTTGCCGAAGAACCCTTCGTTCGAGTTGATCGACTCCCGGTACTTGACCTCGATGCCCGTCGCGGCCGTGAACTCGTCGATCGACGGATACGTCACCTGGCCGTTCACCTTCGCCTTGTCGATGTAGAGCGGCCAGTTCGCGAAGTTCAGCGTGCCGTTCGGCTCGGCGTTCCAGTCGATGCCGCCGTCTCCGCCGCCGCCCCCCGTGTCGCCACCACCACCGCCGCCGCCGCCCGCGCTCGTCCCCCCACACGCGGCGAGGATGGCGCCCAACGAGAGCGCCCCCGCTCCGACGCCGGCCGAGCGGAACAGGTCGCGTCGCGTCATCCGGCGCATCGTGAGCCCCCGCAGGAACGCGGGATCGTTCAGGAGATCGTCGTTACGGTCGGTCATTCCTCGTCATCCTCCTCGGTGATGGGTGTGGCAGATGGCTCGACGACGAACGTGTGCTCAGGGAGCCACTCCAGGCGCACCTTCTGGCCGGGGTGCGGCTGCGAGCCCGCTCCCCCGAGGTTCTGGACGTAGACGGTGAGCTCGTGCCCACCGGGCCCCTCGACCTTGTACTGGTAGTTGACGCCGATGTACGTGGACATCCGGAGCAGCCCCTCCACCGAGTTCCGGTTCGCGGGAGCCTCGCCCTCGGCGGGGACGATCGTGATCTTCTCGGGCCGCACCCCGACCCGCACCTTCGAGATGCCGGGCGGCACGCTGTCCGTCTTCGTCGTGACGGAGCCTCCCGTCGAGAGCGTGATCGTGGTCTGACCGTTGCTCGTGCCCGCGACCTCGCCGTCCAGCATGTTCGACGCGCCGAGGAACCCGGCCACGAACTCCGTCGCCGGCGACTCGTAGACGGCCTCCGGCGGGCCGATCTGGTCGATCCTGCCGTGGCGCATCACCGCGAGGCGGTCCGACATGGTCATGGCCTCTTCCTGGTCGTGCGTCACGTAGATGAACGTGATGCCGACCTCCTGCTGGATCCGCTTGAGCTCCAGCTGCATCTGCTTGCGGAGCTTCAGGTCCAGCGCGCCCAGCGGCTCGTCCAACAGGAGCACCTTGGGGTGGTTCACCAGCGCACGGGCCAGCGCGACCCGCTGCTGCTGCCCACCCGACATCTGCGGCGGCTTGCGGCTCTCGAACCCGATCAGGTCCACGAGCTTCATGGTGTCGCGGACACGCTGGTCGATCTCGCCCTTCTCGACCTTCTTGCGACGGAGCCCGAACGCGATGTTCTCGTACACGTTGAGGTGCGGGAACAGGGCGTAGGACTGGAAGACCGTGTTCACGTCGCGCTTGTACGGCGGAAGCGTGGTCACGTCCCGGCCGCCGAGGTAGACGGTCCCGTAGGTGGGCTCCTCGAAACCGCCGATCATCCGCAGGGTGGTCGTCTTGCCGCAGCCTGACGGTCCGAGCATGGAGAAGAACTCCCCTTCTCGGATGTCGAGCGACAGATCGTCTACCGCGGCCGCATCCCCGAACAGTTTGGAAACGCGGTCGAGGCGCACGTCGATCTCCGGCACGTCCACCCCCCCAGTCCAGCTAGGCGCGAATCATGCCACAGCAGCTGGTCGCGGGTCACGGCCGCCACCGTGGCGAAGCACGCAGGTCAGGGTGAGCGAGGACGAGCTGCGGGCTCCGTTGAGTAGTACGTCACCAACCCTCGGACCGGGTTCAGCGGACCCCTTGAGGGGCGCCGTTCAGGCGGATGGATCCGTGGCTTCCCGGTCGGCGGGCGGGGCCGAGGCACCTGGTGGCACCGGCTCGGCCGCCGCCTCGGCTCGGCCGCGCCACCGGGCCAGCCGCGGCAGGGCGGTCACCGCGAACAGGACGATCGCCGACGTGATGATCGCTCCCACCGCGAGACGGCCGTCGATCAGGCCGATCGCGAGCGCGCTCGCGGAGATGAGGGCGCTCCATAGGTACATCAGGAGGACGGCCGAACGCTGGCCGTGTCCGATCTCGAGCAGCCGGTGATGGATGTGCTCTTTGTCGGCGGTGCCGATCCCCTTGCCTCGCCACGTCCGGCGGATGACCGCGAGGACCACATCGAGGAACGGGATCGCCAGGACCAACAGCGGCACCATCACCGTGCCCACCACCGCCGCCAGGTCGCCGCCGCTCGGCGGGAACGGGTTCCGCGCGACCCCCGAGATCGTCGCGATCGTCAGGAGCATGCCGAGCAGCATCGAGCCCGAGTCGCCCATGAAGATCCGGGCCGGGTAGAAGTTCCACGGGAGGAACCCCACGCAGATGCCGACCGTGATCGCCGACAGGAGCGCCGCGGCCGACGCGTCGCCGAACAGGCTCTCGGTCCTCACCATGTAGATGAAGAACGCCGCGGCGGCGATCGCGACCATCCCGGCGGCGAGACCGTCCAGACCGTCGACCAGGTTCACCGCATTCACGACGAGCGCCAGCCAGAGGATCGTGAGCGGCACGGCCAGGTCCGAGCTGACCGACACGATGCCCGCGCCCGGTCCGAACCAGAAGTAGAGGACCTGCACGCCCAGCAGGACCAGCCCGCCGCCGATCAGCACCTGTGCCGTCAGCTTGGCGAGGGCCGACACCCCTCGCTTGTCGTCGATCGCCCCGAGCCCGACCATGGCCGTGCACGTGACGAGCGCCGCCAGTGGTTCGGCGCTCCCGTGGTTCATCCTGGAGAAGAACGGCAGCAGCTGCGACAGACCGAGCCCCACCACGAACCCCACGTACATCGCGATCCCGCCCATCGTGGGCGTGGCCTTCGGGTGCACCTTACGGTCGGAGGGCTGGTCGACGGCTCCGAAACGGATCGCCAGGCGGCGCACGAGCGGCGTCACGGCGAACGTCGTCACCGCGCAAGCCAGGAAGACCCAGATGTAGGCGGTCACGGTCGTTTCAGTGTGCGATCCGCCGAGGCTCCTCGCAAGCGCAAGCCGCCACGGCCACGAGTCGCTACGGACACGGTCACGCGTAGACAGGGAACCGTTGCATCAGGGCCCGCACACGCTCGCGTGCCGCGTCCTTCACCGCTCGATCGTCGGGGTGGCGCAGGGTGTCGCCGATCACGCCGGCGATCTCCTTCATCTCCCCTTCGTCCATGCCGAGCGTCGCGGGTCCGGGCGTGCCGACGCGGATGCCGGACGGGGTCGACGGCGGCTGCGGGTCGAACGGGATCGAGTTCTTGTTGAGCGAGATCCCGACCTCGTCCATGACACGCTCGGCGTCCTTGCCGCTCACCCCGAGCGGCCGCAGGTCGGCGAGGATCAGGTGCGAGTCCGTCCCGCCCGACACGATCCGCAAGCCCTCCTCGGCCAGCCCCTGCGCGAGCGCGCGAGCGGTCCGCACGACCCGGTGCGCGTAGTCCTTGTACTCGGGCGTCATCGCTTCCTTCAGCGCCACGGCCTTGCCGGCGATGCAGTGCTCGAGCGGCCCGCCCTGCATCATCGGGAACACCGCCTTGTCGATCGCCTTCGCGTGCTCTTCCCGACACAGGATCATGGCGCCGCGCGGTCCACGAAGCGCCTTGTGCGTGGTGAACGTGACCACGTCCGCGTGCGGCACCGGCGACGGGAACGCCCCTCCGGCGACCAGCCCGATGAAGTGCGACGCGTCGACCCATAGCAGCGCGCCGACCTCGTCCGAGATCTCGCGGAACCTCGCGAAGTCGATCTCGCGTGGGTACGCCGTGTAGCCGGCCAGGATGATCTTCGGCTTGTGCTCGAGGGCCAGATCGCGCACCTTGTCCATGTCGAGCTGCTCGGTCTCGGGCTCGACCTCATACGCGACGAAGTTGAACCACATGCCGCTGACGTTGACCGGCGAGCCGTGCGTCAGGTGGCCCCCATGGGCGAGCGCCATCCCGAGCACCTTGTGATCGGGGTTGCGCGGCTCCAGGAACGCACCGAACACCGCCATGTTCGCCTGCGCGCCTGCGTGCGGCTGCACGTTGGCGTGATCGGCGCCGAACAGCTCCTTCGCCCGGTCGATCGCGAGCTGCTCGGTCACGTCGACGAACTCGCAGCCGCCGTAATAGCGACGTCCCGGGTACCCCTCCGCGTACTTGTTGTTCATGGTCGAGCCGATCGCCGCCAGGACGGCGGGGCTCGCGTAGTTCTCCGACGCGATCAGGCGGAGGGTCGTGCGCTCGCGCTGGAGCTCGTTCGCGATGGCATCCGCCACCTCCGGATCGGTCGCCTTCAGTGCGTCCCAGCTCGCCACGTAGTCGCTCACCGTCACAGCTCCCCTCGCTCGATCATCGCGATCTGCTCGATCCTCGCCACGTGTCGCCCGCCCTCGAACGGTGTCGCCAGCCACAGCCGGACGATCTCCTTCGCGTACGTGGGCGCGATCACGCGTGCACCCAACCCCAGTACGTTGGCGTCGTTGTGCTCGCGCGCCAGCCGCGCTGTATAGAGGTCGTGGCAGAGCGACGCACGGATACCGTCGATCTTGTTCGCCACGATCTGCTCGCCCTGGCCCGATCCGCCCAGGACGATCGCCCGGTCGGCTCGTCCGTCCGCGACCGCACGCGCGGCGGCCGCGCAGAACGCCGGGTAATCCACCGCCGCCGTCGAGTCCGTCCCGACGTCGAGCACCTGGTGCCCCTCCATCTCCAGGAAGCCCTTCAGCTCCTCCTTGAGCGGGAACCCGGCGTGGTCGGCGCCCATCGCGATCCGCACCTCACGTCACCTCGGCGACGCCGGCGTCCGCGATCGCGCCGAACAGGCCGGTCACGAGCCGGTCGTTCCACGTCTCGATCTCCCACGCGATCGACCGGTATGCCTCGAGTGGCTGCCCAAGAGGGTCGGCGATGTCATCGTCACGGGAAGGCGGCACGGCGCGGTTCTCGCGCGCGAGCTCGGCCGCCGCGATGCGATCCGGGAGGCTCCCGGCACCTGCCCCCGACGCCGGAGGTGGAAGCGTCTCCAAGAGCCGGACGAGCTCCTTCAGCGTGAACGCTCGTTCGTCCAGGTCGGGAGCGGATGCGAACACGGCGCGGTGCTCGGTCGCCATGCACAACAGGAGGTCGGCCTCTTCGGCGATCGTCGCGGTGAGTCGCCGGGCGACGTGGCTGCTGATGTCCACCCCCAGTTCCGCCGCCGCTCGTACCGATTCCGGCATCGCTCCCGACCCCTCCAGACCGCTCGTGCCGGCCGACGACACGTCCGGTGCGGCGGGGCCGAACCGGCGTTGCAGAGCGTTGCGCAGCAGCCCCTCCGAGATCGGGGAGCGGCAGATGTTGCCCGTACAGATCACCAGGATGGACGTCATGGGACCCGGGTCACCCCGGAGGCGGCGAGTCTAACAGTGGGGCTCCTCCGCCCAGGAGTTGCTCGATGCGTCCGGCATCGACGCCTCCGGCACGAAGCACCCGTGCACCTTGATGCGACAGATCGACGACGGTCGACGCCGATCCCGACAGCGGCTGCTCCTGACACAGGTACACGGCGACCCGATCCCCGAACGTGGCGTGCAGCTCGTCGCAGCTCACCGCGGGCGGGTCGCCCGAACGGTTCGCGCTCGTGATCGCCAGCGGTCCGGCGGCGGCGAGGACCGCGAGGGCCAGGGGATGCGAGGGCACGCGCACGCCGATCGTCCGGCCGTCCCCACCCAGGTCCCATCCCGCGCTGGCGTCCGTCCGGGGCAGCACCAACGTCAACGCCCCCGGCCAGAGCGCGGCGACGAGGCGTTCCGCTCGGTCGTCGAAACGCGCCAGCGCCCTCGCTGCATCCAGCGAGGCGGTCAGCACCGGCAACGTGAGATCGCGCGGACGGTCCTTGGCCTCGAACAACCGCGTGATGGCGGCCGCGTCCTGCGGCATCGTGCCGATGCCGTACACGGTGTCCGTCGGGAACACGATCAACCGGCCCGAGCGAACGGCGGCGACGGCGTCGGCGATCGGATCCACGCTATGTGGGCTTCCGCGCCGTCACGATCCGGTCGCGTCCGGTGAGATCCGTCTCGACCTCGACCGATCCGAACCCGGCATCCGCGGCCGCGACGCCGACGCGCGACGCCTGCGACGCACCGATCTCGACGACGACGGCGCCCCCCGGCCGAAGGACCTCGGCCGCTTGCGCGAACAACCGCTCATAGACGTCGATGCCTCCGGCGAGGGCCAGCATGGGATCCGCGAGCACCTCGCGCGGGAGCGCCGAGAGCTCGTGTTCCTCCACGTACGGCGGGTTGCTCACCACCAGGTCGACCGAGCCGCGGAGGTCCGCCGGCACGGGCTCGAGCAGATCCCCCTGCGCGACCTCGACGTCGAGCCCCGAGTGGATCGCGTTCTCGAGCGCCAGCGCGACGGCATCCGGCGAGAGATCGATCGCGAGGACCACGGCATCCGGCCGCTCGTCCTTGATCGTGAGCGCGATCGCGCCGGTCCCCGTTCCGACGTCGATCACGATCGGCGACGACATACCATCGAGGGCCGCGAGCGCGTGCTCGACGACGATCTCCGTCTCCGGCCGTGGGATGAACACTCCCGGGCGCACGATCAGGGTCAGCCGGCGGAACGGCTGGTCGCCGGTCAGGTGCTGCAGCGGAACGCCGACGCACCGTTGACACAGTGCTCGCCCGAAACGTTTGGCCTCGGCAGTGGACAGGCCCTGGTCCCTGGCGTACATCGCGGCGCGGTCGATGCCGAGCACCGAGGCCATCAGGATCTCGGCCGTGGGCAGCGGGCTCTCCACATCGTGGCGGGCCAGGTAGTCCGCCGCCCGATGGACGACCGCCGCGGGACGCACGCGATCAGCCCTCGTCGGCCGATACGAGCTGGTCCGCGCGTTCGGCCGAGCGGAGCAGATCCACGAACTCGTCGAGCGCCTCGCCGCCCATCAGGACGTCCTGCATCCGGTGCGACGTGTGCTTGATGCGGTGATCGGTCACGCGACCGTCCGGGAAGTTGTACGTACGGATCTTTTCGGCTCGCTCGCCCGAGCCGACCTGCGATCGACGACTGGCGGCCTCCTTCGCCTGCGCCTCGTCCTGCGCTCGTTGGAGCAGCCGGGCGCGCAGGTATCGCATCGCCTTCTCCCGGTTCTGCAGCTGAGAACGCTCCTCCTGGCACGCGACCTTGATGCCCGTGGGCTTGTGGGTGATGCGCACCGCCGAGTCGGTGGTGTTCACCGACTGGCCGCCCGGTCCGGATGACCGGTACACGTCGATCTGCAGATCCTCGGGCCGGATCTCGACGTCCACCTCCTCCGCTTCCGGCAACACCGCCACCGTGGCCGTCGACGTGTGCAGCCGACCCTGGGACTCCGTGACGGGCACACGTTGCACGCGATGGACGCCGGATTCGTGCTTCAGGCGCGTGTACGCGTCCTTGCCACGCACCTCCATCACGGCCTCCTTGAGCCCGCCGCCCTCCGACTCCGACGTCGACAGGAGCTCGGTCTTCCAGCGGTGCCGTTCCGCGTAGCGCCGATACATATCCAGCAGCTCCGCCGCCCACAGGGCCGCCTCCTGCCCGCCCGTTCCGGCGCGGATCTCCACGATGACGTTCTTCCCGTCGTTCGGGTCCTTGGGGATCAGCAGCAGTTCGAGCGCGCCGCGGAGCTCTTCGGCGCGCCCCTCGGCCCTATCGGCTTCGTCGCGGAAGAAGGCGGCCATCTCCGGCTCGGACTCGGCGGCTTCCATCTGCCTCGCCTCGGCCGCCTGGGCGAGCACCTGCCGGTACTCGCGATACGGCGTGACGATCTCCTGGAGTTCCGCGAAGGAGCGGCCAAGATCCCGCATGCGCTCCTGGTCGTTGGCCACGTCGGGAGCAGACAGCTCGGCGGAGACCGCTTCGTAGCGGGATTCGATCTCCGCGAGTCGATCGTCGAGTGGAGTGGCCATGCCTCGATTATCGCGGACGGCGCCGAACGCTCACCGGCGGCGGCGGCGATGAACGGCTGAGCGACGACCTCAGTCGTCGGAGTCGTCGTCGAAATCGAGCTCGAGGGGCGGGATCCCCGGCATGTCGAGCGCGTCGTCGTCCGCGAGCATGTTCTCCAGCCCGTCGAGACCGTCGGGTGCGTCGTCGGACGCCGTTGCCTCCGAGGGGGTCATGTCCTCGGCCGGCTCCGCTCGGGCCTCCACCTCGGGCTTCGGCACATCGGCCTTCGCGGCCGCCTCGGGCGAGGCCTCCTCAGACTCGGCCGGCGACGACACCACGGGATCCTCGATGGCGACCTCGAGCTCCTTCGCGACCCCGACCAGACGGGTCTGCATGTCCTGGAGGTGCTGGACCAGCGTCTCCCGTCGCTCTGAGAGGCCGAGCAGCACGCGATCGGCTTCCTGCTTGGCGCGCTCCAGCAACTCGTTCCCCTGCTGGCGGGCCTCCTCGGCCCGCGCTTGCGCGTCCACGCGGATGCGATCGGCGTCCGAACGGGCCTCGTCGAGCATCCTGGCAGCGTCGGCGCGGGCCTCCTCGAGGATGCGCTCGGCCTCTTGGTCTGCGGTGGCGAGGAGCGTGGCCAGCCGCTTGGACAGCCGCTCGTACGGATCCATGGAACCGGCAGCTACCGACGCCGTCGCTCCACCGGCTCCCGACCCCGGAGCGGGCTGGAGCTTCGTCTCGCGGACCTCTTGCTCGAGCATCTCGACCTGTTCGGCGACCTGCGCGAGATAGTCGCGGACCTGGTCGGGGTCGTAGCCGCGTCGCACGGACGCGAACTCACGGCGACGGATCTGGGCGGCGCTGGGCAGGAACGGAACATCGATATCGGTGGCCATCACGAACCCTCCCGGGCGATCGGGAACGATTCATCTTCGAGGCGCGAAGGGGCCGATGCAACGACCCTCGGGGAGGGAGTTCGGGGGTTGTTGCGAGGGGGAACGGCTCAGCCGGACGTGCCTGCGGCCTCCGCCTCGCGCCTGAGCACCTCGTCGAACGAGGCGATCGCCACCTGGATCTGGCCTCGATCCGGCTTCTGGGTCGTGATCTTCTGCAGCCAGAGGCCGGGCGCCATCAGCCCTCGCATGACGAGCGAGGACGGGTAGCGGGCACCGAGTCGCAGGGCCTCGTAGGCCACCCCGGCGATCACCGGGATCGCGATCACCCGCGACACGATCCGCCACCAGAACCCGGGGGTACCGAAGAGCGTGAACACGAAGATCGTGATGACCATCACGATGATCAGGAAGTTCGTGCCGCAGCGCACGTGGACGGTGGAGTATCTGTCCACATGCTCGGGGTCGAGCGGGTCGCCGTGCTCGAACGCGGCGATCGTCTTGTGCTCCGCGCCGTGATACTCGAACACCCGATGGATGTCCTTGGTCTTGCCGATCAGCCAGAGGTACGCCACGAACAGCGCGACGCGGAACAACCCCTCGAGGATGTTCGTGAGGACTCCCCCGCCCACCTCGTTCTGGATCCACGCGAAGAGCACGGTGGGTCCGAGCACGAAGATCGCCACGAAGAAGATCATGGCGAGCGCCAGCGCGAGGCCGACCTGTCGTGACGTCAACTGCTCGTCGTCGTCCATCGACTGGTTGGTGGCGATGAGCAGCGCGCGGGTGCCGATCGCCAGGGATTGCCCCAGCACGATGACGCCACGGAGGAACGGCTTGCCGAAGAACGGATGGCGCTTGGCGACGGAGTCGATGTCGTGCGACTCCACGTGGATGTCACCGCTGGGCTTGCGGACCGCGACCGCCCAATGGTCGGCGCCGCGCATCATCACGCCCTCGACCACGGCCTGGCCACCGTAGAGATGGGGTCGAGCGGGGGCGTCCTCGCTCACGTGATCGACCGGAGGTCGGTCAACCCTTCTGTGCAGCCTGCGTCTTGGCGTACCGGCGCTGGAACCGCTCCACGCGACCGCCCGTGTCCATCAGCTTCTGCTTGCCCGTGTAGAACGGGTGGCAGTTGGAGCAGATGTCGGAGCGGATCTCGCTCACGGTCGAGCGGGTCTGGAACGTGTTCCCGCACGAACAGTGGACGTTCGCGATCTGGTAGTCGGGGTGGATACCCTGCTTCATGTTCGATGTCTCCTCTCGACGCGTCCCAGCGTACTAACTGCCGGACGGCGCCTTCGCGATCTCCTTCAGGAACTGCTCGTTCGACTTCGTGGCCCGGATCTTGTCGGTCAGCAGCTCGAGTGCGGCGCCCGGCTCCAACGCGTGGAGCACGCGACGGAGCTTGACGACGAGGGCGAGCTCCTCCACGGGCATGAGCAGCTCTTCCTTACGCGTCCCCGACGCATCGACGTTGATGGCCGGGAACAACCGCTTCTCTGCCAATGAACGATCGAGACGTAGCTCCATGTTCCCGGTTCCCTTGAACTCCTCGAAGATGACCTCGTCCATCCGGGATCCGGTCTCGACCAGGGCGCTCGCGATGATGGTGAGCGACCCGCCCTCCTCGATGTTGCGCGCCGCACCGAAGAACCGCTTCGGCGGGTAGAGCGCCGTGGAGTCCACACCGCCGGACAGGATCTTGCCGGAGGCCGGCGCGGCCAGGTTGTAGGCGCGCGCCAGACGGGTCACGGAGTCCAGCAGGATGGCCACGTCCTGGCCCATCTCGGCCAGCCGGCGTGCGCGCTCCAACACGAGCTCGGTGACCTGGATGTGCTGGTCGGCCGGCTTGTCGAACGTGGAGTACACGACCTCGGCGGCCTGCACGGTGCGCTGCCAGTCGGTGACCTCCTCCGGACGCTCGTCGACCAGCAGCACGATCACGTGGGTGTCCGGGCTGGAGTTGATGATCCCGTTCGCGATCTGCTTGAGGATCGTGGTCTTCCCCGCCTTCGGAGGCGAGACCACCATGCCGCGCTGCCCCTTGCCGATCGGGGCCACCATGTCGATGATCCGCTCGGCCACCGACAGCGGCCCGTTCTCCAGCCGGAATCGGTCGTCCGGGAAGAGCGGGGTCAGCTTGTCGAAGTTCGGGCGCACCCGCGCCGCCTCGACGTCCATGCCGTTCACGCTGTCGATCTCGAGCAACGCGAAGTACTTCTCGTTGTCCTTCGGGCGCCGGACGCGGCCGGCCACCGTGTCGCCCTTGCGGAGCGAGAACCGGCGGACCTGCGACAGCGACACGTAGATGTCCTCCGGTCCCGGCAGGTAGCCGGATGTGCGGAGGAACCCGTAGCCCTCGGGAAGGATGTCCAGGATGCCGGTCAGGACCGGCGCGTTCTGGAGCTCCTCGGCCCGCTCCTGCTCCTCGCGGAGACGGCGTTCCTCGCGGACCCGCCGGCGCTCCTCGCGTGACGGACGCCCGCGGCGGTCACCGCGCGCTCCCTCGCCTCCGTCGCCACCGTCGGTCCGTCCACCTTGATCGTCACCGCGGGGTCGGTCGCCTTGGGCACCGTCGCCGCGGGGTCGGTCGCCCTGCGGACGATCGCCCTGCGGCCGGCCCTGTGAACGGTCGCCGCCTTGGCGGTCGCCCTGCGACCGGTCGTTGCGCGGTCGGTTGCCCTGCGAGCGGTCGTTCGGCTGGCGGTCGTTCGGCTGACGATCTCCGGGCTGGCGTTCGCCTCGGTCCGTCTCGGACCGCGGCCGGTCGTTCCCGGCATCTCGCTCGCCTTCGTCAACGCGGTCGCTCGCGTACCGCTGCCCGTTCGAGCCGCCGTCGGCGCGAGGTGCACGCTCGTCGGGCGGGGTCTCGGACGTGGCGGTCGTCCCGCCGTCGGATGTGTTCGCCGGAGCGGCCGGGCCGTTCGACGGTGATCCGTCACCGCCCGCGTGCTCGACGATCGCATCGATCAGCCCGGCTTTCCGCAGCTTCTGTGAACCCTCGATACCGAGGCGCTGGGCGATCTGCTGCAGCTCGGGGATGAGTTTCCCTTCGAGTGCGCTTCGGTCTGTGGTCGTATCCATGAGGCTATGCCTCTCCCTTCAACTCGTTCTGGAGCTTGGTCCAATCGGCCTGGAACTTGTCCAAGCCTTGATCCGTCAGTGGGTGCTTCACCAGCTTGGTGAAGACGTCGTATGGCATGGTCGCGATGTCCGCGCCCGCGAGCGCGGCATCGATCACGTGCATGGGGTGGCGGAGCGAGGCCGCGAGCACGTTCGTCTCGTAGCCCTGGACCGCGTAGAGCTCGCAGATCTGGCGCAGCATGTACATGCCGTCGCTCCCGACGTCGTCGAGTCTGCCGAGGAACGGCGACACGATGTAGGCCCCGATCTCGGCTGCGAGGATCGCCTGCGCCGGAGAGAACACCAGCGTCACGTTGATCCGTATCCCCTCATCGGTCAGTCGCTTGCCGCACTGAAGCCCGTCGGGGGTCATCGGCACCTTGACCACGGCGTTCGCCGCCTTGGCGGCCAGGCCGATCCCTTCCTGATACATCGCGTCGGCACCGGGTTCGGTCGTCTCGAGCGAGATGTCGCCGTCGACCTCGTCCAGGATGACCTTCCATACCGCGTCGGGGTCTTCGTTCTCTTTCGCCACGAGCGTCGGGTTGGTGGTCACGCCCTTCAGGACGCCCCACCGGTTGATCTCGCGGATCTCATCGATGCTCGCCGTGTCGAGGAACAGCCTCATCCGTCACTTCCCTTCGTCGTTTCACCTGTCGTGTGCGCCGCGGCGGGTTCGGGGACCAGGGTGACCTCCGCCGCCCGCGCGGTCGCGCGTTCCATGACCAGATCGATCACCGTGGCGATCGACTGGTCGAAGCCGTAGTTGGGGATCACCGGCACCGCGTGCGAGAGCGCCTGGCTCTTCACGTACGCCTGCAGCCGGCGGATGTTCGCGAACCCCGAGGCGTAGCGCTGCGCCGGCCGCGAGGCGACCGCGTCCTCCCGGGCCCCGAAGTGCGAGCGGTGCCGCTCCTCGTCGTCGACCACGATCACGAACGGGACCGCGAGGATCCTGCCATCGAACGCGTCCAGGTCGAAGAACCCGGGGACCACGTGCGCGCCCTCGATGATGATGCTGGTGCCCTCGAGCGCCGCCCGCTCGATCAACGCGTTGATCCCGACGGCGACGGCGGCGGTCTGCTCGCGGAACCCGACGATCAAGTGGATCCGCCAGCCTGGTCGGCGGCTCGCGGAGCGCCGCGTCGGCCTCGAACGACGATGTGTGGAGCGTGGGCATCAGCTCGGGCGAGAACATCGACCGCATGACCTCGCGGATGGCATCCGTGGCCACGAACCGGACGATGCCCAGACGCGCGGCCAGCTGGGTCGCGATCGTCGACTTGCCGACGCCGGTGGCACCGCCGATCAGGATCACGAGCGGCACATCCAGCTTCTCGACCTCGCGCCACCGCAAGAAGTTCTTCGCGTAGCGATCGCCCGCGGTCTCGGTCAACACCTCGAGCGCCAGCTGCGAGAGCTCGTCGGTGGTGAGCGACGTCGAACCCCGCTCGCGTAGCCGCTCCTCGATCTCTTCGGCCACCTGGTACGCGCGGAACGGCGACAACCCCGTGACCATGACCTGTGAGGCCATGAGCCCCTTCGAATACGGCAACCCCGGCTCGCGATCCGAGATCACGATGTGGGGAGTCTTGGTTCCCTTCTCCGTCACGCTGTTCCCTCATCGGTCGGGTGGTGCGCGTCCCGTTCGTCCGTGGCCCACATGCGGTTGCGGCCTCGATCGAGCGACAGGTCGATCAGTTCGCCGAGCGAGGAGTCGAGATCGGTCGGTCCCTCGACCACGATCGCCCGGTTGTCCACGAAGACGACCTCCGCCCCACGTTCCAGGGCCAGCTCGCACGCCACGTCGACGGCAGCGGCCTTCAGTTCCGTGAGGAGGACGTCGAATGCTTGCGCGTCCCCCATGTCTTGCGCGAGGCCGGCCCTATCGGCCAGCCGGGTACTCGATCCCACGACCGTGCATCCGTGGAGAGCTTCGAGGTGAGCGATCTGCCTCTCGGCCACCGCCGGCGGCGCCGTCGTGGTGAAGAACACTCGTTCGCCCTTCACATCGGCCAGCGGAACCGGGATGAAGTCGGTCACGATCTGCCGCGAATCATCGAGGAAGCGGCGGATGTGGGAGCGAAGCGCGGAAAGATGTTCGTGCCCAGCAAGTGGGCCGGCAGCCATAGTAACAACCGCCAGGTCGGACAGCAAGAGCCGGAAGGGACCGAGATATCCGGACAGATACTCGACGGGTACGGCCGCCGACACCACGAGAACCGCGGCGTCCCAAGGGACCGGCGGGACCGCCGATCCGCTCCCCTCCAGGATCAGGATACCGGCGCCCAACGCCACGCCGAGCTCCGCCGCCTCCCGGACGTTCGTCGCGTACGGGGCGCCGGCCAGGCCGCCCCCCGCTCGGCGGGCGCCGATCGTGGTCACGCCCGTGGTGAGCGCATCCTCCAGGTAGTCCGACGCCGCGTGCTCCCCCGAACGGACCAATGCGAGCAGCCGCGCCAGGTCGACGGACCCCGCCTCGGCGACCTGCGGTTCCGCCGGCCCGCCGCGGCCCATCGCGACGATCATCGGGTCCAGACCGCGCTCGGCGGCCAGACGCGCCAGTGCGCCGGAGATCGCCGTCTTCCCCGTTCGCTTCCCCGTGCCGATCACCGCGAGCGTCGGCACCGGCATCGGCGGACCCTGGATCGGTGGGTCCAAGCGGAAACCGGCACCGAGGTAGGGGATGCCGCGCGCGAGCGCGACGGAGGCCAGCTCCATCCGCTCGCGGTAGCCGAGCACCGGCTCGTCGGATAGGTCGAGTATCCCTTCGGGCGCGAACGCATCGATCGCCGACGTGAGCGCGGCCATCCGGTCGGCTCCCGCCACCATGGTGGGCACGCCGAGATCAGGCACCGCGCCGGGTGCGAGCTTCTCGTTCCCGCCCACGAGCAACGCGCCCACCACATCGTGGCCCCGCTCGCGCGCCGTCTCGAGTCCCCAGCGCGTGACCGGCGGATAGTGCTCACCGTCGACCAGCGCGACGATCCGCATAGGTTGGGATGGACCCCCTCTCGAGATCTCCGATGCCGTCGGTCGGAGTGCTACTCGCCGACGGGAACGATGCGTTCCTCGACGGGCCGCTCGTGCTCCCGATGGATCTGTGCACCCGTCAGCGAGAAATGCGCCATCACATGGCCGTCGCCGAACGGGAACTTCCGGTGGATCTTGACCTCGTCACCCTGGAACTCCAGCACGTTGTAGCAGGGCTTGGTGTACCCGCGCACACGCAAGGACGACACCGTGCCCGCGTTCGCGATGTACATGTCCTCGAGGCACCACACGTACGGCACGTGCTTGTGGCCGGACAGCACCACCTTCGCCCCCGCCCCGAGGAGGACCTCGAGGAGGTCACCCGCGTCCATCACGGTGCTCCGCTCGCGCCCCGTCCCGGGGATCGGCAGCAGGTGATGATGGATCGCGAAGACCTTCAGATCCGCCGGGATCGAGAACTGCTCCCGGATCCACTCGTAGTGCCCGCGGCCGACCTTCCCCTCGTTCTGATCCGGCTCGCTGGAGTCCATACCCACGATCCGGACGCCCTCCACGTCGACCGACCACGTCCTCGGGCCGATCAGGTCCTCGAAGTGGACGTAGCCGACGTTGCGGGAATCGTGGTTGCCCGGCACGGTGTGGATCGGGGCCTCGATCCGGTCGGCATAGGCCACCCAGCTCTTGTATTCCTGCCGGAACCCCTCGCTGGTCAGATCGCCCGTCACGACCACCGCGTCGGGCTTCAGCTCGTTGAGCTCGGAGATGACGCGGTTCATCAGGTTCGGCACGAAGTACGGCGAACCGACGTGTGGGTCGGAGATGTGGGCGATCGTGACCACGATGGTTCCCAGTCTAGAGGCCCCGCGCGAGCATCCCGGTCTCAGGCGTCGACGATCTCGACCCCTGAGGCGGCCACGCCGAGGCGCATGACCTGCCAGCCGTCGCCCGGGTCGGGCATCGACACGCCGTCGAGCTGGAACGCGAGCAAGGTCGGGCCGGCGCCCGAGACACAGACGGGGACACCCGCAGCGCGGAGCTGATCGAAGAACGCGCTCACGCTCGGGACCATCTGCAGACGGGTCTGTTCGTGCAAGCGATCTCCCAGGGTCTGCGTGAGCAACGCGGGTTCGGACGTGATCGCGACCACGGTGGCGGCGGCATGTCCGGCGTTGAAGACGGCATCCGCGAGCGACACCAGCGATGGCAGCGCCGCGCGTGCCTCGCCGGTCGGCAACCGGATGTCGTTCGGCACGAACGCCACCGGCTGGAGGTCCGGGTGCGGGTCGAGCCGGATCACGCCGTCGCCGAACGCCAGCGTGAACCCCCCGGCGATCGCGGCGGCCGCGTTGTCCGGATGACCCTCGATCTCGACCGCCAGCTCCAGCACCTCCTCGGGCTCGAGCCCGAGATCGAGCAGCCCGTCCGCGATGGAGATCCCCGCCACGCAGGCCGCCGCCGACGATCCGAGCCCGCGCTCGAGCGGGATCCGGTTCACGCCATGGAGCGCGACCGCCGGGACGATGCCGCCCCCCACCCGCGCGGCGTGCGCCATCGCCTTCGAGACCATGTCGGTCCCGTCGGTGGGGAGCTCACCGGCACCCTGCCCCTCCCACGTCACGCCCTGCGCGGCGTCGGTGTCGACCGTGACGTCGTTCCACAGATCCAGGGCCAAGCCGAAGCAATCGAACCCGGGACCGAGGTTGGCGGAGGTCGCGGGGACGCGCGCGGTCAGCTTCACGACGTCACAGGCCGAGCTCAGCGGCGACGGCCGCCGGGTCCGCCGGGACGGTCGCGGGCTGCGAGGCGCCGGCGATGGCCCACTCCGGATCCTTGAGCCCGTGTCCGGTCAACACGCAGACCACGGTGGCGCCTCGCGGGAGCTTCCCGTCGGCGTGGAGGTGGAGCAGACCGGCCACGCTCGCCGCGCTCGCCGGCTCGGCGAACAAGCCCTCGCGCGCGACCCGCCGGTACGACGCCAGGATCTCGCGGTCGGTCACCGCGAGGATCTGCCCCTCCGACTGCGTCGCGGCCGCCACCGCCTTGTCCCACGACGCCGGGTTGCCGATGCGGATCGCCGTCGCGATCGTCTGGGGATCCTTCACCGCCTCGCCGCGGACGATCGGCGCCGCTCCCTGCGCCTGGAACCCGAACAGCTGCGGCGGCTCGGCGATCACCCCGTCGCGCAGGTACTCGGAGTACCCCAGCCAGTGGCTCGAGATGTTGCCCGCGTTCCCGACCGGGACGCAGTGGATGTCGGGCGCGCGTCCCAAGCGATCGCAGATCTCGAACGCCGCGGTCTTCTGCCCCTGGAGCCGGAACGGGTTGACGGAGTTCACCAGCGTGACGGGGTAGCGCTCGGCGAGGTCCTTCGCCAGCTCGAGCGCGGCGTCGAAGTTCCCGTCGACCTCCAGGACGCGCGCCCCGTGCACGAGCGTCTGCGCCATCTTGCCCAGGGCGATCTTGCCCTTCGGCACCAACACCGCGCACGTGATGCCCGCCTTCGCCGCGTACGCGGCCGCGCTCGCCGACGTGTTGCCGGTGGACGCGCAGACGACGGCCTTCGCCCCTTCCTCCATCGCCTTGCTGATCGCGAGCGTCATCCCTCGGTCCTTGAACGAACCCGTGGGGTTGGCTCCCTCGTACTTCAGCCAGACGTCGCAACCGGTCTCGTCGGAGAGCGGGTCGGACCGGACGAGCGGTGTGCCGCCTTCGCACAGCGTGACGATCGGTGTCGCGTCGGTGACCGGCAGGCGGTCGCGGTACTCCTGGATCACCCCGCCCCACTGGTGCGAGCCCTCGGCGGTCATCCCTCTTCGCCTTCCACGCGCAGGACGCTCGAGATCGCGCGAACCACCGGAAGGTCCCGGAGCTGCTGCAGCGTCTTCTGGAACGCGCTCTCCTGCGTGCGGTGCGTGATGAACACGAGCGTGGCCTCGTCGCCGGACCCCTCCTGCCACACCCGCTCGATCGACACGCCGTTCCGCCCGAAGTGGTCGGCGATCTCGGCGAGCACGCCCGGCCCGTCCTCCACATGGAGGTTCAGGTAGAACTGGCCGTGCGTGTCGTCCATCGGCCGGATCCGCCGTTCGTAGACGCACGTGCAGCCGATCCCGCGCGTGCCGGCCACGCGGTTGCGGGCCACCTGCGCCAGGTCGCCGACCACCGCGACGGCCGTCGGGTCGCCTCCGGCACCTCGCCCGTAGAACATCAGCTGGCCGATCCTGTCTCCCTCGACGAAGACCGCGTTGAACGCGTCGCGGACGGAGGCAAGCGGGTGCGACTCGGGCACCATCGCCGGGTGCACGCGCACCGAGACCTCGTCGTCGTCGAGCTCGGCGATCGCCAGCAGCTTCACCGTGTAGCCCAACCGCTTCGCGTCGGCGATGTCCTGCGCCTGGATCTTCGTGATGCCCTCGCGATACACGTCGCTCGCGACGACACGGGTGTTGAACGCGATCGACGCCAGGATCGCGCACTTGGCCGCCGCGTCGAACCCCTCGACGTCGGCCGTCGGATCGGCTTCCGCGTACCCGAGCCGCTGGGCCTCCGCGAGCGCAGCGTCGAACGCAGAACCGTGCTCGAACATCTGGGTCAGGATGTAGTTGGTCGTGCCGTTCACGATGCCGAGGATCCTTGAGATACGCTCGCCGGCAAGGGATCCCTTGAGGGGAGCGATCAGCGGGATCCCGCCCGCGACGGCGGCCTCGAACGCCAGGTCCACCCCGGCCGCGTCGGAAGCATCGAACAGCTCCTTGCCGTTGTTCGCCAGCAGCTCCTTGCTCGCCGTGACCACGGATCTTGCCGTTCGCGAACGCGCGGAGGATCAGCGCTCGCGCGGGCTCGATCCCGCCGAGCAGCTCGCACACGATGTCGATGTCGGGGTCGTCCACGATGGACGCGCCGTCGGTCGTGAACACCTCGGGCGAGAGCGGGACGTCACGGTCGCGCGCCACGTCCCGCACCGCCACCCGTGCGATCTCCAGACGGCACCCCGTGCGGAGCGCGATGTCGTCGCCGTGATCGTGCACCAGTCGGGCGACGGCTGCGCCGACGTTGCCGCACCCCAGCATGCCGATGCGCACGACCTGTTCGCTCACCATGGGCTCGGGCCCTCCGTGATCCACGCCGACATGAGGATCTCGTCCTCGTAGCCCGAGGACTTGCGCGAGTGTCCCACGAGCCGTCCCTCCTCCACGAACCCGAACCGCCGGTAGAGCCCGATCGCGGCGTCGTTGTGCGGGTACACCGACAGCATGATCTTCTCCACGCCGCTGCTGACCGCCCAGCGGAACGCCTCGGCCATCAGCGCGCGACCGATGCCCTGTCCGCGCCGGTCGGCCGAGACCGCGATGCCCAGCGTCGCGACGTGTCGCGTGACGGGATGCGCTTCGCGTTGGATGTACACGTGTCCCACGACGCGGCCGGCGTCGAGCGCCACCACCTGTGCCTCTCGGTCGGTCCACGAACGTCGGAACCGCGCGCGATAGACGCGCGCCGGGGTGTCGACCTCTTCGCTGCGGACGTACCCGCCCTCGCCGACGATCGCCTTCCAGAACGCCAGGAACGACCGGGCATCCTGGGGCGCGGCCGGGCGGAGCGTGATGCCGGCCGGAGGGTCCGCGTCGAGCACCCTCCGCGGGGCGGGCGCCTCGAGCCGGTCCAGGTCGCCCGACCCCTCGCGGCGGACCCACACGGTCGCACGCCCATCCTCGACCGCGACGACGGCCGGACGACCGACCCGGTTGTACGTGCTGGCGAGCGGATACGTGTAGGCGCCGGTGGCGGCGAACGCCAGCAGATCCCCGCGCTCGACGTCGGACGGGAGCGCGACCGCGTCGGCGAGCACGTCACCGGACTCACAGTGGCGTCCGACGATGGTCACGGTCTCGTCGACCGGGCCACGCCGCCGAGATGCCGGCGCCACCGTGTATCGCGCGTCATAGAGCATCGGCCGGATGTTGTCCGACATCCCCCCGTCGACGGCGATCACGGTCCGGCCGTCGCCGAGCGTCCGACGATCACCCACCCGGTACAGCGTGACCGCTGGGTTCCCGACGATGCTGCGGCCGGGCTCCGCCGCGAGCGTCGGCACCGGGAGGCCGAGCTCACCGCACCCCACCCGCAGGCGCAGCTCGGCGGCGGCGGCGATGTCCGCGATGGAGGGCGTCCGCTCGTCCGTGTACGTGATCGCGAACCCGCCACCCATGTCCAGCATCTCGACGGCGATGCCGTGGTCCCGACGGAGGCTGCCCGTCAGCGCCACCAAGACGTCGAGCTCGCGCATGAACGGTTCCACATCGGGGACCTGCGAGCCGATGTGGGCATGCACACCGAGGAAGCGAACGTTCGCGAACGAGGCCGCGGCCGCGACCGTCGCGGGCGCGGCGACCGCCGGCACCCCGAACGCCGTCGACTCGTGGCCGGTGGCGATGGATTCGTGCGTGTCGACGCGAACGCCGGGGTTCACCCTGAGGAGGAACGGCTGCACGACGCCGGCCGCCCCCGCCAACGCGTCCAAGCGACGGAGCTCGTCGAGGCCGTCGGCGATCAGGAGCCCCACACGTACCCGGATCGCCAGCTCCAGCTCCTCGTCGGACTTGTTGCGTCCGTGGAGCGCGATCCGCGCGGGGGCGACCCCGGCGCGCACGCACGCTTCGACCTCGCCGCCGCTCGCCGCGAGGAGGTCGAGCCCCTCGTCCGCGGCCAACCTGAGCATCGCGTGCGCGGAGAACGCCTTCACGGCGTAGAACGTCTTCGGGAACGCGAGACCCACCGCGCGGAGCCGGGCGACCAGATCCGATCGATCGAACACCAACAACGGCGTGCCGTATCGCCCTGCGAGCGCCACGGCGCTCTGCCCCGCGATCCACAGCCCGTCGGCCCGGAACGACGCATCGGCCGGCCACGGGTTCGGGGCGACGGGCGAGGGGACGCCGGCCTCAGGAGCGCCGGTCCCGATCGACTCCGTTCGCTCAGCCATCGACCCGATCCATGACCTCCGGCGCCGACACGCCGAGCAGTCCGAGGAGGTTCGCGATGACCTGCTTCGTGCCGGAGGCGAGCCACAGGCGTGCCTGCGTGAGCGCCTCGTCGTCGGAGACCACACGACACTCGGCGTAGAACCGGTGGAACCTTGCCGCCAGATCCTGCGACGTGTGGGTCAGGCGGTGCGGCGCCTCGTTGCTCCGCGGCGATCGCGAGCTTGGCGGGAACCTCGGCGAGCGCGCGCAGCAGCTCGAGCTCGCTGTCATGCGTCAGGAGCGAGAGGTCCACGTCGGCGATCGCCTTCAGCGCGACCCCCTGGGACTCGGCCTTGCGCAGGATGCTGGCGATCCGCGCGTGCCCGTACTGGACGTAGTACACGGGGTTCTCCATCGTCTGCTGCTTCACGACCTCGATGTCGAAGTTCACGGTCGAGTCATTGGAGAACTGCAGCAGCGTGAAGCGCGCGGCGTCCGTCCCCACCTCGTCGATCAGCTGATCGAGCGAGATGAAGGTCCCGGCCCGCTTGCTCATGGGGACCGGCGCGCCGTCGCGGAGGAACGCCACCCACTGATAGAGCACGATCTCGGCGGCGTCGGGGTCGTGGCCGAGCGCTTGGGCGGCGCCCTTCACGCGAACGACGCCGCCGTGGTGGTCGGCGCCCCAGACGTAGATCAGATGGTCGAACCCGCGTGAGAACTTGTCGACCACGTAGGCGATGTCCGCGGCGAAGTACGTGTGCATCCCGTTCGAGCGGATCACGACACGATCCTTGTCGTCGCCGAACGTGGTGGAGCGGAACCACACCGCGCCGTCCTCCTCGTAGATGTGCCCCGTCGCGCGCAGCCGTTCGATCGCCTGCTCGATCTCGTGCTTCTCCGCGAGCGACGCCTCGGACATGTACGTGTCGAACACCACCCCGAACCGTTCGAGCGACCGGTCGATCCACCGCAGCACCCGCTCGGCGGCCGCCTGCCTGACCAGCGGGAGCCGTTCCTCGTGGCGGCATGTCGACGTAGGCGCTGCCGACCTGTTCCTGCAACTCGAGGGCCAGCGCGTCGATGTACGACCCGTGGTAGCCGTCCTCGGGGATCGGCGTCTCGATCCCGCAGCGGGTGAGGTAGCGCGCCTCCACCGACGCGCCGAAGCGGTCCATCTGGCCGCCGGCATCGTTGTAGTAGTACTCGCGCTCCACGCTCCAGCCCGCGTGCTCGAGCAGGCGAGCGATGGCATCGCCGAGCACGGCGTTGCGGGCGTGACCCACGTGCAGCGGTCCGGTCGGATTGGCGCTGACGAACTCCACCTGCACGCGCTTGCCGAGAGGTTCACCGGCTCCGTACGACGTGCCCTTCGCCACGACGTCGCGGAGCGCGTCGTAGAGCCACCCGTCGGTGACGAAGATGTTCAGGAACCCCGGTCCCGCGACCTCGACGCGTTCCACGAACGGAGCCTCGGGGAACGCGGAGCGGATCGCCTCGGCCACCTGCCGGGGGTTCGTGCCTGCCGTCGAGGCGAGCACGAGCGCGACGTTCGTCGCGAAATCGCCGTGCTCCTTCTTCTTGGTGGGGGTGAGCTCCGGTTCCGGCAGCCGGCCCTCGAACCCGAGCTCCCCTGCCGCGGTCTCGAGCGCCGCCCTGATCAGCTCGAGGAGGCGCTCCTCGATCACGGCCTCTGCCGCTCCGCGACCCGCTTGCGGACCAGTTCCACCAGGTCTCCGGGTTCGAACGGTTTGCCGACGAAGTCCACCGGCCCCAGGCCGCCCTGCGCGGCCTGCTCCTCGTCCGGGGAACGCGCGGTCAGGAACACCACCGGCACCTCGGCGAGCTCCGGGATCGACCGCATCTGCCGGCAGACCTCGTATCCCCCGAGCCCCGGGAGCATCACGTCGAGCACCACGGCGCTCGGCGGGACCGCACGCGCCCGCTCCAGCGCCATGTCGCCGCGTGCGACCGCGGCGACCCGGAAGCCGACCAGGCGGAAGTTCACCTCGAGCAGCCGCGTGATCACGGGATCGTCGTCCACCAAGAGGATCACGGGTGTCGGCTGCTCAGACATCCCCACGAGGATAGCCGAGCGCCACGGTGCACCCCGCCAACGGCGCCTCCGGGAGCGAGAAGGCCCGTTGTTAGACTCCCTCCGCGGTGAACGCGCCCCCGTAGCTCAGAGGATAGAGCGCCGGCCTCCGGAGCCGGAAGCGCAGGTTCGAGTCCTGCCGGGGGCACCACCTGGCCCCTTCGCCGTCAGCGGAGCGCGCGGAAGAACGTCCTGATGTCCCCCACCAGCAGGTCGGGTACTTCGACGGCCGGGAAGTGACCGCCGCCCTCGAACTCCGACCAATGGGCGACGTGCCCGTCGCGGTTGAGGACGTACCGCGTCATGTCGTCGGCCGCGAACACCGCCATCCCCGCGGGCGCGGGAGACATCGCGCCCCAATCCCGTTGCGCGTGCGCGGCCTCGTACAGGAACGTGGCCGCCGATGCCCCGGTGCCGGTGAACCAATAGATGCTCACGTTGGTCAGGAGCTGGTCACGATCGACGGCGTCCTCGGGAAGCTCGGCGGAGGGAGCCGTCCACTCCTGGAACTTCTCCACGATCCACGCGAGCTGGAGCGCCGGCGAGTCGTTGAGCCCGTACGCGAGCGTTCGCGGACGGGTCGTCTGGATCTGGAGGTACCCGCGGCCGTCGGCCTCCCAAACCCGCAGCTCTCTGGAGTCGAACCTTCTGGGCATCGGTCATGTCCTCCGCCTCGTCGGGCAGCATCCCTCCGATGAGTGCGAGCGCGCTGGGATCGGTATTGACGTGTGTGCCGACGACCCGATCGGGGTCGTGGATCCCCAGGTCTCCCGCCACGCCTGCACCGATATCGCCACCGTGGGCGCCGTAGCGCTCGTATCCGAGGCGGCGCATCAGCTCCACCCATGCCTCCGCCGTACGCGTGAGCTCCCAGCCGGTGTCGGCGAGCGGGCGGGAGAACCCGAACCCGGGGAGCGATGGAACGACCACGTGGAACGCATCTGCCGGGTCGCCTCCGTGGGCTCGCGGATCGGTGAGCGGCCCGATGAGATCCACGAACTCGGCGAATGAGCTCGGGTACCCGTGCGTGATGACCAGCGGCAACGCGTTCGGCTCGGACGAACGGACGTGCAGGAAGTGGATCGTCTGGCCGTCGATCGTGGTGGTGAACTGCGGGAACCCGTTGAGCGCCGCCTCGTGTTCCCGCCAGTCGTACTCGGTTCGCCAATACTCGGCCAGGTCCTTGAGGTACCCCAGCGGGACGCCTCGGCTCCACCCGGGGTTGGGCGGCTCGTCGGGCCAACGGGTGCGCGCGAGCCTGTCCTTGAGATCGTCGACGTCCCGTTGGGGAACATCGATCCGGAACGGACGGATGTCGGCGTCGGAGCGGTCAGGACCGGACATGCGACGTCTCCTCTCTCCTCGCCCGCCTCCGGGGCAGAGGGTCGCGGTGAGGGTTCCCGTATGACAGAATGCTGTCATGACGAACAGCGTATCGAAACGACAGGATGCTGTCAATCGGCCGACCGCGAGCGGCTCATCCAGGACCCCCGCCGGGGACGCGCTCAGCGAGCTCGTCGTCCAGGTCTTCCGCTTGGACGGGCTGCTGACGGCCACCGGGGACTCGCTGGCGCAACCGGCCGGTCAGACCAGCGCCCGCTGGCGGGTGCTGGCGACGGTCGACGACGGGCCCGCGACCGTCGCGCAGGTCGCGCGTGCGTGGGGCCTCGCCCGTCAGAGCGTGCAGCGGGTCGCGGACGTGCTGGTGGAAGAGCGGTTCTGCCGGTACGACGAGAACCCGGGACATCGCCGGGCCCAGTTCCTGCGGATCACCCCCCGCGGCCGACGCGCCCTTCGCACGATCCAAGCGGCTCAGCGAACGTGGGCCGACGCGATGGGTGCCGAGATCGGCGAGACGGACCTTCGACACGCGAACACCGTCCTCGCGCGAACGATCCGAGCCCTCACCGGCCAGCAGCCGCAGGGGTAGCCGGACCGGTCCGGAGGCGCCGGTAGACCGATAGGCTCGCGGTGTGAGCGACAAGCCCGACCTCTCGCTCGAAGCGGACGACCTGAGTGCCGATCCCCTGGTGCAGTTCCGTCGGTGGTTCGAGGATGCAGAGGCCGAGGGGATCCATCTGGCGAACGCCATCGCCCTCGGGACGGCCGACGTGGCCGGCAGACCGGCCGTGCGGCATGTCCTGCTCCGTGGCTTCGACGATCGCGGGTTCGTCTTCTACACGAACCTCGAGAGCCGCAAGGCCCGTCACCTGGCGGACAACCCATCGGCCGCGTTCGCGCTCCTGTGGAAAGAGCTCGACCGGCAGATCTGCGTCACGGGTTCGGTGGAGCGGACCACGGAGGCCGAGTCTGACGCGTATTTCGCGAGTCGCCCGCGGGATGCGCGGATCGGTGCGTGGGCGTCGAAGCAGAGCACCGTGCTGTCGGCGCGCGACGAGCTGATGTCGCGGTTCACCGAGTTCGACGCGATGTATCCGGGCGACGACGTTCCGCGGCCGCCGTTCTGGGGCGGGTACCGCATCGTGCCCGACACGATCGAGTTCTGGCAGGCGCGCGCGTTCCGGCTCCACGACCGCTTCCGATACACGCGCGACGGAGCGCAGACGACCGGCTGGCGTGTGGAGCGACTCTCGCCGTAGCTGCGGTATCGTTCGCGCCCATGAGTGCCGACGACCTCCGTGCCCGCGTCGCGGCCGGGATGCCGCAGACCGTCGCGGACCTGGAGCGCCTGGTGCGGATCCCGTCGAAGGGATACCCGGGCGACGACCCGGCGAACGTGCGGGCGTCGGCCGAAGCCACGCGCGACATCTTCAACGCGGCGGGCGTGACGAACGCCCGGCTCCTGGAGCTCGATGGCGGGCACCCGGCGGTCTTCGGCCAGATCGACGGGCCTGAGGGCGCGCCGACCGTGCTCCTGTACGCCCACCACGACGTCCAGCCGGAAGGCCCGCTCGAGCAGTGGGACTCGCCGCCGTTCGAACCCGAGGTTCGCGACGGCCGCCTGTACGGGCGAGGCTCCGCCGACGACAAGTCGGGGGTCGTGATCCACGCCGCAGCGCTTCGGGCGCTCGCTGGCGACGTGCCCGTCACGGTGAAGCTCCTGGTCGAGGGCGAGGAGGAATGCTCCACCGCCCACCTCCCCCAGCTCGTGGGGGGGAACGCGGATCTGCTCCGTGCCGACGTGGCGGTGATCTGCGACGCCGGGAACTACCGGACGGGCGTCCCCACGATCACGACGAGCATCCGTGGCGTCACCGACTGCGTGGTCCAGGTCCGTGTGTTGGATCAGGCACAGCACAGCGGGTCCTTCGGTGGCGCCATCCCGGACGCGATCACGGCTCTCGCGCGCATGATCTCGAAGCTGCACGACGATGACGGCAACGTCGCGATCCCCGGGTTGCGCCGGTTCACGTGGGAGGGCGCCGACTACCCCGAGGAGGATCTCCTCGACGAAGCCGGGACGGTCGCCGGACTCGAGACGATCGGTACCGGTTCGATCGCCGACCGCGTGTGGGCGGGACCCGCCGTCGCGGTGCTCGGGATCGACGCCCCGGCGATCGTGGGCTCCTCGAACCAGGTCGTGCCCGTCGCGCGGGCGCGGGTCAGCCTGCGTCTGGCGCCCGGGGACGATGCCGCGGCCGCCACCGAGACGCTGATCGCGTACCTGAAGGACGCGGCTCCGTGGGGGGTCGAGGTGTCGGTCGAGGGCGGAGGGTTCGATGCCGGGCAGGGCTACATGGTGGACACCGCGGCGCCGGCGCTCGTGGCCGCGCGCGAAGCACTGCACGAGGCCTACGGCGTCGACGTCATCGAAACGGGCTCCGGCGGATCGATCCCGCTCGTGCCGATGCTCGACCGGACGTTCCCCGGCATCGCCGTGCTGATGCTGGGCGCCGCGGATGAGCGCTCCAACACCCACTCGGTGAACGAGAGCGTGGACCTCGGGGAGCTGGAGCACATGGCGCTCGCCGAAGCCCTGTTCATGCAGAAGCTCGCGGCGCGCGGCTAGCGTCCGATGGCGCCGATCGACGATCTGCTCTTCCGGATGGACGCCCTGCTCCAGCCGATGCGCGCGACCGGCGACGAACGGCAGCACTTCCTGGCCACGTACATGCGGACCACGCTCGCCGTGAAGGACGAGCTGGAGCGCGGCGGGTTCGTCGACGAGGCGTGGACGGAGCGGTGGGACATCGCGTTCGCGAACCTCTACCTGGACGCGCTGGACGACTGGAACGCCGAACGACCGGTGCCGGGGCCGTGGCGTGTGGCGTTCGAGGCGGCGAACGCCGCGCCGCGCGTGCCTCCGATCAGGCACCTGCTGCTGGGCATGAACGCGCACATCAACTACGACCTGCCGCAGGCGCTGATCCAGGTCATCACGGATCAGGAGTTCGACGACCCGGCGCTCGTCGCTCGGCGCTCGCGCGATCACGAGCACATCGACGCCATCCTCTCGAGCCGCGTGGCGGCCGAGGACGGCGAGCTGAAGAAGGTGGAGCAACCGGGCGATCGAACGCTCCTCGATCACGTGCTCACGCCGTTCAACCGCGCGGGCTCGAAGCGGTTCCTGAAGGAGGCACGGGGCAAGGTGTGGCGGAACGCGCAGGCGCTCAGCCTCGCGCGGCGGCGCAGCCTGGCCGAGCTGGGCGAGCGGCTGCGAGAGCTGGAAGGACGATCGGAGGCGCGCGTCGCGGACCTCCGGCGGCCCGGCCAGGTCCTGCTGCGGCTGACGCGGGACGGGTTCGGAGTGCTCCTGCGGGACGCGTGATCCGGCCGGGTCTCGGGTGACGTGCGGAACCTCGGTGCTAGCGTGGGGACATGAGCGATCCCGAGGTTCCGCCCGACGTCAAGCAGGCCGTCCCCGTGGAGGCCGAGCCCTCCGCGGTGCAGCAGGAGACGATCACGGAGCCGGCGAAGCTGCTCCGGATCGCGAGCATGGTCCGCGAGCTGTTGGAGGAGACCCGGCAGGCGTCGCTGGACGAGTCAGGACGCAAGCGGCTGGCGGACGTGTATCAGCGCTCCGTTCAGGAACTGGGAGCGTCGATCTCCCCGGATCTGCAGGAGGAGCTCGCCGCGCTCGCCCCGCCCGTCGGCTCGGTGCCGAGCGAATCGGAGATCCGGATCGCCCAGGCCCAGCTGGTCGGCTGGCTGGAGGGCCTGTTCCACGGTATCCAGGCCGCGATGTTCGCGCAGCAGGCGGCGGCCCGGGCGCAGTTCGAGGAGCTCCGCCGGCGCGGTCTGCCCGGTGGCCAGGAGCCCCCGTCGGACGACGGCCCGCCGCGGAGCGGCGGCCAGTACCTCTAGGGCATCGCGGCGTCGAACGCTTCGGCCTTCGCAGCGGCGTCTGCCGCGCCCCCTGAGCCGATGCCCTGCGCCCCACCCGCCAGTCGCTGCGCGATGATGCACGGGCACGATCATCACGAGCATCGCGATCACGGCGACGACGTTGACGATCGGACGGTTCCGCGGCTGCCGCAGGTTGTCGTAGATGAACTTCGGCACGGTGAGTTGCGTCCCGGCGACGAAGTTCGTCACGATGATCTCGTCGAACGACAGCGCGAAGGCCAACAGGGCTCCGGCGACGAGCGCGGTCTTGATGGCCGGGAACGTGACGTAGCGGAACGTCTGCCAACCGTCCGCGCCGAGGTCCTGCGATGCCTCCACGAGCGAGGTCGGCGTGCGGCGCAGCCGCGCGATCACGTTGTTGTAGACGACGACGATGCAGAACGTCGCGTGGCCGATCATGATCGTGAGCAGCCCGAGCGAGATGCCGAACGTGTTGAACGACGAGTTGAGGGCGATCGCCGTCACGATCCCCGGCAGGGTGATCGGCAGGACCAACATCAACGACAGCGAGTTCCGTCCGAAGAAGCGGTAGCGGTGCACGGCGAACGCCGCGGCGCTGCCCAGGAGCAAGGCGAGCACCGTCGCGACGGACGCGATCAGCAGCGAGTTGATCAGGGCCTCCCGCAGGTCGGTGTTGTGCCACGCCAGGCTGAAGTACTTGGTGGTGAAGTGCGAGATCGGCCACTTCTGACCGATGCTGTCGTTGAACGCGTAGAGCACCACGATCACCAGCGGGATGTAGAGGAACAGCAACGCGACGACCGACCCGAACCGGATCAGCCATCGCGCGGTCCTGGATTCCATCCCGTCCCCCTAGATCGCCTCGAACGCCCCGAGGCGTTTGGCGATCAACAGGTAGATCGCCATGATCGCGACGGGTACGAACGCGTACGCGGCCGCGAGCGGCACGTTGTTCGCGACGCCGACGCTGTCGTAGATCACGTTGCCGATGAACTTCGTATTGCCGACCAGGCTCGGCACGATGTAGTCGCCGAGCGTGAGCGAGAACGAGAAGATCGAGCCGGCGACGATCCCCGGCACGATCAGCGGGAAGACGACCCGCCGGAACGTCATCCACCCCTTGCCACCCAGGTCGCTCGAGGCCTCCAAGAACGATGGCGACACGCGCTCGAGCGCCCCGTAGATGGGGAGGAGCGTGAACGGCAGCCACAGATAGGAGAACGTGAGCCAGATCGCCCACGAGGAGTTCGCGATCTGCAGCGAACCGATCCCGAGCTTCTCCACCGTCCAGTTCAGCAGGCCCGTCTGCGACAGGATCAGCTTCCAGCTGAACACCCGGACCAGGTAGTTCGCCCACAGCGGGATGATCACCGCGACCAGGATCGCGTTGCGACGCCTCGGCGTGGCCAGTCGCGCCGCGTAGTACGCCAGCGGGAACGCGAGCACGATGTCCGTGAGCGTGACGGCCGCCGCGAGCCCGACCGTGCGCAGCGTGATCGTGCGGTAGACGTCCCCGTTCAACAGTGTCTGGAAGTTCTGGAGCCCCCAGTTGTGGACGGTCTCGCCCGTGAAGACATCGACGCTCCAGAACGCCGAGAGGAACAGCACGACGAGCGAGCCGATGTAGACGAGCAGGAACCACGAGAGCGGTCCTCCGAGCAGGAGGCCGAGCCGCCCGTGTGGATGCCGGTAGAAGAACCGGGAGATGCGCATGGCGGCGGAGGCATGCGTGCGCTCCGCCGTCACCGATGCCACGAGCCTCCCCTCGCGCGATGACCGCCGGGGCCTTCGGCCCCGGCGGTCAGGCGTTCCCTATGCTCCGCGGATCTCGGTCCACTTCTGCTGCCAGACCGAGTAGTCCATGCAGACGTCGCCGCGATCGTCGTGGCAGTTCGCCTCCGGCGTCTTCCACAGGTAGATCGCGTTGAGGAACTCAGCGTTGCCGCAGTTCCCGTAGCGCACGGTGTCCACGAGGTCCGCGTACTTCTTGCCCAGCAGGTCGCGCAGATCATCGCAGGACTTCGTGTTGCTCCCCGCCGCGCCGTACCAGTACGCGACCTGCGCCTGGACGTCCGGGCGGAGCGTGTAGTCCATCCACTTGAGCATGCAGTTGGGGTGCGGCGCGTTGCGCGGAGATCATCCACGTGTCGGCCCATCCGGTCACGCCCTCCGTCGGCACCACCTGATCGACCGGAGCGTCCGCCTCGGCGTAGCTGAGGTTGATCGGCCACGCGGTCCCGACGACCATCGAGCCGTCCACGAACCCGTCGATCTCGTCGGTGTAGAGCGCCCAGTACTTCCCGACCATCGGCGACCTGCGCCTTCAAGAGCTCGGTCGCCGCGTCCAGCTGCTCCTGCGTCAGCTCGTACGGATCGGTGATGCCCGAGGTCCGGGTTGTGCGCCGTGAGGTACATGGCCGCGTCGGCGATGTAGATCGCCGAGTCGTACGCGGTGATCTTGCCCGCGTACGGGTTCGGCGCCCCGTTCAGCTCCGGCTCGAACGTCGACGTCCCAGCTGGTGGGCGCCGGCGTCACGACGTCGGTGTTGTACATCAGGAAGTTCGGACCGTACATGTACGGCACGCCGTACACGTTGCCGTCGACGACGTAGTGGGAGTTGTTCGTCCGCCGACTCCGGCTGCGAGCGGTCCGATCACGTCGGCGAATGCCGGGAAGAGCGCTCGGATGTCGACCGCGCCGACGTCGCCGCCGGCGATCAGCCGGTTCGTCGCATCGCCCGACGCCGACACACCGTCGTACACGGATCCGCCGCCCTGACGCATCAGCGTGACCATCTCGTCGGACGTGTCCGCGTACTTCACCGTGACCTTGCAGCCCGTCTCGTCTTCGAACGGGGTGACCCAGTCGTAGGCCGGATCGTTCGAGCCGTCCTCGGTGTACCCGTTCCATGCGATCAACGAGAGCGCACCCTCGGTGTCGCCGATCGCGTCGTAGGTCGTCGCCGGCGCGACGGTCTCGTCACCGCCTCCGCCGCCACTCACCGCCGCCACCGTCGTCGTCGCTCCCGCACGCCGCGGCGACCAGCGTCAGCACGCCGATCACGGCGAGCCATCTCAGCTGCTTCTTCATCGAGCCCCCTCCTGTTGGTCCATCGACCCCTCGAGCGCACCCCCGGCCTCTTCGACCGGGCGGTTGTTCCTCCGTTCCCACACCAGGAGCACGGCATTCCCGCGCACCTGCAGCGCCTCCATCGACGACGTCGTGAGGTTCTGCTGCATCACGACCAACTCGCCCCCCACGTCGAGCTGCACGATGTACCTGGTGCTGGCACCCAGGTATACGACCTCGCGGACGTGTCCAGATGCCGAACACTCCTCGGACCCCACCGTCGCGCCCGGTTCCTTGAGCGCGATCTTCTCCGGCCGGATCGTGAACGCGTGCTCGTCGCCGGTGATCTGCCGCGCCACCGAGCCGTCGAGGACGTTCGACACGCCGACGAACCCCGCCACGAAGCCGGTCGCGGGACGCTCGTAGACCTCGGCGGGTGTCCCCACCTGTTCGATCTGGCCGCGGTTGAACACGGCCAGGCGGTCGCTCATGGTCAGCGCTTCCTCCTGGTCGTGGGTGACGTAGATGAACGTCAGGCCGACCGACTGCTGGATCTCCTTCAGCTCGATCTGCATCGCCTGGCGGAGCTTGAGATCCAGCGCGCCGAGCGGCTCGTCCAGGAGCAGGACCTGGGGACGGTTCACGAGCGCCCGGGCGAGAGCGACCCGCTGCCGCTGGCCGCCGGAAAGCTGCGCCGGCTTGCGCTCGCCGAACGCTGAGAGCTGCACCATGGCGAGCGCCTCGTTCACCCGCTCCTGCCGTTCGCCCTTGGCGACCCGCTTCACCTTGAGGCCGTACTCCACGTTGCCCGCCACCGTCATGTGCGGGAACAACGCGTAGTCCTGGAACACGGTGTTGACGTCGCGCTCATACGGGGCCAGTCGCGACACGTCCTCGCCGTCCAGCAGGATCCGGCCCGACGTGGGGGTCTCGAACCCGGCGATCATCCGCAGGCACGTGGTCTTCCCGGAGCCTGACGGTCCGAGCATGGAGAAGAACTCGCCGCGCCGCACGTCGAGGTTCACCCCGTCGACCGCCGCCACGTCGCCGAACCGCTTCACGACCGACTCGAGCCGGACGGCGATGTCCTCGCCCTGCGGGGCGCTCACGTCAGCGGTGCTCACTGCGGATTCGGCCACGACCGTTCCCCTCGAAGACTCGGGCGCGAAGACCTGGGCGGGATGGCACATCTTGAACGGGAATGCCCCGGGCGGCAATACGGCTTGCCGGACAACTCACGCGGCGGGTTCGGCCGTTCCGGCGAGTGCCTCCACGGAGCTGCTCCGGGCGTGGAGCGCCTGTGCGAGTCTTTCGGTGAGCGTCCCGACGATCCCCGGACCCTCGTAGATGAGCGCCGAATAGATCTGGACCGTGGCGGCGCCGGCCTCGAGACAGGTCAGGACGTCCTCGGCCTGCGAGACACCTCCGCACGCGTTGATCGGGAGCTCGCCTCCCGTGGCCGTCCGGACGGCGGCGACGATCGACGGGGTCCGCTGCCACAACGCGCGACCGGACAGGCCGCCGCTCCCGACCGACAACCGCGGCTCACCCACCAGGCGCGTGTTCGAGCACGTGAGGCCGGACGCTCCCGCCTCCTGCGCGATCGATGCGAGCGCCAGGACCACGTCGCGCTCGACGTCGGTCGCGAACGGCGGGAGCTTCACGAACACCGGCTTCGCGGAGCGCGCGCGCATCCCCGTCACGAGGTCACGCAGATGCGCCTCGTTGTCGCGGTCGCGGCCCCACGAGACGTTGGGACAGCTCGCGTTCAGCTCGACGCCGTCGGCGAGCGGCTCCAACAGGGCGAACGCATCGAGCGCGTCCTCGACGGCCTCGTCGGCGATGCTGACGAACCGGACCGCCGCCGAGCGATCGCCACGGGCGAGCGACGCCGCAGCTCGCAGCGCACCGGGGTTGGGCAGGCCCATCGCGTTCGTCATCGAGGCTCTGGCGGGATACCGCACGATCCGGGGCTTCGGGTTCCCATCGCGCGGTACGCGCGTGATCGTGCCACCGACCACGTAGCCGAAGCCCAGCTCAGCGAGCGGGCCGAGGTGCGCGCACGTCTTGTCGAAGCCGGCGGCGAGCCCGACGGGGTTGCGGAGCGGGAGGCCGGCGAGGGTCGTGGCCAGCGCCGGGTCGTCCACGGCGCGCCCCACGCGCGCCCACGGGAGCGGCAGGCCCAGCAACGCGCCGGCGAGTCGATGGGCGGTTTCCGGGGGGAGGGCGAAGAACAGCGGGCGGCCGACGGCCGAGTACCAACCCATCGACCGCCTATGCTACCGGGCCGATGGCGGCCGACGGGAACGACCTCGTGCGCAGGCTGGTCGAGGCGTCCGAGCTGCACGGCGACTTCGTCCTGTCGAGCGGGAAGCATTCGACCGTGTATTTCGACAAGTTCCGGTTCCTGACGCGGCCCGACCTGTTGCGGGAACTGGCCCACGAGGTCACGGGGCTGCTGCCGCAGGGCACCGATCACCTGGCAGCGCCGGAGGGTGCGGCGACGCTCTTGGTCGCGGCCGTCTCGCTCGAGACCGGGTTGCCCGTCGCCGTGGTCCGCAAGGAGCCGAAGGCCTACGGGACGCGCGAGCAGGTCGAGGGCCACGCACCCGCCGGCGCCAAGACCGTGCTGATGGAGGACGTCAGCACCACCGGGCACCAGGTGTTGGCCGCCGCCGAGGTCCTGAGGGCATCGGGCGTCGACGTCACCCGGATCGTGCTGGCGATCGACCGCGGCGGCGCGGACCACCTCCGACGGGCGGGCTACGACGTCGCGGCCGTGGCGGTGCTCCGGCCGACGGAGTGACGACCAGCGACTCCGGTTCCCGCAGCGCTACGCCGTCGCCGACGCGAGCTTCCGCACGCTGAACGACGCCACGATCTCCATCGTCCCGTAGATGATCAGCCAGATCCCCAGCACCCACGCCAGCGTGACCAGCGAGATCGCCGGCTGGAACAACACGATCAGTCCGGCGACGAAGCCGAGGATGCCGGTGAAGATCACCCATCCACGTCGGGGCATGTCCCGCACGAAGACGCCCGTGAAGAAGTCCATGATGCCGCTGACGACCCAGAAGACGCCGAGGATCAGCGCGAGCGCCGCCACCGTCTGGAAGATGTGCCGCAGGCAGAGGATCCCGACGACGATCGCGAAGATCCCGATCAGCGTGTAGGCGACACGATGGCCGGCGGCCTCGTCCGTGAACGCGATCACCAGCCGGAAGATCCCACCGACGAACAGCTGCAGCCCGAACAGCACCGCGATCACGAGCACCGTCCGACCGGGCCAGGCGACCGTGAGGATGCCGGCGATCAGGGTCATGATCCCGAAGAACAAGATCCATCCCCATGACCGCCCGAACGTGGTCATCACGTCGATCGGGTCGGACTGCCGCGTCTCCATGGATCCCTCCTGTTCCAGCACCGTGAGGCTCTTGCTCGTTGTGGGGCAAGCTAGATGCGGCCTGCTCGCGCGTCAAGCCGACGGACGATCGTCGTCGACGCCGAGCGCCAGGTTCACCGCCGACGAGACGGCCAGGCCCATGCACGCGCCGCCGGCGACGTCGAGCGGGAGGTGCGCCCCCACGTGGACGCGCGCGAACGACACGAACGCCGCGAGGCCGGCGGCGAGTGCCCGAACAGGGGTCGACACGAACGGGGCGGCGGCGGTCGTCAGCGCCGCGGAGACCGCGGCGTGCCCCGACGGGAACCCGAGGTCGCCCTCCTCCTTGCCGCGGATCGTGACGCCCTCCAGCTCGTTCGCGGGACGCCCGCGGCCCACGGAGCGCTTCGTGGCCTTCGCGAGGACGTAGGCCGACGTGCCGCCCAGGAGGAGCCCGGCCGCGAGGCGTTGACGCCGCTTCGCCATCGCGACACCGGCGACGGCGAACACGGTGCCGAACGTGCCGTACTGCATGGGCACCCAGACGGCACGGTGAGGGAGTCCCGACAGATCGTTCACCGCGTGGAAGAGCGCGCGCTCGCGCTCGTCGATGCCGTCGCGCGACGCGACGATCGCGGTCACCGCGAAGCCGGATGCGCCGCAGACCAGCAGGACGACGTCACGGAGCCGACGCCGTCGGGACATCGCGTGGGTCAGGTTTGGATGCAGCGCCAGATCTGGAGGCGCCAGAGCCACCGGCTGCCGCGACGATGGAGGTTGAGCAGCCCTTCCTTCATCATGCGCGCGACGGCCACGGATTTGCCCACGATGTCGGGGAGCGGGAACTCGCGCTCCATCACGGGCTCCATGTTGTCGCCGAACCGAAGGTGCGCCGCGGCGATGATGGACTTCTCGTCCTGGATCGTGCCCGTCGGGAGGTAGAGCCGCCCACCCGGAGCGAGCGTGTCGCCGATGCTCTCGAGCATCAGCCGCGGGAGCTCCGCGCCGGTGGGGCCGCCGGCCCGTCCGTCGGGGAACCATCCGGTCACCTGCGCGATCTCATCCGGGATGCCGGACACGTCGCCGATCAGGACGCTCGCGTGGACGTCGCGCACCGGGTCCAGCAGGCTCCCCGCGCGGAACTCGACACGGTCGGACAGCCCCAGCCGCATCGCGTTCTTCGTGGCGGCCTCGACGGCCTCCTCGGAGATGTCGCAGCCGATCACGCGCTTGGCGCCCAACCGTGCCGCGACGAACGACAGCACGCCGCTGCCACAACCGACGTCGATCACCGTGTCGTCCGGGCCGATCTCGAGCGCATCGGCGATCGTCCGGCTGGTGTGCGTGGGGCTGAAGACGCCGGGGTTCAACAGGATCGTGAACGGGCCCGTGCGGCCCTTCCACTCCATCTCGGTCGCGGCCATCTGACTCATGGGCCCAAGGTTACACGTCGGGCGGTTCGAACACAGCGCCCTCTCCGGGCACCAACGCGCCTCGTTGCACACGAGCGATATCTGCCTCGAGCTTGTCCCGAAGCGCCAGCGTGTGGATCCCGTGATGGCCGTCGGGATACTTCCCCACCCGGCCCGATGCGCGACGCAGCAACGTGACGGTTCCGTGCGCATTGCCGCGCATCAGGTGGACATAGCCGGCACCCATCTGCGAGAGCCCCTTGAAGAACTCGGCGTCGTCCGTGCCCCGGGCCTGCTTCCAGGCCGTCTCCCACGCCTCGTGCGCGGGGAAGAAGTTGCGCTCGCGGACATAGCGACGGCCGAGCTCGTGGTTCTCATCCAACGTCAGCGCGTCGAAGTTCGGCATCTCCAACTTGTTCTCGGCGCCCCACGGCTGGGGCCGGCCGAGCTCGTCCCTGGGGCGCTCGGGTTTCTGCCGCTTCTCGCTGGGGACGCCGGTCTTGCCGACGGCTTCTTCTGGCATGACGTCATGCTACTGCCGCTCGGCGAACCCTCCGCCGCAACCTCCGGCGGTGGTCCCACGCCTGGGAGACTTCCGCGCCATGGATGGGTCCGCGGTGACGAGATGAGCGAGCAGTACGACGCGATCGTCGTCGGCGGCGGCGTGATGGGAACGGCGACCGCGCACGAGCTCGCCCGGCGGGGCAGGCACACCCTCCTGCTCGAACGGTTCACGTTCGGCCACGCCCGGGGTTCATCCGGCGGGCCCACGCGGATCTTCCGCTTCACGTACGAGCACCCCGACTACGTGCGGATGGCCGGGCCGGCGCTCGACGCCTGGCGCGAGCTGGAGGACGCGTCGGGCGAGCGCTTGCTGTACACGACCGGCGGCATCGACATCGGCGAAGGGGGGCGGCGGTCCGCGGACGCGCTCGAGGCCGCCGGGGCGCCGTTCGCGTGGCTCACCCCGGAGGCGACGATGGAGCGCTGGCCCGGGCTCGTGATCGCGCCGGGCACACCGGTCCTGCTGCAGGAGCAGGGCGGCGTATGCATGGCCGAGCGGACCGTCCGGGCGCAGGCCCGGGTGGCGGCGGACGCCGGCGCGACGATGCGGGAGGAGACGGTCGTTCGCGCGATCGACCGGCGAGGCGACGGCGTGCAGCTCACGACCGACCGGGGTGACACGTACACGGCTCCCGTCGCGGTCGTGACCGCGGGTCCGTGGGCCGGGCCGCTGCTGCGAACGGCCGGCATCGATCTCCCCTTGGTGCCGTCGTTCGAGCAGGTGACGTACTGCCGGCTGGCGGGAGAGCCGCACCCGTTCCCCACCATCATCGACTGGTCGGGCGTATCGACGCGGGGTCTCCCGAGCGACGGCGACGGATCGACGAACGCCCCGTATGCCCTGCCCAACCCTGAGGAGCCGGGCTCGATCAAGATGGCCCTCGACCGATCTGGCCCCGACGCCGACCCCGACGCCCGCTCGTTCGAGCCGGACCCGGAACGCCTCGCACGGCTCGCGGGATGGGCGAGCAGGCGCTTCCTCCCACTCGTAGAAGCGCAGCCACCCGAGACGTGTCTCTACACGAACACGCCCGACGGCGAGTTCGTCCTCGATCGGCTGGGCCCGATCGTGGTGGGGTCGCCGTGCAGCGGACACGGGTTCAAGTTCGCGCCGTTGATCGGGAAGATCCTGGCGGACATGGCCACCGGCACGCCGATCGCGCTGCGACTGGAGGCGTTCCAAGCGGGCCGCGCATGGACGGAGCGTCACATCGTGGATCGCGCCTTCGACGCCTGAGGCAGGTCGCGTCAGACGGGGCCGTCGTCGAACGACACGATCTCGTCGAGACCTTCGCGGAGCGCCTCGAACCGGCGATCGCCGAGCGAACGGCGTGTCCGTGTCTCCAACGCCTGCACCACACGCCGGCACTCGCCCGCGGCGCGTCGTCCGTGTGCGGTCAGCTTCACGACCTTCGCGCGCGCGTCATCCGGGTCGGGCACGCGCCGCACGTATCCGCGCGACTCCAGGTCGTCGACCACGAGCATCATGCCCTGCTTCGTGACACGCGCGCGGCGGGCGAGTTCTGTCAGCCGTGTCCCCGAGCGGCGATCGATGTGCATGAACACCGCGGAGTGGCCCGGGCGCAGGTCCGGGTAGCCACGCTCTTCGAGCGAGGCCGCCAGCTCGGACGCGAGCACCCGGTGGGACTCGAGGAGCAGCCTGGGCAGATCGATATCGCTCATGCTCCGACCATCCTCCCGCCCGACCAGCCGATAGTCAATCAACCTGACCATCCCCGTGCGCTAGCCTGCGTGCCGTGAACGTGGAGATCCGTGAAGCGCGCGTGGACGAGTATGCGGAAGCCGGCATGGTGACCGCGGACGCGTATCGGGAGTTCTTCGACGAAGACGACCAGCAACACTCGTACCTCGACGAGATCGCCGACGTGGCCGGACGCGCGCCACGCACGACGATCCTGGTCGCCGTCGACGGCGATCGGATCGTCGGATCCGCCACGCTGGAGCTCGACGGACGCACGTCCGACGAGGTCGGTCCGCTGGCGCCGGACGAGGCGCACATCCGCATGCTGGGGGTCAGCGCCGACGCGCGGGGCGCCGGCGTCGGGAGGGCGTTGATGGCCGAGTGCGAGCGCCGCGCGGTCGAGGCCGGCCGCACCCGGATGACGCTGCACACGACCGTCAGGATGCGCGCGGCGCGTGCGATGTACGAGTCGTTGGGGTACGCGCGCACGAGCGATCGGGTGCTGCCCGATGGGTTCGTGTTGCTCGGCTACGAGAAGCAGCTCGGTTGACGCCGAAGCGTCACGACCCCGAAGCGCTGCTGGTTCGCACGACCTGCCCGTCGGCCAGGATCACGCCGTCCTCGCACTCCGCCTGGATCAGGCCGCCCTTGAACTGCTGCTGGTAGAGCTGGGCGTACAGGCCGCCCTTCGCCAGGAGCTCGTCGTGCGAACCGCGTTCAGCCACCTTCCCGCGGTCGATCACGAAGATCACGTCGGCCTTGAGGATCGTGGACAGGCGGTGCGCGATCGCGATCGTCGTCCGGCCTTCCATCAGCGGCTCGAGCGCCGCCTGCACCAGGCGCTCCGAGTTGGTGTCCAGGCTGGAAGTGGCCTCGTCCAGGATCAGGATCCGGGGGTTCTTCAGGACCACTCGCGCGATGGCCAGCCGTTGCTTCTCGCCGCCCGAGAGCTTGTACCCGCGCTCCCCCACGATGGTGTCGTACCCCTCCGCGAGCTCGACGATCCGATCGTGGATGTTGGCCGCGCGGGCCGCGGTCTCCAGCTCCTCCTGGGTCGCGTCGGGCTTCCCGTAGAGCAGGTTGCGACGGATCGTCGTGTGGAACAGGTACGTCTCCTGCGTGACCACGCCGACCATGTCGCCGATCGACTCGAGCGCGATCTTGCGCACGTCGATCCCGTCGATCTCGACGGCTCCCTCTTGCACGTCGTAGAGGCGCGGCACCAGATACGTGATCGTGGTCTTGCCGGCGCCGCTCGGACCGACGAGCGCCGCGAGCTGCCCCGGCAGGATCTCGAGGTCGACGTCGTCGAGCGTCCACGGCCGCGGCCCCTCTTGATCGACGGCGAGCGCCGCCGCTTCGTCCGAGGGAGAGACCGGGATCTCATCGGGGGGCGGCGTGTCGTAGTGGAACTTCACGTGGCGCATCCGCACCTGCCCGCGCACCTGCTCGGGCTCGATCACGACGGCCTCGGGGTCGTCCTGGATGTCCTGCGGCATGTCGAGGTACTCGAAGATCCGATCGAACAGCGCGAACGAGGTCTGCACATCGTTCGAGATCTGCAGCATCGACCCGATCGGGAAGAAGATCCGCGATTGGAGCGTGGTGAATGCCACGAGATCGCCGGCGGACAGGGCGTTCGGGTTCCGCGCGTTCACGTACCCGGCGACCAGATAGACGATCGCCGGCGTGATCGAGAAGAACGTCCCGACGACCGCGAAGAACGACTGCCCGATCATCGTCTGCCGGATCGTCAGGTCGGTCAGCCGCTGGTTCTCGTCGCGATACCGTCCGATCTCATGGCGTTGGCGGCCGAACGATTTCGCCAGGAGGATCCCCGAGACCGAGAGCGTCTCTTCCGTGATCGCCGTCAGGTCGGCGAGCGTCTGTTGCGTGCTGCTGGCGACCTTCCGGCGCGCTCGGCCGACCTTGACGGTGAGCCACACGAAGACCGGCGTGATGCAGAGCGACAGGATCGTGAGTTGCACCGAGATCAGGAGCATCGCGATCAACGAGCTCGCGATGATGACGATGTTCGACAGCAGGCTCGCCGCGGTCGAGGTCACGACGGACTGCACGCCGCCGACGTCGTTCGCGAGACGCGACTGGATCTCGCCCGTCCGGGTGGTCGTGAAGAACCGGAGCGGCATGTACTGCAGGTGCTTGTAGAGCGAGTTGCGGAGGTCCTGCATGACCTGGAGGCCGACCAGGTTCGACAGGTACGTCTGCCCGACGCCGATCGCGCCGGTGATGATCGGGATGATGACCATGATCCCGACGAAGATCAGGAGCGCGTGCATGTTGGGACAGGGAGCTCCCGAGCACGTCCCAGCGTCGGGCCCGGTGCTCGGCCCGAACAACGCGTTGTCGAAGATCTGCCTGATCATGAGCGGGTTCACCACGCCGAGGCCCGCCGAGATGACGATCGCGACGCCGACGATCGTGACCTGACGCCGGTAGGGACGGAACGTCGCCACGACCCGGCGAACGGTGGTTCGCGAGATCGGGCGCTTGTCCTCCTCGGACAGCGGCGCTGCCCAGTACCCGTGACGACCCATGCGGTCCAGGATACGGGCGAGCGCTGATACGGCCGTCCGGGAGTAGGCTTCGCGCGTGCACGATCCGACGCTCCAACTCGCGATCTTCGGACGGATGGCGCTCGCAGCAGCCCTCGGATTCATCGTCGGGTTCGAACGCGAGTCGCGCGGCAAAGCCGCCGGCGAACGGACGATCGCGCTCATCGCCGCCGGAGCGGCCGCGTTCGCGGCGCTCGCCGCCGAGGCGTTCCCGCAGACCGGCGGCCAGATCCTGGCGGGCGTCGCCACCGGCGTGGGGTTCCTGGGCATCGGCGTGATCTGGCGGTTGCAGATGGGACCCGCCCGGGGCCTCACGACCGCCGCGGCGACCTGGACGGTCGCTGCCACCGGGGTGCTCGCCGGCGTGGGCTTCTACCTGACGGCGATCCTCGCGACCGCGATCACGCTGCTGATCCTCGAGGTCGAGTTCATGCCCGGGGTCGGCGACCTGCTCCATCGGATGACGCCCGATCCCGACCGGCCCGACCCATCGCCAGGTCCCGAGAGCGACTGAACACCTCGTCCATCATCGGCGGCGTCAGCTTGCCGGTGAACGTGTTCTGCTGGCTCGGGTGGAAGCACCCGATCAGCGTGAACGGACCGAGGGCGGCCTCGGCGCCGTGACCGAAGCGCGGCTTCGGCCGCGCAGGATGGCCGAGCGCCTTCAACGCCCGCAACGCGCCGTCCCACGCGAACGACCCGAGCGCCACGACCACGCGCAGGTCGACCAATGCCTCGATCTCGCGCTCGAGGTACGGCAGGCAGCTGTCTCGCTCCTGCGGCGTCGGTGTGTTCGCGGGCGGCGCGCATCGGTTCACCGCCGCGATGAACACGTCCGTCAGGTGGAGTCCGTCGTCGAGGGAGACCGACGTCGGCTGGTTCGCGAAGCCGGTGCGATGGAGCGACGCGAACAGGAAGTCCCCCGAGCGATCCCCGGTGAACACCCTGCCCGTCCGGTTGCCGCCGTGTGCGGCCGGCGCCAGCCCAAGGACCATCACCCGTGCCCCCGGGTCGCCGAAGCCCGGCACCGGCCGTCCCCAGTACGTCTGGTCCGCGAAGCGTGCCACCTTCACGCGCGCGACCTCTTCGCGCCACTCGACGAGCCGCGGACACGCCCGGCAGTCGACGATGTCGGCCTCGATGCGAGCGAGCGCTGCCGCCGTCATCCGACGCGGCTCGCGGCCCAGTCGTCGTAGCCGCCGACGTGGCTCGTGACCGCGCCGTCGCGGACCTCGACGATCCGATCCGGGATGCGATCCAGCAGGTAACGGTCGTGCGAGATCACGATGACGGTGCCGTCGAACGACTCCAGGGTTGACTCCAGGACCTCCATGCTCTCGATGTCCAGGTGGTTCGTCGGTTCGTCCAGGAGCAGGCAGTTCGCGCCGCCGAGCATCAGCAAGCAGAGCTGCAACCGCGTGCGTTCGCCGCCCGACAGGGTGCCGACCGGCTGACGCATCTGCTCGTAGCGGAACAGGAACCGGCCGAGCAGCGAGACCGCGTCCTCCTCGTACATCGGCTTGGCGTTCCGCACGAACTCGATGGGCGTGAGGTGCGGAGGCTCGGTCTCGTGCCCCTGGGCGAGGTAGCCGATCGCGACGGAGGGACCCGCCCATCGCTCCCCTGCCGTGGGCTCCAACGATCCCGCGAGCACATGGCCGAGCACGCTCTTGCCCGCACCGTTCGCGCCGATGACGCCGACCCGTTCGCCACGCGTGATCGTCAGGTCGACGTCGAGCAAGACCGGATCGTCGTCGAACGCCATGGTGACGTCGCGGAGCTCGACGATCTTCTTCCCGCCGCGTTGCGCCGCGCGCATCTCCAACGCGATCTTGCGCCGCTCGAACACCGGGCGGTCGACCTTGTCCATCCGGTCGATCTGCCGCTGCTTGTTCCGCGCCTGCTTGATATGCCGTTCGTCGACCACGATGCTCGCCCAGAGCTTGAAGCGCGCGATCGCCTCCTCGAGGCGCGCGATCTCCTTCTGCTGCGAGACGTAGAGCTGCTGCTGGCGCTGGAGCGCGATCTCCTTCGCGACCGCGAACGCCGAGTAGTTGCCGTGCCAGATCGTGATCCTGCCGTCGTCGAGCTCGGCGATCTGGTCGACGGTGTCGTCCAGCAGGTAGCGGTCGTGCGAGACCGAGACCACGCCTCCGGAGAACCCGGCGATCAGCTCCTCGAGCTGGACCCGGCGATCCGCGTCCAGATGCGTCTCGGGCTCGTCCAGCAGGAGCAGGTCTGGCTGCGTGATGAGGCATGCCGCCAGCGCCACGAGCTTGCGCTGGCCGCCGGACAGCTGGTTCGTGGGAAGCGCGAGATCTTCCTCGGGGATGTCGAGCGAGAGCAGCTGACTCCGAACCTGCCCGGCCAGTCCCGGTCCGCCGATCTCCACCCACCGGTCGAGCAGACCCTGCTGCCGGGCGAGCACGCGTTCCATCCGCGAGAGGTCGCCGATCACGTCGGGCCGGGCCAGCTCCTGCTCCACCGCGCGGAGCTGCGCGTCGAGCTCCGCCACGTCGGGCCGCGCGGCCAGGACCGTGGCCTCGGCGGTCCGCTCGTCGCCGTCGGGGTTCTGATCCAGGTACGCGGTCACCAGGCCCTTGCGACGCACCACGTCGCCCGCGGTCGGCTGCTCCAGGTCGGCCAGGATCCGGAGCAGGGTCGACTTCCCGGCGCCGTTCGGACCGATGATGCCGATCCGCGCTCCGTCCACGACCTCGAAGTCGAGGTCTTTGAAGACCGTCCACGAGCCGAACGACTTCTCGACACCGACGAGGGCGGCGAGCGTGGTCACGGCCGGAGCGCGGCGTTCAGCTCGCGCAACGACGGTGGCGGATCCTCGGCCAGCCACCGCTCGAAGTTCGCGCGGATCGCCGGCCACTCGTGGTCGAGCATCGCGTACCACGCCGTGTCGCGGTTCCGTCCCTTGATGATCATGTGCTGGCGGAAGATGCCCTCGAACGTGAACCCGAGCCGTTCGGCCGCGGCGCGGGATCGGGCGTTCAGCGCGTCGCACTTCCACTCCACGCGCCGGTTCCCCAGCTCGTCGAACGCCTCCCGCAACATGAGGTACACGGATTCGGTGTTCGCCCGGGTGCGTTGCGCACGAGGCGCGTACCAGATGTTGCCGAGCTCCAGATGCCGCATCGCCGGATCGACGCTCATCAAGGTGACGATGCCCACGGGATCGCCGGTCGGGTGATCGATCACCGCCAGGAACAGCGGATCCTCCGATGCCGGCAACGGCTCCAACCACCCACGCATGGACGCTTCGTCGGACCACGGCCCGTAGGCCAGGTAGGTCCACATGCGCGCGGCTTCATCGCTGCCGTCGTGCGAAGCCGCGAACAACCCATGCGCGTGGACGTCCGGGTCGAGTGGGACGAGCGAGACGAACCGCCCCTCGAGTGGGACACGTGCCGGTCGCCGCGCGGGCGTCGTCCCGACGGGCTCGCCGACGGGTCGCTCGTCCGCAACCATGGTCACGTCGCTCGCGCGGCCAGCGCGGCGTCGGCCAGCACGTCCAACGCCTCGTCCAGCTGCTCGTCGGTGATCACGAGCGGCGGCATGTGCCGCAGGACGTTGTGATACACGCCGCACGACACGGTGATGAGGCCCCGACGCTGCGTCTCGGCCATCAGGCGTGCGACGTACGCGCCGTCCGGCTCCTTCGTCCCACGATCGGTCACCATCTCGACGCCCACCATGGAGCCGAGGCCGCGCACGTCGCCGACCTCCGGGATGTCGACGGCGAGCTGTTCCCAACGGGAACGGATCGCCTTGCCGACCACGTCCGCCCGTTCGATCAAGCTCTCCTCCTCGATCACGTCGAGCACGGCGTCCGCCGCCGCGCAGGCGACGGGATTGCCCACGTAGGTGCCGCCGATCGCCGACGGGCCGGGGGCGTCCATGATCTCGGTCCTGCCGACCACCGCCGACAGCGGATACCCCGACGCGAGCGCCTTCGCCAGGATCACGATGTCGGGATCGAGCCCGAAGTGCTCGCTCGCCAGGAACCGGCCCGTGCGCCCGAACCCGGACTGGATCTCATCGGCGATCGTCAGGATGCCGTGCGTGCGACAGAGCGCCTCGACACCCGGCAGGAACGCGCCACCCGGCACGATGTAGCCGCCCTCGCCCAGCTCGGGCTCGAAGATGACCGCGGCCACGGACCGCGGATCGACCGTCGTCACGAACGCCCGCTCGAACGCCTCGAGCGCCAGCCGGCCGTCCGGGTCCTCGGATCGGTACGGATAGCTGAACGGCACGCGATACACCTCGGCCGCGAACGGCCCGAACCCCCGCTTGTACGGCGTGTGCCGGCTGGTGAGGCTCATCGTGAGCAGCGTGCGGCCGTGGAACGCCCCCTCGAAGCAGACCACCGCCTGTCGTCCCGTCGCCGCCTTCGCGAACTTCACCGCGTTCTCCACGGCCTCCGCACCCGAGTTGAAGAGCGCCACCTTCCGGCCCGGGCCGACCCGTTCGACGAGCCGCTCGCAGAGCTCGACGTAGATCTCGTACGGCACCACCGAGAAATCGGTGTGCGAGAACTTCGCGGCCTGGCGCTGCACGGCCTCCACGACCTTCGGATGTGAGTGCCCGACCAACAGGCAGCCGAGGCCGCTCGACAGGTCCAGCATCGTGTTCCCGTCGACGTCCGTGACCGAAGCGCCGAGCCCGTGATCGATGACCGTGTTCACGTGCAGATCGAGCGGATCGCACACGACCCGCTCCTTGCGCTCGATGATCGCGCGCGACCTGGGACCGGGCAGCTCGGTCTTCATCTCGATCGTGGGCACACGTCCTCCTCGTCGGCAGCGGTGCGTCGGGGGAAAGGTCAGCGGAGAAGGCTATCGCGCGGACGCTCGCCCGGCAGCCCGGCCCCTCAACGTGCGCCGAGCGCGCGGAAGCGCTCCGCGGCTGTGGCGAACGCGTCCAGGGGAGCCATGAGCTGCTCCACCGCCCAGATCAGGCCCTCGAAGCCGCCGAGCTCCGGCGCATCCTCGCGGAACCGACGAGCGCGTGACCGCGCATCGTCCACACCCCGCTCGCACGCGGTCCACTCCGGCTCCAACTCGGGCGTCCGCCAGGCGGGCATGCGTTCCTCCGCGCGGCGGAGCCCCTCCTCGAACTCGGCCAGGGCGTCGGGAAGCGGCCGGCCAGGCATCCGAGTGGTCGGCATGACATCCGTGAGCGCGGCCTTCGCCGGCTCCAGGTGCACCAGGACGTCGCGGAAGGCGTCGAACGACGCCTGGACCTGGGGCGTGGTCCGTTTCCGGCGAAGGATCACGCGCCGAACGCCTCGACGCGAGCGGCCACGACGGCCGCCGGGTCGTTCGTGGCCACCGCGTCGACGCCGACACGCATCAGCTCGACGGCCAGGATCGGGTCGTCGGTGATCCACGTGCCCAAACGCATGCCCATCTCGTGCGCCTCAGGGCCCAACGACGGTCCCGCCGCCAGCACCGACGCCGTGAACGGCAGCACCCAGCCGTGCCCCTGGCCGTGCGCGAACCCGAGTGCGACCCGAGCCTCGACGTCCTCCGTCGTGAGCAGGCCGGTGGGCACGTCGGGCGACAGCTCCCGGGATCGCGCGATCGACAGGGGGTTGAAGCTCGACACGAGCGCGAGCCCTGTGAAGCCGATCGCGTCCAACGACCGGAGCGTCGCCTCGACGGCCAGCTCTCGGGAGCCGTCGAAGTCCGGTTCGCCCGGGATGTTCTTGATCTCCACGTCGACCGCCGCGCGGCCCGACAGGCAGGCGAGCGCCTCGTCGAGCGTGGGAACCTCCGTCTCCCCGCCGCCGGCGGTCGCGATGCGGAGCCGTTTGATCTCGATCAGGTGCAGGTCGCGCACCAGGCCGGACCCGTCCGTGGTGCGCGAGACGTCGGGATCGTGCATGACGACGGCGACATCGTCCGCGGTCATCCGCACGTCGAACTCGACCACGTCGGCGCCGTCCGCGATGGCCGCCTCGAACGCGGGGATCGTGTTCTCCGCTTCGCGGGCCGACGCCCCGCGATGTGCCACGACGAGCCGCGACGCCTCTGTCGATGCCCGTACCGGGTCCTCCGGGCCGTCCTCTTGACTGAATCTTCGTTCAGACACTACGCTCGCCTCGTTCCCTGCCTGCCACTGTATCGGCGTCCGCGTGACCGGATGCCGACCGTCCTGAACGGTGCCACATGATTGAACGAAGATTCAGGCATGACCCCGACCAGACGACCTGGATCGCGGGGGCGAAGTGCATCGCCGAGGATCCCGAGCTGTTCTTCCCCATGGGTCCTCCGTCGCTGGTCTCGGTCCAGACCGCCAGGGCCAAGGCCGTGTGCGAGGGTTGCGTGGTTCGCGACGATTGCCTGGAATGGTCGCTGGTCACCGCGCAGGACGCGGGCGTGTGGGGTGGCCTGGACGAGGACGAACGGCGGGAGCTCCGACGGAGGCGCCGGCGCGCGCTGACGTCGGTCGTCTCCGGATAGCGACGGCGTCACACCAGGCTCGACGGGCACAGATCGCTCACCGGACACTCGTCGCACCGAGGCTTGCGAGCCACGCACGTCCCCCGGCCGTGATCGATGATCACGTAGGTGAAGTCGAACCACCGCTTCCGTGGGATCAGGCGCATCAGGTCCTGTTCGATCTTGTCGGGGTCCTTCTCAGAGGTGAAGCCCAGGCGCTCGCCGACGCGTCGGACGTGCGTGTCGACCGCGATACCCTCGACGACCCCATAGGAGTTGCCCAGCACGATGTTCGCCGTCTTGCGAGCCACGCCCGGCAGCGTGATCAGGTCCTCCATGGTGTTCGGGACCTTCCCGCCGTACGCATCGACGATCCGAGCGCAGGCCCCGCGGAGCGACTTCGTCTTCTGATTGAAGAACCCGGTCGGCTTGATGTCCGCAGCCAGCTCCTCCACCGGAACCTTCAGGTAGTCCTCGGCCGTGCGGTACTTCGTGAACAGGCTCGCCGTGACCATGTTCACGCGTTCGTCCGTGCACTGCGCCGACAGGATCGTCGCGACCAAGCACTCGAGCGGGTTCGTGAAGTTCAGCGCGACGTGCGCGTCCGGGTGCGCCTTCGACAGCCGCGTGATGATCTCGGGCGCGCGTTCCTCGATGGGGCTCTTCCGGGTCAGCGATCCGGCCTTCGGCGACATGGCGCACACCCTAGCGCGACAGGTCGTACGTGAACGTGTCGCCGGACGCGTGGTGCGTCCATCCGCCGTCGCGATACACGTGCACGCCTGCGGCGCCGATCACGGTCCAGTCGGCGCCGTCCCCCACCGCGGCGGTGCGCTCGTCGATCGCGAACAGGGTGTCGCCGCGCGGGACCGACGAGACGATGAAGTCGGTCAACCCGGGCACGAAGCCCTCGAGCGCGTCCCAGTGCGGCCCGAACCAGATCCCGTGGAACACCCCGAGCCCAGGCTCCCAGAACCCGTCGGCGAAGCGCTCGCGATCGCTGTCCGGCGCGTTGTCGCCCAAGCACGCGACGCCGGCGCTACAGCCGATGTACACGAGCCCGCGTTCCTGCGCGCGCAGCACCTCGGCCCAGAACGGCGTGCCGGAGAGCGTCGCCGCGAGGTACGCGGGGTTGCCGCCCGAGAAGTACACCGCGGACGCCTCCGTGACCTTCGCCACGAACCCGGGACGACCGGCGTCCTCGCGCGTCTTGATCGGCACGACCTCGGCGGGGATCCCGATCGAGTCGAAGTGTTCGAGCCCCATCGAACCCCAGCCATCGAAGATCGTGTCCCCTTCCTTGGCCGAGGCGGTCGGCAGGATCAACACGCGGCCGTCGCCGGTCGCGTCCGCGAGCAGGCGTCGGTCCACGTCCGCCGACCACGGCTCGAACTCCCCCGAACCGAGCAGCCCGTATGCGCTCACGCCGTGCCGCCCAGGGCCGTCGGCCGCATCTCGGCGTCGAGCTCGGCGCCCAGCTCGGCGGCGACGTCGAGCACCGCGTCCACGTCGTCGGCCTCGGTCCGGAAGTTCACGATGCACGCCCGCAGGACGAACCGATCGTCCAGGATCGCGTTGGAGATGTAGACGCGTCCGTCGAGCTGGATCTCGGTCATGAGCCGGTGGTTGAGGTCGTTCAGGTACGTCTCACCACCGTCGCCGTCCGGAAGGCCGGGCGGCACGTATCGGAAACAGCAGATCGACAAGCCCACCGGCGCCGCCAGCTCGAACTCCGGCCGCTCCTCGGCGCGCGCACCCATGTAGCGCGCCAGCGCGGCGTCGTGCGAGATGCGTCGGGCGTACGCCTGTCGCCCGTGCGCCAACAGCGAGACCCATACCTTCAGCGCCCAGAAGCTCCGCGAGAACTGCGGTCCGTGCCTGCCCAGGTCGAGCCCGTGTTGCGTGTATCCCTTGTCCTGCACGATGTAGCTGGCGTCCGCGTCGAACGACTCCGCCAGGTCGCCCATCCGCCGAACCACGAGACACCCGCCGGCGAGAGGCGTGTAGAGCCATTTATGCGGATCGAACGCGATCGAGTCGGCTCGCTCGATCCCTGCGAACGACGGACGCAGATCGTCGGCGAACACCGCCGGGCCGCCGTACGCCCCGTCCACGTGGAACCACAGCCCTTCCTCCACACAGATGTCCGCGATCTCCGGCAGTGGATCGATCGCGCCCGTGGCCACGGTGCCCGCGGTCCCCACGACCGCGAACGGCACGAACCCGAGCGCGCGATCGTCGGCGATCGCGGCACGCAACGCGTCGGTGCGCATCCGGTAGTCGTCGTCGACCGGGATCATCCGGACACCTTCGGTCCCGATCCCCAGCATGTCGGCGCCGCGCGAGCTCACCACGTGCGTCTCCGTGGACATGTACATCGTCAGCCGGGGATGACCCGCCAGACCTTCGAGCCGCACGTTCCAACCCGCTCGATGATCGCGGGCCGTCTTCAACCCCACGAAGTTGGCCATGGCGCCACCCGACAGGACGAGCCCGCCGGAGCCTTCCGGGAGCCCGAACAGCTCGCTCGCGAACCATCGCATCAGATGCAGTTCGATCTCGGTCGCGGCCGGTGAGAGCTGCCACCCACCGACGTTCGCGTTGAGCCCCGCGGCCACCAGATCGGCAACCGTCCCAGGGATCGTCCCCGCGCCCGAGACGTACGCCATGAACCGCGGGTGCCCCGACAGCTCGGACCGTTCGAAGATCACCTCGTGCAGGTACGCGAAGAGCGCGTCGTCGGACATCGGCTCATCCGGCACGTCGAGCGCGACCGCGTCGTGGATCTCCTTGGCCGTCCATCGACCCGACACCGGCAGATCGGGGAGACGCTGCAGGAACTCCTGCCACATGTCGACCGCGCGATCCGCGAACGCGCGCGAGCGCTCGGGGTCCCAGTCGAGATCCGTGACCGGTGACGGACGTTCGGCCATCACGGCTTCACCGCGCCCAACCGGAACCATTCCGCCTTCATCGCCCGCCGGAAGATGTCCTCGCCGAACGCCTCCACCATGCCGCCTACCTGGCTCTCGTGCTCCTCGATCGCGCGGAGCTTCAGTTCGAGCAGCTCGGGCGGCAGTAAGAAATCGATGGAGAGCTCGTCGCGCGGCGTGACCGGGGGGGTTCCCGGACGGAACACGTCGAACCGGTTGTAGATCGGCACGAATTCGTCCGCCCACTCCTGCGTGTTCGTCGCGTAGTGCACCTTCGCGCCGGGCTTCCCGGCCTCGGCCAGCGCCCGCGTCGCCCACTCGCTCACGGACATATGGGCGACATGGCCCGTCATCCCGTCGGGACCGAACGTGAGGACCGTGTCCGGCTGGACGTCCGCCATGATGTCGCGGACCTTCTCGTAGCCGGCCTCGGACAACCCGGTGTCCATGTCGACGTCCAGCTCGTCGAGCCAGTGATGCTCGGTGACGCCGAGGATCTCGAAGCAGCGCATCAGCTCGGCCTCGCGGACCTGGCCCATGGTCGCCGACGGCCAGCGCTCCTCGTCCATCGAGCCGCCCTCGCCGCGCGTGGCGGTCACGCACACGACACGTCGCCCGTCGCGGACCGCCTGCGCCATCAAGCCGGCGGTCAGGTACGTCTCGTCGTCGGGGTGAGCCCAGATGCCTAGCAGCGTTCCGAGGTCGTCCATCCCATCGAACCTTTCGTTACCGCGACGGGACGGAATGGTAGGGCATCAGGGGGAGGAGACGTCTCGTTCCTCGATGATCGCTCGCACACGGATGAGCAACGCCGGCGGTGGCGCGTCCCCGGTGCACTTCTCGGAGATCATCACCTTGAGGTGACGACGGAACTCCGCTCGGTCCATGCAGGGGCTGCAGCCGCTCAGGTGCTTCTCCACCTTGATCCGAAGCTCAGCTTCCAGTTCGCCGTCCAGGAGCCGCTCGACCTCCTTGAGCGCCTCCATACAGCCGGGCTTATCGATCATCGACCAATCCTCGCTCCTTCGCCGTGTCCCACAACGCCTTCTGCAGCGCTTTCCTTCCCCGATGCAGGCGGGACATGACGGTTCCGATGGGCGTGTCCATGATCTCGGCGATCTCCTTGTAGCTGAACCCCTCAACGTCCGCAAGCAGGACGGGCAGACGGAAGTTCTCCGGCAGCGACTCCAACGCGCCCTTCACGGCCTCGTCGGGGATCTTGTCGAGCACCTCGGTCTCGGCCGACAGCTCCACGTTGCGGCCACCCAGCTTGTCGAAGAGGTACCACTCGTCCACGTCGTCGGGACCCTCGACGGTCTGCGGCTGGCGCTGCTTCTTGCGATACGTGTTGATGAAGCTGTTCGTGAGGATCCGGTAGAGCCACGCCTTGAGGTTGGTGCCCTCCTTGAACCCGGAGAACCCACGGAACGCGCGGAGATACGTGTCCTGCACCAGATCCTCGGCGTCGGTGGGGTTGCGCGTCATCCGGAGGGCCGCCGCGTAGAGGTTCGGCAACAGCGGCAGGACGTCCCGCTCGAAGCGCTCGCGCAGCTCGGCGTCGTCCGCCGGCGTCGACGGCTCGGGCGCAGGCGCCGGCGTCTCGGTCCCTCCGGTCACAGCCATGGCGGCAGTATCTCCGATGCGTGCGACAGCGACCCCGCGACCGCCCTCTGCTGTCATATCTCAGAGGTGGGTGGGAAGATGGCCGAGTGGCCGACGACGAGAACAAGACGCCGAAGCGCAACCGCTGGACCCCTGAGGGTGGATCCGGCGGCTCCGGCGTGCCTCGGCCACGGTTCAGCCCCTGGCTGGCACTCCCGCTGCTGCTGATCGCCGTCCTCATCTTCAACAGCTGGCTGGGCAACGCCAGCACGGAGACGCTCGACTACTCGGAGTTCGTGAAGCACGTCGAGGCCGGCGACATCACGGGAACGCTCTCGATCGGCTCGTCGGACATCACGGGCACGTTCGTGAACGCGCAAGGTGACGAGGTCGCATTCTCGACGTCACTCTCCACCAACTTCCAATCCGACACCGAGTTCCGGAACTTCCTGGACGAGAACGACGTGGCCTACAAGTTCACGTCGCCCAGCGTCTTCGCCTCGCTCCTGATCAACATCCTGCCGTTCGCGCTGGTGATGATCCTCATCTACTACTTCGTGTTCAAACGGATGGGCGGCGGCGCGAACGCCGCGCTCAACCTCGGCAGGAACAAGGTCAAGATCTACGACCGCAAGGAGATGAAGACCAGCTTCAACGACGTCGCCGGCGTGGACGAGGCGAAGGAAGAGCTCCGCGAGGTCGTCGACTTCCTGAAGAACCCGAAGAAGTACCAGCGGCTCGGTGGACGCATCCCGAAGGGTGTGCTGCTGCTCGGTCCTCCGGGGTGCGGCAAGACGCTGCTCGCTCGCGCCGTCGCCGGGGAGGCGAACGTCCCGTTCTTCTTCATGTCCGGCTCGGAGTTCGTCGAGATGTTCGTCGGCCTGGGCGCCGCGCGCGTCCGCGAGCTCTTCCAGCAGGCGAAGGAGAAGGCGCCCGCGCTGGTGTTCCTGGACGAGATCGACACGATCGGGAAGGGCCGCGGCGGCGCGATGGGAGCAGGCTTCGGCGCGCACGACGAACGAGAGCAGACGCTGAACCAGTTGCTGGTCGAGATGGACGGCTTCGACTCGTCGAAGGGCGTCATCATCATGGCCGCCACGAACCGTCCCGACGTCCTGGATGCGGCGCTCGTCCGCCCGGGCCGGTTCGACCGGCAGGTCGTGGTGGACCGGCCCGATCTTCGCGGACGCGAGGAGATCCTGCGCGTCCACGCCCGTGGCGTGGCGCTCGACCCGGACGTGCAGCTGCGTACGATCGCCTCCCGCACCCCCGGCTTCACCGGCGCGGACCTGGAGAACGTGGTGAACGAAGCCGCGTTGCTCGCCGCTCGCCGTGAGAAGAACTCCGTGACCGAGGAGGAACTCGAGGAGGCGATCGACCGCGCGAGCATGGGCCTGGAGCGCCGGTCGCGCGTCATGAGCGAGAAGGAGAAGATCCGGGTCGCGAGCCACGAGATGGGGCACGCCCTCGTCGCGCACTACAGCGAGAACCTCGACCCGGTCCACCGCATCACGATCATCCCGCGCGGCACGGCCGCACTCGGCCTGACCATGGTGCGCCCGCTCGAGGATCGCTACCTCGCCACCGAGCCCGAGCTGAAGGACATGCTCGCGTTCGCGATGGGCGGCCGCGTCGCCGAGGAGCTCTGCTTCGACGAGGTCTCGACCGGCGCGCAGAACGACCTGGAACGCGCGACGCAGGTGGCGCGCGCGATGGTCGCGGAATACGGCATGAGCGAGAAGGTCGGTCCGCTCTCGCTCGGTCAGGAGGACGCGAACTCCATGTTCAACGCGCCGAAGATCTCCGGGCACACGGCCGAGGTCATCGACCAGGAGGTCAACCGCCTGCTGAACGAGGCGCACGACCGCGCCGAGAAGATCCTGATCGAACGCCGCGACCTGCTGGGCAAGCTGTCCGCGCTGCTCCTGGTGACCGAGACGATCGACGGGACGGACCTGGAGGCGTACGCGACCGGGACGAAACCGATCCCGGATCCCGCGACGGCGCAGCCGAACGGGAAGGCGCATCCGCCGATGCACGAGCCGGACACGGTGCCCGCGCACGGGGGCGCAACGCCCCCCACGCCGCCGATGCCCGGCCGCTAGTCCGTCACGGACTAGGGACCGTGGTGATGTTCGTCGTGCCCGGCGGGTTCCTGGTGTTCGTGGCCTGACGGCGGTTCCCCCGACACGGTCAGGTCGTACCGGTCACGCCATCGATCGAGGAACCGGTAGAAGTTCCGCTTGGACCACCTGGCTCGGTCCTCGGGGGGCGTCTGGAACCACATCCGGTGCTCGTGACGCTCGACGGGCACCGGCACGACCACGGCCCGCAGCCCCAGATCCTTGATCCGGAACGAGAATTCGATGTCGGCCGTCCGGTACCAACGGAACTTCTCGTCGAACATGCCCGCGGTCGAGAGGATGTCGCGACGGAACGCCATGCAGTAGCCCTCGATCGCGTCCGCCTCCGGGCCGTCCGTGCTGTCGAACTCGCGGAGGTCGGGCGTCACGATGCCGAACGGCCCGCAGACGCCGACGGTGGCGTCCTCGAGCGCGGCCTCGAGCGGGCCGAGCACGTCGCCCGTCGCTTCGATCGAGCCGTCCAAGGCCAGGACCACGCCGCCGCGCGACCGCTTGAGTCCGGCGTTGCGCGCGGCGCCCCATCCGGTGCCGTGATCGAGCTGCACGACCTCAACGTCGTCTCCCCAGACCTCCGGCGGCTCGCCGGTCACATCGGCGACGACGTAGTGGAGATCGCGACCGCCCGCGTTCGCACGGAACGAATCGATCGCGCGACGAACATCCTCCGGCCACCCCTCCACGACCCAGTGGAGCGATGCGTCGGCCGTGGCCGGCTCGTCCAGCACCGAGACGACGTCGCGAGCCGCCACGGGGCCCGCGGGAACCACGTCGACCGCGACCGGCTCCAGTCGCCAGCCCTCGGCGTCGTCGACGACCGTCCAGCCCGCCCGGGTGATCCGATCGCGAAGGGCGTCGGCCGCGGCGAAGTCCCTGGCGGCACGTCGCGCGGCGCGTTCGGCGGCCAGGTCCTGAACGTCGGGCGGAGCCTCATCCATGAGCGCCTCCCGAGGAGGCTCGCGACGCCGGTGCGATCAGGCCGTCGCGGCGTTGGTGGCGGAACGGAGCCGCGCCGCCATCTGTTGCAGCGTCTTGAGCGCGATCGACGGATGCTCCGTCATCAGGCCGCGGAACACCCATTCGGTCAGCCCCAGCAGGTTGACATCGGTCTTGGCCGTCACGGTGGCCGTCCGCGGGCCGCCGTCCAGGAGCGCGATCTCCCCGAAGAAGTCCCCCGGACCCAGCGTGGCCTTCTTGCGGCCGCCGATCGTGACATCCGCCGTGCCGTCCAAGATGACGAACAGGCCGACCCCGGGATCGCCCTCCACCGCGATGACCGTGCCGGCCCTGTGCGGGATCTCGCGGACCACCCGGGCGATCGTCTGCAGGTCGCGCTGGGAGCAGTCCGAGAACAACGGGACCTTGGCGAGCCGGGCCACGGTTTCCTTCGTCGTCGTCACGGTGCGCTCCCTCCTCGGCGCGACACTGGTCCCGACCGGGGTGCCGTTCCTCGCCGCGAATCCTAACCCGGACGACGGTCGTTCAGTCCACCCGCCAGTGGTCCCAGTACGTGGCGGCGTCGAACGCCACCCCGTCGGCGATCGCCGCGGCCTCGATCGCGGCCTTGAAGTCAGCGGTCCTGGTCACGCCCAGCCAATGATCCGCGGCGTAGTCGTGCAGGATCTGAACGAACCGGTTCAGCCCGAAGAGGTCCGCCAGGTTGGCGAGCATGCACCCGCCGCCGCCGTAGATCGTGTCGTAGTCCGTCGGATGCGCCAGCCAGTAGCCCATGTCGTTCGTGATCCGCGCGTCCGCCGATGGGAATCGGTAGGACGCGCACCTCTTCCAGCCGCCGAACGGCAGGTACGACGTCCACGTGGCGAAGGACTCGTCGAGCCACGGCGACGAGAACTGGTCGTCTCCCACGATCCCGTACCAGTATTGGTGGGCGAGCTCGTGCGAGATCGTGATCTTGCCCGGGTTCGTGAAGATGATGGTCGGATACTCCATCCCGCTGAACGTCCGGAACCTCGTGAGGACGACGTCCATCTCGGGATACGGGAACGTGCCGAGTCCGGCGCTGTAGGCGTCGAGCGACTCGACCGAGCGCTCGAGCGCGGTCGTGGCGGCCTCCCGCGTCACGTCGCTCTTCCGATAGGAGACGACGATCTGGGTGCTTCCCGAGCGACCGCGAACCGTCGCGAGTCGACCCGCCGCCCATTCGAAGTCGCGGACGTCGTGGGCGACGTACGTCGTGGTCCGGCGCCGGCCGCTGGTCTCCGAGGCGACCGCGGTCCCGGTCGTCGGCGTCCGGAGATCCGCCGGCACGTTCAACGTCACCTGGTAGTCACCGACGACCGAATAGAAGCTCTCGCCCAGGTCGACGAACGGGTCGAGATGCCACCCGAGATCGTCGTGGATCGCCAGCGTCGGCAACGCGGTCCCCATCAGCGCGAGCCCCCCGTGGTAACCGAAGCGGTCGTTCCGAGCTGGGAGGTCGATCGTCACGTCCATCGAGACCGTGGCCTCCTCCCCCAACGCGAGCGGCTCGTCCAGGTCGACCGGCATCGCGGTGCAGCTCCGCGACAGCTCCCCGGCCGTGCCGCCCTCGAACCCGGAGACGGTGATCGAGTGTGCGGCGCACCCTTTCACACCGTTCGACCAGAGTCGGAGCCAGATCGTGGTCAGCGGCTCGGGCTCGAGGTTCGTGAACGTGATCGACTCCACACCGTGCCACACGTGGCCGTCGGCATCGCCGCGGAGCCGGACCTGGTACGACGGTTCGCCGGGGTTGCGGACGACCGGCTCCGGCACCGCGACCGCAGGAACCTGAGGTGACAGGACGCTGATCGCGAGGGCGAACGGGAGCAGCCTGCGAGTGAGGGTCACCGCCGGAAGTGTAGACATCCTCAGATCGTGTCCCATGGGACCGATCCGTACACCTCTGCCACCGTGCGCATCAGGTTCGCGTCGACATCCAAGGAGTGGTCGTCGATCCGCGCGACGGGGACGATCCCGCGCGAGTTGGTGACGAAGGCCGCGCGGTACGAGCCGAGGTCGGCCATGTGGATCCGCGCGCGCCGCGTGGGCATGCCGCCGTCGGCCAGGCGCGGCTCCACCAGTTGCATCGTGATGCCCTGCAGGGCAGGCGCATCGGGCCAGACGACCGTCGTTCCGTCGAAGAACGCGATGTTCGCGATCCCGCATTCAGCGATGGCACCATCCGGACCGGTCAGGAGCGCATCGTCGAAGCCGGCCAACTCGGCGCGACGCCGATGGTAGACCTGCCCGTGATCCGCCAGGTGTTTGATGTGCGGCTCCGATCTCAGGTAGCCCACGGACATGAGGCCGATCGGTTCGGCGGCCACTTCGATGGGACCTCGCACGGTGACCATGACCGAGACGCCGTCCGGTTGGGGCTGGCCCACGTACACGCGCACCGACGCGTCCGCCATGTCCTCACCGAGCGCATGCCGGATGTGGGCGCGGACCGCATCCCCGTCCAACCCGACGCCGAACAGCTCGCGGTTGCCCGCGTCCAAGCGGGCGAGATGCAGCGCCAGGCCGCGCACCTTCCGTCCGCGGATCTGCATCGCGGTGAAGTGCCCGTACGTGAACGCCGGGAAGCGGAGTTGCTCCGCCGTCGCCTCACGGCCGTCGACCTCGGTCCGCAGGATCTTCGGATCGCTCATGACCGTCCACGGTAGCGACACGCCGCCCGATCCGTCCGATCGAGCCGCCCAACGATCGTGCTCACGGCCGGTCGGACGCCTGTGTGAGCGTCCGCGCGCACGACCGCTCGATCGCGGTTGCAGAGTTGGAAGCAGCGACCGGCGCTTCAGCCAGATCATGGCGATAACTCCCCGGTCGCGCCCAGTGGCCAGCGAACGAGGCTCTCTCCAGCCCGGCAAGATGGGGAGTCATTGATGCCGCCGCCGCAGCCGCCAGTCCCGTCGCCACCAGTCCCGCCGCCGCCGCAACCTCCTGCAAGCCAGAGTTGGCGCATGTGGATCATCCTCGGAGTGATGGTCGTCGTCCTGATCGCCGTCGGAGCATTCGTCGATCTCGATACCGGTTCGACGTCGTACTCGGCTACATCTGAGGACTGGTTCCTGTCACCCGGAGGCCGACGGGTAGTCGCCATCTCGGTCTTCAGCACGGGCGATCAAACCGGGGGCCCCTACGTGTGACCTCACCGTGCCCAACGGGGACGGCGTTTCCCTGGCACAAGACAGCGTGGAGCTAGATCCGATCCAGCCGGGAGAAACGGACACGACCTTGGTGAACACCGGGCTCGAGCCGGGCGATGACGTCGTCGCTACATGGAGTGTCACCTGCTCTTAGCGCCGAGCAGTACGGCGTGATCGACGACCTCATCCGCGAGATCGAGGTCGCTGCGTATCCCGAGCGTGTCACATCAGAGTAGAGCGAGGAGTCGGTCGTTACGGACGCACGCAGTGACGTCCGTATCGGTAGCTCGTGTCACGCTCCTGAGCGGTTGCGAAGATGGACGCAGCGACCGCGAGCATGGCTCTACGAGTGCAAGCTCTATCGCGCTCGCTTCACTAAGACCTCGGTGCTCGGCGAGCTTCGGGTGCGCTGACTCCGCCGTGACTTAGCCCCGTGGACTCAGAAATACATCGAGGACAACTCCAGGGCCAACGTAGGAAGCGGTGCATGACCAGAGGTCGGCCCGCCCAGATTGTCCCGGGATATCGAGGACCACCTGACCGTTGACCGTGACGTGCACGATGTGCACGACGCTGGTGCTGTCCACCAACTGGAGCGCGATCGCGTTGTTCTGTGTGATCGACACTGCCTGGAAGGCCAGGGTCTCCGAGCCGCGGGTGCAGGCGAAGGTCGATACGTTCATATTCGGGTTCGTGGGCGGTGGATCGGCCATCGCGGGTGCACTTGCCGAACAGCGGTAGCGCGACGATCGCCAAGAGCGTCCCGATGCGCACCAACTTCATGAGGCTTCTCCCTCCGTAGACCGACCAAGAACCTCTATCCAGTTCTTCTCGGTGCAGCGTGTCAATGGCATCGCCCCAGGAGTAGTCCTTGGTGCTAGTACTTGGGACCGATGCGCACTTCGCGGAGCCCCTGATCGGCCAGGAGGAGTCGCAGCGCACCCGTGCCATAGTGTCGGGTGAGCTTCGGGGGCGGGCCTAACGCCGCGAGTCCTGAAGGCTCCCACCGACGCACTCCGGTGAGCGGTGGTTTCCTTGGCTCCGCCTCTGGGTAACCGCGGTGGATGGTTCCCCCCGACGAGTTCCGCTCGCCCGTCCTCACTCCAGCCCTCACGGTGCGGGAGATGCAAGTCCTGGCATCGCTCATATTGGGAAAGACGAACCGCGAGATCGGTAGGGAACTCTTTATCGCCGAGAGTACGGTGAAGGCTCACGTGGCCTCCATCTTCGTGAAGTTCGGCGTATCGACACGAGTGGAAGCCGCCATCGTCGGGTGGGAGACCTTCCCGATGTTGCGCGTCCTTCCGAGCCATCGCCCTCTGCACATCGTTCCGGACTCCGTGTAGCTCGATCCGGTTAGTTGCCGAGCGGTTGCCTGCTTCTAGACGGTCGGGGGTCGAACCAAAGAAGGAGTTTCGACCCCAACGGCATGTCGAGCGGCTGCGATGGAACCGCCGGCCCGTCGACTCAGCCTGCCTACCGCCCTTCGAAAAAAGCACAGATCGGGCCGACCCCGCCTGCGAGTCCGGCTGGACAGCCCACGGAGCGCCGTCTCCGCCTGGTCTGAGCGACGTGGGGACACTGGGGAAATGAGAGAACCCCCGAGGCCATGGTCCGCTCCCGGGGGTTCAGTGGGTTTCCGCTGGTCGTTGGCCTGTAACTCTCGTCGCGGGGACAGGATTTGAACCAGTGACCTCTGGGTTATGAGCCTATATCGGCCCTGGCGTCCGATGCCGTTTCATCCCGTTCTGTTTCCTGACCAGCATGGATGGCTTCAACCTAGTGAGCCTAGTTACCGCTCGCGGCACCCTCCGCCGAACCGCGTGGGGAAATATCTGGGGAAACGCCCGCCTACCCATCCATGTATAGCAGCGCCTCGCTCAACAATGCATACGCGCCGGCTCGTCCCGTACATGCTGCGGTCCTACGCTTCCTAAGCCGTCTGGATCTGGTTCTCGACCAAGTCTCGCTTCTGAGTGTTCGACGGCTCGCATCCGCATGAAAGAACCACCGCGAAGCGTACGACGTACTTCTGCTCCATACGTGAACGTTAGTCTCTTCGCGGTGCCTGACGACCTGATCCGTGAGATCGAGGCCGCCGCGGTCCTAAGCGTGGCATCAACGTGTGAACCAGCTCCGCGCTGAAGGGAAGCTCGCAGCCGTTGAGGTGTCCGGCATGGGACACACACGCATCCTGTACCGGCGCCCCGAGGTCGAACGCCTCCGAGCCGAGCGCGGCGTTGGACGCTTCGGGCGAACCTGACTTTGCTAGATGTCAAAACTCGCCCGGCATCCAATCCTCATCTACTGTCGGAAGCGTCCCAATCACGACGATGTCGTCGAAAGCCTCGTCGAGCAGCAGCTCCGTTTCCAGTAGCTGCGTTTCCAGAGTTTCGGAGTCCACGGTGAGCCTCCCCTCGACACGACCCTAGGCTCCGGGAGCCTTCCGTCTATCCCCCGACAACCCGTTAGCGAATCCGCCTTCTTGGGGATTGCATAGTTGGCCCGACCTCCGATCGCGTAGCAGAACCCGCGACGATCGACGATGCACGGATCCCAAAGGACAAGCCCGGCTCCATGGCCGCCCCCGATGGAGGACGCTCGAACCGGAACGGCGTGGTGGGTGAGGTACGGACCCGCCAGGAGGAGCCTCAGTCGTCTCGCTCTAAGGCGTGTAGTTCGGCGATCACGAGTCCGCGAGCCGCGACGTCTTGCTCCAGCAGGTCCATCAGCAACTCGGCGATCCCGCGACCTGCCGGGGCGTCGTAGAACGTCTTGATCCGAACCGCCCTGTCGGCATCGGCTGACGTGAGAGTTCTGAGAAGAGCGGCCCTGCCAGCCGGACTGAACGCGTTCAGCCGCCTGCGGAGGTCTTGCTCGATCGGAAGTCGTCCCGCGCTATCCACGCTTCGAGACCTACCTCCAGCCCGGCCCCGACAACATCGGCGAGATCGGGGTGGCTCGGCGCGCGAACGTCCGCCGACTGGTTCGAACGCGATCGACAGATGTGCAGCGAGACGCGAGTCAGCCGAGCAGTGTCTCACCTACGTAGCTGCCGGACGTTGCCCCAGGAGGGACAGCGAAGATCCCGCTCCCTACGTGTCTGATGTACTCGTTGAGCGCATCGTCTCGCGAGAGCCGGCGCTGGAGCGGGATGAACTGCTCGCGCGGATCGCGCTGGAAGCAGATGAAGAACAGCCCCGCATCGAGCTTGGCCGTGGCGGGATCGATGCCGTCATCGAAGGAGTACCCCCGGCGAAGGATCGCCCTGCCGCCGTTCTCGGCGGGGGCGGCGAGGCGGATGTGCGCGTCCTTGGGGATCAGGAGCTTCCCGCCCGTCCTCCGCTCGTGGACCGGGACTTCGTCGAACTCATGGCTGCGCCCGAGCGGTGCGCCCGTGTCCTTCCGCCGTCCGATCGTCTGCTCCTGATCGAGCAGGCTCGATCGGTCCCAGGTCTCGATCAGCATCCGGATCCGGCGGGTCACCATGTAGGAGCCACCCCGCATCCAGGCAGGGTCATCCGACGAGCTGACCCACACGTCGCGTGCCATCGCGGTCGCGTCGTCGGTCTTCAGGTTGTTGGTGCCGTCCTTGAACCCCTGGAGGTTCCGGGGGGTCTCGTGGACGGCGCCCGTGCTCGATGTCTGGCCGAAGCCGAGCTGGGTCCATCTGATCGCTGCAGTATCCCGGCCGATCCGGGCGAGGTTGCGGATCGCGTGAAACGTCACCTGCGGGTCGTCTGCACACGCTTGCACGACGATGTCGCCCCCCGTGCGGCGGGGGTCGAGCTGCTCGTGCGCGAACGCCGGGAGGTCCACCAGCGCCGCGGGGCGTGCGCTCGCCAGCCCGAACCGATCTTTCCCGTGGCGCTCGAACATGGTTGGCCCGAAGCCGAACGTGATCGTGAGACGCGAGGGCGGGAGCCCGAGCGCCTCGCCCGTGTCTGCGGGCGGCAGCGTCGGGACACCTTCCGTCGACCCGACCGGCTCGCCCTGGCAAAGCTTGGCCGCCGCCTCGGTCCACGCGTGCATAAGTCTTCGGAGCGACCCGACGCTCTCCGTCGTGATATCGAACGCCGCGATCTGCAGTCGCTGCTGGACCGGGGTAGCGATCCCGGCCTGATGGTTCCCGCGGAACGGGATGATCTGTTCGTCAGCGTCTGCGTGGCGGCTTCCGCCGGTCGTGAGGCTGATCCCTACTCCCGCGACTGCCGCTGCGCCGAGAGAGCCAAGCACTACGCGCCGGCTGATCCTCGGTCCGCCGTTTTCGGTTCCATCCATCGCGTCGACCTCCCCTGCCGCCGTCAGGGTCCACCCACGCGTCGAGCGGCTCGCCTCGGCCCCGCATGGTCTCTAAGTCGGCCGACGGCTTCCGCGATGACACGGGATGGCTCCCCCCATCCATCTTGCACATCGACCTAGAACACGCGCGACCTTAGGGCCAGCTCTTCCTGTTCGCCTGACCTGCTGGTTCGCCCAGGGGCCGGGGAGGACTCGACCTCCGAGCGACGGATCATGCGTTTCGATCAGCGTGGGCCTCAGTCCTTCTGGCAAGAGGCCGCCGACCGTTCGTCTTCGCATCCATCGAGGACTGACCTGAGGTTCTCTACGACCTAACGGCGGACTGGTTCGGTGATGGAACATCGCCCTGATCCTCGCGCGTGCCAAGCGCGACGCGAGCGACTACCCAGCGGCCGACGCGAAGATCCCGCCCCGCCAGGTAGCCGTATCGCGGGTTTGCGACTAGAGACTCAGGGAGCAATGTCGTCAGGCATGTTGCCGAGGAGGTTCACGCCGGCGACGGCCCCCGTCAGCATTCCGCCGTAGATCCCGCCCCCGGAGGACCCCGCCGAGTTACCCGTCACAGAGGCTTCACCACTCATCTTCACGACGGAGTAGTCTTCGTTGTAGATTCCGCCGCCTAACCCGTCAGCCGTGTTCCCGCTCACCGTCGAGGAGCCTTTCAGTATCACGGTACTGGCGGTTGTAGATCCCGCCGCCCCAATACGTCGCCGATGAGTCGCCGATCACCTTCGCGTAGGCACTCACCGTGACGGTGCTGTGGTGCTGGACGCAGATCCCACCCCCGACTGAGTACCTGGCGTTGTTGTAGCTCAGCGTGGCGTGTCCTTTCAGGGAGATCGTCCCGCCTTCGCCGAAGATCCCGCCGCCGGCGTCCGCTACGTTCGAGGTCACGACCGCGTTGCCGCTCAGGGTCAGCGTGCCGCGCAGTGAGTAGATCCCGCCGCCCACTCCCTCCGATATACCTAACGGAGGGGTCACGACGTTCCCGCTCACGGCGGAGCTGCCGGTCAGCGTGAGAGTGCCCTCGTTGAGGATCCCTCCTGCGTAGGTGTTCCCGTTCGGGTCGAGGGTGCCGGTCCCGTTCGTGATGAACAGGTCTTTGATCGTGACGGTCTCTCCGGGAGCGATGGTGAGGGTCGTTCCCGAGGCGTTGCCGTTCAGCGAGCCCCCACCCTTGAGCGTGAGCGTGGTGGCGCTGCCGGCCCCCGGGATCTGGAAGTTGCCCAGGCAGTCACCTTTGACGACGATCGTGTCCCCGGTCGTGGCACCGTCGATGATCGTCTGCAGGTTCGAGCTAGAGGCGATCCGCCCGATCTTGGCCAGGCAGGGCGCTGCGCTGGCTGCCGACACGTTGATCGCGAGTAGCGCGCCGATCAGACCGAGCGCAGACAAGACCGGGATGGTGCGCTGCGAGGTCCTTCGCCCTCGGGTGGTAGTCATGACCGGCCCCTTCCCCACATGAAGGTGTACTCCTGGAGCCGCAGGATGTTCCATCGTGCCTTCATCTGGACCCCCTCTGTCTGGGACGTGGTGAACGTACGGTCGCCACGCAGGGGGGGATAGGGGGGAAGACCCTACATCTGAGAAGTGTTGTCGGATCGAAGAGGCGTCGGAGGCGTATCGGCGTCTCGCGTGGACCGGTCTAGTAGTTCTCCGATCATCGGGTGTCGGTACCTCCTCGTGTACTGGGTGGGGTCGATCTCATTCCGGCGGTGTCCCGCAGGGCCGACGCCGCTCAGGCGTCGAGTTCACGGAAGATGTCTAGCGTCTAGTCCGTGCCGGACACCGCACCCGGGACCGGGCCTAGGCCCAACTGGCGTGCCATCATCGCCGCCTGTGTGCGATTGGTGACGCCGAGCTTCCGATAGATCGCTGCAAGGTGGGCCTTGACGGTCTTCTCCGACAGATAAAGGTGTTGGGCGATCGAGCGGTTGCTCCGACCTTCAGAAAGGAGCACCAGGATGTCTCGCTCTCGGCGCGTCAGCCTGTGGTCCACGACCCCTGACTCCATCCAGTCTCCGAATAGAGTCCAGATGAGGTTCGGGGACACAACCCTGCCGTCGCCCGAGATCGCCACGTCGATGGCCTGTCCCAGCTCCTCGGGTGTCGCGTCCTTCAGCAGGTAGCCGACGGCCCCATCGGAGAGAGCGCGCCTCACGTACTCCGGGTTCTCGTAGGTCGATAGCATGATGACAGGAACGTTCGGCCACTCGAGCTTCATCGCTCGAAGCAGCTCCAACCCGTCGAGGCCCGGCATCCGGACGTCCACGAGCGCAAGGTCGGCTACCTTGATCCGCATCACCTCGAGCGCGGCTGAAGCGCCTTCGGCCTCCACGACCTCCGCATCAGGGAACCCCTCCTTCACGACATGGGCCAAACCACGACGCACGATCGCGTGGTCGTCCACGATCAAGATCCTCATGCGCTTCTCCTCACCCCCACCGAAGGCAAGGCGCGCAACGGTTGCACGCTCTCAGAGTGCGAGGGCATGGCAGCAGGATCGATTCGAGGAAGGGGCGTTCTCGGGTGCACCCTGCCCAGGACGAGATGATCGGCTGTGTCGCGATTCGAGCAGAGGGTTCCGCATCTCACTACTTACATCGCGCGGTCCGGTGATTGCGTTACGGCCTCTTGAGAGATGGTCGGAGCTACCATCGCAAAGCGCACCCAATGGTGAACGAACGAAAGCTCGGGGCCTTTCTTGTCGTCGCATTGCTGGGTGCCGCCATCTCCAGCGCCATCGCTTCAGCCGGGTCGGGGATTACATCACCCACCCAGATTGACACCGTCGAGGAGGACCAATGGCCTCCCGCCAGCGCTCATTGGGCCGATTCTAGGACCCCCGAAGACCGCCGCTGGCTATACGCATAAAGGTCCCGTCGGTGTGCCGCTCGGGACCGACCAGTTGATACCGGACGCGCTAAACGACGGTGCAGACCTCACCAAACTGACTTAGGAAAACCTGACCAGCATGGTTGTTGGCGATATCGATGCCGTGACGTGCAGCCTCGGCGGCGGTGACGAAGACCTCCGGCTCGGGTACACCCGGAACTTGGCAGACCCATTGCACGGTGTTCGGCGGCTTGGCTTGCGCCGAAGTCGCGAAGGTCAGGGTAAGACCGAACGCCACAGCCGCGGTCCTGATGAATCGGTTCATCGAGGCCCCCTTCTCCTTAGGCCACCGACATATAACACCCAGCTCAGGACGCAGAGCAACCGGTCCCGGGCAGCTGATTTGGGTTGACCCTTCCCATCGAGCGACCCGTGCATCGTCTATGACGTGCGCGTGGACGTCTTGAAGTTTGTCAAGCCAGACGACCCGTCTCTTTTCTTCTACAGCGTCGGTGTTCAGGACGCCTGCACGGGAGGGTTCTTGCAAGGAATCACCGGCTTGGTAGAACTGCGGAGATTGAGAAGTCGGCCTTCGTCGTTGAACCGGGTTACAGCGGCGCGGACCTGAACGCGACCGTCGAAGGATTCGATTTCGTGGACCACATCAGAGTCTTGTTGGCCTCCGATGCCGAGCTTCACCTCCGGAGGTTTCGGATTGGGTGCCGGAACCGGCTGCTCTCTGCTCCGGATCCGACTCGGGTTCCCCCTGTCACGGCGCTTGCGGGGCGCGGCGCGCGAGTCGAGGATGGCTCAAGGTGGAGGTTCCAGAGACTCGGTTCGCACAAGGCCTGACGGCGCCTACATCGCATACCAGGTCGTTGCTGACGGTTGCCCGTTCCACGCTTTCCGGAGTAGGTTCGACGTACCGATGGTTAAGAGACTTCCCTTCTACGGCCTGAGGTACCGGACCAGCGCCTGGCGCTATCGGATGGGCGCGTGGCACTATCGACGGCGTCACCCGTGGCAGTTTCCAGCCGATCTATCGGTTGAAGACCGGCTCAGAACCAAGGGTCTTTCTCCCCGGCCTCCTGATTACGACTTCGATCGAGCGCGGCTCGACGCACCAGAAGCTCGCCCGATGGGGGTTGATTCGGTAAGGGACCAGACGTATTGGGTTGTGGAGCGGAGCGGCGAGTGGGTCGTGCGCCACGACGATGTCAATATCGCTACCCTCCCGACCAGGACGACTGCCTTGACCGTGGCTGTTCTTCGCGCACATGAGGACCGGCCGAGCGAGGTCGTGATCCTCGGACAAGACGGTGCGATCCAAGAGAAATGCGAGTTCGAGTGATGACGCGTGCGTATCGCCCCTTTACCGGCTCCATCGCCTCGGCGCGACCTCACCAGTAAGGGTCGAGGAGATTCCCAGTTCAAGCTTTCAACGGTTTGGGCGTCACCACGTCGTCATCGGAAGTTCGCCCCCGCGTCGCCCTGCGTGAACCTGCGCCTCCTATGGTTAACGCTGATTCATCTCGGTTGGACCCGGTCCTTGGCCAGCCGCCCCACGCGGGAGGGGAAGCCGCTGGGTGAAGCGGCGGGATCGGGACACCCGAGGAACCTCTGGGCGGTACCCCTCTCTCGCCCAGAGGTTTCCTTGCGCCGGGGAGCCAGAGCCCGTTCCGTCGGCGTTGGGTCGCGCGGCCCGGCGAGCTTCGCCGCGAACTCCAACATGCCGCGCAACTCGCGTATCCCCGCGAGCGCGACGTTGCCGCGTCCGGCGTCCTCATCGAGGAACAACACTCCGCATGCCGCGAGCGTTGCTCTATGTACCTAGGGAATCAGATCGAATGTGTTCTCCTCCTGACCATCGGCCACCAGCTCGATGTGGACCTCGCCGCGGACGTTGTCGAACTCCCCGGTGCCACCGGTGATCGGCACATCGAAAGTTGTCGCGTCCTCTGAGAATGGGACGAGGCCCTGGCCCACGATCTCGCCCCGCCCGTTGATGTTGAACGTCCCCGTGCAGATCGCCCATGGCCCGATGTGAATCGTGCACTGGATCCTCGACTTGCCAACGAGCGCGCCCGAATCGTCGGTCAGGTTATCGACGAACACGCTCACGTCGCCGGGGCCGAAACCCTTCTTCCCGACGTCGACGAACCGGTCCTTGAGCGTCGTCCCGAGCACCGTGAACGTCTCAGGAGCCGTGATGTCGGTACCGGCGTTCGCGACCAAGGCTCCGCCTGCCAACCCCAGCGCACAGGCGATGCCGACCACAGCAAAGACTTTCTTCCGCATGGCCCCTCCCCCCTCCGTCCGGTGAACTCGGGTCCGAGACCACCGGAAAATCAATGCCCAGGGGATGCATACCCCTCCGATCGGCTCCCGAGCAAGCCCCCACGCCGACTAGATCGTCTGCAACGCCGCGATCAGGTTCAGCCGCGCCTGCTCGTCCTCCTCTAGGTCGATCAATTCGGTTACGCGGTGGCAGCGACGGGAGCGAGAGGGAGGCCATTGTCAGCGTCGAACCGCTTCCCTCCGAGGATTGGTCGATATCGTGTGGTGCGCGAGCGTTCGGGATTGCCGCCTGGCTGTGGGTCTTCGTGGTCCTAGAATCGGCCCGATGAGTGCTGGCCCGTCCGTTGAAGAGGCGGCACGGCACAACGCCGAGTGGTGCGACTCGTTCTGCAGAACACACGGCATCAACGGACGCCTCGAATCGGACGCAGGTGGCCGCTTCTCTCGTCGCGGGGACAGGATTTGAACCTGTGACCTCTGGGTTATGAGCTTGATTGGCAGCGTGCTTCACGGTGTCGAGCTGTGTCTTCTCGTGTGTAGATGGGGCGTTCAGCGACGTTCATCGCACCTAGTGTCGTTCCGTGTCGTGGAGTTCGTTTGCAAACCGTTTGCACGGAAGTCGGCGACTCCGTCTATCACGCCGGTCACTTGGAATGACTCAGGCCCAGGCCGTGACCTGCTCTCAGCCTGCGCGGAATCAAGGACGTGCGGGCGATTGAAGCGCACGATGTTCTCGTGTGGTGCGGCCGAAGTTCAGTGCGGTGATAAGCCTATGCAGGCTGACTCGAGGAGTCACCTCACGCTCGGGTAGTCGTGCTGGCGAGCTTCGGGAGCGGGAGTTGCGCGGCGAGTACTGAAATGCCATCGCCCCGGTGTGTCCTAGTGCCCCCAATGGGGGATGCGCGGCCACCGGGTCGTATCTACGCTCGGGGTTGCCCGGGCAGAGAGGGGAGTTCTCGTGAAGCGTCTCTTCATCGCGACAACGTTGGCGGGTCTGTTCCTGGTATCCGTAGGCATCGGGACCGGTCAAGCGGTTGCACCTTCGGCGGTAGTACTGCCGAACAAGGCGACCTTGTTGGCCGACGGGTCGGTGCGGATCACGATGAAGGTTCGCTGCAACGATCAGCAGCAGGCGTTCGAGTGGAGCGTAGAAATCCGTCAGGGCACCATCTTCGGGAACGACTTCGCCGGACCGTTGGCCGGACTGGTCCCCTGCGACGGGCACTTCCACACCATCGACGCGCTCGTTCCCGGGGCGAACGGCCCCTACGTGGCCGGTCCCGCCGACGTGCAGGCTCTCGTCCAACTCGGCACCTTTGGCGGGGGAGATGTTGAACTCGAAGACCGGGCCGTGGTCCAGCTTCGAACATGACGTCCCAGCCCCGCGCCGAGTAGTACTTCGTGACCAGTTGCGAACCCGCCGTCGCGTCCGAGGAATGGCCGATCGGCAGGTGCGGTAGAACGGCATCTCGGTCGATGCGGTAGGCATGAGCGAAGCAATCGTTGATGTGGATGAGGTCGCGGAGAACCCATACCGCGATCGGAGGAGCCTCGAAGCCGAACTCCAAGAGATCGTGAGGGCGAAGACACCTGAGCCTTCACCCTCATCTGGCTTCTGGGCGAAGCGTCGCCGCAAGAGCTGACCAGCCGAGTACCTCAGGCCGCGTCCAACCCTCAGATAGCCGCGTCCAACCTCAGATTCGGTGACAGTTCCTCCGCTCTCCAGGCGACCCCGTATGCTCCCCCGATGTCGGAAACCGCCGACGACACTCTCGTAACCGCCGTTGGGCGTCGCATCGGCTGGCTCGCCCGCGGTCCGGACGAGGGAACCCCAGTCCTCTACCTCCACGGGTGGCCGGGATCGCGACTCGAACAGAGAGTCGTTCCTGACGCCGTCCTCGATCGATTCGGCGTGCGCCTGATCAGCGTCGACCGGCCCGGTTGGGGAAACACCGATCCGTTGCCGGGCCTGCGGTCTGAGCGGGTGATGGATGTCCTCGCCGTCTGCGATGCCCTCGAGGTCGAACGATTCCCCATCATGGGTGTCTCATGCGGCGGGTCCTACGTCTTCACGCTCGCTGCGGTTGCGCCCGATCGGGTCACCCGCGTCGTGTCCGTTTCCGGGCAGATGCCCTACGACGACGACGTCGCGATCGAAGGACTCGCGTCGGATCAGGCCGCAGAGCTCCCGCTGTGCCGCGCCGGTCGAACCGAAGAGTTGGTTTCGGGGTGCCGCGAGGAGCGCGAGCTGTTCCTCACGGGTGACCCATATACGGACTTCGCCGAGGGGTTGAGCCCCGCCGAGCAGGCGTGGTACGCGCAACCTGCGGTGCTCGAGGGCGTCGCCGCAGAGATGCGGGAAGGGTTCCGAACCGGCGTCGAAGGCCATGTGGATGACTCTCTGATCTGCGTGCAGTCCTTGGATGTCGACGTCTCAACGATCCGGTGCCCGGTGCGGGCGGTGCATGGAGCCATCGACGACTGGGAACCGCTTCCGAACCTCACACGCTTCCTTGACCGCATAGACGACACGCAGCTGATCGTGCTCGACGGGATGGGGCACTTCGGTCCTCATCTGTATCCGGACTTGCTGATCGCGCTTGCCACCGGCGCGGCCGGCTAGTCCGAGTCAACACTGCGGGACGGTCAGGCTCGAACCTGCCGCGATCGAGCGTGTCCCATCAGAGTCTTGTTGGCCTCTGATACCGAGAGCCGTTGCAGGAGGTCGCAAGACACGGGCGACCGGGATCCGCAGCCAGCGGATCAACTGCCACCGTCGACGTGATGTCGCCACCCGTCGTCAAGACGCCTGGGTTGCGCTGCCGGAATGGGCGGACGCGTCGTACCAGCGCAGCACCCGCAGCGCCCTCAAGGTGTTCCACCGGCTAGGGGTGCCGTCGGGTTCCTCGAAGCGGAAATGGACCGCGCCGGAGTGGGTGTTCTCGAGCAGCCAACGCCCGACGGGTCGGCGCTTTGCGCGGACGCGTTCGATCGCTTCGGCCAGCCGCGGATCCGGAGTGCCCCCACGCCGGGCGAAGTACTCCGTGGCCTTGAGCAGGTCGTAGTACCAGCGTGGGGGGTAGGAGAACGATGCCCACTGCTGGTTGACCACCCGGCCCGTGCGTAAGGACCGGAAGAGGTTGCGCCGGAGCAAGTACTCCTCTCCGTTCCGGCGAGCCCGGCGGACCTCCTCAGATCCGCCGGTATGGCGCTCCCACCTCAGCAGAGCGTCGATCACGTCCAGGGTGCTTGCGAAAGATGACGGCGCTGGGCGCGTCTCCGCCCAGCAGTTCCAGCCACCATCCGGCATCTGGTCGGCCACGAGCCGCTGCACCACCGGGTCGACGTCGACGCCCAGGTAGGCACCGATCAGGATCGTGCCGGCGTTGATGCAGCAGTCCACCTCGCCGGCGAAGAACGGCAGCCCGTCGTACTCCCAGCGGCAGTTGCGGGCCACCAGGTGTGCGGTCTCTTGCATCACCGGACTGTCCGGGGGTATGCCCAGGTGGCACAGGTCGAGCAGGACCGGGTACGTCGCGGTCCACGGCTGGCCCGGCTCGACACTCGACCCGTCGGTCGGTGCCTCGGCCGGGTCCGCGTCGGGCGACGGGAAAGGCGGCGGTGGCTCACCGGCCGCCAGAGCCCGCGCAGTGGCCGCTGCGAACGCAGCGGTACCCGGAAAGTAGGCCCCGTTCGCCCACAGGCCATCAGGAGCGCGCAGCGCCAGCAGCCGAGCACCCCAGCCCTCGTGCTCCACCCGCGCTCGCTCGGTCGCCACCTCCGTCTCCGAGGCGTTGACGAGGTCGCGCAGCACCTGCCAGCGGATCGCCGGATCGCCCCGCAGCAGCCACTGCACGACCGAATCGGTCTCGGCCATCGGCGGCGTTAGCGGTTGGTAAGGGCCCTGATTCTTCGTCGGCTCCATCCCTGAACCTCACCTACGCCGACGCGACGAACGCCCGAGTCGCCTTCGCTGAGGGCAACCAACGCTTGATGCGCACCCGACGCGCATGAAGCATATCCAACGTACAGAGGGACCGAATCTGGTCGCTGACCTGCGAACGATATTCGGTGGGCGCTGAAGGTCCCGAACCCCCGGCCTTCGCGAAGTCGAACCCCCCGCGATCGGGCGGGTCCCATCAGAGTCTGAGAGGACTCCGAGCCGCTGCGTGCAGACAAGCGATCATCCGCTCCCGAGTCTTCTGGGAGAGGCCTCGCTCGGATGAGAAAGGGACCTGAAGACACACAGGTTCGAGTCGGATTGCTTCGGCTAGCTGACCGTCTGTTTCTAGGCCTCCGATACATGTCGGAACGGGCGAACCTCGATCGCGTGCGAAACCGCTTCGCTGGTCTTCGTCGCCCAGGCGAGCGCAGCGTCGAGGTCATCAGCCTCGATGATGTAGAAACCGCCCAGGTGCTCCTTCGACTCCACGAAGGGACCGTCCGTGGTCAGCACCTCGGCACCAGTCGCGTGCACGACCGTTGCGGTATCGGGATCCTCAAGGGCACCCCCGAAGAGCCATGCCCCGGTTGACTTCATCTCATCCTCGAGGACGTTCACCCGCTCCATGAACTGCTGCATCTGCTCTTCAGACATCGGGTCGGCAACATCGCCATCGACGCCGTGGACCGACAAGAGGTACTTGGCCATGGTGGATCATCCTCCTCCGTATGGGCAGGACCGTCCCGCCGGCTAACCTTGCTACGAACAGGCCACGCCCAGTCCGACAAGACACGGTGGGAATCTGCCGAAAAGGTGCCATGAAACTGCCGGGGGCGTCTACTGAAGCCCCTCCCAGGCCCACTCGACGTAAGCCCAGGCTTCGCCGGTGTGGGAATTTCGACCCACCCGGTATAGCGGCTTGCTTTCGCAGTTGGGGATGCCCAGCTTCTGAGCGGCTTTTCGTGCGAGCGCGATCTGCTCGTCCATCGTCGGCGGCGTCTCCGGGTCGTCGCGAACGAAGCGCACGACGTACTTCTGCTCCATGCGGAAACGTTAGCCTGGACATCCCGTAGGGAGCTAGCCTGGTGCCGGAACTCCGAGCGGCAGAACGTCACAGACGCGCGGGAAGCTATCGAGAGGCCGCCCCATGGCGAGCGACACCCGCTGGACCAGAGTCACGCGCCGCCAAGAGCTCTTCGCGTCGTGGGTCACGGATGTCCTCCTCTACATCCTGATCCTCAACCTGTACGTGCAATTTGTGCCGAAGGTCGTCACCGAGTCGTTCACCATCTCCGTCTTCACCGCGCTGGTCCTGAAGTTGTTGATCGATGCGATCGCCAAGCTGGAGCACGGCGTCAAGGACTGGTTCAACCGGCATGAAGGGCGGGCGTGGCGAGCATTCGGGGTGGCGACGATGTTCTCCATCCTGTTCTTGTCCAAGTTTTTCGTCCTCGAGGTCATCGACACGGTCTTCGGTGACCGGGTCTCGCTCGGTGGGTTCATCGAGGTCGCGTTGCTCGTGTTGACCATGATCTTGGCGCGCCTGGGAGTGACATGGGCCTACCGCCGCCTCGGAGAGGACAGCTCTACCTGACCTGGATTTCTCTCCAGAGAAGGTCTACCGATTAGGTGTCAGTCCCCGGTGGTCTACGGAGGGCCGGGAAGCGCGAATGTACGGCTGCCGTAGGTGGCGACCCCGTCGGGGTCCCCCAGATCATCCATCTCTCAACAGGCACCGAACGCTTGGACTCGATTCCTACTTCTGGTCGTCGAGGTGGAGGGTCCAACTGCCGCTCGCGTCTGGCTTGAGGACGCCCGCCTGGAACCCCTGAGCCGCGTGGTCATCGGGGCCGGCGGGATGGAGGAGAGCTCCCCCTACTCCCTCCCCTTCCGTGTCGTTAGGGTCGATCCAACTAAGAAAGTTGCCTCGGTTGACCTGGCCCCCGCGGTGCACGCTCATCACGTAGACCTGGTCCCCCTCCTGGGCTTTTCCGACCTCGAACTTCCAGCCGTGGCCCTCAGCGTCATCGGTCGCCTCGGGGGCGATGTGCATCCACGAGTGCGCACTGATGTCCCCAATATCCTCGTCGCGGATCAAGACACGGATCGGGTGTTGCTCTGAGCTGTGCACAGTCTTTTTATCCATGGCGGTCTCCTTTCACTTGAAGTTGAGCAACGTGCCCAGACCCTCGTCTACGCCCAATCGAACGAGACTGCAAACCGGTGGGTCAGCCCGGTGGCCGCGAGGACGCCCACCGCTACATAAGTTCTCCCCAGAGAAGGTCGGCTAATTAGGTGTTCTGCAAGCCCTTCATCGAAAGCCACCGGCATGGGGAATGGGGGCGGAACGATAGAGCGCTCGACGGCTTATTCGAAGGGGAGGAAGCCGTCCTGTACCTGATGGGAGTACAGATAGCGGCCTAGAAACGCCGCAACCCGTGGACATCTCATCCAACAAGCCGCCGGATCTGCGGTCACAACAGAGGCGCGAAGGGAGAAGAGGGAGGCCCTCGGACGGCCGCGAAACCGGGACAGGGCTTCAACGCCAGCCGGACGCGCTTCAAAGCGGCGGCACGCGCCCCAGCGTGCAAGGCCGTCGTGCGACCAGGTACAGAAACCGGCGCATGCAAGTATTGACGGTATTGAGTGGACGTTGAGTAGGAGGTCGGCAATGGAGAAGGAGGTGCTCGAGGCATACGAGCGACTCGTGAGCGCTTTTCGCGAAGGGCGCGACAAGTTCGGAAGCTTCGCCGACGAGGCGACGATCGTCGACGGTGGGCGGTGGTTCGGCTCGCTGGCTGAGTACCGCTCGGCCTGGGACGCGTGGAAGGAAAAGATCGGCCACCTCCCGGTCCCTGCCTCCGTCGAGACGCAGGTGATGAGCCTGCAGATGCTCGGCGACGCCGCCGTGCTCGTCCACTCGATAGAGAGCCGGGAGCGAACCGACGCCGAGACCGAGCGCGAGATCGAGACCATCGTGTTCGGTCGGCAGCCAGGCGGTCGGTGGCTCATCGTGCATCAGCACCTCTCCGCAGCCTGACCCTCCAGATACATAGCCGAACCCTCGGGCATCACGTTGCGCCCTTCCCGGATACCATCCGCTGCGGTGGCCGAAGAGACGATCATCCGTGAGTTCCGCAAGGGAGACCTCGGGGCGATCGTTGAGTTCTCACTGCGAGCCTGGGAACCCGTCTTCGTCTCGCTACGGCGAGTCTTAGGCGACGACCTCTTCCTCCGCTTGCATCCGGACTGGAAGGAAGACCAGGCTGACGAGGTCCGATCCGCGTGCACCAACGAAGAACGGGACGTGTTCGTGGCGGTGACGGACGGACGGCCGGTCGGTTTCGTCGCAGTCGCCTTGAACGTCTTTCATGAGGGGATGGGCGCGATCGACATCATCGGCGTCGATCCTGACCATCAACGGCACGGCATCGGCTCGCGACTGACCGAGTTCGCGACTGAGCACATGCGCAGCCGTGGCATGGACATCGCCGTGGTGGAGACCGGCGGCGACCCAGGACATCAACCTGCACGGGCGGCGTACGAGGCAGCGGGGTTCACGCTCCTGCCGATTGCCAGATACTTCCGACTACTCGACTGACCTCCAGGTATATCCGGCCACGCTCGTACATCACGGGTGCTGTTCCGAAGCAGGGATGAACCTCTCCGTCTTAGGCTTGTCGTCCCGGTTGTGACCCCAGCTGGCGACGCTCAGGATGCGTCTGTGGAGATTCCGGATGCATGCTGACCAAGCCAAACCCGAAGCGACGGATTTCTTCGCGGCCGGTGACTATTCCTTCTGGTCTCGCATCCTCGACCCAGCTTCGCAGTCGCTCGTCGAGGCTGCTCGCGTAGGCGCGGGAGGCCGTGTGCTCGATGTGGCGGCCGGGGACGGGAACACGGCGCTTGCCGCCTCCCGACGTGGCGCGATCGTGACCGCGCTGGATCCCTCTCAGGCGCAGATCGAACGGGGGCGGCAGCGCGCCAGGATGGAGAGCAGTCCGATCGCGTGGGTCCGTGCGGACGGGAGACGCCTACCGTTCGCCGACTCGAGCTTCGACGGCTGCCTCGATTCGTTCGGCGAAGAGATGCCCGTCGTGGAGATGCTCCGCGTCGTGCGCTCGCGCGGCGTCGTTGGGATCGCCCAGTGGACCGGCGAGGGGTTCTTCGGCGCGTACGTGGAGCTCATACGGAGGTCTTCTCCGGGGTCGGATCGAGGCGAGTATCGCCCCGATCTCGGTCAGGAGGACTTCGTCCGCACCAGCCTGGCGCCGTTCGCCGAGAGCATCGGCGTCCAGCGCCGAGCGATCCGCGCGAGGTTCGCGACGGCTGAGGGCTTCTGTGATGAGCTGCTGGGGAAGGATCCTTATGTTCGCCCACTTCAAGCGGCGATGGCCTCCGAGCGATGGGAGGACTTCTCCGAGGAGCTCTGTCGCCTGGTTTCGGCATGGAACACTGCGGATGACGGCAGCGTGCTCCTCGAGTTGAAGTACCAGCTCGCCGTCGCAACCAAACCCTGAGAGACACACACCGATCCAACGCCCGTAGCAGAATCCGCGCTGGGGGATTCATGTGGTGTGAGGGACCCGGTCCAACTCGTGCGTGAGGGCGAACGGCAATCGCTGACGTCGGTCGAGAGCTTCGAGACCTTCGTCGTTGAGAACCACAACCGCCTGTATGGGGCGCTCTGCCTGCTCACCAAGGACAGGTACGAGGCCGAGGAGATAGCTCAGGAGGCTTTCGTCCGCCTCCTCGAGCGATGGGACCGGGTGCGGCTCGTCGAGGATCCGACCGGATACCTATTTCGAACAGCGTTGAACGTGTACCGCAAGCGCTTTCGCCGCGCACTCCTTGCGGTTCGCCGAGCGGCAGCGGTCGCGCCCACGGATGACTTCGTCGAGCGGATCGAAGCGAGCGATCTCGTCGTCAGGGCCATCGCGGAGCTTCCAACCGACCAGCGCGCGGCGCTCATCGTCACTTCATTGCTGGGCTACTCCTCTGACGATGCCGCCAGGATCCTCGGCGCCCGGCCTTCGACGGTTCGAGCCCGTGCTACCCGGGCGCGTGCGGCGCTCCGCGAGGCGATCGGAGAGGAACGATGATCGACGAACGAGGCGCGATCGAGCGCGCGATGCAGCGGTTCCAGCCGGAGCCAGGGATCGTGGATCGCATCTACGACCGTCGTCACCGGAAGCGGCGAGCCCAGCGGATCGAAGCCGCGGCGCTGGGGCTGCTCTTGGCGGCAGGCGTGGTCGGAGGCGCGGTTGCTGTGTCCCGCTCACGAAACGTTCCCGCCCAGCCGCCCCCCAGCATCGCGCCGCTACCTCGTATGCACAACGGACCGATCGACGCTTTTGGGATCTTGACGAACGGTGTGCGTGCGTTGGACGCCGAAGGCATCGGCGCTTTCGTTGTGAAGTGCAGCGGCTCCTGCACCGAGATATTTGACGCCAGTTGGTCCCCGGACGGGACCCGACTCGCGTTCAGCGCCTCGTGTGGTGGAGGCTGCGGTGATGCTGGCGATCCGTATCACGGTGTGCGGATCGCCGTCCCTGCGAGCGGATCTGACCGACTCGTCGTCGCGGGCGATGGCATCGGCCCTCTGGCGTGGTCGCCGGACGGTACTCGCATCGTCTATGCGAGTCACGGTCATCTGGAGGCAGGGAGCTGGATCTGGGAGAGAACGTCGTCACTTTGGACAATCGATGTCGACGGCTCTGACATGGTCCTACTGAAGTCGGGAATCACCTCAAATCTGGACTCCCTGACATGGTCGCCCGACGGTACGCGTATCGCGTACGCGGCCGGCGGCAGCATCTACGTCGTTGGTGTCGACGGATCTGGTCAGACGCAGATCGCCGAGGGCTCGAACGCAGCGTGGTCGCCCGACGGTCGCACGATCGCGTACCTGATGGGGTGCGACATCCGTATGACGACGCCGGAGGGCGAACACGACCGTAGCCTCGTCGACCTGTCAGCCGTACGACCCGATGCCGCGAGCTGTAACGGTGCCGCCGACCTCCTGTGGTCCCCGGATGGAAGGGAACTCGCCGCCATGGTCGACCGCGCCCGCACCGGCCCGAAGGTGCCCTCCAGCCCGGCCGTGTTCATCGTGGAAGCCGATGGGACCCGCACTCGACTCCTCTCGACTTGGAACCGGAACTTCAGCAATTCCGGAATCGCGTGGCAGCCGATCCCGTGAGAAGACCTCGATCTTGAGCTAGGAGGAACCCGTTGAGGAGCGCCGAGGTTGGAGTGGAGAAGGACCCGATGAAGCGTAGAAGGGTCGGAGCGGCAAGAGCTATTGCCTCGACTCCGCGCAGAGGCAAGGCTCAAACGGGCTCCGATTGCGAGCGCCGAGCGACGCACCATGTTCCGGCGCCGGCCTCCGGTGAAAGGCAGCTATCAGGTCGGGGATCGGCCTTCACGGCAACCGGTTGCGAGATCGGGCCAAAGGTGCGTCGTCGCCTCATCGCCAGCGCGATCGTCCTCATACTTGCCGCATGCACCTCGCCCGGACACGCAAGTTCGACCGACCGGGCAACGCCCAGAGATCCGTCCGTCTCCTCCGCCACGCCAACACCCGATGCTCATTGGAGCCTGGTCGCGCTCGGTGATTCGACCGCCCGTGCGAGCGTCTGCGGCGGCTGCACGGACTACGTCGACCTCTACGCGAAGGCCATCACGAGGAAGACCGGAGTTCCCGTTCTCGTCGACAACCGCGCCGCGATCAAGCTCTCGAACGTCCCAGCCGTGCAGGCGACTCAGCTGCTGTTCCACCTGCTGACCGATGCATCGCTTCGCGATGCGGTCGCCAACGCCGACATCGTCGTCGTTGCCGTAGGTATCAACGACACTCCCTGGAACCGCCTCGATGATCCCTGTGACGTCGCGCCCCGTTACCCCGTCGTTGCCTGGGCGAAGCTCACCGGCGCCTGCATCCGCCGGGTGACGGCTGACCACAAGCAGACCCTGGACGAGATCCTCACACTGATCGACGAGCTCCGAGGATGCGGCGAGATGCCCGACGTTCCGCCGTGTTCACAGCGCGGAAAAGAAGACACGTTGCTCCGGGTCGTCACCGTGTACAACGCGGCGATCGGAGACTCGGTCGACCCTGGTTGGGACTCTCCATCGGTCATCCGACCGACCAAGCTGGGAAACGATCTCTTCGTGAAGGCTGAGTGCGAGGTCGTCCGTTTCCACGGCGGGAAGTGCGCGGATCTCTACCACGTGCTGAACGGGCCCGACGGGACGAGATCGGCGGGGCCGTACCTCAGTGATTGGGCACATCTCAACCAAAGGGGCCATCGGCTGGTAGCGAACGTCCTGATCAAGCTCGGACTCGCTCCCCTGGCGTCCTGATGCCGCGGAAGCAGGATGATCGCTGTCCGCGGGCCGCAAGACGAGGTCCTGCTGGCGACTCCGGCGTCACCTTCGAAGACTCCGGTGAGCACGAGCTGAAGGGCGTCCCCGACCGCTGCACCTCTACCGGGTGGTGACATGAATCTCGACCTGATCACCACCAAGAGGCCGCTTTCATCCTTAACGTCTCCTGGCAGCGGTGCAGCAACTCGCCGGGGAGGGCCAGCTCGGGGCGATTGCGGCTGAGGGAGGGGCCGCACGCGCATCCTCTATCGTCGCGCCGACGTCGAGCGACTCCGCGTGGAGCGTGGAGTCGGAAAGTACGGGCGAACCTGAACCGTTTGCCCTGTTCGCACCTCGTTCTAGTGTCGGACCTTGCTCGATCGCGAACGGGCGCGAGGCCGACTCCTCAATCGCATCGAGCTACGCGCCCACGACTACGTGGTCGGAGAGATCGGGCCGAGCAAGTGGATCCGTGGGGCCGTCTCATGGGACTGGTCGAAGCGGGAGCGATGCACAGGTATTGGTCAGCTCAGATGGTGCAACGGGTTGGGGATGCGGCTTGGCACCGAACTCCTCCGAGACGGATCGTGAAGATGCTCGTGAAGGCTTCGGCTGCTGAGCGCCGCGCCACCTGAAGCCGTAACTGCGGTTCAGAAACGGCGACGTCCTACGGTCGCAAGAGATCGGCTACTCGTTCCGTCGCAACTTCCCTTCGTACCGCATGCGCCACGCGATCCGTGTGCGGCGCTATCGACGGCGCCACCCTTGGCAGTTCGACCCTGACGCGCCGCCGCAGGAACGGGTTGAGGACGACATCGTGGCTTTACCGCCAAGCGACGAAGTCAATCACGCGTCGTGGCGTCGGGACGCGCCTTGAGACTCCCGATCGACCTCGAGGAGTCGCCTCACGCTGGTGCGTCGCGCTGTGCGTGGTTCGAGAACGGGAGGCTGCGGGGTCGCTGACTCAGTTCACGACGAACCAACCGACAACTACGGACTTCGGAGCCGTCGCCGTACCGGGGGCCGTGTTCAGGTAGATGGTCAGATTGCCCGCCAACGCGGGGCCGAGAACCGCCGCCGTTACGAAGACCCCCGGCAGGTTCGTTTGCAGCACGGAAAGGGCTAGGCTCGGCCGGTCAGGGGCGGCCGACGATGTGCTCAGCACTCCGGGTACGAATACCGTCGCGGACTTGCTCGGATAGGTGATCGTCACCTTGCCGCTCCGGTCGAACCTAGCCCTCCCGGTCACCCCAAGGGCCGTTCCGCCGAACTGGTGTTCCGCGAACACTCCTACCCCGGTAGCTGAGCGAACGGTGCCCCACACGCCCCGATTCGCCCCGGTGTCGAGGTTGGCTCGGCCAAAGACGCCGGTGCCTATCGGAGTGTCCGTCTGACCGAACACCCCAGTGTGGCTCCCTTCACCCAAGACGCCGAGTGACCCGGCACCCCTCACGCCAGTTCCCCCGCTATTAGCAACCCCAGAAACTCCAGTTCCGGCTGGGGATTCAGAGATGCCAAAGACCCCCCTGGTTTCGCCAGTCGGGTGTCTGGCCCAACCCGTGACGCCAATTCCGTTCTTCCCGAGTTGATCTGACGACTCGCCAACGACACCCGTGCCTTGGTCGCCGGACGCGTATCCATGGACGCCGTACCCATCATTCGAGCGGGCTTCGCCTCGAACGCCACGCCCGCCTTGCGAGCTATCCGCAACGCCGCTGATGGCCGCAGTCAGACCGGTTCCGGTGGTGCGGATCGTTGTGGAACCGGTGCCATCGAACGTGCCACCAACCGTAACGGTGTCGCCATTCGCAGCCTGAGCGATGGGAACACGACCGATCGCGCCGGTCACGACGGTCGCCGCTGCTCCGGCAGCCGCCCCGCCGAGCATCTTCCGTCTCGAGAACCGAGTTGTCTTCTTCACCGCGTCAGGCATGAATCTCCAACCTCCCTCCGTCGTGGGGCGGATCACCCGCGGACCCGAGGCATCCCGCGTTTCATGCCGGCTCGTCCGAGAGGATTGATCCTGCCGGGTCTCCTTCGCCTGAGCGACTCAGTCAAGACAGGCGCAAGCTGTCCCTGTCGCGCCGGGAAGGACCGTCGGTTGGCACGTCGCTGTTCCGGTTCCACAGTCAACGAACCCGACCGTTTCGGGGAACATCTGCTGCCCTTGGCAGAAATCGCGGCAGACCGCTTCGCACTCGGAAGAACTGGCAACTCCCGGATTGCAGCTCTGCAAGGTGACGCGGCCGTTCTCGTCAGAGCAGTTGCACGTGCAGCATGTGCTGTCGCCAGGCGGTGGCGATCCAGCGAATGCGGGGGTCGACATGCTCGTGATGACCGGGGTCACCCATACGATGGCACCGGCTGCGCCGATCCGCTTGAGCTTTGTGGGCGGCGGTGGACACCTAGAGTCGAGAGGGTCGTGTCGGCAGCTCGTGTCACGCTCCGGAGCGGTTGCGAGGATGTACGGAGCGACCGCGAACATGGGTCTTCGAGTGCAAGCTCTGTCGCGCTCGCTTCACGAAGAGCTCGTATTGCTGGCCGTGCGAGTCCGTTACGCCACCCCACGACTCGTTCCATGATGTGAGTCGCGCCTCCTCGGAGGTGATGAGATCGTAGGTGTGGACGAAGAAGACGACGTCCTCGGACCACTGCCGGACCAGTAGCGCGTGCTGCGCCGAGCCGGCCACGGTGCCTAACGGGCTGGTCGCGTACCTCCCAGCCGTAGCATACGGGCAGTGCAAGAGATCGCGACCTCACCGTTCGCGGACTCCGGAGATCGCCGGCAACTCGTCGTCGACGCCAGTCGCAACCAGGACCCTCCGCGCCGCCAGCACTTGGCCACTGGCCAGACGAACATCGAACCCGGGCTCGATCCCTAGCACCTGACCCTCGAGTAGCTCCACGCCGTAACCGGAGACCTCGGCCCGTCCCGCAGCCGAGAAGTCGGCCGGGGACATCCCGTCGCGGGATAAGAAGCCTTGCATGTGCGCGGCGGGAGCGTTTCGTGGCGATCCGGCATCGACAACGACAACGCGCCGCCGCGCCCGACCGAGCACGAGCGCAGCGCTCAAGCCGGAGCTCCACCTCCGACCACCGCGACGTCGTAGGCCGTCTCTGCTCCGAGGGTCATCACGACACCTCCACGACAACCTTGCCCTTGGCGTGACCCAGTTCCACATAGGCGATGGCCGCGGGAACCTCGGCGAACGGAAAGCGTCGGTCGATCACCGGATGCACCTTGCCATCCTCGATCAGCTTCGAGAGGAACTCGAGATCACTCGTTGCGACGTGCGCCTCGACCCTCGCGACGTCCTTGCCTCCGCGGAGCGAAACGCCCATCGACTTGGCAACGCTCGTGAACCCGGTGACGGCGGCCTTGCCGGCTGGAGCAAGCGCACGCTTCAGATCGGGGGCCGATCGATTCCCGACCGTGTCGAGGATGAGATCGTAGCGATCCCCGCTATCGGCGAAGTCCGTCGTCGTGTAGTCAACGACGTGATCGGCCCCGAGCGAACGGACCATGTCGACATTGTCGGAGCTGGTCACGACGGTCACCTCGGCCCCGAACGCCTTGGCGAGCTGCACCGCGAAGGAACCGACACCACCTGAGCCTCCGTTGATCAGTACCTTCTGCGTCGGCCGGATCTCTCCGTGATGTCGAAGACCTTGAAGGGCGGTCACACCCGCCATTGGAACCGCAGCCGCTTCCTCGAACGACAGGTTGCCGGGCTTCGGGGCCATGACTTCCAGAGGCACCGCGACGAACTCTGCGAAGCCCCCGTACCCATGGTCCAAGAGGTTGGCGTAGACCTCGTCTCCCGACTTGTACTGGGTGACGCCACTGCCGACCGATTCCACCCGTCCCGCAACGTCGACGCCGAGGATCGGATGCTTCGGCCGCACCCACCCCAAGGCGGCACGCGAGAAGGCAGGCTTGGCGCGCATCGAGTGCCAGTCGGCCGCATTGACCGATGCGGCCAGTACCTTCAAGAGGACCTGATCGGCGTCAGGGACTGGCCTCGCTACTTCTGCTAACTGGAGCCCTTCAGGCGGCCCGTACTTCTCGCCGACCCACGCTTTCATGGCGGAACCTCCCTCTCAGCGGCAGAGCGCGACCCCCGTGGTCGAAACGAACTCGGTCGTGATGTTGCTCCGCATCCGGTCGTCGCGTGCGCCTTGGGCCCCGGCCGAACCGAGGCCCAAGGCGACACGACTAGCAGGGAGGACCTAGACCGTAGACACCGCGGCGGGTGACTCCAGCGCCGCGAGAGCCGGGGTCCTGTATCCCTTGACGATCAGATAGACGCCGATCGACAGCTCCCAGAACGCCTCCGGGATCGTCATCAGGCCATCGACCGAGCCACCGGGCTCGATGACGTCGAAGATGACGAGGACGCCGGCGATGATGATCAACGGCCCACCGATCAACCCGACCGTGGCGAGGCCGCGGGGCATCAACTCGGACTTGTACATCAGCCAACCCAGGATGAGGCCGTTGCCGACACCGACCATGAAGCCCGGCCCCAGCCGGAACGACCACTCGTAGACCGCTCGGAGCCCCTGGCCCAGTGCGGCGTCCGTCCCACTCGGCGCGTCCTGCCTGACGGTCGAGATGGCGAGCATGCACAGGATGCCGACCCCGATGAACACGGACTCCATCACGCGAGCCGTCACGAAGCCGAGGGCCCCCGCTTCGTTGACGCGCCTGTGGATCGAGTACGGCACGACGGCCGTCCCGATATTCGCGATGATGAGGATGAGTTCGAGCACGGCCCCGATCGCGATCATCGTCTTGGCATCCGTGCCGGCGCCGGTGACATAGTTCCCGTGATCGATGACCGGCTTGTAGAACACGAACCGTACGGGTACCGACGTCACGAACGTGATGATCCACAACCACCCTGTGACGGTTGCGACCTTGCGGTAGTTCATCCGGTTCCTCCCTCCGTCCGGCATAGAACTCGGCAGCTCAACCACTCGACGGCGTCTCGTCGTCCCCCTCATCCATCGCCTGGGCCGCCACGGGCGACGAGTTCTGCATCATTCGGGGCAGCGATCGCATCCAACGGGTCTTCGCCCTGACCGACCTCGACGGGAGGTTGCCCTTCTGCGACGACGAACCCTGATCACGCGATATCGAACTCCCCTGGCGTGATGAGGTCGTCCTCCGGATAGGACGAACGCGGCTCCAGCACAACGACGTTGTCGAGCGCTTCTTCGAGGGCCTGCTCCGCCTCGATCGTCTCGGGGTCCATCCTCTGCCTCCCCACTCCCAAGATGGAGCGGAGTTACCCAGAGATCGGGAACGAAAACCCCGATCAGGATTGAACCCTTGGTCTGTTGGGAACTACGACGCGACGCGCTTCCTCTCGGCCGCCCTGGAGCCCCCACTCCAGGGCCGAGGGGGCGCGTCGGCCGAGGAGGTGTCGCACCGCTCCAAGTGCGTACCACCCCCTCGACCCTCGTCTCAGTCCTCGATCCGGGTGCCTCTCGTCATGAAGGCAGCGCCGAGCAGGACGAGCCACAGCAGGACCGGGTAGGCGATCCACCGCTCGATCCCGCCGATGCCGAGCGTCGTTTGCGGTCCCCAGTTCTCAAACGACTCGAGGCCGAGCACCGTGGCGAGCAGCGCCACCGATCCCAGCGCCACCGCGAAGTAGCGCAGCGGCGCGTCCAGGACCTTCCGCGACAGGATGGCCGCGATCGAGCCTCCGACGAAGCACAGGAGCGCGAACCACGGGTGGATGATCGCGACGTTCCCCGGGAACACGGCGATCCCAACGAGACCGACGCCGAAGAGGCCGAGCGCCACGATGAACCGACGACGCTCGATGACGCGCCCCAAGAGGTACGTCGCGGTCAAGACCAGGACGCCCGCGACGGCCATCGTGATGATGAACATCAACCTGTTCGGCTGGACCATGTAGCTGTTCGGAGGTTCCGTTCCGCCGAGGTCGCTGATCGTGTTGGCGAAGGTGCTGTAGTGCCGGGCCGCCGGGTACAGCGCCTCGTTCGTGATGATCGAGAGGATGATCCCGATGCCAGTGATGCTCAGGAGCGCACCGGCGACCACCTCGGAGACGTTCCGTGCCCTTGCGTGCTCGTGTTCCGGCAGGGTGCCCGTCGCTGCCGATGAGCCGTTGTGACGAACCAGCGTCTCCATACCTCCCAGCTCCTCTCCCAGTCGATGTCTGGTCTTGACACCGTAGGCAGAGGGTTCGCCGCCTCCGAGAGGCGCACGTCCCTGGGCATGGGGGCCATATGTCGAGACTGCCTGGTCCGTGTGACCGCGGTGGCGAATCGGTGACGAATCTGATTCAGGCCTGTGCGTGGTCCCGTTCCATGGTCTTTCGATCGTCCGCAGGTACACGTCGGCGTCGCGAGCCAGCTTTTGCGCGAGACGACCGCGATCCCTCGCTGGCCTTTTTCTCGGTGGGCGCTGAGGGTCTCGAACCCGTACCCGGAGGATGCCAGCCCACACGAGTGGCTCAGCAGCTCCTACGACCTCTCGACGCGTTTGTAGCCACACCCGCTTGATCCAACTTTGGCCACCCACGTCCCGGATTGGCGTCGTCGTCGCATGTTCCCAAGTCGCCTGAGCGAGCGATCTATTCAACCAGTCGGTACAGATGCCATCGATCTGGAACACCCTTTAGCTCGTGCTCGCCGGCGTCCTCGAAGGCAAGCCCGGAGCCCACGACCAGGTCCTTCACGGTAGAGCTGACGAGTATCTCGGAGTTGCCAGCCATGGCAGCGACCCTCGCTGCCACATGCACCGCGATCCCATGCACGCCTTGGTCACCAAGTTCGATCTCACCGGCATGGGCACCCGCACGCACCTGAAGATCCAGTGAACGCATCCGTTCCGAGATCTCGCGAGCGGCGAACACGGCTCGGGCAGGCCCATCGAACGTTGCAAGGACCCCATCACCTGTCGACCTGATCAATCGACCTCGGTAGCGCGCGACTGACTCGATGGCGATCTGGTCGTGCGCGTCCAGCACGCGGTGCCATGCCGAGTCACCGAGTCGGGCCGCCGCCGCAGTGGAATCGACGATGTCGGTGAACATCACGGTGGCGAGCACCCGGTCGAACACGGGGTGGGGTCGTTCGACGCCGAGGAATCTTCGGATGATCGCCAGTCGATACTCGGCCTCACTCCACAGGAAGAGCGGACCTGGGAGACGTCGGTACTCCACACCCGGGATCAGCGCCGCCGTCGCTTCTCCGATGCCCGCCCAGCTCTCGTCCGGGAGCACGACGTCCATCACGAGCGTGGGAACACGGAGCGCAGGAAGAACCGCTCGCACGTCCTCCTCGTAGGCGAGTCGGTAGTACTGCTGGGCGGTCTCAGGTCCGCAGAACACCCGCTGCATCTTCGCCAACCATTTCGCGAACGGCTCATCGAACGGGACGTCGAATGCCTCGAAGTACTCCCGGCGGATGAAGTCGAGATTTCCCCACCCCGCAGGGATGCCGTCAATCCACTTCTCCAATGCCTCCGGCAGATACCCGTACGGCCAGTCGGGTGCCTGCACACTGCGCGCCGCGGGGGCGAACCATAGAAACCCAGCGACCCTGTCCGGATGGGTAGCCGCCTGGAGTGCGCATACCTCTCCGCCGTCGCCATAGCCGAACAGGAACGGTCGGGACGATCCCACGGTATCGAGGACGGCTCGCAGATCGGCTGCGCGGGTCTCGAGGTTCGGGAGCCCGCGGCCGGCGTCGGACAGACCGGTGCCCCGCCGGTCGTGCATGATCAACCGAGTGGACGACGCGAGGTCGAGCAAGAACCGCGCCATTGGTTCGTACTCGAATTGCACCTCGATCTGACTCGCCTGAGGGCCGACGTATGCCACGTCGACAGGTCCCTCTCCGATCGCCTTGTACGCGATGAAGCCCCCATCCGGTGTCGGGGCGTAGCGGGTCTCGGGGATGTCCACGCTCGAATCCTACGTACCAGGGCCGCCGAAGATGTCTTCATCGACCGCGACATGGGCGATCTCGTCGCGAGGGCCCGAGCCATCGTTGACGCAGCGGAGGAGAGTGTTCTGGACCTAGACACCGTGATCGTCAACCGCATGATCTGGACATCCGGGACCGGCGTCTGGCATGAGTACAACGGGGCCGTCCACTATCACGTCCATGTCGACAAACTCGCTGGGGAGCCGTGTCGAACCGTGAGAGAGCGCTGCGAATTCGGGCGAGTCGCTAGAGAAGAGGAACCTGATCCTTGCCCGCGCGACGGCGGATTCTGTCGGATGATCGGTGGCGCGGGGTGCTCGACGATCGGCGACGACCCGGATGCCATGAACCGAGCTGATCTGACTGGCGTTCCTGTCCGCGTCACTTCGGTGACCTCGACCGTTCCTCGCGAGGTCGCGACTTCGACCCGACGTCCCGCCTTCGTGGCCTCGACCTCGTACTTCAAGACACCATTGCCCGAGTCCACGACGATCTCGACTCGATCGCCTCTCATGACTGAACAATACTGCTGGCTAAGGACACGGCGATCTGTTGACCGCTACTCCCGATGTTGAAAGCCGACGAGGACCGATACTCGCGGTGGGACACTGACGGGGTGATCCCGGAGACCCTGTACGCGAAGACGAGCGACGACGTCTGGATCGCGTACCAGGTCGTGGGGGCGGGAGCCACGGATCTCATCCTCGTCAAGTCCTGGGTCTCGCACCTGGAGGTGTACTGGGAACAACCTCGCTACGCGAACATGGTGCGCAGCCTCGCCAAGGATGCGCGGGTCATCGACTTCGACAAGCGAGGGACCGGGTTGTCGGATCGGATCAGCCGCGTTCCCGACCTCGAAGCGCGGATGGACGATATCCGCGCGGTGATGGATGCCGCGGGCAGCAGCCGGGCCGTGCTCTTCGGCTGGGGGGACGGTGCCGCGCTCGCGGCGCTCTTCGCCGCCACATATCCGCACCGAACCGCCGGCCTGATCCTCAACGGTGGGAGCGCGAAGACGGCGTGGTCGGCCGACTACCCCTGGGGAATGCGCCACGAGGATTGGCTCCAGGAGCACGAGCGGATGCCGGAGATCTGGGGCAGCGAGGCGTCACGCGCGCGAGTGGGCGGAGATGTCCTTGCTCCTCGGGCCGCACGAAGCCGACGACCCGGAACTCCTGCGCTGGGTGGCCAAGTGGGCGCGGTACTCCGCGGCGCCGGGCGACATGCTCGCGTTCGACCGGATGTGGTTGGAGACCGATGTCCGGGACATCCTCTCCACGATCCAGGTGCCGACGGTCGTGCCGTGCAAGGAGGGCGTGAACTCTGAGGAGGCCGGATGGGTCGCCTCGCGGATCCCGGGCGCACGGGTGCTTCCGCTCGCCGGAGGTCATCGGGTCGTATGGATGGGCGATCTGGATGAGCTGAGCGAGGCGGTCGGTGCGGTCATGCGGTCGGCCCGGGATGAGGACGCCGATTTCGACCGGTTGCTCGCGACCGTCATGTTCACCGACATCGTCGACTCCACCAGCCAGAGCGCGGCGATGGGGGACCACGCGTGGCGCACGGTGCAGGACGGGCACGATCAGATCGTCAGGGCGCAGCTCGCGCGCTGCCGAGGGCGCGAGATCCGGCGGATGGGAGACGGCTTCCTCGCCACGTTCGACGGCCCTGGGCGAGCTGTGCGGTGCGCGCAAGCGATCTCCGGCGCTGTCCGCCCGCTCGGCATCGAGATCAGGGCCGGCCTGCATACGGGCGAGATCCGGCTCGCAGGCGATGACATCGAAGGTCTCGCCGTGGCGATCGGCGCTCGCGTGGGCGCGCTCGCAGGACCGAGCGAGGTCCTGGTGTCGAGCACCGTGAAGGACCTGGTCGCGGGCTCAGGTCTCGAGCTCGAGGATCGCGGCATGCACTCCCTGAAGGGCGTTCCCGACGAGTGGCGGCTCTTCGCCGTGGCGGGGAACTGACCTCACCGGTTCGCGGCGTTCACATCGGTGTCTCGGAGTCGCCCCGCGAGCGTCTCCAGGAGGGTCCACGCCAATTGAGGATCCTCCATCACCAGGTTCCGCACATCGTCGTGTTCCAGCACCAGACACACCATCGGGGTTTCGGCCGTGACGGTGGCCGCCCGGGGACGCAGGTCGATCATCGAGATCTCGCCGAAGACATCCCCGGCGGAGCGTCGGGCGATCGTTCGCTCGTTCTTGATGACCTTGGCGGTCCCTTCGATGATGACGAAGAGGTTCTGTGTGCGTCCCCCCTCGCGGACGATCACGTCACCCGCGTCGTACCGATGCTCGTACGCGCGCTTCGCGATCTTCCGCAGCTCCCGCGTGGAAAGGTTGGCGAACAAGGGGATGCTGGCGAGCGACTCGGCCGCGGTCGGCATGCACCCTTCGTAGCCGAGTCGGGTGCAGGGCGTCAAGGGACCGGCGACGCTCGATCGGGCACGTGTCTATCTCCCGAACGAGGTCTTGTCCCTCTGCATGACCTACCGAAAGGGTTCGGAGCGGAGCTTCGTAGGTGCCTGAAAGGGCCGCCCTGGTGTCTGTTACCACCTACCCGTTTTGGCACGTTCCCGGCCTCTTCGAGAGCCGCGCCCTCTGGTCAGTCGTCGGTCTTGCGCTAACCCCTAGCCCAGTCCGGCGCTCTTTTCTCAGAGCATCCTGGGTACTGGGTGGGCTCGACTCAGTTTGGTGGTGTCCTGTCTGCGCGTCCTGCAAGGCGCTGTCGCTGATTCACGCTCTGCGTGAGCGGCAATTGTCTCAGCCGTCATTGACACGTGCCGTCCTAATGGGGGATGCGCAGCGACCACGCCGTGGGTACGCTGACGCCATCAGGAGCTTCGCTGGCGAACGCCTAACGGACGACGTGGGAGGGATTCATGTTCCGTAAAGCCGCTGGTGCCATCCTGGCCGCGACGTGCCTGATGATGACTCTAGCGCCAGCCGCAACCGCCGCCAGCGGTCCCGTGGTCGTGATGATCGAGAAGAACGCACAGATCGCCGGCGGCGATGTCCTGGTCTCCCTGCGCGCTCGCTGTGAGCCGAGGCTCAGCGCATTCGAACTGGATGTGACCGTGCGACAAGGTACGGCGGTCGGATCGACGACGATCGTCCAGGCAGGGGTCGTCACCTGTGACGGCCATTGGCAGGACGTGGAAGTGCCCGTGGCTCCATCCGTCGGTTCGTTCGCCCTTGGCGCATCGACGGTCGATGTGTTCCTCGGTGCCTTCGATCAGATCCAGGGGGACCTCGAGGGAACCGACAGCGAAACGGTGAGGGTGCGCCCGTAGCTTGGACGCCACGCGATATCGAGTCCGAGTCGTGCCGAGATCCCCAGGAGGGTGAGCATGCGAAAGTACGGCATGGTCGTGGCGCTGCTGGTCGGCGGCGCCCTGGTGGTACCTGCGATCCCCGCGAGCGCGCGCGCCGTCGTGGACGTGTCCATCGGGAAGGGTGCCAAGCTGAACGCAGCCGGCGAGGCGTTCGTCGACGTTCGGGCGCGGTGCCTGGAGCCGTGGGTCGTCTCGAACCTCTCCATCCAGCTCACCCAGGGCCCTGACTCCGGACTCGGCAACACCCAGGACTTCGGCCTGGAGTGCGACGGGCACTGGTTCGAGCGATCGATCCGGGTGATCCCGTTCCCTGGGGCGTTCGAGCCGGGCAGCGCTCACGCGGCCGCCTCGTTCACGGTCCACGATCCGCTCACCGGCGATCCCGTGGCCACCACGACACCCGAGCGTGATCTGAAGTTGTCCGGCACGGTTGCACCCGTGCTGTGGGACCAGACCGGTCAGCGGGCAGGGGCACGCGCATCCGCAGACCTGCCCGGAACAGACTTCGACTCGCAGGGCGCCGACGACTTCGTCGTTCCGGCGGGCCAGGTGTGGACGATCGCCGAGGTGTATGCGCCGGGGGGCTCCGCGGGCACGCATCCCGAGCCGTTCGTCGTCCCGGGCGTGAACGTGTTCATCTACCAGGACGCGGGAGGCGCACCCGGTGCTCTGGTCGCCTCCTACGCGAGCGTCCCGCCGACGACGGCGCCCGACGACCTGACGATCCCGCTCAGCCCGGTGCTCACGCTCGGGCCGGGCTCGTACTGGATCTCGGTGCAGGCCGACCTCAGCTCGCTCACGATCCAGGACAGCTGGGGCTGGGCGTTCCGACACGTCGTCACCGGCGACGAAGGCGTGTGGCGGAATCCCGGCGGGGGCCTCGGAGGCCCGGTGGACTGGGCCACGACGAACGATTGGGAGTTCGACCTCCGGGGGACATCCGCGGCGGCGTAGCCGGTACCAAAGCCACGCGCGGCACTGAGCTCGTGATCACCGAGAACAACCTCCCGTCGGAGGCGGCGAAGGAGCGGTCGGAGCAAGGATGGAGCGCCGCTCTGGCGGCGTTGTGGGACATGCTGGAGAACCGCGAACGCGACGACTGAGGATGATGCGGCCCCCTCAGGCCGAGGCCATCGATCCCTCGGTCACTTCCCTTTTGTGCGCCCCGAAGGCCACTAGGACTTCACCCTTCTCCTGCGCCGGGACGCCGAAGTGATCGAGCGTGCGTCCCAGCTCAGCCGCGACCTCATCGAACTCGTCCGGGGAGATGTGGAGGTCACGATGGGCCTCTTCCAGCCCGAGGGGTGTGCTTCCCGGCCTAGTGGCAGCGAACGTGAACGGTCCACCGGCGACGTTGCAAACCCACAGCGTGCGCATGAACTTCAGCCCTGGCAGCCTGGCCAGCTGTTCAGTATGCCATTCATGAAGTTCAGGGTTCTTCGATGCTTGACCGACGATCGGGTTCTGAACGACCGCATCGCTGAAGTGGTCGATAACCGCCGCGATGGCGAACACCCCACCCAATCGGTCGTACAGGCTCGGCTCAGCCATCATTGCTCCCCCTCTGTCCCACGGTGCCGCGGCGGCCGCACCGGATCTTGAGGGTCTACGAGCGGCAGCTGGAATCGGTTCATATCTCGCGGGCGACCCGGGGGGTTGCCCGTAAGCGATAGCAGTCGCATCATGGGGTGTCGGACCGAAGGAGGCAGAGATGCCCGAGAAGGAGCGCCCCGCGAAGGGTGACTTCGCGGAAGGTGAGCGGACGGAGCCGACCCCCGGAGATCGGCCGGACTACGCGAAAGGTGAGCGCGAGGAGCCGATGTCCGAGGAGAAGCCGGACTACGCTCGAGGGGAGCGGACGGAGCCGACCCCCGACGAGGAGCCGGACTACGCTCGAGGTGAGCGGAAGACCGACAACTGACGCTAGTCCTAACTGCTTCGGGTGCGCCCTGACGATCGCCGAGGTCGGCGCGAACCGCGCTCCGTGCAGGACGACGACGGTCTTCCCGTCCAACTCCGCGAAGACGCCGCCTCACGACACGTTCCATGAAGAGACGGCTCGCCGCATCTACTGCATCGGGATCGTTCCCCTGCCCCCCTTTTTTCGGCCGCGAGCTCGGCGAGCGCCTCAACACGCGAAGTTGCAGGGCGTGTTTCCGCTCACCGTCGCGCTTGTCAGGGTTAGGTCACCACCCCCTTGCGCGAGTCCACCGCTCCCCGACAGAGCCGTGGATGCATTGCAGGTCACCCTCGACCTCGCCAGCGGTGATCGGAGCAGCGTCTCGCAGTCGACGACGAACCGCGTCACGCCGTCGACCCCGCAGCCAGCTCTGATCGGGTACCCCGATTCAGACGTCATCGGCGAAGTCCCACGCTCTGAGGCGACCGGGTTCGAGCCGGATGAGGGTGTCGTCCTCGCCGCGGTCCGCATACGCCCCACCTTGTTCGTCGCCGAGGTACCGGACGGCGATGGCGCGAACGACGTCGGCGTCGGCGTGACCGAGCACCACGCGGCCTCGCACCTCGATGCCGCGATACGGCGGATCGCTCTCGAAGAGAACGATGCTCGCCCTGGGGTCTCCACGGAGGTGGCGCACCTTCACGTCGTCCGCACGCGTCACGACGTCGAAGCCGCCGTCTCGCCATCGATGCCAGACCGGCGAGAGCAGCACGTCGCCGCTCGAACGGTAGGTCGCGAGGACCGCGACGAGCGGACGCTCGAGCAGCCCGTCGAGGTCGTCGGGGCCGAGGTCTCGCATGGCGGCGAGTCTAGTGGTGAGGTCTGACGAGCAAGGAGCCACGAACAACCCTTGCGTCGTGGCCGGGCGGTATCGTCGGTCGATGGCTCGGCTCAAGACAGCTCACTACCAACCCTTGCCCACCGACGTCGGCGGCGCCGAGCCCTTGGCCTGGGCCTGCGTCGAGGACACCCCTCCCCCTGCGCTCGCCGGATCGGGGGTCCCGCTCGTCGTGAAGCCCGTACCAGTCGGGGGGTTCACCCGCTCCGACGCGGACTGACTTAGGCGCAACACCGCCACTAGAGGGGGTGCCGAACGGCCGATCATTTCTGCTGTGGGGGTACTGTCAACCCACCTTGAGGGCAGTTTCCTCGATAGCGGCCAGCAGGCTCTGGAAGGTCGTGCTCAGCATCCCGTCGATCACGGGGCCGGTCAGCCGTCCCAGCGGGCCACCCTTTGGCACATATCGGTAGTCGAATGTGATCGCCGTCCCGTCACCCACGGGCTCGAGGGTGAGCCTGGACTCTGCCTGCTTGAACGGGACAAGGGCGGATGGCTGATTCGCGGTGGCCACTGTGCGGCCCTCGTCCCAGAAGGTGATCGTTTCGACCAACGAGCCGACCGGCTTCACGTCCACTTTTCGGCGGGCACCCACTCCCTTGGTCTGATCGCCGATGGGTCGAGAGGCCCTGATGCCATCCCAATGGTCCGCCAGGTTCGGGAAATCCGCGCACACGGCCCAGACCGAGTCAGGGGACGCGGCCACTCGTCGTCGCACAGTGAGATGGCGTTCGCCCATGATGCCTGCTCCCCTTCGACCGCACTTTACAGGGCCCTTCCGGGCCGCCGGAGGGAACCGTCGTCCATGCCGACGCGGTGTGGAGGGAACCGACCCGTGCCCCTCAAGGAGGTCTGATCGGAACGACCGCCCTATGTCTGGCCGGGTGATCCCGTCACCCCGCCCCACGACACGTTCCATTAGGTGACCGCACGTCGGGATCCACTGCATCGGGTCGCGGAGCCTCGGTCGGGTCCCAGGACCGACGCCCTCGATCATGCCCGTCAGAAGCGCCAGCGGGTCTGGCTGAACGCTCCTTTGCCGAAGCCGAAGACGGCTGTGGGGCTCACCTCGTAGAGCAGGTTGTCGCCGGCTTCGGTAAGGAACGAGCCATCCCGTATACCGGCATGGAAGACCTGCGCTGACTCGCGAGGCAGATACTTCACCGCGTAGCCATCGGCGACCTGTTGTCGACGCTCGGGGTCACCGACCAAGACCGCCTCACCCTCGATGACCACATCGAGCCCCGCATCGAGCACGTTGCACCCCGTCGTCAAGATGCAATGGGCGCTCTGCGCGAGGTTCGCTGCCTTGCGTTCCGTCGGGCCCGTAGTGAAGTACGCAGTGTCGTCCAGCCACACGAAGATCACCGGTGTTACGTGAGGGCGTCCATCCGGGCGAACCGTGGTCAGCCAGGCCAGGTCCGCATCCTCCAGGCGGCTCCTCGCCGTTGCCCACGGTGTCACTGTCGCGTCGTCGGCGCTGAATCCTGTGTGAAGCTCGCCCACTGGGTCCTTGCGGTTCATCGCTCTCCTCTATCAGTGCTCACGTGTCCATGCCTCGCTTCTCATCTTCGCCCAGGGTCTCGCGGCCTCAATCCCAGCCCTTCGTGGAACTTGGTCCGAACACTTTACGAATCGCCGGCCACCAGACTAGACAACGGATGTCGGCGCACACTGCGGTGCGAAGCGGTGTGGCTAGCCGCCTAATCCGATCAACTCGTACTCCTGTGTGCGCGGATGTGTAGGCCTGGGAGCAAGACTTGCCTAGCGATTGAGTCGCGCCCGATACTCCATTCCAGGTCCCACGGTGGCCAGGGAGACTGTGATGCGACGAGTTGTCGGACTCCTCATTCTCTCAGCGTGCTCATTGAGCTTCGGATGCAGCCAAGGACGCCCCGACTCCAGCGCCTCGCCAAGCGCCGAACCTAACGATGGGTCTAGCTCAGCGTCGCCATTGGCGGGTGAATGGGACACGGGACCTTACCCGGCTGACAAGTTGCGCGACGACATCGGGACGGCAGGGTACTCGGACGCCGAGGTGAACGAGGTCCTAGATGGTCTAGAGGAATACGAAGTCCGTCTTACGTTCGACCGAGGCGTCGTCGTTTCCGTGGGGTGGGATCCCACCGATCCTGCGCAAGGACCGGACGGCGGGGACCACGGCCCATTCAAGGTGCTACCCGGGAACAGGCTGAAGATCACGTGCGACGTCTGCGACATCAACGCGAAGTTCACGCTGTACTTCTACGATGTCGAAGGGACGACCCTGACGTTGCGGTACATCCGCGACGTCGATCCGGACTACTCCGCGCACGACCAGCACATGTCGCTCGCTTACGCGATCGCCAACACATCGCTTCCGTTCCACAAGATCGCCTAGCAAGCCTCTCGGGTTGGCTCACCCCGTTACCCCAGCCACGACACGCTCTAAGAGGTGACCCTCACCGCTCTACTGCATCGGGTCGCGGTGCGTCGGCCGAGTGCTTGGGCCCTCGTCCGGAGCGCAGTTCCCCGCCCAGGTCGGGGATCCCCCCGGGGGCTATTGGGTGGTTCCTTCTTCCCCCTTGGGGCATCCCGCACTTGGGTCACGACGTCGCGTCGTCGTGCGAGGGGAAGGAAACATCCTTCAGTAGGGACGTGAACCAGCGGCGTGTGAACGAATCCGTGTCCGGCGGAGTCGAGAAGGTGAAGAAGACGTATCCGTGACCGGAGTGGACCACGTACGCCAAGATCACGTAAGCGCCATTGCCGGGAGGGCAATGCTCATCGTCGAGGATGGCCCGCTCACTCCCGACCGAAATGGCGTCGGTTGTCTCGGGTTTCACGGGACAAGGGTGGACGGTCGCATCCACCTTTCGCGAGCTGGCGGTGAACTTCTGGAGCGTGTCGGTCGTAGGCTCGCCGTACGCCCACGCTATCTGCCCCTTCGCACTGACGAGGGTGTCAACGCTCGGATCGGTGTCCCCGGGCGAGCCGGTACCGTCCCACGCGGTGGTCGCCTGTGCGCCCTTCCAATCGGTCGACGTAATCGAGTAGCCGTAGTGGCTGGATGCGAACGCTTCCTGGGAAGAGCCCGTGGGAGATACGCCCGTCGAATTGCTTGCCCCGGAACAGGCGACGCCTGTCCCAATCAGGAGCATAGCCACGATGAACGAGCGACGATCCGCGCCGCTAACCGCCCGTAAGCCGCTCGTAGAAGGCTCTTGTGACACCTTGGACTTCCTCCTCAGACACTGACCCTGGGGGTCCCGACAAGGCAACCGTGTAAACGATCGAACCGATGGTGAACCCCACCAAGTAGTGTTCGGAAGGCACTTCGTTTTCGGTCCCAGCGGCCTCGATCTCCTCGGCCGTCGCGATCCGATGGACGCCGCGCACATCCGGGATTCCATCCACGTCGAAGCTGTTGATCTTCGCGGCACAGCTTTGGGGGCATGGCTTGTTCGCATCCGCTTCGATCCAGTCCAATACGGAGCTCGCCCCGTCATCAGAGTCAAGCTCGATGAACCAACTGAAGAGATGTGGCGCGGTGGGCGAATGCGCCTCGCCGTAGAAGCGTGTGTCCACACCCGCGCCCTTGAAACCAGCTTCCTGAAAGACCGTGGTCATCTCGGTTTCGTCGGGATCGATCAAGGCCGGGCTGAAGGCGACGATGAACCCGTCGAGGTCCACCGTTGTCTCACGCTTCTCAACGGGATCGGCCTCGCTGCCAGGTGCATCCGCGGCCGTGGGGAATCGCTGTGCGACTGGGACAGCATCATCATCACTCCCGCACGCAACGAAGGCGACTGCCGCCAACGGCACGAGAAGCCGGATGGCCAAGCGCATGCCGTTGACCCTAGGAGATGCAGCAGCCACGCACAAGTCGTGCGTTCTGTCGCTCTGTCGCCGACACGGGACGCCTGTTCCTGTCGGTGGCGCGTGGCAACACCCGGAGCGTTGGGAGTGTGGACGCAGCGACCTCAACTCTGGATCGAGTGCAAGCTCTGCCGCGCTCGATTCACGACCAGCTGGTACTTCTGGCCGTGCGATCCCTCACCCTATCCACGACGCGTTCCACGAAGTGACCGCACGTCGCATCTACTGCATCGGGTCGCGGTGCCTCGGGCGAGTCCTGGGGTCCGCGCCAGACCTACTGTGACGCCACAGTAGCGCGACCTTCTTGCCGCGCTCATCGAGCGGGTCGAGATCGCGCCCGAGCAAGGCCTACCGGTTCGAGCCGGTACGTATCGGGATCGAGTGGAAGGCTTGAACGTTGAAACGCCGAGCGTGTCGGAGGCTGGGAGTAGGCTGATTGACCCTGTGACGGGTTAGCACCGTGAGCGGCTCCTGGGGAGCATGTAAACTGGGGGCCGTTCGCTTTCCCGGGGAACACAGCGGGCCGCCCCCCGATCCTCGGCGGATGGTGGCGGCCGCTGTGGCTAGCGTGCTCGGGGACTCCCCCCGGTGGCCCCGAGGCGCCGAGCCTAGCGAAGCGGGCTGGGGCGCGGCATAGGCCGTCTGTCGTACAACAACGACTGCATGGCAGAGCAGTTGGCGGGGCCTCCGATTTATCAGTCTTCGCCGTGCTCTATCTCGTGGAGCTCCGCCACCAACACTGCCCGAACGCCGGGACTCACTTCCAGGTCCATCATCAGCTCGGCAAGTGAGCGCAACCGTGGATCGGCGTAGAACGTCCCAATCGCCGCAGCGCGCTTCTCATCGTTGAGCGAAAGGACGCGCAGCACCGCAGCCCGGGCTTCCGGCCCTAGAACCCCGAGTCTTTTCCGGAGCTCGTTCTCGACGGGTAGACGGCCGCCAACGTCCACGTTTCGAGGTTGGCACGGGTCGACGTTGAGGAAAAGCGGTAGTCCGGCCGATACCAGTCCGACGGCCGTCCGACCGACAACGGCGCACTCAAACAGCCAGCATGTCACGCGGCTAAATGAATCAATCATGCCGACAGGTCGCGAGGACAACCGCGACTCTTCGGACCAGGGAGCTACCCGTCATATGCCGCTCGGAATCAGTTTGGCGACTACTCTCCCTGCTGTGCCTGACGACATGATCCGTGAGATCGAAGTCGCTGCGATCCTGGGCGTGTCTCATGAACGCGTGAACCAGCTCCGCGCTGAAGGGAGGCTCTCGGCCGTTGAGGTGTCCGGCATGAAACACACACGCATCCTGTACCGGCGCTCGGATGTTGAACGCCTCCGTGCAGAGCGTGGTGTCGGTCGCTACGGACGCAGCTAGGACGTCCGTCCAATCTCGGCATCGTCATCCGACCGTGATCTCGAAGAGCACCTGTCCCGGCTCCTTGTCGCCCTTGAATCTGCTGCTGAGGAGAACGGTGTGCTCACCGTTCGTGAGCGGCGCGACCACCCAGAACCAGCCGCACCCACTGACCTTGGCTGACGTGCCCTTGACGTTGTCGTCGATCTCCGGCAAGAAGCTGCCTTCCTCGATCGGGATCACGAAGGGATCGGTGCAGGACATGAGCGGCTTAGGCGCGATCGCATCGTCGACCGTCACCTTGACGGACTGCGGGACGAACCCCTGCACATAGCCCAGGGCCGCGGAGAACAATGCAGTGTTGGACTTCCCGTCGGTAGGCTTCTCCGCGAACGAGCCTCCAGGGCTAGCGACGATCTCAGTTCCGGAAGGGATTGCGCACGACCTGGTGACGAGCCCTGCCTCGATCGGCGGCACCAATAGCAGTTGACCGTCGATTACCTCTCCACAGAAATCGTCGGGCGTGTGGAGCGGATTGGACTCTTCGCTGCCGAGGAAGGCCGTGAACCACGCCTTCTCGGTCACGACCATCTCTTGGGCGCTATCGCCCGCGAACGAAATGGACGCCATCCCAATGACTAGGGCAATGACGGACAGCAGCACCGCTGATCTCTTCATCGGCTTTCCCTTCACCTGTGTTGCACCAGCGGGCAAGGAAGGACAGTGCCTAAGATCGGGCGAGAGTGCAAACGCCCTGCTCGGCAAGCTTCTGCGGCTGTGCTCGTCAGCGCAGCTAGACAGCCGGCGACTGCCACCGCGCCGATCGGATCGGTGAGTTCTGGGGCTACCTGGAGAGCCGCGCATTCGCCGAACTGCTAATCGATTGTGAGGAGGGTCGGACGCCTCGCGCGGCTGCTGGTTGGGATGCTGCGGGAGGCTGACCGCCAACAGAGACACCTAAACGATTGGGACGCCGCTCAGGCTTCGAGTTCGCAAATGATGTCTAGCGTCAGCTGAGCCTAGGTCCTGCTCACTTCGACGTGCTCGGTCTTCCCCAGACTGCGGTCCAAGACACTGGACATCCGGCTTCGTCTCCTTGGGCAATCACATTCCGCCCCCTCCTCGGGGCGAGGGAGGATTGCTCACTCAGCTGGAGCTGGGACCGAGCGACGTGCGGCCATCAGTTCGACGGCGATGTATGCGACCACTACGCCCACGATGATCAACGGTGCCACACCCGCGCCCGCCTGGGTCACGATGAGGGCGAGCACGATCGCTGAGAGCGGAAGACGCAGAACAGAGACGACCATGGCCCCTATCAGCACTCCCACGGCTGGTGTCTCGTTGAGCCCTGGCAGGTGCGAGGCGAGCAGTCCGCCGGCGATTCCGACGAAGATCGCGGGGAATGTTGGGCCGCCACGAGCACCGCCTAGCGAGACGCCCCACGCAAGCCCTTTGAAGATGATGAGCAGGGCAAGGGTGCCCAACGCCAACGTTCCCGCCTGGCTGACGACCGTACTCATCTCTTCCTGCCCAGAGAAGAGCACCGCGTTGGCAGGCTGATCGGTGATCTGAGAGAAGGCGATCGCCAACGTCGCGACCACCAGAGCAGCAAGCGGAAAGGCCACGAACGGTCGCCTCGTCACGACGTGGCTCGTCCGCTTGCCGATCTCGATGATCCCGAACGTCACGACAGCTGCAGCCATCCCGAGCACGATCGTCCAGAGGAGGTCGCTCACCTGGGGTGTGGCGTAGGTGGGTAGGGACAGCGGAGCGATCGCGTATGCGTCACTGCTGAGCCCGGTCAGGGTTCCGAAGCCCACGAACACGAGGGATCCGATCCCGGCAGCCATCAGACCAGGGAGCAATACGAGCGGCAGCGTCGGACCGCCGAGCCCGGCGGCCTCGATGATGATGACCGCCCCGATGATGGGTGAGCCGAAGATCGTGGCAAGTGCCGCGAAGCTCGCTGCGGCGGTGAGCACGAGCTTCGCTTGATCGGGTACGTCCCTCTTGGACAGTTGAACGGCCAACAGCGCCAGCCCCGTACCCAAGCCGATCAGCGGTGCCTCCGGGCCGAGCACGAGCCCAAGACCGATGGCGGCGAGGGCTGCGAGCAGGACCCCAGGAAGCTCCGCCGGGCCTGTCGGCGGACCGGTCTTGAGGCCTTCGGCGGGAACATGACCCCCTCGACCCGGCAGCCGGACGATGGCGAACGCGGTGATCAGACCCGCCAGGCCGAGTACCGGCAGGGGCCACCACCATGGCGGAGCGTCGAACCCCAGCAAGTCCGGGAGATCCTCGTACACCCCTTGTTGGATGGCGTGGATCAGCTCGAGGAAGCACCAGGCCGCGAGCGAGACCAGCACGCCGATCAGTGCAGAGAGCACAAGCAAGCGGCGGAATTGTTTGCTTCGGATCATGGAACCCGGATCAGGCGGGGGGGTTTCGGCGCTCGTGCTGCGAGCCTCGCTCATGACTGACCTCTCAATCGCTCATCCGGCTCGCGCATTGTCAAGCCTTCTCGACCGGGGCGCCACTCGACGAGCCCCGATTCGATAGTCGCCGAAGGTCGAGGATGGATCTCAGTCAGGATGCTCGACGCCAACCGTGTACTCGCCTATCGGCGTCCCGTCGTGGAACGAGAGCACGATCGTCGTCGGCTCGCTGGTCGCCCACTCAGTCGGGTCTTGAGGAGTCCAATTTCTGCCGAAGACGAGCTTCTCGGCCCACCGTAGCTCGGCGCTCGTGACATCGGGTGGGAGCGGGAGCAGGGCTGGATGCGGCTGAGCCGCTTCCGCAGCCAGGACCCCGTCGCGGAAATCTCGCCAGCGGCCTCCAGGAGAGCTGTGTCGGCCGCGCTCGATCCAGCCGCCCCAGCGTCTGGTGATCCACGCCAGCGAGCCGAGACGCCGTGCGCCGGGATGCGCCGCAGCCGAGAGCCGCGAGGATTACCCGTCGGCGCGCTTCGGTGAACTTCGACGGGGTCGGCACGATCCACTCCTGCGCTGCTCAGGTCGTCAATCGACCTTACTACCCGGTGCCGACGAAGCGCTCTCGACGTGGCGCGGATCGCGATTCCGGGAAGTAATGTGCGCGCGAGGCCTCCGGAGGTCTCGGGAGGGTCGTGGAGATCTCGACCGCCCTACCCGGCGGGGTGGGACCCCTTCGGACGGCCAACGGCTCTCGAGGGTATGGTCGACATTCAGCAGGCCCGCACAGGCTATGAGGAGGCGCTAGTGATGGCGAGTGACCTGAGCGCGGTGGTCCAGCGGATATTCGTGGCCTTGGACGAGACCGATGTTGATACAGCTCTTTCGCTGATCGCGTCGGACGCGCAAGGCATCGACGAAATCTCGCGCAAGTGGATGCGAGGCGATGAAGCGGTGACCGGCTACGTTCGTCGGCTCATGGATTCGGCCTCGGACGTCCATTCCGAGATCAATGACGTTCACGAGATCGACTGGGGGGACACGGGAGCCGTGACGTGCTGGCTTGAACAGGACTACACGCTCGACGGTGTGGGTGCACACATCTCGGCGCCGACCACCTGCGTGCTCCGGCGAGAGGGGGGCGATTGGAAGATCGTCTTGTTCCACTCCACGCCGCTCCCAACTGAGTCGTAGCCCAACTCGACGTCGAGCATCCGGAGGTGCGGCCGCCACGGCGATGCTTCTGACCTTCGTCCGCGATTCGACCCCCGTACCCCCAGTGATGGCGGCGGAGCCTTACGGTACGCAGAAGCCGATGTCTGAGCCGAACCCTCGGACGCAGCGAAGCCCGGGACAGCACGGAGTTCCCCCTCCGAATGGATCACACTGAGCTAGGATCCGCCCGCAGGACCCGCATGTGCCCGAGTTGCAGGAGCCGGAACAACACTGGGCGTGTTCCGTGCACGTAGTGCCGTCCGGCTCACACGGGGGCGGACTTCCGGCTGCGAACGCCGGGGTCCTGACGCTCTGGATAACGGGCACGGACCACGCCATTCCGGCGACGATTGCGCCCTTCTTGAGCACGTCCCGCCGGGAGGTACGACGAGGCTGGTCCTGATCGCCCACCGTGGAGTGAACGATGCCGCCGCGTGCCAAGACGAATCAAGGTGCAACGGCCGTAGGTTTCCTCCCACGCGCCCGCCCCCTGGCAGCAGCTCTACCTTGTGGAGCCTCAGGTGGTGGCGCACGATGAGGATGCAGAGAGGGAGGACTCCATGACAACCGGATCGGTGCCAGTTGAATCGCTCGCCCAGTGGCTGCGGACTCTCGGGTACGAGGTGAAGCCACCCGAGGCGGGGCCGCCCGACGACCAGGTCCAGGTCACGATCGACGAGAACGGCCACATCCACCTGACTGCTCCGCCCCCTGGCCCCCTCGCAGGTTAGCGTCCCCCCTCCGCACACAAGCTATTCGGTGGGGGTGGTTCGCTTCATCGGCGATCCGAGGCCGCTCGTGCGCGGCGTTGCCGCCGTTTGTCCCACAAGCACCTACTCCCCGCCCTCGGCAACATCCGCTTGCAATCGCTCTCCCCCACCACCGTGAATGCCTTCTACGCGGATCTCGCCGTTGTGGGCTTATCCGCAAAGAGCATCCGGAACGTCCACGTGATTCTCCGTAAAGCGCTGAGCGATGCAGTCAAGTGGGGTCGGCTCAGTCGCAACGCGGCTGCGATGGCAGACCCACCTCGGATCGTGCGTCGAGAGATGCGTGTGTGGAACTCAACGGAGCTGCGCCTGTTCCTAGACCTGGCTAGGTCGGATCGTCTATACGCCGCGTTCCTCCTCGCTGTAACCACGGGGATGCGGCGAGGAGAGATCCTAGGAGCACGCCGTCAGGATCTTGATCTCAGCGCTGGACGATTGTCGGTTGTGCAGGCCGTGGTGCTTGTCGACGGAAAGCCCACCATGTCTGAGCCGAAGACTGCCCGTGGCCGCCGGAACCTGGCTCTAGACCCCGCAACCGTCGCGGCGGTGCGCTCGCACCTTGCTGGACAGGCATCCGAACGACTGGCCTGGGGAGAGGCGTACAAGGACTCAAATGGCCTGCTCTTCTTGCGAGAGGACGGCTCTCCCGTGCACCCTGAGTGGTTCTCCAACCGCTTCAAGGAAATCGCTGTGGCAGCCAATCTCCCGGCGATTCGACTGCACGACTTGCGTCACAGCTACGCGGTGGCATCGCTTTCTGCGGGTATTCACCCCAAGGTTGTTTCTGAGCGACTCGGACATAGCACGGTTTCATTCACCTTGGACGTGTATTCGCACGTACTCCCGGCGATGGATGAGGAAGCCGCATCTAGGGTCGCAGGGCTGATACTCGGCAGTTGAAAGCCTCCCGTTACCATCCGTTACCGAAAACGGAAACGAGAAAGGGTGCCGGTCTCCCGACACCCCTCTCTGACCTGCGGTTCTCTCGTCGCGGGGACAGGATTTGAACCTGTGACCTCTGGGTTATGAGCCCAGCGAGCTACCGGACTGCTCCACCCCGCACGACGATGCTATCGGCGTCGCTGACAACCGACAAGGCCGCTCGGATCAGGCCGCTGCGGCGCCGGTCTCGATACCGTGCCGTGGATGGAGCGTGGTGACGACCGGAGCCCGCGTGCAGTGGTCCTCGTCGAGGGCGTGAGCGACCAGCTCGCGCTCGAGGCGCTCGCGCGTCGCCGGGGCAGAGACCTGGTCGCCGAGGGCGTATCGATCGTGCCGATCGGCGGGTCCAAGAACATCGGTCGCTTCCTGGACCTGTTCGGGCCGCGCGGCGCCGACGTCGTCCTCGCGGGCCTCTGCGATGCGGCCGAGGTGGGCGACTTTCGAAGCGCGCTCGAGCGGGCCGGCATCGGCTCGAACCTCGGCACCGCCGACATGGAACGGCTCGGTTTCTTCATCTGCGACGCCGACCTGGAGGACGAGCTGATCCGCGCCGCGGGTCCTGCGGTCGTCGAGGAAGTGATCCGTTCACAGGGTGACCTGGGGTCGTTCCGCACGTTCCAGCTGCAGCCCGCGTGGCGCGGCCGGGCCCACGCCGAGCAGCTCCGGCGGTTCATGGGCACCCACAGCGGCCGGAAGATCCAGACCGGCGCGATGCTCGTGGATGCGGTAGATCTGGCGCGGATGCCGAGGCCGTTGGATCTGGTCCTCACGCATGTCTGACGTCGGTCGGCCGGCCGGATCACACCTCCAGGGATGCCCTGAGGTCGACCAGACGCGCCCGCCACCGAGCCTTCGCCCTCTCGGCTTCATCGGCATCCGGCAGCCGCTCGTGCGCCACAGCGACCGATGACTTCGACGGGCCCTTCTCGGTGAAGCCGACGTTGACCCGCGTCGAGCCGTCCTCCCAGTCGAACCGGGCGGTCCGTCCAGCTTGCGCCGTCCGCAGCGACATCGAGCCGTCGATGAGCCACTCCTTGCGCCGGACGTCGTCGACGAACGCCTCGAAGAGCACGTCCACCGGAACGGCGACCGTCTTCGACGCGGTCACGGAGAATCCGTCCGGTCGCTCGTACTTCAGGCGCATCCCGCGCGCCTGCTCGTAGGCGACGGTGACCGACTGCGACCACCAGCCGGGGACGCCGTGCTCCTGGCTCACGTAGCGCGCGATCTCGGTGTGGGTCTTCTCTCGTGCTCCCCACGCGTCCAGGATCGGGAACCACTCGTCCCACGTCTTGCCGGTCGACTTCTTGATCGCGGCATCCGACACGCGATCATCCGTCGCGGACAGCCTGGTGCGCGCGGCGCGGTTGCGATCCCGTTTCTCGACCACGTGGGTGCGCGCGGTCGCATAGCTCTCGCCGGTCTTCGACATGCGTTCGCGGACCCGGCGCTTGAAGGACTTGTCCTCGGTCATCGCTCCTCCTCCGATCGGTCGCGACCGAAGGACTCACGCTCCCCTGGGCGCGACCCGAAGGGGTGCCACCGAGCGTCCCGAGGGCTGGGCCCCCTTTGCCTCGCTGATGCCGGCGGCGTGAGCGCCGGAGCCGAGGTTCGGCCCGGGACGGGCCATATGCACCATATCTATCGGCGACCGTTGTGTGCAAGGGTGCGGGGACCATGTGCTTCTCCGCGGAAGCCGACCTCGCCGCCGGCGTCGTGGTGACCGTCATCGGCGTCGACGCGATCAGGCGGGCGCGGACCCCGAAGGAGCTCCCCCTCGCGGCGCTCCCGCTCCTGTTCGGGATCCACCAGCTCGTCGAGGCGTTCGTCTGGTGGGGATTGGCGGGCAAGGTCCCGTCCAGGGTGGGCGATGCGGCGACGTGGCTCTACTTAGCCGTGGCGTTCGCATTGCCGTTCTGGGTCCCGATGGCCGTGCGCGGCGTGGAGGAGTCCCGTCGGCGGCGGGCCGTCATCACGGGATTCGTCGGGGTCGGGCTGGTGGCGTCACTCGTCCTGCTCGGATCGATCGTGTGGGGTCCGATCCATGCCTCCGTCGAGGGCCACCACATCGAGTACTCACTGTTCATCCCGGGCGGCGTGAGCATCAGCATCCTGTACGTGATCGCGACCTGTGGCGCGTTGTTGATGGCGAGCGATCGATGGATCCGCGACTTCGGCGTGTCCAACCTGCTTGCCGTCGGGCTCCTGGTCTGGCTGACGGTCGGCGGTCTCACGTCACTGTGGTGCGTGTGGGCCGCGATCACCAGCGTGGCGATCGACCTCTACCTCCGCGACGGTCAGCGCCGCGCGCATCTCATCACGACCTGAGGATCGGCCCGCGCCGTTCAGCTCTTCTTCCGGCGGAGCGGGCGTTCTCCCCGGTTGACCTCGGTCAGGAAGACGTCGACGTTCGCGAGCTTCTCGAGCAGACGATCGATGCGGCCGTTCGGCTCGGGGTCGGCATCGACCGGCAGGGTGAGCTCCTCGTACGTCACCCCGGGGGAACCGACGAGCGCGTGCAGCCGCACCGCCCCTTCGAGGTCGGGCGAGGTCCGCTTCAACCGGGCGAGGTCCTCGAGCGAGGCGACCCGGGCCTTCACGCCGTGACCGACGTCCATCTCCGTGGCGTTGGCGTTCAACGCCTCGAAGTCCAGCGGGAGCTCGATGCAGTCGAGGCGTCCGTACGACGTCTCGTACGAGACGCGATCGTCGCTCGCAGCGCTCGGGGCATCGAGTTGCGCCCCGAGCTGCTGGAGCGAGAGTGCCAGACGCGGAAGGTTCACGGGGTCGTTCGGGAGGCAGATGTCGACGTCGTCCGTGTCGACGGTCCCGCCGTGGACGGCAGCGCCGAGCCCTCCGACCAGCACGAAGGACACACCGTGCGAGCGCAGCCCCGCCAAGATCCGCAGCGGGTCGAATGCCTGATCGACCATCGGGTCCTCCTCCCCCATCCACGTCATCGGCTGCGGAGCCCGCAACTCTGAAGTGGCTTCTTCCGAACACGCGGATCGCCAACCTCGGTAGCATCGGGCCATGACGCGAACCGTGGCTTCGATCATCGGGGGGGTGCCGCAACGCGAGGCCCCGGGCGGCCGCCTCACCGTGCCGAACCCTGCGGATCTGTCCGAGACCGTCGCCGAGGCGCTGCTGGGTGACGCCGGCACGTTCGTCGACGCGTGTCGCGCCGCGCGCGCCGCGCATCCGGGATGGGCCTCCGTCCCCGCGCCGGTCCGTGGACGCGCGATCCAACAGCTCGGACGCCTGGTCGAGGAGAACCTCGAGGCGCTTGTCGCAGCTCCTGACGCGCGAGATCGGCAAGCCGATCGCCGAGTCGCGCGGCGAGGTGCAGGAGGTCATCGACACCTGCAACTTCTTCCTGGGTGAGGGCCGGCGCCTCTACGGCCAGACCATCCCGTCCGAGATGTCCGACAAGCAGCTGTTCACGTTCCGCACGCCGGTCGGGGTCGCGGCCATCATCACGGCGGGGAACTTCCCGGTCGCCGTGCCGTCGTGGTACCTGGTGCCGGCGCTGCTCTGCGGCAACGCCGTGGTGTGGAAGCCCGCCGAATACACGCCGGCCACCGCCGAGGCGTTCGCGCAGCTGTTCCTCCACGCCGGGCTCCCGGCGGGCGCGTTCAACGTGGTCCTGGCGGACGGTGCGGCAACGTTCGCGGGACTCGAACGCGCGCTTGACGAGCACCTCGTCGACAAGGTGGGCTTCACCGGATCCACCGACGTCGGTCGGCGGATCGGCGAGCTCTGCGGCAGACACCTGCAGTCGCCGTGCCTCGAGCTCGGGGGGAAGAACCCGCTCGTCGTGATGCCCGACGCCGATCTGGACCTGGCGGTGGAGGGCGCACTGTTCAGCGGGTTCGGGACCGCCGGCCAGCGGTGCACCTCGCTCGGCATCGCGATCGTGCACGCCGACATCCACGACGACTTCATGGCGCGCTACGACAAGGCCGTGCTCGAGGCGCCGATCGGCGATCCCACCGAGGACGTGGTGTACGGCCCCATGATCAGCGAGCGGTTCCTGGATCGGTTCCTCACGTGGCTCGAGCTGATCCGCCCGCACCACCGCGTCAGCGGCTCGACCGGCATCGGGCGTATCACCTCGGACAACCCGCGTGAGGGCTTCGTCGGCGATCCCGACGCCGGGCTGTTCTGCCATCCCACCGTCGTGGACGGCGTGACGATCGACGACGAGCTGTACTCGACGGAGACGTTCGGTCCGATCGTGGCCGTCGCGTCGTTCGACACGTTCGAGGAGGCGATGGACCTGGCGAACGGGCACGGCTACGGGCTGTCGTCGTCGATCTACACGCGCGACCCGCTGCACGCGTTCCGGTTCCGCGAGCGCGTCACGGCCGGCATGGTCAGCGTGAACAACTCGACGTCGGGGGCCGAGGCTCACCTGCCGTTCGGCGGGAACGGCAAGAGCGGCAACGGCTCTCGACAGTCCGGCATCTGGGTGCTCGACCAGTTCACGCGCTGGCAGGCGATGAACTGGGACTACTCGGGCCACCTACAGAAGGCGCAGATGGACGTCGCCGACCTTGCGACCTCCGCGGCTCCGTCTTACCGTCTGCCCCCCTTCGACGCCTGAGACGGCCGTCGGCCTTGCTACTGCTGCTGACGCCCGAGGTCATCGAGTACCAGCTCGGGAACGACGCGTCCGAGCCCGGCTGAGTCCCGAGCCTAGCCGCTGGGACCGGCGTTCGCGATGGTCTTCCACGAGCGCCGCCTGCTGGTCCGCCGGATGTTCGCGATTGCCCGAGTGTCATGCCCTGGGCGACGCTCGCCGGGTCCGCGGCGTCCAGCGAGGCCGGCGGGCCGCCCGCAGCGATGGAGGGCTTCTGGTGCTACGTGGCCGGTGACGATGGCTGGAACCGGCTTGCGCCGGCGCTTCGTGAGCGCCTGCGCGCCACCGCTGGCACGTTGTTCGGGGTGGAGCTTGGGACGTATGAGCTGTACCTGCCCAGCGAGCAGAAGCTGAGCGCGCTGCCCGCACCCGTGCGCCTGCTGATCAGCGACGACGGCCTGCCCTTCTCTCCCGAGATCACCGGTCGGCTCGGCCAGCTGCTGGGCGTGGATGTCAGTAGCACTCCGGGCACGCACGCGGCGTACCACGACCATCCTCGAGAACTCGCGGAGCTCATGCGGACGTTCCTCCGTGAGGTCGGCGGGTGGAGCGGCACCAAGCAATAGCTGGTCATCACCCAGAGCGACATCTACCGCTTGAACCCTCCGTGTCGGCTTCGCGAGGCCGCCCGTACGGCGGAGTCTAGCGGATCTGACCGACATCGATGCGGACCTGGGGTTCCGGCTGTCGGATCGACCGGGCGACTAGCCCGACGGGCTTGCCGACGGCGAGCTGGAGGGCGACGGCGACGCCCCGCTCCCACCGCTGGCCGCCGCGACCAGGTCGTTCGCCTGCTGGACCAGTGCCTGCGCGGTGGCGAGCTCCGACTGGTACGTGGCCAGGTCACCAGCGCGCAACGCCACGTCCGCGGCGGTGAAGTGCTGCAGCGCATCGTTCAACAGGCCGGCGACCTGCTCGTCGAGGCTGCCGGTGGGCGGAGGTGTCTCGCCGCCTCCCGGCTCCGTCGGCTGTCCGGTGGTCGAGGCCGTGAGGGCCTCGGACAGACTCGTCCCCACGCCGACCTGGTTCCCGTTCACGACGACGACGCGTTTGAGCTCGGGGATCGAGCTCTCCTGGTTCGACCGGACGTACGCGGGCTGCACGTACAGGAGCGAGTCGTTGATCGGGATCACCAAGAAGTCGCCGAACACGATCGTCGAGCCCTGTTGCCCGAGCAGCGTGCGGAACGTGGAGAACGCCGGGTCCTGGTTGATCTGCGCGAAGACCTGCGTCGGCCCATCGACGTTGCGGCCCGATGGGAACGTGTACGCGGTCAGCTTCCCGTACGACCCGGGATCGGAGTCCGCGGCCATCCACGACACCATGTTCTGTCGCCCTTCCGGGGTGAACGGCAAGATCAGCTGGAAGTGCTCGTCGGCGGCACTCGGCAGGCGCATCAACGAGTAGTAGGGGTGCAGGGGTCGACTCGCCTCGTCGGTGCCTTCCAAGGCCTGGTTGTTCGCCTGGATCGTGGGGTCGATCGGGATCTGCCACACGTCCTGCTTCTGGAAGAACACGGCCGGGTTCGTCACGTGGTACGTCGCGAACTGCGACGCCTGCACCTGGAACAGGTTCTCCGGGTAGCGGAAGTGCGCGCGGAGGTCGTCGGATGCGTCGGTCAGCGGCGTGAACATCTCGGGGAACGCCTTCGACCACGCGACGGCGATCGGATCGTCGGGATCGACCAGGTAGTACGTCAGGGCCCCCGTGTACGCGTTCACCGTCACCTTGACCGAGTTGCGCATGTAGTTCGCGTTGCCGCCGATCAAGCCGTCGGTGGCATCGGCGAGGTCGATCTGCTGCGAGTACGGGTATTCGGTCGTCGTGGTGTAGGCGTCGTAGATCCACAGCAGTTGCCCGTCCACGACCGAGAGGTACGGGTCGGAATCCAGCTTCAGGAACGGCGCGGGCTTCGGCACGCGCTCCTGGAGATCACGGAAGATCATGATCCGGCTGTCCGGATGGATGAGGCTCGAGATCAAGAGGTTGATGTCCTTGAACCGCCACGCGAACAACGCCCGCTGCAGGAAGTTGCCCATGGGGATGCCGCCGGTGCCGGAGTAGACCGTGTCCAGCTCCTGGGAGGCGCCCTCGTAGTCCAGCTCCTTCGCGCCGGTGTTGGTCACGACGAACGGAACGTCGTTCAGCTCGCCGAAGTAGATCCGGGGCTCCTCGATGGTGGGCTCGCCGACCGGCGGGATGTCGCGGAGCGTGAGCACCGGCGCGCCCTCGCTCGACGCGGTGTTCACCTGCGCGGCCACCGCGCCGAACCCGTGCGTGTAGACCAGGTGTGTGTTCTGCCAGGTCTTGCCGCCCGTGGGGATCCCGTTCTGCGTCACCTCGCGGCCCGACACCATGAGGACTCGACGCGTTCCGTTCAGGTCGTACCTGTCGACGTCCACATCGTCGAACTCGTAGTACTGACGGATCCGTTGGAGCGACTGGAAGTTCTCTTTCAGGACGCTGGGACGCCACAGCCGGATGTTGGAGACCGTGGCTTGGTTCTCCGCCAGCGCGTCGGCCGTCACGACCGGGTCGGCGGGGCGCTCGGAGACGTCGATCGTGTCGAGCTGGAACGCCTCACGCGTGCCCTTGATGTTGTACGCGATGTAGGGCGTTTCACGCTGTTGCTCCTGCGGCTTGACGCTGAACTGTTGCACGAACGCCGGATACGCCGTACCGAGCAGGACCGACACCAGCGCCAGCCCGCCCACGGCGATCACCGGGAGGCTCCACAGGCGCACGCGGATGTTGACCAGGAACAGGATCGCGCAGATCACCGCCACGATCGCCAGGAAGTTGAGCGCGGGCAATTGCGCGTGGACGTCGGTGTAGGACGCTCCCTCGACCACGCCGCGCGGGGACGTGAGCAGGTCGAACCGGCCGATGTAGTAGCCCCACGCCTTCACCAGGAAGATCAGGCCCAGCAACACCGACAGGTGCGCCCGCACGGCCGGCGCCACCTTGTCGGCGAACACCGGCGCTTGTGGCTGGATCCCGCCCCACACGAAGTGCGCGATCCCGACGATCAAGGTCACGCCGACGAGCGACGAGAACAGCCATCCCTGCAGGAACCGCAACCACGGGAGCGTGAACACGTAGAACGCCGGATCCCGATGGAAGATCGGCTCGGTCGAACCGAACGACAGCCCGGACCCGTTCCGCCACAACAGGAACACCTGCCATTGACGGGAAACGCCGATGCCGACGATCAACGCCAGCGCGGCCGCCGCCAGCGGGATCAACCAGCGGAGGTATGGCTCGAGGCCCTGACGAACCCGGTCCACGGCCTCCTGTTCGGGCGTGAGGATCCGGGTCGTGGGCGTCAGCCAGCGGACGATCAGCAGGTTCACGTACAGCAGCGCGAAGAACAGCAACCCGAAGATCAGGCCGAGCATGAACTTCGTCCGCAGGACCGACCAGAAGACGCTGGAGAGCTTGACCTCGCGGAACCACAGCAGGTCGACGTAGAAGCCCGACATCACCGTGAATGCGATGAACAGGAAGATGAGGATGCCGATCACGATGATCGGCCACCGGCGGGTGTTCGCCGGCATGCCCACGCGGCGCATCATGTCGGTGCTCGTTCCCTCCCCGGCGCAGCGCATCTGCTGCGACGGCCAAGCCTAACGCATGCGCTACGGAACGCCGGTGGCGGGCGAGGCGGGCGCCTCGACGGCCTCGATCCCCTGTCCGCCCAACCCGCGCAGCGCATCGAGAGCCTGCTGGAACGTGGACACCGAGATCAAGCGCATATCACCGGTGTCGACTCCCTTCAGCTCGGCCATGTCGTCGGCGGGGACCAGGAAGACGGTGGCGCCGGCGCGCTGAGCGGCGACGACCTTGTCCTCGATCCCGCCGATCGGCCCGACCCGGCCACGCGTGTCGATGGTGCCCGTCCCCGCGATCGTGAGTCCCGCCGTAGCGTCGCCCGGCGTCATCAGGTCGTACAGGCCGAGCGCCCACATCAACCCCGCCGACGGGCCGCCGACGTCGCCGCTCGCGATCTCCACATCGAACGGGAACACGTCGATCAGGTTGATCCCGATGCGGGGATCGTCGACGTCGGGCAGGCACTTCTCCCGCGTGATCGTGACGTCGTGGGTCTCGCCGGCGGCATGGACCTCGAACGTGATGGGCTCCTTCACCGGGACGGCATCGAGTGCCTTCGAGGCCTCGCGCGCAGAATGGACCGGCGTGCCGTCGATCGACGTGACCACGTCGCCCGCGAACAGCTCACCTTCTGCGGGACAGCCCGGATACACGAACTCGAGGAGCGCGCCGTCGCCGTGGTCCTTCGGGTAGTCGGTCAGCCGGCGGAGCACCACGTCGGCCGCGTCGATCTTGCTCTGGTCCATCTGGGAGAGCGAGCGCTGGGTCTCCTGTTCCGCCGTCTCACCGGGTGGATAGAGCGTCTCCCGGGACACCACGGCCTGGTGGGGATCGATCCAGGCCACGAGCATCCCCAGGGCGCTCAGCGTGTGGAACCGCACCGTGGTCATGATCAGCTTCCCCTGCGAGGGGAACTCCTGGTGTCCGCTCACGCTGATCAGCGGTTGCACTTCGCGCGCCGGGCCCGGTCCCAGCGAGTAGTAGGGGAGTTGTACCCACCCGGCCAGGAACGCGAGCCCGATACCGAAGGCCACCGCGAAGCCGGACAGGAACCGTCTGCTGCGTGACATGGGCTACCCGTCATCGTACGAGAGCATCGAGCGAGCGCCGCTCGCACATCGAAGCGCGTCGGGGTACGCTCGCCCGGACGCTTCCCATGGCCTACATGATCGTGTTCCTCGCCGCGCTCGTCTCGGGCGCACTCGTCTACTGGCTGACGCTGCGCGCCGGTCGAGCGGAGCCCGCAGCCGCGGCAGTCGACGGCGGGAGCGGCTTCTTGCCGGATCCTCCTCCTGAGGCGGGCGGGTACAGCTACGCGAGCACCTACGCCACGTCGGCACAGGACGGCAGGACGTTCGTGCCGATCGTGGTCGACCGTCGTTCGTGGCAGACGCGGACCGTCGGCGTCCTGGGATTGTTGATCGCCGTCACCCTGGCGGCGGCACTCCTGGCGTTCTCGATCTACCAGGGCGGCTCGCTCGTGGCCAAGCTGATCAACGACTACGCGTCCTAGCGGGCGACGATCGGCTCAGGCGTCGAGCTCGGGCGTGATGTCGCGGATCTCACGGACGAGCAGCTGGGAGATCAGATCGTCGTCTCGGAGCCGCCCCTCCAGGTTGTACTCCCCGGCGAAGTCGCCCAGCGCGGCGCGCGTGGCGTCGTCGTACTCGCCGGTCGCGACGCCGTCGTAGCGACCGAGCGCGGCCAGCCGTCGCTGGAGGTCCGTCACGAGGTCCGGCGTCGGGTCCAGCAGCGGATCGTTCCGCACCAGCATCGACTCGTCCCACACGCCGAAGATCCGGACGAGCTCATCGATCGGATCGGCGTGGTCGTCGACGCGGAGGTCGATGTAGCGATCGTTGCGCCCCTCGTAGCCTCCCCCGCCGCGAACGACCAGCAACGCCGCGGATTGCCGGCCCCGTTTGTCGCCGCCTGCTGCGTCGCCGGCCACGAGCGCGGCCAGCAGGCGGTCGCACAGATCGCCCTCGGTCTCGGTGAACGCCCTGGCGAGCTCGGCCACCACGGCTTCGCCCGCCAGGATGTTGCCCTGGGCGGCGAACCCGTCGCCGGTCACCCCACCGGCCCAGCTCATGCACTTGGAGCCCGTGAACGTCGCCGCATGGCCGGACGCGTCGACGAAGCCCACCTGTCGGTCCTCCCGGCCGTCGTCGTCGGCCAGCAGCCGGTCGAGCGCCGGCTGCGCGCCGACGCCGGCTCCCATCAGCTCGAGTCCATCCGGACCGAACGACGTGTTCGCCCACGACTGCGTCGCCACCGCCCCGTGGCCCGCGCGCGCCCACGGCACCACCGCGCCCACGCATGGGAACTTCGACGCGACGGCGATGCCCCAGTCGCCGGCCTCCCTGTCGGCGGCCACGATCGAGAACGTCATCCTGCACTCACCTCCGTCGCACCAGCTGGAACGCGGTCTGATAGTCGGCCAGGTGCTCGAGCATCAGGCCGGCGCCGATCGCCACCGTCTCGAGCGGACGCTCGGTCGAATGGACCGCCACCTCGCACTCCTGCGCCAGGAGCATGTCCAACCCGCGAAGCATGCTCCCGCCGCCCGTGAGGAACATCCCGGTCTCCAGGATGTCGTGCGTGAGCTCAGGGGGCGCCTCGGCCAGGCACAGGCGGGCCGCGTCGGCGATCGAGCGCACCGTGGCCGACATCGCCTGTCGGACCTCGTCCTCGGTCACCTTCACCTCGACGGTGTCGCCTCCCGCCAGCTCGCGCCCGGTGACGACGGCGGCCGTGCCGGTCGAGCTGGGGAACGCCGATCCGATCGCGATCTTGATCTCCTCGGCCGCGGTCTCTCCGATCGCGACACCGTAGCGCTCGCGGATGTGCTCCTGGATCGCCGCGTCCAGGTCGAAGCCGCCCAGCGCGATCGACCGTCCGCTCACGACGCCGCCCATCGACACGACCGCCATCTCCGACCGGCCGCCGCCGATGTCGACGATGAGGTTGCCGATCGGCTCGTGGATCGGCAGACCGGCCCCGATCGCGGCCGCGAGCGGCTCCTCGACCAGCGTCACGCTCCGTCCGCCTCCGGCGAACCGGATCGCCTCCTCGATCGCCCGCTTCTCCACCTCGGAGCTCATCGAGGGCACCGCGACCAACACGCGCGGCTTGGGGAAGCGCGTGGCGATCGATCGCTTCACCACGAGCTCGAGCATGCGCTGCGTGATGTCGAACTCGGTCATCGCGCCGGCGCGCAGCGGCCGGACCGCGACCACGCTGCCGGAGTCGCCGCCGATCAGGTCCCAGACCTCGTCGCCCATGCCGAGCACTTCGCCGGTGCCGCCGTGCAGCGCGACCACCGTCGGCTGATCGAAGACGATGCCGTCGCCCTGGCGATACACGAGCGTGTTCGCCGTGCCCAGGTCGATCGCCAGGTCGCGCCCCATCAGCTCCCCATCACCCAGTGGGCGTCGCCGGAGACGAGCGCCTCCTTCTTCCAGATGGGGACGTCCTCCTTCAAGCGCTCGATCCCCTGACGACAGGCGTCGAACGCGTCGCCCCGGTGCGGCGCCGAGCACGCGATCACGACGCTCGCCTCGCCCACGGACAGGTCGCCCGTGCGATGGAGGATCGCCACCTTGCGGATCGGCCACGTGTCGAACAGCTCGCCGGCGATCTCGTGGAGCCGTGCGTCGGCGAGCTCGTCCCACGCCTCGTATCGCAGGCCGGACACATCTCCCGCGCTCGAGTGGTCCCGGACGGTTCCCACGAACACGCAGGTCCCGCCCGCGCCGTCGTCGGCGACCCAGGCCAAGGCCTCGTCCACCGAGAGCGGATCGGCACCGATGCGAACGAACACCTGGTCGGACACGCGCCTCATCCTAGCTGGGCAGGGTCGTACCCTGGATGCATGGACTTCCCGTTCGGATCCGGCGATCCCGATGCGTTCGCCGACGCGCCGCTCTTCCGAGAGCTCCAGCGCGTCATGTCGTCATCGTCGGGTCCGGTGAACTGGGAGATGGCTCGCCAGATCGGCATCGCGAACGCGCAGGAGGGCCGCGACGACCCGGCGCCCACCGACGAGGACCGCCGTGGCTTCGAGGAGTCGGTGCGCGTGGCCGAGATGCACGTCGCCCGCTTCACCGGCCTTGAGGCGCCCACCGACGTGGTCGAGATCCGTACCGTGCGTCGTGCCGACTGGGTCAACGCGAGCACCCAGAGCCTCCGGGAACTGGTCGAGCCCGCCGCCGCGAGGATGGCGACGGCGATGAGCGAGGCCACCCGTGAAGCGCTCGGCCCGGACGTCCCCGAGGAGATGCGGGCCGTGGGCGGGATGTTCGAGCAGCTCTCCCCGCTGCTCCTGGGTGCGCAGGTGGGAACGGTGCTCGGTGCGCTCGGACAACACGTCATGGGGCAGTACGACATCGCGATCCCCCGGTCCGGACATGACGCGCTCCTGTTCGTCGTGCCGAACGTCGCGCAGTTCGAACGCGACTGGTCGCTCGACCCCACGGACTTCCGGACGTACGTCGCGATCCACGAGGTGACGCACCGCTTCGAGTTCGCGCGACCGTGGACGCACCTGCGGTTCGCCGAACTGCTGACCGACTTCCTCTCCACGTTGAAGATCGACGCCGCGGCGATGCAGGAGCGGCTGGCGACGCTCGACCCGTCGAACCCGCAGGCGATGGAGTCGCTGATGGAATCCGAGGAAGGGCTGTTCGGCGCCGTGCTCGACGACGAGCAGCGCATCAAGCTCGGCCGGATCCAGGCGTTCATGGCGGCGGCCGAGGGCTACGGCGACCATGTGATGCACGGACTCGGGCGCGAGCTGCTGCCGTCGTTCGACCGCATCCGCGAAGCGATGCGCCGGTACCGCGAGGGCGAGGCCGGCGATCCCGTGTTCGAACGGCTCCTGGGCATCGAGATGAAGCGCGAGCAATACACGCAGGGTGCAGCGTTCTGCGACACGGTGGTCGAGCTGACGGACGAGGCGACGCTCGCGATCATGTGGGACTCCGCCGAGGCCATGCCCTCGCTCCCCGAGATCGAAGAGCCTCGGCTGTGGCTCGCCCGTAGCGCCTGAGCCACCCCGCCCGTCGTATATCCTTGCCCGCGCATGGCCAACGTCATCGGGGAACTGGTCGCCGCCGCCGTCGTGGACAAGCGCGTCTGGGACGCCTACGGCGCGAACGCCAGTGACGGCGTCTACCTGGTCGGCCAGCCCGGACCCGCGCTCCCGTTCGTGTTCTTCCGTGCGTGGAAGGTGCCCACGGGGTTCGTGAGCGAGGAGATCCGGCTGATCGGACCGTCGGGTCGCACGATCCTCCGTTGGGGTCCGGAGCCCCGTCGCATGGTCGGCGCCATGGATCTCACGACCGAGGTCGACGAGGTGGATGACGCGGTGTTCGACGAGACGGGGACGTTCGTCGCCTCGTTCATGCTGAACGGCGAGATCGTCGGCGAGATCGAGGTCCCGGTCTTCGTGCAGTCGGCTCCCGTGAAGCTGTCCAAGGACGCGGAGGACGGGCTGAAGAAGTCGGACGTGATCTGGGTCGGCACCGAGTCGCCGAACGGCCGCCGCCGGACCGTCCCGGCGTGGTTCGCCTACAAGAACGGGAAGATCTACGTCTTGTCCCAACGGGAGCCCGGGCCGGATGAGCAGACGATCCCGGGGGTGCCGGACGCGAACCAGCTCGTGATCATCACGCGTCGGAAGCTCCGTGACACCGAGCTCCAGGAGTTCTACGCGGCGCAGCGCAAGCTCGAGGGGCCGGAGTGGGAAGAGGCCGCGAAGCTCCTGGTGGACAAGCGGAAGAGCCGAGCGGGCGCGCCCGCCGAATCGCTGACCCGCTGGCGGAAGACGGCAGACATCGTCGAGCTCACGCCCGACGTCGCGGTCTAGCGTCCCTCAGCGATTGACCGGACGGCCCACCGCGGCCGCCACCGCTTCGAGCTCGTGACCGAGCAGGACCATCTCGTCGGGTGTGAGCGCCTGTGGCCCGTCGCAGAGCGCCTGCTCCGGATCGGGATGCACGTCGATCATGACGCCGTCGGCGCCGGCCGCGACCGAGGCCAGCGCCATCGGCGCGACCAGGTCGTGCTTGCCCACCGCGTGCGATGGATCCACGATCACGGGCAGGTGCGTCTCTGCCTGCGCGACCGCCATCCCCGCCAGGTCGAGCGTATTGCGGGTGGACGGCTCGAACGTCCGGATGCCGCGTTCGCACAGGATGATCTCGGAGTTGCCGCGCTGCGCGACGTACTCGGCGGCCTGCAGCCATTCGTCGATCGTCATGGCCAGCCCGCGCTTCAGCATGACCGGCTTGTGCGTCTGACCGACCTCTTTCAGCAGCTCGAAGTTCTGCGCGTTCCGGGTCCCCACGCGGATGCAGTCGGCGACCTCGGCGACGTGCTCCACCTGTGAGATGTCGACGACCTCGACGATGATCGGGAGGCCGGTGTCGCGGCGGCACTCGCCCAGGATCTCGAGCCCGCGCTCTCCGAGGCCCTGGAACGAATAGGGCGACGTCCGCGGCTTGTAGATGTCCCCGCGCAGGATCGTCGCGCCGGCGGCCTTCGCGGCCCTCGTCGCGCTGAACGCCTGTTCCTCGGACTCCACCGCGCAGGGACCGGCGATGATCGTGAACGAGTCGCGGCCGACGGGCGTGGTCCCCACCTTCACCGTCGTGGCCTCGGGGTGCAGGTCGCGCGCGACCATCTTGTACGGCTTGCCGACCTGGATCACGTGATCGACGCCCGGCATCTGCTTGAACGGGATCGTCTGGAACCGGCCGGTGTCCCCGACCAGGCCGATGATGGTGTGGACGGTCCCCCGCGAGACGAACGCCTCGCCCCCGGCGGCGCGCACCTTCTCGGCGACGGCTTCGATGTCCGCGTCGGTTGCGTCTGCCTTCATCACGACGACCATGTCGCTCCCCGTTCTCTTGGCATGTCCCGGGACCGCGGGCCACCCAGGGATGAGAAAACCCCGGGTCCGGCCCGGGGTCGCTGTCCGCTCGTCTACGGTAGGCGACTACGCCGGGCCGCGCCCGTCATAGGTAAACCGACCGTAGAAGAAGTCCTGCATGTGGCGGCCATCCTGCCACCGGGAGGTGGAGGATGACAAGCCAGGCCCCGCTCCGGGGCGGGCCGCTCGCCCAGAGCCCACCGAACGGCGGGGTGACCTGCCGGTTAGGATTCGGCGATGCCGCTCTCCGTCGTGGACCATCCGCTCGCCGCCGACCTGCTGACGAGGCTCCGCGACAAGCGGACCGGGCCGGCCGAGTTCCGATCCCTCACGCGGCGATTGGGCGCCATCCTGGTCGTGGAAGCGACCCGCTCGCTCGCTGTGACGCCTTCCGAAGTGGAGACCCCACTCGAACCGTTCACCGGGTCGGCACTCGCCGTCGACCTGGTGGCCATCCCCGTCCTTCGCGCCGGCCTCGGCTTGTTGGACGCCGTCACCGACCTCTACCCGGACACCATGGTCGGCTACCTTGGGATGGAGCGCGACGAGGAGACGCACGAGCCGCGGGACTACTACGCGAAGCTCCCGCCGCTCGCGGGGCGGCACGCGCTGTTGCTCGACCCGATGCTCGCCACGGGTGGGTCCGGCTCCGCCGCGGCCACGTACGTGCAAGCGGCGCAGCCGCTCGGCCTCACGTTCGTCTGCGTGGTGGCGGCGCCGGAGGGGGTCGCGCGCATGGAGGCCGACCACCCCGGCGTGCCGATCGTCGCCGGCGCGCTGGACCGCCAGCTGAACGAGCACGCGTACATCGTGCCGGGCCTCGGGGACTTCGGGGACCGTCTCTACGGCACGGTGTGACGTTCACGAGTCCGTGATGGACCAGTGACGAGGCGGTCGCCCGACCCTGAACCTACGTCGAGCCGCCCTCGTACGCCCTTCCTGCCGCGGCCGGAGGACGGACCTTCCCGACGAAGCCCGCGATGGCCACGATCGTCACCACGTACGGGATCATGTTGATGAACTGCGGCGGCAACAGGTTGATGATCGGCGCGTCGTTCAGGCGCAGCGGGATCGCCTGTGCGAACCCGAACAACCACGCGAAGAACATCAGCCGCTTCGGGTTCCAGTTCGACAGGATCAGTGCGGCGAACGCGATGTACCCCAGGCCGAGCGTCTGGCCCTCGTGCCAGTTCCCGATGACCTCGGACGCCAGGAACGCCCCGGAGAGGCCGGCGAACGCGCCGGAGAGCAGCACGCCCTCGTAGCGGTAGACCGAGACGCGCACGCCGAGCGACCGCGAGGCCTCGGGGTTCTCACCGCACGACCGCAGGCGGAGTCCCCAACGCGTTCGGTACAGGGCGTACGACACCGGGAACACCATCAGGATGGCGACGAAGACCATGGGTGATAAGTCCTGGAACGCGCGCCCGAGTCCCCACGGCAGCGAGGACAACAACGGGACGTCGATCGGGTTCAGGTGGGGGCCGCCCGGGTCGGACTGCGTCGCCTGACCGAAGAACACCTGCGACATGAAGCGCGCGAGCCCGATCGCGACGAGGTTGATCACGACACCGGACACGATGTGGTCGACCTTGAACGTGATCGTGGCGGCCGCGTGGATGCTTGCGAACAAGAGTCCCGCGAACGCGCCGACCAGGAGCCCCATGATCAGACCCCACGGGAGCGCCGAGGCCGACGGTCTCGGTGAAGTACCGCGCGCCCCACGCGCCGCTCACCGTCCCGATGATCATCAAGCCTTCCAGGCCGATGTTCACGATGCCGGAGCGTTCGCTGAAGAGCCCACCGAGGCCCGTCAGGTAGAGGATCGTGAAGTAGATCAGCGAGATCTGCAGCGCGACGCCGATGTCGGTGAGCGGCATGTCAGCGATCCTCCTTGGCCATGCCCTCGATGTCCGTCTCCGACTGCGGAGTCCTCGAGCGCGCCCGCAGCCCCCGCTCGCTGGAGCTGACGCGCCGCCAGGCGCCGTTTCGCGACCTGGTACGTGATGACGACCGACATGATGAGGATCCCCTGCAGGATGATGATGAACTCCCGCGGCACCTGGGTCTCGACCTGCAACGCCGTCTCTCCGCGTGCCAGGACGCCCCACAGGATCGCCGCGAAGATGATCCCGATCGGATTGTTCTGGCCGAGGAACGCCACCGCGATCCCCGTGAACCCGAGTAGCGCCACGTAGTTCGAGCCCAGGTACCCGGTGGTCGCCAGGATCTGCTGCATCCCCACCAGTCCGGCGAGGGCACCCGAGATCAGGAACAGGCGGACCTGCGTGGACCCGATGGAGATGCCGCCCGCGCGGGCGGATCCCTGCGCGGAGCCCACCGCGCGCGCCTCGTAGCCCAACCGGGTGCGACGGAGCAGGAACCAGACGATCACCGCGGCGCCGATCGCCAGGAACAACAGCCACGAGAGATGCGCTCCCGGGCTGATCCCGAACACCTTGCCCAGATCCCCGACCAGCGCGCTGTCCGGGAAGTTGTCGGTTCGGATGTCGACGTTCTGCCCCGTCGGACCGCTCGAGAACCGCAGCGGACCGCGGATCGCCCACGCGAGCAGGCTGATCGCGATGCCGTTCATCATGATGGTGATCACGACCTCGTGGGCACCCGTCTTCACCTTCAGGATGCCCGGCACGGCCGCCCAGATCAGCCCGCCGAGCATGGCCGCGATGAGGATCACCACCACGTGGAGCGGGCCGGGGAGGAAGGTCAACGTGGTCGCCGCCCACGCGGCCGTGACCATCCCCACGAAGTACTGGCCCTCGACCCCGATGTTGAACATGCCGCCCTTGAAGCAGACCGCGACCGCGAGCGCCGAGAAGATCAACGGCGTCGCGATCGCCAGCACGTAGCCGAAGCCGTCGAGGCTCCCGAACGAGAACTTCAGGATGGCCCCGTAGACGTCCACGGGGCTCTCGCCGTACGCGATGATCAGGATCGCGCCGATGGCGAGCGCGATCGCCAGCGAGCCGAGCAACGCGAGCAGCTGTCCGAAGAGGCGCTCGAACCACTCGGAGCGGACCTTGGGCTCGGCGATCGGCGCGGCCACCTCGGTCGTCGCCATCAGGCGGTCACCTCGCGTGCGGCGCCGCCCAGCATGCCGACCCCGATGTCCTCCGGCGCGGCGTCGGGCGCGTACTCACCCGTGATACGCCCCTCGTACAGCGTCACGATCCGATCGGACAGCGCGTAGATCTCATCGAGCTCTGCGGAGATCAGCAGGACCGCACGGCCGGCCTCCTTCTGTTCCAGGATCTGCGACCAGACGAACTCGATCGCGCCGACGTCCAGCCCGCGGGTCGGTTGCGCCGCGATCAGCAGCTTCGGGTCCGTCTCCAGCTCGCGCGCGAGGATCAGCTTCTGCTGGTTGCCCCCCGACAACGTGCTCACGGCCACGTCGATGCTCCTGGTTCGGACGTCGAACAGCTTCACCAGCCGGGCGGCCAGGTCCTTCACCTTCTTGATGAACAGGACGCCGATGCGGTTGGAGAACTCCGCGTCGTCGTGACGTCCCAGGACGACGTTCTCCCAGATCGTCATATCCAAGACGAGCCCCTGCTCGTGGCGGTCCTCGGGGATGTAGCCGACGCCCGCGTTGCGGACGTCCTTCACCGACCAGCCGGCGATCGAGTTCTGGTCCAGCAGGATCTCGCCGGCGTCGGGCGCACGCAGGCCGATCAGCGTCTCGGCCAGCTCACGCTGGCCGTTGCCCTCGACGCCGGCCACCCCCAGGATCTCCCCGGCATGGACGTCGAACGAGAGACCGTGCAGCTTCCCGGAACCCTCCAGGCCGTCGACGTGCAGGACCGGAGCGCCGATCTCGACCTGGGGCTTCTCCAGTCGGAACAGCACCGGCCGTCCGACCATCATCTCGGCGAGCTTCGCCTTCGTCGTCTCGGCCGGCGTCGTCTCCCCAACGACCGCGCCACGGCGCAGCACCGTGATGCGGTCGGCGATCTGCATGACCTCGTCGAGCTTGTGGCTGATGAACACGATCGTCTTGCCGGCGTCGCGGAGGTTGCGGAGGTTGACGAACAGGTCCTGCGTCTCGATCGGCGTGAGCACCGCCGTCGGCTCGTCCAGGATCAGGATCTCCACGCCGCGGTACAGCGCCTTCAGGATCTCGACGCGCTGCTCCTCACCGACGGAGAGCTCCTCGATCACGGCGTCCGGCTGCACGTGGAACCCGTAGGTGTCCGCCAGCTCCCGCACGCGGCGCTCGGCATCGGCGGTGTCCAGGACCGCGTGACCCTCGTTGCCCAGGATGATGTTCTCGGTGACGGTGAACGGGTCCACCAGCACGAAGTGCTGGTGGACCATGCCGATGCCCAGGGCGATCGCGTCGCGAGGCGACGCGATCCTCACCTCCTGGCCGCGGACCGTGATCTGGCCGCCATCGGCGGGATACATCCCGTACAGCACCCGCATCAGCGTGGACTTCCCCGCGCCGTTCTCGCCGATCAACGCGTGCACCTCGGCGGGACGGAGCTCCAATGAGACATCGTCGTTCGCGAGCACACCCGGGAACCGCTTGATGATGTGTTCGAGCACGACGAGGGGCGGGGCGCTTCCGCGCCCCGCCCCGTGTTCGTTCGTCATGCGCTCGTCGGCCTTCCGGATCAGACCTTGGTCGGGTCCTCGGGGACGACGATGTCGCCCGAGATGATCTGGGCCTTGTACTCCTCGAGCTGGTCGATGATGTCCTGCGTCAGCTCGGCCGTGTTCGACTTCGAGTAGTCGACGCCGTCCTCAGCCATGCCGAACACCGTGGCCCCAGCGGCGAACGTGCCGCTGCCCACCTGATCGATGGCGTTGTACACGGCCACGTCCACCCGCTTCAGCATCGACGTCAGGATCAGCGGTTGCTGCTCGGGGCTCGCGGTCAGGTACTGATCCGAGTCGACCCCGATGGCCAGCTTGTCCGCCTTGACGGCCGCGTTGAAGAGACCCGCGCCCGATGCACCCGACGCGTGGTAGATGATCTCCGCGCCGTCGTCGTACATCTTGGTGGAGAGCGCCTCGCCCTTGATCGGGTCGTTGAACGCGCCCACGTCGTCGCCGATGTACTCGACGAGGACCTTGATGTTCGGGTTGACGGCCTTCGCACCGGCGGTGTAGCCGGCCTCGAACTTCTGGATCAGCGGGCCGGTCTGCCCACCGAGGAAGCCGATCGTGTCGCACTGGCACTTGAGCGCCGCCGCGGCGCCGACCAGGAACGAACCCTCCTGCTCCTTGAAGACGAAGTCGGCCACGTTGGCAGGAGCGTCATTGTCGAGCCCACACGCGGTGCCGCACGTGGCGTACCCGTCCACGATCATGAAGCTGGTGTCCGGGTAGTCCGGCGAGATCGTGTTGATGTCGGGCGAGAACGCGAACCCGACGCCGACGATCAGGTCGAACCCGGCGTCGGCGAGCGCCTGCACGTTCGCGGTGCGGTCCGAACCTGAGGCGTTGGCCTCGTTCGTGACCACGTTCTCCTCGCAGACGAGACCGTCGGCGATCGCCTTCTGCAGACCGGCGTTGGCCGCGTCGTTGAAGGACTTGTCACCCAGACCGCCGACGTCGAACGCGACACCGACCTTGATGTCGGCGTTACATTCGACCGCGCCGCCGGTCGAGCCCGAGGCGCCCGTCTCTCCGGTCGCCCCGCTCGCGCCGGAGTTGTCATCGTTGTTGCTGCACGCTGCCGCCACGAGCCCCATCAAGAGCAGCGGCACGGCGAATCGCAAGAAGCGACTACGCATACACTTCCCTCCCCTTCCCCTACCTTGCCCGGCCGGATATGCCGGTCCCGGCGTCCCGGATTGTGCGTTCGCAGGTCGGAACCGTCAAACGACGCTTCCGTGGGAGACTACGCAGCCGGAGGGGTCCGGAGATGGACGACCGCGAAACGCTGATCACGGATCTTCGAGATCGACTGCAGGACAGCGAGTTCTACCGCTGGGCCGGGGTCGAGGTGACCGATGCGTCGCCGGGCGTGGTGGAGATCGCGTTCGAGGCGGGTTCCCAGCACCTCAACCTGCAGGGCCTGGTGCACGGCGGCATCCTCGCCACCCTGGCCGACACCGCGATGGGACTCGCCGTCCGCACCGTCCTGGAACCGGGCCGGCGTCACGTGACGGTGCAGCTGGGGATCGAGTTCCTGTCACCCGGACGACCCGGCACGATCACCGCCCGCGGCCGGACGGTCAAGATCGGCACGCAGCTCGGGTTCGCCGAGGCCGACGTGATGAACGCCGACGGACGACTGCTCGCCCGGGCGCACTCGACGCTGTCGGTGACGACGGAGAAGCTGCCTCAGTAGTCGACGTCGATCGCGGCCATCGCCCCCGGCAGCAAGGCCAGGACGTTCTGCAGACCCAGCAGCATGCCCATGTTCCCCGCGATCTTGACCTTGCCGGTCATGAACGCCGTCACCGGGGACAGCTCGCTCTTCGCCAGCGCCACCGCCACCTCGTAGCTCTCGGTGATCGTGGCGTCGGGGGTATCGGCGTCCCCGATCCCCATGTCGATCGCGCCGTCTGCCAGGCTGATCCAGTAGTGGATCTCGTCGCCACCGCCGCTGATCACCTGCTGGATGGTGGCGGTCTTGCCGGTCGCGGCCTCCTTGAAGCTGTCGCTCGCGTTGAGCTCGGTCTTCAGGGCCTGCGCCCACTCATCGGACAGGAACTTGACAGCCACGGGTCACTCCTTCGGATACGAGGTTGGTCGGACCCGCCGAGTATAGGTGAGCCTCTTTCACTCCCGGAACAGCTGTGGATCCGTGAGGTGCGCGATGTCGTTCAGGAACCGCACCGTGCGCCGGTCACCGTCGAGGACCACGCTGTTGATCGAGGTGTTCTCCGGCAGGAAGAACATCGCCGACGGCACGCCGAGCACCTGGCCGCAATACGCGTTGATCACGCCGCCGTGCGCGACGACCACGACATCACGATCGGCGTGCGTCGCGATGATCGTCTCCACGGCCGCGACCACGCGCGCGCGGAAGTCGCCTTCGCTCTCGCCTCCCGGTGCGCGGCTCCAGATCGCCTGCTGGTTCCGTATCCGGTGCACGAGCTCCGCGTCTCCCGCCACGATCTCCTCGAACGGGAGCCCTTCCCATCCGCCGATGTGGGCCTCGATCAGCTCGTCGTCGAACACGACGTCGACCCCCTCGGCGTCGGCGTAGGGCGCGACCGTCTCGCGGGTCCGGCGGAGGGGCGAGCAGTAGACGGCGGCGGCGTCCAGCTCCATCAGCCGCAAGCGGTTCGCGAGCAGCTCGGCCTGACGCCGCCCCTCCTCGGACAACGGCGGATCCCATTGGTCACCGCGTGCCGTCGCAGACATCTCGGCGGAGTCGAAGTCCGAGCGACCGTGCCGGATCAGGTAGAGGACGCGGCTCACGACGACGTCGATCCCGATCGCGGATGTCGGGCTCGCCAATCCTCCGCGAACGTCTCGATGTCTTCGCGGAGCCAGATGCGACCGGAGGCGAGCGAGGTGAGCGGCTCGGGGAACTGCCCGCGATCGATGTACGTCACGACCCGGCGCTTGTCCCAGCCCATGATCTCCGCGGCCTCGGCCACACCGACGATCCGCGGCACGACGTCGACGATCAGGGTGGCGTCGTCACCCGTCACCTTCCGGAGCTCCGCGATGCACCGCTCGCGGCTCGTGCCGGTCACTTCGATGAACGCAGGGGCGTCCAGGATGTGGGCGTACCAACGACCGCCGGTCTCCCACAGGCGCACCCGGACGTCGTCGGCCATCGGTGTGGATGATAGACCCTGCGTATGACGCCGTCCCCACGAGCGCCCGCAGCTACCAGCCGCAGCAGGGAAGGATGTAGTGGCACGCCGGGCACCGGTAGTGGGCGTGCTCCGGCTCCATCGGGGTCCCGCAGAGATCGCAGGGCAGGCGTTTCGACTCGCTCGGCGGGACGCAGGCGGGCGATCCCGTCGGGGTCTGGGCGATGGCTTCCACGGAGGGATCGTAGAGCCGGCGTCGACTCATATCTCTCGTTGGGGTGCGCGATATCGGCCTTGTCGTTTCAGCTCGCTGCGCCAGCATTCGGTGTGCCAGTGGCGCCGCGCATCTGCGTCACCCGCCGGCACGACGACCAGATGCCACACGCCGTCCCGGATGATGTGATCGCATCCCGGACACCGGTACTCCTTCTGGCCGCCCACGTGCCGCACGTCGAACCCGGGCGCCTGCGCCCACAGTGGTGCGTCGGCGCGCGCGGGAGGCGCCTCGGGCGCCTGGAAGTACTCGGGGTTCCGGCGGTTCTTGCGCGGCATCAGCGCATCCGTTCCCGGATGGCGGCCACCACCGGTTCGGCCAGCCCGGCGGCCACCTCTCGCGCGTCGCGCTTCGTCCCCTTGACGTTCATCGAGTGGTCGCCGCCCTCGATCGAGATCAGGTCGGCACGGTCACCGAGCTTCGAGATCACGCCCGCCAACAGCTCGGGCGTCGCGAACGGATCGCGCGTCCCCTCCACGAAGATCATCGGGACCTCGATCCGGTAGAGGTGTTCGTCGCGGATCCGCTCGGGCTTGCCGGGTGGGTGAAGCGGATAGCCGAGGAACACCAATCCGGCCGCGGCCACTCCTCCATCGGCGACAGCCATCGACGCGATCCGCCCGCCGAGCGACTTGCCGCCCACCCAGATCTGCTCACCCTTCGCGCGTTGGCTCGCCGCGGCGAAGGCGGCTCGCCACGCCTCCTCGAGGTACGGCCCGGGATCCGGCGAGCGCCGGCCGCTCTCGATGTAGGGGAAGTTGAAGCGGAGCGTCGCGACCCCCAAGTCGTTCATCGCGCGGGCGAAGCCGACCATGAACGGATGGTCCATGCCGGCGCCCGCGCCGTGCGCGAGCACGAGCGTGACCAGGGGATCCGTGGGACGCGCGTACATGCCGGAGACGTGGACCCGCCCGTCCTCGATCGTGAGCCGTTCCTCAGGGGTCGTCACACATGTCATCATGCCATCGTGAGCGGCAACTTCTACCTGGGCACGTCGGGGTTCGCATACGACGAGTGGAAGCACGGCGTGTTCTACCCGGAGGGCCTGAAGAACCGCGAGATGCTCTCCTACTACTCGTCGCAGCTCTCGTCGGTCGAGATCAACTACACGTTCCGCCGCTTCCCGACCGAGAAGTCCCTCACGACGTGGCGAGAGCTGGCGCAGCCGGGCTTCGTGTTCACGCTGAAGGCGAACCAGCGCATCACGCACTTCAAACGGCTCGAGGACACCGACGACGACGTGCGCACGTTCCTCGAGATCGCCAAGACGCTCGGCGACCGGCTGGGGTGTGTGTTCTTCCAATGCCCTCCGTCGCTGCAGTACCGGCGCGAGCTGATCGAGGCGTTCGTGGGGTACCTGCCGCCGCCCGGTCCCGGTGTCCCGCGGTTCGCGATGGAGTTCCGCCACCCGTCGTGGACCGAGGCGCGCGAACTGCTCCTGTCGCAAGGCATCGCATGGTGCGTCGCCGAGACCGACGAGAAGGACCCAGGACCCGACGACCTGTCATGGGAGCCGGCCGGGTACCTCCGCCTGCGCAAGACCGAGTACACCGATGAGGAGCTCGCCGCGTGGGCCGGCAAGATCGGGGCGGCGCTGGGCGCCGGCGGCGACGTCTTCTGCTACTTCAAGCACGAGGACGAAGGTGCGAGCCCGAAGATGGCGAAACGCCTGATGACCGCGCTCGGAACCGTCTAGCGTCCGGACCGACGCCGCTACAGGTACCCGTGCGTGAGCAGCCGGTCGGCGCCCTTGTCGAACCGCTCGGCCGAGACGACCTCGAACCCGAGGGAGTCGGCCACGCGGTCGATCAGGTTGAAGAGGAAGCCGACGTAGAGCGCGTCGACCACTCCCGCTTCGCTCACGCCGGTCTCGAGGAGCCGCTCGACGTGCTCGGCGTCGGAGTTCGTCCGGCCGCAGGGTCATGTGCTCGAGCAGGTCGAGCGCCGCATGGACGCGCGCATCCACAGGAGCTGACTCCCAATCGGTGAGGACCGCCGTCGTCTCTTCAGCTCCGAAGCTCTTCGACGCGACCGCGCCGTGAGCTCCCGTTCAGAACAGACATCGGTTGCGCTTGGAGACGAACGCGGCGAACAACTCTCGCTCGCCCACGCTCCACTCCGAGGGTCCGCGCATGACCTCCTGGATCAAGGTGTTGAACGGGGTCCCGAAGAATCCGGGACGGAACTCGAGCGTCTTCACGACGTCGACCGCCGGTGCCCCCGAGAACAGCCGGATCATGGTGAGCTTCGCCTTCGCACGGATCCCGCGGCCCCGTGCCACGGCCTCGAGGCGCATCAGGTCGCCCTCGTCGCGTCGCGCACGGCCGCGAGTCCGGCCTCGAGCCGCGCGCGAGCCGCGCCGAACGCCGCCGACACGGTGACCTCGAACACCTCGTCCTCACCGGCACCGGCCGCACGCAGATCCGACACGGTCCGATCGCTCACCTGGTACGCGTGATCGTGGATCGTGTCCACGTATCCCGCGAACGGTTCGGGCACATCTCCGCGATCGGCCGCCGCCCGGCGTACCTCGGCGGAGGTCACGGCGTCGTCTGCGTCCAGGATCGCGGCCTGCAGCGCTTCGAACGCTTCGCGATGTCGTTCGGTCGAACCGATCGTGGGGTTGGATGTCATCCGCGAAGTGTCGCAAACACTTCGGGGCGAGACAACCGGTACGCTCAGCAGTGTCACGCGATGAGGAGGCTCGGATGATCGGTGCACGGCCTGCCGGCTCGACCGCGCCCCTTCGACGTGCATGGACGCTGGTGATGGTGCTCGCCGTGCTCGCGTCCGCGATCGCACACGGGGCGGCCTCCGCCGGTGCTGAGCCGAAGCAGGTGACGCCTCGACCGGACATCTGGATCAAGCTCTGCGGCCTCAGCACGGGATGCACGATCGACCCGCTGCCCCACCCGTGGCTCGGCGACGACGTCTACAACGTGTCGGGCTTCCGGCAGAAGATCGCCGTGCGCATGGAGGACGGAGAGGACGTGCGCTTCTGGATCACGCTCCAGAACGACGCCGAGATGGAGGACACGTTCGTCGTGCACGGCTGCCGCGGGAACGCGCGGTTCGTCATCATCGCGGTGAAGGTGGGCCTGCTGAAACGGCCGGACTGGCGTCCCGAGGACATCACACAGGGGTTCAAGAACGGAACGGCGACGTTCACGCTGCCTCCGTCATCACAGGGGAAGCGCGTCCATCTGACGCTCGCGTTCATCGCGCCGACGACGGCGGAGGGCGTGACCTATCGCTGCCCGATCACGATCTCGTCCCGGTCGACCCAACCGTGAGTGACACCATCGCAGCGATCATGACCACGTACTGATAGCCGGTTCGGTCAGTCGTCGCCCTGGATGGCTCCGGGAACCGCATCGATGCGCGCCCGCACGGCATCGCCGACCGCCACGTCTGCAGCTCGTCGTCGAGTTTCCGGCCGACGGCGTCGCGAACGTAGAACGCGTCGATCACGCGATCCGTATAGGTGGCGACCTTCGCCAGGTGCACGTCCAGCTCCAGCTCCGCGAGCGTGCGGGTGATGTCGTAGAGCAGGCCGATGCGGTCGGGAGCGCCCACCTCGATCACCGTGAAGAAGTCCGACGCCCCGTTATCCACCGTCACCGTCACCGGCGTGTCGCTCCGTTCCGGGTAATGGCGCCGTTTCTCCGTCATGCGGTGCTCCAACGAGACGCGGCCGTCGATCGCCTTGCGGAGCAGGTTGCGGAACTCCCGCCATCGCTCCTCGCCGACCACCGGCTCGAACGCCCCCTGCACCTCGAACAGGTCCGCGGCCGCGCCGTCGTCGGTGGTGAACACCTGGGCAGTGAGGATGGAGAGCCCCGCGAGCGAGAGCGCGCCCGCGATCCACGACAGCAGTCCGGGCCGGTCGGCGGCGACGACCAACAGCTCGTACGTGCCGGCGCGGGGGCCCGACCCGGTCGACGTCCGCACGTCGTGACGCCCCAGATCCGGCGCGATCGTGGCGTAGTGCTGCGCGATCTGCGCGGGAGGGATCGAGAGGAAGTAACTGCGCGGCATCCGCATGATGAAGCGCTCGACCTCGTCGGCGCGTTCGCCGTGGAGCAGGTCGCGCACTCGGCCGATCGCATCCGTCAAGCGTTCGGCGACCTCCACCCCCATCTCGCCGCGATCGAACACCCGCCGAACCTTGGCCACGAGCTCCCGGATCAGCGTCTGGCGCCACGGCGTCCACGCCGACGGCCCGGTGGCGAGCGCGTCGGCCTTCGCCAGGAGGTACAGCGCTGCGAGCCGTTCGGGCGTCTCGACGCGCGCCGCGACGTCCATGATCAGGTCGTCGTCCCCGAGGTCGCGTCGCGTGGCCGTGTCCGGGAGCAACAGATGCTGGGCGACCATGAACGTGGCCAGTGCGCGCGTGGAGCTCTCCACGCCCATCCGTTCGAGGATCGTCGAGGCCAGCCGGTCACCGACCGCCACGTGGCCGCCCTCGCCGTTCTTCCCGACGTCGTGCAGGAGCGCGCCCAGCAGGACCCCGTCCCGCTCCTGGACGAGGCCCACCGCGACGACCTCCACGGGGTCGTCCACGTCGGGCGCGGCGAGCGCGCGAGACGTGCGCTCGAACGCCCGAAGCAGATGCATGTCGACCGTGTAGCGGTGATACGGGTCGCGCTGCGGGCGGCACCGGACGTCGGCCCACTCGGGGATCGCGCGGACGAGCAGTCCGGTCCGATCGAGCGCCCGCAGTCCGTCCACCGCCGATGGTCCAGCGCGGAGCACCCGCAGGAACGCCTCGCGGCTCGTCTCATCCCACGTGAACGGTTCCGCGGCGACGGCCTCCAACGCGTCCAGCTCGGCCGCGGATGGTTGCCGACCTCCCTCGGCCAACGAGGCGACCAGCGCGAACGCCTCGCCCGCGTCGGCCAGGTCGACGGCGACCGACGCACCGTGCGCCCGGATCCGGCGGATGATGACGTCGTCGGTGAGCGCATCCACGTCGCGCGCGTGCTCGAAGACGGCGCGCATCAAGCCGTCGGCCGCCAGCAGCCGAGGCTCGTCCTCGAACCCCATGACGCGCGCGACGTCATCCTGTTGATCTCGGATCAGTCGATCGGCCTTGCGGCCGCTCTCCAGGTGGAGCGCGCTCCGCACGCGGGTCAGGAACTCTTCGGCCGCGTCCAGCTGCGCTCGTTCCGCGCTCCTGAGCAGCCCGTCGTCCTCGAGCGACCGGCCTCGGACCGCTTGGAGCCAGCCGAACGCGTGGATGTCGCGCAGCCCTCCGCCACCATCCTTCAGCTCCGGTTCCAGGAGGTACGCGGACGAGCCGAAGCGCTCGCGCCGTTCCCGGGCGTCGTTCGCCAGGCTCTCGGCGAACCCATCCGGATCGGCGCGCAGGCGGACGACGACGGGATCCACGGCGGCGCGCATGAGCTCCGCGTCCCCGGCCAGCAGACGAGCATCGAGCACGGCGGTCGCGGCGTCCAGGCGCTCGGCCGCCAGCGCGACGGTCTCGTCCGGCGTCCGCACGGCGTGGCCGACGGTGAAGCCGGCGTCCCAGAGCGGATAGAGCAGTCGCTCCGACAGCGCGGCGACGGCCGCCGACTCCGTGCCGTCGTGCAGCAACAGGAGATCGATGTCGGAGCGCGGGACCAGGGCGCCGCGCCCGTATCCGCCGAGCGCGACCAACGCCGTGCGCGGCGCCCGCTCGACCGGAGGGGCCTCGGCTCCGTACAGCCCGACGAGCGCGGCGTCGACCAGCTCGGACCGTCGCCGCGCCGACCACAGACCATGGTGTCCCGGCGGAGTACGCGCGCTCCAGCGAGGCGAGCTCGTCCTTCAGCCGCGCGATCGGGACCGGAGCGCCGGGCGGCGCGCTCCCGACGCTCACGTCAGAGCGCGTCCGGACCGCGCTCGCCCGTGCGGATCCGGATCACCTGCTCGGCCTCGGTGACCCAGATCTTCCCGTCCCCGATCTTGCCGGTCCGCGCGGCCTTCTCGATGGCGTCGATCACACCCTGCGCGTCGTCCTCGGACACGAGCACCTCGACCTTCACCTTCGGCACGAAGTCCACCTGGTACTCGGCGCCGCGGTACACCTCGGTGTGGCCGCGTTGGCGCCCGAACCCCTCGACGTCGGTCGTGGTCAATCCGTTCACGCCGATGTCACGGAGCGCTTCCTTCACTTCCTCGATGCGGTGCGGCTTCACGATCGCGGTGATGAGCTTCAACGTGGGGCCCCTCTCGGCCGGGGTCAGTAGCCTAGTCGGCCGCGATGAGCTTCTCGACCACACGATGCTCGCTCACCGGGGTCATGCCGATCGACCGATAGAGCTCGACCGCCCCGGTGACGTTCTGCGTGTCGACCCCCAGACGTCCTTTCGCGATCCCGCGCGTCCGCCAGCATCGCGAAGGAATGCCGCAGGAGGGCCCTCCCGATCCCTCTGCCCTGCAACTCCGGCAGCACGCCGAGCTCGAACACGTACCCGACCCCGTCGATCACCCCGTTGTTGCTGAAGCCGACGATCGTCCCGTCGAGCTCGGCGAGCAGTCCCAGGGTGGGATCCCAGGTGTCGTCGGCTTCCTGTTGCCTCAGCCACGCCTCGAACGTCTCCTCCACGTGGCCGAAGTGCGACCGGAACGCCGTGTTCAACACCGATTGCGCGGCCGGGCCGTCCACCTCCATCACCATCGGTCGGATCGTCACGCCCTCGGGGGCGGCACCGGCTTCGAACGAGCCGTCCAGATCCATGGTCATCTCCCAGAAGGTTCTGATGGCTGCGTATCCGTGCGTCTCGAGCAGCGCGATCGCGCCCTCGTTGCCGGCCTGCACCGAGTTCCACAGTCGCGCCGTCGACCCCTGCCCGATCCGAGAGCGCGTCTCCGTCTCCGTCCACTCGACGATCGACGATCCGAGGCCTCGTCCCTCGAACGACGGGTCGACCGGACCGAACGCGTGGTATCGGAGCAGCTCCGGATCGGGCGTCGAGTGCTGCGCGAACGCGGCGAGCGCTCCGTCGGCGGCATGGATCACCCGGGTGTCTCGCTCGCATGTCGAACGATGCCGCCCCCCACTCGTACTGAAGCATGGCCCGTGCAGCCTCGGACTCTCCGGTGTACGTCAGCTCCCACCCCGTCACGAGCGCGGCGACGCCGTCCAAGTCACCCAGCGTTGCGGGCCGGGACGTGAATCCCGGCGGGAGCTTCACTCCCCCGAGGCCTTCTTGCGCGGAGGAGCCTTGCGGGCGGCCGCCTTCTTGGCGGGGGACTTGGCCGCGGACTTCTTCGCCGAGGGCTTCCGCGCGGACGCCTTCGGGCGGCGCTTCCTCGTCGGCAGGCCGCTTCTTCGCGGCATCCACGCTGGCCTTGAGCGCCGCCATCAGGTCCACGACCTTCGCGGTGGGCTCCGCCTCGACGAACTCGATCTCCTCGCCGGCGATCTTCGCCTCGACGATCTTGAGCAGTGCCTCGCGGTACTCGTCGGTGAACTCGTCCGGGTTCCAATCGGCGGTGAGGTTCTCGATCAGCGTCTTCGCCATGTCGAGCTCTTGGTCGCGGACCGTGGCGTCGACGTCGACGCCGCCGAAGTCGGCCTCGCGGATCTCGTCGGGCCAGTACATGGTCTCCAGGACGAACGCGTCGTCCTTGAAGCGGAGCGCCGACAGGTGCTCCTTGTCGCGGAAGCTGACCTTCGCGATCCCCACCTTGTTCACCTGGCTCATGGCCTCGCGCAGCAGCGCGTACGCCTTGGCACCGGTCTCCTCGGGGATCAGGTAGTACGTCTTCTTGTACAGGATCGGGTCGATGTCCTCGAGATCCACGAACTGGACGATGTCGATCGCGCGGCTGGAGGCGACCGGAACGGCGTCGAAGTCGTCGTCCGTCAGGACGACGTACTTGTCCTTCTCGTACTCGTAGCCCTTGACGATGTGGTCGTAGGTGACCTCCTCACCGTCGACCGAGCACGTCCGCTTCATGCGGATCCGCCCACCGTCCTCGTCGTGGAGCTGATTGAACCGAAGCGTCTTCTCCTCGGTCGCCGGGTAGACGGAGACCGGGATGGTCACGAGCCCGAAGCTGATGGCGCCCTTCCACATGGATCTCGGCATGATCTTGTCCTCCAGGGGAGCTATCCCCAGGTCGCACGCAGCGGAAACGCGATTCTATGCCCTGGCACGGACATGCGGGTGGGCCCGGAACGGTCAGTCGTCGTCGGGCTTGGGCTGCTTCTTGCCGAACCCCAGGAGCGCGCCGAGGACCCCGAGTGCGCCGCCGGCCACGCCGACGATCGCCCCGAACGCCACGCGCGCGGTCAGGTCGCCGGATGCGAACCCCGACTTGATCGAGTCGCTCGCCGAGTCCGTGACGCCCGTGAGACGCAGCTTCGAGATCAGCTCCGTCGTGGCGAACAGCTGCGCGATCTTCTCCGGGGAGAAGATCGCCACCAACCCGGCCACCAGGATGGTCCCGGCACTGAGCAGACCGAGGATCGCCCACAGGATCCGCCCGCCGCCGGCGGATGCGGCCACCCCCAGGCCGGAGATCACCGCGAGCAGCCCGATCAGCCCGAGCGTCTGGCCCGAGACGGTCCCGTGCGCCGGCACGCTCGTCGTGACGTTCGTGACCGTGTTCGTGACCGACACCCATGAGAACAGGATGGAGACGATCCCGATCGTCCCGCCCAACGCCAGCCCGTACCCTCCCGGGTTCCGCTTGATCCGTTCCATCTCGTCCCTCCGGTTCCCTCGCCGCTGCGTGTGCGTATCGCCAGGCTGCATCCTTTCATGGTCGCTACCATCGCCGCATGCCGCCGAAGCGCAAACGGGCCCGGACGTCGCCGACCCCGTTCACCGTGGAGTTCCCGCAGCCGCTCGACGCCCGCAAGGACGGGGACGCCTGGTGGCTCGAGGTCGACGGCCGGGAGCTCCGCCTGTCGAACCTCGACAAGATCTTCTGGCCGGACGAGGGTTACACGAAGGGCGACCTGATCGCCTACTACTTCAACGTGGCGCACCTGATGATGCCGTATCTCGCCGGACGGCCGCTCACGATGAAGCGGATGCCCGACGGCATCGACGGACCGTTCTTCTACGAGAAGTCGGCGCCGTCGCACGTCCCTGACTGGATCGGCCGATGCAAGGTGCTGTCCGACGACGCCAAGACCGGCGTGATCGACTACATGACGATCGAGGACGCCGCCGGATTGCTCTTCATCGCGAACCTCGGGTGCATCGAGTTCCACCCGCTCCACGCGCGATGCGAGGACATCGAGCACCCCGACTACTGCTTCTTCGACCTCGACCCGTTCCCGCCGTACACGTACGAGGACGTGCTCACCGTGGCGCGGCACATCGGGGCGTTGCTCGATCAACTCGGCCTGAGCGGGTTCCCGAAGACGTCGGGCGCCACGGGTCTGCAGATCTTCGTCCCGATCGAACGAGGGCGATACACGCACGATCAGGTGCGCGAGCTGGTGGGTCGGTGTGGACGGCTCATCCTGCAGGCGGACCCCGATCGCGTGACGATGGCGTGGAAGATCGCAGACCGCACCGGCAAGATCTTCATCGACCACAACATGAACCGTTCGGGCGCGAACATCGCCGCCGCGTACTCGATGCGGCCCGAGCCGCGGGCACCGGTCTCGACGCCGCTCACGTGGGACGAGGTCGCGGCCGGTGGCTTCGAGCCGCAGGACTTCCGCATCGACAACGTCTGGGACCGGTTCGCGCGAGTGGGCGACCTGTTCGCCGGCATGCTCACCGAGGCCGCCGACCTGACGAACGCGTTCGAGGCGCTGGGGATGGACGCAGCCGCCGAGGCCCCGAAGACGACGACGCGCACGTCCGAGGAGGTCATCGCCGCGTCGAAGGATCCGAACCTCGCCGAGTACATCCGCAAGCGCGACTTCGAGGGCACGCCCGAGCCGGCGCCCGGCGCCGCCGAGGGGCAGGGCAACTCGTTCGTGATCCACAAGCATCGCGCGACGCGGCTGCACTACGACGTGCGGCTGGAGCAGAACGGCGCGCTGCCGTCGTGGGCCGTGCCGAAAGGGCTCCCGACCGTGAAGGGCGACAAGCGGCTGGCGGTGCGGACCGAGGACCATCCGCTCGAGTACGGCAAGTTCTCCGGCACGATCCCGGAGGGCCACTACGGGGCCGGCGAGGTCCGCATCTTCGACGACGGCTGGTACGAGCCGATCGAGTGGGACGACAAGAAGGTCTCGTTCAAGCTGCACGGCCGGCGCTACCCCGGGTTGGAGTTCCACTTCGTGAAGACCCGGACGGACTGGCTCGCGTTCCTGGCCAGCGCGCAAGACCGGCCCCTGATCGAGTCGCCCCGCCGCTTCCAGCCGATGCTGGCGGATGGTGGCTGGAAGGCGTTCGACGACGAGGACTGGTCGTTCGAGCCGAAGCTCGACGGCATCCGCTGCCTCGCCGAGATGACCACGGGCGAGACGAAGCTCATCACGCGCACCGGCCGCGACGTGACCGCGCAGTACCCCGACATCCACATGATCCACGAGCTGGTCGATCAGGTGAACGCCGTGCTGGACGGCGAGATCGTGGCGTTCGACAAGGAAGGGCGGAACTCGTTCGAGGCGCTGCAGCAGCGCATGAACCTGGCGAACGAGCGCGAGATCAAGCGCACGGCGAAGGAGATCCCCGTCGCGCTGGTGGTGTTCGACGTGCTGTGGCTGGACGGTCGCGAGACGACGGGACTGACGTTGGAGGAGCGTCGCGAGCTGCTCGAGCTGACCGTGGAGGAAGACCATCGTCTCCAGCTGATGACCCACGTCGAGGGCGACGGGAAGGCGTTCACGGCCGCGGCGAAGGAGCTCGGGCTGGAAGGCGTGGTGGCCAAGCGGAAGGGCTCGAAGTACCTGCCCGGCAGGCGCTCCGACACGTGGCGCAAGATCAAGCTCACGAACACGCAGGACTGCGTGATCCTGGGGTGGACCCCGGGACAGGGCGGCCGCTCGTCGTCGTTCGGCGCGTTGCTGGTCGGCGCCTTGGACGGCGGCGAGTGGAAGTGGATCGGTCAGGTCGGGTCGGGCTTCACCGAGAGGACGCTCGCGATCGTCCAGGCGCAGCTGGATCCGCTGGTTCGCGACACACCCGCGATCGACGATCCCGATCTCGCGGCCGTGAAGGGCGCCGTCTTCGTGGAGCCCGAGGTCGTGTGCGAGGTCGAGTACCTGGAGATCACGAAGAGCACGAAGAAGATGCGCGCGCCGGTGTTCAAGGGCCTTCGTCCCGACAAGCTGCCCGACGAGTGCGTGCTGGAGCCTTTGGCGAGATCCAAAGGTTGACGGCGGCGCCTGAGGCACCGCCGCCGAACCCTCAGGGTGGAGCTACTGACCCGGCGCTCGGTACGACACCGAGCGTCCAGCCGCTTGATCGATCTCTTCCGGGGTGAGCAGCACCGTCGTCTTCACGGAGGCGGCGCCGGAGGCACCGATCGTCATGCTGAGCGCGGCCACCGAGGCGTGGTCGGGCAGATCGACGATCGTGATCACGTCGTCCTCGCCGAACGTGAAGTAGAACTCGTCGAGCGTGCCGCCGGCATCGGCCAGGAGCTTCGCGACCGTGTCGCGCCGACTGGACCCGCCTTCCTTCATCACACCTTGTGCGCCCGAAGCCGTGTACGACACCTGCAACAGGTACTTGGGCATACGAACTCCTCCCGATCGACGACTGGACCGCCATCGTGTGCCCGGGAGCGTCGAAGCGCAATCCGGCGGTCCGAGCGTTCGCACGGCGTTCCTAGAACGGTTCGTAGCCGGCGCGGACGAGCAACGTCCGCACCTCCCGCTCCTCCATCCCGCGGGCGACGAGCTCGTGGTACATGCGCACCGCCCCGAGCGACCTGCCGCACCGCGGACAGAACCGGAAGTCCGTCTCGAAACGCGTCTGGCACCACGGGCACGATCCGACCTCGATCCGGCGATCCGGTTCCAGCCCGGTATCCGCGAGCGCGTCGATGTAGCCCTTGCCGTAGTCCCAGAGGATGTACTCCTCCTCCTGGATGTCGAACGCCGGCTCGTGCATCCGCGGTTCGCCCGTCTGCAGCATGTGGTCGAGGTTGTCCTGCAGGAGCTCCCATTCGTAGAAGTGGTTCGCCCCGCAGTCCTGACACGCGATCACGACGCCCTTGACGCCCTGCGACGCGAAGAGCCCACGCATCGACTCCAGGTCGTGCAGGTCCGCCTCGATGTCGGCGCGCTCCTCCGACGTGAGGTCGATCCGCTCCTCCGGCTCGTCCGGCTGCGGCGTCGGCTCGTCCATCACTCCTCCACCGGATCGTCGATGAACCGGAACGCCTTGAACCCTTCGGCGTAGGTGCAGCCCGCCTCCTTGCCCGCCTCCTCGGCGCGGAGCCGCACCCACGGCTCCGCGTCGGCCGTGCCTTGTGAGACGTGTTGCTCGAGCGACTTGAGCTTGATGTCGATCGTGGCGGTGATGTCGACGTAGGTATCCGGTTCGTGCGAGCCGAGCCACAGGTTCTGCACCTCGAACGGCTCGATGCCCTCCTGCTCCAGCTCCTGGAACATCGGCCGCGAGGGCGCGTCCGGCATGACGGAGGTGAGCGCGAGCATCCCGGCCGCCCGGTGATCCGAGTGGTTGATGTATCGGTTCCCGGTCCACAGGCGGGAGGGATCGGGAGCCACGATGACCTCAGGGCGGAGCCGCCGGACCTCCCGCGTCACCTTCCGCCGCGTGTCCAGCGTCACCTCGAGCATCCCGTCGACCTCGCCCAGGAACGTGACGCTCTTCACGCCGAGCACCTCGGCCGCGGCCCGCTGCTCCTGCTCACGGATCGGGCGCATCTGCTCGCGGGTCGCGCCCGGTTCATTGTTCCCGGCCGAACCGTCGGTGATGACCACGTAGTGGACCTCGCACCCCTCGCGGGTCCACGCGGCGATCGTGCCGCCACACATGAACTCCGCGTCGTCGGGATGGGCGAACAGGACGAGCGCGCTGGAGAAGGTCATCACGGCAGCGTATCGCCTGGTCTCCATACCGGAAACCGCGCACTTCACCCGGTCGCCGGACCGGTCGATACCTCGGAGATGCCCCCCGTCGAGGTCAGCCGAACGCCTCACCCACGGATCGTGGCGTGGTTCGCCCTCACCAGCCTGATCGTCTTCGTCTTGATCGGGGTGGTCATCACGTCGTTCCGCGCTCGAGACGTCCGCGAACGCGAGGAGCGGGCGGCCGCCAGTCGAGCGGAGCTGATCGCGAACGAGGCACTGGGGCCGTTGCTGACGCCCACGGACACCGCCTCGCCGATGACCGGCGAGCGCTACACCGTGCTCAACCAACGGGTCACGAGCATCCGACAGGCCCAACCGGGCATCGTCCGTATCAAGATCTGGGCCGCCGATGGACAGATCCTGTTCTCGGACGATCGCGACCAGGTGGCGACGCGCCCGGGCGTCGACGACGAGCTCGGCGAGGCGCTCGAGGGCAACCTCGAGAACGAGATCTCGGACCTCACGGCAGGCGAGAACTCCAGCGAACGGATGGTCGCGGACAAGCTGTTCGAGACGTACGTCCCGTTCCGGTTCGACGGCGAGGATCAGTCTCGGCCGTCATCGAGGTCTACCAGGACTACTCGGTGATCCAATCGGAGATCGACCGTCTCACGCGCACGCTCTCGATCTCGCTCGGCATCGGACTGCTCGTGTTGTACGCCGTCCTGCTCCCCCTGATGATCGGCATCACCCGCACGCTCCGACGTCAGAACCATCGGCTCCAGGAGCAGGCGGACCAGCTCTCCGACCTGTTGGAGCGCGAGCAGGACACCGTCGCCGAGCTCCGCGAGCTGGACCGGATGAAGAGCGACTTCGTCGCCGCGACGTCGCACGAGCTCCGAACACCGCTCACCAGCATCCGCGGCTACGTCCACATCCTTCGCGAGTCGGCGTTGGCAGACGATCCGGTGGCGGTCGAAGCGCTGGCGGCGATCGAGCGGCAATCCAGCCGGCTGTTCCGTCTGATCGGCAACGTGCTCCGTGAGTCCAACCTGGAGCACGACGACACCGACAACGCCGTCTTCATGTTCGCGTTCCCGGATCTGGTCGACGAAGTGGTGGCCGACTTCCACGACACCGGCAAGCGCATCGTCCGCGAGATCCCCGAGGATCTTCCTCCGGTCACCGTCGATCGGCGACGGGTGCAGGACGTGCTCGTCAACCTGGTGGACAACGCGCTGAAGTACTCGGTAGCGCCGACGCCGGTCACGATCGGAGCCCGCGTCGACGACACGGCGCTCACGTTCTGGGTGCGGGACGAGGGGATCGGGATCGATCCGGGCGACCTCCCACGGATCTTCGAGCGCTTCTACCAGGTGGACCAGTCCGCCACGCGTTCCTACGGAGGCGTGGGGCTCGGCCTCCATATCGTCGAGGGCCTGCTGGAGTCGATGGGCGGGACCGTCGATGTGCAGAGCACGCCGGGGACCGGCACCACGTTCTCGGTCACGGTTCCGCTCGCGCGCGTGGAGGACCTCCCGGTGTCCGATCCGTCCCACGTCGGAGCGCCTAGCGCGCCGCGAGCCACGCCCCGATCGCGTCCGACTGATCGACGACGCTCGCTGGTGACGGCCCACCGACACCGCCCCTCGCGCGCACCGAGGCGTCCGGATCCAGCAACGACACCCCGCCGGCCACCCCGAACGAATCCCACTCATCGGCCGTGAGATCCCGCATCGATCTCGACGTCGCAGAGAGCTGCTTCAGCAGCTCTCCGGTCCGGCGGTGCGCCTCCCGGAACGGCACCCCTTGGCGCACCAGCGCCTCCGCGAGGTCGGTCGCGTAGAGCCCCTCTTCCGAGGCGGCCGCCCGCATGGCCGCGGCATCGAACCGCACGGTGTCGACGGCTCCCACCAACGCGGGCAGGACCAGCTCGAGCGTGTCGGCGGCATCGAACGCGGGCTCCTTGTCCTCCTGGAGGTCGCGGTGGTACCCGAGCGGCAGCCCGTGGAGCACCGACGTCAACGCCGCGAACCCGGCGGCGATGCGAGCCGCCTTCGCGCGTGCGAGCTCCGCGGTATCGGGGTTCCGCTTCTGCGGCATGATGCTCGAGCCGGTCGTGTACGCCTCGTCGAGCTCGGCCCAGCCCATCGCGGGGTCGGTCCACCGGGCGAGATCAGCGGCCAGCCGGGAGAGGTGCGTCGCGCAGATCGCCGCGTCCGCCAGGAACTCCTGCACGAAGTCCCGGTCGGACACGGCGTCGATCGAGTTGTCGAAGGCGCGGGCGAACCCGAGTCGCGCGGCCGCTGCGGCAGGGTCGAGGCCGAGCGTCGACGTGGCCAGCGCGCCGGCGCCCAGCGGCGACACCGAGGTCCGGACCGCCCATTGATCGAAGCGCTCGAGGTCGCGGAGCAGGGCCCACGCGTGCGCCAGGAGATGGTGTCCGAGCGTGACGGTCTGCGCGGCGCGGGTGTGGGTCGTGCCGGGCATGACGGTCTCGGCGTGTTCGACCGCGCGGGCCACGAGCGTCCTGACGAGCATCGTGGTCAGGCCGTCGATGCGCCGGCCCGCGGCGAGGAGCCAGAGGCGCAGGTCGGTGGCCACGAGGTCGTTCCGGCTCCGGCCGGCGTGCAGCCTGGCTCCCGCGTCGCCCAGCCGATCCGTCACCGCGCGCTCGATCGCCGAATGCACGTCCTCGTCGGCGGGGTCGAACACGAACGCTCCGTCCGCGATCTGGCGACCGGCGTCCGTCAACGCCTCCGTCAACGCCGCCGCGTCCTCGGATGTCAGGAGACCCACGTCGTGCAACCCCTCCGCGTGCGCGATCGAGACGTCGACGTCGTGGGGTGCGAGCCGCACGTCGTAGTGCACGCTCCTGCCGAGCGCATGCGCCTCCGGCGCCGGAGCCGACGTGAACCGGCCGGCCCACAACGGCTCGGCGGACCGGCGGTCGCCGGAACCTGCGCCGCCGGCCTCACCCTCGCTCACGCGCCGCCCTGCTTCGCCGACCACACCTTGAGGGGCAACCCGTAGAGCCGCACGTACCCTCCGGCGTGCGACTGGTCGAACGCGTCGCCGCTGCCGTACGTGGCGAGGGACAGGTCGTAGAGCGAGTGAGCCGAGCGCCGCCCCACCACGGTGCACGTGCCCGCTTCGAACCGCAGCCGCACGTCCCCGGTGACGTGGGTCTGCGTCGCGTCGACGTACGCGTCGAGCGCGATCCGGAGTGGAGAGAACCACTGACCGTCGTACACCAGGTCGGTCCAGCGCTGCTCGACGAGCGGCTTGTGGTGCGCCACCTCCCGCTCCAACGTCAGGTCCTCGAGCGCGCGGTGCGCCAGGATGATCGCGAGCGCGCCCGGCACCTCGTAGAGCTCGCGCGACTTGATCCCCACGCGCCGGTTCTCGATCATGTCGACGCGGCCGAAGCCATAGGTGCCGCCGAGCAGGTCGAGCGCGCGGATCACGGACGGCAGGTCCGCCGCGTCGCCGTCGAGCGCCACGGGCAGTCCGCGCTCGAAGGCGACGACGATCTCGGCAGGCTCCGACGGACGAGCCTCGATCGGCGCCGTCCTCGCGAACGCGTCCTCCGGCGGCGCCACCCACGGGTCCTCGAGCGGCCCGCACTCGGCGGTCCTGCCCCAGAGGTTCTCGTCGACGGAGTACGAGCTGACGATCGAGGCCAGCGGGATGCCCCACTCCTCCGCCAGCACCAACGCCTTCTCGCGCGGGATGTTCGCGTCGCGGATCGGCGCCAGCACCTCGAGGTCGGGGGCGAGCACGCCGAACGACACCTCGAACCGCACCTGGTCGTTGCCCTTGCCGGTGCAGCCGTGGGCCACGACGTCGGCGCCGATCTCGCGCGCGACCTTGACGACCTCCTCGACGATCAGCGGCCGCGCCAGCCCCGACACCATCGGGTACTTGCCCTCGTACAGCCCGTTCGCCTTGATCGCGTGGACCAGGTAGTCCGCCGCGAACCGGCCGACGGCATCCACGACGCGCACGTCGGCCGCGCCCGCCAGCCGGCCTCGCTCCACGACGCCGTCGAAGTCCTCCTGCTGCCCGACGTCGACCGCGACCGCCTGCACCTCGTATCCCTGCTCGACCAGCCACCGGATCGTGACCGACGTATCGAGCCCGCCGCTGTACGCCAGGACCGCGCGTTTCATGCCTCCGCCTCCATGATGTGGTTGAGCGACCGCTCGAGCGCCGCGGTCGCGACGCCCTCCCGGCCGAGGATCAGGATCGTGTTGTCGCCGGCGATCGTGCCGGCGACCTCGGGCAGGTCGACGCGGTCGATGCCCTCGGCCAGCGCCGCGGCGGCGCCCGGCGGGGTCCGCACGACCAGGCCGTGATCGCTGCGCGTGAACGAAAGCGCGAACTCTTCGAGCAGGCGCTTCAAGACCCGGAGCGGCGCGGGAGCCGTGCCGTTGCCCGGCACGACGTAGCGGAGTCCGTCGTGGTCGTGCACACGCGCGAGCCCGAGCTCCTCCACGTCACGGGAGATCGTCGACTGCGTGGCGTCGAGGCCGAGCGACGCGAGCCGCGCACGGATCTCCTCCTGCGACGCCAGACGCTCCCGGCCGACGAGCGACAGGATCGTCTGCTGGCGCTTGGCCTTCACGGCCGGGTTCCCGCGACTCATCTCGACGCCTCCTCCGCCGGCGGCTCCCCGACGTCGGGGGTGACCATCGTGCCGACGCCCTCGGGCGTGAACAGCTCCAGGACCAGCGAATGCTCGACGCGTCCATCCACCAGGTGCACGCGTCCCACACCCGCCTTGATCGCCTCCGCCGCGCTCTCGAGCTTCGGGATCATGCCGCCCTCCACGACACCCTCCTGCCCGAGGAGATCCAGGCATTGCTCCGCCGAGAGTTCGGAGAGCAGGTCGCCGGTCGGACCGATCAACCCCGGCACGTCGTTGAGGAACACGAGCTTCTCGGCGTTGAGCGCGATCGCGAGCTCGGCGGCCACGACGTCGGCGTTCACGTTGTACGCCTGTCCGAACTCGTCCACGGCGATCGACGCCACGACAGGCACGAACCGTTGCGCCATCAACGTTCGGACGACGTCGGCGTTCACGTGCACCACCTCGCCGACGAACCCCAGGTCCGGGGCCGTTTGCTTGCGGGCGAGCAACATCCCGCCGTCGACCCCGGACAGGCCCACGGCCGGGACGCCCCCCGTGACGAGCGACGCGACGACCTCGGTGTTCAGCTTGCCGGCGAGCACCATGGTCGCGACGTCGAGCGTCTCGGCGTCGGTCACGCGGACGCCGTCCACGAACGTCGTCTCGATGCCCAGGCTCGCGGACATCTTGGTGACCTGCGGCCCCCCGCCGTGCACGATCACCGGCATGATCCCGGCGCTCTGGAGCAACGCGATGTCCTGCGCGAACGACGACGCGAGCGGAGCGCGCTCCATGGCCGCTCCCCCGTACTTCACGACGATCACCTTCCCGTGGTGCTCCCGCATGAACGGCAGCGCCTCGAGGAGGACGTGCGCCTTCGCGACGGTGCGCTGACGGATCTGCGGGGGGAGGTCGGGTCCGGTCATGTCGTGTACTCCCCGTTGATGCGCACGTAGTCGTACGACAGGTCGCATCCCAGCGCGCGGCTCGCGCCCGGACCGCTCCCGATCGAGACCTCGATGTGGATCTCGGGCTCCTTCATCGCCACGCGAGCGGCGGAGGACAGCGTGTCGTTCTCGAAGTACGCCGCCGGGATCGTTCCGCCCTCCACCACGCGGACGCCACCGATCGCGATGTCGATCGTCGCGGCGTCGACGTCGACGCCCGAGGCGCCGACCGCCTGCAGGATCCGGCCGGGGTTCGGGTCGCCGCCGAACGCCGCGGTCTTCACGAGCGGCGAATCGGCCACGGCCTTCGCGACGACGCGAGCGTCGCGCTCCGACGACGCACCGGCGATGTCGACCAGCATCACGTGCGAGACGCCCTCGCCGTCGGCGATCAGCTGACCCGCGAGCGACGATCCGACCTCGGCGATCGCATCGGACAGCTCGTCCCACGCCGGCGTGTCGGGCGTGACGGCGGGAACGCCCGGCGCGGCACCGCTCGCGAACAGGAGGACCGTGTCGTTCGTGCTCGTGCAGCCGTCGACCGTCAACGCGTTGAACCGTTCCCTCAGCTGATCGTTCGCCAAGCGCTGCAGGTCATGGCGCGCGACGCGGGCGTCGGTCGTCACGAACACGAGCATGGTCGCCAGATGGGGTGCGATCATGCCCACCCCTTTCGCACAACCGCCCACGCGGAACACCCCGGCCTCGGCGCTCGCCTGCTTGTCGACGGTGTCGGTCGTCATGATCGCGCGCGCGAAGTCCGGTCCACCCCCGGGCGTCAGCGCTCCCGCCAGGATCGGCAGGCCCTCCAGCAACGGCTCCATGTGCACGGGTTCGCCGATGACACCGGTCGAGCATGCGAGGACGTCGGCCGTCTCCATGCCGAGCGCCTCGGCCGTCGCGACGACCACGGTGCGGGCATCGGCGTCACCGCGCGCGCCCGTCGCGGCGTTCGCCTGGCCGGCGTTCACGATCACGGCCCGGCCGTGGCCCGCCGCGATCGATGCGCGAGTGAGGTGGACGGGGGCGGCCGCGACGCGGTTCGTCGTGAACAGACCCGCGACGGTCGTCCCCGGCTGGCCGACGAGCAGGCCGAGGTCGGGGCGGCCCGACGGCTTGAGCCCGGCGCTCATGCCGGCCGCCGTGAAGCCGAGCGGGAACGTCACGCTCACGGGTACACCGCCATCGTCGGGAGCGCGGTGGACTCGTCCAGGCCCATGATCAGGTTCAGGTTCTGGATCGCCTGACCGGCGGCGCCCTTCACCAGGTTGTCGAGCGCGCCGATCACGACGGCGGTGCCCGTCCTCGTGTCGGCGAACGCCTGGAGCTCCACGACGTTCGAACCACGTGTCCGTTTGGAGTCGACCATCCCGCCCGGCGGCAGCACGCGGACGAACGGCCGATGCCGGTACGCGTCGACGAGACATGACGTGAGCCCGTCCGTGGTGACGCCCGCCTCGAGCGGGACGAACGCCGTCGTCACCACGCCGCGGACCGCCGGCACGAGGTGGGGAACGAACATCACGCCGGGCGTGAACCCCGTCGCCAGCTCCAGACCGCGCTCCATCTCCGGGGTGTGCTGATGTCGGGGCGCCCGATACGGACGCACGCTCTCTTCGGACGAGGCGAACGACGCCGCTTCGCTCGCGGCTCGGCCGGCGCCCGACAGCCCGGTCTTCCCGTCCACGTGGATCGGGCCCGGCGCGACCAATCCCGCCGAGAGCAGCGGCGCGAGGCCGAGGATCACCGGGGTCGGGAAGCAGCCGGGGTTGGCGACCAGCTGCGCGCCGGGGAGCTGATCGCCGAACAGCTCCGGCAATCCATAGACGGCTTTGCCGAGCCAATCGGCCGACGGATGCTCGAACCCGTACCAATCCGGATACGCCGATGCGGGCAGCCGGAAGTCGCCGGCCAGGTCGATCACGCGGAGTCCGGCCTCGAGGAGCGGAGGGGCCAGCTCCGCGCTGGCCCCGTGCGGCAGCGAGCAGAACGCGACGTCGGCCGCCTCCACGATGTCGGCGACCCCCAGCTCGCGCAAGACGTCTTCGCCGCTCTCGAGCTGTGCCAGGTTCGGATGGACCTCGCCGAGCGACTTCCCCGCGGATCCGTGGGCGCCCAGGAACGTCAGCTCGACGGCCGGGTGACCGTGGAGGAGCCGGATCAGCTCGCCGCCGGCGAAGCCGGAGGCTCCCAGCACGGCGACACGAACGTTCGTGGGATCAGCCATGACGGATAAGTATGCAATTGGGTGCATAGAAACGTCAACTGGAAGCGCATGCCGTGACGGGTGCGTCGCGCTCCCGGAACCGGGTGCCGTGGTGCCGTTGCTCGAAGAGCTGGGGGCACCGTGATCGCCCGCCCGGACAGACCCTCAGTCTCCGCCTCCCGCGACCACCGTGAGCCGACCCTCTCCCGCATCAACGAGATCACGCACCGGCACGCTCGCGATCCCCGCGCGCGCGATCGAGCCGCGCGCCTTCCCGAGGTTGGAGCGGAGCTCGTCGGCGCCGTTCGTGAGCATGGTCGCGGCGCGCGCCAGCTTGTTCTCGACGACGGCGCCCATCGTGTCCAGCGCCGCGGACACCTCCGCCAGGCTCGCCTGCACGTCGGCCGTGTCGCCGAACCGCTGCACCAAGCTGTAGAGGAACAGCACGATCGGGAGCGCCGACGAGTAGGGAACGATCACGACGCCCTTCGCCCACGCGTCCGCGTGCGCTCGCTTCAGGACCGCGTACGCGGCGTCGGGCACGGCGGCGACGGCGACCTGCGACGTCACGGCGGGATCGAGGTATTGGGCGACCTCCTTGGCGCGCGCGGCGACCGCGCGCTCGACATCGCGCGCGCAGGCGTCACGCGTGGTCGGATCGTCGGCCGCCTCCAACGCCTCGAGCTCGGCGAGCGCCGTCCACTTCGAGTCGATCGGCAGACGACGGCCGTCGGCCAGCTGCAACCCGAACTCCACCACCTTGCCCCCCACGCGGAGGTCCGTGACGAGCATGCCCGGCGGGAGCTGCGCCAGATGCTCTCGCAGGACGTTCTCGCCGGCCCGCCCCTTCGACGCGCCGCCGGCCAGGACCGTCGACAGCCGCTTGACGACCTCGCGGCCCTCGACGTCGGCCTGACGACGCTCCTGCTCGCGGAGGCTCAGCTCCTCCAGCGCCCGGCGTGCCCCCTCGAGACCCGAGCGGAGCTGCTCGCCGGCCAGGTCGCGTGTGCCCGCGGCGTCCGCGATCCGTCGAAGCTCCGCCGACTGCGCCTCGAGCCGAGCCTCGACGACGGCGAGGGGCGTGTCGGCGACCCCGCCGGCGACCTTCGGCTTGCGGGCAGCCGCGATCATGGCGCCCAACGCAACGCCCACCGCCACGGCGACGAGCGCGATCCCGAGCTGGTCCATGAGGATCCTTCCGTTCGAGGGGGGACGTCACGACCGTAGCGAGAGGCTCTGACACGGTGGTTCGGGAACCGCTGCGGGGGAACGCCAAACGTCGACGGTCAGACGTCGAGGGGTTCGACGATGCCGGCGACGTCGCGGGAGACCCCACCGTGCCTCGGTCGTTCGACCAGTTCGACGGCGACACCGTCGGGATCCAGCACCGTCATGCAGCGGGCGCCGAACCAATCACCGGGTTCGGTGAGCTCGACGGGGTCCGACTTCACCGGCCAGCCGGCGTCGACGAGCTTGTTGTGGAGCGCATCGACGTCGTCGACCGTGAGCCCGATATGACCGGAGCCGGGCCGTTCCAACGCGAGGGCCGCGCCATCGGGGGCGCCGACGTATTCGAGCAGCTCCAGCACCTGCCCGTGACCCAGATCGAGGTCGGCGCTCAGCAGCCGGGCGCCGGGCACGCCGGTGATCCGCTCGACCTCGTCGCCCGAGAGCTCCCCGACGCTCCGTACCGGGAGCTCGAGCAGATCGCGGTAGAACGCGAGCGATCGCGCGATGTCGCCCGTGGTGACCGAGACGTGGTCCAACCCCAAGATCCTCATATGTCGCCTCTCGGTCCCTCGCCCAATCGTTCGGGCACGATATCGCGGCGGAAGACATCGTCGACCGTTTCCGCGCGCTTCACCACCTCCGCCCGGTCGCCGTGCACCAGGACGGTCGCCGGCCGCGGCAGGGCGTTGAAGTTGCTCGAGGCGGCGTCCTGATACGCGCCGGTGTCCAGGATCGCCACGACATCCCCGGCTCCGACGTCGGGGAGCGACGCGCCGGCCGACGATCACGTCGAACCCGCAGCTCATGCCGACCACGTCGGCCTCATGCGTCGCGGGGCGGTCGGCGCGGCTCGCCACGACGGCCGTCCAGCGGTTGTGCTCGATCAGGCCGTCGGGCATGAACATCTCCGTCGTGTCCAGCTCGACCCAGCGTTGCGCGATCGGTCGCGTCTGCGCTTTCACGTTCCGCACCGTGGCCAGATGGATGCCCGTGTCGGCGAGCAACGCGCGGCCGGGCTCCGCCTCCAGCCGGATGCCGTCCGTCGACATGCCGTGGCGGCGCAGACCGTCTCGCAGCGACGTGGCCACCGAGTCCGCGTACGCCTCGATCGACGGCGAGCGCTCGTCGGCGCGCCGTTGCATCCCACGCGTCGTCGCTCGTCCGGTCGGATCCCGTGGAGACGCGAACCCGCCGCCCACGTCGATCTCGCGCGGCGTCCAGCCACCCCACGCCGACGAGAGCGTCCCGATCGTGTCGGCGAAGCTCGACGCCATCGCCCGCCAGACGTCGATCGCATGGTGGTGCCGGCCGAGGTGCGCCATCACACCGACCACATCGAGCTCCTCCGCCGCGAGCGCCTCGGGCCCGGCCGCCAGCAGATCCTCGGTCGGGATCCCCGGCTTGTACGCCGACGCCGCGAGCCGGATCGGCACGTCGGTCTCGGCGAACTCGGTGAACGTGTCGAGGCCGTCGTAGTCCGGTCGCACCCGGAACCGCACGACGGCCCGCCGGCCGGCGTCGCGCGCCGCCGCCCGCACCAGCTCGATCTCGCGGACGCTGTCGAGCGTGATCCGGCACCCCGCGTCGACGGCGCGCGCGATCAGCTCCGGCGCCTTCACCGAGCCGTTCACCGAGATCGCCTCCGGCGGCACGCCTGTGCGCAGCGCCGCCTCGAGCTCGCCCGGACCGAACGTGTCGCAGCCGGTCCCCTCCTGGGTCAGGATGTGTCGCAGCGCCAGCGTGTAGTTCGCCTTGATCGACGGGAGCAGCAGGACGTCCCCCTCGGGCCACGCGGCTCGGAACGCGGCGGTGGTCCGACGAACGTTGCGCCGCAGATGGTCTTCGGAGATCACGTGGATCGGCGTGCCGAACGTCCGCGCGAGCTCCACCGCGTCGCACCCCTCCACCCACAGGTGTCCGTCGCGGATCGAGAGGCACTCGTCGATCGCCATCGATCGATCGACGGGGATGCTCATCAGCGGGTCAGCTCTGGAAGATCGGCTGGAAGAGCTGATCCCACGTCTGCTGCTCCGACTGCGTCAACACGCGATAGCCGTGCAACCGGCTGTACATCTCGGCGGTGGGGAACACGAGCGGGCTCTCGGCGACCGGGTTCCCCTCCTGGCGCAAGACGTCCTGCGAGATCGGCACGGGCGACACGTTCTGGATCCATCCGACGATCATGGCCGCCACGTCCGGCCGGTAGATGAAGTCCATGAACGTCAACGCGTCGAGCGGATGCTCGGCGAACTTCGGGATGCAGAGGCTGTCCGTCCACAGCATCGCGCCCTCATCGGGGACGACGAACTTCAGGTTCGGGAAGCCGCCCATCTGGAGCTGCAGGACGTCGGCGGACCACGCCATCGTGAGCGCGACGTTGCCCGACGTGAGCGCGTTGACGTAGTTCTGCCCGAAGTACTGGCGCACGATGCCGTCGTCCCGCTGCTTCGTGAGCATGTCCGCAGCTGCCTGCCAGTCGTCCTCGGTCGACTCGCTCGGCTCCACGCCCATCCCCAACAGCGTGAGGTTCGGCATGTCCTCGGTGTCGCCGAACATGCCCACCTTCCCTTCGAACGCCGGATCGAACAGATCCATGACGCTCGTGATCTCACGCCCAGTGAGCTCAGGGTCGTAGCCGATCCCCGTGATCCCCGACATGTACGGGATCGAGAACTGGTTCCCGGGGTCGTACGGCGGGTCCTGATACGTCGACGCCGCGTTCGCGGCGAAGTTCGGCAGCTGCGAGTGATCGAGCGGGATCAGGTAGTCGTTCGCCATCATCAGCGGGAGCCATTTGGGGTAGCCCATGACGATCAGGTCGTAGCCGGTGGGCTGCTCCGCCTCGAGCAGCACGTGCAGCTTCGCGAAGAACTCGTCGTACGCCTGGATCACCTCGACGTAGTGCACGTCGATGTCCGTCTCCTGCGTGAACAGCTCGAGCGACGGGTTGACCTGCTCGCCGTTGACCTTGGCGCGGTCGATGTAGAGCGGCCAGTTCGCGAACGTGAACGTGCCCGTGACTTCCTGAGATGCCCAGTCGAACCCCTCGGCGGCACCGGTGGCACCCGTCCCCGCCGGGCTCGCGGACGGCGACGGCTCCGCGGTCCCGCCGCACGCGGCCAGCAATCCCGAGAGGCTCAGCCCCGCGGCCCCGACGCCGGCGGTTCGCAAGAAGCCCCTGCGCGACATGCGCGGATGCAGCAGGCCTCGCAACAGCGCGAGGTCCGGTTCGTCGTGATCCGTCATCGAGCGCTCCACCCCTTCATCGATCGCCGACACCCGGCCCACACGCGCAGGGACCGTCGGCCCATGCGTTCCGCTCCGATCGGGTGCAGGCTACCCTCGGAACGACCGAGCCGGAAGGGAGGCGCCATGAGCGCGAACGACGAACGACTGCGGGACGAGGCGGTGCAACAGATCAAGCGGCGTCGAGAGTTCTGGCAGGACCTGGTCTCCTACGTGATCGTGAACGCCGGGCTGATCGTCGTGTGGGCGATCACCGGCGCCGGCTATTTCTGGCCGGGGTGGGTCCTGGGCGGCTGGGGCATCGGCCTGCTCTTCCACGCATGGGCGACGTTCGGGCAGAAGCCCATCCAGGAGGACGAGATCCGCCGCGAGATGGATCGGTTGCGCAGGCGAGAGGGCGCGAGCCACTGACCGATCCCGACGAGATCGCGCGCGACGGCGAGGTCGCGATCCGTGCCATGCGTGACGAGCCGGACGACTACGCGTCGTTCGTCCGATGGCGGAACGAGCCACACGTCGCGGAGTGGTGGAACACGGACGAGGATCCCGTGCCGATGACCCTGGAACACGCCGAGGCCGAGTACGGACCCGGCGCGGACGCCTGGGTCAGCCGGTGCTTCATCACCGTCGCGGACCGGCCGGTGGGGTACCTGCAGTTCTATCCGTGGTCCGCGGCGCTCGACGAGGCTCGGGAGATGGGGGTGCCGGGTCCCGACACGTCCTACGGGGTCGACATCTTCATCGGCGAGCCGGACATGATCGGGCGGGGCGTGGGTGCGACGGCCGTGGCGCTGGTCGCGCGACACGTGTTCGAGACGGAGGACGCCGGCAGCGTCGCCCTGCTCACGCCCGTCGGGAACGACCGGGCGCACCGAGCGTACGAGAAGGCCGGGTTCCGCAAGGTGCGACAGACGCTCGACACCGACGTCGTGAACGGCGAGCGACGGATGAGCTGGTTGATGGTCCTGGACCGTCCTCTGGGATGATGCTGCCGCCATGACCGCCGCCGGGAACCTCGACAGGGATCGGATCGCATCCCTCAAGCAACGCGAGGATGCGGCGTTCGTCGCGGCACGACCGCGCTCCGCCGAGCTCTGGGCGCGGTCGAAGGCGTCGATGCCCAACGGGGTCCCCATGTCGTGGCACCGGACGTCCTACGACCACCCGCCGTTGTTCGTCGACGAGGGAGCGGGCGCGCGGTTCCGCGACGTGGACGGCCACGAGTACTCGGATTTCAACATCGCGGACATGTCGATGTTCGCGGGCTACGCGCCGGAGCCGGTCGTGGAGGCCGTGTCGCGATGTGTCGCACGCGGGACGCAGTTCCTCCTGCCGAACGAGGACGCGCCGTGGGTCGCGGAGGAGCTCGGCCGCCGATACGGGTTGCCGAAGTGGCAGTTCACGCTGAGCGCCACGCACGCGAACACCGAGGCGATCCGGATCGCACGCACGCTGACGGGCCGCGACACGGTCCTGTTCTTCGACGGGAAGTACCACGGTCACTTCGACGAGGCGCTCGTCGACCTGCAGGACGGGAAGCTCGTGCCGGAGGAAGGCGGCCTGCCTCGCGACGTCACGACGAAATCGAAGATCGTGCAGTTCAACGATCCGGAGGGCGTTGCGCGCGGCCCTGGAGCCGCGTGACGTCGCCATCGTGATCGCCGAGCCGACGATGACGAACAACGTCGGCCTGCTGCTTCCGGAGCCGGGCTTCCACGACGCGTTGCGGGCGATCACGCGCGAGACCGGGACCGTGCTCCTGTATGACGAGACGCACACGCAGGTCGTCGGTCCCGGCGGGCTCACGAAGATGTGGTCCCTCGAACCGGACATGGTGACGATCGGGAAGTCGATCGCCTCGGGGGTGCCGCTCGGCGCGTACGGCATGATCGAGAGCGTCGCCGTCACCATGCAGCGCCCGGAGGGCCGGTTCGACGAGAAAGAGGCGATCGCGACCGGCGGGACGCTGTTCGGCAACCCGCTCTCCATGGCGGCCGCGCGGGCGACGATGGGATCGGTATTGACGGGCGACGTGTACGCACACACGCACGCGTTGGGCGCGCGCCTCGCGGACGGGATCGAGAAGGCCATCGGCGACGCGGGACTGCCGTGGACCACGCACCGGTTCTGGCCGCGGTCCGGCGTCACGTTCGCGCCCGCCATGCCTCGCAACGCGCTCGAGGCGTACGCAGCGAAGGACATCCCGCTCACGCTGCTCTCGCGGGTCTACCTGGCGAACCGCGGCGTGTGGGACGCCATCGTGGGCGCCGGCCCGACGTGCGCGGTACCCGCGACCGAGGAGGACGTCGATCGCTACCTCGAGGCGTTCGGCTCATTGATCGCGGAGCTGACGGCCTAGGACCGGCGGGGCGTGACGCGCTAGCCTTCCGAGACGGAGGCTGAGGACGAGGGAGGTTTGAGATGAACGTCCGGCGATCGATGCTCGCGCTGGTGGTGGCGATCGGTGCCGTGCTCATCGCCGCCTCCCCCGCGTTCGCCGACTTCGGCAGCGATCCCGACGAGCCGTTCGTCGTCCTCACCGGCGCGCTCGTGGTGCCGAACGCGTCCGCGGTGAGCGACGCCATCATCTTCAACGGGGACGCGACGATCCTCGGCGACGTCGACGGTCAGGTGATCGCGTTCAACGGCGATATCACGGTCTCGGGGAACGTGACGGACAATGTCGTCTCCTTCAACGGCCACGTCACGCTCCTCGCCGGAGCGCACGTCGGCGGCGACATCGCGTCGCGGTTCATCCCGCAGATCGCACCGACCGCCACGGTCGACGGCCGGCTGCGATCGGCCCGGCGCCTCGACGTGAACTTCGGCAAGCTGACCGCGGTGAGCCGCATCTTCATCTGGCTGGCCACGACCGTCTCGTCCTTCCTCCTGGGGCTCCTGCTCGTGCTGTTCGTGCCGCGCGCCGCCGAGGCCGTCGCTCAGACGGCGGCTGGTCGGCTCGGGGCGTCGATCGGCTTCGGCTTCCTCATGTTGCTGGGCATCCCCATCGCCGCGGTGCTCGCGATCGGCGTGCTGCTGGGGATCCCGCTCGGCGTCGGCGTGCTGCTGGCGCTCGGCCTGCTCTACTGGCTGGGCTACACCGCGGGCGCCTACGCGCTCGGGAGGCGGCTGATCTCAGGTCCGGGCAAGTCGATGCTGGCGTTCCTCGCGGGCTGGGGCATCCTGCGCGGGCTCGCGTTGATCCCGGTCCTCGCGAGCCTGGTGTGGCTGGCCGCGACCGTCTGGGGGCTGGGCGCGCTGGTCATCGCGGCCCGCACGGCAGGCCGCCCGACCGCCGACGCCGCGGGAGCGGGCATGGCCGTCTCCGGGACCCCGCCCCCGCCGGTCCCGCCCCCGCCACCGGTCGTCACGGGCTGACATGGCCGCGACACCGACCGTGACGCCGCACACGATCCCGCTCCTGCACTTCGACGGGTCCTACCGGGACGTCGGCCGGCAGATCGGCGAGGCGTGCGGTGACGTGATCGAGCGAGCCGTGGCGTTCGACCAGGAGCTGCCGGCGGGACGGACGCGCGCCGATCAGCTCGCCCTCGCCTCGCGCTACCGTGACCTCACCGCCGCCGCGATGCCCTGGCTGATCGAGGAGCTGAACGGTGCGGCCGAGGGCGCCGACGTCGACCCGCTGGCGTTGTTCGCCTGCTCGGTCGAGGAGATCTGGTACGAGCCTCGGACGCCTGGCGCCGGCGCGGCGATCGACGGCCGCTGCAGTGACGTGGTCGCCAGTTCGCCCGCCACCGCCGACGGCCACGTGCTGGTCGGCCACAACAACGACCTCTCCCCTCGCTACCGCGACGAGCTGGTCGCGATCGAGCGACGGGTGCCCGGCGATCCGGCGATCCTCACGATCGGGAACGGCATCTGGATCAGCGTGGGATGGAACGCTGCCGGGCTGTCGCTCACGGGCAACGAGCTGTCGCCGAACGACGAGCGGGTCGGCATCCCGCGCGAGCTGCAGGTGCGCGAGATGCTCCGCGACACGTCGCTCGATGCCATGGTGGGCACGGCGCTGCGTCACGATCGCGCATCCTCGTACAACAACGTGCTCGCGTCGTCGGACGGCGGCGTCGTGAACGTCGAGGGCTCCGCCACATCGGCGGAGATGACCGAGCCCGACGAGCGCGGGCACTTGGTGCACACGAACCACTACGTCTGTGACGCCATGCTGCCGTACGAGGGAGATCCCGCCTACGCCCGCCGCTCGGCCGTCCGCTACGCCCGCGCGGAGGAGCTGCTCGCCGCACAGGCGGACGGCACGATGACCGAGGAGCGCATGCGGGAGATCCTCTCCGACCACGAGCACGCACCCGACTCGCTGTGTCGCCACGCCCAGGACGGCGTCGCCGGATCGGTCACGTGCTTCTGGTGCGTTGCCGACGTCACCGACATGCAGATCACGTTCGGGCGCGGCAACCCGTGCGATTCCGTGGCGCAGGAGTTCGTGTTCGCCGGCTGAGCTCGACCGTCAGGATGCGCTGAGGGCGTCGCGGACCCGAGCGATCACGTCCGCGTTCCCACTCTCCTCCGCCATCGAGAGCACGGTCGCGCCCTCGTCGTTCGCCGCGGCGGCGTCGGCGCCGCGCGCGAGCAGCAACGCCACCGTCTCCGCGTCGCCGTTGTGCGCCGCCGAGTGCAGCGGCGTCCATCCGCTCCCCTGTCGCGCGCTCGGATCGGCCCCCCGATCGAGCAGCAGCCGCGCGACGTCCGCGTGCCGGCCCGCGGCCGCCGAGTTCAACGGCGTCCCCGTCATCCATCCGCGGCCGTGCGCGTCGACGTCGGCACCTCGGTCTAACAGGACGCGCGCGCTCTCCACGCCGCCGAAGAACGCCGGGAAGTGCAGTGCGGTGAAGCCGTCCGCGGAGTACGCGGTCACCGCCGACGGATCGCCGTCGAGCAGCTCGCGCAGGCGATCGATGTCGTCGAGCGACGCCGCTTCGAACACGTCGATCGTGGGGTCGCCCGAGAGCACCGCGTCGAGGAGCGCGCGGTCGGACCGGTACCGCGCGCGCATCACCGCCGACACCCCGTGCTCGTCGCGCGCCGACGCGAGCGCGGGACTGGCCGCGACCATCGAACGCACCTCGTCCGCCGCTCCCGCCTCGATCGCTGCGAAGAATCCGTCGATGCTTCCCATGCTCGTGCCTCCGTGATAGCGTTATGTGTATAGGCTAGCTAAATACCGATGACCACGTCAAGGCCGACTTCCCCGACGCGAGATGTGGATGCGGTGGCCGATCGCCTGCACTCGGCCGCGATCCACCTGTTGCGACGCCTGCGCGTGGAGGACGAGGCGCTGGGGATCTCCGCTCCCCGACTCTCCGCCCTGTCGGTGCTGGTCTTCGCCGGGCCTCGGCGGGTGGGCGAGCTCGCCGAGGCCGAGCAGGTCGAACCGCCGACCATGACCCGATTGGTCGACGGCATGGAGCGCGACGGATACGTGGCGCGCGAGGCCGACCCCGAGGACCGGCGAGCCGTGATCGTGCGCGCGACCGCGAAGGGCGTCCGCGCACTGAAGAAGGGCCGTTCGCAGCGGGTCGATGCGCTGGCGGCCGGCCTGCGTGCGCTGACATCCGACGAGCTCGCGGCGCTCGCTCGCGGCGTCGACGTGCTGGAGCGCGTGGTGGGACGTGACTAGCTGCCGCGGCCGCTCCATGCCTGCAACAGCGCGCGCTCCCGCTCGGGTGTGAGACCGACCTTCAGGGGACCTCGACCGCGATCCCACGCGAGCGTGTCCGCGATCGTCTCGGCGAGCGGGCGGTGATGCAGCCCTGCGGCGATCGCCTTGCTCGCATCGAACGAATGCAGCCCGGGGTACTCGATATCCCAGAGTGGGAGCTCGCCCTCGTCGTCGTCGATGCGCTCTCGCAGGAACGGGGCGTCCACCCATGCGAGCTCGGTGTCCGCGTCGGACGCCGTCACCAAGGCGGGAACCGCTTCGCCCCACGTGAGCGGCTCGCGCGGCCCCACGACGCCGAAGATGTCCGCCGTCCCGGCCTCCACGTGATCGAGCGTGAACGCGCCGAGATCGCGGACGTCGACGACCTGCAGCGCGTGATCCTGCGGTCCCGGGAGCGAGCATCCTGCCGCCCGCCGCGGCACGCCGGACCCAGTACGTGAACCGATCCGACGGGTCGTGCGGGCCCACGATGTAGCCGGGCCGGACGACCAGGCACCGGCCGGAGAACGCGTCGAGCGCCTCGCGCTCGCACGCCACCTTCAGCGGCCCGTAGGACTCGTCCGTGATCTCCTCCGTGTCCGGGAACGGCGGCTGGTGCGTCGGGGTCCCCTCGTTGCAGCCCGCGGGCGCGTCGTCGGGGTAGACGGACAGGGTCGAGATGAACGTGTAGCTCCGGACCGCGTCCGCCAGCAGACGGGCCGAGTCCCGCACCACGCGCGGGACGTAGCCACACGTGTCGATCGCGGCGTCCCACGTGCGACCGGCGAGGCCCTCGAGCCCGCCGTCGCGGTCGCCGTGCACGTGTTCGACCTGCGGGAACCCCTCCGGCTCCGCCGGGCCACGGTGGAACACCGTCACCTCATGTCCCCGTTCGACGGCGTCCTCGACGAACGCGCGACCGACGAAGTGCGTCCCTCCGATCACCAGCAGCTGCATGGGCTCGTTCCTCCTAGGTCCTTGGCTGGGTCCTTCGCCCGCGTCACTCGAGCGTTCCGGCAACGACATCGCCCGCCTTCAGGACCATGAGCGGCGACACCACGTGCTCGATCGCCTCGGCAGGATTCCCGTCGAACAGGACCAGGTCGGCCTCGTTCCCTTCCTCGATCGTGCCGACGAGCGGCAGCCGCAGCAGCTCCGCACCGTTCGCCGTGGCGGCCTGCATCGCCTTGAGCGGCGTCATCCCCCACTGCACCATGTAGACGAGCTCGTGCGGCGCGTTCCCGTGCGGGTTGAACGGCGTCCCCGCATCGGTGCCACAGACGTGGCGAACGCCCGCGCGCACGGCCCGCCGGAACGAGTCCTTCCCCTCCGCCTCGAGGGCTGCCGCCTTCGCGACCGCGTACTCGGGCACCTCATCGGCGTTGTCCAGGATGCCCCGGATCGCGCAGAGCGTGGGCGAGCGGAACGTGCCTCGTGCCTTCATCTCGGCCGCGAGCGCGGCGTTCACCTGGACGCAGTGCTCGACGGAATCCACCCCGGCGACGACGGCGTTCCAGGCGCCTTCCGCCCCGATCGCATGCGCTGCCACCCCGCGTCCCCACTTGTGCGCCTCGTCCACCGCGGCCACCAGTTCCTCGGGGGTGAACGCGGTGAACGTCGCGTCGATCCCGGGGGTGAGGACCCCGCCGGTGGCCATCACCTTGATCGCGCGGGCACCGGCCTTGATCTCCTCGCGGACCGCCTGACGGACGTCGTCAGGACCATCGACCTCACGCGCCAGCGCCAGGTTGTGACCGTGACCACCGGTGACGGTGAGCGCACGGCCGGCCGCCAGGATCCTGGGTCCGGGGACGATGCCCTCGTCGACCGCTCGAGCCACGTCGCAGATCGCGGAGTACACCCCACCCAGGTCCCGCACGGTCGTGACGCCGTGCGCCAGGTGTCGGCTCGCGTTGCGTGCGGCCTTGATCGCGGCGGTCGCCTGCGTGAGCCCCACCGCTTCGCCCGCGAAATCGGCCCCTCCGTCGAACGACAGATGGACGTGACAGTCGATCAGGCCCGGCGTGAGCGTGCGGCCGGTGCCGTCGACCTCGGAGGCGGCGCGTGCGATCCTCGGCGCGCGCGCGTGCGGCCCGATCCACTCGATCGTTCCGCCCGCGACGTGCACCCCCTGCTTCGTCTTGACCGTCCGCCCGTCGAACACCGTGACGTTCGAGAAATAGTGCGACATCAGCCCATCCGCTCCCTCATCGGTTCCGGCGTGCATCATCCCATCACGCGTGCCGCACGGCGGCGCGCGTTGCCCCGGACGGCACCCGGATTGACCGTCGGGTGTACCGGGTACCATGCCCCGGTTCGGGCGGGCCGTCGGGCCCGACAGCGTCCCTCGAGGAGGTGCTTGGTGTCGTTCGACGTCGCGAAGATGGCGGTCGAGGCCGCCGTGAAGGCCGGCGCCGACTATGCCGATGCGCGAACGGGCACCGATGAGACCGAGTCGCTGACGGTCCGCAACCAGGAGATGGAGGGGATCGACCGCGCGACGTCCTCGGGCGTCGGCGTCCGCGTCCTGGCCGGCGGGCGGTGGGGGTTCGCGGCCACGTCGCGCCAGGACGAGGAAGACGTCGTGCGGACGGCGACGCTCGCGGTCGAGATCGCCAAGGCCGCGTCGCGCCGCCCCGGTCCGCCCGTGACGCTCTCGCCCGTCGAGCCGGTGGTCGCCACATGGCGCGGGCCGATGGAAGAGGACCCGTTCACCATCCCGCTCGAGGAGAAGGTGGCCCTGCTGATGGAGGGCACCCGCCGGATGCAGGCCGTGCCCGGCGTCACGTTCGCCGAGGGCGGCCTCGATCTCTTCCGCCGCTCGACGTGGTTCGCGTCATCGGACGGTGCGGCGATCGATCAGGTGGTGGTGCATTCCGGCGGCGGGTTGGAAGCGACCGCCATCGCCGACGGCGACGTGCAACGCCGGTCGTATCCGAACTCGTTCCGGGGCCACATCAAGGCGGCGGGCTGGGAGCACGTCCGAACGCTCGGCCTGATCGAGGAGTCGGAGCGCACGGGGCGCGAGGCCGTCGAGCTGCTGTCGGCACCCGAGTGCCCGAGCGAGATCACCACGCTGATCCTGGACAGCGGACAGGTCGAGCTCCAGGTGCACGAGTCGATCGGGCACCCCATCGAGCTCGACCGGGTGCTCGGCATGGAGGAGGCCTACGCCGGCTCGTCGTTCCTGTCGATCGAGGATCGCGGGACGCTGAAGTACGGCAGTCCGTTGGTCTCGGTCACGGCCGACGCCTCGCTGTCGGGGGGACTCGGCTCGTTCGGCTTCGACGACGAAGGCGTGCCCGCGCAACAGGTGCCCATCCTCGTCGACGGCATCTTCCAGAACTTCCTGACCAGTCGCGAGACGGCACCGGTGGTCGGTCAGACGTCGAACGGCACCAGCCGCGCCGACGGCTGGTCGCACCTGCCGCTCATCCGGATGACCAACATCTCGCTCGAGCCGCGCGAGGGCTCGCTCGCGGAGATCATCGGCGACACCAAGGACGGCATCTTCATGGCCACGAACCAGTCGTGGTCGATCGACGACAAGCGCATCAACTTCCAGTTCGGGTGCGAGATCGCGTGGCTGGTGAAGAACGGAAAGCTGGCGCAGATGGTCAAGAACCCGAACTACACGGGGATCACGCCGGAGTTCTGGGGATCCTGCGACGCCGTCGGCGGCCGCGAGGAGTGGACCGTGTGGGGCACGCCGAACTGCGGCAAGGGCCAGCCCGGACAGGTCGGACGCGTGGGGCACGGGACGTCGCCGGCGCGCTTCCGCGGCGTGCAGGTGGGGGTTCGTTAGATGCCCGGGTTGATCGGCGAGGATCGGTTCCGAGCCGTCGCCGCGGCCGCGCTCGACCTCCAGGGGGTCGACGGCGTCGAGGTCCTGTACACGCACGAATGGGGCGGGCTGACCCGGTTCGCCAACTCCGTGATCCACCAGTCGACGTTCCGCGAGGACACCGGGCTTCGGGTGCGCGTCGTCAGCCGCAACCGCACCGGCGTGGCGTCGTCGAACGATTTCACCGAACGCGGAGCCCGCGAGGCCGCCGCGAGCGCGAAGGAGATGGCCGAGGTCGCGGCGCCCGACCCGCTCTTCCCCGGCCTGGCGCCGAAGGCGGCCGTTCCCCCGGTCGACCGGTTCTTCGAGGACACGGCCGAGTCGTCACCCGCGGCGCGCGCCGAGACCGTCTCCCGGTTGATCGAGCATTGTCCCGCGGGGTTCGTCGCGGCGGGGGCGTTCGAGACGGCCGCCGCCGAGCTCGGCATCGCGAACTCGGAGGGGCAGGTGTGCTGGTCGCCCGGGACGATGGCGTCGCTCACCACGGTGATGACCGGCGGCGAGCACGGCAGCGGGTTCGCCGAGGCGTTCTCCGGCTCGTCCGCGTTCATCGATCCGGACGCGCTCGGCGCGCGAGCGGCGGACAAGGCCGTGCGCAGCCAGTCGCCGGTCGCGCTCGAACCGGGGACCTACCCGGTCGTGCTGGAGCCGGCGGCCGTGGCCACGCTCGCGGGGTTCCTCGCGTACGTCGGCTTCGGCGGGCGCGGGTACATCGAGGATCGCTCGTGCTTCAGCGGCAAGGCCGACGAGCAGGTGGCCGCGCCCTCGATCTCCATCTGGGACGACGGCACCGACCCGCGCACGCTCGGCGCGGCGTTCGACTTCGAGGGCGTTCCGCGCCAGCGCGTCGACCTGATCAAGGACGGCGTGTTCAAGGACGCGGTCTACGACCTGCGCACCGCCAAGCAGTCCGGGAGGACCTCCACCGGCCACGGCCTGCCCGCACCCAACCCCGAGGGTCCGTTCCCGTTGAACCTGTTCATGCAGGAGGGCAACGCGACGGTTGAGGACATGATCAAGTCCACCGAGCGCGGCGTGCTCGTCACGCGCTTCCACTACTCGAACATCGTGAACCCGATCGAGTCGAGCATCACCGGCATGACGCGCGACGGCACGTTCCTGATCGAACGCGGCGAGATCGTCGGCCCGGTCATGAACTTCCGGTTCACGCAGTCGATCATCGACGCGCTGACGAGCGTCTCGCTCGTCGGACGACACGCAGAGCTGGCGAGCGAGTTCTTCTTCTCATCCTCACGCGTGCCCGCGCTGAAGATCGAGGAGTTCCACTTCAGCGGCCGAAGCGACCACTGAGGCGATACCTCGGTGCGGATCGAGCGGCTGGGACCCGACGACATCGATCGCGTCGCCGCGGCGGAAGCGCTCTTCGACGACGTGATCGACGCCGAGACGTCCCGCGCGTTCCTCGCCGATGATCGCCACCACCTGTTGGTCGCGTTCGACGGAGAGGCGCCCGCGGGGTTCGTGACGGGCGTGGAGCTCCTCCACCCGGACAAGCCCGGACCGGAGATGTTCCTCTACGAGCTGGGGGTCGACGAGTCGTTCCGCGGCCGGGGCATCGGTCGCGCGCTCGTGGGGTCGCTCAGGGAGCTCGCGTGGGAGCGCGGCTGCTACGCGATGTGGGTGCTCACCGACGACGCCAACGCGGCCGCGACGGCGACGTATCAGGCGGCGGGAGGCAGCCGGGAGCCCGAGTCGGTGATGTTCGTCTGGGATCGCCCAGACACGGCGCCGCCACGTCGCTCGCGGTAGGCTCCATCCTCACGAACGACCCGAGCCACGAACGTCCGAGGAGGCACAGATGCAGGTCGGAGAGATCATGCACACGGATGTGAAGACGGCCAGCGCCGACGACACGTTCGCCGACGTCGCGAAGATCATGCGGTCCAACGGCATCTCCTCGGTCGTCGTCCTCGAAGGCAAGAAGCTCGAGGGCATCGTCACGGAGCGGGACATCGTGAACCTGGTGGCGGCGGGAGGCGACCCGCACAGCGTCAAGGTCGTGCACGGCATGACGCGGCGCGATCTCACCACCGTCTCGCCGAAGACCGACATCGCCGAGGCGGCCGAGATCATGGCGTCACGCAACATCCGCCACCTGCCGGTCGTCGACCGGGCGAAGGTCGTGGGCATCATCTCGATCCGCGACATGACGCGGTGGGCCGCCGAGGAGCTGGCCGGGGGCCACGAGATGCCGGACATCGCGCGGAGCCACAAGGCGCTGCAGGCCGCGAGCGATCTCCAGAAGCAGCGACGCAAGGGCGCGTAGCGCGCCTACGAACCCGCCGCGCGGCGGAACGGACCGCGCGGATCCTCGAACGAGCCGAACTGCGTGATGTCGCGCGGGAACAGCAGCGCGATCGTCCAGTCGATCGCGATCCGCACGCGCCGTCCGATCGTCGGCATCGCCCACAGGTGGTACGAGCGGTGCAGGAACCACCCCAGGAACCCTTTGACGTTGATGCCGAACACGTTCGCGACACCCTTGTACCGCCCGAGCGAGCAGACGCCGCCGACGTTCTTCCAGACGAACGGCGCGAGCTCCCCTCCCAGGATCGTCGCGGTGACGTTCCGGCCGAGGCGGCGCCCCTCCCGCATCGCGTGTTGCGCGGTGGGGGGCGCCAGACCGCCGGTGGTGCGGTCCGGGACGGCCGCGATGTCGCCCGCGGCCCACGCGTCCGGCACGCCCACCACGCGCAGATGGTCGTCCACGACGACCCGTCCGCGCTCGTCGACCGGCAACGCGCCGCCGGCCAGCGGCGACGGCTTCACCCCCGCTGTCCAGACCAGCGTGTCGGCCGCGAACGCCTGCCCGTCCGACAACCGGATCGTGCCCTCCTCCGCGGAGTCGAGCCGGGTGTGCAACAGCACGTCGATGTTGCGCTCCGCCAGCTGTGCCTGCGCGTACGCCGCGAGGTCCGGCGGAAGCTCGGGCAGGATCCGGCCGGCCGCCTCGACCAGGACCCACCGCATCTCGGAAGGACGCAGCTTCGGGTAGTTGCGCATCGCGTCGCGGGCCAGGTCCTCCAGCTCCCCCAACGCCTCCACCCCGGCGTATCCGGCTCCCACGAACACGAACGTCAGCGCCGCGCGACGCAGCTCGGATCCTGCGTCTGCGTGGCGACATCCAGCCGCGAGAGCACGTGGTTCCGCAGGTAGATGGCCTCTTGCACCGTCGTGAACCCGATCCCGTGCTCGGCCAGCCCGGGGATGGGGAGCACGCGCGACCAGGAACCCGCGGTCACGACGAGCACGTCGTACTCCAGCCGCACGGTCCCGCCGTCCGGGATCCGCACGTCGACGTTGCGCGCATCGTGGTCGATCGACGTGACCTCGCCGACCTCGATCGTGGCCCGCTTGAGCAACGGACGGAGCGGCACCACGATCGCGCGCGGATCGATCGTGCCGGACGCGACCTCGGGCAGGAACGGCTGGTACTGCATGAAGTTCTCGGCCGAGACGAGCGTCACCTGGTGACCGGCATCCGCGAGACGCCGCATCTCCATCGCGGCGTACATGCCGGCGAACCCCCCGCCCACGATGAGGATCCGCTTCGGCGTCATCGACGCATCTCCAGCGCCTCCAGCGCCGGTGGGAGCTCGGCCAGGTCGTGGACCGCGGCGTCCGCCTCGGCCAGCTGTTCCGGCGTCGGATCGTCCGGCGCCTCACCCCGCAACACCCACACCGCCCGCATCCCCGCCGCTTTCGCGGGGCGCACGTCGTAGTCCAACCGGTCGCCGATCATCGCGCTCGAGGACGGGTCCACGCCCGCTTCATGCAGGACGTGTGTGAACAACGCGGGATCGGGCTTCTCCAACCCGACGTCGTCCGAGACGCCCCACACCTCGAAGAAGCCGTCCAGACCGTCACGACGGATCGCGTCCTTCACCGCGCTCGGTTGGTTCGCGATGATCCCCATGCGATACCTCCCGGCGAGTGAGGCCAAGCACGGACGGACGTCGTCGTGCAGCGCCTCGGGCGGGTATGCCCAGTGCTTGGATGCCTCGGCCTCCAACGCGGCCATGTCGGCGTCGGGTCCGAGGAACCGACGCGCCAACAACCCGCGGAACGAACCGGATTGCGCGGCGCGCGCCTCGCGATACACGTCGTCGAACTCCCGGTCGGTGAAGCTCGCGCCCAGGGCGCGCAACGCCGTGTGCATGGCCCGGGCGTAGATCGTGTCGTCGTACATCACGCCGCCGATGTCGAAGAACACCATCTCCAACCCCGCCATCGTCAGCCCACGGCGCGGGCGCGGAGCTCGGCGAAGCGATCGGCGCTGGTGGTCTCGCTCCCCAGTCGCACGGGGTCGTAGCGCAGCCCGTGGCAATCGGACGCGCCCGTCGCCACCAGGCCCAAGCGCGCCGCCATCTCCCGATACTTCGCCCGCTGGGTCTCGTCGTGGTCCGGATGGTCGACCTCCAGGCCGGCCATGCCGCCGTGAGCCATCGCTTCGATCAGTTCGTCGGGCACCGACCCCGCCCCCTTCCACATGCCGGGATGCGCCAGCACGCACACGCCGCCCGCCTGAGCGATCAGGGTGAGCGCGTCCAGGGGATGCAGGGCGTGCTTCGGCACCCACGCACGACCGCCGTCGACGATGAACTCCTCGGTGAACGCGGCCTTCTCGTTCGGGACGATGCCGGCCTCGACCATGGCCTGTGCCACATGGGGGCGAGCGATCGTGTCGCCACCGGCGATCTCGCGCACGCGGTCGAAATCGATCGGATAGCCGAGCTCCTGCAGCTTCTCGACCATCAGCTCGCCGCGGCGGAACCGGGTGTCGGTGAGCCGGGTCAGCTCGGTCCGCAGAGCCTCGTTCGCGGGGTCGATCCAGTACGCGAGGACGTGGAGGCTTGCCCCCTCGTACTCGGCGGAGAACTCGATGCCGGGCACGATCTCGATCCGGTCGCCCGCCGCCGATGCTGCCTCATCCAACCCGGCCAGCGTGTCGTGATCCGTGATCGCGATCCCGGTCAGACCGCGTTCCACGGCCAGGTCGACCGCTTCCGTCGGCGTGAACGTCCCGTCGGATCGGTTCGTGTGCACGTGCAGGTCGTAGCCGGCCATGACCGCCGATGGTGGCAGATGGCGTCGCGGGCCGTCACGCGGGAGTCACGAGCGCCGACGTGATCTCCGCCACCGTGCGGCATCCGCAGAGTGCCATCGTGTTCTCGAACTCCTCACGGAGGATCCTGAGCACGTCCACGACCCCCGCTTCACCGTCGACCGCCAGACCCCAGACGAAGGGGCGCGCGGCGAGCACCGCATCGGCCCCCAGCGCGAGCGCCTTCATCACATCCGTGCCGCGGCGGATCCCCCCGTCCACCAGGACCGGGACACGACCGGCGACGGCATCCACCACCTCAGGGAGCACCGTGAGGCCCGCGGGAGCCCCGTCGAGCTGACGCCCGCCGTGGTTCGAGACGACGATGCCGTCGACGCCCGCCGACACCGCCAGCTCCGCGTCCTCGGCCGTCAGGATCCCTTTCACCAGGAGCGGAAGGCTCGGGGTCCGCTCCCGGACCCACGCGACGTCGTCCCACGAGAGCATGTCGTCGTACGGCAACGCCGACGATGGACCGCCGATCGGCGTGTCGAACCCGTGACGCGCGTCACGGTGTCGCAAACCGAAGACCTGGAGGTCGACCGTGAGGCAGATCGCCTCGTACCCCGCATCGACCACCCGGGCGAGCATGTCCGTCGTCGCGGCCCGGTCCTCGAAGACGTACAGCTGCCACCACTTCGGCGCGTCGGACGCGTCCGCGACGTCCTCCAGGAAATCGGTCGTGGTCGACGAGACGAACATGATCGTCCCGGCCCGGGCCGAGGCGCGTGCTGTCGCTCGCTCTCCATCGGGATGCGCCATCGATTGGTACGCCCACGGCGCCACCAGGACGGGGAAGGACACGCGCGTCCCGAGGATCGAGGTCGACGGGTCGGGTCGGCCCGACGCACGCAAGACACGCGGCCGGAACCTCCAACGGTCGAACGCACGCCGGTTCTCGGCGAGCGTCCACTCGTCGCCCGCCCCGCCCGCATAGAAGTCGTACACATCCGACGCGAGCCGCTCGCGCGCGACCGGCTCGTAGTCATCGACGGTCACGAACCGCGGCGCGTCGTCCATCAACGGAGCCTACCGGCGACCCGGCCTCAGTCGCGAGCCGCGAACCGTCCGGCCCCCATGTCGCGCGAGAGCCCGCGTCCGGCCTCGCGAACGGCCGCGATGAGCTCGGGCGACGGACCATCCGGGAGCAGCCGTTCCACCGGTCCCACGACGCCGATCGCGCCGGCCGGGTCCCCGCGATGATCGAACACCGGCGACGCGATCTCGGCCTCCCCCACCACCGCTTCCTGGTCCTCCACGGCCACACCCAGCGTCGCGACGTCCTCGAGCTCGGTTCGCAGCACCGACGGCTCGGTCTGGGTCCTGCCGGTCAGCGGTGAGAGGTTCGCGCCCAAGAGCGCATTGCGGCGAGACGGAGGACCGAACGCGACCACCGCCTTCCCCAAGGCGCAGGCGTGCCACGGGATCGACGCGCCGACCTCCAGGATCTGCACGGAGTTGTCCGGACGGAAGACGTGGTGAACGATCAGGACGGTCTCACCGTTCATCACGCCGACGCGCACCGCCTCACCGACGCGTGTCGCCAGCGACCCGGCCCACATCAGGGAGCGAGCGCGTAGCTCGTGGTTGTCCAGGAACGAGTTCCCGAGCTGGAGCATGGCCGCTCCCAGCCGGTACTTCCCGTTGTCCGCGTCCTGTTCGACGAGCTCCTGCTGCTCGAGCGTTCGGAGCAGGCCGTGGACGGTTGCCTTCGCGATCCCCAGCCGATCCGAGATCTCGGTAACGCCGAGTCGCGGTGAACTCCCCAAGACCCTGAGGATGCGCGCCGCCCGATCGACGGACTGGATCGTGCCGCGACGATCCCCCGCGGCGAAGAGCGCGGTCACCGTCGGCGACGGAGGGCTCGTTCGAGCGCCCCGAAGATGATCGCGGTCGACGTCGCGCCGGGATCTTGATGTCCGATGCTCCGCGAACCCAGGTACGACGCCCGTCCCTTCCGCGCCTGCAACGGCAGGGTCGCCTCGACACCCGCGTTGGCCGCCTCGGCGGCGTTCCGCGCCGCTTCCTCCGTCTCGCCTCCGGCCTGCAACGTCCGTTCGAACGCGGCGACCGCAGGCTCCCACGCATCGACCATCGTCTTGTCGCCGGCCGCTGCCGCGCCCAGCGCCTGGATCCCCTCGAGACCGGCCCGGAGCGCTGACAGGAGCACCTCACCGTCGGGTGTCACCGCCTCGGAGATCGTCACGCCGATCTGGCGGAAGCCCGTGCCGTAGAGCGGGCCGGCGGCGCCGCCCACCCGGTAGATGAGGGTCTTCCCGACCTCCTCCAGGAGCGATCCCGGCGATCGATCGGACGACGATTGCACGGTCGCCACGGCGGCGGTGAACCCCCGTTGCATGTTCACCCCGTGGTCGGCGTCGCCGATCGCGGCGTCGAGCTGGGTGAGGAAGTCGCGCTGCTCGTCGATCCTGGCGGCCGCTTCGACGACCCACCGGAGCACGAACTCCGCATCGAGGACGAATGTCCCCGACGACGTGGAGCCGACACCTCCCCGGCGAATGGTCGGACCGCTCACTCGATGGCACCTTCCGTCGGCACGCCCGAGCCTGTCAAGCCGAAGCCCTCCTCGGCGCGGGGTCGGCGATTTCCCCAGATCTGCGGAAACGTTCGACGATGCCGAACATAACACGGCGATGTCGGGCTGATCGCGGCAGATCTCACTTTGACTTTCGGATACGAACGGCCTTGGCTATGTGACCACGGGAGCGCCCATATCCGGGGGCGCCGCAGCACATCGGGAGGTGGTTGCTGAGATGTTCCTTGGAGAGGTGGTCGGCACGTGCGTGCTGATCCTGGTCGGCGACGGCGTCGTGGCCGGGGTGTTGTTGAACAAGTCGAAGGCACAGAACTCAGGCTGGATCGTGATCACATGGGCGTGGGCGATGGGTGTCTTCCTCGGCGTGGTCACCAGCCTCGCGGTGACCGGCGGCGTCGCGCAGCTGAACCCGGCCGTGACGGTCGGTCTCGCGTCGATCGGCGCGGTGGACTGGGGTGACGTGCCGACGTTGATCGCCGGGCAGTTCGTGGGCGCGTTCCTCGGCGCGATCCTCGTCTACCTCGCCTACCTCGCCCACTGGTCCGAGACCGAAGACCCCGGCCTGAAGCTCGCCGTGTTCTCGACCGGACCGGCGATCCGCAACACCGCGGCCAACCTCATCACGGAGATCATCGGCACCGCGTTGCTGGTGTTCGGCGTCGTGGCCATCGCGATCAAGCTCGGCGGCGGGTTCCTGATCCACGTCTCCGGTATGGCCGGCTCGATGACGATCGGTGGCACCCTCGCCACCGGTGCACTGCCGGTCGGCCTGCTGGTCCTCGGTATCGGCATGTCGCTCGGTGGACCGACGGGCTACGCGATCAACCCGGCCCGTGACCTCGGCCCGCGGATCATCCACGCGATCCTGCCGATCCCCGGCAAGGGTGGATCCGACTGGGCGTACTCGTGGATCCCCGTGGTCGGCCCGCTGATCGGCGGCGTGCTCGGTGCGTTCCTCGCCAAGGCCGCGTTCGATCTGACGTTCTGATCCACCGGTTCGAACGCCTGGAACGAAAGGATGACGATGAAGAAACTCATCAACGATCCGGCGGACGTGGTCCGTGAAGCGCTGCAGGGCATGGAGGCAGCGCACTCGGACCTGATCAACGTGACGTACGACCCGTACACGATCGTGCGCAAGGACGCGCCGGTGCAGGGCAAGGTCGCCCTGGTATCCGGTGGTGGCTCCGGGCACGAGCCGATGCACGGCGGCTTCGTCGGCATGGGCATGCTGGATGCGGCGTGTCCCGGCGAGGTGTTCACGTCGCCGACGCCCGATCAGATGGAGGCGGCGACGAAGGCCGTCGACGGCGGCGCCGGCGTGATCCACATCGTGAAGAACTACACCGGCGACGTCATGAACTTCGAGATGGCTGCGGACCTCTGCCGTGCCGAGGGCACGGAGGTGGAATCGGTCCTGGTCGACGACGACGTCGCCGTGCAGGACAGCCTCTACACGGCGGGCCGGCGAGGTGTCGGCGCCACCGTGCTGTTGGAGAAGATCGCCGGGGCGGCGGCGGAGGAGAAGCGGCCCCTGAAGGAGGTCGCCGACATCTGTCGTGAGGTGAACGCGAACGCCCGCACGATGGGTATGGCGCTCACCTCGTGCACGGTTCCGGCGGCCGGCAAGCCGACGTTCGAGCTCGGCGAGGACGAGATGGAGATCGGGATCGGCATCCATGGTGAGCCGGGTCGCGAGCGGATGAAGCTGAAGCCCGCGCACGACATCGTCGAGCAGATGGCGACCGCCGTGGTCGAGGACCTCCCGTTCTCATCCGGCGACAACGTGCTCGCATTCGTCAACGGCATGGGCGGTACTCCGCTGATCGAGCTCTACCTGGTCTTCAACGAGGTCAACAAGTTCCTCAAGGGGAAGGGGGTCACGATCACGCGCAACCTCGTCGGCTCCTACATCACGTCGCTCGAGATGGCGGGATGCTCCATCACCCTGCTGAAGCTGAACGACGAGTTGACGAAGCTCTGGGACGCACCCGTGAAGACGCCTGGACTGCGTTGGGGGGTCTGACCCCGACCGTGTCCCAGACGACCGAGGGGGTGGCACGATTGAGCGTCCCGTACGACGACGTGGTCCGGATGGTCCGGGTGTTCGCGGCGACGATCGCGGAGAACAAGGCGTACCTGACGGAGCTCGACTCCGCGATCGGCGACGCGGACCACGGCATCAACATGGATCGCGGCTTCCAGGCCGTGCTCGCCAAGGTCGACGCCCTCCCTCCAGGCGACGTCGGCACGTTGTTCAAGACCGTCGGCATGACGTTGGTCTCGACGGTCGGCGGGGCGGGCGGTCCGTTGTACGGGACGCTCTTCCTCCAGCTCGGCACCGCCACGGCGGGCAAGACCGAGATCACGGCGGAAGACTGGGCGGCGGCACTCGCGGCCGCCGTCCAGGGTGTGCAGGCACGAGGTAAGGCCGAACTCCAGGACAAGACGATGATCGACGCGCTCGTGCCCGCGCGCGACGCGTTCGCCGCGGCGATCGGCGAGGGCGCATCCTTCGCGGATGCGCTCCGGCGGTCGGCCGCGGCCGGCGAGGCGGGCATGGAAGGCACGACCCCACTCGTGGCCCGCAAGGGACGCGCGAGCTACCTGGGTGAGCGCAGCGCCGGGCATCAAGACCCCGGCGCCACGTCGTCGTTCCTGTTGTTGAAGACCGTCGCCGAGACGTGGAGTGACGCATAGCGCCAACGAACGGACCGGAAGGAGGCCCCACATGGCGGACTACGTAGGTGCCCTGGACCAGGGCACCACGAGCACGCGGTTCATGATCTTCGATCACGGCGGCGCGGTGGTCGCGGTGGATCAGAAGGAGCACGAGCAGATCTTCCCGAAGCCGGGATGGGTCGAGCACGATCCGAAGGAGGTCTGGACACGGTCGGAAGAGGTGATCGCCGGCGCGCTGAAGAAGGCCGGCATCGCCGCGACCGACCTGGCAGCCGTCGGCATCACGAACCAGCGTGAGACGGCGGTCGTCTGGGACCGCAACACGGGCGAGCCCGTCTACAACGCGCTCGTGTGGCAGGACACCCGCCAGCAGGACATCGTCGATTCCCTGGCGGACGGCGATCAGAACCGGTTCCGTGAGAAGACCGGTCTTCCACTCGCCACGTACTTCTCCGGCACCAAGGTCCGCTGGATCCTCGACAACGTGGACGGCGCGCGAGCCAAGGCCGAAGCCGGCGACCTCGTGTTCGGCAACATGGACACCTGGTGCATCTGGAACCTCACGGGCGGGACCGACGGCGGGGTGCACGTGACCGACGTCACCAACGCCTCCCGCACGATGCTGATGAACCTGGAGACCCTCGATTGGGACGACGACCTGTGCTCGGCGATCGGGGTCCCCAAGTCGATGCTGCCCCAGATCCGGTCGTCGTCGGAGGTGTACGGCGAGGCGAAGGGAACGCTCGCAGGCATCTCGGTCGCGGGCGACCTGGGTGACCAACAGGCCGCCACGTTCGGTCAGGCCGCCTACGACGTCGGCGACGCGAAGAACACGTACGGCACCGGCTGCTTCATGATCCTGAACACCGGCACCGACCTGGTGCCGTCGAAGAGCGGTCTGCTGACGACCGTGTGTTGGAAGCTCGGCGATGCACCGGTGGTCTATGCGCTCGAGGGCTCGATCGCCATCACCGGCGCGCTGGTGCAGTGGCTCCGCGACAACCTGGGCTTGATCGAGAAGTCCGAGGACGTCGAGGCGCTCGCCGCCACGGTCGAGGACAACGGCGGGACGTACTTCGTGCCGGCGTTCTCGGGCCTGTTCGCGCCGTACTGGCGCGGCGACGCCCGCGGCGCGATCGTCGGCATGACCCGCTACGTCAACAAGGGCCACATCGCCCGGGCGACCCTCGAGGCGACCGCATGGCAGACCCGCGAGGTCCTCGACGCCATGGAGGCCGACTCCGGCGTCAAGCTGAAGGAGCTCAAGGTGGACGGCGGCATGGTCTACAACGACCTCCTGATGCAGTTCCAGGCGGACTGTCTGCAGGTGCCGGTGATCCGCCCGAAGGTGGCCGAAACGACGGCGCTCGGCGCCGCGTACGCGGCCGGGCTCGCGGTCGGTTTCTGGAAGAACGTCGACGACCTGCGCTCCAACTGGGGCAAGGACGCCGAGTGGAAGCCTTCGATGGACAGCGCCACCGTCGCGAAGGAATACGCGCAGTGGAAGAAGGCCGTCACCAAGACGTTCGACTGGGTGGACTGACAGGACGCGGGGACCGACGGGCCGCCGCACACACGGTCCGTCGGTCCTTCGCATCGACACGGGAGCAGGCATGGAGGACGGGAAGGGACACGACCACGACGGGTGAACCGTTGCCGTCCTCGGTGCGATACTCGCCGCTATGACGAGGGCCGCACACGACGCACATGTGCTGATCATCGGCGGCGGCGGAACCGGGGGCGCGTTGGCGCACGATCTCGCGTTGCGCGGCCTGCGCGTGACGCTCGTCGAGCGCGGAGAGTTCACATCCGGCACGACCGGTCGCCACCACGGCCTGTTGCACAGTGGCGCGCGTTACGCGGTCAACGACCATGAGTCCGCCGTGGAGTGCATCGAGGAGAACCGCCTCCTCAGGAAGATCGCGCCGGGCTCGTTCGAGGAGAACGACGGACTGTTCGTCGCGATCACAGACGAGGACATGGCGTACCTTCCGGGCTTCCTCGAGGGGTGCGCCGCATCAGACATCCCGGCCGAGCAGCTCACGCCGGAGCAGGCCCTGCGGCTCGAGCCGATGCTCAACCCGGACATGAAAGCGGCCGTCCGCGTGCCGGACGCCACGATGGACGCCATGCGGATGCCGCTGCGATTCTTCGCCACCGCGAAGCGGAACGGAGCGTCGCTACTGAACTACATGGAGGTCACGGGTCTGCTGATGCATGACGGCGTGGTGAGCGGCGCAGCGATCCACGATCACGTCACCGGGCGCGACGCCGAGATCCACGCGGACCTGACGGTGAACGCGACGGGGCCGTGGTCCGAGAAGGTGGCGTTGATGGCCGGCGTCGACGTGCCGATCAGACCCTCCCCCGGCGTGATGCTGGCGTTGCGTGGACGGCTCTGCAACATGGTGATCAACCGCCTCCATGCGTCCGGCGACGGCGACATCGTCGTGCCGCAGCGCGGGCTCTCGATCGTCGGCACCAGCTCGTGGGTCGTGGAGGACCCCGAGGACCTGGGCGTTCCCCAGGATCATGTCGAGCGGATGGTCACCGAAGGCTCCAAACTGATCCCGGCGGTGGCCACTGCCCCGCACCGGGCCGCATGGTCGGCCGCGCGTCCACTGATCGGCTCGCGCGGCGAGGCCGACTCCGGCCGCGAACTGTCCCGGACGTTCAAGACGATCGACCACGCGGCGGAGGGCGGCGCCGAGGGGTTCGTCACGATCACCGGAGGCAAAGGCACCACGTTGCGCGGGATGGCGGAGGTGTGCGCCGACGTGGTCTGCCGCAAGCTCGGGGTCGACGAGGTCTGTCGGACGCGCGAGACGGTCCTGCTTCCGCACATCGCGTACTTCGCCGCATGACGACCACGCGGGCGTTCCGTGTGTTCCGGTTCTCACGCGAGAGCGGTCCGTCCCGGTTCGACGTCTTCGAGGCCGAGGTCGAACCGACGAGCACCGTCCTCGACGCTCTTCGGTGGATCCGGATCCATCGCGATCCCTCGCTCGCCATCCGTCATTCGTGCCTCCACGCCTCGTGCGGGACCTGCGGCGTCCGCGTGAACGGGCGCGAGGGCCTCGCGTGCGTCACGCGCCTCGCGGACCTCGACCCGGGGCGGGTGACCGTGGAACCGATGGCCAACTTCCCCGTGATGACCGACCTGGTCGTCGACATGACGTCGTTCGCCGATCGCTTCCCGGCGCCGCATCCGGCGACGCGCACGAGCGACTTCCCGTCATCGGCGGAGATGCCGGACGGGATCGACGCGTATGAGCGGTTCGAGGACTGCATCGAGTGCGGCCTGTGCCTGTCCGCGTGCCCCGTCGTGGCGACCGACGACACGTACGTCGGGCCGGCCGCGCTCGCGTATGCCCAGCGGATGTTGGAGGAACCTCGCGGCGCCGACGTCGGCCCGATCCTGAGGTGGGCGGACGCAGACAACGCCGCGTGGCGATGCCACGCGGCGTTCGAGTGCACGGAGGCATGTCCGTCCAACGTGCGTCCGGCGCAGCGGATCATGCAGCTCCGGCGGACGCTGACGAGCGGAGGGGACGGCTCGTGAGCCGGCGGGACGACGACCTCGACGTGATCCGGTCCGCGCGCGAAGCGCGCGGACCGGTGCTGCGGAAGTCGCCCGGAGCCACCGCATGGTTCGACGTGCGAGGGCGGAGCACCGGTCACTGGGCGTTCTCCCTCAACCGGTTCACGGCGTTGGGTCTCACGTTCTACCTCTATCTCCATCTCGCGGTGCTCTCGATGCTCCTCGGTGGGGAGAGCGCGTGGCACGGCTTCCTCGAGCTGGCGACCACGCCCGTGTTCCTCGGCCTCGACGTGCTGCTGCTCTTCGGTCTGTTGTTCCACGGCCTGAACGGGCTCCGTGTCGCGCTGATCGGCACCGGGATCGCGGTGGATCATCAGAAGGCGCTCTTCTGGTCGCTCATGATCATCGGCGCGATCCTCTTGCTGGGCGCGACGCTCCACATCGTGGGGAGCGGTTGATGGCGGTACGCGCCCCGACCGAACCCGTCGATGACCACCGCTCGCGGCGGTGGAAGGTCACCACGTACTCCGGGGTCGCGCTGTTGGTGCTCGTCACCGTGCACATGGTGGCGCACCATTTCGTGGTCGATGAGATCGGCGGGCTCCGGACGTATGCGCAGGTCCTCGACTACATCGCCAACCCGGTCATCCTCGTCATCGAGTGCACGTTCCTGATCGTGGTCACGATCCACGCGATGGCGGGTCTGCGCTCCGTCCTCCTCGACTTCGGGCTCTCGGAGCGCATGAAGCGGCTGGTGTCGCGAGGTGTCGTGATCCTGGGCGCCGTGACGATCGCCTACGGCCTGGCACTCATCGGCGTCCTGGCGTCGAGAGCCTGATCGGAACCGGACCATGGTCGGGATCGTCATCGTCTCGCACAGCCATCTGATCGCGGAGGGCGTCGCACAGCTCGCCCGCGAGATGGGTGGCCCCGACGTCAAGCTCGAGACGGCGGGCGGCCTGGACATGCCGGATCATCCGATCGGCACCGACGCCGTCCTGGTGATGGGAGCGATCGACAGAGCGTGGTCCGACGACGGGGTCCTCGTCTTGATGGACCTGGGCAGCGCGGTGCTCTCGGCCGAGATGGCGATCGACCTGATGCCGGAGGAGCGGCGGGCGAACGTGCTGCTCTGCGAGGCACCGATCGTGGAGGGCGCGGTGGCAGCCGCCGTCACGGCGAAGATGGGAGCGTCGCTCGATCGCGTCGCGCACGAGGCGCGCGGCGGACTGGCCGGGAAGATCGCACACCTGGGAGATACGGGAGACGCACCCGAGGTCACAGCGTCCGGCGAGCAACCGACGGGCGGCGAGGAGACGATCCGGCTGACGGTGCGCGCGTTGCACGGACTGCATGCCCGACCGGCCGCACGCTTCGTGCAGACGGCGTCGTCGTTCGATGCCCGCATCACGATCCGCGATCTGACCAACGGGAGAGGCCCCGCGGATGCGGCAAGCCTGAACGGTGTGGCGATGCTCGGGGCGACGCAGGGGCACGAGGTCGAGGTCGCAGCCAGCGGCCCGCAAGCATCCCAGGCACTGGCCGCGATCCACGCCTTGGCCGAGCGCGACTTCGACGACCGACCGGAGCCGAACGCGGCGCGGGCCGCCCAGGCGTCGCTCGCCTCCCCGGACGTCACGGGGGTGGTACGCGGTCACCCCGCCTCGCCCGGGATCGCGATCGGGCCCGCCAGACGGTTCCGGACGCCCGACCTGCCGATCCCGGAGGGGCCGGGATCGGGCGTCGATGCGGAGCACGCCGCGTTCGACGCCGCGCTCACGGACGTCCGCGATGAGATCGTCCGTCAGCGCGAGCACGTCGCCGGGATGGCGAGCGCGGACGAGGCCGAGATCTTCGACGCCCACCTGTTGTTCCTGAGGGACGACGCGCTCCTCGGGCCGACCCGAGAAGCGATCGCGGAACGGGAACCGGTCGGCGGCCCAGGCCTGGCACGACGTGATCGAACGGACGGCCGAGCAGTGGGACGCGCTCGATGACGAGTACCTGCGGGCGAGAGCGGCCGATCTCCGGAGCGTGGGACGGCAGGTACTCGCACGGCTCCTGCGCATCGCACTCCCGGGACCAGAGCTCGAGGCGCCGGGCGTCGTGATCGCGCGGGATCTGACGCCCGCCGACACCGTGGGTCTGGACCCGTCGATGGCGCTCGGCATCGTCACCGCCGCGGGCGGACCGACGTCGCACGCGGCGGTGCTCGCGCGCTCGTCGGGGATCCCCGCGGTCGTCGGGGCCGGCGGCAGCGTGCTCACCGTCCCCGAGGGGACGCCCATCGCGCTGGACGGGTCGACCGGCGTGGTCCACGTGGATCCGGATCCGTCCGTCGTGTCGGAGCTCACCGCGGCGCGCGATGCGCGCGACGCCGTCGTCCGGGAGGCGCAGGCGCTCGGCCCTCGAGCCCGCTCGCACGATCGACGGTGTGACGATCGAGGTGGCGGCGAACATCGGTTCGCCGGTCGACGCGGCGCGCGCGGTCGCGGCAGGCGCCGACGGCGTCGGACTGTTCCGCACGGAGTTCCTGTTCATGGGGCGGTCGGCGATGCCGGACGAGCGGGAGCAGGAGGCCGCGTATCGCGAGACGGCCGAGGCGTTGGGCGGACGTCCGTTGGTGATCCGCACGCTCGACGCCGGCGCCGATAAGCCCATCCCCTACCTCGACCAGCCGAGCGAAGCGAATCCGTTCCTCGGGGTGCGCGGCATCCGGCTCGGCTTGCAGCGACCCGAGCTCCTGCAGGCACAGCTGCGATCGATCCTGCGGGTCGCAGCCGACCACCCGCTCCGCGTGATGTTCCCGATGGTCGCCACCGTGGACGAGCTCCGGGAGGCGATGGACCTCCTGCGCGGCGCCGGAGAACGCCCACCGACGCTCGAGGTGGGCGTCATGGTCGAGATCCCATCGGCCGCGTTGCTCGCGGATCGACTCGCCGACGATGCGGACTTCTTCTCGATCGGCACGAACGACCTCACGCAGTACACGTTGGCCGCGGATCGCGGGAACGTGCGCGTCGGCGCGCTCGCCGACGCCGTCCACCCGGCGGTCCTGCGCTCGATCCGCATGACCGTGGAGGCGGCCGACGCTCGTGGACGATGGGTCGGCGTCTGTGGTGAGCTCGCCGGCGACGCCGACGCCACGCCGCTCTTGCTCGGTCTCGGCGTCCGTGAGCTCTCGATGGGAGCCCCGTCGATCGCGCTCGTGAAGCGAGCCGTGCGCACCGTGGACCTCACGGTCGCTCGCGCGCTCGCCGACGACGCGCTGGCATGCGCGAGCGCCGGCGAGGTGCGCGAGCTCTTGCGGAGCGCCCGGAACGGCTGAAAGCCGCTGTTACGATGCCGTGAGCGTGGTGAAGACTCCGGACGAGCGAGCCGCTGCATTCCTGAAAGGCATCACGTACCTCCGCGTCGCGCTCACGCCCGTCGTGATGGCGCTGGTGCTCGTGGGCGATCGCGTGCAGTACGCGTACGTCACCGCCGCCGTGCTCTTCGCGATCGCGGCGGCCACCGATTTCTTCGACGGTCGTCTGGCCCGGCGATGGAAGCAGACCACGATCCTCGGCACGTTCCTGGACACGACCGCCGACAAGCTGCTCGTCTCCGGCGTGCTGGTCGCGCTGGTGTCCGTCGGACGCGCCTCCGCCTGGATCGCGTTCATCATCATCGGACGCGAAGTGTTGATCATGGGACTGCGAGGCGCGGTGAGCGCCACGGACGGCACGGTCGTGAAGCCGTCGATATGGGGCAAGCTCAAGGCGAACGTGCAGTTCCTCGCGATCTTCTTGGCCATCATCCGCACGTCATCGCCGTGGGGGCCGCTCTATCCCGACGAGTACGCCATGATCGCGGCGGCGCTGGTGACCGTGGGATCGGCGGTCGAGTACTTCGCTCGGTTCGGCGGCGTGCTGATCGGTCGGCGTGAGCGATAGCCGCGGGTGAGCGGACCGGCGTTCGTCACCGGCGGCGAGCGGCTTCGTCGGCGGCGCGCTCCTGCGCGGACTGGTCAAGGATGGCCGGGAGGTCCGCGCGCTCGCACGGTCCACCGACGCGGCGGCCTCGGTCCAGGCCGACGGAGGTGTACCCGTCCCGGGTGACCTGTTCGACGAAGGCGTGCTGGTGGGGGGCATGCACGGATGCGACACGGTGTTCCACGTGGCGGGCGTCAACGCGATGTGCCTGCGCGACCCGAACGCGATGTTCCGCACGAACGTCGACGGGTCCGCCTCCGTGGTCCGGGCCGCGTCCCGGGCGGGCGTCGCGCGCGTGGTGTTCACGTCATCCGCCGCGACGATCGGCGAGCCACGCGGCGTCGTCGGCACCGAGGACGCCCCGCACCGAGGCACGTTCCTCTCGGCGTACGAACGATCGAAGTTCCTGGCCGAGCGACGCGTGCTCGAGCTCGGCACCGAGCTGGGTGTGGACGTCGTCTGTGTGAACCCGTCGTCCGTCCAAGGCCCCGGCCGGACCGAGGGCTCCGCCCGGTTGCTCATCGGGCTCGTGAACGCGCGGCTCCCCGTGGTCGTCGAGACGTTCCTGTCGATCGTCGACGTCGACGACTGCACGAAGGGACATCTCGCCGCCGAGACACGCGGCCGCGCCGGCGAGCGGTACCTCTTGAGCGGCGCGAGCCTGACCACGACCCGGGCGATCGCGCTCGTGCAGGCGGCCGTGGGGCGACCCCGTCATGTCGTCCGCGTGCCTCGCGCGGTGGCGCCCGCTGCGGGAGCTGCGGCCGGCTGGGCGGCCCGGCTGACGCGCCGGGACCTCCCGTTCTGCGCCGAGCTCGCACGGACGCTGCTGCACGGGCACCGGTACGACGGCTCCAAGGCCACGAGGGAGCTGGGACTGACGTATCGGCCGATCGAGGAGACCGTCGCTCGGACCCTCGCCTGGTACGCGGAGCGAGGGCTGATCCATCGCCCCGGCGGCGTACCATGACGTCCCGGTTCGAACGCTCGAGCACGACGGAGGCCCCGTGACGACTGAGACGCCGCGACCCGACCGCAACCTCGCTCTGGAGCTGGTGCGGGTCACCGAGGCCGCCGCGCTCGCCGCCGGCCGCTGGATCGGTCACGGCGACAAGATCGCCGCGGACGGCGCGGCGGTCGACGCGATGCGGCTGATGATCGACACCGTGTCGATGCACGGCACCGTCGTGATCGGCGAGGGCGAGAAGGACGAGGCGCCCATGCTGTACAACGGCGAGGAGGTGGGCGACGGCACGGGGCCCGGCGTGGATGTCGCGGTGGATCCCGTCGACGGGACGCGACTCACCGCCCTCGGACAGCCCAACGCGCTCGCCGTGATCGCGCTCGCCGAGCGTGGCTCGATGTTCTTCCCCGGCGCCGCCGTCTACATGGAGAAGGTCGCGGCGGGACCCGAGGCGGCCGACGCCATCGACATCACGGCGTCGGCCGCCGAGAACGTCCGGCGCGTCGCGAAGGCGAAGGGCGTCCGTCCCGAGGAGATCACCGTGACGATCCTCGATCGCGAACGCCACGCGGGCTTGATCACCGAGGTCCGCGAGGTGGGCGCGCGCGTGTTCTTGATCACGGACGGTGACGTGGCGGGCGCCATCGCGGCGGCCACCCCGCGATCGGGTGTCGATCTGCTCCTGGGGATCGGTGGCACGCCGGAAGGCGTCATCGCCGCGGCGGCGCTCAAGTGCCTGGGCGGTGCGATCCAGGGACGGCTCTGGCCCCGGAGCGACGACGAGCGTGGCACGCTGCTCGATCAAGGTTTCGACCTGGACCAGGTGTTGAGGACCGACGACCTCGTCTCGGGGCGTGAGGTGTTCTTCGCGGCGACCGGCGTCACCGACGGGTCGTTGTTGCGCGGCGTGAAGTACTGGCCCGACGGAGCGACCACATATTCGATGGTGATGCGGTCGCAGTCGGGAACGGTCCGATACGTCGAGGCGCAGCATCAGTTCGCGAAACTCGAGCGATTCTCCGCGATCCCCTACCGTCGCTAGCCACCTCCGACGGCTCGCGATAGCCCGCGAAATCGTTGCGTCGGATATCCTGCGGCGAAGGACCCGACAGAAGGAGTAGGGGATGGCGGAAAAAACGATCTTGGTCTGTGACGCGTGCGGGAAGCCCGCCGTGGAAACGGTGACGATCAAGGCCGCGCGCGGCAACTTCGTGAAGGACCTCTGCGCGGCACATGTGACCGAATTGGTCTCCGGCGCGCGCAGGCCCCGGCGCGGGCGTCCGAAGACCGTCGCTGCCCGACCGGCGGCGTCGAAGCCCGCGGCGAAGAAGACCGCGGCTCGCAAGACGACGGCTCCGAAGCGTCGCGGCCGCCCCCGGAAGAAGCCGCCGCCTAAGCGTCGGTGGTCGCTGCCGGCCCCGCGGGCAGCACGTACACGCCCGTCCCTTTCCGCTCCAGCACCCCCGAGCGGACGCCGTCGCGCAACGCCGTCAAGAGTTGCGTCCGCACGTCGCTGACCACGAACGGATCGATCAAGCCCGCCGGAGCGCGCGATCCTGGATCACCGTCCAATGGAGCGGCTCGTCCGCGTCTCGCAGGATCGTGATCGCGGCGTCGAGCGGTTCCATCAGGAAGCCGAGCGCAGCGGTGCGATGACGCGTTCGGCCAGCAGATCGACCATCTCCGGATCGTCCACGGCGAACGGCAGCACGGAGGGAGAGAGCACGATCTCCTCGACGCCCAGATCCTCCAGCCGACGGATGCGTTCGATCGCCTGCTCCGGGGTTCCCGACAACGTGTCGGCACGCCACCCCTGCCACGTGTCGGCGTCCATCGCGCCCCCCGGGAACCGCGCGCGGCCACGCTCGAACGCCGCCTCCGCGGCGGCTTCGTCCTCGGCGAGGATCGAGTAGAGCCCCACCGAGAGACGGAGGGCGGAAGGATCGCGCCCCGCCGCCTCGAACGCCTCGCGGGCGGCCTTCACGCGGCCGGCATAGTCCTGCGGGTCCACGCGCCACACCACGTTCCAACCGTCAGCGTGTGCCGCGATCAGCCGCAGCAACCGCGGCCCACCCTTTCCACCGACCCAGACCGGGATGTGCCCGTTCACCGGACCGGGCAGCATCGTCGCGTCGCGCAAGGTGACGGTCGGGCCCTCGTAGTCGGCGCCGTCCCCCGACTGCAGCGCGGCGAGCGCGGCGAGCGCATCTTCAAGCGCCGTGAACCGATCCCCGATCGAACCGAACGGGAACCCGAACGCATCGAATTCCTCCCGCAGCCACCCGGCACCGAGCCCCAGGTCGAGTCGCCCGCCGGAGAGCCGGTCGATCGTCATCGCCATCTTCGCGAGGAGCGCCGGGTGGCGGAACGGCGCGCAGAGCACCAGCGTCCCCAGGCGCACGCGTGACGTCATGGTCGCCAGGGCCGCCAGCGCCGTCATCGGCTCGACCGCAGGGATGGGCGTGGGGTCGCCGCCGTAGCGCGAGAACGTGTAGAAGAAGTGGTCGGAGACCCACACGGAGTCGAACCCGAGTTCCTCCGCCCGGCGAGCCCAACCGGCCGTCGTGTCGAGCCCGACCTCGCCGCCCGGGAGCGAGAACCCGTACTGCGGCAACGCCAGCCCGAAACGCATGGGAGCGAGGATACGACGAGGGCGGTCGCCGTCAGGGAGACGGCGTGGTGATGGACGGGCGGAGCGACACGGTGCCTTGAAGGACGACGTGGTCGTCCTTGTCCAGCACCTCGACACCCGTGTACCGCGCCAGGTCGAGCTCGAACTGCCTCGAGAGGATCGCGCCGCCACCGGAGTCGAGCGCCTTGATCTTGCCGAGGCGAAGACGTTGCCCGGGCCCGGCCACGAGGAAGACCCGGAACGGGAGCGCATCCTTCGATGCCACCGCGTCGAACCCGTTGATCATCACGATCGCGATGTCCGGCGTGCTGGGCGACGCCAGCGTGAGCGCGGATCCCGCCGCCGTCGCACCGGGAGCGTCGGCCGCGAGGGTTCCCAGGAAGACCTCGTTGGAAGGGTCGTCGAACTCCGAGCTCTTGATGAGGGTGCTGATGCGTTCCAAACCGTCTTGTTGCTGCTTCTGCGCCTGGTGCGCCAGGTCTTCGGAGCGCGCGGCTTTCCCGGCCATCACGGCCCCCCAGCCGAGACCGGACACCGCGAGCATCCCGGCGACGGCGAGCGCGACCGCGAGCTTGCCCCGGCGCGCTCCCTGAGGCAGACGCTTGGCGGCGACCTCCTGCACGTTGGCCACGACGCGGTCCTCGAGGTCGGCCGGCGGGTCTGCAGGAGCCAGCGCGAACGCGAACGTCGTGACAGCCCGGTCCAGCTCCCCGGCCTCTTTGCGACACGCGGCGCACCACGCCAGGTGGCGGTCGAGCGCTTGCGCGTCGTCGGCCGGCACGGCGCCGAGCGCGCGTTCGGTCAACCGGTCGCGAACGGCGGTGCAGTTCACGACGGCTCCTTCCCTTCGTTCGCGCGGCGCACCTTGATCAGGGCGGCGCGCAGACGGGTCTTCACGGTCCCGAGCGGGATGCCGTCGGCCTCCGCGATCTCCCGCGCCGTCAGGCCGCGGAAGTACGCGCGAGCGAGCAGCCGCCGTTCGGCGTCCGAGAGCGACTCCAGCGCGCGGACGGCGGCGTCACGCTCCAGGATCACGGCACCCTCGTCGACGCCGGCCCGCTCCGGCACCTCGTCCACGAGCACGAGCGTCGGCCGCGTCACGCCGGTCTCACGGCGGAGCCGGTCGACGGCCAGGTTGTGCGCGATCGTCATCAGCCAGGTAGACAGCCGCCCGCGGGTGGCGTCGAACCGCGCCGCCTTGCGCCACGCCGTCAGGAACACGTCCTGGGTCAGCTCCTCGGCCGCCTCGCGGGTTCCGAGCAGCCGCAAGCCAAGCGTGTATACCGGTCGTCCGAACCGCGCGTAGATGGCGCGGACGGCGACGTCGTCACCTGCGAGCAAGCCTTCCACCAGTTGTTGTTCCTCTCGCGGGAGGAGCGGTCCGTCGTTCCGAGCCTGCACTCGGTCTTCCCTTCGGTATACGCGGGGCGGGTTCCGCGCGGCTTGGCGGTGCCGACCACTGGATTATCGGCCTCCATCAGGGTAGCCGCACGCGTCGTTACCAAAGCTGCACGACTGGATCGGCGAGGCGTAGGCTCTGAGGATGAGCACGCGGTCACGGATCGCCCGCCTGGTGATCGTGACCGGCTGCCTCTGCTTCGGTCTGATCGCCGTCGGATCGGCACAGGCGCAGGGCCAGGCTTCCGACCCCGTCATGCAGCTGGAGCTGACCGGCGTCGTCGATCCGTTCGTGGCCGACTACATCCGCGGTGCCATCCAGGATGCGAACGACGACGGCGCACCTGCCGTGCTGTTGACCATCGACACGCCCGGCGGGCTCGACTCGTCGATGCGCGAGATCACCGAGGCGATCCTGACCTCGAAGGTGCCGGTGATCTGCTACGTCTCGCCGGAGGGCGCCCGTGCGGCGTCGGCCGGAGCGTTCATCTTGATGTCGTGCCCGGTCGCGGCGATGGCCCCCGGGACGAACGTGGGCGCGGCGACACCGGTGGGCATCTCCGGTCTCACGCTGGAACGCAAGGTGACGGAGGATGCGGCGGCCACGATGAGGCACTTGGCACACACGTACGGTCGGAACGAGGAGGTCGCCGAGTCGTTCGTGCTCGATGCGACGAGCATCACCGCGAGCGAGGCGCTCGACGAGAACGTGATCGACCTGATCGAGCCGAACATCGATGCCCTGCTCGCCGCGGTGAGCGGCACGACCGTGACGCTCGGCGACGGTTCGACCACCACGATCCCCGACCTCACGGACCTCGACGTGATCGAGCGTTCGATGTCCCCCGGCGCAGGGTTCCTGCACGACCTGTTCGACCCGAACCTCGCGTTCATCTTCTTCTGGGTCGGGCTGCTGCTCATCATCATCGAGCTGATCGTGCCCGGGCACATCTTCGCGGGCACCATCGGGACGATCCTGTTGCTGACCTCACTCGTCTCGTTCGGATTCCTGCCGGTCCGCTTGATCGGGGTGGTCCTGCTGATCGCCTCCGTCGTGTTCTTCATCCTGGAGGTGAAAGCGCCGGGCTTGGGCATCTGGTCGATCGCGGGGCTCATCTGCCTGGTCGGGGGTGGACTCTTCCTCTACGACGGATCCGGAGGCGTCCATGTCTCGCCGTGGGTCCTGGTCACGGTCGGAGGTCTCGTCGCGCTCTTCTTCGGCGTGGCGGTCTCGAAGCTGCTCGCGATCCGCCACATGCCGCCGATGCCGCACGGAGCCGACGCACTCATCGGCAAGGAAGGGGTGATCCTCGGCCCCGGGCTGGGCCCCGAGGGTGTGGTGCGGGTCGGCTCCGAGGAGTGGCATGCCGTCTCGACCGCCGGCCCGTTGCGCGGCGACACCAAGATCCGCGTCACCGGCCTGACCGGGCTCAAGCTCACGGTCGAACCGATCATCGATGAACCCGTGCCGGCCTCCGTGCCGGCGGAAGGAGGAACCACCGCATGAACTACGTGCCTCTGATCGTGGTCGCCCTGGTGCTGATCCTGGTCATCTGGTTCCTCGCGTCCGCCATCAAGGTCGTGCGGGAGTACGAGCGGCTGGTCGTCTTCCGGCTCGGGCGGGTCCTGGGCACCAAAGGCCCGGGCCTCGTGATCCTGATCCCGCTCGTCGACCGAGCCGTGTCGGTGGACCTCCGCGAGTTCTACCTGGAGATCCCCCACCAGTCGGCCATCACCGAGGACAACGCGTCGATCTCGATCGACTTCATCGTGTTCAACAAGGTCATGGACCCGCAGATGTCCGTCCTCACCGTCGGGAACTTCGCGGGCGCTGCCCAGAACATCGCGGCGACCACGCTCCGCTCCGTTGTCGGCGACATGTCGCTCGACGACGTGCTCGCCAAGCGCGAGCAGATGAACGAGATCCTCCGCACGAAGCTGGACGAGGTCACCGAGCGCTGGGGCGTGAAGGTCACGAACGTCGAGATCCGCGAGATCATCCCGCCACCGGCCGTCCAGGAGGCCATGACCCGGCAGATGTCGGCCGAGCGCACGCGGCGCGCGGTCGTCACCGAGGCCGAGGGCGCCAAGCAGGCGGCGGTCACGGTCGCCGAGGGCAACAAGGCCGCGGCCGTCCTGAACGCCGAGGGCCAGAAGCAGGCGGCCATCCTGAACGCCGAAGGCGACCGGCAGTCGGCGATCCTGCGTGCGGAGGGCTTCTCGCTCGCGCTCGACAAGATCAACGAGGTGGCGAACGTCGTCGCGACGAACACGATGAGCCTGCAGTACCTGGAGACGTTGAAGGCGATCGGCTCGTCGTCCTCGTCCAAGATCGTCGTGCCCATGGAGCTCGCCGGTCTCGCGGCCGGCGTCGTCGCCCTCGCCGAGCAGGCGGCGGGCAGCAACGGGAAGGCGAAGCCTGCCGACGGCTGAGCCGGACCGCCGCGATCGTCGTTCGAACGGCGCCGGGAACCCCGGCGCCGTTCGACGTGTAGTGGGGGCGTAGGTGGGACCGAGCGAGCGTTCCGTGGAGGGCCGACCACTGGAGGACGCGGAGCTCGTCGACCTCGCCAGGGACGGTGACGTCCACGCGTACGAGGAGCTCGTGTCGCGCTACCAGGGCATCGCGTATCGCGTCGCGTGGCTCGTCGCCCGTCAGGCGGGAGAGGCGGAAGACGCCGTGCAGGAGGCCTTCGTGAAGGCGTACTACGCGCTGCCCAGGTTCCGTCCGGGCGCGCCGTTCCGTCCGTGGCTCCTGCGGATCGTGGCGAACGAGGCACGGAACCGCGTCCGATCCACCCGCCGGCAGGAACGGCTCGTCCTGCGAGCGGCCGCGGTCGATCCGGGGGGCGCGGCCCCGTCCCCCGAGACCGCGGCGCTCGATCGCGATGAGGCGATGGCGCTCACGCGTGCCTTGGAGAAGCTGCGCGAGCCCGATCGCCTGGTGATCGCCTACCGATACCTGTTCGAGCTGTCGGAGGCAGAGATGGCCGACGCCCTCGGCGTGAGGCCGGGCACGGTGAAGTCGCGGCTGTCGCGAGCGCTGGGGCGTCTGCGCGCGGAGCTCGAGACGTCCGGGGAGGTGACCCGGTGACCGAACGGCTGCGGGCGCTCGACGACGACGGGCTGGGACGCGCGCTGGCCACGGCCGGGCGCGACCTGGACTGGCCGCCGGCCCCGGACCTGACGGCTCGCGTGTCCGCCACGCTCGTCGATCTCCAGCAGCATCCGTCGCTCGCCCGGCCGCGGCTGTCGCTTGCCTCGCCGCCGGCGGACCGTGCTGCTGCTCGTGGCGGGCGTGGTCCTCCTTGCCGCCGCGGCGGTGGCGGCGAAGGTCGTGATCGACCTGGGTGCGCTCACGATCGACACGATCCCGGGGCGGCCCACGGCGTTGCCCACGGCCGTCGCGAGCGGGCCGACGCTCGGGCATCGGGCCACGCTCGAGGAAGCGGAGCGAGAGGCCGGGTTCCCCGCCCAGGTGCCCGCTGCCCTCGGCGACCCGGACGCGGTGTGGGTCGACGCGACCGACGACGGATCCCGGATCGTGCTGGCGTGGACCGCGAGCAGCGCGCTGCCCCCGATCGACGGACTGCCGTGGGGAGCCGTCCTCTACGGGTTCCACGGAGAGATGGAGCTCGCGGCCAAGTCCGTGTTCCTGGACGGCAACACGTTCGAGGACGCGAAGGTCGGCGGAACCGACGCGATCTGGGTCAGCGGCCCGCACGAGCTCGACCTGGTGACGCACGACGGCACGTACTCGCGGTACCTCGTCACGGGGAACATCCTCATCTGGGAGTCCGACGGGACCGTGCTTCGGCTCGAGACCTCCGTCGGCCGAGCGGCGGCCGTCCGGATCGCCGAGAGCATCTCCATCTGACCCCGCGGCGACCGGGAACCACCACGTTGCCGGGCGTGTAGGACGGTCATGTGCATCCGTTCCGGTGAGAGGAGAGCCAGATGAGGATCCGCGCCATCAAGATCGGCTTCATGGCGGCCGTCGCGAGCGCCGCGCTCTGGGGAGGCAGTGGGATCGCCGTCGCCGGCGGAGGGTGCCATTCCGCTCCGACCGCACGCCACGGCGACTCGGTCGAGATCTCGGACCTGTGCTTCGACGCGACGGTGCTCTACGTCGAGCCGGGCACGGAGGTCACGTGGACGAACCTGGACTCGATGACGCACGACGTCGTCGGGGTCGGCGACACGTGGGGCGATCCGGGGCTCTCGCTCCTCACCGGAGACGACGTGAGCTATCGGTTCGATGCGGACGGCGTGTATCCGTACGCGTGTTGGCTCCATCCCGGCATGGTGGGGGCGATCGTCGTCGGCGACGGGGTGGGGTCGGACCTGAGCGCCGTCGTACCTGGGACGTCCGGAGGGGATCCGGGTTCCGCCGAGGTCGCATCGTCCGCGCTCGTCCAGAGCAGCAGCGACGACTCCACGGGGATCTGGGTGGTCGGGACGGCGCTGGTGTTGGGCGCGCTCGCCGGAGCGTTCGTCGTCGCGATGCGGAACCGGCGGAAGACGCCCGTCGCCGGCTAACCCGAGTGCGCGGGGCTCATCGCGTCGACCGGCACGGTCATGCCCGCCTGCTGCAACGCCAGCATGAAGTCGTGCTGGGACGAGACGTTCTTCATGGCGGACTCGATCGTCACCTTGCCGTCGCGCACCAGGTTCAACAGGTACTGATCGAACGTGATCATCCCGTAGTAGGACCCGTCGGCGATGACGTCGTGGATCTCGGCGGTCAGGTCCGGATCGGCGATCCGCTCGGCGATCCTGCCGGTGTTCACCATGATCTCGAGCGCGGGGATCCGGCCGCCGTCGATCGTCGGCACGAGCCGCTGGCAGATGATGCCGCGGAGCGTGCCGGCGAGCGCCAGCCGCACCTGCTTCTGCTGGTGGGGCGGGAAGAAGTCGATCACACGGTTGACGGTCTCGGTCGCATCCACCGTGTGCAGCGTCGACATGACCAGGTGACCCGTTTCGGCGGCCTGGATCGCGGCTCGAACCGTCTCGGTGTCGCGCATCTCGCCGATCAGGATCACGTCGGGGTCCTGCCGAAGCGCGGCTCTGAGGGCTGCCAGGAAGTCGTCGGTGTCGGTCCCCACCTCGCGCTGGTTGATCGACGCGACCTTGTCCGCGTAGAGGACCTCCACCGGGTCCTCGACGGTCACGATGTGGACGGCCTTCGTCTCGTTGATGTGCTCGATCATGGCGGAGAGCGTGGTGGTCTTCCCCGACCCGGTCGGTCCGGTGACGAGCACGAGCCCCCGGTGCTCCTCCGCGATCTGTCGGACGGCGTCCGGGAGCCCGACCTCCTCGAACGTCGGTCCGCCGAAGCTCAGGCGCCGCAGGACCATGCTCGTCGAGCCACGCTGGTGGAACACGTTGGTGCGGAACCGCCCGACGTCCTTCACCGAATAGGCGAAGTCCGTCTCGCCGTGCTCCTCCAACCTGTCGCGGCGGGCGGCGGGCACGATGGCGTCGGCGATCGCGTTCGTCTCCTCGAACGTCAGCGGCGCTCGGTCGAGCCGAAGCAGCCCGTCCGGCATCCGGTACATCGGCGGCGATCCGACCTTGACGTGCAGGTCCGAGCCTTCGCTCTTGAACAGGCCCGCCAACCAGCCGTTGAACTCTTCCATGATCGGTTCGGTCACGTCGTCCATCAAGCCTCTCTCATGCGAATGGCGGCCGCCGCTCCGGCCCGCCCTCTACTCATCGTCAAGGGAACGCCTCGACTTCAGTTCCAATTTTCCTTGGAGGCAACCTGGGGTACGCGGGGACGATCGAAGGGACCGGATCAGGCCCCGCGCGCGACCAGGCGGCAGACGCTGGTGCGTTCGGCCAGCGGTTCGAACTCCGTGAGGCGGAGCGAGGGCCGCGAGGCGCCCAGCATGCCCTCCAGCAGCCCCCGGTGGACGGCGCAGACCAGTTCCCGGTGCTCGTCAAGCAGGTCGCGGAACGGGCAGTCACGCAGGGAGATCTCCACGGTCTTGGCGCTCCGCCGCCGGAACCGGGGGTCGAAGCCCGCCTCGGCGAGCGCCTCCTGGAGCACCGCGAGGTTGGGGCCGGACGGACCGCGCGCTCCCGGGCGAGGGACGCTTCGCCCCACCAGGTACGCCCCCCACTCGCGGGCGACCGCCTCGGCCCGGTCGAGCTGGCGCTTGCCGCCGATCAGCCCGGCAAGGATCTCGCCCAGCAATCGGTAATCGCGTCCCTCCCGTTCCTCACGGGCGACCGCCGTGTACATCACCTGGGGACGGCCGACGGTCGCGACCCGGTGGACCTCGCTCGCGGCCAGGCCTGCCTCCTCCAGGCGGCGGAGATGCGGGCGGAGCGTGTTCGGATGCAACGACAGGCGCGTCGAGAGCTCGCGGATCGATACGGGCCGACCCGACAGACGCAGGTAGCGGTAGAGCCGATAGCGCGTATCGTCGGCGAGCGCCTTGTAGACCTCGATCGGTGCCGGTTCGGGCATGTGTCCAACCTCGCCGTATGATGGATTTCCACGGTTCACACCGTGTCAACCAGAGTAGACCCCGAAAGGACGCGATGGTCACCGAAACCCAGGTCCGTGAGGCACTCCGTAGCGTGCTGGATCCTGAGATCGGCAGGCCGATCGAGGACATCGGCATGCTGCGAGGCATCTCGATCGAGGGCGACACGGTCCGGGTCGACGTCCTGATCACGATCGAGGGCTGCCCGTTGAAGGACCGCATCACGAACGACGTGACCGCGGCGGTGAAGCCGCTCGAGGGCGTCGAGCGGGTGGCGGTCGACCTGTCCCCCATGTCGCCCGGAGCAGCGCGAGACGCTCGTCCAGCAGCTCCGGGGCGGTGGCGCGGCCGCACCGCAGGCGCAGTCGAAGATCTCGTTCCCCGCCTCGACGGCGATCGTCGCGATCGCGTCCGGCAAGGGCGGCGTGGGCAAGTCGAGCGTCACGGTGAACCTGGCGTGCGCGCTCGCCGCAGAGGGACACCGCGTCGGCGTGCTGGACGCGGACGTGTGGGGGTTCAGCATCCCGCGCATGCTCGGCGTGCAGGGCAAGCCGGTCGGGTTCAACGACATGATCCTGCCGCTCGAGGGTCACGGCGTGAAGGTGATCTCGATGGGGTTCTTCGTGCCGGAGGAGACGCCGGTGATCTGGCGCGGCCCCATGCTGCACAAGGCGATCGAGCAGTTCCTGGGCGACGTCTACTGGGGAGACCTCGATTTCCTGCTCTGTGACCTGCCCCCTGGCACAGGCGACGTGTCGATCTCGCTGGCGTCGTTCATCCCGGGAGCCTCGATGCTGGTCGTGACCACCCCGCAGGAGGCTGCGCGCAAGGTCGCGGAGCGCGCCGGGAAGATGGCGGAACGGACGAACCTGCGTCCGATCGGTGTGATCGAGAACATGAGCTACTACCTCTGCCCCCATTGCGGGGAGCGCGACGACATCTTCGGGACCGGAGGCGGGCAGGAGGCGGCCGACACGCTCGGCGTTCCGCTGATGGCGCAGGTCCCGCTGCTCCCGGCGCTCCGCGCCGGCGGCGACAGCGGGTCGCCGATCGTCGTGACGGACCCCGACGCACCGGCGTCGGTGGCGCTGCGCGAGTCGGCCCACGCGGTGGCACGCGCGACCAAGTCCAAGGTCGGCAAGCCGCTCACGTTGATGACGAACGTCCCGGCGGCCGCCGGCGCGGGTCACGGCGGCCATGCGGGCCATGACCACGCGGGCCACACACACTAGTCTGTCACGGACTAGCTAGACGTCGAGGACCCGCTCGACGCCTGACCCGGTGCGGTGCCCGGGCCCTGCGACGCCTTGAACACGCGGAACAGCAGGAACAGGGAGGGCGCGACGAGCGCCGCCCCCACGACCAGCCCGATCACGATCGGTCCGAGCGACGACTTCGGCGCCGCCGCCTCGGCCGCGGTGAGGTCCGGCACGATCAGGTACGGCCATTGCGCCACACCCCACCCCGCGATCACGGACGCCACCGCGACCGCCGCGGCGGCGCGCGCGACGCGCTCCTTCCCCCGGTAGGTCGCGCCCAATGCGACCGCTCCGGCGATCGCCGACGAGACGACGAACGGCCAGCCGTCCTCGAGCATGCCGTTCCACAGGACGGCAGCGTCGGCGCGGATGACGAGCAGACCGATGGCTGCGAGGGCGCCGGCCGTCAGGCCGGCGCCCAACGCCCGCCGCCTGAATCGCCGCTCGAGCTCCGGGGCGCCGTGCTGGACGGCCTCCACGGTCAGGTACACGGCGGCCAGGTAGGCGCACATCGCGAGCGACAGGAAGCCGGCAACCCACGACAGTGGACCGGTCCACACGCCCACGAGGTCGGCGTGCACGATCCCGTCGCTGATCCGGATCCGGCCGGACGCGATCGCGGCCGCGCACATCCCGAGCACGAACGGCGTGACGAGCGACGCGATGCCGAACACCCGCGTCCATACCCGTTGCCACCCGGTGTCCGGTTCGCCGTACGTGCGGAACGCGAACGCGGCGCCGCGCATCACGATGCCCGCGATCGCGATGCCGAACGGCACGTAGAGCGCCACGCTGAGCGCGGCGAACGCGATCGGGAACGCCGCGAACAGGATCGTGACCACGAAGATCAACCAGACGTGGTTCGCCTCCCACACGGGCCCGATCGCCGAGGAGATCAGCGAACGTTCGCGGTCCCGCTCTGGCCCGCGCGCCAGTAGGTCCCACACGCCCCCGCCGAAGTCCGCGCCGCCGAGCAACACGTACAGCGTCAGGCCGACCCCGATCGCGAGCAGCACCGTGACCTCCAACGCGGTGGCGCTCACCTCGTCTCCTCGGCCGCATCCTCCGTCATCTCCACGCCCCGAGGCTTGCCTGCCAGCTTGATCAGGAGCCACGAGCATGCCGCGCCCAGCAGGAGATAGGTGCCCACGGTCGCGAGCAGCCACCAGACGATGCCGCCGCGCGTCGTCACGGCGTCGGCCGTGCGCATCTGGCCGTAGACGATCCACGGCTGGCGCCCGACCTCCGTGACGATCCATCCCGCCTCGAGCGCGATGAACGCGGCGGGGCCCGCGACGGCTGCGGCGCGCAGGAACCAGCGGCCGTCGGGCAACGCCCGACGGCCGCGTCGCCACCACCCGATCAGCGACCACAGACCGAGCCCGAGGAACGCGAACCCGATCGCCACCATCGCCTGGAACGCCAGGTGCACCAGGATCGTGTTCGGCCGATCCTGCGGCGGCACCTCCTTCAATCCCTTCACGACCGCGTCCGAGTGGCCGAACGCCAGCCACGACAGCGCGCCCGGGATCCGGATGCCCAGGATCGTCTCCTCACGGCCGGGGAGCGGGATCCCACCGATCGTGAGCGGGGCGTCGGCCGTGGTGTCCCAGAGCCCCTCCAGCGCCGCGAGCTTCATCGGCTGTCGCTCGGCCACGAGCTTGGCGGCCAGATCGCCGACGAAGACCTGCACGGGCGCAAGCACCAGCCCGAACGTGAGCCCCACCGCGAGCGCGCGCCGGTGATAGAGGTCGCGCCGCCCCTTCAACATGCCGACCGCGTAGATCGACGCGACCGTGAGCCCGGTCGCCATGTAGCCCGCCAGGATCATGTGCGTGGTCATGACCGGCGTCGATGGGTTCAGCATCGCCTGGATCGGCTGTACGTCGACCACCTTGCCGTTCGCCGAGAGCTCGAACCCGACCGGTGATTGCATCCACGAGTTGGCGGTCACCACGAACCATGCGCTCGCCGCTCCCCCGAGCACGACCGGCCAGCCGGTGAACCAGTGCGCCCACGGCGTGAGCCGGTCCCATCCGTAGAGGTAGATCCCGATGAAGATCGCCTCGATGAAGAACGCGAACGCCTCGAGTGCGAACGGCAGCCCGATCACCGCGCCCCATCGCCCCATCAGCCCGGGCCAGAACAGCCCGAGCGCGAAGGACAGGACCGTTCCCGAGACCGCGCCGATCGCGACCAGGATCCCGAGCGCCTTCGACCATCGGCGCGTGAGCGCCATCCAGACGGCGTCGTCGCGGCGGATCGCCAGGAACTCGGTGAACACCAGCAGCAGCGGCAGGCCGATGCCGAGCGCCGCGAACACGATGTGGAAGCCGAGCGAGACGGCCATCTGCATCCTGGCCGCTTCCAGCGAGGTCAGAGCCAGACCGATGCGATCACCTCGGAGGTCGGGAGCTCATCGTGTCACGACCTCGTCCGGGTCCACGCGACTAGGTGGCCCCGATCGCTTCTTCTGGTTCGCCATCCGGGCCGATGTCGTTCGCGTCGCGGCCGCGCCCTCGTCGTGATCCGGGGGCGGCGAACGATGCGCCTCGATCGCCCACCAGATCAGCATGGCCGCCGAGATCGTCGCCACCGTGAGCGCCGTCCACTGGCTTCCCGTGAACGGTCCGAAGCGCTTGTCGATGCGCAGCGAGTCCTCCAGCAGCCGGGCGCATCCATAGAAGAGCCCGAACGTCAGCGTGATCACGCCCTCGCGGCGCGGCTTCTTGTAGAGGTTCCACAGGATCGCGAACAGGATCCACGCGAGGATCATGTCGTAGAGCGCCGTCTGGTGGACGCCGACGCCCGTCGCGAGGATGTGTCCCTTGACGTCGAGGAGCGTGGCGCCGGTCCGCGTCGGATCTCCTCGAGATGTCCCGCCCTGCAGTTGCGCCTGGCACACGTCGTTCACGCAGTTGAACGGCGGGGCGAGGTTGCCACCGTGGTACGTCCACGCGAGCCACCAGCTCGTGGGCTTGCCCAGGTGATCGCCGATGATCAGGTCGCCGATCCGCCCGATCCCGATGCCGAGCGCCAGCGCGACCGCCGCCGGGTCCATCACCTGGAAGAACCGGTACCCGTACTTCCGCATCCGCGGGATGTTGATGACGATCGCGCCGGTGATGCCTCCCAGCAGCGAGATACCGCCCTTCCACACGTAGAGCCACTCGAGCGGGCTGTTGAACTCCGAGAGGTGCGCGATCACGTAGGCGATGCGCGAGCCGAGGATCGCGCCGATCAGCGCCCAGAACAGCATCGTGCTGATGTGCTCGGGCGTGACGCCGCGCCGCACCCCGATCCGCCCCAAGAGCCAGCCGCCGATCATGAACCCGATCGCGATCCCCAGGCCGTGCGGCGAGATGGCGAACGCGTCGCCGAACCGGAACCGGTCCAGGACGGGCCAGCCGACGGACGCGAGCGAGGAGAAGGAAGACAACACCGGGAGCGAGTCTACCGGTGCTTTCGACGGTGCTTCGGCGGTGCTTCGGCGGTGCGGCCTCACGAACGGCGCGCCGGCCAGAGCCGTCCGATGGTGCGTCCGATCAGGAGCCCGCTGACCACGTCGGACGGGTAGTGCACGCCCACGTAGACACGCGACGCGGCGACGGAGAGGTCCAACCCGGTGAGTCCCATCCGGGAGATGGGGCCGAGCGCCAGGTCGCGCGCCGCCACGCGCGTGAACGCCGTGAGGACGGCGGGGTGGCTGCTCGGCCACGACGTGGCGTTCGGCCGGCCGACGAGCAAGCGGGTGCCGTCGGGGTCGGCATCGTACGGGCGGGGACGGTGCGCCACCTTCTTGAGACCCTGTCCCGCGAGCCACGCCACCCCCGCGGCGGCGAACGCGTTCGCCGCCGCTCGACGCCTGCCCGTGAGGGCCAGGATCCCGGCGGCGGCGCCCGCCGCCCAGATCGAGCCGAGCTCGGTGACGCCGGTGAAGAACCGGTCGGCCTCGGGTCCGTGCCCACGGTTCAGCTCACCGAACAGCTCCGCATCGACCCCGCGTCCTTCGTCCGTCGAGGACCACCGGCCGACCTTCAAGCGCGGCGCCGACCAGAGCCGTTCCGACGATGACGTTCCGCAGCTTCATGGCCGCCGATGATATGCGAGCGGCGGTCCTAGTCGTCTTCGATCTCGCGCTTCTGCGCCAGCACGCCGCGCTTCAGCGCCATCTGCGAACCGCCCAGCGCCTGGATGCCCTGGGCGCCGAGCCCTCCGAGCGGACCCCGGAACCGGTACGTGATCTCATGCCGGAGCACGCTCCGATCGAACGGGAGCGACGCGACCGTGGTCGTGACGGTCGCCTCGAGCAGCCCGGACAGACGGATCGAGGCGCGCCACGGCGGCTCCCACTCCAGCACCTCGGCGTCGACGATCGTCCGCAGCGCCATGAAGCGCATCGTCACCCGGTAGCGGACGCCGAGCGCAAGCCCTCCGTCGGGAACCTCCACCGACTCGATGTGCTTGTCCCAGTGCGGGAGGTTCCGGGGGTTGCTCGTCACCTTCCAGACGCGCTCGGGCGGCGCGTCGACCTCGACGGAGAACTCGACGGTCGTCACGCGACCGCAAGGCTCCCGCTGGACCAGCCCTTCCACCAGACCAGTCGCACGGGCGTGATGCGCACGAGTGCCCCGGCCTCCGGGTCGATCGAGGTCGCCAGCGCGCGGGCGGTCTTCGCGCCCGAGCCCAGATCGTCCAACACGTGGATCGCGCCCGTGCCCTGAACCATGGCACCCACCATGTCGCGCGCGCGCCATGCGGAGGCGTGGTCCACCGTGAGCGCGACCGGGGCGTCCGGCCCCACACCCGCCAGGGCGAGCGTCCCCGCCGGCAACGCCGCGTAGAGCGAACCGCCGTCCACGCCCCATCGCGCCGGGACCACGACGGGTCCGCGGTCACCGGCGAGCGTGAGCGACGCACCGCCGCGTGTCCCCAGTTCGCTGCGCACATCCGATGGGCAGCGGCGCCATCGGGTCGTCCGTGCCCTTCGTCGAGCGGAACGTCGCGTGCGAGAGCGCCTCGCCGCCCCACCGGCCCCGTCCCTCCTGCACACCGTCCTCGCCGAGCAACGCCGTCCGTTCCAGATCGATGCCCACGAAGACCCGCCCCGGCGGCGTCCACGCGAACGGCACCTGGTGCGCGTCGAACGCATACCCGGCGAAGAACTTCGCGTTCTTCTTGCTGAAGCCCGCGCCGGCGCGGGCGATCGATGTGGCGCTCGCCACGGCGGACCCCCACGTGCTCCGGTCGAGCGCGTCGTACGCGTGGACGGTGCCGGTGAACGCGACCGACAGCTCGCCGAAGCGAACCAGCCCCGCCACGCCCGGATCGATCTTCCAGGAGCGCGCCTTGACGGAGCCGCGAGACGTGGTCAGCCAGATGCGGCCGCCGGAGTACGCGAACACGAGGGGCGTGCAATGCGGGCCGCGCGGCGTGGACGACGCGACCGCGCAGAACGGGCCCTGTTCCAGGACCTGCTGCACCGCTGTCGACAGGAAGCTCACTCCGCGCGCCCTCCTCGCCCTGCTCCCGGCGGGAACGCCAGCATCAGGCCCGTCCAGAGCATATGGCTGCTGATGCTCGCAAGCATCCCGCCGGACCACACGGCGAGGCCCGCCCAGAGCGCTCCACCGACCACCGCGGCCGCGATGATCGGGAGGCTCCAGCTCGCGAGGTTCACCCCCACGTACGCGAGCCACGTCCACACGCCGGCCGCGAGCGCAGGGATCGACTGGTCGAGCCGGGCCTGGAACAGCCCTCGCCAGAACACCTCCTCGGCCGGGACCATGATCAGCAGCGAGAGGGCGAGCGCCTCCCCCAACGAGACCTCGGCGGCCTCCTGGTACTTCTCGACGACGTGCCGACGGAACGGCTCCCACCGGCCGGCGACGGCCACGAAGACCCTGGTTCCCGCGTACAGGACCAGCCCGCTCGCGACGCCGGCCACGAGCGCCGTCCCGTTCCCGACCTTGGTGGCCGCGACCGGACGACGGACGCCGATCGCGAACAGGCCCATGATCAGGAAGATCGTCGGCATGAGCCGCCAGACCATCGCGCGGCCGGTCGCCACCAGGCGCCAGCCGATCGCCTCGGCGAGCGCGCCCAGAGCCATGATCGCCGCCTGCATGCCTACACCGGCAGGAATCGGGTCTTCACGGCGACCTCCGCCGTGAAGGCCGTGACGACCGCGAGGTAGAAGAAGCCCGTCGCCGACTGCACCGCGGACGCGCGCGCGCCGCGCAGCGTGGCCTTCACCATCACGGCGATGAGCCCGGTGGTGCCCACCATCCCGAGCGCGATCCACGGGGCGAGCGCGCCGGCGGTGAGGAGCGGGTTGAACGCGTCCGAGGACCCCACGCCACCGAACCCTCCCGAGATCACCGCGATCGCCTCGATCACGACCGCCACGAGCATGATGTGCGTCGCGCGCTCGATCGGCGTCCTGCTGAGCCCGCGATCCGTCAGGTACCAATGGCCGAGGAGCAGCCCGCCCAGCACCGAGCCCAGGAACGCGGCGCCGGCCAGCAGCTCGAACAGCGCCAGCGCCTGATGCTGGCGCCCGGTCGCCGACATCGCGACCAGCACCGCGATCGCGACCGGGACGGAGAGGAAGCCCACGCCACGAGCGACCGCGTTCTGCTTGAGGAGCTGCAACCCGGTCCACACCGCCGTCACGATGAAGCTCGCGAGCGTCAGCCGGACGCTCCACATACCGGCGTCGTCCCCGACGATCGCTCCGGCGTCGGCCGCGCGCCACGCTGCGAACGCGAGGATCGTGAGGACCACGCCGTTGAGCGTGAAGTACCCGCGCTTGACCTCGCGCCACAACGGGGTGAACCACAGGAGCGCCGCCGTCCCGGCCACGGTTTCGGCCAGCACGAGCGCCATCACGCCTGCCGAACCGGTCACGGACCCCCCTGAGGCATACGGTCGTACAGGGTACCGGTCGCCTGCCCCGCCGCGTCCGTCCGTCTTTCGCCACGCGGCCGGGTAGCCTGATGCTCCATGAACGACTGGCGTTCCTACGACGAGGTGGCCGAAGCGTACGAACGCGTCCATGCGCCCAGGCTCGCCGAGGTGGCGCGCGACCTGGTCGCGTTCGCCGAGATCGGCGCGGGCGCGAAGGTGTTGGACATCGGGACGGGGACCGGCGTCGCAGCGAAGGCCGCGGCCGACGCCGGCGCTCGCGCGGTGGGCATCGACCCGTCGATCGGGATGCTGGAGGTCGGCCGGCGCGAACGCCCGTCGATCCCGTTCGTGGCGGCCGACACGATCGACCTCCCGTTCCGCGACGGCGCGTTCGACGCGGTGACCGGCAACTTCGTGTTGTCGCACTTCCGCCGCTACGAGACCGCGCTGTTCGACATGATGCGCGTCCTGAAGCCCGGCGGCCGGGTGGCGCTGACCTCGTGGTCCGACGTGAAGGACGATCTCCAGGCGACGTGGAGCGAGATGCTCGAGTCGGTGGTCCCCCGCGAGATGCTCGAGCCGGTGTGGGCCGCCGCCGCGCCGTGGCACGCGAAGTTCACTGATCGCCAGTCGGTCGAGCAGGCCCTGATCGACGCGAAGCTCCGCCACGTCCGCACCGAGAAGCGGCGGTTCCAGTTCCAGTACACGCAGGCGGACTACCTCGCGGGTCAGGAGATCTGGGCGACCGGACGCTTCGTCAAGGAGATGCTCGGGGACGCGGGCTGGCCGGCGTTCCAAGAGCGGGTGCGCGCGACGTTCGCCGAGCGGTTCGCCGATCCGTTGAACGACTTCCGCGACGTGATCCTCGCGATCGGCACCAAGTCCTAGGCATCGCTATCGTGTCGCGATGAGCTCCGACCATCTGGTCGTCGAGCGCCTTGCCGGGCGGGTGTCGTTCATCCACACGGCGTTCCTCGACGCGGTCGGCGATCTCGACGAGGGATCGTTCCGTGCACGACCCGGCGCGAAGGCGCCCTCGATCGCGTTCCACCTGTGGCACACGGCGCGGTGGGCGGACGCGTTCCAGGCGCGGTTCGGCACGTTCGCGCCGGACCTGGCGCGGTTCGCCGGCCGGGAGCAGCTGTGGGACGTGCAGGATCTGGCGAACGCCTGGCATCTCGGCGCCACGCTCGGCAAGGAAGCGACGGGGATGGGGCTCGACGACGACGCCTCCGCCGCGATCCCGCTCCCCGCGAAGGATGCGGTGGTGTCCTACGCGCGAGCGGCGTTCGCCGCTCGCCGAGGAGGTCTTCGCCGCTCTCGACGAGGACGAGTTCCGCTTGCCGACCGCGGACTTCTACGACGAGGGCGGCTGGGTCGTGATCGACCACTTCGGCTGGCACCTCACGCACGCATCCCGGCACCTGGGGATGATCGAAGCGTTGAAGGGCGTCCTCGGGGTCGAGGGAACGGCGACGGTCTAGCGCCGCCTCGTCGGGCCGCTACTCGGCCGGCGAGAATTCGACCGCGACCACGGCCTCATCGCCGACGACCCACCCATCGTGACCGGGCTGGATGTCGTAGGCCTCGCCGGGACCGATCTCCGCCTCGCCGCCGTCTTCGGCCTTCACGTGGAGCCTGCCCGACAGGAGGTAGCCCACGTGGTGCACCTGGCACGAGTCCGTTCCCGCCATCGGCCCCACGTTCTCGGACCAGCGCCATCCCGGTTCGAACGTGTTGCGCCGGATCGTCGACCCGCTGATCTTCACGACCTCGACCTGTCCGTTGTCGAACCTCGTGGTCTCGTCCGGACTCCCCATGTCCCTGCTCATGACTCCCATCTCCACACCACCCTTTCCTCGTGTCCTCACGCGAGCGTGACGATGGCCTTGCCGCGCACGTGCCCCTGCTCCACGTACCGCAGGCCCTCGGCGGTGTCGGCGAGCGGATAGGTCCGGTCGACGACAGGCGTGAGCTTCCCATCCTCGACGAGCGCGGTCACGTCGAGCAACTCCTGCCGATCCGTCTTCGACGGGAGCGGGCGCAGGCGTTGCGAGACGAACAGGTTGACCACGACCGCCTTCAGGAGGGTGCCGATCGGCCCGAAGACGTGGCCCGGCGTGCCGCCGCCGTTGAGCACGAGCGTGCCCTTCCTTGGTGAGCACCCCTCGCAACCGCGTGAGCGGGAGGCTGCTCACGTTGTCGAGGATCACGTCGTACCTGATGTCCCCGTCCGTGAAGTCTTCGTTGGTGTAGTCGATGACGTGCCCGGCGCCGAGCGAGCGCACCAGCTCGACGTTGCCCGTGCTGCAGACGCCCGTGACCTCCGCGCCGATCGACACCGCGACCTGCACCGCGAACGAACCCACCCCGCCGCTCGCTCCGTTGACGAGCACCCGCTGTCCCGACTTCACCGCGCCAACGTCGCGGATCCCGCGCAGGGCGGTCGTCGCCGCGATGGGGAGCGCGGCCGCCTGCTCGAACGTCAGGCTCGCCGGCTTCGGCACCACCTGGTCCTGCGCGGCGCACGCGTACTCCGCGAAGGCACCGCGGACGAACCCGAACACCTCGTCGCCAGGCTGCAGCCCTCGCACGTCCGCGCCGACCGCCTCCACCTCCCCCGCCGCATCGCTCCCGACGACGGGGATCTTCGGCTTGGTCAGCCCGATCCCCATGAGGCGCGCGACGTACGGATCGCCTCGGAGGATGTGCCAGTCGGCGGGATTGAGAGCGGCGGCGTGGATCCGGACCAGCACGTCGTCCGGCCGGACCTCGGGCGCGTCGATGTCCACGATCCGCAGCGTGTCCGGCGTTCCGAAGCGCTCTTGGGTGATCGCCTTCATCGGATGCCTCCAGCCTCGGATCGTTGGGCTCTTGAACCGGCCCGGGTCTGCTCGAGCATGTCACAGGGTGGTGGGAGACTCGTCGAGTTCCAAGGCCCGACAGCTGACGACTTCGGAAACCTCCTGGAGCTGCCGCTCCTCGGTATCGTGCGCAGGTTGCACGCGTTCGAGATCAGGGTAGGCGAAGATGGAGGCATCAGCGTTTCCGCGTGCGGTAGCTGCGGCTATGTCGATCGCCTCGGCGCTTGACCTGACGGTCGACGACGCGATCGTTCTTCAGGACTCGAACAAGCTCGCTCTGCGACTGCTGCCCTGTGACGTCCTTGCCCGAGTCGCCCCTGTCGCGCACCAGGTCGCGCAGTTCGAAGTCGACCTTGCGCAACGGCTCTGCGAAACCGAGAGCCCTGTGGCTGCTCTGGAGCCTCGAGTGGAGCCGCGCGTCTACGAGCGTGACGGCTTCGTGGTCACGCTGTGGACCTACTACGAACCTCTGTCACCTCGAGAGGTCTCACCAGACGACTACGCCAACGCGCTCGAGCGGCTGCATGCCGGCATGCGGACGCTCGATATCGCGGCGCCGCACTTCACGGATCGAGTCGCGGAGGCCCAACAGCTCGTCGCGAGCCGCGACCTCACTCCAGCGCTCCCCGACGCGGACCGGGAGCTTCTCAGCCACACGTTGCGAAGCCTGAGAGGAGCGAGCAGCGACCGCGGCGCTGAGGAGCAACTGCTGCACGGCGAGCCGCATCCGGGCAACGTGCTCCGCACGAAGAACGGACCACTGTTCATCGACCTCGAGACCTGTTGTCGTGGGCCGGTCGAATTCGACCTGGCCCATGTGCCCCAAGACGTCAGCGATCGCTATCCGAACGCTGATCAAGAACTGCTCCACGAGTGCCGGCACCTCGTTCTTGCGATGGTCGCAGCGTGGCGCTGGGATCCAGGCGACCGATTCCCGAACGGGCAACGAGCCGCGCGAGAACTCCTCAACGCCCTACGCGAGGGTCCACCGTACCCGGCGCTCGACGCCGTGGTGCGCGCCGATCAGGAGCCATTCCCCGAGCGCTAGCTCAGATCGAGGACGCGGAAGTCTTCGGCGTGGCTCGCGCCGATCTTCTCGCCGAGCTCGACGGCTTCCTTCGCCAGGAACTCCTCGAAGAACCGGATCCCTCTGTTCGAGTTGACTCTCGTGCTTCGCGAGGGAGGCGATCTTCGCGTCGAAGTAACCCGAGATGTCCTCGATGTGGTTGGACTCATTCGTCCACCCGAGCCAGACGTCGTGCACCTCGCTCACGTCCAGCCCCTCCTCCAGGTGCTCGGAGAAGTAGTGCGGGTTGCCGGCGCCGGGGAAGACGGCGTCGAGCGCGATCTCGCCGGCCGTCCGGTGGTCCGAGTGGTTGTAGTAGCGGTTCTCGAAGAACCATGCGGTCGGGTCCACCGAGACCACGGTCTCGGCCCGCACCTCGCGGATCCGACGGATCACTGCCTCACGCACGTCGTGCGTGTTGGCGAGCTCTCCGTCGTGGATGCCCAGGCTCCGCGCGCTCGCCAGACCCAGATACGCCGCGGCGGCCTCCGTCTCGAGCAGGCGGGTCGCGGCGAGCTCGGCACGATCCTGCGACGGGTCGCTCGAGCCTCGGTCGCCGTTCGTCAGGACCAACAGATGCACCTCACGGCCGGCGGCGACCCATTTCGCCATCGTGCCACCGGCCGAGATCTCGGCGTCGTCGGGATGCGCGTAGATGCCGAGCACCGGTCCGGTGCGGGGGGTCGGTCCGACCGGGTCCTCGGACGCCGCGGTCAAGCGCTCCGGTCCAGCAGGTAGCGGACGAGCGTGCGGACCGGGACGCCGGTCCCGCCCTTCGGTCCGAGGTCGCTCACCTTGTCGGCCCACGCGGGTCCGGCGATGTCCAGGTGGATCCACGGCGTGTCCCCGACGAACTCCGCCAGGAACCACGCCGCGCTGATCGCGCCTCCGTACCGCTCGCCGATGTTCTTCACGTCGGCCACGGTCGAGTCGATCAGCCGGCGGTAGTCGCCGTAGAGCGGGAGCTGCCACATGGTCTCGCCCACCGCGTCACCTGCCGCGCCGATGTCACGGAACAGCGCGTCGTCGTTGCCCATGGCGCCGGTGATCTGGTCGCCCAGCGCGATCATGCACGCGCCCGTGAGCGTGGCCGTGTCGATGATCACCTTCGGCTTCTTCTCGGCCAGGTACGCGAGCGCGTCGGCCAGCACCAGCCGTCCCTCGGCGTCGGTGTTCAACACCTCCGACGTCGTGCCGCCGCGGTGCGTCAAGACGTCGCCCGGTTTGGTGGCGGAGCCGCTCGGCATGTTCTCCGACGACGGGATCGCCGCGATCACGTTGATCTTCGGCTTGAGGATCGCGATCACCCTCATGGTGGCGAGGATCGATGCCGCGCCGCCCATGTCGCACTTCATCGTCTCCATACCTTTGGCGTCCTTGATCGACAGGCCGCCGGAGTCGAACGCGATGCCCTTGCCCGTGAGCGCGATGGGTGTCTCGGTGCCCGCGCCCTTGTACCAGAGCTCGATCAGCCGTGGAGGGTTCACGCTTCCTGCGCCGACGCCCAGGATGCCGCCGAAGCCGCCCTTCTCCAGCTCCGGCTTGCCCCAGATCTTGCAGCGCAGCCCGACCTCGCGGGCCATCTTCTGCGCCTCGCGCGCGATCTCCGCGGGCGGCATGTCGCCGGCGGGCGTGTTCACCAGGTCGCGCGCCCAGCAGACGGCTTCTGCGACCACCTGGCCCCGCTTGACGGCGTCGCGCGCCACCTTCGCATCGGCCCTCGCCGATCCCAGCACCGTGATCCGCGTGAGCGCCTTCGTCTCGGAGCCCGCCGTCTTGTAGCGATCGAAGCGGTAGGTGCCGAGCACGATGCCTTCGACCGCCGCCTGCACCGCGTCCGCGGCGCCCTTCCCGGTGATGGCCTGAGGGAACGTGGTCGCCACGGTGCCGAAACGCGGAAGGGCGCTCGACGCGCGGCCCAGTACACGCCTGATGACGTTCGACGTGAGCTGCGCCTTGTCCCCCGCGCCGACCAGCAGGACGGCTCCGGCGGCGAACCGGTCGCCGTCGCGTCGCACGACCAACAGGTTCTCGAGCTTCTTCCCCGTCAGCTTGGCGTCGCGATAGGCCTGCTCCAGGCCGACCTCCTTCACGCCCGGACCGGGCAACGGCCCCTTGGGACCGAGGAACATCGGCAGCACGAGTACCCCGGCCTTCACCGTGGCCGGAGCGTCGGTCGAGTACGAGAACGTGGTCACCGGGGCTCCTTCGTCGACTCCTGCGTGGACTCTCTGGCTGGCCTCTCGCGGGCAAGCGGCGGTCAGTGTAGCCGCGAGGCGCAACCACCCGCACCGCCGGGCCGTCGACGCCGGAGGGCCGCTACCCTGTGGCGCGATGAAGCCTCGGGACATCCGCGACCTGGTGCACTTCACGGACGACGAGCCCCGTCACGAGACGCTGTTCGAGAGCGAGCACCTGTGGTCGGAGGTCATCTGCCTCCAAGGCGCCCAAGGGCTGGGGCCGATGGCCGACGATGCCTCCGACGCCGTGCTCTTCGTGCTGTCCGGCGAGATCGCGACGCAGGTGGGCAAGTCCCGCGCACGGATGCGGCAGTGGGAGTCCCTGCTGGTGCCGGCGGGGACGGAGCTCACGGTCAAGAACGCGTCCGAGGATCCGGCGGTCGTGCTGATGATCGCGGCCCCACCGCCCACGCCGACGCTCGCGCGCTAGCCGGCGAGCGACGTCAGCGCCGAGATGATCGCACGGGTCCGATGGCGATGACGTGGGCTCGGAGCGACCGCTGCGCGCGGGCCATCAGCATCCGCATCACCGGCCGGTATGCGCGCGCGGCCAGCTCACCGACCAACGGCACACGGAGCGCGATGTCCTCGGACCACCGGAACCGCGTGCCGCCGTCGACCTCGTCGAGCTCCCAGACCCCCCCGCCTTCCACCACGCTCCCGTGAGCGATCTGCAGGCGCCGCGGCGGCTCCCACACCGTCACCTCCATCGGCTCCGTGAACGCCGGGATCCCGAACAGACGCGTCTTGACGGCCAGCCGCACGCCCACGCCCTCCCGATGATCGGAGACGACGTCGACCCGATCGGCGTCGAGCATCCAGTCGGCCTGCCGCTCCCAGTCCACGAGGACGCCCCATGCCTGTCCGGGCGTGGTGGGGAGGACGATCTCGCGTTCCACGTGCATGCATCGAGTGTATGGACGAACGGTCGGGTCCAGGTCCGCGGCCCGACGGCCGCTAGGCTTCCCGCATGATGGGTACACGTGGGGCGGCGGTCGCCGCCGCGCTCGCGACGGCCTCGGGACCGCTCCCCGCCCGAGGCGCGGCGGCGACCGCGAGCGTGCTGGACGAGCCCGCCGGCGTGGCGTGGGAGGACGGGATCCTCACGTACGTCGGACCCGCAGGCGGCCTGCCGTGGCCGGCCGCGGTCGGCTCCGCCGACCGCGGCCTGCTCGTTCCCGGGTTCGTCGACTGCCACGTGCATCTGCCGTTCTTCGGCTGGCGCGCCGACGAGTTCGAGGCGCGCCTGGCCGGCGCGAGCTACCGCGACCTGCACGGCGACGAGGGAGGCATCTTCCGCAGCAGCCGGATGCTCGCGGCCGCCTCCGACGACGACGTGCTGGCGTTCTGCGTACCGCTCGTCCGTGAGATGGCCGCGCACGGAACGACCGCGGTGGAGCTGAAGACCGGGTACGGGCTGTCCGTGGAGGCCGAGCTCCGGCAGGCGCGACTGGCGCGCGCGCTCGCGGACTCCGCGCCGCAGACGTGCTCGGTGACGCTGCTCGCGTGCCACGCGGTGCCGAAGGGCATGTCGCGCGCCGATTGGGTCCGGGCCGCGTGCGAGGAGTTGATCCCCGCCGCAGCGGCCGAGGGGCTCGCCGATCAGATCGATATCTACGTGGAGGACATCGCGTTCTCGCTCGACGATCTCGCGTCCGTCGCCGGCGCGGCCTCGACCGCCGGGCTGCCGCTCCGCGTTCATGCGGACCAGCTCGGTCCGAGCGGGGCGGCGGAAGCGGCCGTGGGGCTGGGTGCGCGGAGCGCGGACCACCTCAACCACCTGAGCCCCGCGGGCGTGACCGCGCTGGGCCGCGCCGGCGACACCGTCGCCGTGTTGCTCCCCGCGTCGTCCTTCATCCTCGGCGCGTCCACACCGCCGGTCGCCGCGCTCCGCGAGGCGGGCGCCGCGCTCGCGGTCGCCACCGACTTCAATCCCGGAACCTCGCCCGTGTCGTCGATGCCGGAGGCGATCGCGTTCGCCTGCACCTCCTACGGGCTCACCCCCTTGGAGGCGCTGACGGCGGCGACCGCCAACCCGGCGTTCGTGCTGGGGATGAGCGACCGATCGGGCACGCTCGAGGTCGGGAAGCGCGCCGACGTGCTGCTCCTGGATGAACCTCGGTTCGCCCAGGTCCCCTACCGACCCGGCCACGATCCCGTGGTCGCGACGATCGTCGGCGGGGAGCTCGTCGCATGATCGTCTGGCTGAACGGGCCGTTCGGCGTCGGGAAGACGTCGGTCGCGCGGGCGTTGCTCGAGGCGAAACCCGACTGGTCGCTGCTGGATCCCGAGGTTCGCGGTGAGGAGCTCGTTCGGCAGTGGCCCGGCGTCGATGACTTCCAGGACCTCCCCGAGTGGCGCAAGGCAGTCGTGGAGGACGCGGTCGAGCGCACCGGCACCGGCGACCTGGTCATCCCCATGACGATCTGGCGGCTGGAGTACTACCGGGAGATCATGGACGGGCTGAAGGGCGCGACCGAGGTGCGGCCGTTCCGGCTCACCGCCAGCGAGGCGACGCTGATCGAGCGCATCGAGCGCGACCCGGTCGAGCCGGGAGCGGTCGGATGGCGTCTGGAGCGGCTGGAGGAGGGGATCCTGGCGTTCCAGGACACGACCTTCGGCGATCACGTGGGAACGGACGGACGGACGCCGGAGAAGATCGCGCACCTCATCCTGGTCACGCTGGGACGCGCGTAACGCTCAGTCGAGCCGGCCGACGACCGACTCGACCGCCGTCACCAGCCCGCCGCCTCGGACGAGCTCGACGCAGGCATCGATGTCCGGACGGAGCTCCCGGTCGACCTCGAGGAACGGCACCACGTCGCGAACCGCGTCATGGGCGGCGCGCGTGCCTTCCGCGGGCTCCAGCGGCGAGCGCAGATCGAGCGCCTGCGCGGCCGCCATCGCTTCCATCGCCACGACGAGCTCGGCGTTCGTCACGATGTCGCGTGCGTGGCGGGCCGCGATCATGCCCATGCTCACGTGATCCTCCTGACCCGCCGACGACGGGATCGAATCGACGGAGGCCGGGTGCGCGAGCGACTTGCACTCCGAGACGAGCGACGCGGCGGTGTACTGCACGAGCATGAACCCGGAGTTCAGCCCGCTGCCCTCGATCAGGAAGGCGGGGAGGTCGTTGTTCCGTTTCGGATCCAGCAACCGGTAGAGGCGGCGTTCGCTGATGCTCGCCAGCCCCACCGTGGAGATCGCGAGCGTGTCGAGCGCCACCGCCACCGGCTGGCCGTGGAAGTTGCCGCCCGAGCGCACCTCGTCGTCGTCGGGCAGCACGATCGGGTTGTCCGAGACGGCGCCGGCTTCGGTCTGCAGCACGCCCTCGACGTAGTTGAGCGCGTCACGGGTGGCCCCGTGCACCTGCGGCGCGCACCGTAGCGAGTACGCGTCCTGCACCAGGTGCGGGCTCTCGCGATGCGACGACAGGATCGATGAGCCGGCGAGCAACCGACGCAGGTTCGATGCCGATGCGACCTGTCCGGCATGCGGCCGCAACCGTTGTAGCCGTTCGTCGAACGCGGCGTCGGTGCCGAGCGCCGCCTCCACCGACATCGCCGCGGTGACGTCGGCCGCGCGCGCGAGGTCGGCGACGCGGCGCGCGGCGAGGATCCCGACGGCGAGCATGCCCTGGGTCCCGTTGACGAGCGCCAGCCCCTCCTTGGCCTCCAGCGCGATCGGCGACAGGCCCGCCACCGCGAGCGCCGCGCCCGCCGGCTCGCTGCCGTCCTCCGAGAGGAGTTCGCCCTGCCCGATCAGCGGGAGCGCGAGGTTGGCAAGCGGCGCCAGGTCGCCGGACGCGCCGAGCGAACCCTGCTCCGGCACCGACGGGATCAGCTCGCGGTTCAGCATCTCGACCATGCGGTCGACGATCAGCGGCCGCACCCCGGAGTAGCCGAGCGCCAGGACGTGCGCCCGCAGCAGCAGCATCGCTCGAGCCTCTTCGCGGGAGAGCGGTCGTCCGACGGCGGTCGCGTGCGATCGCACGATGCCCAGCTGGAGCGCGGCCGCCTGCGACGGATCGATCCGCACGTCGGCCAGCGAGCCGAACCCGGTGGTGACCCCGTAGATGGTGTCGCCCGAGGCGATGACCCGCTCGACGACCGCACGAGCGGCCTCGACCCGCGCACGCGCGTCGGCGGGGAACTCGACCGTGGCGCCGCGCGCCACGGCCACGACGTCCGCGAGCGTCAGCGCTCCCCCCACCCCGACCGGCACGGCGGCAAGGCTACCCCCAACGCCGAACGGCGCGCAGGATGCGCTCGGTCAATCGGGCACGAGCAGCCGGGCCGGGATGGGTTCCTCCTGGACCCCGTCGTCGCCCGTGAAGACCCGGAACGCCCCCTCGGACGCCACCGATGTCACGACGTCCGCGAGCTCCATCCCGACGTAGTGCACCGCCGCTCGATCGTCGCAGGCGGTCCCCGGCGGGAACCCGTCGCCGACCAGGCCGTGGTAGAGCGGGCGTCGGCCGGGCTCGTCCGCATAGTGCGGACAGAAGCTGCCCGCCAGCAGGCCGAGCCCGTCGGGCAACGCCGCGAGCGGACCGAACGAATCAGTGGTGCTCGCCTCGAACCAACAGTTCGCGCCCGCGCTCAGCCCTGCCAGCACGACGCCCGACTCCCACGCCTCCCGCAGGATGTCGTCGAGTCCGTGGACCCGCCACACCGCGAGCAGGTTGGCCGTATTGCCGCCGCCCACGAAGATCAGGTCCTGCGAGCAGACGAAGTCCCGGAGGTCTCGGTCATCGCGGTCGAAGAGATCGAGGTACGTCGGCTCGAAGCGCATCGGCAGGGAAGACGGAGAGGAACCGCATCACCGAGATGGGGACCGCGCTCGCCGCCGTCGGCACCAGACACACCTTCGGCCTCGGGCGATCCACCAGATCCGCCGCGTAGCGGAACACCGGATCGCCGACATCCTGTCCGCCGCCCATGGCGACGATGTGCCGCTCGGTCACGGTTCGCGCATGGGGATCCGGACCCCACGCTCCGCGGCCACCTCGAGCGCCCGCTCGTAGCCGGCATCGGCGTGGCGGATCACCCCCATCCCCGGATCGGTGGTCAGCACGCGCTCCAACCGGTCGCGCGCGTCGTCGCTGCCGTCGGCCACCACCACCATCCCGGCGTGGATCGAGTACCCGATCCCCACGCCCCCGCCGTGGTGCACGCTCACCCAGTGAGCACCGGCGGCGGTATTGATCAACGCGTTGAGGATCGGCCAGTCCGCGATGGCGTCGGAGCCGTCCAACATGTCCTCGGTCTCGCGGTACGGCGAGGCGACGCTGCCGCTGTCCAGGTGGTCGCGTCCGATCACGATCGGCGCGGACAGCTCGCCCGAGGCGACCATCTCGTTGAAGCGGAGCCCGGCCTTCGCGCGATCGCCGTACCCGAGCCAGCAGATGCGCGCCGGCAGGCCCTGGAACGCGACGCGCTCCTCGGCCATCTCGAGCCATCGCTGCAGGCGCGTGTCGTCCGGGAACAGCTCCGACACCGCCCGGTCGGTCTTCGCGATGTCCTCCGGATCGCCCGAGAGCGCCGCCCACCGGAACGGTCCCTTCCCCTCGCAGAACAACGGACGCACGAACGCCGGCACGAACCCGGGGTACGCGTATGCCCGCTCGTGCGCGAGCCCGCCGAGCTCGGCCCCCGCGCGCAGGTTGTTCCCGTAGTCGAACACGACCGCGCCCGCCTCCAGGAAGCCGACCATCGCCCCGACGTGCTGGGCCATGGACGCGTACGCGCGACGCTGATAGTCGGCGGGATCGCTCACGCGGAGTGACGCGGCTTCCTCCAACGACAACCCGGCCGGCACGTATCCGCCGAGCGGATCGTGGGCGCTGGTCTGATCGGTGACGATGTCCGGCCGCCATCCCCGCCGTAAGCAGCTCTGGCTCGACCTCGGCGCAGTTGCCGAGCAAACCGACCGACACAGCCTCACCGCCGGCACGTGCCTCGTCGGTCCACGCCAACGCCGTCTCGAGGTCGTCCGTCTCGCGATCGAGGTAGCGCGTCTTGATGCGCCGCTCGATCCGCGTGGGGTCGACGTCGATGCAGAGCGCGACGCCGCCGTTCATGGTGACGGCGAGCGGTTGGGCGCCGCCCATCCCACCCAATCCGCCCGTCAGCGTGATCGTGCCCTGCAGCGTGTCGCCGAACCGCTGATGCGCGCACTCCGCGAGCGTCTCGTACGTCCCCTGCAAGATCCCCTGCGTTCCGATGTAGATCCACGAACCGGCCGTCATCTGCCCGTACATCGTGAGCCCGGCCGCCTCGAGCTCTCGGAACGTGTCCCAGTCCGCCCATTTCGGCACCAGCATCGAGTTCGAGATCAACACCCTCGGCGCCATGGCGTGCGTCCGGAAGACGCCGACCGGCTTCCCCGACTGCACCAGCAGCGTTTCGTCGTCGCGGAGCGTCTGCAGCGTTCGCACGATCGCGTCGTACGCCTCCCACGAACGCGCGGCGCGGCCGGTCCCCCCGTAGACGACCAGGTCCTCGGGACGCTCCGCCACGTCCGGATCGAGGTTGTTCATCAGCATGCGCATCGCGGCCTCTTGAGGCCACGAACGGCACGACAGCTCCGTGCCCCTGGGCGACCGGATCTCGCGTTCCGTCATCGCTCACCTCCGAACACGTCTCGCTGCGACGCATCGATAGTACGCCGGGCGGGGGATGCGCTCGGCCGGGTCGGGGGTCTCGGACCTGGCTCCGCCGGGTGGTTGAACGCCCCCACGACGCCGGGTACGGTCCGCTCCGTGGTTTCCGTCGGAACTTCCCCCGGCGGCACGGTGACGCCCGTGCCGCCGATCCGCATCCTGATCGCTGATGATGAGCCTGCCTTGCGTGGCGCTCTCGCAGACCTGCTCGCCCACGAGGACGGTCTGGTGCTCGTGGGAGAGGCAGGCGACGCCGATCAGGCGATCGAGCTCGCCGTGTCCCGCCGTCCGGATGTCGCGCTCGTCGACGTGAGCATGCCGGCGGGAGGCGGCCCGCGAGCGGCGCGAGAGATCATCCGGGTCTCGCCGGAGACGCGGGTGATCGCGCTGTCGGCGTTCGAAGACCGGCCCACGGTGCTCGAGATGCTCCGCGCCGGCGCGGTCGGCTACCTGGTCAAGGGAACGGTGGGCCAGGACCTGCTCGGCTCGATCGCGAAGGTGTTCGACGGCGGGGCGAGCTTGTCCGCGGAGTTGATCGACGGGGTCGTGCACGAACTCTCGTCCCAATTGCGTCGCGAGGAGATCCAACATCAGCAGCTCACGGCTCGCCGTGGCGAGATCGACAGGTTCCTGTCCGGGAGCGGCGTGACCATGGTCTACCAACCGATCGTGGAGCTCCGCAGCCGCGTGGTCGTGGGGATGGAAGCGCTGGCCAGGTTCCATTCGTTGCCGCTGCGTCCACCGAACGAATGGTTCGCCGCGGCGGTCGAGATGGAGCTCGGCGTGCAGCTGGAGATGATGGCCATCAGGAGCGCCATGAAGGGCCTTCCCGAGCTCCCCGCCGACGTGTATCTCTCCGTGAACTGCTCTCCGCGCGCGGCCATGTCGCCCGAGCTCCCGCCGCTCGTGAACGGTGACGCGACGCGGATGGTGGTCGAGATCACGGAGCACGAGGCGATCGAGGACTACGAGGTCCTCGCCGCGGCGCTCGAAGGGTTGCGTTCGCACGGGGTGCGGGTGGCGATCGACGATGCAGGCGCGGGGTTCGCCAGCCTGCGTCACACGCTCCTGCTTCGCCCCGACATCGTGAAGGTGGACACCAGCCTCACCAGGGGCATCGACGGCGACCGTGCGAAGCGCGCGCTGACATCGTCGCTCGTATCGTTCGGCGAGGAGATGGGGATCGCGATCGTCGCCGAAGGCATCGAGACCGGTGAGGAGCTGGAGACGCTCGTGGACCTCGGTGTGCCGTTCGGTCAGGGCTTCTACCTGGCCGAACCTGCTCCGCTGTAAGGGATCAGACCGTTCTGCGGTCGATCGCCCACGACGACCCCGCGGTCGCCTTCGTGTAGGCCTTCATCTCGGTCGCGATGGCGACGGCCTCCGCGTAGTGCGCGTATGAGCGCTTCTCGGTGCTCGCCACGCCGATCGAGATGGACAGCAGCGGGAACCGCTGCAGCTCGCCGCGGCGGTTCGCGACCTCCACGTACCCGCGGTCGCGGTCGTCCGGATCGTAGAGCGCCGGCACCTCTTGGTCGAAGCGCGCCACGATGGCTTCAGCCGTGTCGGTCGCCTTCTCCGGCGGGACGATCAGCACGAAGTCGTCGCCGCCGACGTGACCGATGAACGCGTCGCCGTCCGTGATCTCCCGTGCCACTTCCTCCATGAGGGAGGCCGTCGCCTGGATGGCTTGGTCGCCCCGCATGAACCCGTAGTGGTCGTTGTACGCCTTGAAGTGGTCGAGGTCCGCGTACAGCAGCGCGAACGCCTGGTCGCGTTCCACCAGTCCGTCGATCTCCTCCTCGATCCGGACGTTGCCGGGCAGACCGGTGAGGGGCGACTGCGCGCGCATCTCCTTGGCGCGACGCAGCACGCCGCGGATGCGTGCGAGCAACTCGGGGGTGTCGAACGGTTTGACGATGTAGTCGTCCGCGCCGATCGCGAACCCTTCCAGCTTGTCGGCGGACAGACCCCGCGCCGTCAGCATGATGATCGACACGGTGGCGGTGCGTGGGTCCTGACGGAGGCGACGCGTGAGCTCGAAGCCGTCCATGTTCGGCATCATCACGTCGGCCAGGACGAGGTCGGGGCTCCGCTCCTGCGCGAGGTCGAACGCCTCCACACCGTCGCTCGCGACGCGCACGTCGTATCCCGCGGCGCGCAGCTCGATCTCGAGCAGCCGTGCGATGAACGGATCGTCGTCCGCGACGAGGAGGCTCTCCCCACCGCTGACGTCCGCGAACTCCCCCTGCTGTTCGGTCACGCCTCCCCCTGCTCCATCTCCCACGTTCGCCGCTCAGGTACGGCTACGCCCCCATAGCTTCGGCACTTTACCGCCCGAGGTGGAGCCTTACCCGCATATGACGGCACGGGAGATGGCCGTCGTGCCTGGGGCAGCTGCCCTCCCCGGACGCCCGTCCGCGAGGCGTGGCACGATAGGGGCGAAGCAGGCCAGAGAGGGGTCAGGATGCCGGTGCTCGACACGTTCCTGGACGCGATGGGCGACACGCCGCTCGTGCGGCTGCACACCGTCACCCGCGGCGTTCGGTCGACCGTCCTGGCCAAGCTGGAGATGTTGAACCCCGGCGGGATCGGTGAAGGATCGGATCGGCATCCGCATGATCCAGGCCGCCGAACGGGAGGGCCTGCTGAAGCCCGGCGGCACGATCGTCGAGCCGACGTCCGGCAATACCGGGCATGGGCTGGCGATCGCCGCGGCCATCCGCGGCTACAAGTGCATCTTCGTGATGCCGGACAAGATGAGCCAGGAGAAGATCTCGCTCCTGCGCGCGTACGGCGCCGAGGTCGTCATCTGCCCCACGGCCGTTCCTCCGGAGTCGCCCGAGTCCTACTACCGGGTGGCCGATCGCCTGGCCGAGGAGATCCCCGGCGCCTATCAGCCGAACCAGTACTTCAATCCCGAGAACCCTGCGACGCACTACGAGACGACCGGCCCTGAGATCTGGCGTCAGACGGACGGAGCGATCGACGTCTTCGTCGCGGGCGTCGGAACCGGCGGAACGATCACGGGCGTGGGCCGGTACCTCAAGGAGCAGAACCCGAACGTGATGATCGTCGGCGCCGATCCGGAAGGATCGGTCTACTCCGGAGACGAGCCGCGCCCCTATCTCGTCGAAGGCATCGGTGAGGACTTCTGGCCGGACACGTTCGATCCCTCGATCGTGGATCGCTACGTCAAGGTGTCGGATCGCGATTCGTTCCGCACGGCGCGCGCCGTCACACGACAGGAGGGGATCCTGATCGGCGGCTCGGCGGGGAGCGCCGTGTACGCCGCGTTGCAGGTGGCGCGAGAACTCGACGAGACGAAGACCATCGTCGTGCTGTTGCCCGACACCGGACGGCAGTACCTGTCCAAGGTGTACTCCGACTCGTGGATGTTGCAGCACGGCATGCTCGACCGGCCCGACGTGATCCGCGTCGAGGAGGTCCTGATGGCCAAGCACGGCGAGCTCCCGCCATTGATCACGGTCGGCGCCCACGACAAGGTGCGGCAGGCGGTCGAGCGGTTGCAGGAAGCGGATATCTCGCAGGCCCCGGTGGTACGTGAGGAGAGCACGGACGTCTCGCAGTTCGTGGGCTCGATCCGCGACCGAGAGCTGTTGGACCGGATCTTCCGCGACCCCGACGCGCTGCAGGCCGACGTGGCCGAGGTCATGGCGCCGCCCATCCCGATGGTCGAGTTCGACGATCCGATCGAGTCGGCGTTCGGCGAGCTCGAGCACGGACCCGCCGTGCTCGTGACCAAGGCGGGGCAGGTCCTGGGTGTGTTGACCAGGAGCGACCTCTTGGACTTCTTGGCGCATCGGCAACGGACGCCCTGACCCGATCGTGCGATCGCTCGGGATCGACGTCGGCGTCGCGAAAGGGTTGGACCTCGTCCTCATGGATGAGCGACGGGTGCCGCTCGCGGTTCGGTCGCACACCCGTCCCGAGGAGGTCGGCGCGCTGATCGATGAGTTCCGCCCCGACGTCGTGGCGATCGACTCCCCGCCTCGCTGGGCGGCCACCGGACGTTCCCGCCGCACCGAGCGTGAGCTCGCCGCCTGCAACATCCAGTCGTTCAACACCCCGTCGGAGATCCACGGGCGCGGCAACGCGTTCTTCGCGTGGATGGAGGTGGGGTTCGGGGTGTTCCGGATCGCGGCCGAGCACGGGTTCCCGACCTATGGCGGCGGATCGCCGAAGCGTCGAGCCATGGAGGTCTTCCCCCACGCGACGGCCGTCGTGCTGGCCGGCAGCCTGCCGCCGAAAGGCGTCTCGAAGCGCGCCTGGCGCGAGGGCGTCCTGCATGCGCAAGGGGTACGAACCGATGAGCTGACGTCGATCGACAGGATCGACGCAGCGCTCGCCGCGCTCACGGGACTGCTGGCGCTCGACGGCAGACGGTTCGCTCCGGGCGATCCGACGGAGGGCGTCATCATGCTGCCGGTGAGCACGCTGCCGGCCACGCCGTTCCGCCGGGCGGCGAACGCGCCCAGCGCCGTGGCCCCACTGTTCAATTACTGTGCCTGCGGCGACCCGGACTGCCAGGCCCTGGTGCGCGGGGAGTTCGCCCCCGGGCACGACGCGAAGCGTAAGGCGATGCTCTGGCGGAGGGCGCGCGAGGGCCGGGCAGCGATCGACGAGCTCGAGGAGCGAGGATGGAAGCTACCTCCGGAGATGCGGTAGACGGCCCGCGCTTCGAGACGCGCGCCATCCATGCCGGTCAGGAACCCGAAGCGCTCTACGGATCGGTGAACGTCCCGATCTACCAGACCGCGACGTACGCGCAAGACGAGGTCGGCCGGCCGAAGCGCTGGGATTACGGACGCGGCGGGAACCCGACGCGCGAGGCCTTCCAGGTGGCGCTCGCGGCGCTCGAAGGAGGGGCGCACGCGTTCGCGTTCGCGAGCGGCATGGCGGCGGAGACCACGCTGCTGCTCACGCTGCGGCCCGGCGATCACGTGATCTTGGCGAACGACGTGTACGGCGGGACGTACCGTCTGCTCGCGAACGTCCTGTCGGATTGGGGACTGTCGTCGTCGACCGTCGATCTGGCCGACGACGTGGCCCTCCGGGATGCGATCCGTCCCACCACCAAGCTCGTGTGGGTCGAGACACCGTCGAACCCGATGTTGAAGATCGTCGATCTCGCCGCGGTCGCCGCCGTCGCGCACGAGGCCGGAGCGCGCGTCGTGGCGGACAACACGTTCGCGACGCCGGCGCTGCAGCGTCCGCTCGAACACGGCGTCGATGCCGTCGTCCACAGCGTGACGAAATACCTCGGCGGGCACTCCGATCTGATCGGAGGGGCGATCGTCACGAGTGACCCGGAGTGGGTCGAGCGGCTCGGGTTCCTCACGAACGCGTTGGGCGCGGTCCCCGGACCGATGGACTCGTTCCTGGCGCTCCGCGGACTGAAGACGTTGGCCATCCGCATGCGGGCCCATTGCGACAACGCGCGCGGGGTGGCGGCGTTCCTGGCGTCGCATCCGAAGGTCACGGCGGTGCACTATCCGGGGCTCGTCTCGCATCCGGGCCATACGGTCGCCGCGCGACAGATGTCGGACTTCGGCGGCATGGTGTCGTTCCAGGTGGGATCGGACGAAGCCGCGCTCGAGCTCGTGACCCGCACGAAGATCTTCTTCCTGGCGGAGTCCCTGGGCGGGGTCGAGTCGCTGATCGAGGTGCCTGGACCCATGACGCACGCGAGCGTGGCGGGCTCGCCGCTGGAGACGCCCGGCGATCTGGTGCGCCTGTCGGTCGGCATCGAGCATCCGGACGACCTGATCGCCGACCTCGCACACGCGCTCGGCTAGCGACGCCCGGCGCCACGACCGTTCACGTGGTGCATGCCACACTCGATGGATGCTTCGGCGAACGGCGCTCGCGCTCGTGCTGGGGATCGCGTTCGTGCCGCACGCGACCGCGAGCGCCGAGATCACGTTCCAACCGGTGGCGACCGACCTGTCGTTCCCGTCGAACATGGCCTTCGCACCCGACGGCCGGCTCCTCTTCGCGGAGAAGGACACCGGAGACATCCGCGTGATCCGTGACGGCGAGCTCGTCGACGAGCCGCTCGCCCACATCGACGTGCTGTCCTCGAGCGAGCAGGGGCTCTTGGGGCTCGCGCTCGATCCCGCGTTCGCGACCCAGCCGTGGATCTACGTCTACTACTCGGATCCGGCCGTGCACCTGAACCGGCTGGCGCGCATCCGCGCCGACGACGCCGCGGCCCCACCCCAGCCGCTGTTGGACGCGCTCACGACCGAGCACGGCTATCACAACGGCGGAGACCTGGTCTTCGGCGGCGACGGCAAGCTCTACGTCGCCGTCGGCGAGGTGCATGAGGCGGAGCGCGCCCAGGACCCGGACGATCTGGGCGGGAAGATCCTGCGCCTCAACCCCGACGGGAGCACGCCGTCCGACGGCCCGTTCGGCTCGGAGAACCCCGCGTACTCGATGGGACATCGCAACTCGTTCGGGCTGTGCGTCGATCCCTCGACCGGTGACCTGTGGGAGACGGAGAACGGGCCGGGCAGCGACGACGAGGTCAACCGGATCGAGCCGGCCGGCAACTACGGCTGGCCGGACCAGCTCGGACCGGGCGGCGAGCCGGTGTTCATCGATCCCGTGCTCGACTTCCCCGACGTGATCGTGCCGACCGGTTGCGCGGTCTGGGAGGGCGATCTGTACTTCGGCGCCTATGGCACGGGTGCCCTGTACCGGCTGTCGCTCCCCGCGGGATCGGACGCGCGGGCCGACGTGGTGGGCGACGCTGGCGCGGGGATCACGGATCTCCAGGTCGGCCCGGACGGGGACCTGTACGTCGCCACCTCCGAAGCCATCTGGAAACTCTCGGGAACGGGCTCGCCGACGCCGCAGACGAACGCACCCGCCGCCGATCCGTCGGGCGCGGTGGAAGACGGCGATCGCCGTCGTGGCGGGCCTGGCGCTCGCCGCGGGACTCATCATGCGGTTCGTCGCCGGGTGGCGCCTGCGGCGCGAGACCCGCGGCCGCTAGGCCTTCGGCCGTTTCATGTAGGCGACCAGGCTCTTCCCGCCCATCGGATTCTCGATCTGCGCGACCGACACCAGCTCCCAGCCATCACCTCCGAACGTGTTCAGGATCTCTCCCGGGTTGTGCTCCAGCAGCGGAGCCACGAAGTATTCCCACGTCTGCATGTCGGTCATCCTTCCGTCGCGTCCAGCCGTCTGATCGTGGATCGGATGCAGACCCCCATGATGACCTCCAGGCCCGCGTCGGTCGCGATCCGGTACGCCTCGTCGTTCACGATCCCCGCCTGCAGCCACAACACGCGGGCGCCGATCGCGACGGCGTCCCGTGCGATGTCAGGTGTTTCCTCGGCGCGACGGAACACGTCGACCACATCCACGGGGAGGTCTGCCGGGATGTCGCCGAGCGCGGGGTACGCCGGCTCGCCCAGGACCTCTGTCTCCTTCGGGTTCACCGGCACGATCCGGTAGCCGTGCTCTTGGAGGTAGGCGGCGACGCCGAACGACGGGCGGTCGGGTTTGGAGGACAACCCCACCACCGCGATCGTGTGCGCGTCGCCGAGGAGGGCACGCAGCTCGCGGTCCTCGGGCGCCACCTCTCCGTTCATGCCGGGATCAGCCATGACGCCTCCTTCCGAACGATCTCGAGCAGCGAGTGAAGCATCCAGCCGGTCGCGCCCCAGATCATGTAGCCGTCGAGCTCATACGCGAAACCATGCCAGACCCGGCCCGGCTCCCGCGCCACCTCGACCGGCCGCTCCACCGCCGCCAGGCGCGCCACCGTGAACGTGAGCACCTCCTCGATCTCCTGCTCACTCACCACGAACGCCGGCAGCGACTCCAGCATGCCCACGAACGGGACGACCAGGATCCCGCTCACGGTGGTGTGGACCGGCGGCAGCGCGCCGACCAGCTCCGTCGTCGCCGCGTCCAAGCCGAGCTCCTCGAACGCCTCGCGGAGCGCCGTCTGACCGAGCGTCTCCCCCGGATCCTGCAACCCCCCGGGGAACGAGATCTCACCGGCGTGGCGTGACATCCCGCTCGATCGGACGGTGAAGACGAGCGCGGGCTCGGGTGCCTCGACGAACGGCGCGAGGACGGCCGCCAGGCGATCGCCCGGGTCGGGCGACGGCGATGGAGCCTGCTCGAGCGAATCACGCAGTGCCGTTCGCAACGGGGTCACGGGTACCATCGATCGCCATGGTAGATGAGGACATCGCGGAGGCAGCCGCGTCGGCGGTCGACGCGGACGAGGTCCTGGCGTTCGCACGCGCCTTGATCGCGGCACCCAGCGAGAACCCCGGTGGGACCGAGGACGCCGCGGCGGAAGTGGCCACCGGCATCCTCACCGCGATCGGCGCATCGCCGGAGACGATCCGAGGCGAGGAGCAGCGGCCGAGCGTCGTCGCGTCGATCGGCTCGGGAGATCGGCCGTCCCTCGCGTGGAACGGCCACCTCGACGTCGTGCCCGTCGGAGACCTCGCGAACTGGCGTCACGATCCCTGGGAGGGCGTCGTCGAGGACGGCAGGTTGATCGGCCGCGGCTCCGCCGACATGAAAGGTCCGGTCGCGTCGGCGCTCGCCGCGGCCGCCGCGATCGGTCGAGCCGGCATCGATCTGGCGGGCACCCTGACGTTCCACCTGGCGGCGGACGAGGAGCACATGGGCTTGTACGGCACCAAGGTCCTGCTCGACCGCGGCCTGCTCGTCCAGGACGCGTGCATCGTCGGCGAGCCGAGCGATCTGCGTGTAGGGCTGGCCGAGCGCGGGGGCGCGTGGATCGTCGCCACCGCGAAGGGCGCCGGCGCCCACGGCTCCACGCCCGAGCTCGGGGTCAACGCGATCACGTCGATGTCCCGATTCCTGTTGCGCCTCGCGGAGGTGCTTCCCGACCGCGAGCACCCGCTCGTCGGCCGTCCCAGCGTGAACGCCGCGGTCATCACGGGAGGCAGCGCGCCCAACGTCGTCCCCGATCGATGCGAGCTCCTCATCGACCGGCGGATCATCCCCGGCGAGACGGACCCGGCGGCGGTGCTCGCGCCGTTCGATCGTCTCGCCGCGGACATCCGGCGCGAGCATCCCGACGTCGACCTGACGTTCGCCCTCGACGCATGGACCGAGGCGGCGGAGGCCGCGCCCGACACGGCGATCGCGGATGCGGCACGCCGGGCGATCGTCGCCGATCGCGGCACGGTCGCGGCCGACGTCGGTTTCACCGGGATCACCGACGCGCGCTTCTACATCAACGACGTCCACATCCCCACCATCATCATGGGTCCGGGATCGCTGACGGTGGCGCACACCGCCAACGAGTGGGTGCTCGTCGACGACCTGGTCGCGGCCGCCCGGATCTACGCCCGGATCTTCGTGGGGTTCCTGGGCGCGCGGGCGAGGTAGCTGGTGGACCGGTTCGACGTCTTCGTGATCGGTGGCGGGGGAACCGGCTCCGAGGTGGCGTTCCGTCTGGGCGGAGAGGGTATGCGCGTCGCCATCGCCGAACGCGACCGGCTCGGCGGCGAGTGCAACTTCTACGGGTGCGTGCCGACCAAGGTGATGCTGCGCAGCGCGAAGATCGCGGCGCTCGCCCGGGACGCCGGTCGCTTCGGCGTGCGGATCCCCTCGGTGAGGGTGGATCTCCCGGGCGTTCAGCAACGAGCGCGCGACGTCATCGACGCCCAGTCCGGCGAGGGCGCCGCGCCGTTCGAACGAGCCGGCATCCGCGTCTTCATGCAGGAGGCCGTCCTCACCGGCCCGCACCGGATCGAGCTGGCGGACGGGACGCAGGTCGAGGCCGACCGCGTCGTGCTCACCACCGGCACCGAGGCCACGATCCCGCCGATCGAGGGGCTGCGAGCACGGGCCGTTCTGGACGAACAAGGAGGCGATCTGGAAGCCGACGGAGCCTCCCCGATCCCTCGCGGTCATCGGAGCGGGAGCGATCGGCGTCGAGTTCGCGCAGATCTACTCACGGTTCGGGACGCAGGTCACGATCCTCGAGGCCCTCCCCCACATCCTCCCCGCCGAGGACGAGGAGGCGGCGGCGGCGCTCGCTCCGGCGCTGGAGGACGAAGGGATCTCGCTCCGTGCGGGGGTGACGATCGACGGTGCGCGCCACGCAGCCGACGGATGGCAAGTCAAGCTCGCGGGGAACGAGGTCGTGACCGTCGATGAGCTCCTGGTGGCGACCGGTCGCCGGCCGGTGTTCGACGGGCACGACCTCGAGGCCGCCGGCGTCGAGCTCGACGACCGGGGCCGGCCGATCTTGTCGGAGACGCTCCGCACATCGGGCGAAGACGTGTGGGCGGCGGGAGACGCCACGGGCGAGCTGCTGTTCACGCATGTCGGCGGCTACGAGGCCGACATCGTGGCGGACGACATCCTCGGGCGGCCGCGCCCGCGCGACTATCGGGTCGTGCCGAAGGTGACGTTCTGCGACCCCGAGGTAGCGAGCGTGGGTCTGACCGAGCGAGAGGCCCGCGATCAAGGCCACGAGGTCCGGACCGCCGTGTCGTCGATGGCGGACAACGAACGCGCACACATCGAGGGCAGCGCACACGGCCTGGTGAAGCTCGTGGCGGACGCCCGGACGGGCGAGATGCTGGGCGGGCACATCGTGGGTGACGAGGCCGGCGCGATGATCCACGAGATCGTCGCCGTGATGGCCGAGCGAGCCACAGCGTCGAACGCCGGTGCCGCGATCCACGCGTATCCCACGCTCTCAGAGTCTGTGAAAGGGGCGTTCACCTCGCTCACGCAGGAACCGACGTATCCTTGAGCCATGGCCACCAGGACCGATGACCCCATCGCCGTCACCGACGGCGCGGCCCGCAAGGCGCGTCAGCTGGCCGCGAAGGAGGGCCGACCGGACGCGTCGCTCCGCGTTCGTGTGCTGGCGGGTGGGTGCTCCGGGTTCACGTACGAGCTCTCGTTCGTGGACGCGCCCGAGCCCGACGACGCCGTGGTCCTGGCCGCCGACGGCTTCCGCGTCCTGATCGATCCCGCGAGCCGGCCGATCGTGCAGGGCTCCACGCTCGACTTCGACGACGCCCTGTTGGGCGGAGGGCTGAAGATGCGCAACCCGCAGGCGAAGCACGAATGCGCGTGCGGAGATTCCTTCGCCATCTAGGGTGCCCGGTCGCTTCCCCGCTACGACACCTGCAACGTTCCCGTCATCTGGTCCGGGTGGTACTTGCAGTGGAACCCCGCGGTCGCCGTCAGGTTCACCGTGACCGTCTGGCTCTCGCCCGGTTCGATGTCCTGACTCACGCTGTCGTCGTCGAGCGTGAAGCTGTGTTCGACCGCACCGGTGTTCGTGATCTCGATCGTGGTCTCCCCCGATGAGACATCGATCGTCGACGGGTCGAACTCGAAGTCCTTCACCGTGACGGTCATGTCCGCGGCGCCGCCAGCGTCGCTGCTTCCGCCGCCGTCATCGCTGCTGCACGCCGCGCCGGCAAGCGTCAACGCGGTCACGGCGGCGAGCATCACGTAGAGCCGTTTCGCCTTCATCCACCCCTCCCAGGTCCGATATCGGGGGTACTACGCGCGGACGACGCGAACGGCTTGCCGCACTGAGCGGGTGCCTATACTCCGGCTGACATGCCGTCGACCGCCGACAAGACCCAGTGGCACGACCTCTATCACGAGGTGGTCATGACGGGGATCTGCACCGGCTGCACCGCGTGCATCGTGGCCTGTCCGTTCCACGTGTTGGGCTACGAGGACGACGTGCCGGTCCAGCTCCAGGATGAAGGCGTCGACCAGTGCGCCCACGGCGAGCGCGGATGCGACATCTGCACCAGGGCCTGCCCACGGTTCCGAGACTGGGAGGGCGAGGTCGACATGACGCTCTTCGGCATGACCCGCAAGCCCGAGGACGTGATCGGTCACTACAAGGACATCTGGCTCGCGCGCGCGTCGGATGCGCCATCGCTGGCGCAGGGACAGGACGGAGGGGTCGTATCGGCGCTGCTGATATGGGGATTGGCCAACGGCGAGATCGACGGTGCCTGTACCTCGAAGCTCTCCGATGATCGCTCGTGGGACGCGGAGCCGGCGGTCGTCACCGACGCGCAGGGCGTCTTGGACACCGCCGGTTCGCGATACACGTACTCGGCGAACCCGCTCGCGCTGATCAAAGCGGCCGAGCTCGGCCTCTCGAAGGTGGCGCTGGTGGGGATGAGCTGCCAGTCCTCGGTCACAGGATCGCTCCAGGCCCGCCGCGTCAACAAGTGGCGCCGGAAGATCGCATGGACGTTCGGCCTGCTGTGTTCCAAGACGTTCACGTACGACGGACTGATGGTGGAGATCGCGCAGAACCGGTTGGGGCTCGATCTCGACCATCTCGCGCGGGTCAACGTGAAGGGGAAGCTCCTGTTCTACACGGACGACGGCGCGGAGCATACGTACTCACTGAAGGAAGCACACGAGTTCACGAGGCCGGGGTGCCTGCACTGCCCCGACTTCGCGGCCGAGCACGCCGACATCTCGTTCGGCGGCCTGGGGCAGTCGGAGGGATGGACCCTCACGATCGTGCGCACCGACACGGGCCTCGACCTGTGGAACCGCGCCCTCGCCGACGGCGTGATCGAGGCGCGGCCCGCATCGGAGGACCCGAAAGCGGTCGAGCTCATGTTCAAGCTGGCCGCCAAGTCGCGACAGCGCTGGCCCAGCCCCACCGACGCTCCGACGGCCCTTCCCGCGCCGGGGCTGCTTCCCGACCCCGCCTGATCTCACCCAGGGCGGAACGTTCTGTTCAGACCGCGGCCCAGCCGGCGACGACCGGGTGGTCGACGGCCGAGGGACCAACCTGCGCGGCTCCCCCCGGCGATCCGAGGCCGCTGACGTTCGCGTCGAAGAACTCCGCGTTGATGGGGGTGAACTGCTTCCACTCCGCCGGGACATCGTCCTCGTAGAAGATCGCGGTCACGGGGCACGCCGGCTCACAGGCGCCGCAGTCGACGCACTCGTCGGGTTGGATGTAGAGCATGCGCGGACCCTCGTAGATGCAATCGACCGGACATTCGTCGACGCAGGCACGGTCCAGCACATCGATGCAGGGCTCTGCGATGGTGTAGGTCACGGCATTTACCCCTTTTCCACGGTGTAAGCCTTGCAAACTCTGTCACCGTGAGTGTACGAGATGCGCGGGCCAACGGACGGGCAAGCAGACCGAACGCGTGGATCCCCGTCAGACCGGCATCGCCGCGATCAACGTCCGGGCGACGGATCCGATGGGGTCGCCACTCGTCGCGACCGGATAGACGACCGGGAGGTCGGCGCCGGCCTCCCGGTAGGCATCGAGTCGCTCGCGCGCGGCGAACGGGTCGCCCACGAGTGCGACCGAGCGAACCAGGTGCTCGGGAACGTCGTCGGGCCGCCCCGCCGCATGCGCCGCGGCGGCTCGCCCTGCCTCGTCCTCGAGCCCCATCAGTGCGAACTGTCGGGCGTATGCCGGGTATGAGGCGTACTCCCCCGCCGCCGTCCGCAACGCGAGCATGCATTCCGCCTCGCTCGCCCCCAGGCTCGTGCGGACATACACCGCGACGGTCACGTCCGTGGGATCGCGGCCCGCCGCCGCAGCTCCCTCCTGGATCGCCGCCCGTGCGGCGTGGACGCGCTCGGGCGTGCACCAGTTCAGCAACACGCCGTCGGCGACCTCCGCTGCCACACGCATCGCGCGAGGGCCGAGCGCCGACATCCAGATCGGCACCGGGACATCCGGGACGAGGGAAAGGCTGAGCGTCTGACCGTCCGCCTGGACGACTTCGCCTGCCAGGAGCCGGCGGATCATCACGACGAGGTCCCGCAGGCGGTCGAGCGCGCCCGGCACGGCCGGGCCGGTACCGATCCCCAGCACCAGCCTGCCCCACGACCGCTCCTGCACGGTGGCCGCGGCCATCGCCGTCAGCGACGGCGTCCGCGAGGACATCGGGATGATGCCGGTGCCCAAGCGCAGATCTTCGGTCTCACCGGCGAGCCCCCCGAGCGCGACCAGCGTGTCCCGTTGCCCGCCGATCTCCGGGAGGAACACCGCTGCGTAGCCGAGCCCTTCTCCTTCCCGCGCCAACTGGACGAACTCCGGCCACGGGAAGGCGTCACGCAACGCGAACGCCGTGCCGAGGAGCCGCGGTTGTCGAGGCTCGGTCACGCTGCCATGGTGCCACGCGATGGAAGCCGTCGCCTTCTCGACCGAGGACGGGGTCCGCCTGGAAGGCGAGCTCCGGCTGCCTGAGGGAGCGCCGCGTGGCTCGGCGACGATCTGCCATCCGCATCCTCGTCACGGCGGCAGCAAGGACCACCCCATCCTCTGGGCGGTCCGCAACGAGCTCGCCCACCGGGGCTTCGCCGTCCTGTCGTTCAACTTCCGCGGCGTGATGGGCTCAGGCGGCACGTTCGGCGGAGGGCGCGACGAGGTCCGCGACGCGCGCGCCGCGATCGGCAGGGTGGGTGAGGAAGCACCGGGCCTTCCGAGCGTCGTATGTGGATGGTCGTTCGGTGCCAACGTCGCGCTGCGCGAGACGCTCGACGACGAGCGCGTATCCGCGCTCGTGCTGATCGGCCTACCGCTCGAGCCGGGCGACGTCGAGCTCCCCGCGATCCCGCGAGGTGCGGAGCTGCGGGCGCTCCGCACGCCGGTGATGCTCCTCGCGGGCGAGCGCGACGAGTACTGCCCGCCGGAGGCACTGCGGACCATGGGCACGGAGTTCAGGTCGCGCGGGTCGACATCCTGGAAGGCACCGACCATTACCTCTGGCGGAGGGAGCGCGAGGCCGCCACCCTCATCGGGGAGTTCGTGGATGAGGTCGTGCCGGGGACAGCCGGCTAGAACGGGCCTTCGCGCTTCGCGTGTCCGTTCGAGCGCGGATCCACCGCCGGTGACCTGGGCCGCGAGATCCACACGAACGGGACGAACAGGAACACGCCGCCCAACAACGGTCGTCCACACCAGCAGGCCCAGCACGGCGAAGGCGGCGGAGACACCGACCCAGAGCCACGGGCTCCCCCACCAGGGCCGCCGCCCGGGCGTGGGGTCGCGCGGGGGCGTGACGATGTCGGGCTCCACCAGACGCGCAGCCCGGCGCACGGCCGCGCGGTCCATCCGCCATCGGTGCCGGAACAGCACCACGACGCCGATCGAGAAGAGCGCCAGGGCGACGAACGGGAGGACGACGAACAGCAGGTCCTGGCGATCCACGCCCGTCAACCTTCTGTGCCGGAGTGCCTCACGCCTGGTCGGAGCGAGGTGGGTCGACCGAGTCGAGCTTGCGCCGCGCCGCACCCCACGATCGCACGAGCCGGCTCACCGTGAACGCGGCCAACGCGATCAAGAGCGCCACGCCGACCCATGCCCACATCCGCCACTCCTCCGTTATCCGCTCGGGATCACAGCGGCACGTGCGAAAGGACCATGATCCGCGGCTCGGTCATCTCGTCCATCGCGTACTTCAACCCTTCGCGGCCGAACCCCGAGTCCTTGGCGCCGCCGTACGGCATCTGATCCGCCCGGAACGCCGAGACGTCGTTCACGATGACGCCGCCGACCTCGAGCGCACGGTGCGCTTCGAACGCCCGGTTGATGTCGTTCGTGAACACCCCGGCCTGCAACCCGTAGCGCGAATCGCTCACCGTGGCGAGCGCGTCCTCGTACGTCTGGTACGGGCTGATCGTCACGACGGGGCCGAAGACCTCCTCACGACAGACCTTCATCTCGGGCGTCACGTGGGCGAGCAACGTCGGCTGGAAGATCGAGCCCTCGCCGGTGCCGCCCACCAGGACCTCCGCGCCCTGCGAGACGGCCTCCTCGACCCACTCCTTGATCCGTGTGACCTCGCCCTTGGCGATCACGGGGCCCACGTCGACGGTCGGGTCCATCGGGTCGCCGACCTTCAGGCTCTCGACCTGCTTCACGAGCCGGGCGGTGAAGTCCTCGTACACCTCGCTCGCGACCAGCACGCGCTGCACGCTGATGCAGCTCTGGCCGGCCTGGTAGTACCCGCCGAACGCGATCCGCGCCGCCGCGTGATCGAGGTCCGCGTCGGAGTGCACGATCACGCCGGCGTTGCCGCCGAGCTCCAGCGTGACGCGCTTCTTCGGATCCAGCCCCTTCAGGTACCAGCCGATCTCGGCCGACCCGGTGAACGAGATCTTCCGGAACCGGTCGTCGCGCGCCATGCCGTCGGCCACCTTCGAACTGACGGGCAGCACCTGGAACATGCCCTTCGGCAGATCCGTTTCGGCGAAGAACTCCGCCAGCCGCAGCGAGCCGATCGGCGTGTACGACGCGGGCTTGACGACGATCGGCGAGCCGACCGCGAGCGCGGGCGCGACCTTGTGCGCCACCAGGTTCAGCGGGAAGTTGAACGGCGTGATGCCCAGGACCGGCCCGATGGGGAACCGGCGGATCAGCCCGATGCGCGAACCGAGGGCCGCCTCCGTGTCCAGCCGCATCAGCTCGTCGTCGCCGGCGCGGATCGTCTCGGACGCCCAGCGGAACGTCGATACCGCGCGCGTGGCTTCGACCGTCGCCCACTTGAGCGGCTTGCCACCTTCGCGGGCGATCAGCTCCGCGTTCTCCGGGATCGTCTCGGACAGGCGTTTCGAGATGTGATCGAGCGCCTCGGAGCGCACGTGAACGGGCAGGTGCTGGGACTCCTTGAACGTCTCAGCGGCGACGGCCGTCGCCTCCTCCACGTCGGCCGCCGTCGGCACGCCGATCGACGCTACGACGCTGTCGTCGTACGGGCTGGTGACATCGAACGTGTCGTCGCCCGTCCGCCACTCCCCGTTCACCAGGAACGGTCTCGTCTCCATCGAGGGATCACCCTTTCCGCGTCAGGTACCGCTACTCCAGCGAGATCATCACGTGCTTGATGTTCGTGTAGTCCTCCAGGGAGTACACGGACATGTCCTTGCCGTGTCCGCTCTGCTTGTATCCGCCGTGAGGCATCTCCGGCGTGAGCGGGATGTGCGTGTTCACCCAGACGCAGCCGTACTGCAGCCGGCGCGCCATCCGCATCGCGCGTCCCACATCGCGTGTCCACACGGACGACGCGAGGCCGTAGTCGACGCCGTTCGCCCACGAGAGCGCCTGCTCCTCGTCGTCGAACCGCTGCACGGTGACGACGGGGCCGAAGACCTCGCGCTGGATGATCTCGGCGTCCTGCTTCACGTCGGCGACGACGGTCGGCTTGTAGAAGAACCCGTCACGCTCCATGGCCGAGCCTCCGGTGAGCACGGAGCCCCCGGCCTCCTGCGCACGCTCGACGAACCCTTCGACGCGCTCCAGCTGCTCCTTCGAGATGACGGCCCCGACCTCGGTGGCCTCCTCGAACGGATCGCCCATCGCGATCGACTCCACCGCGGGCACCAGCTCCGAGAGCACGTTGTCGTACTGCGCCGAGCCGACGAGCACGCGACACGCCGCCGTGCAGTCCTGCCCGGCGTTGAAGTAGCCGGCGATCTTCACCCATTCCACGGCGGTGGAGATGTCGGCGTCGTCGAAGATGATGACCGGCGCCTTGCCACCCAGCTCCAGGTGGACGCGCTTCAGTGTGTCCGACGAGTTCTTCGCGATCAGCTTCCCGGTGTTGACGTCGCCGGTCAGCGAGACGATGCCGACGTCCGCGTGACGGACGAGGGTGTCGCCGACCGGCTCACCGTCGCCGGTGATGACGTTGAACACGCCGGGCGGGAACAGGTCCTCGGCGAGCTCCGCCATCTTGAGCACCGTGAGCGGCGTGAGCTCCGACGGCTTGAGGACGATGCAGTTCCCGGTGGCGAGCGCCGGACCGATCTTCCAGATCGCCATCATCAGCGGGTAGTTCCACGGGGCGATCAACCCGGCGACGCCGATGGGCTCGCGCCGGATGAAGCTGGTGAAGCCGGCCATGTACTCACCGGCCGAGCGGCCCTCCTGGGTCCGGGCCGCGCCGCCGAAGAACCGCAGGTTGTCGACGATCGGAGGGAGCTCCTCGGACATCGTCACGGCGTACGGCTTGCCGACGTTCTCGGCCTCGAGCTTGACGATCTCCTCGCCGTGCTCTTCGATCCGGTCGGCGAGCTTCAGCAGGGCGAGTTGCCGGTCCTTCGGGGTGGAGTCGTACCACGTCTCGAACGCCTTCTTGGCGGCGGCGACGGCGCGGTTCGCGTCCTCCGCGGTGCCCTCCTGCACGCTGGCGAGGACACCTCCGGTCGCCGGGTTGATCACGTCGCGGGTCCCACCATCCGACGAGTTCACCCACTCGCCGTTGATGAACATCTGATAGCTGTCGGCCATGCTCCCCTCCTCGCTGACGGAACCTGACTCCACGGGAACGCTGCTCAGAGCGTCAGTATGCCGCCTCCGGACCGAAGTGGGCTACCCGCCGGAAGGCTCAGGGCACCCAGGCCGGCTGTACGGAGGGGACAACGCCGTTGACGCGACTCAGCCGTGCGGATCGGAGGCCATCAGGTCCCGGGCGCGGAGGGCGAGCCAGAACTCCATCCGGTCGAACGAGCTGGACAGGTCGCGGCCGGTGAGCTCTTCGACCTTGTGGATCCGATAGCGAAGCGTATGTCGGTGGACGAACAGCTCGGCGGACGCGGTCTCCCACCGGGAGTTGTGCTGGATGAACGCTTGCAGGGACGGCAACAGCTCCCCGTGCTGATCGCGGTCGTACGCGTCCAGCGGGCCGAGCAGCGAATCCGCGAACGCCCGCAGGGCGTCGGGGTCGGTCATGGACAACAGCAGCCGGTACGTCCCGAGGTCCTCGAACCCGGCGAACGTCCACCCCTCGAGGCGGCAGACCTGCAACGCGTAGTGCGCCTCGCGGAGGCTGCGCCCGACCTCGCCGGGGGTCACCGTGCTGCCCGAGCCGCCGCGGATCGTCTCCCCCAGCCGAACGGCCAGCGACTTCACCAACTCCTCCAGCTCCGACACCGCATCGCCGGGGAGGAGGATCGCCACCCCGTCGCCTCGACGCGAGACCAGGAACCCGCCGCCGGCGCGGGACCCGTGATCCTCCACGGCGCGCGCCAGCGAGTCGACGTCGGCACCCTCGAGCGCGACCGCCGCGACCTGCTCGCCGCGCGTGAACCCGAAACGGGCGAGGCCGCGCGCAGCGTCGGCATCGGACAGCGACCCGGCCGCGAGCTCGTCGAAGAAGTCGCCCTGCAACCGTCGTTCGGTATCGGCCACGGCGCGGGACTTCGCCAGCTCGATCGCGAACAAGGAGAGCGCGTGTCCGGCGACGATCCGGTCCAGCTGACTGGGCTGTTCGGGCTTGCCGACCGCGAGGAACGCCTCGACCCGCCCCTGTGCACCGACGGGCTGCACCCAGATGTGGTGCCCCTGGTCGACGAGCGACAGGCTGAAGCTGGTGCCGTCGGGGCGTGAGGAGCGCACCTCCTCCCAGACGCGCTCGGCGCGGGCGGTGGCTGCGCGCGACGTCGCGGCCAACGGGATGCCGTGCAGGTCAAGGAGCATGGCCCAACCCTTGGTCACGTGGGCGAGCGACGCTGCGATCCCTTCGACCCCGGCGCCGTCCATGACGGCGCGCGTGAGGACGTGCTCCGCGTCGACCGCTCGCTGCAGCACGTCGTACTGCTCGGCGAGGATCCGCGTGAACACCGCCTCGGTGATCGCGATGAACGGCACCGGGTACGGAACCTCGAACACCGGGAACGCCACCTGGTCGGCCGCGGTGACGATCGCTCGCGGCACCTTGTCATGGGAGAAACCGAGTCCGAACCCGAGCCCCGCGAGGCCGGCGTCGGCCAGGCGCTTGACGTACGCCCGTTGCTTCGCCGGCGTCGTGCCCACGCCCATCCCGGTCGTGAGGAGCAGTTCCCCGCCCTTCAGCCACGGCGTCGGATCCTCGAGCTCGCTCACGTGGACCCACCGGATCGGCCGATCGCTCTGGGCTTCGCCGGCGACCTGACGCAGCGCCATGCCCGGGATCTCGAGGATGTCGCGTACGCTCACCGCCACGGCGGGATTGTACGGGTCGTCCAGTCATGTGCCGATGGATGCGACGATCGCGCACGGCCGTGTGGACGGTTCGTACAACCCCGTCGCCCGCGTGCGTCAGGTTCGAAGCTGGCGAAGGTAGCCTGGACGGACGACACTCGATCTGCCGTCACGATCGCGAGCGACGCCAAGAGGAGGACACACGGTGGACATCCCGCAGGAGCGCAAGGTCCTGACCCAGATCCCCGGACCGAGGTCCAAGGAGTGGATGGCGCGGCGCGACGAGGCGATGACGGCCGCGTTCCCGGCGATCCATCCGATCGTGAGCGCCCGCGCCTCGGGCGCCATCATCGAGGACGTCGACGGCAACAGGCTGATCGACTTCTCGACCGGCATCGCCGTGCTGAACATCGGTCACGCGGCGCCCGACGTGATCGAGGCGTCGATCCGGCAGATCGAACGAGACATCCACACCGCGGGGGTCACCGGGAACGAGCCAACGATCGAGCTCGCCGAGCGGCTGAACGCGCTCACGCCCGGCGATCTCCCGAAGAAGACGTTCTTCGCCAACTCCGGCGCCGAGGCCGTGGAGAACGGCGTGAAGGTCGCGCGCTACGCCACCGGCCGCCAGGCGATCGTCTGCTTCGACCACGCGTTCCACGGTCGAACGCAGATGGCCATGACGCTGACCGCGAAGGTCATGCCGTACAAGCAGGGGTTCGCACCGTTCGCGCCGGAGATCTACCGCCTCCCGATGGCGTACGCCTACCGCTGGCCGAGCGGCCCCGAGCACTGCGCCGAGGAGGCGCTGGCGTACGCGATCGACGAGATGCACAAGCAGATCGGCGAGCAGAACATCGCCGGCGTGCTCGTCGAGCCGATCCAGGGCGAGGGCGGATTCATCATCCCTGCGCCCGGGTTCCTCAAAGGACTGGCCGACTTCTGTGGCGAACACGGCATCGCGTTCATCGCCGACGAGATCCAGAGCGGCATGGGGCGCGCCGGTCGCTGGTACGCGATCGAGGACGAGGCAGGCGTCATCCCCGACATCGTCCTCACCGCGAAGTCCCTCGGTGCGGGGTTCCCGATCTCGGCCGTGACGGGACGCGCCGATCTGATGGATGCGGTCCACCCCGGCGGTCTCGGCGGAACGTACGGCGGGAACCCGGTCGCCGCGGCGGCGGCGCTCGCCGTGCTCGACAAGATCGAGCGCGAGGGACTGCTCGAACGGTCGCGCGCGCTCGGCGAGACCATCATGGCCCGGTTCCGAGCGTTCGCGGAGCGCTATCCCGCGGTCGGTGACGTCCGAGGGCGCGGGGCCATGTGCGCGATCGAGCTGGTCACGGATCGCGGAACGAAGGAGCCGCTGGGCGCCGACGCGATGAACGCGATCGTGCGACGGTGCCTGGAGAACGGCGTCATCGTGTTGACGGCGGGCACGTACGGCAACGTGGTCAGGCTCTTGCCGCCGCTCACGATCGACGACGCGCTCCTCGAGGACGGGCTCAACGTGCTCGATGAAGCGATCGGAGCAGCGACCGGCTAGCCACACCCGGCGAACCCGCGGCGCGATCCTCACGGTTGCTACCGTCCCGGGGTGACGCCCGCCGGAACCCCCGAGGTCCCACCCGATCGTCGTTCCCGGCTGCGCCGGATCGCGCTCGACGTCACGCCGCTCAAGGTCTCCCGGGACTTCCGCTTGCTCTGGGGCGGCGGGTTCATCTCCGAGCTCGGATCGCAGTTCGCGCGGATCGCGGTCTACGTGCAGGTCACGGAGCTCACCGGTTCGGCCGCGGCCGTCGGGGTCGTGGGACTCACCGGTCTGCTCGGGATCTTCCTCGGGACGCTCGTCGGCGGATCGTTCATCGATGCACACGATCGCCGGCGGACGCTGATGCTGGCGCAGGTCGCGCACACCGCCAGCTCGGCGATCCTCCTGGGCGGCGCCATCTACGGGCATCCTCCCGTGTGGCTGATCTACCTGGCGAGCGCGCTCCACGCGTTCGTGAGCTCGGTCGACGCGCCGACCCGTTCGGCGATGACGCCTCGCCTCGTCGGGAAGGAGCTCATGCCGTCCGCGGTCGCGCTCAACCAGGTGCTCTGGCAGACCGTGGGGATCGCCGGCTCCGCCCTCGGCGGCCTCCTGATCGCCCGGTTCGGCTACGGAACGGCGTACGCGATCGACCTCGCGACGTACGGAGCGCTGTTCTTCGCCGCGTACCTGATGCATCCGATGCCGCCGGATCGAGAGCCGGGTAGCGCGACCGGCTGGGCGGCGGTCAAGGAGGGGTTCGCGTTCGTGCGACGGAACCGATTGATCCAGTCGACGTTCGTGATCGACCTCATCGCGATGATCTTCGGGATGCCGCAGGCCCTGTTCACGTTCCTCGCCATCACGCAGTTCCATCGAGGGCCGGAGGTGGTGGGACTCCTGTTCGCCGCACCGGCCGTCGGCGCGTTCATGGGCGCCCTCACGGCCGGATGGGTCAAGAACGTCCGGCGTCAAGGGACGGCCGTCATCTGGGCCGTGGTGGCGTGGGGCGCTGCCATCACCGCGTTCGGTCTGGTGGGCGCCCACCTCGTCCTGGCGCTGTTCTTCCTCGCGCTCGCAGGTGCTGCCGACGTGATCTCGGCGATCTTCCGGAACACGATCACGCAGCTCGAGACCCCGGACAGTCTGCGCGGCAGGATGTCCCAGATCTTCATCCTGGTGGTGGCCGGCGGCCCACGCCTGGGCGACTTCGAGGCCGGCCTCGTGGCGACGTGGTTCACCCCGACGATCTCGGTCGTGTCCGGCGGGCTCGCGTGCATCGTGGGCGCCGGGGTGGTCGCGGTCATCTACCCCGAGCTTCGACACTATCGCGTCGACCACGCCACCTGACATACAGTTCCGCGCATGGCGACGCTCTCCGACGACGTCCGGGCCGCGTTGGACGCACCGCCCGGGGCCTGACGTGGCCGATGCGGTCCGGATGGTCGAGCTCCGGGTGCTGGAGGGGCCGAACCTGTACTTCACCCGGCCGGCGATCAAGCTCACGCTCGCGGTTCCCGGGTGGCTCGGCGTCTCCGAGGAACGCCTGCTGACGATCGCCGGCAAGCTGGGCGTGCCCGCAGGTGTGAAGGCCGGGCCTCCGCAGAGCGAGCAGCGACGGCGCGTGGTGGCGCGCCTGGCCGCGTACCTCACCCGCCGGATCGCCGTGGCTGGAGGCGCGCGACGACTCGCCGTGCGCGCCCGTCCCGGCCCGGAGCGCGACCAGATCGTGATCTCGTTCCCATGGCGGCGTCGCGCGGCGGCCGAGGCCCTGGCGAACGAGGTCGCCGCAGGGATGACCGCCGTGCTCCGACGCTCGCCCGATCGGCTGATCGCCGAGTCCGGGCGCCGGCTGGTCGCGATCGAACCCGGCGACGAGCCGACCGTGCGCGATCCTCACGTTCCCGTGGTGCAGGTGACGGGCACGAACGGGAAGACCACCACGGTGCGACTGCTGGCGCACCTGGTGCGGAGCGCCGGGAAGACGGTCGCGTACTCCTCGACCGACGGCGTCTTCCGAGACGACGGCGTGCTGGTCGAGGCCGGCGACTACTCCGGCTTCGGCGGAGCCGCGCGCGCCCTCGAGCAGGAACCCGATGTCGCGGTGCTCGAGACGGCGAGGGGCGGGATGCTGCTGCGCGGCGTCGGCATCCGGCACAACGACGTCGCGGTCGTGACGAACGTGAGCGAGGACCACCTGGGCCTTCACGGCGTCGACACGGTGGATCAACTCGCCGAGGTGAAGGCCGTCATCACCAGGATCACACGCCCGGACGGATGGGACGTGCTCAACGCCGACGATCCGAGGGTCCTCGCGATGCGACGGCACGCGACCGGCCGCCCGTGGCTCTTCTCGACCGATCCGAACCATCCCGCGATCCGTGAGTCGCTCGCCGACGGCGGCCGGGCGATGACCGTGCTCGATGGCCGGCTCACGTGGGTCGAGCGTCACGAGACGCACCCGCTCGTCCCGCTCGTCGACATGCCCGTCACGCTCGCCGGCATCTCCCGCACGAACCTCCAGAACGCGATGGCGGCGGCGGCGGCCGGACTGGCGATCGGGCTCCCGGAGCGCGCCGTGGTCCGAGGGCTCAAGACGTTCGTCCTCGACCCGGATCGGAACCCCGGGCGCGCCAACCTCTATCGCATCGACGGACGGATCGTCGTGATCGACTACGCGCACAACGAGGCGGGGATGATCGGGCTGACGGAGGTGTTGCACGGCCTCAGGCGGTCGGGCTGCGAGGTGTGGCTGGCCATCTGTACCGCGGGAGATCGGACGGATCGCATCCTTCACGGGTTCGCGTTCCGCGCCGCGGTGGGCTCGGATCACCTGGCGGTGGCGGAGCTCATCCAGTACCTCCGTGGCCGGTCGCGCGACGACATCATCGAACGACTCCGCGAAGGCGCGCGCGAGGCGGGTGTCGAGGACGTCCCCGTATACGCCGACGAGCTCGCCGCGCTCCAGGCGATGGTCGCGACCGCGACGACGGGCGACGTGGTCGGGGTGACCGCGCTCGGGATGCGGCCGGAGATCTTCGCGTGGCTCGAGGCCAACGGAGGCGAACGGATGGGTCCGGCCGACGTCCGGCGCATCGTGAAACAGGCGCGAACGTCGCCGACCGCTGCGAGCGACGCTCCGCACCCCTGACGGATGCCGTGTCGGCGTTTCCGCAGCGACCTCTACACTCGAACGGATGGTGACTGCCGCGACACGGGTGTTCCCGAGCGCCATGGAGTCGATGATCGTCGTGGCCTCCAACCGAGGTCCGGTGAGCTTCGATCACGACGCGTCGGGGGCCCTCACCTCCCAGCGCGGCGCCGGTGGGCTGGTCACAGCGCTCTCCGGGGTGTTCTTCCGCGACGAGACGACGTGGGTGGCGGCCGCGATGACCGAGGGAGATCGTGAGGTCGCGGTCGAGGGCTACGAGCTCGATCCGGAGTCCCGTCAGCGTGTCCGGTTCGTCCTCGTGCCACCTGAGCGGTACGACGCGTACTACAACCAGATGGCCAACCGGATCCTGTGGTTCCTCCACCACTACCTGTGGGACACCGCTCGGACGCCGGTCTTCGACGAAACGACCGAAACGATCTGGCATGAGTTCGTCGAGGCGAATCGCTCGTTCGCGATCGCGCTGGCTGAGGAGGGCGACCGCGATCCCGTCTACCTGATCCAGGACTACCACCTCGCCCTCGTGCCCGCCATGTTGCGCGAGCTCCGTCCCGAAGCGCGCATCGTCCACTTCACGCACACGCCGTTCGCGGGGGCGACGTACCTGCGCATCCTGCCGTCGCACATGCGCGACGAGATCCTGCGCGGGATGGCGGGCGCCGACGTCGTCGGGTTCCAGTCGCGAGCGTGGGTCGAGAGCTTCCTCCTCTCCGTGCGGGGGCTTCCCGGAGCCCGCGTGCTCCGCGGAGGTCGGTTCGCCATCGGAGATCGCGTCGCGAGCGCGCGCGCGTTCCCGGTCGCGGTGAGTGCCCACGCGATCCGGGAGACCGCGGCGAGCCCGGAGACCAAGCAGGTCCGTGTCGAACTCAAGGAGTGGAAGGGCGATGCCGCGCTCCTGCTCCGGGTCGATCGGCTCGAGCCCTCCAAGAACATCCTGCGAGGGTTCCTCGCGTATGAGCTGTTCCTGCGCAGCAACCCGTCGTGGCAGGGACGCGTGAAGTTCCTCGCGTTGTTCAGCCCTTCGCGCGAAGCACTCCCTGAGTACCAGGCCTACGGCGACGACTGCCTCGCCGAGGTGGAGCGGATCAACAAGGAGCTCTCGATCGGGGACTGGCAACCGATCGAGGTCCGGATCCAAGAGGACTACGGCTACGCGGTCGGCGCGTACGGCTTGTACGACGTGCTCCTGGTGAACCCCGTCTACGACGGGATGAACCTCGTCGCCATGGAGGGCCCGCTCGTGAACCGACACGGAGCGCTCGTCTTGTCGCGGAACGCCGGCGCGTACGGCAGGCTCGGCAAGCACGCCCTCACGGTGAACCCGTTCGACATCCGCGAGACCGCCGATGCGATCCGCGACGGACTCGAGATGCCCGAGGAGGAACGGAGGAGACGCGGGCGCGGCCTGTCGAGGACCGTGCAGGCGCACACGCCGCCACAGTGGCTCGCCTCGCAACTCGAGGCGCTCGACGCCGTTCGTCCCCCGCGCGACTGAGCGCTAGAGCGTCGCCAACAGACCCACCATCTCCGAGACACCCTCGACGACGATGTCGGCCGCCGCCACCAGATCCTCGGGCGTTTCGGCGCCGCGGACCGCCACCTTCACCACGTGTTCGAGGCGTCCGTCCGCATGAGCGCGATCGAGCGCCTCGAACGCCAACAGGTCGGCGATATCGTCGCCCGCGTAGAGCGCGGCGTGGAGCGCATCGCTCTCGATGATCCGTTCGACCGCTCCTTCCTTGAGCGGGAACCCGGCGGGCACGAGCTCCACGACGTGCTTGCCCGAGAGCAGAGCCATCTCCGCTCGATCTGCGATCTCGCCCATCCGCTGCTCCAGCTCCCTGCCAGCAGAGGTCGCATCGGGGGTCGCCCGGTAGTGCACGGCGATCGTCGCTCCCTTGGTCTCCATCCAGGCGCCCTCGACCTGGTCAGCCGCCGCGAGGACGACAGCGATCAGATCGGCAGGAACCGACCCGGGCCCGAGTCCATACGAGCCGATCAAGCGAACCCCTTCGACGTCGACGAGGCGCTCGAGCTGATCTTGCGTCCGGCCGGAGATGGCAGCGACGACGCGGTAGCGCTCGACGAGCCGCGACAACACGGCGTCCGTCCCGGTCACCAACCGCGCGAGCTCCGGACGCTCCGCGATCGGGCTGAGCGTTCCGTCAACATCGAGGAGGATCCCCGCCGACTCCGCCGCTCCGACGAACGCGTCCAGCTGTTCCGTCATGCTCGGATGCTAGCGACCTTCGCGACCGTCGATAGACTCGCGATGTGGATACCTTCCCTGCGATCCCGCTGGCGCCCACGCCTGCATCCACGCCGGCGCTCGGCGGCGCCAGCCCGTTCCCGCCCATCGCGGACTACGGGTTCATCGCCGATCGAGAGGTCACGGCGCTCATCGCCCCCAGCGGCAACATCGAGTGGATGTGCGTGCCGCGGCCGGACGCTCCCAGCGTGTTCGGCTCGATCCTCGACAGGAGCGCAGGCACGTTCCGGCTCGGACCGGCCGAGCTGTTCGCCCCCGCTGGGCGCCGCTACATCCCGGGGACGAACGTCCTGGAGACGACATGGCACACGAGCACCGGTTGGCTCGTGGTGCGCGATGCGTTGATCGTCGGGCCGTGGAGCGACGACCAACGTCAGCGGACCTATCGCCGGCCGCCGACCGACGTCGTGGCCGAACACGTGTTGGTGCGCGAGCTCCGATGCGTGAACGGACGGGTGGACGTCCAGATGAACTGCGAGCCCGTGTTCGGCTATGGCCGGACCGACGCGGTATGGGAGTACACGAGTTCCGGATACGGGGAGGCCGTCGCCCGCGGAGGTGAGGACGACCCCGCCCTGCGATTGACGACCAGCATGCGCCTGGGGCTCGAAGGACGTTCGGCGCTGACGCTTCACCAGATGGAGGAGGGCGATCGCGACTTCGTCGCGCTGTCGTGGACGGATGACGACGCGCCGAGCACGTACGAGGACGCAGCCGCGTGCATGCGCCGGACCGCGGATTTCTGGCGCGGATGGTTGAACCACGGAGCGTTCCCCGATCATCCGTGGCGCGGCATCCTTCAGCGCAGCGCGCTCACGCTGAAGGGCCTGACGTACGCGCCCACCGGCGCCCTGCTGGCGGCAGCCACCACGTCGCTCCCCGAGACACCGGGCGGGGAACGGAACTGGGACTACCGGTACAGCTGGGTGCGCGACGCGGCGTTCGCGCTGTGGGGGCTGTACACGCTCGGCTTCGACTACGAGGCGAACAGCTTCTTCTACTTCATCGCCGATCAGATCGGGGACGGCTCGCCGCTCAAGGTGCTGTACGCGGTCGATGACGGCGTCGACCTCAGCGAATCCACCCTCGACCACCTCATGGGTTACGAGGACGCGCGCCCCGTGCGGATCGGCAACGATGCCCACGACCAGGAGCAGCACGATATCTGGGGCGCGCTGTTGCACGCGGTACACCTCCATACGCGATCGGGCGAGTTCCTCTCGGGCGTGACGTGGGAGAACCTCGAGCGACAGGTGGAATGCGCGATCGAACGGTGGGCCGAGCCTGACCGCGGGATCTGGGAGAACCGCGGAGAGCCGCGCCACTTCACGTCCTCCAAGATCATGTGCTGGGTGGCGCTCGACCGCGGCGCGCTCCTGGCCGAGACGATGGGCAACACCGACCTCGTCGATCGCTGGCGAGCGGTCGCCGACGAGATCAAGGCCGACGTGCTGGAGCACGGTGTCGACGAACGCGGCGTCTTCACCGAGTCGTACGGCTCGTCCACGCTCGATGCCTCGGTGCTCCTCGGCGTGCTGTTGGGGTTCCTCCCACCCGATGACCCACGGGTGGGTGCCACCGTGCACGCGATCGCCGACGACCTCACGGACAACGGCTTGGTCCTGCGCTACCGCGTGGACGAGACCGACGACGGGCTCTCCGACGAGGAGGAGGGGACGTTCGCGATCTGTTCGTTCTGGCTGGTCTCCGCGCTCGTCGAGATCGGCGAGCTTGACGATGCGCGCGCCCTGCTCGAGAAGCTCCTGGCGCTGGCGAGCCCGCTCGGCCTCTATGCGGAGGAACTGGATCCGCGGACCGGCCGCCACCTCGGGAACTTCCCGCAGGCGTTCACGCACCTCGCGCTGATCAACGCCACGATGCAGGTGATCCGGGCCGAACGCGCCCAGGCGGCCGAAGCCGACGCTCAGGCACCGAGCTGAGCCGCCGTCAGCCTGACGAACGCACCCGCGCGCACGAGATGCAGAGCGTCGCCCACGGGATCGCCTCGAGGCGCTCCTCCCCGATCGGCTCCCCGCAGCTGTCGCAGATGCCGTACGTGCCGTCCCCGAGCTTCTCGAGGGCCCGCTCGACGTCGGCGAGCGTGACCGCGATCGAGTTCGCGGTCCCCACCGTGTTGAGCCGTTCGACGGCTTCCGTCGTCCCGTCGCCGATCCGCTTGCCGAACGACACGGCCGCCATGGGGTCGCGCGGCACCTCGGTGAGCGATGCGAGCTCCTGCTGCAGCTCCCGCCGACGCTCCTCGAGCGCGCGGGTGATCGCCTGGGTATCCGGCGCCATCAGACTCCGAGCAGGTCGGGATCGCCGCCGACCGCCTCGACGTGCCCGTTGCCCTCTGACGCGAGCAACACCTGGGGCGAAGCGGAGCCGCGGCGCGATTCGATCTCCTTGAACACCTCGGTCGCGTAGTCCACACAGAGCACCACCAGGTCGCCGGGACGCGAGCGATCGAGCGCTCGGCGGGATGCCTCCATCTCGTCCAAGACGATCTCGGCATTGCCCGCGCGGGCACCTCCCGCGGACTGCGCCTGTCGCACACCCTCCATGATGAGTTCCGCCGTCCGTCCCCTCGGCCGTCCCCGAGGATTGCGATCCTCGCGGATGATGACCTCGTCGAAGTAGCGAGCGGCCACCCTTCCCAGGTCGTGCATGTCCTCATCGCGGCGGTCCCCCGCCGTCGCCACGACGGCGACGCGGATGTTCGCGGTCCACGACGCGGCCCCGGGCTGCTCCCCACCCTGCACGTCCGAGGTCATGCGCTCCACGAAATCGCCGAGCGCCTGGAGCCCGGCCGCGTTGTGGGCATAGTCGAGCAGCACCTTGACCCCATCCAGGTCGAACAGGTTCAGACGGCCGGGCGCTTGGTACACGGAGGTCGTGAACGACCGCAGGCCCTGGCGGATGTCGTGGAGGTGCGCACCGGCCGCATGTGCCGCGGCAGCGGCTGCCATGGCGTTCTGCACCATCATCCGAGCTTTCCCCTCGAACGTGGCGGGCAGCGTGTGCACCCAGGCGATCGGCATCGTCCGCCGGCCTTCCTTGATGACCATCATCTCGCCGCGCGCGCTCCGTTCCAGCACGACCGCCTTGCGCCCGCGGCGCACCCACCGCTCGACCAGGTCGTGTTTCTCCGCCATCGTGAACAGGATCACGTTGCCGGCGGCGTGCCGGCGCATCTCCAACACGAGCGGATCGTCGGCGTTCAGCACGGCGAACCCGCTCCGCGGCACGGCCTCGATCACGACCTGCTTGACCGCGGCGAGCTGCTCGAGCGTGTCGATCTCCTTCAGGCCGAGATGGTCGCCCGTCACGTTCAGCACGACGCCGACATCGTTGCGCTCGTATCCCAGCCCTTCGCGCAGGATCCCTCCGCGCGCGACCTCGAAGATCGCCATGTCGACGCGTGGGTTCTGCAACACCATCAACGCGGACTTCGGGCCCGACGCGTCGACGCGTTTCACCAGGCGTTCGTCGATGTAGATCCCATCGGTCGACGTCATCCCGATCTGCCGACCCATCCCACGGAAGATGTGCGCGATCATGCGCGTCGTGGTCGTCTTCCCGTTCGAACCGGTCACGGCGATGATCGGGATACGGGCGGGGGTCCCGGGAGGGAAGAGCAGGTCGACGACGTGCTTCGCCACGTACTGCGGCTCGCCCTCGGTGGGATGCGTGTGCATCCGGAACCCCGGAGCGGCGTTCACCTCGACGATGGCGCCTCCCGTCTCGCGGACGGGTTGCGCGATGTCGGGCGCGAGGAAGTCGATCCCCGCCACGTCCAGTCCGACGACACGCGCGGCCTCCTCGGCGATCTCCACGTTGTCCTCGTGCGCCTCCCACGTCCGGTCGATCGAGATGCCGCCGGTCGACATGTTGCCCGTGTCCGCGAGCTTCACCATCTCGCCCTTCGGCGGCACGGCGTCGATCTCGAAGCCCTGCTTCTTCACCAGGTCCAGCGCGGCGTCGTCCACCTTGATGCGGGTGAGCACCTTCTCGTGACCGATACCCCGCCGTGGATCCTGGTTGGTGATCTCGACGAGCTCGGCGACCGTGTGCTTGCCGTCGCCGATCACGTGCGCGGGCACCCGTTGCGCGATCGCGACCATCCGACCACCGATCACGAGCACGCGATAGTCGCTGCCGGTGACGAAGCTCTCCACCACGACCCTGCCGTTGCGCGACTCCTTGACCGCCCGCTTGAACCCCGTGCGCACCGCGCGCTCGGTCCGGATGTCCAGCCCGACGCCGCGCCCGTGGTTCCCGTCGAGCGGTTTCGTGACCACCGGGAACCCGATCCGCTTGGCGGCCGCGACCGCGTCGTCCTCCGTGCGGACGACCTCGCTCTTGGGGACCGGCAGGCCGGCCGAGCCGAGCAGCGAGTTCGTCATCTTCTTGTCGCCGGCGATGTCCACGGCCAGGGCACTCGTCCGCGACGTCATCGTCGCGCGGATCCGCTGCTGGTACTTCCCTTGCCCGAGCTGCACGAGCGACTGTTCGTTCAGCCGGATGAACGGGATGTCCCGGCTGGCCGCCTCGTCCAGGATCGCCTGCGTCGACGGCCCGAACTGCCTGCGCTCCGCGAGCAGGATCAGCCGCTCGAGCTCCGCGGAGAAATCGAACCCCGGCTCCGCCTTCACCAGGTGGTTCACCAGTCGGACCGCGAGCCGCCCCGCCTCGAGGCCGACGTACTCCTCGGCGTACCCGTAGATCACGTTGTACTGGCCACTCGCGCCGGCGCTCCGCGTCTTGCCGCGCGAGATGTGCGCGCCCGATTCCCGCTGCAGCTCGAGCGCCACGTGTTCCGCCACGTGACCCAGCCATGTCCCGTCGACCAGCCGCTCGCGGAAGCCGCCGCGCTTGCCGAGCGAGCACGAGTGCTCCCCCACGCCGGGCAGCAGCTCCAACAGGCGGTCGTTGAACTTCGGGATCGTGTTCGACGGCCACTCCTCGAGCGACCCGAGATCCACGAGCATGCGGATGCAGGGCTCGTACGACCAGTAGTTCGGGCCGCGGAAGACCTGCGTCTGGATGATCGTGAGGTCGGGCTTGGGCCGGCCCTTCTTGGTGGACGCGGGCTCGCGCTTGGCGCGTTGACGGTCGGCTCTGGTCTTGGCGCCGCCCGCCGTCACTCCGAGGCCTCCCGCTCCGCGGCGAGGGCGTCGTCGGCGGCCAGCAGCTTGCGGGCCCGGAGGTCGAACCAGTAGCCGGCGGGAAGCGAGTGCAGGACCGCGCCCGAGACCATGAGCGGACGGTACCCCTTCCCGCGATACGCGTCGGTCTTCACGTGCGAGCCGTCGACGATCGTCACGGCGCCGCGGCCGATCACCTGGATCGTCTGGTCCGCATGGACGATCGCGCACGTGTCCTCATCGAGTCCGACGCCGAGCAGCGAGGGGGATCCGGCCACGATGGCGAGGAGCCGGCCGATCCGGCCGCGCTGCTCGAAATGCTGGTCGATCACGAGCCCTTGCAGGATGCCGAGCCCCGCGGAGAGTTGCGCCATGCGGTTCTTGGGCGTCGACCCCGACCGGCCGAACGCCACCATGTGCGACGCCATGGCACTCGCACCTGCCGACGTCCCCGCGAGGACGGCACCGCGATCGTGCGCGAGGAACAGCGCGTCTCCGAGACGGGTGCCGGCGACCACCGCCGCCAGGCGCGATTGGTTCCCGCCGGTCAGGTACACACCGGTAGCGCCCTGCAACGCCGAGACGGCCGCCGGGTCGTCCGCCTCCTCACGCTCCTCCGGCCGGAGTCCCGTGACCTCGCCGAGGCCGAGATCGAGGAACAGCTCTCGGTACATCTCGGTTGCCTGGTCGCCGAGCGAGGAGGCGGTTGAGATGACCACGACGCGTCCCTCGGGTCCGCCGGCGAACTTCGCGAACCGCGACAGGATGGCCTTGTCGCGCAACTTGTCCTCGGCGCCGCCGATCACCATCACCGGCCCGGCGGTCCCGAGCCCGGCGACGGACGTCAATGCACCCTTCGTTCCGCGTCCCACACGGTCAGTCTAGTCGTCGCCCACCCGGGCCCCGTGAGCCCGGGACGATCGTGATCGCCCTTCGCGCATTCACCCGCGGGGCGTGTTCGAGCGCAGCACCAGTCGATCGTGCGGCTCCTCGACGTCGACGGTACCGGTGAGCGTCGGATCCGCGAAGAACGTCACCCCATCGCGTTCGACCGAGACATCGCCGTCCTCCGGCCCGTCGGAGAGGACGAACCGCACACCGCCGTCGGTGGGGACCACGCGGATGCACGCGTCGGGGTTGAACCGTCGGGCCGCGGCGCCCGCCTTCACGAGCAACGCGGCCGCTCGTTCGCTGACGTCGATCACGCGGATGAGTCTACGGACGCGCCCGCCACGAGGTGCGGGCCACGGGATGAGAGGAGGACGTAACCTGCGTCTCCACATGTCCACCCGGCTGACGCTGCCGCTCACGGGACCCGGCGGTGAACCGATCGACCTGTGGCGAACGATGAACTCCCACGGGTTCGCCGAGCTCGCACCGACCGCGCTCGACGAAGACGCACGAACGCTCGAGCTCACGCTGCGCACGAGACGTGGCAAACCACGACGTGTGCGCATCCGTGAGGGCCGCTCGAACGGCGCCGTCGTCGAGATCCTCGGACCGGCCGCGGGTCCTTCGGTCCAGCTCGACGTGGTCTCGGGGGTGCACCGGGTGCTGCGCCTCGATCACGATCTCTCGGGCTTCTACGCGAAGGCCGCGAACGACCCCGACCTCGCGTGGGCCGCGACCGGTGCCGGCAGGATGCTGCAGGGGCCGACCGTCTTCGAAGACGTGGTGAAGACCGTCTGCACCACGAACTGCGCGTGGAGCGCCACGCTCCGCATGGTCAACGCGATGGTCGAGCATCTCGGCGACGAGGCGGTCGGCGGCAGCGGGCCGCTCACCAACGCGTTCCCGACGCCCGCCAAGCTGGCCGGCACCCGCGAGGCGTTCTATCGAGACGTGGTCCGCGCCGGCTATCGGGGCCCGTACATCCGTTCGCTCGCCCGTTCCGTCGCCGACGGCGATCTCGACCTGGAGGCGCTGGCGACAGCCACGCCGGACGAACTGCCCGACGCCGAGCTCGAGCGGACGCTCCTCGCGTTGCCGGGCGTGGGACCGTACGCGGCCGCCCACATCATGATGACGATCGGCCGGAACTCCCTGTTGATCCTCGATTCGTGGACACGGCCGAAGTACGCGCGCCTGGTGGGGAAGACGACCGTGAGCGACGCGCAGATCCGGCGGCGGTTCGCGCGCTACGGCGATCACGCGGGACTGGCGTTCTGGCTGTTCGTGACCCGCGACTGGGTGACCTGAGAAGGGTTGTCCGGGCCTTCCTCGCAAGCCATACTGGCGATGGGCCGTAGGGTCCGCCGCACACGTACGATCCCCGACACGACCGTAAGGACGAGCCCATGAGTGTGCCGTTATGGCCATCTCGCGCCGTGCCACGCGCCTGTTCCGGTCCCTGCGCGCCGAGCGTCGAACGCTCCGGCAGGGGTTGGTCGCGCTCGTCCTCAGCACGGTCGCGGGGTTCATCGCCGGCCTGACCCTCTCGGGCATCGGCGACACGCTCCAGGCGCTCCCCGGACTCATCATCCTGATCCCCGCCGCGGTCGGCATGCGCGGCACGATCTTCGGGGCGATCGGCGCGCGCCTGGGAACGACGAACGCCGCGGGAACGTTCGAGGTGAGCTTCCGCCGTGACGGCGTGCTCTATCAGAACGTCTACATCGCGGTGGTCACGACGTTCGCGTCGTCGCTCTGGCTCGCGGTGCTCGCCAAGATCGCGGCCTCCGCGTTCGGCGAGCCGTCCATCTCGATCTGGAGCCTCGTCACGATCTCGGTGGTCGGCGGCGCGCTCGGCTCGGTCTTCATCCTGCTCGTGACGGTCGGCCTCTCGATCCTCTCCTACCGTCGCGGCTGGGACCTGGACTCGGTGTCGACGCCCATGGTCACGGCGCTCGGCGACATGGTCACGCTCCCGACGCTCTACCTCGCGACGTTCCTGGTGCGCAACGACACCGTGGACGCGGTCGTGTCCGGTGTGTGTGTCGTGGTCGCGGTCTACGCCGGCGTGCGGGCGTACTCGGTGAACATGCCCGTCGTGCGTCGCGTGGTGCTGGAGATGACGGCGGTCATCCTGCTGACGCCGATCCTCGACATCCTGTCCGGCGTCCTGCAGGAGCATCGCCTGAGCGAGCTGACCGCGGTCCCGGTCCTGCTCATCTTGATCCCACCGTTCGTCTCGCAAGCGGGCGCGCTGGGAGGGATCTTCTCGTCGCGGGTCTCCTCGAAGCTCCAGATCGGTGTCATCACGCCCCGTGGCCTGCCGGAGGCGCCGGCCGTGGTCGACGGCTCGATCGTGTTCGTGCTGTCCATCGTGGTGTTCTCGCTGATCGGGGCGATCGCGGTCGGTCTGGCGGCCATCACCGGACAGGCACCCGAGTCCCCCGGGCTCGTCGCCGCCTCGGCGCTCGGCGCGGGCTTGATCGTCACACCCATCACGATCGTGCTCAGCTACTACCTGGCGATCGTCACGTATCGGTTCGGATTGGACCCCGACAACCAGACCGTTCCCATCATCACGAGCGTCATGGACCTGGCCGGGGTCGCCTGTGTTCTGTTCGTTATGTCAATATCGGGAGTGCTGCCCCATGGATGACGAACCCAAGACCGTCAAAGAGCTCCTCGTCGAGCTGAAGGACGCCTCCGAGCTCATGGTCGACCTGGCCTACGCCGCCGTGTTCTTCAACGAGGAGAAGCTGGCCCGCGAGGTCGGCCGGCTCGAGGAGCGGATGGACGGCCACCTCCGCCGCCTCAGGATCATGGCGATGCTTGCCGCGCGGAGCCCCGAGGATGCCGAAGGGATGGCCGGCGTCTTGTGGATCGCGGACGCGATCGAACGGATCGGCGATGCGGCGTCCGACATCGCGCGCGTCGTGGCCGCGAGACTGGGCATCCCCGACGCGCTCCGCCAGGACCTCCGCCACGCCGATGAGATGACCGCGCGCGTGAAGATCCGCTCCGAGGCGCCCGCGGCCGGGCGGACGCTGCGGGATCTGTCGCTCCCCACGGAGACGGGCATGTGGGTGATGGCGATCCGCGGCGGCATGAACTGGCGCTTCGATCCGGGACCCGACGACGTCGTGAGCGAGCACGATGTGCTGCTCGTCCGAGGACCGGAGGAAGGCGTCAACCTCGTCCGCGAGCTCGCCGGAGCGGCGCCGCTGGCGCAGGTGCAAGAGGACGATGCTCCCGCCCTCTCGGAGCTCGACCGCGCGGTCGACATCCTGGTGGAGATGAAGGACCTGTCGGAGGCCGCGGTGGGTCTCGCGTACTCCTCGTTGCTGTTCAACAACCGGTCGCTCGCGGCGGAGGTCGGCGCGCTCGAGGCGCGGAGCGACATCCTGCACGACGAGCTCGAGTCGTGGGTCCTGCGTGCCGCTCCGGAGGCGCGCAACCCCGACGAGCTGCGTGGGCTGTTGCGGCTGGCGAGCGCGAGCGAGTACGTGTGCGACTCCGCGCGCGACATGACGTGGTACGTCGAGCACGGCGAGCCGCTGCACCCGGTCGTGCAGATGGCGCTTGGAGGAGACGGAGGAGACGTTCGCCGAGACGGTCGTGGAGGAGGGCTCGCCGGCCGAAGGCACGTCGCTGCGGGAGCTCCGCGTGGAGACCGAGACCGGGATGTTCGTCCTGGCGGTGCAGCGCGGAGCGAGATGGACCTACCGGCCGCGAGCGGGGTTCGTCTTCACGGCCGGCGACCGATTGATCTCGGTCGGCCCCGAGGAAGGCGAGGAAGAGCTCCTGGAGCTCTGCAGCGCCGCCCGGCCCGTCGGCGTGGAGCACTGATGGACGCCTACGTGTACATGCAGGTGGCGCCCGGCAAGGTGCCGTCCGTGCTGACGCAGCTCGCCGGACGCGCCGGTCTCCGGAAGGCCCTCGCGGTCGTCGGCAATTGGGACGTGCTCGTCCAGATCGAAGGGCCGGACCTGGATCAGATCGCCGCCACGGTCCTGTCGCAGCTCCATGGGGTCGACGGGGTGATCCGCACGCTGACGACCCCTGTCGTCCCCGCCGACCGCGTGGGTGTGGCCGGGTTCGGCAACGTGCAGGCGCCGCCCATCGTCGCGGGGGCCTGCTACGTCCACGTGCAGGCGCAGGCCGGCGCCGCGGCCGGGCTCGTCGAGCGCGTGTCGGAGATGCAGGACGTGGCGGGCGTCGCCGTCCTGGGCGGCGATTGGGATCTGTTGATCTGTATCGCGCAACCCTGGGAGGTCGCGAGCGGCGTCGTGCTGGAGGAGATCCACTCGCTCCCCGGCGTCGAGCGAACCAGCACGCTGGTGTCGATCGCCTACGAGGAGCCCGACGAGGACCGGGACCAGTTCTCGGCCTGGATCTAGCCGGCGTCGGTCAACGGCAGGTCGCGCACACCTGCGGGCAACGAGAACCTCACCCGCTCCTCCGCGAGCGTCACGACCTCGACGTCGTCGAACCCGTTGGACGCGAGGAACGCGAGCATGCGATCGACGAGCCACTCGGGCGCGGACGCGCCCGACGTGAGTCCAACCGTCTCGGCGCCCGCGAGCCACGCCGGGTCCACGTGGGTCTCGTCGTCCACCAGATATGCCGGCGTGCCGCGCTCGTCGCTCACCTCCGCCAGGCGGTTCGAGTTCGATGAGTTCTTCGAGCCGATCACCAGCAGGACGTCCACGCGTGGCGCGAGCGCTTTGACGGCGTCCTGGCGGTTCGTGGTGGCGTAGCAGATGTCCTCGCGAGGCGGACCCTCGATCCCGGGGAACCGCGTTCGGAGGATCTCGAGGATCTCGTCGGTCTCGTCGACGGACAGGGTCGTCTGGGTGAGGTAGCAGAGGTTGTCGGGGTCGTCGATCTGGACGGTCCGGGCCTCCTCGGGGCTCTGGACGAGGATCGTCCGTTCCGGAGCTTGGCCCGTCGTCCCGACGACCTCCTCGTGTCCCGCGTGTCCGATCAGGACGATCGTGCGCCCGTCCTGCGCGAAGCGGCGAGCCTCCATGTGCACCTTGGTGACGAGTGGACACGTGGCGTCGATGACCTCCAGACCACGAACCCTCGAGTTCGAGTACACGTCCGGAGCGACGCCGTGCGCGGAGAGCACCACGACCGCGCCCTCGGGCACTTCCCTCTCCTCATCGACGAACACGGCGCCCTTGGATTCGAGATCGCGCACGACATGCAGGTTGTGCACGATCTGTTTCCGCACGTAGACGGGGGCGCCGTGCTTGGCCAGCGCGCGCTCGACCGCGTCGACGGCCCGATCGACGCCAGCGCAATATCCGCGGGGGGACGCCAGGAGGACCTTTCCGCTCATCCACCCATGGTAGTCGCGTCCTCATCGATGGTCTGCCGGCGCCAGGCCTCATGCCCGGGTTGTGACCTTCGGTCAGCGACGAGTTGCCAGTTCCTGGACTTGTTGTCTAGGGTTGCTGGGTCCACGACGGACGGTCGTCCGTTCCTTCCCCTGCACGCGAGTGCGCCTCCACCTTCCCAGGGCGGTTGGCGCTTGTCTGCGTGCAGGAGCGGCAGGGACGGCCGGACGGATGTGGGCGATAGGTCACACAGAGACCATCGACAGCAGGAGGTGATGCAGGCACCCACGACCTACCGCGGGTTGACCGGCTCCGGCGGAGTCCGTAGCCGCCCGGTCGCCAGAAGCGGAGCAGCCAGCTCCGAGTCACCGCGGGGGTGAATCCCGTTATGACATATCTCTCGAAGCTGCGCCGCCACGCCGTGGCCGCGCTCTCCATCGCCGCGATCCTGACGGTGGTGCCCGCAACGATCTCGAACGCGAGCATCCCGGCAGACCGGCACGAGGCAGCGAAGATCTGCAATTACGACTGGCACAAAGGAACGTGGCAGGTCAAGCAATTGATCCGATGTGCCGCCGACTACTGGCACGTTCCCGGCGGCGAGAACACCGCACTCGCGGTCGCCGATCGCGAGTCGCATTTCCATCCGAACGCCTACAACCCCTCGGGGTGCGCCGGCATCTACCAGCACATGCTGCGGTACTGGCCGGGGCGCGCCGCCGCGTATGGGTTCCAGGGATGGTCCGCGTTCAACGCCCGCGCGAACATCATCGTCACCATGCGCATGGTCAAGCAGTTCGGGTGGGCCCCGTGGAGCTATTGATCGAGCGCTGATCGCGCGCGATCCGGCTCGATGATCGGACCGCCCGGGCGGGGGCTTCCCTTGACCAGCCCCCGGACCTCGTCGAGCGAGGTCGCCACCTCCGTGGCCCCGGGCGTGTCCCGGTCGGTGATGATGCGCATCCCCGGGAACCGCTCGGCGGCGAGCGCTACCAATCGTTCGAATGGTCCGAACGCGACCAGGATGTGCGGTCGTTCGGCGTCGATCTCCCCGATCGCATCGGTCTCGTTCGTCGCCCCGGACGTGAGCTCCCACTCGGCGGCGACGGCGGCCTGCTTCAACGCGGTGAGCGCCGCGGCGTCACTCGCCACGCACATGACCTTCAGCGCCCGGCACACGGCTACAACCAATCCTTCCGCTTGAAGAACCACCACACCCCCGCCCCGGCGGCGAACATGACGCCCAGCGCCAGCGGGTACCCGTACTGCCACGCCAGCTCGGGCATGTGGCGGAAGTTCATCCCGTAGATCCCGGCCACCATCGTCGGGACCAAGATCACGGCCCCCCACGACGTGACGCGCTTCATGATGTCGTTCAGGCGATTCGCCGCCTGGGCGACGCGAACCTCGAGCAGCGACGTCAGCAGGTCGCGGATGTTGTCGGCGAGCTCCACCACACGGATCACGTGATCCATCACGTCACGGAAGTACGGACCCAACGACGACGTCGCGATCTCCGGCCGCTCTTGGATCAGATCCAGTCCCTGCCGGACCGGCATGGCGAACCGTCGCAGCCGAACCACCTCTCGCTTCAGCGTGAACAGGTGCTGCTGGACGTCGGGGGGTTCCGGGGCGTGCCGATCGCGCTCGTCGGCGAACACCTCGTCCTCGAGCGTGTCGACGTCGTCCTCGAATCGCTCGACGGCGGTGAGGTAGTCGTCGACCACTTCGTCGATCAGCACGTAGATCGCGTACCCGCCACCCTCGCGGAGCAGTTCCGGCTGCCGCTCCCAGCGGCTCACGATCTCGGTCATGTCGCACGTGGGTGACGGGCGGAGCGTCACGATGAAGTGCTTCCCCACGAACGCGTGCAGCTCCTTCTCGATCATCGAGTGATCGGTCAGCTCGATCGGACGGAGCACGACGAACGCGTAGTCCTGGAAGATCTCGACCTTCGGCCGCTGATGCCGGTGCTTCACGTCCTCGATCGTCAGCGGGTGCAAGCCGAACGTCTTCTGCATGACCGCCAGGTCGTCGTCCGTGGGATCGACAGAGTCGAGCCACAGGAACGCATCGTCGCGCGCCAGCACCGCGGTCGCGTCGGCCGGGTCCACCTGCTCGTCCGAGACCTTCCCATCGACGAAGACGTGCGCCGTGATCATCGAGCCGAGCCTAGCCGATGGCTCGTCTAGACTCGCCCACCGATGCCCATCCCCGAGCACATCCATCGGTTCTGGAAAGCACTCGACGAGCGCCATTTCCATTCCGAGCCGACCTGGTGGGGCGCCGTGGTCACCGAGGCGCGCTTCCCGGCGATCTGGGATTTCAACTACGCGCGAGTGGACGAAGCCGCGCCCACGCTCACGCTCGGGGAGGTCGCCGACGCGCTGCTGCCGGCCCTGGCCGATGTCGGAACGGACATGTTCCACGTCCTGCTCTTCCACCCGGAGGAGACGACGGACCTCATGGTGGAGCTGTCCACGCTCGGCCACACGCTGTCGTGGGACCTGGTGATGGATCTCACGGACGACCCCACGATCCAGCCCGCCGATGTCCGGGTCGAGCCGTTGGAGGCGGGCGACGAGCTGTGGACACGCGTCCAGGACTCGCTCGCCCTGTTCGGCAACGACGCGACCGTGTCCGAACAGCTCCGGCGGATCGAGGAGGAGACGTTCAGCACCGAACACAAGCGATGGCTCGGCGTCCGCGATGACAACGGAACGATCGTGGCACTGGCTGCGCTCGTCCAACTGGAGGGTGTCGGCTACCTCGACAACGTCGCCACGTTCCCCGAGGCGCGCGGCCGCGGGATGGCCACCGCTATCGTCTCGCGCGCGATCGAGCTGGCTCGCGGATCTGGCGCGGAGCACGTGAGCTTGTTCGCGGATCCCGATGCGCTCCCGGTCGTGCGGATGTACGAGCGGCTCGGCTTCCGGGAGGTGGGGAGGCTCGCGTCCACGAAAGGCCCGGTGGAGACGGTTCGACCAGGCCAAGGCGGGTGAACGCAGGGTGAACGCGGGGTGAACACGCTACCCTACGTCGGCGACGGCACGCGCCGTGCAGCCGGGGGGCGGCGACGACGATGAAACTGAAGATCTCACACCGCCCTGAGGCGTTCTTCGACCTGTTCACCGAGTCGGCGGAGAACCTGCGAACGGGAGCCGAGCTGCTGCAGGACCTGATCGTCGACTACCGCGACGTCGAGCTCAAGGCCCAGCGCGTCGCCGATCGCGAGCACGACGGCGACGAGGTCACGCACGCGATCATCCGTCGGCTGAACACCACGTTCGTCACACCGATGGACCGTGAGGACATCTACCAGCTGGCGACGGCGCTGGACGATGTGATGGATCTGATCGAGACCGTGTCCGCTCTCTTCGTCCTGCACCGCATCGAGGCGCCGCTGCCTGAGATGAAGGCGCAGATCGACGTGTTGGTGCTGGCCGCTCGGCAGACCGAGCAGGCGCTGGCGGCGCTGCCGAACATGCGTCGCGAGCAGCTCGAGCCCTACTGGATCGAGATCAACCGTCTCGAGAACGAGGGCGACCGACTGTACCGGCGAGCGATCGCTGATCTGTTCTCCGGCGAGCATCGGGCGATGGACGTCCTGAAATGGAAGGAGGTCATCGAGAACCTCGAAGAAGCGCTCGATGGCCTGGAGAACGTCGCCAACATCATCGAGTCAACGGTGCTGAAACACACCTAGCCCACGATGACCCTGGCCGTCGTCCTGATCATCGCGGTCGCGCTCGCGTTCGACTTCTTCAACGGTTTCCACGACGCGGCGAACTCCATCGCCACGGTCGTCTCCACCCGGGTGCTCTCCCCGCGACAGGCCGTCGCGTGGGCGGCGTTCTTCAACTTCGCGGCCTTCCTGATCTTCGGCACAGCGGTAGCGGCGACGATCGCAAACGACGTCGTGAACCCCGCGATCCTCGACAACCAGGTGATCTTCGCGGGACTCGTGGGGGCGATCGCATGGGACGTGATCACCTGGTACCTCGGCCTGCCTACCAGCTCATCGCACGCCCTCGTCGGGGGCATGGCCGGGGCTGCGGTCGCGAAAGCCGGATGGGCTGCGTTGATCGCGTCCGGACTACAGAAGATCATCGTGTTCATCGTGCTGTCGCCGCTGATCGGGCTCTTGCTGGGCTTCACGATCATGGTCTCGGTCTACTGGTTGTTCCATCGCGACGAACGCGTGGACAGGCTCCATCGGCGGTTCCGGCGCATGCAGCTGGTGTCGGCGGCGGCGTTCAGCCTGGGTCATGGAGCCAACGACGCCCAGAAGACGATGGGCATCATCCTCGCGCTCCTGATCGCGAACGATCTGGTGCCGCCGGACTCCGGTGTGCCGCTCTGGGTCGTGTTGTGTGCCCATACGGCGATCGGACTGGGAACGCTCTTCGGTGGTTGGCGGATCGTGCACACGATGGGGTCGAAGATCACCAAGCTCACGCCCGCCGGAGGGATGAGCTCGGAGCTCGCGGCAGCATCCACGTTGTTCTTCACCGCGCACGCCGGCATCCCGGTGTCGACGACGCACACCATCACGGGGGCCATCGTCGGGGTCGGCACCACGCAGCGGCTCTCTGCCGTTCGGTGGGGGGTGGCCGGCCGCGTCGTGTGGGCTTGGGTGCTCACGATCCCGGGCGCGTTCATCGTGTCCTACTTCGTCTACCTGCCGTTCAAGGGGCTCCGATGAGGATCTCGCGGCGAGCCCTGTTCTTCCTCGCCGTCGCGCTGGTGTTCCTGTTGATGATCCCGCCGACGCCCCCGGAGTTCCGATGGCTGAACCTGGCGATGGCCGGGCTCGCGTTGTTCTGGGCGACGCTCCTGGGGATCGAAGATCTGACCAACCGCCGTCAGGACTCCGACCTGCGGAACGATGAGGGTCCGCCGGATCCGCCCTGGGCCCACTGACGAGCGTCGCCGATCCGTCAGGCGTACTTCAGCGCGATCGACTCCATCGTGTTGGAGATGTGCTGGCACCGATCGATCGCGTCCTCGACCTGCTCGACGATGTCCTTCCATTTCAGGACCTCGATCGCCGGATGGTCGCCGGAGAATAGGTCGGCCGTCGCCCGACGGTAGATCCGGTCGCCCTCGCGCTCCAGACGGTTGATGTGGCTCCAGTCTCGTTCCACCGAGGACAACGTACGGAGGTGGCGGATCTCCTTGGCCACCGCCTTCGTGATCTGCACCAGCACGCCGGCCTGTTGACGCAAGGCCGGGAGTGGAACCTGCACGCGATGTAGCACCAACAGATCGGACACGGCCTCGATCGCGTCGAGCACGTCGTCGAGCGCCGACGCGAGCTTGTGGATGTCCTGCCGGTCGAACGGGGTGACGAACGTGATGTTGAGCGTCGCCATGATCCGATGGGTCAGGTCGTCGCCCTCGTGCTCCAGGTCCCGGATCCGCTGGTGTTGTTCGGCAGCGTCGGGGAGCGCGTCGATCAGGTCCTCGAACACCCGGGCTCCGACCGCGACGCCGTCGGCCGCCTGCTCGAGGAGGTCGTAGAAGAGCCGCTGTCGCGGGATCACCTGGAAGGCCACGTCGGCACCGTACCGACCGCCGTACGCGGCTGTCCACCGAGCGTCAGTCCACGAATTTGTAGCCGAGACCTCGCACCGTCACCAGGTGGGTTGGATCGTGCGGATCGGACTCGATCTTCTTCCGCAGGCGCTTCACATGGACGTCGAGCGTCTTCGTGTCCCCGAAGTAGTCCGGCCCCCAGACCTCCTCGATCAGGAACTCGCGCGTCAAGAGGCGACCCTTCCGGCGCAGGAACGTCTCGAGCAGCTCGAACTCCTTCGGCGGGAACGATGTGGCTTCACCTTCGACCAGGACCTCGTGGCGCATGACATCCATCGCCACCGGCCCGCCGACGAGCAGGTCCTCGGCGATGGCATCGCTCCCTCGCGTACGCGCGTACGACGAAGCAACGCGCGCACGCGGGACAGCAGCTCCCGTACCGAGAACGGCTTCGTCACGTAGTCGTCGGCGCCCAGCTCCAACCCGGCGACCTTGTCCGCCTCCGAGTCCTTGGCCGTCACCATGATGATCGGCACATCGGATTCCGAGCGGATCGTGCGACACAGATCCAAGCCGGAGACCTCGGGGAGCATCAGGTCCAGGATCACGAGCGCCGGTGATTCGGCGCGGAACCGCTCGAGCGCCTGTCGGCCGTCTTCCGCGACCGTCACCACGTAGCCCTCGCGCTCCAGGTTGTAGCGGACCGAGTCGGCCAGCGAGCCCTCGTCCTCGACGATCAGGATGCGCTCGCCCGGGTCGGACACCGGTCTCAGGCGTCCACCGGGTGCGAGGCGTCCGTGAACTCGCGGAACTCGCCCGTGATCAGGAATCCAACCTGCTCGCCGATGTCCACCGCGTTGTCGCCGACACGCTCGAGCGCTCGTGCCGCCATGTTCATATGGAGCCCCCAGTCGAGGCTGCGTGGGTCGTCGGCGAGTTTCAACGCCTCCAGGTGGGTGCTCCGGTTCAAGCGGTCGACGGGGTCGTCCATCGCCGGAAGCTTCATGCAGAGCGCCAGGTCCCGGCGCGCGAACGCCTCCATCGCCGTGCGGACCATGTCGACGACGATCCCACCCATCTCGGCGATCTGCAGACGCATCGTCTGACTCCCGGGCTCCGTCGCCGTCACCAGATGCAGCTTGGCGACGTTGACGGCCTGGTCGCCGATCCGCTCCAGGTGGAGGCAGCTGTGGAGGATGGCCGATACCAAGCGGAGGTCCGCGGCGACCGGTGACTGCAAGGCGAGCAGCTCGAGGATCGAGTGATCGATCTTCAGATACAGCTCGTCGATGGGATCGTCGTCGTCGATGACCCGCTGTGCCAGCTCGTCATCGCGCTCGACGAGCGCCTGCACCGATCGTTGGACGGCGGTCGACGTCAGCTCCCCCATCGTGAGCAGCTCCAGCTCCATGCGCTCGAGCGAGTCGTGGAACCCCTCGCGCGTCATCCGAACCGCCCCGTCACGTAGGCCTCCGTCCGTTCGTCGTTCGGATTCGTGAAGATGGTCTCCGTCCGGTCGAACTCCACCACGGTACCCGTGCGAAGTCCATCGTCGGAGACCTCGACCGTGAAGAACGCCGTCCGATCCGAGACGCGCGCCGCCTGCTGCATGTTGTGGGTCACGATGACGATCGTGTAGTCGGACACCAACTCTTGCATGAGGTTCTCGATCTTCGAGGTGGCGATCGGGTCAAGCGCCGAGCACGGCTCGTCCATCAGGATGACGTCCGGACGGGTCGCGATCGCTCGGGCGATGCACAGCCGCTGCTGCTGCCCACCGGACAGGGCCATGGCGGAGCCCTTGAGCTTGTCCTTGACCTCCTCCCAAAGCGCGGCACGGTGGAGGCATTCCTCCACCAGGTCATCCATGTTCACCTTCATGCCGGCGATCTTCGGTCCGAACGCGACGTTGTCGTAGATCGACTTGGGGAACGGGTTCGGCTTCTGGAACACCATGCCGATCCGGCGACGGACCTCTACGGGGTCGACCGCCTCGTCATAGAGGTCGACGCCGTGATAGTTGACCTTCCCGTCGATGCGAGCGCCTTCCACCAGGTCGTTCATCCGGTTCAAACACCGGAGCACGGTCGTCTTGCCGCAGCCAGAGGGCCCGATCAATGCGGTGATCTCGTTCTTGCGGATGTCGAGATTGACGTTCCGCACCGCGCGGAACGCGCCGTAGTACACGGACAGGTCGTCGATGTCGAATACCACCTCGCGCGCGTCGTCGGCGTGCGATCCGCGCGCCGGCGCGTTCACGGCCACGACGGCATCCATCGGATGCTCGTTGGTCTCTGGCGTCGTCACGGTCTCAGTATCCATGTGATCACCACTTCCGCTCATACCGGTTCCTCAGGATGATGGCCAGGAAGTTCACGACCAGGATGGAGCCCAGCAGCACCACGATCGCGGCGGACGTGTTGGCCCCCCACAGGTTCGACGGCAGCTTCGACCACGCGTAGATGATCGTCGGCAGCGCCGTGTACTTCCCCTGGAGGGTCTCGAGGACGCTCTGCTGTCCCGTCGCGAGGAATCCCGTGACCGCCCCCACCAACAGGAGCGGTGCCGTCTCGCCGAACGCCCGGGCGATCGCGAGGATGACCCCGGTGAACACCCCCGGTGCGGCGTACGGCAGCACGTGGCTCCGTACGACCTCCCACCGCGTGGCACCCACACCGTAGGCGGCGTCCCGGATGCCGTTCGGCACGGCCCGCAGCGCCTCCATCGTGATGATGATGACGAACGGCATCACCAGCACCGACAGCGTCAGCCCTCCCGCGATGATGCTTCGCCCGTGGACCTTCGGCCCGGTGATCGACTGCATGGCCTGTACGAAGATCACGACGCCGAGGATCCCGTAGACGATGGCGGGGACGCCGGCCAGGTTCCGGATGTTCGTGATGAGCAGGCGGTTCGCCCGCGTGTCGCGCGCGTATTCCTGCAGGTAGACCGCGGCGGCCACACCGATCGGAACGGCGAGCAACGCGACGAACACGATCAGGATGATCGATCCGATGATCCCCTGGCGTACACCAGCCTTGTCCGGGAAGCTCGACACGTTGGACGTCAGGAAGTCGACGCCACGGGAGCTGAGCGTCGGCCAGGCGTCGGCCAGCACGGACACCACCAGCACGACCAACAGGGCCAGGGAGAGCAGCAGCATCAGCAACAGCCCGGTCGCGAACAGCTGCCCACGGACGTCGCGATGCTTGCCCTTGAGCGCGAGCTCGACGGTCTTCGACGCGGTGGCTGCGCCGGCACTCGCGGCGCCCATCAGAAGTTCCTCCGCACGCGCCGCACGAACCGCTCGCTCGACGAGGTTCAGGACCAGCGTGAAGACGAACAGCAGGAAACCGACCAGGTAGAGAGCCTCGTAGGGGTTGAGCGTCTGACCGGAGACGGCAGCCACCTGGTCGGACCCGACCGCCAGCGACGAGATGGCACCCGTCATCGTCTGGCCCGGACCGAGGAGGTCGTAGGTCCGCAACGACCCGCCGGTCCCGCCGGCCGCGATCGCGACCACCATCGTCTCTCCGATCGCGCGTGAGATACCGAGGATCACGGCGGCGGCGACGCCGGAAGCGGCGGCGGGGAACACGACCTTCGTCGTCACGCTCCGACGACGCGCGCCGATCCCGTACGCCGCCTCGCGGAGCGCGCCGGGGACGGCGTACATCGCGTCCTCCGCGACGGATGCCACGAGCGGCACCGTCAGGATGCCGACGCCGATGCCGGCAGCCAGCAGGCTGAACGTTCCTGCGCTCGAGAAGAGCTTCTTCACGAAGTCGGGGCTGATGACGCTGAGGGCGAAGAACCCCATGACGACGCTCGGCACGCCGGCAAGCGTCTCGAGGATGGGCTTCAGGACCCGTCGGAGGCGTCCGGCTGAGTACTCCGCGAGGTAGATCGCCGCCCCCAGGCCCACGGGTATGGCGACCGCCATCGCGACCACTGAGATGGCAAGGGTCCCGATGATGATCGTGGGCAGATCGAACTGGTTGTTCCGAGGCAGCCAGCCGCTCGACCAGAGCAGGTCGAGAGGCACCTTCGTGAGGAACACGATCGCCTTCTCGAGCAGCGCCAGGATGATCGCGGCGCTGATGACGAGGGACAACCCCGCCGCGGCGATGAACAGCCCGTGGACGATGCGTTCCTTCCTCCGACGGCGCGCGTTCCCTCGGAACGTGCGGAGGGTGATCCCCGTGTTCTCTGCAACGACCGCCATCTCAGCCTTTCCTGCTCGTTGCGCCGCGTGGACCGGGCGGCTTCGCCGCCCGGTCCACGTACATCGTCGGGACGTGCTGAGCGCTACGCAGCAGCCGACTCCCACGCCGATCGGGTGGACGTGATCTGGTCGTCTGGAAGGTCCACGTAGCCCGCCTGCTCGACCGCCGTCTTCAGACCGTCATCGGACACATAGAGATCGACGAACGCCTTCAGGGCTGGGTTGCTCGTGATCTTCTCCTTGTTGACGTAGATGTAGAGCGTCCGCGAAAGCGGGTACGAACCGTCGGCGATCGTGTCCCGGGTCGGCTCGATGCAGCCGCTCCCTTCGTCGACCTGGATGACCTTGATCTGGTCGGCGGCTCCTTCCGCGTAGGCGAAGCCGGTGAACCCGAGCGAGCTCGCCGAGCCCTCCATCGCCTGGATGATCACGTTGTCGTCTGGCGACGACTCGTAGTCGGGACGCAGCGTGGCAGCCTGGTCCTCGGACAGGCCCTGCTCGGTCGCGATATCGGTGATCCCGGAGAGTTCGATGAACGCGTCGTACGTGCCCGACTCCGGACCCGGCGCGGTGATCTCGAGTGGAGCGTCGGGGAAGCCACCGTTCCCGCCGACCTCTTTGGCGAGCGAGTCGGCGCCGTTCCACGTGTCGATGCCCACGGACTCCGGGCCGAACAGCGCGTACAGGTCGCCGGAGTTGAGGCACGTCACCGCGCTGTTCTGTGGGTTGGTCATGACCGTGATGCCGTCGTACGCGATCGCGAGCTCTACGTAGTCGACAGCCCCGTCGGCGCACGCCGTCTTCTCGTCGTCCTCGATCGGACGCGACGCGTCCGAGATGTCGGTCTCGCCTTTGCAGAAGAGAACGAACCCATCACCTGTGCCGGGACCGTCGACGCTCACCTGCACGTCGGGGTTCTGTTCGGAGAACAACTCGGCCACCAGGTTCGAGATGGGAAGAACGGTCGACGATCCCGACACGGTGATCGAGCCGGAGAGATCTCCTCCGCCGGTGGCTCCAGTCGAACCGCTGGTCCCGCCGTCTCCGGCGTCGTCGGACCCACCGCAGGCCGCGGCGATCAGGGAAAAGACGAGCGCCCCTGCCACGATGCCCGCCAGCTTCCTCGCGTTGCGCATGCTGCGTCCTCCTCGTCTGCTCGGCTCGTTCGTTCCTCGGTGCGATGCAGGTCCGGTCGAGGGCGATGCTAGGGAGACGTGATGGACGCCCGGTTGACCGAAGATGAACGTCAGGTGAACGGGTGGAGCGGGTGTGCGCGGGTGTGCGCGGAAGCAACGCCGAACCGAGGGAGCCGACGCCGGTGGGTGAAGGCTGGGCGAACCCTCGATGTCCACCGGATGAACGGCCATCGTCGCGGCCTACACTCCACAGATGGACGTGGCATTGATCGCCGGTGCACTGGTGGTCGGACTGCTCGTCGGCGTGTGGGTGGGGCGGCGCACGCTCCGGCGCGACGTCTTGAGGATGGACGCCGAGCGACACCGAGCGGACGAAGCTCTCGACGAGCGCGCGAAGGCATCGGCCGAGGCGACACAGGTCCGCGATCAGATCCTGGGGTCGATGCAGGACGGCGTCCTGCTGTTCGACGGAGGATGGCGAACGGTGTTCGCGAACCGCGCCATCGAACGACACCTCGGAGCGCGCCCCGAAGCCCTCGTCCAGGTCTTCCCTCCCAGCCTCCGCGAGACCATCCGGCGCGTCGCCGAAACCGAACGCGTCGAGATCGCGGAGATCGAGACCGGTGCACCGACGCGCTGGCTCAGGGTCACGGCAACGCCCACCGGGACCGACGGGTCGGTGCTGGCCGTGATCGCCGACGTCACGGAGGCGCGGCGCTTGGATGCGATCCGTCGCGACTTCGTCGCCAACGCGTCCCACGAGCTGAAGACGCCCGCTGCGTCCATCCAGGCCGCCGCGGAGACGCTCCTGCACGTGTGGCAGGAGGACCCGGACGCGGTGCCCAGGTTCGCCGAGCAACTCGAACGGGAAGCCGTGAGGCTCTCCCGCATCGTGGCCGATCTCCTCGATCTGTCCCGCCTGGAATCGGGCAGCGAGCTCCAAGACCGCGTGCACCTGGACGCGCTGGTCCGGGAGGAGACGTCGCGGCTCGAAGGTGCGGCCACGAACGCCGGCTTGACGGTGGACGTCGATGCCGCCAGCGTGCCGGCGGTCCGAGGATCCACGCGCGACCTCTCGTTGTTGGTCCGCAACCTGCTCGACAACGCGATCCGCTACACGAAGGACGCCGGCAGCGTGGTGGCATCGGTGTCGGCGGACGACGAGGCGGTCGTGCTCCGCGTGTCGGACACCGGAACCGGGATCCCGTCGAAGGAGCTCGGCCGGGTGTTCGAACGCTTCTACCGGGTGGATCGGGCCCGCTCGCGAGAGACGGGCGGAACCGGCCTCGGACTCGCGATCGTGCGGCACGTCGCCGAGAACCACGGAGGCACGGTGACCGTGGAGAGCGAGCTCGGGCGTGGCTCGACGTTCGAGGTGCGTCTTCCATCGGCGACGGCCGATCTGGACGTGAGCGCCGGAGGCTGACCGCCCGCCCGGCGTATGCTGCCGGGCCGATGACCACCCTGTTCCTGATCCGACACGGGCTCACCGCCGTCACCGGCAAGACGCTGTACGGTCGAACGCCCGGGGTGCCGCTCGACGACCGCGGGGTGGCACAGGCCGAGGCGCTCGCCGAGCGGTTCGCGGCGATCCGCCTGACGGCCGTCTATTCGAGCCCACTGGATCGGTGCATGCAGACCATGGCGCCGCTCGCGGAGCGCCACCACCTGGACGTCGTGCCTCGCGAAGGCCTGGTGGAGATGGACGTCGGCACGTGGACCGGGCGCCCGCTCGCGCAGGTGCGCCGGACACGCCTGTGGAAAGAGCTGATCCATCGACCGTCGCACGTCCGGTTCCCCGAGGGCGAGTCGTTCGCCGACGCGCAGGCGCGCGCGCTGACCGAGATCGACGCGATCGCGGCGCACCACCCGCGCGGTCGTGTCGCGGTGGGATCGCACGGCGACATCATCCGGATGCTGATCGCGCACTTCTCCGGCGCCCACCTCGACCTGTTCCAGCGCACGATGGCCGACCCGGCGTCCGTGTCCGTCGTCCACCTCGGCGAGGCGGGTCCGTACGTCCTGCTCGTGAACGACACGGGCAGCTTGGAGCGCTTCGCTCCCCCGCGGCGCACCAAGAAGAACCTGCGAGGATAGGTCGCATGGATCTGGGCCCCGTCGACCGGATCACCGCCGACGCCGTCGGGGAGCCCGGTGTCCGAACGTTCTACCTGCAAGCGCGCCGCGGCACCGACCTCGTCACGCTCATCGTCGAGAAGGAACAGGTGCGGCTGCTCGCCGCATCGGTGCTCGATCTCCTGGCGACGATCGGGCTGGAGACCGGCACAGGGCCGGAGGAAGACGAGATGGACCTGGAGCAACCGTTCGAACCGAGATGGCGGGCCGGACGCCTCTCGATCGGCTACGAGGAGGACTCCGATCAGTTCCTGTTGGAGATCGAGGAGTTCCAGCCCGAACTCGAAGAAGACGACCCGTTGCTCCTGCTGCAGGAGGATGCCGAAGTGCTCCGGCTGTTCGCGACCCGCGAGCAGATGCTGGCGCTCTCGCGGCACGCGGCGGCCGTGGTCGATCGCGGCCGGCCCACCTGTCAATACTGCGGCAACCCCCTCGACCCGGAGGGACACGCGTGCCCCGCGATGAACGGCCACTCGAAGCGGACCTGACCGGCTCGCGCGTCCCGGCGGCGCTCGTCTCCGGTGAGCTCGAGCTGTTGGGGCTGCTGCCGAACTCGTCCAACTACACATTCCTGGCGCGCGCGACCGCCGGCGACGAACAGGTCCTCGCGGTCTACAAGCCGCGTCGCGGCGAGATGCCGCTCTGGGACTTCCCCGAGGGGACGCTCTGCCAGCGTGAGGTGGCGGCGTACGTGGTGGCGCGCGAGCTCGGCTGGCCGAACGTCCCTCCGACGGTGCTCCGCGAAGGCCCCGAGGGTGTCGGTTCCACGCAGCTGTTCATCGAGTTCGACGCGTCGCAGCACTACTTCACGCTCGAGGGGACGCACGCCGACGCGTTCCGCAAGGTCGCACTGTTCGACGTGGTCGTGAACAACGCCGATCGCAAAGGAGGCCACTGCTTGCTCGGATCGGACGGCACGATCTGGGTGATCGACCACGGGGTCTGCTTCAGCGACGACCCGAAGCTCCGCACGGTGATCTGGGAGTACGCCGGCGAGCCGATCCCGCCCGGACTCCTCGAGGACGTCCGGTCGTTCCGGGAGCGGCTGCCCGGCGAGGATCTCCGGCTCGGAACTCGGGCGCGCTGCTGTCTCCGGACGAGCTCACGGCGCTCGACGAACGCATCGACGACGTCCTGGTGACCGGCGTGTTCCCCGAGCCGGGTCCCGGTCGCCCGTACCCCTGGCCGCCGGTGTGACGGGCTACGCGTCCATCGTGATGGGCACCCCGCTCGGCGAGATGGCGATCGTCGCGTCTGCCGACGGTGTCGTGTGGACGACGTTCTCCGAGGACGAGGACGTTCCCGAACTCGACGCGCTCGAAGCGCGACTCGCGTCGCCGATCCGTCGGCGCGCGGCTCGAGGCTGGCACCCGTCCGCCGCGAGGTCGACGCCTACTTCCGCGGGACGGGACGGACGTTCGCGACGCCGGTCGACCTCTCCCTGGTACCGGATGGGTTCCGGCGACGGGTGCTGGAGGCAACGATCGCCATCCCGTACGGCGAGCTCATCACGTACGGCGACGTCGCGGGCATCGCGGGGAGCCGTCGCGCCGGCCGGGCCGCGGGGGGCGCGTTGAGCCACTGCCCGATCGAGCTGTTCGTTCCGTGTCATCGCGTGGTCCACGCCGGGGGCACGATCGGGGGCTACGGCCGCCACGAGGACCGCAAGCGATGGCTCTTGCGCCACGAGGGTGCGATCTGACCGGACGTTCTCGCGAAGTCGCGAGAAGATGATTCGGATGCGCCTCCGCCGCTCCTTCCTCGTCGTCCTGGGTCTCGCGCTGCTCGCGAGCGCCTGCGGCGGTTCCGACGATCCGTCCACGCCCACGGCGTCGGCCACCGGCCCGTCCGCGTCCAGCTTGTCGATGGAGGTGGCGAGCAGCGACCTCGCCGTCGGCAACGCCCAGCACTTCGAGGTCGGGATCTTCTCGAGCGACGGTCAGGGCGTGAAGCTGCTGTCGTTCGGACAACTATCGCTGGGCTTCTCCTTCCTCGGTGACGGCTCGGGAGACGCCGCAGCCGGGACCCCAGGCGGTGGGCACGTACGTCGGCGCGTACGGCACGCCGCAGGACGGTCCCGAGCCGACGTTCACCGACCCGAACGACGCACGCGGCATCTACCTCGCGGACGTCGCGTTCGACCAGGCCGGGACCTGGCAGGTGGACGCGACGGTCGACATCCCCGGCGAGGGGACCCAGACGCTCTCCGCGAGCTTCGACGTGGCACAGAAGCACTCGCTGCCCGCTCCCGGCGATCGGGCGCAGGCGACGGAGAACCTGACGATGGACTCGACCGGCGTCCCTCCCGCCGCGATCGACTCGCGCGCGCTCGACGGCGCGCCCGTGCCCGACCCCGATCTTCATCAGACGACGATCGCCGACGCGCTCGCTCAGCAGCGACCGATCCTGGTGTTGTTCTCGACCCCGACCTATTGCGTGAGCCTGATGTGCGGACCGGAGACCGATGGCCTCGAAGCGCTGGCGCAGAAGTACCCGGATCGCGCCGTCTTCATCCACGTCGAGATCTGGCGCAACTACCAGAAGAGCGTGGTGAATGCGGCGGCGAACGACTGGGTGTGTTGCGACGCCACCGGGAGCCTGACCGAACCGTGGCTCTTCCTGATCGGCACCGACGGCGTCATCAAGGATAGATGGGGTCCGCTCTTCGATCCTGAGCAGGTCGCGAAAGACCTGGCGCAGCTTCCCCGCTCGAAGCCCTGAATCGACGCGTCGTCCTGGCTACCATCGACACGTGCCCATGAGCCCGGACGTGCCGACCGCGGACGACCATCAGGAGCCACACGAACATCGACATGAGCACTTCGGCACGGCCGACTCGGCGACGCTCGCCACCGCACAGGGCGTTCGCGCGACGTGGGTCTCGCTGGCCCTGCTGGCGGTCACCGCCCTCGCCCAGCTGGTCGTCGTGCTCTTCACGGGCTCCGTCGCCCTGTTGGCCGACACGATCCATAACTTCACCGACGCCCTCACGGCCGTCCCGCTCCTGATCGCGTTCCGGCTGGGCCGCCGGCCCGCCAACCAGCGATACACCTACGGGTATCACCGGGCCGAGGACCTGGCGGGGCTGGCGATCGTCGGGATGATCGCCGCGTCGGCCGTGTTCGCCGCCGCCGAGGCGATCGACCGGCTGCGGCATCCGGCGCCGCTCGATCACGTCTGGGTCGTGCTCGGCGCAGGGGTGATCGGGTTCCTGGGCAACGAGGCGGTATCGATCTACCGGATCCGCGTGGGGAAGGCGATCGGCTCAGCGGCCCTCGTTGCCGACGGTCAGCACGCCCGGACCGACGGGTTGACGTCGCTCGGGGTCGTGGCCGGCGCGATCGGCGTGCTGGCCGGATTCCCCCGCTCGGACGCCATCGTGGGCCTGCTCATCACGGTGGCGATCGCCTTCACGCTCGTCTCCGCCTCGCGGACGGTGCTCCGCCGGGTCCTCGACGGCATCGACGAGCCCACGATGCGCCTGATCGAGGCGTCGGCCGCGGCGGTCCCCGGCGTGGAGCACGTCTCGGAGGCGAAGGCACGCTGGGTGGGGCACCAGCTGCGTGCGGAGCTGGCGATCGACGTCCCGCCGCACATCTCGGTGGAGGCGGGACACGACATCGCCGAGCGCGTTCGAGCGGCGCTCCTCCACGACGTTCCACGACTGGGGGATGCGATGGTGCACGTCGACCCGCACGAGCACGAGTCGCACCTGCCCTCCTGAGCGATCCCCGTCGCTCGCAGCCGCGGCCCGTACCATGGCCCTCACATGGACGAGTCGACCCTCCCACCCCCACCGCCAACCGGTCTCCCCGAGTATTGCTATCGACACCCGAACGTCGAGACGGGTGTCCACTGCACCCGGTGCGGCCGGCCGATCTGCCCGGAGTGCATGATCCCGGCCCCGGTTGGGCACCAGTGCCCCGAGTGCGTCGACGAGGCCCGGCGCGAGTTCCGCAAGGGCCCTGGGCGGCGGATCGCCGTGGCGAACGTCCGTCGGCGGGCGTCGGCCACCATGCTCCTGCTGGTCGCGATCGGCGCGATGTACGTGGTGGAGATCATCTCCGGCGGGCCGGGGTCGCTCATGACGGGCCCATCGACCTTGAAGCTCATCAACCTCGGTGCGTCGGTCGGGGTGGCGCAACTGCCGAACGGCGACATCGTGGGCATCGCGGTCGGGCAGAACTGGCGGCTCGTGACGGCCATGTTCCTGCATGCGGGTCTGTGGCACATCGCGTTCAACGCGTATGCGTTGTGGATCTTCGGCTCGATGGTCGAACAGGAGCTCGGACGCGTGCGGTTCCTGTTGATCTACTTCGTCACGGGGATCGTGGCGAGCGCGGCTTCATACGCGTTCGGCCCGTACTACGCCGTGGGCGTCGGTGCGTCAGGAGCGGTCTTCGGGGTGTTCGGAGCGTTCGTCACCTACAACTACCGGCGACGCCATCTCGCGATCGCCATGGCACGGCTCCGCTCCGCACTCACGCTCATCGTGATCAACGCCGTCCTCGCGGTGGCTGTCGAAGGGATCGACTGGCGAGCGCACGTCGGCGGGTTCGTCGCGGGGGTGATCGCCGGGTTCGCGGCCGAGGGCGTCGGCAGTGCCGCCAACCGCAGGCTGATCCTGGTCGCGGGATTCGTCGGCCTGCTGGCGGTCGCGGCCGGATTGGTGATCTGGCACACGAACCAGCTGCAGGCGCAGTTCGGCCCGTTCTAGTCTGCGACGGTCTACTTGCCGGCCGGATCGGCGATGCCGTAGATCTGACCGAGGCGGGTCCCCACGTACAGCCAGCCGTGCCACACCGCCGGGGTCGACTCCACGCAGCCACCGAACTGCATCTTCCACAGCTGCTTCGGCTTCTTCCGCGGCGACGAGACGTCCCAGGCGTACAACGCCCCGGTGCAGTCGCCCTGGATCAACACATCGTCCACGACCACCGGCGACGCGATCGCCGGTGAGCCGATATCCAGCTCCCACACGATGTCGCCGCTGTGGCGGTCGACCTCCATCACGCGTCCGGCGGCGGTCGTGAAGTACACGTAATCGCCGTTCAGCGCCGGCGTCGACCAGCTGCCTCCCGCTCCCTCGAACCCGATCTCCGTCGCCGGGATCGACCATACGATGGGGTCGTCGGGCTTCGATGGGTCGAGCTTCATGAGCTGGCCGAGGCGCTGGCTCCGTTCGTTGAACCGCTGGTACTCGCTGGCGACGTAGAGGAACCCCTCGTCGTCGATCACGATGGACCCGTCGGTGTCGTCGCCGGTCCAGAAGCGGAACACCTGGTGGTACTTCGTCCCGCCGTCCAGCAGGTCCGAGATATCCCATCCCTGCACCAGGCCGCCCGAGTTCGCGAAGTACACGATCCCGTCGCGGAACGCGACGGAGTTCTCGATGGAGACCTCCTGGTCCCCGACGTCGGACAGCAACTGTTCGTCGTAGCCGGGGATCGTGGCGACGATCGTGGGGTCGACCGTGACCTTGCCGGTGTCGTCGTACCCTCGGTTGATCTTCACGACGTAGAACCAGCTGTTCTCGCCGCCCTCCAAGAGGTAGTCGCCGAGGACGAGCGCCGCGCCGTCCCAGTCGTTGTTCCAGAGCGGCCGCGTTACGGAGGTGTCGGCGTTCATCGACCAGAGCACGGTGGGTCGTGATCGGTCCATCGCGATGATGCGGAACCAGTTGTCGCGCGAGCCCGCGTAGTACAGCGGGTAACCCTCGGGGTCCGAGGTCGCGGAGCCCTTCGCCAGGTCGCCCGTCACCAGGTCGGGCCGCATCGGTCGCCCCGTTCGGCCGTTGAGGAAGTGGTAGTGACCGTCGTACGCGCCCTCACGGATCTCGATCCGGCCGTTCTCGTGCACGATCACGTTCGGCTGGCCGGTCCACCCGGTTCCGCACCAGACGCGCGAACCTGCCGCGTCCGCCGACGTCGAACAGAGCTCGCCGCTCTCCGGGTAGCTCCAGCGGATCACCGGATGCCTCGGGACCGGTCCCTCGCCGTAGTAGTCCCGCGTCGCGTTGCCTCGGAACGTGGTGATGCCCGGGAACGCCGTGTTGATCGGGCCGGGGATCTGGTCGCCGGCCGGCGACGGCGCGCCGGTCGGTCCGGAGCCTGCCGGCGACGGCGAAGCGCTCGATGGCAGCTGGGCGGACGGGCTACCGGCGTCCGCTCGAACGCCATCGTTCGGGCCCCAGGCCCGCCAGAGCGCCACCGCGCCGGCCACCAGGATGAGCCCCAGCAGCACCGGGAACGGCGCCTTCGAGCGAGCGGCGTGGCGTGGGGGGCGTCGGGCCATCCGGGCATCCTAGGGTGGGCGACGGGCGAACGGAGCTAGGCGGGGTCCGCGGCCGCCCGGTACGAACCGAGCACGCGCAGCATCGACGTGTGGTTCGCGATCTCCTCCAGGGCCTCGCCGAGCCCCGGATCGTCGCCCGCCACCATCACGTCTACGTAGATCACGTACTCGAACGGCTTGCCACGCATGGGGCGCGACTCCAGCTTGTGGAGGTTGATCCCCCGGGCGGCGAGCGGTTGCAGCGCTCCCAACAACGACCCCGGTTCGTCGAGGACCGCCATCACGAGCGACGTCTTGTCGTTCGTCCCCAGGCCCGGCTCGCCCGTGCCGATCACCGCGAACTTCGTGAAGTTCTCCTTCTCGGATTGGATGCGCTCGGCCAGGACCGCCAGGCCGAACCGCGCGCCCGCCTCGATGCTCGCGATCGCCGCATCCTCGTCGCTCCCCGACTCGGCGATCATGCGTGCGGCGCCCGCGGTGTCGTGCACCGGCACAGGCTCGATCCGCATCGACGAGAGGAACTCTTCGCATTGCGCGAGCGCCTGCCAATGGGAGTGGGCACGGCGGATCGCCTCGAGCCGGACGCCGGGCCGGCCGAGCAAGGCGTGATCCACTCGGACGATGGTCTCCCCGACCATCCGCAGCAGGTTCGTGTGGAGCAGCAGCTCGTACGTCTCGTTGACCGAACCCGCTTGGGAGTTCTCGAGCGGCACCACGCCGAACCCCGCCTCCCCGCTCGTCACGCGAGAGAACACCAACCGGACGGTGGCGCAGGGCAGCGGCTCCGCATCGGGGAAGAGCGACCCGACAGCTCGTTCGCTGTACGCGCCGGGTTCGCCCTGGTAGGCGACCTTCATGGAGGCAGAGGGTAGCAGCGCCCGATCCGCCGCCCGCTCCCCTCGCAACCGATGAGGCCTGTTACCGTGGACTGCATCCGTCGGACCGAGCCGGACCGCGGCAACGAAACGTGACGACCTGGCATGCAGACCTCCGACGAACCCATCATCTCCGACCCGACACCCTCCGCACCCGCGCGCAGGGGCGGCGGCCGTCGCCTCCTCTGGGTGACCCTGGCCACCCTGATCGTGGCGATGCTCGTCATCCTCGGCCTGGCGGCGATCTCCGCCCTCGGCGTCCGCCGGCACCTGGTGGAGGGCCGCGACGCGCTCACGCGCGGGAAGGACGAGCTCGTCGACGGCGACGCGGCCACCGCGCGTGCCGAGTTCGAGAGCGCGCAACAGGAGTTCGAGGCCGCGGCCGACGGCTCACGCTCGATCTGGTTATCGATCGTCGATGCCATCCCATTCGTGGGGAACACGCCCGACGCGATCCGTGCGGTGGCCGATGCCGGCGTGCAGACGTCGGAAGCCGCCGGAGGTCTCGCCGCCGCGGTCGCCGACCTTCCGGGAGGGCTGGGGGCGCTGGCTCCCACCCCCGACGGGATCCCGATCGACCGCCTGTCGGCGCTCACCGACGCCACCAGCCGCGCCGACGAGCTGACCGGAGCCGCGCTCGACACGCTCGAGTCGGCCCCCACGGGATTCGTCCTCGGACCCGTGGCGTCGGCGCGGTCCGATGCGCTCGCCGAGCTCGCGAAGCTGCACCGCCAACTGCACGCCGGCTCGTTGATCCTCGACCGGTTGCCGTCGTTCCTGGGCGCCGACGGTCCACGTCGCTACGTGTTCGGCGCCTCGAACCCGGCGGAGCTGCGCGGCACCGGCGGCCTCATCGGCGCCTACGCGATCCTCACGATCGACCGGGGTCGGCTGAGCTTCTCCGACTTCCGACCGATCCAATCGCTCCCCCGTCCCCGGGTGAGCGACGTCCCCTCGCCATCGCAGGAGTACTCGGACAACTACGACTTCTACCGGTCGGGTCTTGGCTTGTGGGTCAACACGAACATGACGCCGGATTACCCGCTCGCGGCCGATGCGTTCTGGCTGACGTACGAGGCGGCCACGGGCGATGACGTGGACGGCGTCATGCTCGCCGATCCGTTCGCGCTGAAGGCGCTGATGCGCGTGACCGAGCCGATCCCCGTGAGCGGGACGGACATCGAGCTGACCGACAAGAACATCGTGTCGTTCGTTTCCAACGGGGCCTATGCGCGGTTCGAGACGAACGAGCAGCGGAAGCTGGTGCTGGGGCGCGTCGCGCAAGCCGTGCTCGCCGGGTTCCTTGCCGACGGCGGAGACCCACAGGCCAAGGTCCGCGCGCTGTTGCATGCGTTCGACGACGGGCACGTCCTCGCATGGAGCGCCGATCGCCGGATGCAGCGCGGCCTGGCGTTGACCACCGTCGGCGGTGCGTTCGATCCCTCGGGGACCGACGCGATCTCGGTCGTGACCAACAGTGCGTCGGGGACGAAGCTCGACTTCTACCAGCAGCGAACCGTCACGTACGACGTGCGGCTCGCGGGCGGGGGCACGGCCACCGCGACGCTCTCGGTCGACCTGCTGAACGACTCGCCGACGTCGGGGTTCCCGCCGTACGTGATCGGTCCGTACAAGGACTACTCGACGCGGGCGGGCGAGAACGTGGCGGTCGTCGATCTGTACTGCGATCGCGGGTGCGCCCTTCAGAGCGCCACGCGTGGAGGCGAGCCCGTCGAGCTCTCCCACCACCAGATGGACGGGTTCCCGTACTTCGAGGACTACGTGCGGACGGCATCGGGCGACACGGCGAGCATCTCGGCCGAGCTCGTGCTGACGCAAGCGTGGGAGGGCGACGACCGGGGCGGCACGTACCGTCTGAGCTTCCTCCGTCAGACCACGATCCAGCCGACCACCGTGCGGGTGAGCATCTCTGCGCCCGACGGCATGCGGTTCACGTCGTGGGACGACCAGCTCTCACTCGACGGGGATCGCCTGGTCTACGAGGGGACACCCTCCGGCGACCTGGACCTGGAGGCGTCGTTCGCCCCGCCGCTTCCGCTGCGGATCTGGCGCAGCCTCACCTGAGCACGCGCCCACCACCCCTGACCGACCCCCAGACATGGAAGAACAGGCCCCGAAGGGCCTGTTCCGATGGATCTCGACCGCGCCTTAGCGGGCGGCGATGCTGCGACGCCGGCCGAAGTAGACCGCCATCGCGCCGACCACGAGGAACGCGACCAGGTACACGAAGGTCGTCTGGACGTTCGCGCCGGTGAACGCCGTACCGCCCGAACCGCTGACCCCGGGGCCACCCGGGTTGTTCGGCAGGGAAGAACCATCGGCGGCAAGCGCTGGAACGGCCAGGCACATCACGAAGGCCATCGCGGTGGCCAACAGGAACCCGGTGCGCTTCATCTCACGCCTTTCTCTCGATCCACATGGCCCGAATGGACCATCCGGACAGGCGCGAGTCTAAGGCATGGATGGGGGACGTCGCAATGGACCGAAGACCTACTTTCTTTGGCCGCCCCGTGGGCCCTTCGATGACCCCTAGCGCACCGGGACGGGGGTCGCCTTCTCCGAGACCCCCTGTGACCAGGCCGCAACGGCCAGCCAGCCTTCCGCTTTCCGCATGTCGCCGGCGGCCACGGAACGGGCGAACGCCTCCGTGATCTTCTCCAGCGTGCGGTCCTTCGTGCTCATGCAGGAGGTATCGGCCGGTGACCCGGCCGACCTTGAGCCCGATGCCCGGACACGCAACGGCCCCCGGAGATCCGGGGGCCGTCGCATCGCGGGAGCGGAAGCGTCCTACTTGAACAGGCTCTCCATGATCCGGATGAAGCCGGGACCGATGATGACCACGAAGAGCGCGGGCAGGATGCAGAGGATCAACGGGAACACGATCTTGACCGGCGTCTGCTGCGCCTTGGCCTCGGCGGCCTGACGACGCTTGATCCGCAGCTGGCTCGCCTGGGTGCGCAGGACGCTCGCGATGCTGACACCGAACACGTCGGCCTGGATCATGGCGAGCGCGAAGCTGTTCAGTTCCTCGACGTCCGTGCGCTCGGCCAGATGGCGGAACGCCTCCGACCGGGGCACGCCCAGCTGGATCTCCTGGAGCATGCGCGCGAACTCCTGCGACAACACGCCCGGCACGTTCTGCACGACCTGCGCGATCGCGGCGTTGAGCGAGAGGCCCGCCTCGACGCTGATCGTGAGCAGGTCGAGCGTGTCCGACAAGGTCCCCAGCACTTCCTTCTGACGCTCCTCGACCTTGCGGGCCACGAGCGAGTCGGGCACCAGGAAGCCGGCGATCGTGACGAGCCCCACGCACAGGATGAATGAGAGGCCCCCGAGGTTCATCAGCTTCGCGAGCAGCAGGGACCCGACGAACGCTCCTCCCGCGCCGATCACCTTGAACGCGATGATCCGTTCGGCGTCCCAGCCCTCCGGACTCCCGGCGAGGAGGAGCTTCTTGGCCACACGGTCGTGAGCGTCGAGCGGCGTGATGCGACGCGCGATCCGCCCGGCGTTGGTGACGAACGGAACCAGCACGCGGTTGCCGAAGCTCAGCGTCAGCTCGTGCTCCCTGAGGTTCGCCGACGCGACCCGGTGCGAGCCACTGACCTGGTTCTCCAGCAACCTGACCGCGCGCTTGCGCTCGGTGCTGGACGCGTCCAGCGCGAACCCGACGAGCAGGACCGAGGAGAAGACACACGCGATCGCGAGAAGGAGCCAGATCTCAGACATCGATGTCCACGATCTTCCGCATCCAGAGGATCCCGACGACGAGCGCGATGGCGGCGCCGGCCAGCATCATGAGTCCGACCTTCGTCGTGAACAGCAACATGATGTAGTCCTTGTTCACCACGTACATGTAGAGCGCGATCGCGAACGGCATGAGCGCCAGCAGCCAGGCCGAGAGCCGGCCCTCCGACGTCAGCACGCGGATCTGGCGACGCATCGTCGCGCGTTCGCGCAGCGTGTCCGCCACGTTGTCCAGGATCTCCGCCAGGTTCCCGCCGACCTCGCGCTGGATGTTCACGGCGAGGACGGCCCACTTGAAGTCGGCGGAGCCCACGCGCTCGGCGAGGGCTCCCAGCGCGTCCTCGGCGCTCCGTCCGAGTCGGATCTCGGCGACGACCCGTTGGAACTCCGTCGCGGCGGGCTGTGCGATCTCCTTGGCGGTCGTGTCGAGCGCCTGGAGGAAGCTGTGACCCGCCCGGAGCGAGCTGGCCATGATCGTCAGGACGTCGGGCAGCTGTTCGCGGAGCTTCTCCGCGCGGCGGCCGAGCGCGAGCTTCAGCGCCATCGTCGGTCCAAGTCCCGCGAGGACCGCCACGCCGAGCGAGATCCACGGACTCCCGAGGATCGCGTACCCCACGAACAGGCCGACGAAGGCCGCACCCACGGTCACGATGACGAACTCGCCCGACCGCAAGCTGACGTCTGCGGCCTCGAGCTCGGCGTCGAGCCGGCCGCTGAACCCACGGGCGTCGGCGAACCGTCGTCCGAAGTTCGTGACGCGGGCGGGGATCCAGCCACCGGCGGTGCTGTCCGGCTGAACCTGCGACACCTTCCGGCCGCGGTTGCCGACGGCCGCCATACGTTCGCCGATGATCTTCTGCTTGCGACGGCGACTCGCCGTGCCGAACAACATGACGCCGATCAGGAACGCGGCGGCCGTCGCGAGGCCGATGGCGAGCCCGAGCGCTGCTTGGGTGCCCCAGAAGGCGGCGTCGGCCGTCATCAGTCGAAGCTCCGCGAGTCCAGCGCGAAGATCTCGGCATCGAGGTAGACGCCCCGCTCTTCCAGCTTGTCGACGAACTTGGGACGAAGGCCCGTGGACTTCAGGCGCCCGCGGAACTTGCCCTCCTCGTTCATGCCGGCGGCGAAGTCGAACAGGAAGAGGTCCTGGAGGGTGATCACGTCGCCCTCCATGCCCTCGATCTCGGTCACGTGGGTGAACCGGCGCGAGCCGTCCTTCAGCCGCTGCTGGTGCACGATCAGCTGGATCGCCGAGGAGATCTGCTCCCGGATCGACTTCGGCGACAGCTCCATCCCGGCCATCATCGTGATGGTCTCCAGCCGCGAGAGCGAGTCGCGCGGTGAGTTGGAGTGGATCGTCGAGATCGAACCGTCGTGGCCCGTGTTCATGGCCTGCAACATGTCGAGGGCCGCAGCGTCACGGACCTCACCGACGACGATGCGGTCGGGACGCATACGCAGGGCGTTGCGGACCAGGTCGCGGATCGCGACCTGTCCCCGGCCCTCGATGTTCGGTGGGCGCGACTCCAGGCGGATCACGTGCGGCTGCTGCAGACGGAGCTCGGCCGCGTCCTCGATCGTGATGATGCGCTCGTCGTCCGGGATGAACGACGAGAGCACGTTCAGGGTCGACGTCTTCCCGGCGCCGGTTCCTCCGGAGACCAGGACGTTGATGCGTCCGCGGACGCAGGCCTCCAGGAACTGCGACACCTGTGAGGTCATGGTCCCGAACTCGATCAGGTCATCGGCGCCGAACGGATCGGCGGAGAACTTCCGGATCGTCAGCGCGGGACCGTCGATCGACAGCGGCGGGATGATCGCGTTGACACGCGAACCGTCCGGCAGACGGGCGTCCACGTACGGCGACGCTTCGTCCACGCGACGGCCGACCTTCCCGACGATCTTGTCGATCGTGCGGCGCAGCTGCTGCTCGTCGTGGAACTTCGTGCCGGTCCAATAGAGCTTCCCGGCGCGCTCGACGTAGATCGTGTCCCAGCCGTTGACCATGATCTCGGACACGTCCGGGTCGCGGACGAACGGCTCGAGCGGCCCGAGTCCCAGCACGCTGTCGCCGATCTGCCGGACGATGAGGAGCTTCTCCTGTGAGGAGAGCGGTCCCTCTTCCTCGTCGAGCAGCTCGCGCAGGCGCTGGTGGACCAGACCTTCGAGCTCGTTGTCGGAGAGCGTGGAGTCGTACAGACGGGGACCGAGGACCTCGACCAGGCGTTCCTGCACCCGGAGGCGGACGTCGGCGATACGGTCCCGCTGTGATGCCTTCGCGAGCCTATCTGCCAGTGACATGGAGCCAGACCTCCTTAGCTTGCGGTCCTCGAGAACCGCTTGCGCTTCGCCTTCACGGAGCCGTTGCCGTTCGCATCGCTACCCGCGACGGCACCGGCGACTTGGAACTGATTGGTGAACCGCGCAGCCAGCTGCCGGACGGCCGTCGAGACGTCGGAGTTGGGTTCGTCCAGCACGACCGGACGGCCCTTGTTCAACGCCGTCGGGACCAGCCGGCTCGACGGGATCATGGCGTCCACGGTGATCTTCATGACGCGCTCGACGTCGGTGGAATCCAACCCGACCTTGCTGTCGGCGCGGTTCAAGACCACGCGGAACCGCTCGCGCGGCAGCCCGATCGTGAGCAGCGTGTCGAGCGCCTTGGAGAGATGCTTGACACCGACCACGTCGAGCGGCGTGACCAGGCAGATCGCGTCCGACAGGTCGAAGCAGACGAGTGCCGAGTCCGAGTAGTCCACGGACGCGTCGACGACCACGTACGAGAAGTCCGCCCGGAGCGTCCGCAGGAACTTGCCCACGGCCTCTCCGGCGGGCGGCTCGGCCGCGGGGTCCGGCGGTGAGCCGAAGCCCCACAGGTGCTCGCCGAACGGCACGCCGATCTCGCGGATCCGGTCGTGATCGGCCCCTTCTCCGAGGCCCATCATGTCGTCCACCCGCGCGCTCGGCTCACGGCCGAAGTACGTGAAGACATCGCCCATGTCCGTGTCGAGGTCGACGACAGCCGTGTCCTGACCCGTGATGTCCGAGATCGCGGCGGCGAGGTTCGTGGTGAGGAACGTCTTGCCGCTACCGCCCTTCGAGGAGAAGACCGAGATGATGTGGCCCCGCTCCTGGTGCGTGCTCTCCGTGGCGCCGCCACCCATCGAACGCAGGTTGGTGGCCCACGCCACCGCACGCTCCACGGCATCGCGGAGCTCCTCCGTCCCCTGGGTCATGTCCACCACGTCGCGGATGCCGGCCCGCATCGCTGCGGGCAGCAACCCGTTCCACGTGTGGTCGCGCACCAGGACGATCGCGGTCCCCGGCGACTGGCGTCCCACGAACTCCGCGAGACCCAGTGCGTCGGGCTCCTTGACCTCCGGTGAGAGCACCAGCACGTCGATCGGCGTGAAGGCGTTGATCAACAACTCCTCTGCCACCGTGGCGGACTGGGCCCAGCCGATCTCCTCGGTCTCGACCTCCAGCGCTCGTGCGATCTGCTGGCGGAAGGACTGCGGCGTCCCGACGGCGACGACGCTGGCTTCGGTCATGGGATCCTCTTCCCCAGGAGCAGCTGCACCGGCAGGGTCGAGGCGGGGATCTCCGCTCCGTCCTCACCAGGCGGCAGGAGGCCGATGTACGGGGTGCCGATCTGCTGCGCGAGGATCAGGTTCTGCGCGTCGTCCGGCAACAGGTCCAACGTCAACGTGACGGAGTCGCCGGTGGCGTTCCCGGCTTCGTCGACGCCGGGGTTCACGACCTGGAGCACCCGGACCGTCGGGATCAGCGTCCCGGTGAAGTCCGGGAGGTCCTGACGGTCGGTCGTAGCCGTCGCGCCGGTGAGGAGATCCTGGATCGACCCGCCCTTGATGATGGACGCGCCGGTGAACGTGGCGAAGATCGTGATGTTGTCGCCCCGCTGGATGTTGCCGTTCACACCTTGGGGCGCGTTCAGCTTGATCGTCAGGGCGACGTGCCCCTTGGAGATGCCGAGCATGCCGCCGGCGACTTGCTCGCCGCTCGACAGGTTGGACGACGTGAGCTGCTCGTTCGCCACGATAGGCGCCGTGGTCGTCTGACCCCGGAGCTCCGTGAGGCTCGTGACGGCGCCGTCGACGACGGCGTCCGCGGGAACGGCGAGCTCCTTGAAGCCGCCGGACTCGATCAGATCGTTCAAACTCGTGTTGGCAGGGATATCTTGCGTCGCAACGATGACCGTGGTCAGGCTCCCGCCCGACTCCGCGGCCTTCTTGACGCCGTTCGTGTACAGGACCACCGCACCCGCGGCCGCTACGGCGAGCAGCACGGCGAGGGCGACCACCAGACCTCGTGACCTCATCTGTCCTCTCCCCTTTCGATGCTGCTTCTCTGGATCGCTACTGCACTTATCGGGCGTTGGTGCCCCGTTCTGGACCCGCGTTCCCAGATCCGAACCCTTTTCATCCGGACGGCGCGTCCGATGGACGCGCCGTCCGGCGGGTTCGCCGGCCCCTCGCTCCCCTCGCACCCGGGAGTGAGCGACCGGCGACGGCCGCTCGATCTATGAAAAGCGACTAGCTTCCAGCGACGGCGGTGCCAACCTCGTTGAACTTGTCGCTGGCGTTGTTGCCCAACGCCTGAACGGCGACGATGATGACTGCCGCGATGAGCGCAACCATCAGCGCGTACTCAACCGCAGTAGCGCCACCCTCTTCGCGCGAGCGAAGCTTGAGGTCGCCCCACCAGGTCTGAACGCCGGTGTAGAGAGCCAGGAACATGTACACACACCTCCTCTCAGAAGGCTTCGGGCGAGAACCCGGGCGGCTTGAGCCGCCACGAGCAACAGTAGGAGAGGGCCTCCGACCTGGGAATTCCGCGTTTCCCGGAGGCTAGGTACGCATTTGTACGTAGTGCGCTTCGCCTCGCCGGTCACCGGCGTCCATTCCTTGGGCGAATACCCGTCCGCTCATGCGGCGGCCCTCTCCCGCCGAAGCTGAAGGCGTGGGAGCGGTGGGGGTGCGTCGACGAGCGGCCGTGGAGCCGGACACCCGGTCCGATGCGATCGGTGGGTTGCGCATGGCGCACGTGTGGCTGGTCATCGCGATCGCCACGCCGCTCATCGTCGAGCTCATGGGCCGGATGCCCGCGGCGGACCTGGCGTATCAGGTCCGCGCCGGCGACATCATGTGGCGCACGCACGCCGTGCTCCGCGCCGACGTCTTCACGTTCACCGTGCTGGGCGCCCCGTGGCTCAACCAGCAATGGGGAGCGCAGATGCTCCTGTCCGCGGTCCATCGGGCCGGCGGGTGGAACGGCATCGCGTTGTTGCACGCCGGGCTGACATCTCTCGCGTTCGCGTTCCTCTTCTTCGCATGTCGGCGACGGGGCGCGTCCTCACGGGCGGCCGCCCTCCTGTGCGTGGCCGGCTTCTGGGTCGCTCGTCAGAACCTGGCCATGCGACCCCAGTTGCTCGGCGTGCTGCTGTTCTCGGTGTCGCTCTGGATCTTGGCCGGTCGACGTGCCCATCCCCGCGCGATGTGGATCCTGCCGGCGCTGGTGCTCATGTGGGTCAACGTGCACGGCAGCTTCGTGCTGGTGCCGCTCTTGCTCGGACTCGCATGGCTGGAAGACCGGAATGCGGCGCCTTCCGTGGCACGCGTCGACCTGGCTATCGGAGCTGCATGCCTGGTGGCCACGTGTGTGAACCCATTCGGCCCGCTGGTGTGGTCATACGCCGTCGAGATCGGCACCAACTCGACCATCGCGAGAACGGTGACGGAGTGGGCGCCTCCCACGATCCGCGAGTACAGCGGTGTCCTGTTCTTCGCGTCCGCGCTCGTGGTCGCCGCATACCTCATCCGACGCCGGGAGCCGGTGACGGGGCCGACCTTGTGCTGGCTCGCGGCGTTCTTCGTGCTGGCGCTTCCCGCGCTACGGGGCGTCGTGTGGTGGGGGTTGGTGTTCCCGGTCGTGATCGCCGGACTGTTGGCACGAAAGCCGGACGCGGACACCGAGCGTGGCTCGCCGATCATGAACGCCGTGTTGATCGCCGGGATCGCGGCGACGGCGATCGTGCTGTTGCCGATGTGGCGGTCATCCTCGCCGACGGGGAGCCCTCAGACCCTCACCCAAGCTCCGGCGTCACTCGTGGAAGCGGTCGACGGGGAATTGGCGCCCGGATCTCGACTGTTCGTCTCGCAGATCTATGCTTCGTGGTTCGAGTACGCGCTGCCCTCGATGCCCGTCTTCGTCGACTCGCGGATCGAGCTCTTCCCGACATCGCTCTGGGACCGCTATCTGGCCGTGGGCGGCGCGCACGAAGGGTGGCAAGCCATCCTCGACCGATGGGACGTCGACGCTGTGATCGTCGATCCGGATCAGGACGAGCAGCTGCTCGCGCACATCGCGGACGATCCGGGGTGGCGGCTGGCGTTCCGGGACGACAGCGGCTCGGTGTTCGTGCGCTCGTAGAACGGCTACTCGGAGGCGCCGACGCTGACCAGACCCGATTGCGACGCCATCCGGATCGCCGCCAGGCGGCTGCCCACGCCGAGCTTCCCGTAGATGCGCGCCAGATGGGTGGTGATGGTGCGTTCGCGAACGCCCAGTCGAGTCGCGATCTGTCGCGCGGTGAGTCCCTCCGCGGCGACGACCAGCACCTCGCGCTCGCGGTCGGTCAGCTTGACCTCCACCTCGCGTCGGCGCTCGATGCCTTCGACGATCTGTCCGACGACGGATGAGGCGGGGATCGCCAGCACCATCTCGCGGTCGGCCGCACGGCGGAGCGACTGCAGGAACTCGACGGGGTCGATGTTCTTGTCCACGAAGCCGTCGGCGCCCACGAACAGGGCCCGGCTGATCGATGTGGGGTCCGAGTTCGCGCCGAAGCCCAGGATCGCGTGGGTGGGGTAACGCTGACGGAGCGTCCGGATCAACCAGTACGCATCGTGCTCGCCGGAGAGACCGAGTCCCACCAGGACCACCACGCGGGTCCTGCGAACGCGGGTGATCGCCTCGACGGCCTGGTCGGCGTCGCCCGCCTCGGCCAGCACCTCCATGTCCGGACGGTCGTCGATCAACAGCCGCGTGCCCGCCCGAACGACCGGGAGGGGGTCCACCAGGATCACGCCCAGCCGGCGTGGTGAGGGCGAGCCTGACGAGGGCCGGGCCGCGAGACGTTCGCTCATGCCTGACCTATCGGCCGTCTGGGGCCAAACACTGAGCCGGCGAGGGGGCGCCTCCGCCACATCGGCCGACGGACGACCGGCCTCAGCGGAGCTCGATCAACCCGAGCGAGACCGCTCGAGACACCGCCTGGATCCGCGTGCGGACATCCAGCTTCCGGTAGAGCTTGGCCACATGGGTTTCGACGGTGCGAGGCGAGATGCCCAGGCGGGTGGCCATCTGCCGCATCGTCAAGCCGCGGCTGAGCAGCATCAGGACCTCGTGCTCGCGTGGGGTGAGCGACGCACGGACCTCACTGCCCTCGCGCGCCATCCTGGCGAACGCGCCCAATTCGCTCACGGCGATCCGCTGTACCTCCGGTGAGATGACCCGTTCACCGCCCAGCACGCGTTGGATCTGTGCGCCCACGGTCGGCAATGCCGACGACTTGACGAGGTATCCCTCCACCCCCGCCCGGAGCGCCTCCATCACCGAGCCGCCGTCCGTCCGATCGGTGAGCACGACCACGATGTCCACGAGCTGTCGATCGTTCAGCCCGCGGATCGCGTCGAGGCCGTCGGGCAATGCGATGTCCAGGACGGCCACGTCGGGTCGGAGCTCTTCGCACAGGGAGAGGACGTCGGATCCGGTGTCCGCCTCGCCGACGACCTCGAGTCCGGACAACGCGTCGCACGACATGCGAACGGCACGGCGGACGACCGGATGCTCGTCGGCGACGACCAGCCTCGCCGTGACGCCGCTCCCCTCGCCGACCATCTCCGGAAGGCTACCCCCGGTGGGTCACGCGCTGCGGGTGACGGATCCCAGCCCGAAGCGCCAGCCGAGCGTGACCGCCTCGACCTTCGAGTGGACGCCGAGCTTGGCCAGGATGTTCTTCACGTGGCTCTGTACCGTCATCGGTCGGATGCCGAGCGAATGGGCGATCTCCGCGGTCGACGCTCCATCGGCAAGCAGGCGGAGGATCTCCAATTCACGGCCCGTCAGGAAGTCGAGGCGGCACACGGCCGACGCCTCCCGTCCGTCGCGCAAGCGGTCGACCAGGTTGGAGAGATGGATCGCCGGGAGGATGAGCTCGCCCGCCAGGGCCCGACGGAAGACCGAGACGAGGCTCTCTGCGTTCGGTTCCGGTGAGACGACACCGCAGGCTCCGACGGCGAGCGCTCCGGCAGCCAGGTCGGGCCCCTGTTGGGCCGTCACGCCGATCACGCGGATACGGTCGGCGACCCCACGAACCTGCCGGACGATATCGATGCCGTTCCCGTCGGGACGATCGAGGTCCACGAGCACCAGGTTGATCGGTTCGCGTTCCAACGCCTCGATCGCGGCCGCCGCATCGGCGACCGGTCCGACGACGCTGACCCCATCGCCCGGCAAACCGCAGATGAGCCCGTGTGCGACTCCAGGGCCCCCAACCACGACGAGTACACGGATGTCTTCGACCATCGCTGTTCGCTGAATGCATCGGCACCCAGGGGCCACGTCCTGAAGGGTCGGACGGATGTCCTGAAGCTCGTCTCGCGAGAGACTGAGGCCATGATGAGCCGTCGCGCCAATCGTTTGGCCACCGAAACCAGCCCGTACCTGCTGCAACACGCACACAACCCGGTGGATTGGTACCCCTGGGGTCCCGAGGCGGTCGAGCGCGCGAAGGCCGACGACAAGCCCATCCTGCTCTCGATCGGCTACGCCGCGTGTCATTGGTGCCACGTGATGGAGCGCGAGTCGTTCGAGGACGAGGACACGGCCGCGCTCATGAACGAGCACTTCGTCGCGATCAAGGTGGACCGCGAGGAACGGCCGGACCTGGACGCGATCTACATGGACGCGGCGCAGGCGATGACCGGCAGCGGAGGCTGGCCGCTGACAGCGTTCCTGACGCCGGACGGCAGACCGTTCTTCGCCGGCACGTACTTCCCGCCGGTGCCGCAGCACGGGCTGCCGTCGTTCCGGCAGGTGCTGACCGGGATCGCCCAGGCATGGACCGAACGTCGCGACGAGGTCGTGACACAGGGCACGCAGATCGCGGAGCACATCGCCCGCGTGGGGTTGCTGAGCGCTTCGCACGAACCGCTGACGGACGAGATCACGCGGACGGCGTTCTCGCGTCTGCACCAGGCGTTCGACGACGAGCGCGGTGGCTTCGGTGGCGCGCCGAAGTTCCCGCAGCCGATGACGCTGGAGTTCGTCCTGCGGTGCGCGGTACGAGGCTGGGAGCCCGCGACGGCGATCGTCACGACCACGCTCGATCGCATGGCCGACGGCGGGATCCACGACCACCTGGGCGGCGGGTTCGCGCGCTACTCCACGGACGCGTCGTGGCACGTGCCGCACTTCGAGAAGATGCTCTACGACAACGCACAGCTCGCGCGTCTGTACACGCGGGCGTGGCAGGTGACGCGGGACGACCGCTATCGGCGTGTGGCGACCGACACGCTCGAGTACCTGCTTCGGGAGATGCAGCACGCGGAGGGCGGGTTCTTCTCGTCGCAGGACGCGGACAGCGAAGGCGTCGAGGGAAAGTTCTTCGTGTGGTCGTGGGACGAGTTGGTCGAGCTCGTCGGGCCGACGGTGGCCGAATGTTTCGGCGCGACGCCCGAGGGCAACTGGGAAGGGACGAACGTGCTGTGGCGTCCGCGCGCCGTGGCCGACGTCGCCGCGGAGCACGGGGTGTCGGTCGACGAGCTCTCAGCCGAGGTCGACGACGCGCGGCAGTTGCTGTTCGAGATCCGCGAGCGGCGCGTGAAGCCCGGCACCGACGACAAGGTCCTGACCGCGTGGAACGCGCTGGCGATCGGTGCGTTCGCCGAGGCCGGACGCGTGTTCGGCGAGCCTTCGTACGTGCAGGCGGCGACGCGGTGCGCGGAATTCGTGTTGACGCACCTCCGCGACGAGCGCGGGCGACTGTTGCGCTCGTGGCGGGACGGCGTTGCCGGCCGGCCGGGGTTCGCCGACGACTACGCCGTGATGGCGTCGGCGTGCCTCACGCTCTATGAGACCACGTTCGAGCTGCGGTGGTTCGAGGAGGCGGTGGCGCTCGCCGACGAGCTGATCCGGCTCTTCCGCGACGACGAGCGCGGCGGCTTCTTCCAGACGGGTTCCGACGCAGAGGAACTCGTGCTTCGGCCGAAGGAGCTGTACGACAACGCGACGCCGTCCGGGAACTCCGTGGCGGCGGACGTGCTCCTGCGACTTGCGCTGTTCACGGGCGACGCGGCGATACGAACACGCCGGCGTGTCGGCGCTTCGCCTGATCCGCGATGCGATGGCGGGAGCCCCGACCGGGTTCGGTCATGCGCTCTGCGCGCTGGACCTGTACGTCGGGCCGTCCAACGAGGTCGCGATCATCGGCGACCCGTCGTCGCCGACACGCGCGCCCTCGTCGCCGAAGTGACGGGTTCCGTCTATCCGCCCGAACGTCGTCATGGCCGTCGCAGCTCCCGGCGACGAGCGCGCCGCGCTTAGCGGTCCCGCTCCTGCGAGACCGCGACACCGCGAGACGGCGCATCCACCGCGTACGTGTGCGAGCGGTTCGCGTGCAAGCTCCCCGTCACCGAGTGCCGGGCGCTGCGAGCCCAGCTCGACGGCTGAGCGCCTATCCTGTCGGGATGCTGAGATCGGGGATCCGGCGCCACCGTTCTCGCTGCTCGACCAGGCGGGCGCGACGGTGAGCCTGTCGAACTTCGCGGGGCGCAAGCTGCTCGTCTACTTCTACCCCGCGGCCGACACGCCGGGATGCACGACCCAGTCGTGCGCGGTGCGTGACGCCCGCCAGGATCTCTCGTCGCTCGGCGTCGACGTGGTCGGCATCAGCCCAGACGTGCCCGAGGATCAGATGAAGTTCGATCAGAAGTTCGGGCTCGGCTTCCCGTTGCTCGCCGACACGGATCATTCGGTCGCCGACGCGTACGGCGTCTGGGGCGAGAAGATGAACTACGGCAAGACGTACATGGGCATCATCCGGTCGTCGTTCCTGATCGACGAGGACGGCCGCATCGAGCAGGCCTGGTACAAGGTGTCGCCGAAGGACACCGTGCCGAACGCGCAGAAGGCGCTCGCCGGGGGTTGACACACCCTCTACCGTAAGCCGATACTTACCGTAAGTTATGGCTTACTCATCGAACGCGGCCGAGGTGTTGGACGCGCTGGGGGACCCGACCCGGCGGGCGGTCCTGGAACTCCTTCGGGACGGTCCGCGCGCCGTCGTCGACATCGCGTCCGCGCTTCCGGTGAGCCGGCCGGCCGTCTCGCAACACCTCCGCGTCCTGAAGGGAGCGGGTCTCGTGACCGAGCGCAAGGACGGCACCCGGCATCTCTACCGCGTCGACCCCGACGGGCTCGCCGCCCTCCGCACCTACCTGGAGAGCTTCTGGACCGATGCGCTCGGCGCCTTCAAGGACGTCGCCGACGAGGAAGGAGGTACACCGTGATCGAACCCATCAGGACGAGCGTGATCGTGACGTGCTCCGTAGAGGACGCGTTCGAGGTCTTCACCCAGGGCATGGGCACGTGGTGGCCGGTCGCACGAGTTCTCGCGCGCCGCGGACCAGGACGGCCGCGCAGGTGAAGACGGAGCGCGTGGTCGTGGAGCCATGGCGGGCGGTCGCGATCTTCGAAGTCATGTCCGACGGAACCGAGGGCAGGTGGGGCACGATCCTCGCGTGGGACCCGCCGCGTCGCCTCGTGCTGGCGTGGAAGCCGAACCTCACCGAGCTCCCACCCACCGAGGTCGAGATCCAGTTCACGACCAGGACGACGGCCGGACGCGCGTCGACCTCGAGCACCGCGGATGGGAGCGACTGGGCGACCTGGCGCAGCAGGGCCGCGGCGAATACGCGGGCGGATGGACCTTGGTGTTCGAAGAGCGGTTCGCGACGAGCGGCGAACGGGGCCGCCGTGATGGACGCGCGCGATCTGCCGCGGCCGCCTACGACCGGTTCCTCGGAACCGCGATCGCCTCCGCCGTGTGCGACGCGGCCGACCCGGCCGGGTGGACCGTCGCCACCGTGGTCGCGCACGTCGCGATGAACGACCGGCTGATCGCGGCGCACCTCCGCCGGGCCATGGCCGGCGAGCCGACCGCGTACGACAACCGGTCGGTCTACCGGCCGTCCGAGCTCCAGCCGATCCTCGACGCGCAACCCGGATGTGCGCTGGCACGATCGACGTCGCGAGCCGGTCCGTCGTCGGAGGTCCTCGACCTTGGCCGGGCGACCTGGACGACGACGTTGCCGCGCTGGCGTTCCAGACGAACATCATGGACGGAGACCTCGTCCAGGTGGACGGGCCGGTGCCGCTGGCCGGCCTCCTCGGGCGCCCAGGTGCGCGTGCACCTCCCGCTCCACACCGCGCAGATCGAGCGCTCGCGGGCGCGTAGACTCCGGTCTCCCGTTCCGGAAGGAGCACCGGACATGACCACCGCCACGTTCGTCACGAACAAGGGCTCGTTCACCGTCACGCTGATGCCCGAGCACGCACCCACGACCGTCAAGAACTTCGTCGACCTTGCGACCGGCGGGCGCGAGTGGACGAGCGGCGGCACGACGTCGTCCGATCCGATGTATCCCGGGACGATCTTCCACCGCGTGATCGACGGCTTCATGATCCAGGGTGGCGACCCCGAGGGCACCGGGCGCGGCGGACCCGGCTACACGTTCGAGGACGAGGTCCCCGCAGGCGGCCCGACGTTCAATCAGGTCGGGCGCCTGGCCATGGCGAACGCCGGCCCGGGCACGAACGGCTCGCAGTTCTTCGTGACGGTGGGCGAGACTCCGTGGCTGAACGGCAAACACACGATCTTCGGACAGGTCACCGACGGCTACGACGTGGTGGAGGCCATCGCGAAGACCCCGGTCGGCGCCCAGGACAAGCCCGTCGACGACGTGGTGATCGAACGGATCGACATCGCCGAGTAGCGTGACCGCGATCCTCTGCTACGGCGACTCGAACACCTGGGGGTACCAGGCCTCCACGGCCGAACGTCTCGGGCGGTGGGAGCGCTGGCCGGGCGTCCTGCAACGCGAGCTCGGGGACGACGTCCACGTGATCGAGGAAGGCCAGAACGGCCGCACCACCGTGTTCGACGTGCCGTTCGAGGCCGATCGCAACGGGCTGACGCACCTGCCCGTGTCCCTGCAGACCCACCACCCGCTGGATCTCGTGGTGATCGACCTGGGCACGAACGATCTGTTCCTGCCGGGCGTGAACGCGTATCACGCCGCCCGCGGAGCGATCAAGCTCGCCGAGGTCGTGCTGGCGAGCGATGCCGGTCGCGCGGACGGAGCGCCGCTCGTACTGGTGGTCGTCCCTCCCCCGTTCGCGCCGCTCGGCCAGTGGGATCAGGCCGCGTCCCCCGGCGCCGAGGCCGAGTCCCAGCGGCTGAGCCGAGCGTTCGTCGACGCCGCCGCCGCGGTCAAGGAGGAGGACGGCATCACGATCCCGCTGTTGGATCTGCGGGACCACGTCACCTCGAGCCCGATCGACGGCATCCATTTCGAGGCGGACGGTCACCGCTCGATCGGTAACGCCGTCGCGGCGACGCTCCGCGAGATGCTCAGCCTCTGACGGCGGCGTCCGCCGGCCGGTCCACGCGATAGACGAAGTGCAACTGCGGCTTCTCCACGCCCCACATCACGTCCTTCCACACGGTCATCCCGATGTGCTCGGCGACGCCGCGCGACGGGACGTTGTCGGGAAGGATCAACGAGATCAGGTGGTCCGACGGGAGCGCCGCGAACGCCCAGTCACGACATGCGAGCGCGGCCTCCGTCGCGATCCCTTGGCGGGCGCGGGCGGGCGTGATCGACCACCCCAGCTCCACCTCGTCGACACCGTCCACGTGCTGCAGGATCGGCCCCACGTTGCCCAGGAACTCCCCCGTCTCACGGTCCTCGACCGCCAGCAATGAGAATCCATCGCGCTCGCGGCGCTCGCGCATCCGCTCGATCCACTCGCGCGACTCGTCCAGGCTGAACGGATGCGGATAGAACCGCATATGGACGGGATCGGATTGGATGACGTTGAGGGCGACCGCGTCGGTCATCTCCAACGGACGCAGCCGAAGCCGCGCGGTCTCCAGCGTCGACTGCTCGATCGCGGTCATCGAGAGATGGTCGCACGGGCGCTCCGCCCGCTCAACGAGGCCGTCGCGGGTTGCCGCTGCCTCTTGCATACTCGTCTCCTGTCACTGGGGGCCGCAGGACGTTGAGCGATCGAGCGAAAGCAGTGGAAGGCGCGCCGCACCGGCGTGGCGACCTGTCGGACGCGCTCCGGCAGAACGTCAGGACGTTGACGACGATGCTCGGCGACGCGATCGCGGAGAGCGGCGGCGCCGAGCTGCTGGATCAGGTCGAGGCGCTGCGCAAGGCCGCGATCGCGTATCGAGGCCGCCCGACGCCCGCCCGCCGGCGTCGCGTGACGGAACTGGTCGCGTCGTTCGACCTGGACCGAGCCGAGGACGTGATCCGGGCGTTCACGTGCTACTTCCAGCTGGTCAACCTGGCCGAGGAGCGCCATCGCGTCCGGACCTTGCGCGAACGGAGCCGCTCGGGGAAACCGGTCGGCGATTCGATCGCCGCGCTCGACGCGGATCCGGCGTCGGTGCGCGACCTCCGCATCACGCCCGTGTTGACCGCGCACCCCACCGAGGCGAAGCGGCGCGCCGTCGTCGAGCACCTGTGGCGGATCGGCGCGTTGCTGGAACAGCTCGAGGACCGGTCGCTCGGGGTCTCTGAGGAGCAGGAGATCGAGCGACGGATGCGCGAGGAGATCGCGGGCCTGTGGCGCACGGACCCGATCCGCCGCCACCGGCCCGAGCCGCTCGACGAGGTGCGCGCCGTGCTGGCGCTGTTCGATCAGACGATCTTCACCACGCTCCCGGCCGTGTACCGGGAGATGGACAGCAGGCTCGACCCGGACGGCTGCGGCACGCGGCCGCCGTCGTTCGAACCGTTCCTGCGATGGGACACGTGGGTCGGCGGCGATCGCGACGGCAACCCACGCGTGACGGCCGAGGTGACGCGGGCGGCGATGGCGATCCAATCCGACCACGTGCTGCGGGGGTTGGAGGCCGCCTCCAGGCGGATCGCTCGGACGCTCTCGGTCTCGGAGAAGGACGTGCCTCCGAGCCGCGCGCTCCGCCGGGCGTTGGACCGTGACGCCGATGCCCTGCCCGCCGTCGCTCGTGAGCTGGGGCGGACGCTCTCCGACGCGCCCCATCGCCGCAAGCTGGGGCTGTCGGCGCACCGGCTGGCCGCGACCAGGACCGGCGCGAACGGTGGGTACGACGGTCCCGCCGCCTTCCTGACGGATCTGGACGTCCTGCAACGGTCGCTGGACGCGGGCGGGGCGGCCCGACTGGCCTGGGGTGAGCTCCAACACCTGCGGTGGCAGGCCGAGACGTTCGGCTTCCACCTGGCCTCGATGGAGGTCAGGCAGCATTCGGAGGTCTTGGCGGCGGCGCGAGCGGAGCTCGCGACGCCGCGGTCGGAGCGGCCGTCGGCGGCCACGCGCGAGGTGCTCGCCACGTTCCGGGCCATCGCGGACATCCAGTCGCGGCTGGGGGTCCGGGCGTGCGAACGCGTGATCGTGAGCTTCACCCGGTCGGCCGCGGACCTCGCCGGCGTGCTGGAGCTGGCCCGCTCCGCGGTGCCCGAGTCACCGCCCGACGTCGTGCCGGTGGCGCTCCTGGAGTCGCGCGCGGAGCTCACCACCGCGGCGTCGATCCTGGACGACTGGCTGGCGATGCCGGAGGGACGCCGGCTGCTGAAGCGCCGCGGCGGCGAGCTGGAGGTCATGGTCGGCTACTCGGACTCCGCCAAGGAGGTGGGCACGCTCGCCGCGAACCTGGAGCTGTACGCGGCGCAACGCGCCATGACCACGTGGGCCCGCGATCGCGGCGTGCGGCTGACGATCTTCCATGGACGCGGCGGCGCGCTCGGACGCGGCGGCGGTCCCGCGAGCCGCGCGATCGAGGCACAGCCGCCCGGGTCGGTCGCGGGCCGCTTCAAGGTGACCGAGCAGGGCGAGGTGGCGTTCGCGCGCTACGGCGCGGCGGCGCTCGCCCGCCGGCATCTGGAGCAGCTCACGAGCGCGGTCGTGCGGGCGAGCGCGCGCGCGGTGGTCAACGATCCGGCCGACGCGTTCGAGGGAGAGATCGAAGCCATGTCGACCGCGTCGCGTGCGCACTACGAAGCTCTCGTCGGGACGGCGGGGTTCGTGGACTTCTTCCGGCGCGTGACGCCGATCGCGCAGATCGGCACGCTCCCGATCGCGTCCCGCCCGGTCGCACGCGGCATGGACGCGTCGACGGAGCTCGACGACCTGCGGGCGATCCCGTGGGTGTTCGCGTGGAGCCAGAGCCGCGTGAACCTGACCGGCTGGTACGGGCTCGGCGCCGGCCTCGCCGAGGTCATCGCGCAGCGGGGCGGGCTGGGCCGGTTGCGCGCGATGGCGAAGGCATGGCCGTTCTTCGCGACGCTGCTCGAGAACGCCGAGCTGTCGCTCGCCAAGGCCGACCCCGCGATCGCCGATCTCTATCTGGCGAGCAGCGATCGTGCCGACCTGGTCGCCGCGATCCGCGAGGAGCTGGCGCGGACGACGGAGCTGGTGCTGGCCGTGTCCGGCCACGCGAACCTGTTGGACGGCAAGCCCGATCTGCAGCGCGCGATCGAGTACCGCAACCCGTACGTCGACGCGCTGTCGTTCCTGCAGGTGCGGTTCATGCACGAGCCCGCCACCGAACGGACCGAACGGCTGGTCCAGGCGACGATCAGTGGCGTCGCGGCGGGCCTGCAGAACACGGGCTGACCGCGGCGGTCAGCCACACCCCAAGAGTGACCCCACACGCGTCCCGCGTCGTCGCCGAGGGTTGGGTTCCTTCGCCGTCGGGTAGGGTAGTAGCAGTCGCCACGGAACGAACCCACGAACGGCCGTCGGGAGTGGGGTGTGGCACCCACGAACATCCTCGAGGCCAGAAAGGGGGAACCCGATTTGAGGTTTCCGAAGAAGAAGGTAACGGCCCGCGCGACCGCGTTGGGGCTCGCGCTCGGCGTGATCGCTGTGCTCGTGACCGCACTGCCTGCGTCGGCGTCCACCATCACGTCGTTCACTCCGACGTGCGGGGTCGCCGGCACGGTGGTCACGATCAACGGAAGCGGCTTCACCGGGATGACGGACGTGCTGTTCAACGGCACGCTCGTCCCTGGCCGAGTACTTCGTTAGCGACACCCCGGTGACGGCGACGGTACCTGCGGGTGCACGGCGGGGCCGATCACCGTCGAGACTCCGGCTACCGACACCCCGAGCACGGCGAACTTCATCGCGGCCGCCGCGGGGGTGCCGACGATCACCTCGTTCTCTCCGACGAGCGGACCGGTCGGAACGAGCGTGGTCATCACGGGAACGAACCTCACCGGGGCGACCTCGGTAATGTTCAACACGACCGCCGCGACGAGCTACGTCGTCGATTCGGCGACCCAGATCACCGCGACAGTACCGACCGGGGCGACATCGGGGCCGATCCACACCACGACTGCGAGTGGGATCGCGACCAGTGCGACCAACTTCACCGTGACCGGACCGGGACCGGGGGGGGGGTGGCCGCATCGATCACGTCCTTCTCTCCGACGAGCGGACCGGTCGGAACGAGCGTCGTCATCACGGGAACGAACTTCGCCGATGCGACGTCGGTGACGTTCAACAACGTGTTGGCAACCACGTTCACGGTCAACTCGGCAAACCAGATCACCGCGATCGTCCCCTCGGGCGCGATGACCGGCAAGATCACGGTCACGACCCCGGGTGGGACCGTGACCAGCGCCACCGATTTCACGGTGACGGCGGTCACGAGGCACCATCGGTCTATGACCCTGTCGCTCAGGAAGCAGCTGATCGCGAGCGGTGTCGTCACGGTCGGGGATGGGTTCAACGCCTGTCGATCCCACGTGACGGTCAAGATCCAGCGCCTGAACAACGGCGTTTGGAAGACGATCGGGTCCGATCAGACCGCCGGCACGGTACAACAAGTTCAATCGAGGACAAGTCCGGCAAGTACCGCGCGATCGCCAGGAAGAAAGTGCTGAACGGCGGAAACGACGTCTGCATGGCAGACACGTCGAAGACCGTGAAGCACACGCACTGACGTCCCAGCATCGAGAAAGAGACGTCGCACACATGAGCGGCCCCTCGGGGCCGCTCATGTGCGTTCCGATGCGTCCTTCCCGGGCGACCACGTCGGCCCGCACGCACGCGTTCCCTGCATCGGCAGGATCACCTTGCGGAGACGGACGTGGTGCGGAGTGACTTCGACGCACTCGTCCTCACGGATGAACTCCAGCGCCTGCTCCAACGACAGCTCGCGCTTGGGGATCAGCCGCGTGAACTCCTCCGATGACGACTGA
>CAWIFZ010000014.1:0-10956 GCA_963835415.1 uncultured Actinomycetes bacterium | reverse complement strand
CCGACGGTAACCCCGTGAGGCGGTACCGTTTCCGCCATGTGCAGAAGCATCAAGACGCTCCGTCGGCCGGATGAGGTCGCCACCGAGGAAGAGGTCCGCGCCGCCGCGCTGCAGTTCGTGCGGAAGGTGAGCGGGTACCGGGAGCCGTCCCGCAAGAACGAGGAGGCGTTCAACGCCGCCGTCGACGAGGTCGCGTCGGCGTCCCGTCGCCTCCTCGATCGCGTGTCGGTCCGCTGACGCCGGGGCGGCGTCGAGCGCCGGGTGCCGCCGGTACGATGGGCGGCATGTTCCCGCTCGACCCGAAACCCGAGGACATGCGCGCGATGGGAGAGGCGGTCGTCGACTACCTGGTCGACTTCGTCCACGGGCTGGACGACGCCCCCGCCGAGGCCACCGAGGGCGGCATCGAGCTCGCACGCACGCTCCGCGGCGGGCCGCCGGAGGTGGGCGGCGATTTCGACGAGCTGTTCGCGCAGATGCAGCTGGCGGCGGCGAAGACGTTCGAGTACGCCGGACCCGGCTACCTCGCGTACATCCCCGGCGGGGGTCTGTACACGGCGGCGCTCGCCGAGTTCATGGCGCAGGGCGTCAACCGCTACATCAACCTGTGGCAGCCCTCTCCGGCCATGGTCCAGGTCGAGCAGAACGTCATCCGGTGGCTCTGCGACCTGTTCGACTATCCCGAGACCGCCCGCGGCCTCCTCACGTCCGGTGGCTCCATGGCGAACTTCTCCGCGATCGTCACGGCGCGCCACACGCTCGGGGAGGACTTCCTGGACGGCACGTACTACGTCAGCGAGCAGGTCCACGCGAGCGTCTCGAAGGCGGCCAACCTGGCGGGCTTCTCCCGGCGGAACCTCCGGCTGGTCCCGACCGACCCCCAGCTGCGGATGGACGCGGATGCGCTCCGCGACATGGTGGCGGCAGATCGCGCGGCCGGCTTCCGTCCGTTCCTGGTGGTGCCGTCGGCCGGGACGACCAACACCGGCGCGATCGATCCGCTGGACGACGTCGCCGACGTCGCGGCCGCTTCCGGCATGTGGATGCACGTGGATGCGGCCTACGGCGGCTTCTTCCAGCTGACGGAACGCGGCCGGCAACGGTTCGCCGGGATCGCGCGTGCCGACTCGGTGACGCTCGATCCGCACAAGGGGCTCTTCCTGCCGTACGGGATCGGTTCGCTGGTGGTCCGCGACGGCGCCGCGCTCCGCGACGCCCATTACGAAGGCGCCGCGTACCTGCAGGACCTGGCGCCCGAGGGGGAGCTGCCGAACTTCACCGAGTACTCGCCGGAGCTCTCGCGTCCGAATCGAGGGCTGCGGGTGTGGATGCCGCTGAAGCTGCACGGCGTCGCCGCGTTCCGCGAGGCGCTCGACGAGAAGCTCGACCTCACCGACCACCTGAACGACGCGTTCCGGCAGATCCCGCAGATCGAGATCCCCTGGGAACCGCAACTCACCGTCGTGCCGTTCCGTCTCCGCGGCGCCGACGAGGCCACGAACCGTCGGTTCTTGGACATGATCAACGCGTCGAAGCGCGTGTTCCTGTCGAGCACGCTGGTGCACGGGGAGTACGTGTTGCGCGTGTGCATCGTCAGCCACCGGACGCATCGCGACCGGATCGACGAGTGCATCGAGATCGTCGCGAACGCGGCGCGCGAGCTGGCGGGAGCGTGAGCCCGTGCCGGAGATGCCGGAGGTCCTGGCGCTGTCCGAACGCCTCGACGACGTCCTTCGGGGCGCCACGCTGCGCGCGCTGGACATGCTGCAGTTCTCCTCGCTGAAGACGTACGCCCCCCGTCCCGACGAGCTCCTCGGCCGCACGATCGAGCATGTCGGGCACCGCGGGAAGTACGTGATCGTGGAACTCGACGACGGGTACCGCCTGCTGTTCCACCTGTCGCAGGGTGGTCGCGTCGACGTCGAGTCGCCACCGAAGTCCACGAAGCCGCGCGGCAGCGTCTTGAGGATCCGCGCGGCCGACCGGCCCAGCGTGCTCCTCAAGGAGTTCGGCAAGGAGCGCAAGGCCGGCTGGTGGGTGCTGGCCCCCGGCGACGACGGGCCGCTCGAGCGGCTCGGACCCGAGGTGCTGTCCGACGGGTTCGCCACGTGGGTCCGTGAGACCGACGACGCGCGCCGCGTGCACACGATCCTGCGCGACCAGCGGACCGTCGCCGGGGTGGGGCGTGGCTACAGCGACGACATCCTGCATCGCGCGAAGCTGTCGCCGTACGCCGTGCTGGGCAAGCTCAGCGCGGACGAACGGGCGGAGCTCCTGGACGCGACGCGCGGCGTGATGGAGGACGCGATCGAGGCCGAGCGCGCCCGGACCGGCGGGCTCCCCACGAAGATCGGCGACCACTTCACGGTGCACGGCAAGTACGGAGAGCCGTGCCCGCGATGCGGCGCGGACCTTCGACGGGTGAGCTACGAGTCGCACGAGGTCACGTACTGCCCGGCGTGCCAGACCGGCGGCAAGATCCTGGCCGACCGCCGGCTTTCCCGGCTGGTTCGGTAAGCCCACGGGGGAGTCTCGAGCCGGTCCGCGCCGGGCATGTTCCGGATACTGGGATGGCGGTCCCACATCATGGAACATCCCCGAGCCACGCGGTTCCGACGCCGCCGTTCATCCGCTAGCTTTGGCCCGCCATGACCGATGGAGATCAACCGGAGCCCGAGCAAGGGCTGCTCGCCCGTGCGCGCGGGCACCTCATGGACCTCACCCCGCTCCGAGAGTCGCGCGACTTCCGCCTGCTGTTCCTGGGCAAGTCGGTCTCGGACTTCGGCGACGAGATCGTCGCGACCGTCGTCCCGTACCAGGTCTTCCAGATCACCCACTCGACCCTCGCGGTCGGGCTGCTCGGCCTCTGCGCGCTGATCCCCGTCTTCGTGTTCCCGATCATCGGTGGCGCGTTCGCCGACGCGGTCGAGCGTCGCCGGTTCGTGATCGTGATGCACGGCCTGCTCGCGGTGATGTCGGTGCTGATGGCCGTGAACGCGATGCGCGACGAGCCGTTGCTCTGGCCGCTCTACGTGTTCGCGACGCTCTCCGCCGGGCTCTACACGTTCAACCGGCCGGCGATGTCCACGTGGCCGGCCCGGCTGCTCCCGCCGGATCTGCTCCCCTCATCGAACGCGCTCGAAGCGGGCTTCGGCACGGTCGCCGCGATGGCGGGGCCCGTGTTCGCCGGCATCCTGATCCTCACGATCGAGCCGGCGGGAGCGTTCGTGTTCGACGCGTTCACGTTCCTGTTCGTGATGGCGATGGTCTGGCGCATGAAGCCCTCACCGCCGTCGGATGAAAGCGTGTCGGTGAGCTGGGCCGCGATCGTGGACGGGTTCCGGTTCCTGAAGGGCAAGCACACGATCCAGTCGGTGTTCGCGGCCGATCTGATCGCGATGACGTTCGGGTTCCCGATGGCGCTGTTCCCGGCGATCGCCGAGCAGCTCGGGCACGGATCGGGGGCGGGCGTCCTCGGCTTCCTCTACGCGGCGCCGGCGCTCGGCTCGTTCCTGGCCACGCTGTTCTCGGGCCGCGCGAAGCACGTGCGGCGGCAGGGCCGCGCGATCATGATCGGCGTGGCGATCTGGGGAGCCGCGATCGTGGTGTTCGGGCTCTCGGACACGCTCTGGCTGTCGCTCGCGATGCTCACGATCGCCGGCGCAGGCGACATGCTCAGCGGCATCTTCCGGATGACGATCCTTCAGGCGGCGGTCGACGATTCGATCCGCGGCCGGCTCGACGGGATCAGCATGGCCGTGTGGGCCACCGGCCCGTCGCTCGGGGAGTTGGAGTCCGGTGTGGTCGCGTCCATCTGGACCGTGCCGGTCAGCGTGGTGTCGGGCGGCCTGCTGACGATCGTCGGGATCGGCGCGCTCGCGCTGCTCGTGCCGTCGTTCGCGCGCTACGACGCGAAGCATCCCGTGCCCTAGAATCCGCGGATGCTCGCGTTCAACGCCGATGTCTACAACGCGCTGAAGTTCATCCATGTCGTGGCCGCCGTGGCGTGGGTCGGGAGCGGGCTCTTCATCCAGTACCGGGGGACCCGTCTCCGCCACACCGGGACGCCGGAGCAAACCGCGAACCTGGCGAAGGAGGTCGCGGACAGCACGCCGTGGTTCATGGCGGCGTCGGGGGTGGTGCTGCTCGCGGGGATCTCGCTCGTCCTCTACGCGCCGGGGCTCGACTTCACGGACACGTGGATCCTGCTCGGGCTCCTCGGGTACGCGTCCACGTTCCTGACCGGCTTCCTGCTGATCCGTCCCACCGCCGAGAAGCTGGCGGCCGTCGCCGCCAACGAGGGTCCGACGTCGCGGGAGGGACAAGCGCTCATCGCCCGGATCTTCGCCATCTCACGCGTCGACCAGGTCGTGTTGCTGCTGGTGATCCTGGACATGGTGTTCAAGCCCGGGGCGTAGCGATCAGGACGGATCCACCTTGGGGAGCTCCACCGCGCCGCCGAACATCTTCGGTTTGAGAGGACGGGCGCCGGAGCGGTCCGAGGACCACGGGGCCGGTGGTGCGCTCGTGAGGTTCGCGAGCGCCAGCAGCACGGCGTCGTAGTTCACCCGCCAGCCCGAGAAGTCGCGCCACGCCTGATCCCGGTCGGCCTTCAGCGGCACTCCCGCCTCCTCCAGGGTCGCGACCGCCTCATCCCACTCCGACCGCGTGATCGAGATGGGGTCGTCCGGCCGAGGGTTGGCGTCGTGCGCGAAGTTGTAGAAGTCCGCGATCCGCCGCAGGCAGAGGTACCCGGCGCGGAGACAGAACTCCGCTTGGACGTCGCGTTCGATGTCCACCGTCGAGACCGCGAGCGCGGCGCCGTCGAGCACCGCGCCCGCCGCCGTCACCCAGTGGTGGTCGGCTTGCGGCGACCGGAAGAAGACCACGGCCGGGAGGGACGTGTGCGTCTCCTCGATGTCGACGAACCACCGCTCCCACTCCACCCACACGCCGTTCAGGTGCTCCATCCGCTGCAGCGCCCAGAACCGCCAGATCAGCGTCTGTCCCGACGGCGGCGAGCCCGCGCGGATCTCGAGCGCGGTCACGCCGAGCTCGCGCCGGGAGAACGCCGCGTAGATGCTCGGGAGGTACGTGATCAACAGGGCCAGCAGGAACAGCCCGATGCCCGCCGCGATGAACGCGATCGTGGCGCCCGGCAGGGAGCCCGGGCGGGTGAGACCGAGCGTGAGCAGCGCCGAACCGCTCTCGACGAACGCCGAGCGCATCGACACGTGCTCGACGCCCCAGAACACGAACATGAAGCCCACGAGGGTGAGCGTCAGCCAGGCGACGAGCGTCGCGATCAGGCCGAGCGGCGAGTACCACGCCAGTCGTCGGTCGCGCTTGGCGAGCGACAGCGACGGGCGGGCGAGCACGCGGAACACGTGCTGGACGTTGAGGAAGACCCAGCGCGTGACGAACGAGACGCTCGCCCGGGGGAGCACGACCGTCTTGATCGCCGATCCGAGCGCGATCACCACGAGCGATACGCCGAACGCGACCGCGAGGACGCGGAGGACCATATCCACGGCGCTCATCCTGTCAGAACGGCGGCCGATGGTGTCTGCGTTGCACGGGACTCCCGGTAGACTGCCGGGTCCCGTCCCCATCCGAAGGAGCCCATGTTGAAGCGCGTGTTCGTCGTCGGTCTCGGTCTGGTCATGCTCGGCTCGCAGGCGGCGATCGCCGCGCCCGGTCGAGCCCCTCTCGCGTCTCCCAACGTCAACATCACCCGTCTCGGCGGCAACCAGTCCGAGGCGGCCATCGCGATCGATCCGACGGATCCGTCCAACGTGGTGGAGTTCTCGAACCGTGAGCGCGGCGCGGGCATGGTCCTGGCGCACAGCGCCGACGGGGGAGCGACCTGGGACGTCTCGACGTTCGCGCAGGACGACCGGTTCGGGAGAGCGTGCTGCGACCCCACGTTGTCGTGGGACGGCGACGGCAACCTCTTCATGGCGTGGCTCGACCTCGAGGACTCGGGGGCCATCCCGGTCGCGCTCAGCACCGACGGAGGCCGGACGTTCCACATGATCAAGGTCCTGCGTCCGAACCCGCCGACCGCGCGAGCCGACGCCGATGTCGCCGGCATCGCCGCCGGCAGGGACGAGGAGGAAGAGGACGAGGGCGAGAAGCCGGGCGGCGGCGAGAAGGAGCGAGAGCCGAGCCCGAAGGGCTCGTCCGTCGATCAGCCGACGATCGTGACGGGCGCCGGATCCGTCTGGCTCACGTGGAACAACAACGGCATCCTGCAGGCGACTGGCGCGCGCGTGTCCGGATTGGGGCAGGTCGGGACGTTCTCCAAGCGTCACGACATCCCGAAGAGCCGGAACTGCAGCTTCGGCGATATCGCGATCGGCCCGCAGGGTCAGGTCTTCGAGGTCTGCACGAAGGACAAGGAGGGAACGCAGCCGACGGTCGCCACCATCCGCGCCGCCACGGACCCGGACGGGTTGGGTCCGGAGGGGTTCACGCCCGCCACGCCCATCGCGACGACCAACGTGCAGCAGTTCGACGGCATCACGCCGCAGCGTTCGCGCACGGTCGACGCCGAGACCGGCCTGGCGTGGGACACGGTGCCCACGAGCCCGCACCTCGGGCGCCTCTACCTGCTGTGGACCGACGAGCAGCCGAACGAGAGCAACGACACGGACATCTGGCTCCGCTCCTCGGACGACGCCGGCGCCACGTGGAGCGCACCCGTCCGGGTCAACGACGTGGTGACGAACGCCCAGTTCCTCCCGCGCATCGCGCTCGATCCCACGACCGGGAACCTGGCGTTCGGCTGGCACGACGCCCGTAACGACGCCGGCGACCACGGACAAGGGGATACCGACGGCAAGGCGAACACCGACGCGATGTACTACGTCACGTTCAGCACCGATGGAGGAGCGACGTTCGCGCAGGCGGTGGCGGCGAGCGCCGGGGCCTCCAACGCGAAGGCGGCTCAGAACGGGATCGACTTCGGGGACTACAGCGGCCTGGCGTTCTTCGGAGGCGTCGCGATGCCCGCGTGGTCGGACAACTCCAACAGCACGGGCGACAACCCCGGCGGCTCGCTGAAGACGTTCGACATCGTACACGGCACGTGTGACCTTGACATGAGCTCCGTCGCTGGCCGAACCTAGCGGGGTGCCCCCCTCGACGGCTCCTCCCCCCCGCGTCCGCCCATGAGGGTCTTCCGCAGACGCTGGCCCGTGATCGTCCTGAGCGTCGTCGTGGCCTCCTCGGCGGCGTGGATCGCCACGGAGGCGACGTCCGAGCAGGCGGCCTTGCCCTCGACGGCGAGAACCGTCTACGAGGCGACGGTCGTGCTGTGGGATCCCGCCGAGGCGCTCGGTCGGAGCGATCCGGTCACGGATCCGGCGGCCCTCGCACGTCTCGTCGAGGGGCCGAACGTCGCCGCGATCGCGGCGCCGTCGATGTACAGCCAGGGTCGCCGGGTGCAGTTGCTCCCCCGGGTGGAAGCCGGTGTCGATCCGTCGACGGGCTTCCTGGCGATCACCGGCATCGGGAGCGATGCGGCGTCCGCCCAGACGACCGCCAACTCATTCACCCAAGGACTGATCGTCTATCTCACGCAACTCAAGACGGCGCGGAACAACCAGGAGCGTCACGTGCTCCAGCTACGGATGGAGACGCTGGCCGAGAGCGGCGCCAAACCGGCTGAGATCGAGGCCCTGCACAAGCAGCTTCGAGCACTCGCGATCGAACGGACCACCCCGGTCTCGTTGAGGGAGTTCGAGCGTCGAGAACCCATCCCACGTCCGCTCGCGGCCGGCACCGCGACCGCGGCGACCGAACACGGGCTCTGGGTGCCGGAGAGCACCGGCTCGCGCGTGCTCCTCGCCGCCCTGTTCGGCCTGCTCCTCGGGATCCTGCTCGCGCTCGTGCTCGAGCGGTTCGACACTCGGCTCCGCTCGACCGAACGGGCCGAGGAGGCGTTCGGGATGCCCGTCCTCGCCGAGGTCCCCACGATCCCTGTCGGGCGTCGGGAGGGCGTGGTGACGGCGACACATCCGTATTCGCGCGCGGCGAACGCGTTCCGCCTCGTCCAGGTCGGGACGGCTCGATGGACCGCTGCGGAGCGCGGCGCGACCACGATCCTGGTCACGAGCGCAGAGGCTCGTGACGGCAAGACCACCGTGGCCGCGAACCTGGCTGCCGCGTACGCGCAGGCGGGCAACCGCGTGCTCGTCGTCTCCTGCGATCTGCGCCGGCCGGCCATCCACGAGAAGTTCGGTGTCTCCGAAGAGCCGGGCCTCACCGATCTGCTCCGATCGATGGATCACGACGGCGAGTCGTTGAAAGCGTCCCCGTACCTGAAGCCCTGCTCGATCCTCCGCGTGGCCGTCCTGCCGAGCGGTCGCAACACCGACCGACCGAGCGAGATCCTGGGCTCGGCCGCCATGCGGCAACTCGCGGAGCGGCTGAGGAAGATCACCGATGTCGTCATCCTGGACTGCGCACCGCTCGTCGTGGCGGGTGACGTGATGCCGCTGCTCCCGATGGCGGACGGCGTCGTGGTGGTCGCGCGTGCGGGCAAGACCCGGCATGGGGTCGCCGCGCGCATCGGGACGCTGCTCGAACGACAGGGGTTCGTGGAGGCGGCTGTCGTGATGAACGACGCGCGTGAGTTCTCGATCCCCCTCGCGAAGCGGGGGATGTACCGGCCTTCGCGGAAAGCGCGGAAGGCCGTCGAGACGAACGCGCAGCGGCGAAGCGACGCGGATCGGGTCCGCCGAACCCGACGTCGAGCCTCAGGTCGTCGACGAGCCGGCTCGGATCGTCGAGCCTCCCCCCATCGTCGACGAACCACGCGTGACGGCGGAGGCGGACGAGATCGTGGAGATCCCCGACGTTCCGGAGCCCAGCGATCGTCCTGTCGAGGAAGGGTTGCGGACGCGAGGCGGCGCCTCCGAGGGGCTCAAGGCACTGCGAGAGGAGTTGACGGCGCTTCGAGCGGAGCTCGACGGCGCCCAGATCGAGCCTCGCGAACTGCCGACGGACCCGAAGGGATCGTTCCCCGTCGGTTTCCGACCAGGGTCCGGCCACGGAGACTGATCGAGCTATACGGGCGTTTCTGTCGTCTGGTCTTCGAGCTTGGTCAGATCGATGGTGAGCTCGGGTGGATCGCCGAGCGCCTCCTCGATCTCGGCGAGGAGCCGCGTCGGCGCCACGCCGTAGAACGCGCAGAGCGCGTAGAAGCGCTCCAGCGAGATGGCGCGCTCTGCCCGCTCGTAGCCGGCGACGGCAGTGGGCTTGAAGGCGCCCAGAGATCGCTCGCCGACCTCCCTCAGCGTGAGCCCACGGGCAAGGCGGGCACGGCGGAGCGCGCGCCCCACCTCTTCCCCCATGGACGACCCTCTCACCAGCGCTCCGTTTCCGTCGGCGCCGCCGGGGGTACGGCAACTCCGAGCACGCGACCCTAGACCGTGGGCGGAGCGGACGCACCCTCTGAGGAACGTACGTTCCGTACGCGTTTGCGGACCGTTCACACGCACGGAATTGACAAGAACGCTCTCCGCGTTCGAGACTCGACAACTCAACGTCGGGAGGTCCCCATGGGAGAAGCCCGGACACGGTCCGAGGCATACCCACCGCTACCCGACCCAGCGCGCCGTCCCCCGACCGGCCCGCGGGGGGGTTCGTTGACGGCAGCGACGTCGATGTCCGGCTGGGTGCAGAGCGCTCGGAAGCAACCGGAAAGCGAACGCACGATCCGTGAGATGGCGTCGATGCTCGAGCTCTCCGCGGGGCTCCTACGAGCCGAGACCGCCGCGGGCGCGGTGCGAAGCGTGGTCCAGGTGTGCTTCGCGCATCTGCGCGTGCCGCTCGTGGGGCTGCTCCCGGATCGCTCCGGCTGTGGATGGTTCGTCGCCGCCTCGCGGGGCGTCGGCGTGAAGCGCGTGGACATCGTCCGATCCATCGAGGGTGTGAGCGCTCTTCGGCAGGATCGATCGACGAGGAACCTGCTCGCGACACGTGTCGCACGAGCGGCGGGCCGCGACCGGGCGGTATCGATCCCCGCCGGTGGGGCGGTGCTCGTGGCGATCGACCTCCGGTCGGACCAGCGCGCGTTCCTGCGGACCGCAGGGTCACTGCTATCGGTCGCGCTCACGCATCTCGGTGCGGTGAGCTGGGCGAAGATGCGCACCGACAACCTGGACCTCGCCCTCGCATGGACGGCGCATGAGTTGCGCGGACCCCTCGTCGGGGCACGCGCGGCCCTCGGCCACGTCCACATCGACGACCAAGGGCCGACGAGCGACGAGCTCCTGCAACGGACATGTGAGGAGCTCAAGCAGCTGGCGGATCTCGTCGACCCGCTGCTTCAGTGGTCGGCCGGATCCTGCTCGCTCGAACATGCAGCAGTTCGACCTCGTCGGCACGGTCGACCACGTGGTCGCCTCGTGTCGGATGGAGTTCGACCACGCCGATCTGGTGGTGCGAGCGCCCGGCACGCTCCTGATCCGGGCCGACGCGCAACAGTTGGGTCGGGCGATCGCGAACGTGATCCGGAACGCGCTCGCATATGCGCCGAACGACTCGTCGGTCACCATCGATGTGGAATCCGACCAGGAGAGCGCCCTCGTCCGCGTGCGTGATCGGGGTCCGGGCGTCCCCGCCTCGGAGCGGCATCTGATCTTCGATCCGTTCGCGCGCGGCACGCTCACTGACGGGATCCGTGGCGGCAAGGGGTTAGGGCTGTTCATCGCGAAACGGATCGTCGAGGCGCACGGAGGTTCCATCGGTCTTCGATCTGTCCGACCGGGGACCGAGTTCTGCATCGAGCTGCCTCTTCCGGCTGTGAGGAGGCTCCCATCCGCGTCCTGATCGTCGACGACCACCTCCTGTTCGCTGAGGCGATCGGGCAAACCCTCTCGGTCATGGGGATGTCGGTCGTCGCCATCGCGACCAACGCCAAGCAGGCCCTCCTCGCGGTGCGCGACG
>CAWIFZ010000013.1:0-107271 GCA_963835415.1 uncultured Actinomycetes bacterium | reverse complement strand
CGATCCGTTCGACCTCATCCGATGTGAGGTGCACGCCACGCTGGATGGACAGGAGCTCCAGGCGATCGCGATCCGCCCGGCGGTTCCGCAGGACGACGGTCCGGCGGAGACCGTGCCGATCACCATCGGCGACACGCCGTTCGGCACGGTCCGGGCGATACGCCGCCGGGTGCACACGCGTTCACGGCGACGGAGCACGCGCTCCTGGAGGCGACCGCGAAGCAGGCGGCGCTCGCGATCGAACGCGCGCGGCTGGACGTGCGGGTGCGCGGGGCGCAGCTCGATGCGGAGACCAACCAGCTTCGAGCGGCGTTGTTCTCGAGCGTGACGCACGATCTCCGGACGCCGCTCGCGTCGATCAAGGCCTCGGTGACCAGCCTGCTCTCCGACGACGGCGGTGCACGATGCGGCGCAGCAACGCGAGCTGCTCACGACGGTGCTCGAGGAGACCGACCGTCTCAACCGGGTCGTCGGCAACCTGATGGACCTCGCGAAGATCCGGGCCGGAGCGCTGGAGCCCGCCCGCGAACCGGCGGCGGTCGACGAGCTCGTGCAGACGGTCGTCGCGCGCATGCGGCCGCAGCTGGCCAACGTGCAGATGCGGTTCGCGATCCGCCCCGACCTCCCCGACGTGTTCGTGGATCCGGTGCAGATCGACCAGGTCCTGACGAACCTGCTGGAGAACGCGGCGCTCGCACTCGCCTGCCGGTGGCGAGGTGCAGATCTGCCGCCGCCGCGTTCCGCGACGTGATCCAGGTCCGGGTGGCGGACCAGGGAGACGGCATCCCGCGAGGCCGAACGCGAGCGGGTGTTCGAGGCGTTCTATCGAGGGGACGCGGCGCCGGAACGACCCGGGAGCGGTCTCGGGCTCGCGATCGCGCCGGCGGTCGTCATCGCGCACGGCGGGAAGATCTGGGTCGAGGGTGCGCCCGGCGGGGGAACCGTCGTGGTGTTCGAGCTGCCGATGTGGGATGGAGTCAGCGTGACGAGGTGCTCGTCGTCGACGACGAACCGCAGATCCGACGAGCGCTCCGCACCAGCCTCGAAGCGCACGGCTACGACGTGACCACCGTGGGTACCGGCGAGGAAGGGGTGCTGCGTGTCGGCGGACACGGCGCCGGACCTGGTCCTGCTCGACCTCGGCCTTCCGGACATCGACGGCGACCGAGGTGATGCGGCGGATCCGGGCGTTCTCCGAGGTGCCGATCATCGTCGCTGTCCGTCCGTGACGGGCAGCACGACAAGGTCGGCGCGCTGGACGCGGGGGCCGACGACTACGTCACGAAGCCGTTCGCGATGGAGGAGCTGCTCGCACGCGCCCGCGCGACGCTCGCGACGTCGCGGAGCCGACGGATCCGTCCCCGTCCCTCCTCTCGCTTCGGCGCGCTCGAGGTGGATCTGGCTCGCGGCTCGGTCACGCGCGGCAACGAGACGGTGCATCTGACGCCCACCGAGTACGCGTTGCTCGAGGCGCTGGTGACCAACCCCGGGAAGCTGCTCACCCACCAGTGGCTGCTCCGCAAGGTCTGGGGGCAGGGGTACGGCTCGGAGACGACCTACCTCCGCACGTATGTGCGAGCGCTCCGGAAGAAGCTCGGAGACGACGCCTCGGCGCCGGCGCTGATCCTGACGGAGCCGGGTGTCGGGTATCGCTGGGTCGCCGAGCCATCCACGTAGAATCCCCGCGTGTCGACCACCGCCCGTCCCGCCTCCGGTTCAGGGAAAGGTGTGTTCAAGCGTGTGCTGGTCGGCCGAGCGGTCGCCGAGCGACCGCCTCGAGCACACGCTGCTCCCGAAGATCCTCGCGCTCCCGGTCTTCTCGTCCGACGCGCTCTCCTCGGTCGCGTACGCGACCGAGGAGATCCTGCGCGTGCTGCTTGTCGCGAGCGCCGGCACCGTCGCGTTGGCCATGCCGATCTCCCTCGCGATCGCGGCGCTGCTGATCATCGTGGTCTCGTCGTATCGCCAGACGGTGCAGGCGTACCCGAGTGGTGGCGGCGCCTACATCGTGAGCAAGGACAACCTGGGCATCGCTCCCCGGGCTGGTCGCCGCGGCGGCGCTGCTTGACCGACTACGTGCTGACGGTCTCGGTCTCGGTGGTCGCCGGCGTGTTCGCCATGACCTCGGCGATCCCGGGCCTGGCCCCGTTCAAGGTGGAGCTCTCGCTCGGGTTCGTCCTGCTGGTCACGCTCGCGAACCTCCGCGGTGTCCGCGAGTCCGGCACGCTCTTCGCGGTGCCCACGTACGCGTTCATCGTGTCGATCGTCATCCTGGTGGTCACCGGCATGGCCCGGTGCGTCTTCGGCGGATGCCCCATCGTGAGTCGATCCGCGTCGTGCCGGCACCCGAGCTCGCCGACACGCGTTCGCACCGGTCGGGCTGTTCGTGATCCTGCACGCGTTCTCGTCGGGCTCAACCGCACTCACCGGGGTCGAGGCGATCTCCAACGGGGTGCCCGGCGTTCCGTCGCCCGCAGTCGAAGAACGCCTCGGAGACGCTCCTCATCATGGGGGTCATCTCGGTCACGATGTTCCTCGGGATCTCGTACCTGGCGACCCACATCCACGGGCATCACGATCAGCGAGGAACGGATCGGTCGTCGGGCAGATCGCGCACGCCGTCTTCGGCGGGGGTTCTTCTTCTACTTCGTCCAGTTCTTCACGACGGCGATCCTGGTCCTCGCCGCGAACACGTCGTACCAGGACTTCCCGCGCCTCTCGTCGATCCTGGCGCGCGACCGGTTCATGCCCCGCCAGTTCGCCAACCGCGGCGACCGCCTGGTGTTCTCGAACGGCGTCATCGTCCTGGGCGCGTTCGCGGGCCTCCTGATCCTGGTGTTCGATGCCGACCTCAACCGGCTGATCCAGCTGTACGTCGTCGGCGTGTTCACCTCGTTCACGCTGTCGCAGACCGGCATGGTCCGTCACTGGCTGAAGGAGAAGCACAAGGGCGAGGACGGCGGCAGAAGGGATGGCAGCGGTCGATCGTCATCAACACGATCGGCGCCGCGGCGACGTTCCTGGTCTCTGGTCATCGTGACCTACACGAAGTTCAGGCGAGGGCGCGTGGATCGTGATCGTGGCGATGCCCATCATCGTGCTGACGTTCCTGTCGATCCACAGGCACTACATGGCGATCATGGCGCAGCTGCGGCGCGGCACGGTCACGCCGGACGACTTCGGGCGCGAACCACGTCGTCCTGCTCGTCCGCGACCTGGGTGCGTCGACCGCCGAGGCGCTCGGCTACCTCCGCTCGTTCCGGCCTCGGGAGGTGCACGCGGTCTACCCGGTCGACAGGAGCCGTCGTCCCGCCGGAGATCCGGGATCGCTGGCGAGCGTTCGCCGGAGGCGACCGCGACCTGGAGCCTCTTCCCGACGCCGGGCGACGACGTGCTCGCCGCCATGCGGACATACCTGCGAGCACTCCCTCGGCAGCCGAACGACTTCGTCACCGTGATCGTGCCCGAGGAGATCAACGAGTCGCTCTTCGGCTACCTGCTCCGGACGCCGGAGCTTGGTCCGGCTGAAGGCCGGGCTGCTCCGCGAGCCGAACGTGGTGGTCACGGACGTGCCGGTCGTCGATCGAGGACTCCGTGCCCGTCGGCGTCGACGCTCGCGCGTTGATCCCGCAGCGGACGGTCACGCTGGTGTTCGTGTCGTCGGTGAACGACGCCACGATCCGTGCCGTGAACTACGCGCGATCGATCGGAGCGGCCGAGACGCGGGCGATCTACTTCGACCTCGACCCCGACGAGGCGCATCGCATCGAGGAGCAGTGGTTCGACCCGCGACTGGGGATCCCGCTCGACATCGTCGAGGCGCCGTTCCGTGACCTCACCGGCCCCATGCTCGACGAGGTCCGACGGTTCACGGCGCGGACGGACACCGTCGTGAACGTCGTGATCCCCGAGTTCCTGGTGAACAAGTGGCGTCACTACCTCCTGCACAACCAGAACGCGCTGTTCATCAAGCGGCTCTTCCTGTTCGAAGAGCGAGCCGTGCTCACGAGCGTGCCGTTCATCGTGGAGGACCCGCGCGACGTGAGCCGCGCGAGCCGCGTCGGAGGTGGTGTCGCAGATGGATCGTGACGCGGCCGTCGCGTTCTGTCGCGAGAAGTGCCTCAAGGAGACCACGGTGCGTCACCTCATCTCGGTCGAAGGCGTGATGCGTGCGCTCGCGGGCCGGTTCGACGAGGACCCCGATCTCTGGGGGCTGACCGGACTCTTCCACGACCTCGACCAGGACCACACCGGTGACGACGGCCTGGGTCACGCCGAGCTCGCGGCGTCGTGGCTCCGCGAGGAGGGCGTCGACGAGCGCATCGTGAACGGCGTGCTCGCGCACGCGTACGAGCGGTACCGCACCGACCTGATGTCGAGGGCCGTGGTGCACGCGGACGCCGTGTCGGGGCTGCTGGTCGCGTCCGCGCTCGTCCGTCCCGAGAAAGCGGACGGGATGAAGGTGTCGTCCGTGAAGAAGAAGCTGAAGGAGAAGGCGTTCGCGCCGGGCGTGAACCGCGAGGAGATCACCGACGTCGAGGCGTCGATCGGGTTGCCGCTCGATGAGTTCATCGCCGTCTCGATCGGCGGGCTCCAGTCGGTGGCGGCGGAGATCGGCCTGGTCGCCGGCGCGCAGCAGGGTGAGGAGGGATCGTGAACATCAGACCGGCCACGCAGGACGACGTCGAGTTCCTCCAGAAGATGCTGTACGAGGCCGCCCGATGGAACCCCGACTGGCCGCGCGAGCCCATGGAGGAGGTCCTGGCCGAGCCGATGCTCACCCGGTTCCACGAAGGGTGGGGACGGCCGGGCGATGCGGGCGTGATCGCGGAGCTGGACGGGGTGCCGGTGGGCGCGGCCTGGTACCGCCTGTTCACCGCCGAGGAGCCCGGCTACGGATTCGTGGACGAGAAGATCCCGGAGCTGGGACTGGCGGTCGAGCCGCTGCACCGGCGCAAGGGCATCGGGGGCACCCTGCTCCGGGCACTCATGGTGCAGGCGCGCGAGGAGGGCTTCCAGTCGCTGTCGCTCTCGGTCGCCGTCCACAACCGGTCCCGGATGATGTATCAACGGGTCGGGTTCGAGCGCCTGGCCGAGGACGAGACGGGTTCCTGGACGATGGTCGTGAACCTCTAGCCATCCTCTAGGAGGGCTGGTCGGCGCGCTCCCGGTCCCGGGCCGCGTACTCCTCGCGGACCCGGCGCCACCGCCGGGTGATCCACCAGATGCCTCCCGCCCCGATCGCCACGGCGATCGCCCACGCGACCGGACGGATCACCTGCTCGGCGGCGGTCCAGTTGTCGCCCAGCACGTAGCCCATCCAGGCGAGGGCGAACGTCCACGGGAGGCAGCCCAGGATCGTGTACAGCGTGAACTTGGCGAAGTTCATCCGCGCCACGCCGGCAGGCACGCTGATGAACGTTCGGATCACCGGAAGCAGACGGGAGAAGAAGACCGCCGCGTCACCGTGGCGCTCGAACCAGTCGTGGGCCTTGTCGATCTCGTGCGGACGGATCAAGAGGTACCGGCCGAAGCGGTCCAGGAGCGGCCGGCCCCCCCACGCGCCGGCGCCGTACGCGATCCACGACCCGACCAGGTTGCCGGCGGTTCCCGCCAGGCCGACCCAGAGCAAGCTGAGCTCGCGCCCTTCCCCCACGAAGCCGGTGCTCGCGAGCGCTCCCCCGAACAGCATCGTGACCTCGGACGGGATGGGGACGGCGGCCGATTCCAGGAGCATGAGGACGAAGATCGCCAGGTAGCCGTACTGGACGATCTCGTTCGTGACGAAGTCGGTGAACAGGGCGAGCACGCTGCTCCATCGGTCGCGGGGAGGTTCGAGCGTAGCAGTGGGGCAGGGAATACCCGCTCATAGGGAGGCGTTCCAGCGGGTATCCAGCCCCCGACCGGCGGCCCAGGTTCCCCGTCGCCGGCGGTCGCGGTGGTACCTTCGCCGCCAGAGGGTATCGATGGAGACCCTCAACTCAACCCCAGTAAAGGTTCGTTGCGTATGCCGAAAACCCTGGTCGTCGTCGAGTCGCCAGCCAAGGCGAAGACGATCGAGAAGTACCTGGGCGGTGACTACACCGTCCGTGCCTCCTATGGACATATCCGGGACCTCCCGAAGAGCCAGCTCGGTGTGGACCTCGAGCACGACTTCGAGCCGGACTACATGGTCCCGGAGGAATCCGAGCGCCACGTCCGGGAGCTGAAGTCCGCCCACAAGAAGGCCGACGACCTGGTCCTGGCCACGGACTACGACCGCGAGGGCGAGGCCATCGCGTTCCACGTGGCGACCATCCTCGGCGTCTCCCCCGACGTCGCGAAGCGCGTGACGTTCACCGAGATCACGAAGGACGCGATCCTCGAGGCGTTCCGCGAGCCGCGCGAGATCGACATGAAGCTCGTCGACGCGCAGCAGGCCCGCCGCGTCCTGGACCGCCTGGTCGGCTACCGGATCTCGCCGCTCCTGTGGAAACGCGTCCGTCCGGGCCTGTCCGCCGGCCGCGTCCAATCCGTCGCGGTCCGACTGATCGTCGAGCGTGAACGCGAGATCCTGGCGTTCAACCCCATCGAGTACTGGAGCGTCGACGTCCGGCTCACGCCCGAGGGCGACCCTCAGCCGTTCGTGGCCCGCCTGGTCGAGGTGCCGGAGGGCAAGCTCGCCGCCTCACCGGACAAGAAGGGCGTGCACCTGGGCGCCGAGCCCGACGCCGCCCAGCACGTGGAGCGGCTGAACCGCGCCAGCTATCGCGTCACGAACGTGGAGCGCAAGGAACGCAAGCGCTCGCCGGCGCCGCCGTTCACCACGTCGACGCTGCAGCAGGAAGCCGCGCGGAAGCTCGGGTTCTCGGCACGGAAGACGATGACGCTCGCCCAGCGCCTGTACGAGGGCGTCGACCTTCCCGGCGAGGGCACCGTCGGCCTCATCACCTATATGAGGACCGACTCGCTGAACATCGCGGACACCGCGCTCCGCGAGATCGCCGAGCTGGTGAAGTCCACGTACGGTCAGACCTACTCGCTCGACGAGCCGCGGCGGTACAAGACCAAGTCTCGGAGCGCGCAGGAGGCGCACGAGGCCGTTCGTCCGACCTCCGTGATCCGCACCCCCGAGCTGATGAGCCGGATCCTCGAGCCCGACCAACTGCGGCTGTACCGCTTGATCTGGCAGCGCACGGTCGCGACGCAGGTGGCCGACGCCCGCTTCAACCAGGTGGGGATCGACATCGAAGCGCTCGCGCCGGACCCGGACCGGGGACGTGCGCTACGGGTTGCGCGCCACCGGCCAGACGCTCGTCTTCGACGGGTTCATCCGCATCTATAAGGAGGGGCGCGACGACACAGCCGACCCCGACGCCGAGTCGACGCTGCCTGAGCTGACGGTGGAGCAGGTCCTCCGCATGTTGGAAGTGCTCCCCGAACAGCACTTCACGCAACCGCCTCCCCGGTTCTCCGAGGCATCGCTCGTGAAGACGCTCGAGGAGCTGGGCATCGGCCGTCCCTCCACGTACGCGTCGATCATCTCGACGATCCAGGACCGCGGATACGTCCGGCTGGAAGACAAGCGCTTCTATCCCGAGGACGTGGGCATGGTCGTCACCGACAAGTTGATCGAGCACTTCCCGGACGTCGTCGACGTCAACTTCACGGCGCACATGGAAGACGAGCTCGACGACATCGCCGAGGGCGGGATCGGGTGGACGCAGGTGCTCCACGAGTTCAACGGACCGTTCGAGCGGGCGCTCGAGAAGGCCGAGCACTCGTTCGAGCGTTACGAGGAGGAGCTCGACGAGCTGTGTCCGCTCTGTCCGAAGGAAGGACGCGAGCCGGGCAAGCTCCAGGTGAAGCTCGGGCGGTTCGGCAAGTTCATCGGGTGTCCGAACTATCCGGAGTGCCGCTACATCCGCAACATGGACGGCAGCGAGCGTCCGGAGCCCGTGCTGCTGGACGAGACGTGCCCCGAGTGCGGCGTCCACAAGCTGCAGGAGCGCGTCGGGCGGTTCGGTCCGTTCGTCGGCTGCAGCGGCTACCCCGAGTGCCGGTACATCCGCAAGGACCCGCCCGTGTCCACCGGCGTGACGTGTCCCGAGTGTCACCAGGGCACGCTGGTCGAACGGAAGAACCGGTTCGGCGCGCCGTTCTACAGCTGCGATCGCTACCCCGAATGCACGCTCGCGGTGAGCAACCCGCCGATCAAGGATCACCCGTGTCCGCAGTGCGGCTCGCTGCTGCTCCAGCGCCCGAAGAGCGTCAAGTGCTGGAACTGCGGCGCCGAGCTGGACCTGGACTTCAACGTCACGAAGGACGGCGACGTCGAGGCCGAGGCGGCGGTCCGCGCGGCGAAGGCTGCGGCCCGCGAAGCACGCGCCAAGAAGAAGAAGCCGGCCGTCAAGAAGACCGCCGCCAAGCGGAAGCCGGCGGCGAAGCGCAAGCCCGCCGCCAAGCGGAAGCCGGCCGCGAAGAAGGCGCCCGCGGCCGCGGCAGCGGCGCTCGCGGCCGTGCCGGACGCACCGGAGGCCTAGCGGCTCGTGGCCAGCATCGCCGACGAGGTCGCCGCACTCCGCGGAACCAAGTCGGCGACCCTCAAGGACCTGCTGACGAACCACGGGTTCTCCCGCCTGCTGGCGGCGATGACCGTGTCGTCCCTCGGGGATTGGGTCGGATTCGTCGCGGTGACGTCGCTCGTACAGAGCTTGTCCGGCATCAGCACCAAGGGCCTCGCGATCGGCGGCGTCATGACGGCGAGGATGCTCCCGGCGATCCTGTTCGGCCCGTTCGCAGGAGCGTTCGTCGACCGGTTCGACCGTAAGAAGATCATGATCGCCGCCGACATCGCGCGTGGCGCGCTGTACGCCACGATGGCCTTCGTCCACCGCCTCGGGGTCATCTTCCTGCTGTCGTTCGTGATCGAGTGCTTCTCGCTGTTGTGGACACCCGCTCGCGACGCGTCGCTGCCCAATCTGGTTCCGCGGCGTCAGCTCGCCAACGCGAACTCGATCGGGCTGGTGAGCACGTACGCGACGCTGCCGCTCGGCGGCGCGGTGTTCGCGGTGCTGGCGCTGATCAGCACGGCGCTCGGCTTCGCGCGACCCGAGACCTTGGCTCTGTTGCTGGATGGGGCCACGTTCGCGTTCTCGGCGTTCATGGTGAGCGGCGTGCCGTTGAAGGCGCACCAATCCCGGGGACCGGAGCGGTTCGACCTTTCGCGGATCTGGCGCGACGTCCTCGATGGACTCCGTTTCCTCCGCGAGGACTCCATCGCGTCGGCGATGACCGCGGGGATCGTGATCGCGTTCGCCGCCGTGGGGGCAGTCCTGGCGCTCGGCCCGATCTTCGTCAACTCCACGCTGCATGCGAAGGCCGCAGGCTGGGGCGTCGTGGTCGTCGCATTCGGCATCGGCATGGCGATCGGGATGGCGGGGTCGAACCAGGTCACGAAGTTCATCGAGCGGGGTCTGGTGTTCACGCGATCGCTGCTCTCGGCCGCCGTGGCGCTCTTCCTGCTTGCCGCGATGCCCACCTTCTCGCTCGCGACGGTCGTCACGGTCTGGCTTGGGCTCTTCTGTGGACTGGCATGGGTGAGCGGCTACACGCTGCTCCAGGAGAACGTGGAGGACGAGTACCGCGGCAGGACGTTCGCGTCGCTCACGGTCCTGTCACGCCTCGGACTCTTCGCGTCCCTCACCTTCTTCCCTATCCTGTCGTCTGCATATGACGCCGCATTCCCTCCCGAACCCGGCAGCAACTTCGCGCTCTCCGGAACGCGCGTCGCCTTGTGGGCTGCCGGCGTCCTGGTGCTCATCGCCGGCCTCAACACGCGCCGCCTCCTCGGACGGTTCCGCCTCAGCCGTCCCCAACCCCTCGCGCTCGTGCCGAAGCTGAAGCGGCCACCGGCCACCGGCCTGTTCATCGCCTTCGAAGGCGTGGAGGGCGCCGGCAAGGGCACGCAGATCCGGATGGCGGAGGAGCACATCCGCTCGCTCGGCCTGGACGTCCTCGTGACGCGCGAGCCTGGCGGGACGCAGCTCGGCGAACAGATCCGCCAGGTCCTGCTGGATCCGAAGACGGGCAAGCTCGACGCCCGCGCCGAGGCGCTGCTGTTCGCGGCGAGCCGCGCGCAGACGGTCACGTCGATCATCCGCCCGGCGCTCGCCGACGGGAAGATCGTCCTGTCGGACCGCTACGTCGACTCCTCGCTCGCGTACCAGGGGTGGGCGCGCGGTCTGGGTGAGCAGGATGTGCTCACGCTCAACGTGTGGGCGACCCAGGGCCTGTTCCCGGACCTCGTGATCCTGCTGCACGTGGAGCCGGAGCTCGGGTTGCTTCGCTCGACGGAGGCCCCGGACCGGATGGAGTTGGAGGGGCAGGACTTCCACGCGAAGGTCTCCGACGCCTACCTGAAGATCGCCGAGGAGCATCCCGAACGGTTCGTGGTGGTCGAGGCCGACAAGCCGCAAGCGGACGTGTTCATCGGCGTGAAGGACGCGCTCGAGCGGGTGCTGAAGGACCGCGAGGACGGTGGCGGACTCGACGGCCCGGTCGGTCCCACCGGGTAGCATCCGTTCCGTGAGCGCCGTCCTCGATCGCGTCCCCGGGCAGGACGCCGCCATGGCGTTCTTGAACGGGGCGGCCGAGCGCCCCCATCATGCGTACGTCTTCGCCGGGCCTGAGGGCTCCGGGAAATCGATCGCCGCACGCGCGTTCGTCGCGGCGCTCCTGTGTCCGGACGGGGGGTGCGGCACGTGTCGCGCCTGCCGCCTGACGCTGGAGGATCACCACCCGAACGTGTTCCTGGTGGAGCCCGAGGGACGGGACATCCACGTGGACACCATCCGGGAAGAGATCTGGACGCCCGCCTATCGGACGGCGCCCGAGCCGGGACGCAAGGTGTTCGTGATCCGTGAGGCCGACCGGCTCTCGCCTGCCGCGGCCGACACGCTGCTCAAGGTGCTCGAGGAGCCGCCGGCCGACTCCATCCTGCTGCTGATGTCGGCGCGTGCTCACGAGCTGCCCGACACCGTCCTGTCGCGGTGCCACGTGGTCACGTTCACGGCGCTGTCCGAGGCATTCGTCGTGGAGGTGCTGGCGGGCGAAGGCGTCGATGCCACCCGTGCCCGGCTCGCCGCGCGGCTCGCGGGCGGGAACCTCGGCCGAGCACGCCGCTTGGCGACCGCCGCCGACGGCCTGCGGTTCCGCGACGCCGCCGAACGCGCGGTCGCGCTCGCCGCCGAAGGGCCGACCGGCGCGCTCGAGGCCGCCGACGTGGTGCTCGCCGCCGCCGCCGAGTACAAGAAGGGCCTGAAGGCCGAGCTGGAGATCGCGCTCGCGCCGTTCCTGGACGAGAAAGGCCGTCCCGAGGATGCCTATCGGGGTGCGATCAAGCGGATCGAGGTTCGCTTCCATCGTCGGGAGCGCCGTGCGGAGCGCGACTACATCGATTGGGAGCTGCTGGCGGTCTCGTCGCTCCTGCGCGACCGGATCGCCGGCGCGGTGGGCGGAGGCCCGGACGTCTTCATGAACCCGGACCTGGTGCCGGACCAGCGGTTGAGCGTGATCCGCGCCGCACGAGGCCTGGCCGGGATCGAAGAGGCGCGCGCCGACCTGGCCGAGGACCTCAACCTCAACCCGCGCCTGCTGCTGGAGCGGGCGTTCCTCCGCCTGGCGGAGCTCGTTGCCGCGTAAGCGCTCGTCCCCCGAACGTCACCCGGAAAGTGGTGCTGGCACTACTGGCGTTCGATCAGGTCGGGTGGGACGCTAGACACGGAGGAGCTGCATGACCGTTCGCGTCTTGATCGTCGATGACCAGGAGCCGTTCCGCATGGCCGCCCGGATGGTGGTCGAGGCGACGGACGGCTTCGATGTCGTGGGCGAGGCGGAGACGGGGGAGGACTCCGTCTCGATGGCCGCCGAGCTCGCGCCCGACCTGGTCCTGATGGACGTGAACCTCCCGGGCATCAACGGCCTGGACGCCACGCGACAGATCCTGGCGGGGGCGACCGACGGCTCCGGCGCCGTGGTCGTGTTGCTGCTCTCCACGTACGAGGAGGAGGAGTACGCGCCTCGAGCCGCGGAGTGTGGCGCCGCCGCGTACATCCCGAAGGCCGCGTTCGGTCCCGATCGCCTCGAAGCCGCCTGGGCCGCCGCTGCCGGCGTCGCCTGACGGCGACGCCGGCCCAGCGATCCGCTAACTCCCGCGAACGGTCAGTTCGCTCATGTCCATGTAGGACGGGTTCCCGCGGTTCGTCAGGAGCACGAGCTTCACGAACCTGACGTTCTTCGTTCCCTGCCGACGGGATGAGCGTGTTCAGCCGACCGGTCTTCAGCTTCTTGCCGGAGTAGGCGAGCACCCAGGAGCCGCCGGCCTTCTTCGTGTAGATCGAGAACGTCTTGGTCGCGGCATCGGGTCCGTCACCGCACGTGTTGCCCGGGTCGAACCCGAAGCTGGTGACGTCGATGGTCCGTGACAGCTTCACCACGATGTGTCGTGGCCCCGGTGAGTCCGATCCCCACCCGGAGCCGAGCGACAGGTCGAACGCACCGTTCGGGCCGCAGCCGAAGTCGGTGTAGTCCGGCGGCGACGCCTTCACGATCGTCGCGCCGCCCTCGAGGGAGGCCCAGTCCCGCGTGATGGCCCGCTCGACCGTCTCGTCGCCGTCGACCACCAGGTTCGGCGATCGTCGCCTGCTCGTAGCCCGTCTGATCCACGACGAACTTCGGGTACGTGTGGAACGGCACGGACGTGATCGAGAAGATGCCCGACGCGTCCGTCACGTCACCGAGGTCGGCGCCGAGCCCCGACATGTGTCCCGCGATCCCGACGTGCACGCCCGCCAGCGGCGCGCCCGACACGGAGTCCGTGATGGTGCCGGAGACCGTGCCGCACGGGTCGACCGCGCAGTCCGGCGGCAGCGTCGAAGTCCGCCACCGGGTGCACGTCGCTGCCGTCCGCTGCCGCCGCGTAGTAGCCCATGCCCTCGCTGAGCGAACACGGTCCAGAGGGCGTCCTGGTGCGAACCTGCGAAGACCACCTCGTCGGCCTGCAGGATCGCGTTCCGCATGTCCAGGAACGACGGCTCCGGCGGTGACAGCTCCATGCCGCGCGTGACGAGCGACTCCGCCACGGCGGATCCCAGCAGCTCGCGGATCTGCCACAACGTCTGCACCCAGATCTCGCCGTCCGCGTGGACCTCGGGTCCTCCGACGATGCTGCCGAAGTCGGCGTACGTGTAGCCGCCCGGACCGCTGCCGAACCCGTCCACGGGGCAGTTCGCCGCGCGCGACGCCGACCGGGCAGTCGATCGCCGCACGTCCGGAACGACACCTCGTCGCCGGCGGAGTAGCGGAACGCGATCGCGTCGCCGTTCGCCGGCGTGTCGATGAACCAGCCGTGGTTGTCCGTGAAGTCGACCGCGTACCAGTCGCTCCAGCCCTCGCCCATCGAGCCCGACTGCTGCGCGTTCAGCGACGGGATGCCGTCGGGCGTCGTGACCAGCCGGTTGGACAACCCGTGCGTGAACTCGTGGTACACGGTCTCCGCCTCGTTGCCTGAGTCGCCGGAGGGGATGTTCGGACGCCCAGATCGCCGCGCGCTGCAGGTACATCTGCATGACGCCGGGCTCGCCGTCGGGCGGGGTCGAGAAGTTCGCGTTGTTGACGTGGCCGCCGTCGGGGAACCCGTTCGCGGTGTTCGCTCCGTCGAGCAGGTGACGCTTGGACGGCGTCGCCGCCGAGTCCCTGCCCGCTCGTGTTCGTCGACCTGGAAGTTGCCGGCCGCCTCGGTGAACCCGATCGGCGCCGCCTGAGCAGATGATCGTGGAACGTGTTGAGGAAGGAGTAGAGCTGGACGCCGAACCAGCTCCGGTTCCGCTTCCAGTCCTTCGCGACGGTCTTGTCCCAGTGCAGTAGAAGTGCGTCGAGCAGTTCTGGGACGCGTCCGTCGTGTCGTACTCGGGCAGGTACCGGACCAGTCCGTGCCCGTGACCGCCGTGCATCTCGTCCTTCGGGAGCCGCAACGTCGTCGTCGTTGACGTCGGCGAAGACGTGCGCGTTGTTGCCCGACAGCGCGGTGCCGTCGAACACGGGGAACGTCACCGGTTGGAGGTCGCCGCCTCCGTTGGGCACGTCGCCGCCGGGGTACATCCCCACAGCCTGGCCGGTGCCGACCGCGTCGGCGTGCGTCAGGTTCGCGCGCCACAGGATCTGGCCGTTCTGCGCGTCGACGACCGACAGCGCGAGGAAGTCCGGGTTCACCCAGGTCTGGGTCTGCCACGCCATCCGCGCGTCGCGCTGCGTGGCGAAGAGCACCAGCTTCGCGGTGTCCTCGCGCTGCGGAGCCGGTTCCTGCGCTCCGGCGGAGCGGCGAGCGGCGCCGAGCGCGCCGGTCGCGGTCACGCGCGGCAGCGTCGAGGTGACCCGAAGCCCGTGCACGGGCGGGCCCGTGACGTTGATCAAGCGCCCGTCGGCCGTGACGTTGGCCTTGAGGCCGCTCCGGAACGCGGTGATGCCGTCGGCGCGCTGCGTCCACGAGACGTGGTGCGTGCCGGCGATGTCGACGTAGTCCTGCCGCAGATGGAACGTTCGCAGGTCCGCACGGTTCAGCCCGAACGCCAGGCGGTGCGAACGCACGTAGCGCATCCCGACCTGCGCGGCCGGCCTGACGCTCGCACCAGTGAGGAACCCGTCCAGCCTGCCGACCATGCGCAGCGTGCCGGTCTGCTGGTCCGCGATCACGACGCCCTGGCTCCCCAGGTGCTGCGCGAGCGCGGCCCGCGCCCTGTCCACGGCGCGGCCGGGAGTCACGGAAGCGCCTGTCGCGCGGCTGTCGAACAGCTCCGAGCTCACGCGCTCGGCGGACGGCAGGTGTCGGGGGACGGGCCGCGCCGACGCTGCGACCACGGAGATGACGGACACGGCGAGCACCGCGGCGAGCGCGGCGACGGTGAGACGGCGTCGAGCGCCGACCTGGGCGGAACGCTTCACGGAATGAACTCCCCTCAACCGGAACGAACCGGAAGGACGCTACACGGAACGGTCCTGTGCCGAAAGGCAACCGACGGTCGGGCGTCGCTCGATGGGCAAGGAACCAGCAACGATGAGGGAGGGCCGGCGATGCCGGCCCTCCCGTGTGGTTGACCCGACCCGCTACTTGCCGTGGACCCTGAACTCCATCACGTCCATGAACAGCGGGTCGCCGTGGTTCGAGAGCATGGTGAACCGCACGAAGCGGACGTTGGCCTTGCCGGTCTTCGGCGCGAACGTCTTCAGCACGCCGTTGCTCTTGGCGGTGCCGGTGAAGGCCGTGATCCACTGGCCGTTGGCCGTCTTGGTCTCTACCTTGAACTTCTTCACGCCGGCCTCAGGTCCGTCGCCGCATGCTCCGGTCGACGCCACCGCGAACTGCGTGATGTCGACGACCTTCGGCAGCTTGATGACGACCTTCCGCGGGCCGTCGTTGTTGCTGCCGGACGTGCTGCCGACCGCGTCCGATCCCCAGCCGGTCCCGAGGTTGAGGTCGAGCAGCTGCTCGGGGCCGCAGCCGTACGGACCGTAATCGGGCGGGGTGAACTTCTCAACCGTGGCTCCGCCCTCGATCGCCGCCCAGTCCCGAACGACCTTCCGGTTCAGGGTGAGGTCGCCGGTGACCGCGAGGCCGCTGATGACGACCGGCTCGTACCCGTTGCCGCTGATCCGCAGCTCGGCGTACGTGTGGAGCGGCACGTCCTCGATCGAGAAGTGCCCCGTCCCATCGGTGGTGTCGGCCAGATCGGACGCGAAACCGGAGTCCAGTCCGGGGAACGAGACTTGGACACCGGCGGCCGGCTTGCCCGTCGCCTTGTCCTTCACCGTGCCTGAGAGCGTGGCGCAATCCGAGACGGCGCAATCCGGCGGGGCGGTGAAGTCCTCGATCGGATCCACGTCGCCGCTGTCCGACGCCGCGAAGTACCCCATGCCCCGCTGGGCGAAGATCGTCCACAGGGCCGTCTCGTTCGCTCCGCCGAAGTTCACCAGATCGGCTTGGATGATCGCGTTCCGCATGTCCAGGAAGGACGGCGCGGGGGGCGACAGCTCCATGCCGCGGGTGACGAGCGCCTCCGTGACGGCGGCACCGAGCGTCTGACGGATCTGCCAGAGCGTCTCGAGCCAGATCTCGCCGTCGGAATGCACCTCGGGAGCGCCGTCGACGTCGCCGAAATCTCCGTAGGTGAATCCGCCGGGCCCGGCGTCGGGTGACCCCCCGCAGTTCGGAGCGGAAGCACCCACCGGGCAGTCGACCGCCTGGTAGCGCAGGAGCCCGTTGAACGTGATCGCGCCCATCACGACGTCACCAACGGTGCCCGTATCCGGCTTGAACCCGAGGTTGTTCAGGAAGTCCTCGGCATACCAGTCGCTCCAGCCCTCGCCCATCGAGTTGCCCTGCTGGTTGGAGAGGCCGGACGTCCCGTCCGGGTACAGGACCAGGCGGTTCGACAGACCGTGCGTGTACTCGTGATACACGACTTCCGCGTCGTCCCCGCCGTTCACGCTCGACAACGGGAGCCCTTGGTCCGCGTGGAACAGGTACATCTGCATCGTCGGTGAATGCCCGTCCGGCGGTGTCCCCATGTTCGCGTTGTTGAAGTGGTTCTGGTCCGGGAGCCCGTTCTTGGAGTTGGCTCCGTCCATCGCCTGTCCCAGCACCCGGTCCGCGTTCTCGAAGTTGCCTGCCGCGGACGTGAAGCCGTACGGGGACGACGCCAAGTGGTCGTGGTATCGGTTCAGGAAGTACATGACCTGTGCCGCGTTCTGCGCCTGGTTCGCTTGCCAGCTGAACGGCACGCCCCTGTCCCACGTGCACGGACGCGCCGTGCTGCAGCCCTGCGAGGCTGCCGAGTCGTTGAGGATCGCCGGCACGCTCCAGTTCGTCCCCGACACGGCGGAGGTCTCCTCGCCGGCGTCGGGCTTGTTGTTGTCCTTCACGTCGGACCACACGTGCGCGTTGGGGCCGAACAGACGCGTGCCGTCGTCCACCGGGAACGTGACGGGGTTCGCGGTGTTGGCGCCCGCCGGCACCAGGTCGCTGGGGTAGAACTCCCACGCGGTCGCGCTGCCGGTCGCGTCGCTCGACAGGCTCTGCCGGTACAGCACCGCGCCCGTGGCCGCGTCCACGACCGACAGGTTGAGCTGCTGCGTGCTCGGCCAGGTGAACGTCTTCCACGCGAGCCGTGCGCCGCGCCCCGTCGGGAACAGGACGAGCGAGGCCCAGTCGGAGCCCTGCGCGGCGGCGACGCGTGCACCCCCGTCGGCACGCGCCGCGGCGATCGCCGCGGCGGAGCTGATCCTCGGCACCGTGGAGGCGACGCGGAGAGCGTGCACCGGCGACCCGGTCACGTTGACCAGACGCCCGTCACCGGTGACGTTCGCGCGCAGTCCGTTGTGGAAGACCTGGATGCCGCGCTTCGACTGTGTCCACGAGATGTGGTGCACGCCAGCGATGTCCACGTAGTCCTGCCGCAGGCGGAACGTCTTGATGTCGGCGTTCGTCAATCCGAACGCCGCGCGGTTCGAGCGCACGAAGCCCATGGCGACGGCCCGAGCCGGCCGCATGCTCCGGCCGGTGAGGTACCCGTCCAGACGACCCACCATGCGCAGCGTGCCCGTCATGGGATCGGATTGGACCACGCCCTGCGGGCCGAGCCGGCGCGCGAGCGCGAGGCGGGCCTGCGCGACCCGAGCGCTGGGCGCGACGGCGGCGCCGCCGCGGTCGCGGACGTCGAACGTCTCGACGCTGCGACCGGCCTGGGCGCGGCCCGGTGTGGCGGCCCGTCCGGCGGAGCGAGCCGGGGCGGTGATCGCCAGAACGGCTGCGAGTGTCATCGCCGTGGTGATGACGGCGACGAGTGCACGACGCCGGCTCGACCGGCGCCCGTCTGCGTGCGGCATGCGGAGTCCCCCTGCGGTTGAGTGAGACAGCAACCTAGCATCCAGCATGGGCTTGGGTCATCGGAAGGCTGGGGGATGTCGTTCGGGCCCTCAGGGCGCCATCGGGCCGACGTTGAGCGAGCCACGCCGGAACATCCCTACGCGTGGGGTGGTGGCACCCCCAGCGAACCGTGGTGGCGGCCGGGTCGTCTCCGAGGCGGAACGGGCATACGTTCGGCTCGAGAACCGAAGGAGGCACGAGATGCGCACCGTCCTGGTAGGAACCGACACCTCCGCGGCTGCCGATCTGGCCGTGGAGGACGCCGCTCGATTGGCCCGTGACCGCGGAGCTGAGCTCCTGGTCCTCTACGTCCAGCCGGAGTCGGATCTCCGCGCCGTGGTGGACCCCGACCGCGCCGCCGATCCCAACGCGTACCTCGCGCGGATCCCGGCACGCTTCCCCGACGTCGCGACGCGCACGCGGGTCGAGCGCGGTGAGCCGGCCGACCGCATCTGCGACGTCGCGGCCGAGGAGCTCGCCGACACGATCGTCGTCGGGAACCGCGGGACCCAGGGCACGCGGTGGCACGTCCGCGACAGCGTGCCGAACATGATCCTGCGACACGCGCCGTGCTCGGTGTTCATCGTCGACACGCGCCGCGCACAGTGAGGGACGACGAGTGATGTCAGACGTCGCCGGTCTCGCGGAGGAACGCGAGCACCGCCATCACCCGGCGGTGCACGTCGGGCTCCTCCGTGAGGCCGAGCTTGTGGAACAGGGAGTTGATGTGCTTCTCGACGGCTCGCTCGGTCAGGAACAACGACGCGGCGATCGCGGCGTTGTTCTCGCCCTGCGCCATGTGCGACAGCACCTCGCGCTCGCGATCCGTGAGCTGCGCGAGCGGCGAGTGCGCCATTCGGTCCTTCGCCGACACCAACGCCTCGACGACCTTCGGATCCAGCACGCTGCCGCCGCGGGCGACCTCCCCCAGCGCCCGGACCAGCTCGTCCACGTCGGCGACGCGCTCCTTCAGGAGGTAGCCGAGCCCCGCCGCGCCGTCCTTCAGCAGGTCGAACGCGTAGTCCTCCTCGACGAACTGCGAGAGCACGACGACGCCGATCTCCGGGATGCGCCGCGCGGATCGTCTTCGCGGCCTCGATGCCCTCGTTCGTGCCCGTGGGGGGCATCCGGATGTCGGTGAGGACGGCGTCGGGGGTGTGTTCCTCGACCGCGGCCAACAGTTCGTCACGCGTGGTCGCGGTGCCCACCAGCTCGACCTGATCGGAGGTGGCGAGGAGCGCGGCTGTTCCCTCGCGGACCAGGTAGTTATCCTCGGCGAACACCACGCGGATCATGCGCGGATGGTACATGCGGGCCACCCGGCCCTGGGGAGCCACGGATGAGCATCAGGGTCGTGCTTGGCGAGGACAACGTGCTCGTGCGCGAGGGTGTTCGGGCGCTGCTGGACTCCTACGACGACATCGAGGTGGTGGGGGTCGCGGTCGACGCGCCGTCGCTGCTGGCGACCGCCGCCGAGCACGTGCCGGACGTGGTCGTGACGGACATCAAGATGCCGCCGTCGTTCCAGCTGGAGGGGATCGACTGCGCGCATGCGATCCGCTCGTCGCACCCGGACACCGGCGTCGTGGTGCTGTCGGCCCACGACGACGAGGCGTACGCCCTGGCGCTGCTGGGCGGTGGGCACAGCGGCCTGGCGTACCTGCTGAAGGACCGGATCTCGCAGGGCGACGAGCTCGCGCGCGCGATCCGCGAGGTCCACGCCGGCGGCAGCACCGTCGATCCGGTGATCGCTGAACGGCTGTCCGGGCGTGACGACACCGCCGATCGTGAGCGCGAGCTGCTGGACATGATGGCCAAGGGCATGGGCTACACGGAGATCGCCGCAGCGCTCGGGACCACGGAGGAGGCGGTCGACTCGCAGGTGACCGGCCTGTTCCGGCGGATGGCCGGAGACGGCGCCGGCTCCGGCATGCTCGACGAGTTCAAGCGGCTGCACGCCGCCGTCGTCGAACAGACCGCGTCGCGCAAGACCTTGGCGTCGTTCGTGCCGCAACAGCTGGCCGACCGTCTGGCCGCGCACCCGGAGTCGGCGATCGAGCCGCAGGAGGTCGTGGTGAGCGTGCTGTTCTCGGACATCCGCGGGTTCTCTTCGATCGCGGAGCGCCTCCCCGCGCGCGATGTGGCCGCCGTGGTCGGCAAGCACCTGTCCGCGATGGCCGAGGTCGTGCTGGACCTCGGCGGCATGATCGACAAGTTCCAGGGCGACGCGGTGATGGCGGTGTTCGGCGCCCCCGAGCCGACGCCGGACCATGCCGAGCGAGCGCTCATCTGCGCGATCGCCATGCAGGCGCGGCAGTCAGAGCTGAACCTGGAGGGTTGGGACGCCGATGTCGATCAGCTCCACGTGGGCATCGGCGTGAACACGGGATCCGTGATCGCCGGGACGGTCGGCGGCGGCGGGCGCCTGGAGTACACGGTCGTGGGCGACGCCGTGAACATCGCGCAGCGGTTGCAGTCCGAGGCCGAGGGCGGCGAGGTCGTCGCGTCCGCCTCGACGATCGCGGCTGCGCCGACGATCGCCTGTGTGTCGATCGTTCATCATCTACGTCGCCGCTGTCCGACGCCGCGAAGTACCCCATGCCCCGCTGGCGAAGATCGTCCACAGGGCCGTCTCGTTCGCTCCGCCGAAGTTCACCAGATCGGCTTGGATGATCGCGTTCCGCATGTCCAGGAAGGACGGCGCGGGGGGCGACAGCTCCATGCCGCGGGTGACGAGCGCCTCCGTGACGGCGGCACCGAGCGTCTGACGGATCTGCCAGAGCGTCTCGAGCCAGATCTCGCCGTCGGAATGCACCTCGGGAGCGCCGTCGACGTCGCCGAAATCTCCGTAGGTGAATCCGCCGGGCCCGGCGTCGGGTGACCCCCCGCAGTTCGGAGCGGACGCACCCACCGGGCAGTCGACCGCCTGGTAGCGCAGGAGCCCGTTGAACGTGATCGCGCCCATCACGACGTCACCAACGGTGGCCGTATCCAGCTTGAACCCGAGGTTGTTCAGGAAGTCCTCGGCATACCAGTCGCTCCAGCCCTCGCCCATCGAGTTGCCCTGCTGGTTGGAGAGGCCGGACGTCCCGTCCGGGTACAGGACCAGGCGGTTCGACAGACCGTGCGTGTACTCGTGATACACGACTTCCGCGTCGTCCCCGCCGTTCACGCTCGACAACGGGAGCCCTTGGTCCGCGTGGAACAGGTACATCTGCATCGTCGGTGAATGCCCGTCCGGCGGTGTCCCCATGTTCGCGTTGTTGAAGTGGTTCTGGTCCGGGAGCCCGTTCTTGGAGTTGGCTCCGTCCATCGCCTGTCCCAGCACCCGGTCCGCGTTCTCGAAGTTGCCTGCCGCGGACGTGAAGCCGTACGGGGGCGACGCCAAGTGGTCGTGGTATCGGTTCAGGAAGTACATGACCTGTGCCGCGTTCTGCGCCTGGTTCGCTTGCCAGCTGAACGGCACGCCCCTGTCCCACGTGCACGGACGCGCCGTGCTGCAGCCCTGCGAGGCTGCCGAGTCGTTGAGGATCGCCGGCACGCTCCAGTTCGTCCCCGACACGGCGGAGGTCTCCTCGCCGGCGTCGGGCTTGTTGTTGTCCTTCACGTCGGACCACACGTGCGCGTTGGGGCCGAACAGACGCGTGCCGTCGTCCACCGGGAACGTGACGGGGTTCGCGGTGTTGGCGCCCGCCGGCACCAGGTCGCTGGGGTAGAACTCCCACGCGGTCGCGCTGCCGGTCGCGTCGCTCGACAGGCTCTGCCGGTACAGCACCGCGCCCGTGGCCGCGTCCACGACCGACAGGTTGAGCTGCTGCGTGCTCGGCCACGTGAACGTCTTCCACGCGAGCCGTGCGCCGCGCCCCGTCGGGAACAGGACGAGCGAGGCCCAGTCGGAGCCCTGCGCGGCGGCGACGCGTGCGCCCCCGTCGGCACGCGCCGCGGCGATCGCCGCGGCGGAGCTGATCCTCGGCACCGTGGAGGCGACGCGGAGAGCGTGCACCGGCGACCCGGTCACGTTGACCAGACGCCCGTCATCGGTGACGTTCGCGCGCAGTCCGTTGTGGAAGACCTGGATGCCCCGCTTCGACTGTGTCCACGAGATGTGGTGCACGCCAGCGATGTCCACGTAGTCCTGCCGCAGGCGGAACGTCTTGATGTCGGCGTTCGTCAATCCGAACGCCGCGCGGTTCGAGCGCACGAAGCCCATGGCGACGGCCCGAGCCGGCCGCATGCTCCGGCCGGTGAGGTACCCGTCCAGACGACCCACCATGCGCAGCGTGCCCGTCATGGGATCGGATTGGACCACGCCCTGCGGGCCCAGCCGGCGCGCGAGCGCGAGGCGGGCCTTCGCGACCCGAGCGCTGGGCGCGACGGCGGCGCCGCCGCGGTCGCGGACGTCGAACGTCTCGACGCTGCGACCGGCTTGGGCGCGGCCCGGTGTGGCGGCCCGTCCGGCGGAGCGAGCCGGGGCGGTGATCGCCAGAACGGCTGCGAGCGTCATCGCCGTGGTGATGACGGCGACGAGTGCACGACGCCGGCTCGACCGGCGCCCGTCTGCGTGCGGCATGCGGAGTCCCCCTGCGGTTGAGTGAGACAGCAACCTAGCATCCAGCATGGGCTTGGGTCATCGGAAGGCTGGGGGATGTCGTTCGGGCCGCTCAGGGCGCCATCGGGCCGACGTTCGAGGCTTCCGGTCAGCCACGTGCCGGAACATCCCTACGCGTGGGGTGGTGGCACCCCCAGCGAACCGTGGTGGCGGCCGGGTCGTCTCCGAGGCGGAACGGGCATACGTTCGGCTCGAGAACCGAAGGAGGCACGAGATGCGCACCGTCCTGGTAGGAACCGACACCTCCGCGGCTGCCGATCTGGCCGTGGAGGACGCCGCTCGATTGGCCCGTGACCGCGGAGCTGAGCTCCTGGTCCTCTACGTCCAGCCGGAGTCGGATCTCCGCGCCGTGGTGGACCCCGACCGCGCCGCCGATCCCAACGCGTACCTCGCGCGGATCCCGGCGCGCTTCCCCGACGTCGCGACGCGCACGCGGGTCGAGCGCGGTGAGCCGGCCGACCGCATCTGCGACGTCGCGGCCGAGGAGCTCGCCGACACGATCGTCGTCGGGAACCGCGGGACCCAGGGCACGCGGTGGCGCGTCCGCGACAGCGTGCCGAACATGATCCTGCGACACGCGCCGTGCTCGGTGTTCATCGTCGACACGCGCCGCGCACAGTGAGGGACGACGAGTGATGTCAGACGTCGCCGGTCTCGCGGAGGAACGCGAGCACCGCCATCACCCGGCGGTGCACGTCGGGCTCCTCCGTGAGGCCGAGCTTGTGGAACAGGGAGTTGATGTGCTTCTCGACGGCTCGCTCGGTGAGGAACAACGACGCGGCGATCGCGGCGTTGTTCTCGCCCTGCGCCATGTGCGACAGCACCTCGCGCTCGCGATCCGTGAGCTGCGCGAGCGGCGAGTGCGCCATCCGGTCCTTGGCCGACACCAACGCCTCGACGACCTTCGGATCCAGCACGCTGCCGCCGCGGGCGACCTCCCCCAGCGCCCGGACCAGCTCGTCCACGTCGGCGACGCGCTCCTTCAGGAGGTAGCCGAGCCCCGCCGCGCCGTCCTTCAGCAGGTCGAACGCGTAATCCTCCTCGACGAACTGCGAGAGCACGACGACGCCGATCTCCGGATGCGCGGCGCGGATCGTCTTCGCGGCCTCGATGCCCTCGTTCGTGCCCGTGGGGGGCATCCGGATGTCGGTGAGGACGGCGTCGGGGGTGTGTTCCTCGACCGCGGCCAACAGTTCGTCACGCGTGGTCGCGGTGCCCACCAACTCGACCTGATCGGAGGTGGCGAGGAGCGCGGCTGTTCCCTCGCGGACCAGGTAGTTATCCTCGGCGAACACCACGCGGATCATGCGCGGATGGTACATGCGGGCCACCCGGCCCTGGGGAGCGACGGATGAGCATCAGGGTCGTGCTGGGCGAGGACAACGTGCTCGTGCGCGAGGGTGTTCGGGCGCTGCTGGACTCCTACGACGACATCGAGGTGGTGGGGGTCGCGGTCGACGCGCCGTCGCTGCTGGCGACCGCCGCCGAGCACGTGCCGGACGTGGTCGTGACGGACATCAAGATGCCGCCGTCGTTCCAGCTGGAGGGGATCGACTGCGCGCATGCGATCCGGTCGTCGCACCCGGACACCGGCGTGGTGGTGCTGTCGGCCCACGACGACGAGGCGTACGCCCTGGCGCTGCTGGGCGGTGGGCACAGCGGCCTGGCGTACCTGCTGAAGGACCGGATCTCGCAGGGCGACGAGCTCGCGCGCGCGATCCGCGAGGTCCACGCCGGCGGCAGCACCGTCGATCCGGTGATCGCCGAACGGCTGTCCGGGCGTGACGACACCGCCGATCGTGAGCGCGAGCTGCTGGACATGATGGCCAAGGGCATGGGCTACACGGAGATCGCCGCGGCGCTCGGGACCACGGAGGAGGCGGTCGACTCGCAGGTGACCGGCCTGTTCCGGCGGATGGCCGGGGACGGCGCCGGCTCCGGCATGCTCGACGAGTTCAAGCGGCTGCACGCCGCCGTCGTCGAACAGACCGCGTCGCGCAAGACCTTGGCGTCGTTCGTGCCGCAACAGCTGGCCGACCGTCTGGCCGCGCACCCGGAGTCGGCGATCGAGCCGCAGGAGGTCGTGGTGAGCGTGCTGTTCTCGGACATCCGCGGGTTCTCTTCGATCGCGGAGCGCCTCCCCGCGCGGGATGTGGCCGCCGTGGTCGGCAAGCACCTGTCCGCGATGGCCGAGGTCGTGCTGGACCTCGGCGGCATGATCGACAAGTTCCAGGGCGACGCGGTGATGGCGGTGTTCGGCGCCCCCGAGCCGACGCCGGACCATGCCGAGCGAGCGCTCATCTGCGCGATCGCCATGCAGGCGCGGCAGTCAGAGCTGAACCTGGAGGGCTGGGACGCCGATGTCGACCAGCTCCACGTGGGCATCGGCGTGAACACGGGATCCGTGATCGCCGGGACGGTCGGCGGCGGCGGACGCCTGGAGTACACGGTCGTGGGCGACGCCGTGAACATCGCGCAGCGGTTGCAGTCCGAGGCCGAGGGCGGCGAGGTCGTCGCGTCCGCCTCGACGATCGCGGCCGCGCCGACGATCGCCTGTGTGTCGATCGGCGCGCGACACGTGAAGGGTCGCGAGGAGCCGGTGGAGGTGTTCCGTGTCGTCATCGGCTGAAGTGACCGCCGCGTCACCGCTGCGTCCCGCGCGCTGGCCGTGGGTCGTCGCTCGCCGGGTTCCTCGTCGATCGCGACGATCGCGATGGTGCTGGTGGTCGCGAACGACGAGTCGATCGCCGAACAGATCCCGTACGTGATCGCGTTCGCGATGTTCGGTGTCGTGGGCGCGTTCATCGTCAGCCGCGACCGCCGGAACACGATCGGGCTCCTCTTCCTGTGGGCCTCGTTCGCTCACGGCGTTCTCGTTCCTGTCGGGCGAGCTCCTCACGCTACGCCGTCGACCACGGGCAGACCGGATGGTGGCTCGTCGGCGTTCGGATTCCTGAACAACTACGGATGGCTGTTCGGGATCCTTCCCACGGTCTTCCTCCTGCCGCTGCTCTTCCCCGATGGCCACCTTCCGTCACCGCGATGGCGGCCGTTCGCTGTGGTTCATCGTCGGATTCCTGGTGTTCCTCGGGCATCGATCTCTACCCTCGGACAGCCGACGTTGACGGGCTCGAGCGACGCGGCCTCGGTCGCGAACCCCTTGTACATCGACGCCGATCGGCAATCTCCCGACCCTGGATCCGCTGATCGCCGCCTTGTTCCCGGGGATCTTCGCCGCGTCGGTCGTGTCGCTCATCCTGCGGTTCCGGCGATCGACCGGCGTCGAGCGTCTCCAGATCAAGTGGGTCGTGTTCGGACTGGTGGTGGCGCTCGTCGGCGATCGTCGCCACGAGCTTCACGAGCGAGGAAACGATCCTGACGTCGATCGTCGGTGGCGGCGGCGTTCCTCATGTTCCCGCTCTCGGTCGGGGTCGCCGTCCTGCGGCTTCCACCTCTACGACCTTGACGTCGTGGTCCGCAAGACGTTGATCTACGGCGCGTTCGCGCTCTTCGCCACGCTGATCTACCTCGGGCTCGTGGTCGGGGTCGGCGTCTGGCTGGGCCAGGACAACTCGTTCCTCACGATGGTTGCCGCGGTGGTGGTGGCGGTCACGTTCCAGCCGGCGCGCGCCCGACTCACGCGGTTCGCCAACCGGGTCGTCTACGGCAAGCGCGCGACGCCGTACGAGGTGCTGTCGGAGTTCTCCGAACGTGTCGGTGGCGCGTACGCCGACGAAGACGTGCTGCCGCGGATGGCGCGGATCCTGGGCGAGGGGATCGGCGCGGATCGGGCGGACGTCTGGCTGGCCGTCGACCAGGAGCTGCGCGATGTCGCGGCCTGGCCCGGCGACGTCGACCGCCTGGCGCCGATCGCGCTGCCGAACGGCTCCGTCCCCGCGATCCCGGGCGTCGATCGCGTCTACCCGGTCGAGTCGGCGGGGGAGCTGCTGGGCGCGCTCGCGATCCGCAAGCCGGCGAGCGATCCGGTGACGCCGTCGGACGAGAAGCTGATCGCGGACCTCGCCGGGCAAGCGGGTCTGGTGCTCCGCAACGTCCGCTTGAACGAGGAGCTGAAGGTACGGTTCGACGAGCTGAAGGCCGCGCAGAAGCGCCTGGTCTCCGCGCAGGACGAGGGACGTCGCCGGCTGGAGCGCAACATCCACGACGGCGCGCAGCAGCAGCTCGTCGCGCTCGCGGTGAAGCTGAAGCTCGCCGACAGCCTCGATCGAGCGCGACACCAGCAAGACGCATGAACTCCTCGCGCAACTCCAGGCCGAGACGCACGCCGCGCTCGAGGATCTGCGCGACCTGGCCCGTGGGATCTATCCACCGCTGCTCGCCGACAAAGGTTTGCCCGCGGCGCTCGAAGCACAGGTGCGCAAGAGCGGTTTGCCGGCACGCTGCGAGCGGACGGCGTTGGTCGGTACCCGCAAGCGGTCGAATCGGCCGTCTACTTCTCATGCCTCGAGGCGTTGCAGAACGTCGCGAAGTACGCCGAGGCGTCCAACGTCGTCGTCGAGTTGGCCGAACGCGACGAGCGCATCCGGTTCACGGTGCGTGACGACGGGGTCGGGTTCGATCTGGCGGAGCACAGCTACGGCACGGGCCTCCAGGGGATCGCCGACCGGTTGGGCGCGCTCGACGGGCGGTTCACGGTGACGTCCGTCCCCGGCCAAGGAACGACGCTCGAGGGATCGCTCCCCACGGTCGCGCTCGTGATGGCGTCCGCATGAGCGCAGCGAAGCGATCCACGAAGAAGCCGAAGGGTCTCCGTCGGGTCGAGCGGTGGATGGTCGGGCTCGCGATGGGCGTGATCGCGTTCGTGTTGGAGAAGGCAGTGATGCGTTCGGTGCGGAAGGGCGGGGGTTCGACGCCCGCCCGCGAGCCGACGACGATCACGTCGAAGGGCGCCGAAGCCGATCTGGACTGATCCCGAGCGGCCCCTGCGCCTGCGAGCGATCGTGCGTAGCATGGCGAACATGGAGCGGGTCACCGGGATCGGCGGGGTGTTCCAGCGCGCCGATCAGGCCGCGGGTCTTCGGGACTGGTACGCCGAACATCTCGGCATCGACCTCGCCGACTGGGGCGGCAAGCCGTTCGAGTGGACGCCGGGCGGTTCCACGATCTGGGCCGTCTTCGATCATGACACCGAGTACTTCGGGCGGCCTGAGCAGGCCTATATGGTGAACTTCCGCGTCGCCGATCTGGACGCGATGCTGGCCCAGTTGCGCGCGGCCGGCGTCGAGGTGATCGACGCGCTGGATGAGTCGGAGCTCGGGCGCTTCGGATGGGCGGTCGATCCCGAAGGCACCCGGTTCGAGCTCTGGGAACCACCGCCTGGCGGCTGACGTTTCAGACGGGTCCGTGTCGAACCGGTGCGTCAGTCGCGCCGGCGGATCAGGTCGACCAGCAGACCGAGCGTGAGCAGCGCCGCGACCACTCCGAAGACCGCCGGCACCCACCCCGCGACCCGCGTCGAGAGTGCAGCGAGCGACGACGCCAGGATCGCGGCGCCCGCGGTGAGACCCAGCGCCAGCCGCCGACCGGCGCGCCGGATCGTCGTCTCCAACGAGGCCGCGCGGAAGTTCACTTCGAGCTTCTGACCGGGGCGCGCGCCGATCAATCGCTCCACCGCCTCGATCACCCGCATCGCACGCACCTTCATCTTCTGTGTCTGATAGAAGACCGCCTTCAGGTCGAACTTCGAGCCCATGCCGGTGAAGACCGTGCGCATCAAGAACTTCCCCGCCACGTCGAACGGGTCCAGCTCCGGATCGAGCTGCGCGGCCGCCAGCTGCATCTGCGCGAGCGCCTTGCCGGTCAGGGTCAGCGAGGCCGGCAACGGGACGTTGTGGCGGAGCGAGATCTCGGTCATCTCCTGGAGCACCGGGCCGAGCTGGATGTCCTTGAGCGAGGCGCTGCGGTTCTTCGCCATCAGCGCGCCGATGTCCTCGCGGAACGCGTCCACGTCCAGGTCGCTCCGATCGATCGCGCCCGACAGCATCAGGGAGATGTCCGTGAGGAAACCGACGTCCTCCTGCCAGAACGCCATGAGGAGCAGCATCATCTGCTCGCGCATCTCGGCGGTGACCTCGCCCACCATCCCGAGGTCCAGGAAGTAGAGCCGGTCCTCCTCGGGCTGCCACATCAGGTTCCCCGGGTGCGGGTCGGCGTGGAAGAAGCCGTCCACCATGATCTGCTTGTAGAACGACTCGAGCAGCTGGCGCGCGGCCTCGTTGCGGGCCGTTCCCTCGGGGGCGTTCGCGATGGGACCGCCGGCTACGTCGCGCATCACCAGCAGACGGGACGTGGAGTAACTGGTGTGCACGTCCGGCACGCGCAGGCGCGAGAACGGCGCGATCACCTCCGTCATCCGGCGCATGTTGTCCATCTCCTGCCGGAAGTCCAGCTCGCGGTGCAGCGAGTCCGACAGGTACGTGAACACCGCCTCCATGTCGATCACCTGTTTGAGCCCCGGCCGATGTCCCACCTTCTCGGCGAACACCTCCAGCAGCGCCAGGTCCTGCTCGATCTGCTCCTTCGCGTCAGGCCGCTGCACCTTCACGACGACCTTCTCGCCGGTCGCGAGCGTCGCGCGGTGCACCTCGGCGATCGTGCCGGCCGCCAGCGCCTGCGGCTCGATGTGATCGAACACGTCCTCCCACGGGACGCCCAGCTCCTGCTCCATCACGCCGACGACCTGCTCCTCGCTGAGCGCCGGCACGTCGTCCTGCAGCGTCGCGAGCTCCTTGATGTATTCGGGCGGCAGCAGATCGGGGCGCGTCGACAGGATCTGCCCGAGCTTCGCGAACGTCGGACCCAGCTCCTCCAACGCGGCGCGCAGCCGTTTGCCCTGACGTTCGCGCCCGACGGCGCCCTCTTCGTCCGGCCGGCCGAACAGCTCCTTCAGCCCGTGCTTCGCGAAGACGGTCGCGATCTTCGTGCCGCGCGCGATCAGGTGGGGCTCGGTCTCCTCCGCGGCGCTCGTGCGGAGCGACGCCGGCTCCCGGCGGGCACCGGCGGGCACGGCGGCCTGCCCGTCCGCCGTGTTCACGATGATCACCGTGCAGCGCGCGTTGTGGCTGATCCGGTTCGGCACGTTGCCCAGCAGGAACTCCTTGCGGCCGGCCATCCCCGCGTTGCCCACCACCAGCACGTCGATCCCGTGCTCCTCCGTCGCCTCGACGATCGCCATCGCCGGGTCGTCGTGGATCACGACGTGCGCGCGGCCGCGTTCGCCGGCGACCTGCGTGGCATACGTCTGGAGCTCGTCGGCGGCGCCTCGTGCCCGGGTGGCCTCGGCGGCCCCGAACTGCGTGTCGGTGGGGTTGCCCGGGAGGATCACCTGGACGATGTGGAGGTCCGCCTCGTAGCGGTCCGCGAACGCCGCCGCCCAGGCGACCGCGCGCTCGGCCGTGACCGACCGGTCGGTGCCGACCATCACGCGCTTCACGGGGCCCATCCGCACGTCGCCGTTCGAGCTCATGCGCGCATCATCCTCGATGGAGGCCCCTTCCGACGAGCGGGGAGCCTGGCGGACGTCCATGGGTGCCAGCACCCGGTTCGGTAGACTCGGCAACCGCCGCCGGAGTAGCTCAGTGGTAGAGCAACCGCCTCGTAAGTGGTAGGTCCGGGGTTCGAATCCCCGCTCCGGCTCTCACGGTTCTCACGCGGCTCGGCGCCGCCTCGTCGAGTCGCTCCAGCCACGGGCTGGCTCCCAGTCGTTCGAAGGTCTCGCGCGCCTCGGTGAGGAGCGGCGCCGCGTCGTCCATCCGGCCGTTCGCGGTGAGCCACTCCGCGTGTTCGAGCATGGTGCATGCCTGGTAGAACGGGGCACCGATCTCCCGGAACAGGCCGGTCGCCGACTTGAATCGGCCGTCCGCTTCGGGGGTATCCGGTGCGAGCCGCGCCCGGAAGCGCATCGCCATCGCATGCATGAACGGCGAGGTCTCGCCTGGCTTCCATCCCTCAACGGTCGACACGAGCTCTTCCGCGAACGCGAGATCCCCTAGCTGGATGGCTGTGTCGACGGCGATGGGATACGACCACTTGACGGTCCCGTGCCGCCTGCCGAGCGAGCCGCGCAGGCCGAACGCCTCCCGGGCAAAGCCGTGCGCCTGCTGCCGGTCGCCCCTCGCCTCGGCGGCCGTTGCGCGCACCACGGCGTAGATCGCGCGCGCCTGGACGTCGTCGCTGTCGCTGTGGTCCTGCCAGATCGCGAAGTACCGGTTCACCTCCCCGACCTCGCCCCGGTTCCGCGACACCTCCATCGCCTCCCATGCGATCCCCTCGAGACCCGCTCGAACGCCCGGGTCGTCCGACTCCATCGCCTCGCGCATCGTGTCGAGCACGTCGTCCCACGCACCGGACAAGACCTGGTGCCCCACGATCTGCATCCTGGCGAACCATTCGGGGCCGCTCCACCCGAGCCGGTGCGCCAGGGCGATCGCATCGAGATCCAACCGTGTGGACTCGTCGTAGCGATCGCGCTCGAACATCTCGTTGGCCAGGTTGGCGTACGCGCGGAGCGCGGCGCTCGGCGTGTCGTTCTCGAGCGCGATCTCGAGGCTGCGGCTGATCAACGCGAGCGCTTCCTCGGGTCGGCCGTGGGAACTTGCGATCAGGCCCTTGGTGTTCATCGCCTCCGAGATCGTCTCGGGGAGCCAGAGCGACTCTGCGACCCCGAGCGCCAGCTCGATGGTGTCGGCGGCCTCGTCGAGATGCCCCGCGAAGAAGTGGAGCCGTCCGAGCTGGGCCGCGAGCACCGCGAGGTCCTCGTCCGGCTCGTCGTGCTTCAGGATCTCGAACGCCGAGGTCATCCGGCCGAGGGCGTCGTCGAGCTTCGACGTGAGCAGCGACACATCGCCGATGCGGGCCGAGACGCGAGCGGCATCGTGGGTGCGGCCGCGCGACCGGAACAGCGCCTCGGCCTCCTCGAGGTCGCCCATCGCCTCATCGAAGGACGCGCTGACGCTCGCCATGGTGCCGGCGAGCTCCAGGAGGGCGGCACGCTCTTCGTCGGTATCGGCGAGCCCAGCAGCGCTGAGGAAGTACCCGCGCGCGGCGCGCGGCGCGGCGAGCTGTTGGGCTCGCCGCCCTGCGCGGGTGAGGGCATCTCGCGCTCGCGCGCGAACCGGTTCCGACCCCGGCTCATCGGGGGCCGACCGATACGCCTCCGCGTAGTGGGCGGCGATCACCTCGACGATCTCATCCTCGTCGCCCGTCCATGTCCGTTCCAGGTGCTCGGCAGCGGCGAGGTGCCTGACCCGCCGGTCCTTCTTCGCGAGCGTGTCGTACGCCACCTTCTGCACGAGCGATTGGAGGAACCCGTACTGGCCGTGGTCGGGCGCCCGCGGATCGCTTTGGATCGACAGGAATTCCTTGCGGACCAGGGCGGCGAGCAAGTCATCGAGCCGGTCGTCGGGGAGTGCGCTCAACGCCGCCACTGCCGGACGCGGGAACGTCTTGCCCAGTACCGCGCCGTCCTGAAGCAGCGCGCGTTCCTGCGCGGGCAGGCCGTCGAGACGCGCCGCGATCAACCCGTGGAGCGAGCCGGGCACCTCCAGCTCGTCGACCGAACCGGTCAGCTCGTAGCCATCGCCGCTGCCGAGCGCGAGCAAGCCCTTGTCCAGCAGCATGCGGACCGTTTCCACGGCGTAGAGCGGAACGCCTTCCGCGCGCTCCCGCACGCGCACCAGGAGCTCGTCGGGCAATCCGGGCACCATGCCTCGGAGCAGCTCATCGATCGCGGAACCAGGCAGCGGCTCCAGGTAGAGCGACGTGAACCGATGCTTCCCGACGCCCCAATCCGGCCGGCGTTCGAGAAGCTCCGGCCGGGAGAGCGTCACCACGAACAGTGGATGGTCACGCGCTCGTTCGGCGAGGTGGTCCACGAAGTCGAGCAACGCATCGTCGGCCCACTGGACGTCTTCGAAGACCATCACCGTCGGGCCTCCCCGGTCAGCGATCCGCTCGAAGAACAGGCGCCATCCCGCGAACAGGTCGTCGCGCGACCACGACGTGCGCTCCTCGAGCCCGAGCAGATGGGCGAGCCGGGGCTCGACCCACCCCCGCTCCTCGGGGTCGGCGATCCACTCCTCCACGCAGGCTCGGAGCTTGCGGGCGGCAGCGTCGCTCGGCTCGTCCTCGCCGATCCCCGCCCGGGAACGAACCATCTCCGAGAGCGCCCAGTACGTGATGCCCTCGCCGTAGGCGAGGCAGCGGCCGCGATGCCACCTCACCGAGTCCATCAGTCCGTCGATGTACTTCAGGAACTCCCATGACAGGCGGGACTTCCCGATCCCGCCGATCCCGATCACCGACATCAGGTGCGCCCGCGCCTCATCGGCGCTGGCGTGGAACAGGTCCTTGATCAATCGCATCTCGCGGTCGCGGCCCACGAACGGTGACTCGAGGCCCACAGAGCGGAGCTCGCCGCCGCGGAGCGCGATCACGCGCACCGCGCGCGCGAGCGGCATCGGCTCTGCCTTCCCTTTCAGCTGATGCATCCCGGCGTCCTCGTACACGATCGCCGCGTCGCTGGCCCGGCGTGTCACGTCCGTGACGAACACCGTTCCCGGCGTCGCGTCCGTCTGGACGCGCGCGGCGGTGTTCACGAGGTCGCCTGCGACCAAGCCCTGGCCTTCCGCGCCCAGCGTGACGGCCGTCTCGCCCGTCGCGACCCCGGCGCGTGCGGCCAGTTCGGCATCCACATCCGACCCGAGCTCCGTCACCGCCGCGACCAGCTCGAGTCCGGCGCGCACGGCACGCTCCGCGTCGTCCTCCTGGGTCACCGGCGCGCCCCAGACCGCCATGACCGCGTCGCCGATGAACTTCTCGACCGTGCCTCCGTAGCGCTCGATGACCGTTCGCGCGATCTCGAAGTATCGGGTGAGGAGCTCGCGCACCTCTTCAGGGTCGCGCGACTCCGACAGCGTCGTGAACCCGACGAGGTCCGCGAAGAGTACGGAGACGAGTTTCCTCTCCGATACGGGCGCCGGCCGCGGGAGGGAGGCTCGTGCCACATCGGACTCGAGCGCGGCGCCGCATTCGCCGCAGAACCGATCATCGGGTTCGTTGAGGGCTCCGCACGTGAGGCATGCGTGAGACAAGGGTGTTCCGCACGCCGAGCAGAACTTGCGTCCACTCCGGTTCTCGGTGCCGCAGTTCGAGCAGGTCATGGCCGGGTCCGCATGTGCGCCGAGCGTATCCGAGCATCCTTGGCTGCACCAGTTCGCCCTTTCTTCAGAGGCGATGCTCGCGCTTCATGATGGGTTCGCGTTCGGACTACGCTCCTGTGACATGGCGTTCACGCTGCCGCAGTTCGGGATCTTCGCGCAGGGAACGGACGCGCATCACTTCCTGGAGTTCGATCTTCGGCCGGGCGTCACGCCCACGGATGCCGTGGCGTCGTTCCGGCGGCTGCGCGCGCCGGAGGTCTCGGCAGGCGGCGTGAACATCGTGGCCGGGTTCGGCGCGGCGGCGTGGCGCGAGGTCGCTCCGTCGGAGGCGCCGGCGTCCCTTGCCGACTTCCCCGGGCTCGACGGGATGGACGGGCTCCGGGCGCCGGCCACCCCGCACGACGCCTGGCTGTGGATCAGCGGCAGCGCGCCCGACAACGTCTGGGACCACGCGCGGGCGGCGGCGCGCGCCGTCGGCGACGTGGCGGAGCTCGCCGCCGAGCAGGTGGGGTTCGCGTACCGGGACGGCCGCGATATCACCGGCTTCGTCGACGGCACCGCGAACCCGCCGGTTCGGATGGCGCCGGACGTCGCACTGGTGCCGGACGGGCATGCCGGGCGCCGGCGGGAGCCACGTGATCGTGATGCGCTGGGTCCACGACCTGGACGCGTTCCACCGGCTCTCCGAGCGCGACCAGGACGCGGTGTTCGGGCGAACGAAGCGCGACAGCATCGAGCTCTCCGAGACCGAGAAGCCGCCGACCGCGCACATCGCGCGCGTCGAGGTCACGATCGACGGCATGGAGCTCGAGATCTTCCGGCGGAGCGTTCCGTTCGGAACGGTGGAGGAGCACGGGTTGTACTTCGTGGCGTTCAGCGCCGACCCGACGCGGTTCGACGTGATGTTGTCCCGGATGTTCGGGCTCACGGGAGACGGCGTGCGGGATCGCCTGCTGGATTTCTCGCGGCCCGTCAGCGGCGCGTATTACTTCGCACCGTCGCTCAACGCGCTGAACGAGCTCGCCGGCCCCGAGACCGGCTGACCTCAGCCGGTGCGCTGTGCCGGGATCGCGGTGAGCGCGTGCTCGGCGCTCGCCGTGAGCCGCTGCAGCACCTCGCGCGCCGAACCCTCGTCGAGCGGCGCGAGCTGATCGCTCATCGCGTGGGCCGCCACCTCGAACGAGCGGGACGCGCGGCGATGCGCCCGGATCCCTTCCGGCGTCAGCGACAGCAACGCGGCACGCTGATCGGTGGGGTGTGGCCGCTTCCGGAGATGTCGACGCTCCACCATCGTCCTCACGAAGTCGGCCACGGTGGTGACGGCCATGCCCAGCCGCTCGGCCAGGTCCGTCTGGGTCAGCGGTCCGGCCTCGAACACCACGCTGTATGCGGCGTACTCGTCGGGACGCATCTCCGCGTCGCGCATGGCTTCGGCGACGAGTGCTCGCGTCCGTTGTCCGAGCACGAACACGTCGAACAACAACGACGTCTCGTGATCCGGGTCCTGGCGCCAGGCGGCCGTGTCGTCGACGGGGGCGGTGCCCGTGGATCTGGTCATCAGCAGGAGCGTATCATCGCTACTACGGAACCGTAGTATCTAGTACGATTCCGTACTATCCGCACATCACGCGATCGCCGCTCCCGGTACCGACCGGTTTCCATCGTCGCCTGGCTCGTCCTCTTCACCGCTGCCTGCACGTCGGCGGACGCACCCGTCGCGGCGTCGAGCTCGCCGACGATCAGCGCGTCGCCCGCCGCACTCACCCGCGTCGAGCGGTGGACGGCCGACGTCACGACCCTGGTGGAACAGATGGAGGACATCCACCCGGATCTGTTCCACGGCGTGCCCGAGGCGATGTTCGATCGAGCTGCCGGCGAGCTGATCGAGGCGATCCCCGACCTGGACGACGACGAGATGCTGGTCGGGGTGATGCACCTGGTCGCCATGATCAGTACGCACGGCGGCGACGGCCACATGGGTATCTGGCCGCCGGACAACCCCGATGCCGTCCGTCGGTTCCCGGTCCGTCTCTGGGAGTTCCCGGACGGGGTGTACGTGACGGCGGCCCGTCAGCCCAACGCCGACCTCGAAGGCGCTCGGGTGCTGAAGGTCGACGGCGTCCCGATCGACGCGGTGTTCGAACGACTGGATCCCGTCGTTCCCCGCGACACACCATCCAACCTCCGAGCGGCGCGCATGGTCTTCCTCACGAGCGCGGAGGTCCTGACCGGACTCGAGCATCTCGGACGACGTCGACACGATGGTGCTCGACGTCCGGATGCCTGACGGCGATCGCCGCACCGTTGCGATCGATGCCGTGGACGCGGAGACGTACGCGGACTGGGTCGGCGGGTGGGAGCTGTTGTTGCCCGAACGTCCCGGGCTCGACTTCCTCCGCGACGCGCAAGCGCAGTTCCGCCTCGACTACCTGGCTGCGGAGCGGACGCTCGACGTCCGTTACCAGGTCGTGCGTGAACACAGCGGCGGGGTCGTCGCTGCGATGCGGGAGGCGATGCGCGATCACGCCGTCGATCGCATCGTGCTGGACCTGCGGAACAACGGGGGAGGCGAGGCCGGCGGGTTCCGCGAACTCCTGCGGTTCCTGGTGGACCAACGCGTTCCGCTCGTCGTGCTGGTCGGACGGCTGACGTTCTCCGCCGGCTCGACGTTGGCGCTGCATCTCGAGCGACGCGTGCCGGATGCGGTCTTCATCGGGGAGGCGATGGGCGGCGCGCCCGCGTTCTGGGCGGACCCCGACACGGTGACGCTCCCGTACTCCGGCCTGGTGGCGCTCGTGGACAGCCTGTTCTTCCGGTCGCCCGTTCCGGGCGACACGCGCCTTCGAGGTCCAGCCGGGCATCGCGGTCCCGTTCACCTCGGCCGACTACTTCGCGGGACGCGATCCGGTCCTGGAGCGAGCGCTGGCCTGAGTCGAGGCCGGTCGGTTGCCGCGGGGCCCTATGGTTGCGACAATCCGCCTGATGAAGACATCCCGCCGGCTCCTCGTCGTGCTCGCCGGTGCCTGCATGTTCATCGTCTCCACGGTCGCCACTGCCGGGGCACAGACGCCCGTCGATCCTTCGACCACACCTGTCGAGAACACCGGAGGATGGGTGTTCAGCATGGCGCAGCTGCTGACGCTCCTGGGTGTCGTCACCGTGCTGTTCCTGATCGTGATGTACATGCGATACGCGCCGCGGTTCGCGAAGGACGAGGAAGGCCTGAAGGTCGTCCGCGCCGATCGCGTTCGACCCGGGCACGCGCTCCCGCGCCGGGACGTCGACATCTCGCAGGCCGCCCCGGTCGTGGTGGCACCGCCCGCGGTGCCGGTCGCCGTCGGCGCGCCCGCTCCGGCCGCAGCCGCACCGGTCGCAGCCGCGGCTCCCGCTCCTGCTGCCGCCGCGGCCCCCGCCGCCGTCGCCGCAGCTGCACCAGCCGCGGCTCCCGCCGCGGAAGCGCCTCCGGCCGCGGCCCCCGCCGCCGCGCCACCCGCGCCCGCCGCCGCTCCGGCAGCTCCTGCCGAGCGCGTCGAGGTCACGTTGGATCAGGCGGTCTTCGACGAGAAGCTCGCCGAACTGCTCGAGAAAGGGACCGACCGCCGCGTGGCCGAGGGCCAGGCTCGGCGAGCCGCCATGATCGCAGCGCGGAAGAAGGCCGAAGGGGGCTAGTCCCCCCTCGCCGCCGATGGACGCCGCCAACGCCCTCGACTGGTCGATGGGCTCCTACGCGGCCCGTCTGGCCGACTGGGAGTCGGCCGTCGATATCGGCCGCCGCGTCGCCGGCCCGGGTGTGCCGGTTCCCGGCGTGGAGCGTGCGCGGCTCCGCGAGGACATGGCCGAGATCGTCCCGCGCGCCGAGGGATTGATCCGCGGCTTCACCGACATGGAGGTCCAGGGGTTCCGTTCGCGTGCATGGGTGATGGCGCGCTCCGATTGGATCCGCGCGAACCTCAACGGGCTGCAGCGTCTGCTCGAGCCGCTCGCCGAGCGCATGCTCGACGGGCGTCCCACGCGCGCGAACTACAAGCGGAAGGCGCTCGGCGCGCAGGCCGGCGTGTTGATCGGGTACGTCGCGCGGAAGGTCCTCGGGCAGTACGACGTGTTCCTCCCTCCCGACGACGAAGGGCTGCTGTACTTCATCGGGCCGAACATCGTCGAGGTCGAACGGCGGTTCTCCCTCCCCCCCAAGGACTTCCGGTTGTGGATCGCGATCCACGAGGTGACCCACCGCGTGCAGTTCGGTTCGGCCACGTGGCTCCGCGGCTACCTCGCCGGGCAGGTGGACGAGTACCTGGGAAGCATCCAGCTGGATTCGGGACAGATGATGGAACAGCTCAAGCGCGCCGCGGCGGAGGCACGGTCCGGCGGCGACTGGCGCGGTATGGGCGGCGTGTTCCTGCTGCTCTCGCCCGAGCAGCGCGAGATGTTCATGCGGATGCAGGCGTTGATGTCGCTGCTCGAAGGTCACGCGTCCTACGTGATGAACGAGGTCGCGCGCGATCACGTGAACGACGTCGACCGCATGCGCCGCGCGCTCTCCGCCCGGCGCAAGGCATCCAGCCTGGAGCGGACCATGCAGAAGGCGATCGGCTTCGAGCAGAAGATCCGCCAGTACGACACCGGCGAGCACTTCGTCCGCACGATCGTCGATCGCGCCGGCATGTCGACGTTCAACCTGGTGTGGCGGAGCCCGGGCGATCTGCCGACGCTCGAGGAGATCGGCCAACCGCAGCTCTGGCTCGCGAGGGTGGGCGGCTAGCCGGAGCCATGCGCCGACCGCCGCCCGTCGCCCGGGTCCTCGAACGGGTGACGGCGACGGCACGCGAGCACGAGATGTTCTTGCCCGGCCAGTCGGTGCTGGTCGCGGTGTCCGGCGGTCCCGACTCGGTGTGCATGGTGGAGTCGCTCGTGCGGCTCCGACGCCTGTTCAGGATCAGCCTCGAGGTCTTCCACTTCGATCATCGTCTCCGGGAAGACTCCGCGGGGGACGCTGCGTACGTGGCGCGCCTCTCGGCGCGCCACTCCCTGCCGTTGCATCTGCGCGCGGCGACGTCGTCGCCGCGCAAGGGCGAGTCGGTCGAGGCGTGGGCGCGCGAGCAACGGCACTTCGCGATCGCGGAGGTCACGCGCGAGACGGGGATCGACCGGACGGCGATCGGGCACACGCTGGACGACCAGGCCGAGACGGTCCTGATGGGCCTGGTGACGGGCAGCGGGATCCAGGGGATGAGCGGCATCGCTCACGTGACCGGCACGTGGGTCAACCCGTTGCTCGACGTCACGCGCGAGGAGATCGTCGCGTTCTGCCGGTCGCTGCACCTGCGGCCGCGGACCGATCCGACGAACGCCGACACCCGGTTCCTGCGCAACGCGATCCGGCGCCGCGGACTCCCCGGGCTCGAGCGCGCCGTCGGCCGGAACCTCCGCGAACCGCTGGTGCGGACCGCCGCCGGCCTCCGTGAGGACGCCGACGAGCTGATGCGACAGACGTTCGAGGTGCTCGACGACGTGATCGACGAGACGCCCGAGGGCGTCGACCTCCTGGCGACCCGGCTGCTCGATCTTCCCCGGGCGATCGCCGGCCGCGTCGTGGCCAACGCGGTCTACCGATGCGGCGTTCCGTGCGCCAGGGCGGACGTCCTGGCGGTCCTGGATCTGGCGGCGGGCCGATCCGGAAGACGACGGGATCTGAGCTCGGGATTGAAGGCGCGGCGCGACCAGGAGTATGTTCGACTCGCTCGTCCTTCCCCGGGCGGCGGCGAGACCGCTCCACCCCGACCGGGAAAGGGGAAGTCGTGATGGTCACCGATCAAGCGTCGCTCTCTACACTGACGGGTCACGTGGAGGCCTACGAACCCGATATCGATCGCATCCTCATCACGAGCGAGGAGATCCAGGCGAAGCTCGCCGAGCTCGGAGCGCGGATCGGCAACGACTACGCGGGGCGCAAACTCTTGCTCGTGGGGGTCCTGAAGGGCGCGTTCGTGGTCATGGCGGATCTGGCTCGGTACATCCGCCTCCCGCTCGAGTTCGATTTCATGGCGGTCTCGTCGTACGGGGCGGCCACACAGACGTCCGGCGTCGTGCGCATCCTCAAGGACCTGGACCACGACCTGGAGGGCCTCGACGTGTTGCTCGTGGAGGACATCATCGACTCGGGTCTCACGCTGAACTACCTGCTGAAGAACCTCCGCGCGCGCAAGCCCGCGTCCCTGGAGGTGGCGGCCCTGCTCCGCAAGGTGGACCTGCAGCGGGTCCCTCTGGACATCCGCTACACGGGGTTCGAGATCCCGAACGAGTTCGTGGTGGGCTACGGCCTGGACTATGCGGAGCGGTTCCGGAACCTGCCCTACATCGCCACACTTCGGCCCGAGGCCTACGGCGGGGCCTGACCGCGGGCAGCCTTCTCCGACCCGCCGTCGTCCGAGGAAGATGACTCGGCTGACGGCCTCCCTCCTGTTCGCATCCCTTGTCCTCCTGGGATGTCACCAGCAGGCGCCGGCGGGGACGGGCATCCGCGGCGTCGTGACGCTCGGTCCCGCATGCCCCGTGGAGACCGTGAACAGCCCATGCCCCGAGTCGCCGTTCCGAGGTGACGTAATGGCGACCGCCTCGGACGGCACCACGACCTCGGTGACGACGGATGCTCAAGGTGGGTTCGCGATGGACCTGCGAGAGGGCACGTACGTGGTCACCGCGATCGCTCCGAACGGGAGCGGTCCTCCGACGCCCATCCCGCAGACGGTGCGGGTCGACGCCGGGGCGTACACGCAGGTCACGCTCGAGGTTGATTCCGGCATCCGATGACCCGGGCAGACTCCCCTGGCCGCAGCCGGTGCTACCATCGGCAACGGGCTTCCGCGCGCTCGCGCTGGGGCCCGCGCCATCCCCGCCCACCTCGAGGAGCCCCAGCTGAGCCAGCCTGAGAGTCCCCTCCGCAAGGTCGCTCGCACGCCCACGCTCTGGATCGTGCTGATCACGGTGGCCTTCATGATCGTCGTCTCCATGCTCGGTGGCGAGAAGGCGGGCGACACGCTCACGACCTCGGAGTTCCGCACAGCGGTCGCGGCGGGCGATATCAAGTCCGCGAAGTTCCTCGAAGGCGATCAGGTCATCACCGGCGAGTACGACGGGCCGAACGGCGCGGCCACGTATCGCGTGCAGTACCTCGCGGAGTCCGGCGACGAGCTGGAGACGCTGCTCGATGACGCGGGTGTGCCGTACGACTCCGACCCGCAGCTGCCGAACACGTTGATCAGCACGCTCATCACGGTGATCCTGCCGGTCGTCCTGATCGCCGGCGTCCTGCTCTGGGTGATGAACCGTTCGCAGGGCGGTGGCGGGCGCGTCATGCAGTTCGGGCGCAGCCGCCACAAGACCGTGTCGAAGGACCAGCCGAAGACCACGTTCGCCGATGTCGCCGGCGTGGACGAGGCGATCGAGGAACTCGAAGAGGTCAAGGAGTACCTCCAGTCACCCGCCAAGTTCCAGGCGATGGGCGCGAAGATCCCCCGCGGCGTCCTCCTGTTCGGGCCTCCTGGGACGGGCAAGACACTGCTGGCGCGGGCCGTGGCCGGTGAGGCCGGCGTCCCGTTCTTCTCGATCAGCGGCTCGGACTTCGTGGAGATGTTCGTCGGCGTGGGCGCCGCGCGCGTCCGCGATCTGTTCGAGCAAGCGAAGTCGGCGGCGCCCGCGATCGTGTTCATCGACGAGATCGACGCCGTGGGTCGTCACCGCGGCGCCGGCCTGGGCGGGGGCCATGACGAGCGCGAGCAAACGCTGAACCAGCTGCTCGTGGAGATGGACGGGTTCGACCAGCGGTCGACCGTCATCCTCATGGCCGCCACGAACCGTCCCGACATCTTGGATCCCGCGCTGCTCCGTCCCGGCCGGTTCGACCGGCAGGTGGTCATCGACCGACCGGACCTGGAGGGCCGCAAGGCCATCCTGAAGGTGCACGCGCGCGGCAAGCCGTTCGACGCCACGGTGGACCTGGCGGTGCTCGCGCGCCGGACCCCCGGGTTCACCGGCGCGGACCTGGCGAACGTGATCAACGAGGCCGCCCTGCTCGCGGCGCGGCGTTCCAAGCGCGCGATCTCGATGAAGGAGATCGAAGAAGCCGTCGACCGCGTGATGGCAGGACCCGAGCGGAAGTCGCGTGTGATGGACGAGGAGGAGCGCCGGCTGATCGCCTACCACGAGGGCGGGCACGCCATGGTCGCGCACATCCTTCCCAACACCGACGAGGTCCACAAGATCACCGTGATCCCGCGCGGACGAGCCCTGGGCTACACGCTCACGCTCCCCGAGCAGGACAAGTTCCTGATGACGCGCGAACAGCTGCGCGACGAGCTCGCGATGCTGATGGGCGGGCGGGTCGCCGAGGAGATCGTGGCGGGCGATGTCACGACCGGCGCGCAGAACGACATCGAGAGGGCGACCAAGGTCGCACGGCAGATGGTCACGGAGTACGGCATGTCGGACACGATCGGTCCCCGGACGCTCGGTCAGAAGCAGGGTGAAGTGTTCCTCGGGCGAGACTGGGGTTCCACGCCGGACTATTCGGACGCGGTCGCGTTCGAGATCGACCAAGAGGTGCGTCAGCTCATCGACGAGGCCCACGACGTGGCGCTCGACATCCTGACGGAGAACCGCGACAAGCTGGACGCCCTCGCGATCGTGCTGCTCGAGAAGGAGACGCTCGATCGCGAGGAGGTCGAGAAGTTCTTCGGCGACATCGAGAAGCGCCTCCCCCGCGAGGCGGAGGAACGCAGCGCCGGACTCGCCGTGACACGAGCGGCCCAGAAGAAGCGCGAACGCCGCCCGACCACGCCCGGCACGCTCGGCGACCCGGGTCTCGCACCCGGCCTAGACCGGCGCCGGTCGCCCGACCGTTCGCTCCGTACAATCCGCGCATGCCTGACCGGTGGGCGACGTTCGATTGCTACGGAACCCTCATCGACTGGCTGGGCGGTATCCGCGGCACCCTCGCCGACCTGTGGCCGGACGCCGACCCGGAGGCGCTTTCTGCTCGATACCACCGGATCGAACCCGCGGTGCAGGCCGGTCGCGGCATCCCGTACCGGACGGTGATGTCTGAGAGCCTCGCGCGGTTGGCGGACGACGAAGGCCTCGTCATCCCGGCGGGACGTGAGGACGCGCTCGGGGTGTCGATGCCCTCGTGGCCGCCGTTCCCCGACGTCCACGGTTCCCTGACCGAGCTGCGGTCGCGCGGATGGAAGCTCGGCATCCTGTCGAACACCGACCCCGACTTCCTGGACGCGTCGCTCACCGCGATCGGGGTGCCGGTGGATCTCCGTGTCGTGGCGTCCGACATCGGTTCGTACAAGCCGGCGTTCGGTCACTGGGAGTCGTTCTTCCGGCAGACCCGGGCCGACCGCGCGCATCACGTGCACGTGGCGGCGTCGCTCTTCCACGACGTCCAGCCGTGCGCCGCGCTCGGGTTGCCGTGCGTGTGGATCAACCGCCAGGACGAGGTGAGCGATCTGCCGCGCGCCGGTGAGCTCACGAGCATCGAGGGCCTCGCCGACGTCCTCGACGGGCTCGTCCCGTCCGGTGACGGGTAGCATCGAACCGCGATGGACGAGGACCGCTTCGACGACGAGAAGATCGAGCAGGGCGTCCGCATGATCCTCGAAGGGATCGGCGAAGACCCGGGCCGAGGAGGCCTCCGCGAGACGCCCGCGCGGGTCGCGCGCATGTATCGCGAGGTGTTCGCGGGGATCGGGCAGGACGCGTCGCAGCTGGTGACGGTCGTCGAGGGCGCCGACCACGACGAGATGATCATGGTCCGCGACATCCCGATCTACTCCATGTGCGAGCACCACCTGATCCCGTTCAGCGGGAAGGCGCACGTCGCGTACATCCCGAACAAGCAGCAGCAGATCACCGGCCTGTCGAAGATCGCGCGCGTCGTGGACCTCCTCGCGAAGCGCCCGCAGGTGCAGGAGCGCCTCACGACCGAGATCGCCGAGGCGCTGGACGAGGCGCTGTCTCCACGCGGCGTGTTCGTGGTGATCGAGTGCGAGCACCTGTGCATGACGATGCGCGGCATCAAGAAGCCCGGCTCGGTGACCGTGACGTCCGCCGTGCGTGGCCTGTTCCGGACCGACGCGCGGACGCGTCAAGAGGCCATGAGCCATATCGGGATGCGCTAGCTCGGACGCGCGGAGAGCGCATACCGGAATCGGACTACGATGCCTGCATGCCTGGGGAGGCCATCTGGCGCTGCGGCCCGCACGTCGTCCCCCTGGGTCGGCGCACCCTGGTGATGGGGATCGTGAACGTGACCCCCGACTCCTTCTCCGACGGCGGTTCGTACGCCAACGTGGACGACGCCGTGAAGCACGCGATCCAGATGGTCGCCGACGGCGCTGAGCTCGTGGACGTCGGCGGCGAATCCACCCGCCCGGGCTCGGACGTCGTCGCTCCCGAGGAAGAGATCCACCGCGTCGTCCCGGTGATCCGCCGGATCGTGGACGAGCTCCCCGACGTGCCCGTGTCCATCGACACGCGCAAGCCCGCCGTGGCGCGCGCCGCGCTGGAAGGCGGGGCCTCGATCGTGAACGACGTCTCGGCCGGCGCCGACCCCGCGATGTTCGGCGTGGTCGGCGAGGCAGGCGCGGGCATGGTCCTGATGCACATGAAGGGCGAGCCGAAGACGATGCAGGACGACCCGTCGTACTACGACGTCGTCGCGGAAGTGCGTGGCTTCCTGGGCGACCGCGTGGAGGCGGCCGTCGGAGCAGGGATCGACCTGGAACGGTTGTGCATCGACCCCGGCATCGGATTCGGCAAGACGCTCGAGCACAACCTCGCGATCCTGCACGACATCCGCGCGTTCCATCATCTCGGCGTCCCGGTGCTCGTCGGACCCAGCCGCAAGCGGTTCATCGGTACGCTCACCGACACGGAGGTCGACGATCGCATCGAGGGGACCGCCGGAGTGGTGGCGTGGTGCGCCGCGGAAGGCGTCGACATCGTCCGCGTGCACGACGTCAAAGAGATGACGCGCGTCGTCCGGGTGGTCGACGCGATCGCTCGACCGGCAGGATGAGCCCGAGGACATGAGGCGGGTGCCGTGAGCCCGGTCGACGCGAAGCGCCGTGTGCACACGTCCGGCGGCGAGATCGCCTACACCGACGACGGTGACGGACCACCCGTGGTCTTGATCCACGGGTTCCCGCAGTCCGCGTTCGTCTGGCGCGACCTCGGGCCGCTGCTGTCCTCGCGGTTCCGCGTCATCGTTCCCGACATGCTGGGCTCGGGCGATTCGGACCGGCCGGTGGACGAGCCGCTCGGTCTGGTGGCGCAGGCGAGCTACGTCGCCGAGCTGGTTCGCGCGCTCGACATCGAGCGGTACGCGGTGATCGGCCACTCGGTAGGCGGCGGCGTCGCGCAGCTCCTCGCGATCGACCACGCGGGGGTCGATGCGATGGTGTTGATGTCGAGCACCGCGTTCGACGCGTGGCCTACGCTGCTCACCCGCGAGATCCAGCGCACGCCCCCGGATCAGGAGGTCGAGCTCTTCGTGCACTCCGGCATGCGGGCGGCGTTCCGCATCGGGATGGCCGATCCCGATCGCCTGTCCGAGGATCAGGTGGCGGAATATCTGCGGCCGTGGTCCGGCCCGGACGGCGTGGCGTCGTTCTTCCGGTTCGCGCGCGCGATGGACGGCACGGGACTGGTCGGCCGTGACGACGATCTGCGCGCGCTCGAGATCCCCGTCCTCATCTTCTGGGGAGAGGAGGACGAGTTCTACCCGCCGGCCGTGGCCGAGCGCCTGAACGAGACGATCCCCACCTCGACGCTCGGCCTGCTGCCGGGATGCCGGCACTTCCTGGTGGAGGACGCGATCGAAACGATCGGCCCCATGATCTACGAGTACCTGCGAGCCCGGTACCTGCATGAGCCCCACGGCGGGCACGGCGAGGGGTCGGGCATCGTGACGATCCAGCTCGAACGCCGTCCGCCATGGGTCGACATGGCGGAAGTCGAGGAAGATGCCTGGCACGACGTCGACGACGACGAGGAGGACGAGTGACCACGGCGAGGTTGTTCCTGTCCGGCATCCGCGCGAGCGGCCGCCACGGCGCGCGTCCCGGCGAGAAGGACGAGCCGCAGGATCTCGTCGTCGACCTGGACGTCGAGGTGAACGTCGGCGACGACCACATCGAGGGCACCGCCGACTACCGGGGCATCACCGAGACCGTCCGCTCGATCGTCGAAGAGCGCTCGTTCGACCTGATCGAATCGATGGCGGCCGCGATCGCCGATGAGATCCTCGCGCTCGATCGGGTGGTGCGGGTGACGGCCGTGGTCCACAAGCCGAACGCCGCCGGCCGCCTGGGGATCGACGGCGTGGCCGCGGCCGCCACCGCGCCCAGCGGGTAACGCGCCGATGGAGGCCTACCTGGGTCTCGGCGCGAACCTGGGCGACCGGCTCACCACGCTCCGAGAGGCCGTGGACCTCCTGTCCGCCGATCCCGGCATCGTCGTGCGACGCACGTCGCGGGTCTGGGAGACCGACCCCGTCGGCGGCCCCGAGCAGCCCGACTTCCTGAACATCGTCGTCGAGATCGACACCGACCTCGATCCGCTCGACCTCCTCGCCGCCGTCAACCGCGTCGAATCCGAGCTCGGGCGTGTCCGGGACGTCCGCTGGGGCCCTCGCACCATCGACATCGACATCCTGCTGATCGACGCCTTGACGATCGCCGACGACCGCCTCACCGTCCCCCACCCTCGCATGCACCAACGAGCGTTCGTCCTCTTCCCGCTCCTCGAGCTGATCGCCGACCCGGTCCTCCCCGACGGCACCCGCCTCCTCGACGCCCGCCTGTCCGACCACGCAGCCCGCCCCTACGCCCCCCCGATGGCGGTCTCGTCATGACCGAGCGCCGCACCTGCCTCAGATGCGACTGGCAAGGCGAGACGAACGCGTCGAAGTGCCCGACCTGCGCCGCGCCTCTCTATGTAGCCGCGAAGCCTCCGTCAGAAGGGGCGGGAGCCGCGGTAAGGGGCCACTCCGAGGAGCGGAGCCGCGAAGCGGCGAGCACCGCAAGCGTGGCCCCGTCCGCGGCCCCGCCCCGCCCGTCGAGCCCCCCGCCCCCGTCCACACACGAAGAGGCCTCAGACCCAACGACGACACGCTCAAGGTCGCTCCTCGCCACCGTCATCGCGGTCATCGTCCTCGCCGTCGCGGTCGGCGCGTGGCTCGACGCGCACGAGGCGCCGACGGGAGCCGCGGCACCTCCGACGCCGGGGGCGCAGCAGCCGCCGCCGCTCACCGGCTCGCTCGTGTACGCCGTCCCCGACGGAACGGGCCACTCACGGCTCTGGCGGTACGACCTGGAAACGGAGACGGCGACCCCCGGTCCGCGCGTCCGGCGCGTGACCGAGCTGATCGACGCGCGATCCGTCAACCGGAGGTGGCTCGGCCTCACGACCGAGCTGCCCAACGGGCACGTGCAGGCATCGATCCTTCACTCCACCCGCCTCGACGCCCGGCCGACGCCATTGTTGGAAGGCGACGTCGTCAGCTGGGGACCGCAGGGCAGGACCGTGGTCGCCGGACGCCGGGGCGCGCTCGGGGTCGGGTGCCGGCGCTCGGTGTCCATCGTCTGGGCCCGGGTGGATCCCCCGAGGCGCGAGCGGAAGTACGACGACCCCTCGCTCTGCGGCGACCTGCTCTCGATCGGCAGCGACAACCTTCGCACGATGTTCACGCTGGATCGGAACGATCGCATCGGGATCTTCTTCGCCGGGATCGGTCGGATCCATCGGGTGCTGGACGGCTACGCGATGGTCGCCGTCTCGGGGTTGTCGGACCTGATCGTCGTCCCGCAGTCGTCGTTCGGGTCGCTCCGGCCGCTGCCCACTCGACCGGAGCAGGAACACGCCGACCTGCTGGGCGCCGGGCTGTACTTCGAAGGAGTGGGCGAGGGCCGGCCTGTGTCGTACGGCAACGGTCCGTTCCAGTTCGCGATCGCTCGGGTGCTCGCGTGGTCGCCGGACGGCTCCCATGCTCTCGTGGTGGGAAGCCAGGGTTTCGCACGGGGCATCTACCTGTTGGACACCGCTGCGGGCGACGGCCTGGATACCCCGCGGTACGTCGGCCCCACGTCCGGGATCCCCTACGGGACCATCACGCTGGACGACGTGGTCATCGTCGAGACGGCGGAGGGGGTGTTCACGTGGACCGGCGGTGACCTGGTCCGTATCCAGGCGCCGGCCGTCACCCCTCCGCCGGACGGACCGATCGTGTGGATCCCCTAGTTGGGATACTCGCTGCGATGAACATCTCGGTCGTCGGCGCGGGGCGCGTGGGGACCGCGATGGCGGTGCTGCTGGGTCGTGCCGGGCACCGGATCGTCGCCGTGTCGGGCCGCGGTCCCACCCGCGATCGCGCGTCGAGGTTCCTGTCCGACGTCCCGTTCCTGGATCCCGCGGATGCGGCGCGCGCGGGAGAACTGGTGGTGATCGGTGTTCCCGACGACGCGATCCCCGGCGTCGTCGAGCAGATCGCGGTCGCCGACGGGTTCCGTCCCACGCAGTGGGTGGCCCACCTGTCGGGGGCCTCGGGGCTCGGCGTCCTCGCGCCCGCGCGAGCGGCCGGTGCCCGGCCGCTCGCGATCCATCCCCTGCAGACGTTCCCGGACGTGGCCGCCGCCCTCGATCTCATCCCGGGGTGCGCGATGGCGGTGACAGCGGACGACGCCGAGGCGTACACGATCGGCGAGCGGATCGCCGACGATCTGATGGCGCGGCCGTTCCGACTGGACGACGCGCAGCGGCCGCTGTATCACGCCGCCGCCGTGTTCGCGTCGAACTACCTCATCGTGACCGGCGCGATCGCCGAGGACCTGTTCCGGCGTGCCGGCGTGCCCGACCCGCTCGCCGCGATGCTCCCGCTGCAGCGCGCGAGCCTGGACAACGTGGAACGCCTGGGCGCCGGAGCCGCCCTCACGGGACCGGCGGTCCGAGGAGACGCCGGCACGGTCGAGCGCAACCTTGAGGCGCTCCGCGCGTCGGCACCGGAGATGGTCGGAGCGTACGTCGAGCTGTGTCGCGCGGCGCTCGCGTTGGGGTCGCGCGCCGATCGCTTGCCGGTCGAACGCCGCGCCGCGGTCGACGAGGTGCTCGCGCGATGGAGCTGATCCGTGCGGCCGCCGATCTCACGGCGGCCGTCGAGGAACGCCGGTCGGCGGGCGCCGACGTCGGGCTGGTGCCGACGATGGGGGCGCTGCACGATGGCCACGCGTCGTTGATCCGTCGCGCTCGTTCCGAGCGCGACGTGGTGGTCGTGTCGATCTTCGTGAACCCGAAGCAGTTCGGACCCGGCGAGGACCTGTCCCGGTACCCGCGCGACGAACGGCGTGACGTCGACCTGGCCGGATCCTTGGGAGCCGACATCGTCTGGGCGCCTTCCGTGGAAGCGTTCTACCCGCCGGGCGTGGAGCTCGCCGCGCCCGACCCCGGCGCGATCGGCGACGTCCTGGAAGGGGCCGCCCGGCCGGGACACTTCGCCGGCGTGTTGATCGCCGTTCGTCGGCTGTTCGACGTGGTCGGTGCGTCGGCCGCGTACTTCGGTGAGAAGGACGCGCAGCAGCTCTTCCTGGTGCGACGGATGGTCGAGCAGCTGGGCCTGCCGCACACGATCGTGGCCTGTCCCACCGTCCGCGAGCCCGATGGGCTCGCCCTCTCGTCGCGTAACGCATACCTATCGCCCGAGGAGCGTGAACAGGCCGGTTGCCTGTTCCTGGCGCTCTCCGAAGCGGCGGAGCTGGCCAAGAACGGCGAACGGGACCCGGCGGTGATCGCCGCGACGATGGCTCGCGAGGTGGGAGCGACGCCGATGGCGTCGCTCGATTACGCGGCCGTCGTCGACGAGGCGACGTTCGAACCGCCGGACCGGATCGTGGCGCCCGCCCGCGCGCTGATCGCCGCGCGGTTCGCATCGGCCCGACTGATCGACAACCTCCGGCTCCCGGCGGCTGGGTAGGATGCCGCTCATGCTCCTCGCCGCCGATGTCGGCAACACCGAGATCGTCCTGGGGGTCTTCCGGGACGAGGAACTCGTGCACACCTGGCGCATCTCCACCCAGGCGGAGCGCACTGCCGACGAGCTCGCTCTGCTCCTCTCCGGACTCCTGGCGAACGCGGATATCGCGTTCGAGTCCCAGGTCACGGGCCTGGTCGTCGCGTCCGTCGTGCCGGACGTGACGGCGGCGATGCGCGAGATGGCGTCGCGGTACCTGCCCGTTCCACCGGTGATCGTCGGTCCGGGGACGAAGACGGGCGTGCCGATCCTCACCGACAACCCGCGCGAGGTCGGCGCCGACCGGGTCGTCAACGCGCTGGCCGCGTTCTCCCGCTTCGGGGGGCCGGCGATCGTCGTGGACTTCGGGACGGCGACGAATTTCGACGTGGTCTCGGACAAGGGGGAGTTCATCGGCGGCGTGATCGCCCCCGGCATGCAAGCGTCGGCCGCCAGCCTGTTCTCTCGGACCGCCCGCCTCACGCGCGTCGAGTTGACGGCGCCCGCCTCCGTGATCGGGAAGAGCACGGTCGAGTGCATCCAATCCGGCCTGATCTACGGCACCGCCGGCGAGGTCGACGGGATCGTCGAACGCATCATCGCCGAGCTTGGCCGGGCCGCGGTCGTCGCGACGGGCGGTCTCGCGCCGGTCGTGATCCCGCACTGCCACACGATCCAGCATCACGAGCCATGGCTGACCTTGGAAGGTCTCCGGCTGGTCTTCGAGCGGAACGTCGTGACCGCCGATGAGTGAGTTCGAGTCCCACGAGGGGCTGCCGCGCGAAGCGGAGGTCCTGCGCGCCCGCCGCGAGTCACTCGAGCGCCTCCGCGAGGCCGGGATCGAACCGTTCGCGCTCCGCTACGACGTCGACACGCTCGCGTCGGACCTCATCGCCGAGTTCGACGGGAAGCTCGCGAACGAGGAGGAGTCCGACCGACGCGCGTCCGTCGCCGGTCGCGTCGTGCTGGCCCGTCGGCACGGCAAGCTGACGTTCCTGGTCATCCGCGATCGCGGCGGCGACCTGCAGCTCTTCTGCGAGGAGGCGACGCTCGGCGACGGATACGGGCTGCTCGACGAGATCGACCTGGGCGACATCGTCGGCGCCACGGGCCACGTCGTGCGCACGCGTCGCGGGGAACTCTCGCTCAAGGTGGACACGCTCACCTTGCTGACGAAGGCGCTGCGTCCGCTGCCCGAGAAGTGGCACGGGTTGCAGGACCCCGATCTCCAGCAACGACGGCGCTACCTGCACCTGATCACCGACCCGGCGCCGCGGCGGTACGTGGCGGCGCGCGCCACCGTCTTGCGCACGATCCGTCAAGAGCTGGACGGTCGCGGATACACCGAGGTCGAGACGCCCATCCTGCAACCGGTCGCCGGCGGCGCGCTGGCCAAGCCGTTCACGACCCACCACAACGCGTTGGACACCGACCTCAAGCTCCGCATCTCGCTCGAGCTCTACCTGAAGCGATTGCTGGTCGGCGGCCTCGAGCGGATCTACGAGATGGGTCGGAACTTCCGCAACGAGGGCATCGACCGGGAACACAACCCGGAGTTCACGATGCTGGAGCTGTACGAGGCGTACGGCGACTACGAGACGATGATGCGGATCGCCGAGGATCTGATCCGCGCGTGCGCGCTGGCGTTGCACGGCTCCCTCGAGCTCCCGTTCCGGGATGGTTCGCTCGACCTGGCGCCGCCGTTCCGCCGGGTGACGGTGCTCGGTGCATTGTCCGAGGCGACGGGGACACCGGTCGAGCTCGAGCGCGATCAGCTGACGCGCCTCGCCGAAGCGCACCACGTCTCGCTCGATCCGGTATGGGGCGCCGGCAAGATCGCCCTGGAGCTCTTCGAGAAGCTCGTGGAACAGACGATCTTCGAGCCCACGTTCGTCTGCGACTTCCCTCGGGAGGTCTCCCCGCTCGCGCGGCCCCATCGGAGCGACCCGGCGTTGACCGAGCACTTCGACGTCATCGTCGGAGGGGTCGAGCTCGGCACGGCGTTCTCGGAGCTCACCGATCCGATCGAGCAGCGCGCGAAGTTCGAGGAACAGGTCGCGCAGCGAGCGGCCGGCGACGACGAGGCGCATCCGCTGGACGAGGACTTCATGACCGCGCTCGAGCACGGCATGCCCCCCACGGGCGGGATCGGCATCGGCATCGACCGGCTGCTCATGGTGCTCACGGACGCCCCGTCGTTGCGCGATCTGATCCTCTTCCCGCATCACCGTCCGGAGAGCTCCTCGGACGGCTCGTAGGCATACCCGCCGCCCGAGGGCACGACCTATACTTGGCCGCCGTGGGCCCGTGGGTCCGCGGGCCAGGAGGAGGGACGCGATGGACGAGCAGGCAGCGATCGAGGAGATCAGGTCCGTGCCGTTGTTCAGCGGATTCGGTGAGAAGGAGCTGCAGCGGGTCGCGGCGATCGTGAAAGAGGTCTCCTTCCCGGCCGGCAAGGACATCGCGAAGCAGGGAGAATCCGGCGTGGGGTTCCACATGATCGTGGACGGCCAGGCGACGGTCTCCGTCGACGGCGTGGTTCACGGCACGCTGGAACCGGGTTCCTATTTCGGCGAGATCTCCCTGATCGACGGCGGTTCGCGGTCCGCGACCGTCACGGCCAAGACGGACCTCAAGACGGTGTCGCTGACCTCCTGGGACTTCAATGCCCTCATGGATCAGTTCCCCGAGCTCTCACGCACGCTGCTCAAGCAGCTCTGCAAGCGGCTCCGGGAAGTGGAGCAGACGCACTCCCACTAGCAGGGCTCGCTCGACCCGACGTGCCTGGTCTACCCGACCGGTTGTTCGGCCGCCTCGTGCAGGACGATCACGATGTCGTCGAGCCTGGTGCCCTTCGCCACGAACCCGGACGCGCCGGCCCTCCGTGCCTCGGCTTCCACCTCGGGGTCCGCGTCCGCGGTCAGGATCACGACCGGCAGGCTCGGCTGGTGCTCGTGCATCCGTTCCATCGCATCGAATCCGGACAGATCCGGCATCGAGAGGTCCATCAGCACGACGTCGGGGATGATGTGCGCGGCCTCCAGGCAAGCCGAGAGTCCACCACCGGCTTCGCCCGCAACTTCGATCTCATCCACCATCTCCAGGGCACTCGTCAACGCCTGGCGGAAGGCGGGATGGTCATCCACGACCAACACTCGCACGCAAGACCTCCTCACAGATCGATAAGGCGACGGGGGGCGCCGTCGGTGGGAAGGCCCTTCGATGATTCCACGCCGTGTCGATATCGCGCAACGGACCAACGGGTGAGTTCGTGTAGTACCAACGGACGATTCTGGAGTCAGCCGCTCGTTGCCCTAATCCCCGGACGGAGAACATCCGAAGAACTAACTGAGAGGCACGCGAGAGCGGGAAGGAAACGGTGATGGTGCTCAAGGCTTATCGGGGGTTGCGGCTATACTCACCCACAGCGGGCGCCGTGACCGTTCGTCGGGTGCGGCGCCCGGCGCACCTCAGGGGTAGGACGTGGTCCGTGGATCCCAGGGGACGTGGAACATGCGGGTCATTGCCCGGAGGACGCTGACATGTTCGAACGCTTCACGGACCGCGCCAGACGAGTGGTGGTCCTCGCCCAAGAAGAGGCGAGGATGCTCAACCACAACTACATCGGCACCGAGCACATCCTGCTCGGTCTGATCCACGAGGGCGAGGGCGTCGCCGCCAAGGCGCTCGAGTCGCTGAACATCTCCCTCGAAGCGGTCCGTCAGCAGGTCGAGGAGATCATCGGCCAGGGTCAGGCAGCTCCCACCGGGCACATCCCGTTCACCCCACGCGCGAAGAAGGTCCTGGAGCTCAGCCTCCGCGAGGCGCTGCAGCTCGGACACAACTACATCGGCACCGAGCACATCCTGCTCGGGCTCATCCGTGAAGGCGAGGGCGTCGCGGCCCAGGTGTTGCAGAAGCTGGGCGCCGACCTCAACCGCGTCCGTCAGACCGTGATCCAGCTGCTCTCCGGTTACACGGGCGGCAAGGGCGAGCAGACGCCCGCCGGCTCCGGAGAAGGTGGCCCGCAGGGGTCGATGGTCCTCGACCAGTTCGGCCGCAACCTCACCCAGTTGGCCCGCGAGGGCAAGCTCGACCCCGTCATCGGCAGGGAGCAGGAGATCGAGCGGGTCATGCAGGTCCTGTCGCGCCGGACCAAGAACAACCCGGTGCTGATCGGCGAGCCCGGCGTCGGCAAGACCGCCGTCGTCGAGGGTCTCTCCCAGGACATCGTCAAGGGCGAGGTTCCCGAGACGCTCAAGGGCAAGCAGATCTACACGCTCGACCTCGGCGCGCTGGTCGCCGGCTCGCGCTACCGCGGTGACTTCGAGGAGCGCCTGAAGAAGGTGCTGAAGGAGATCAAGACCCGCGGCGACATCATCTTGTTCATCGACGAGCTGCACACGCTCGTCGGCGCCGGCGCGGCCGAAGGTGCGATCGACGCGGCCTCCATCCTCAAGCCGATGCTCGCGCGCGGTGAGCTGCAGACGATCGGCGCCACCACGCGCGACGAGTACCGCAAGCACCTCGAGAAGGACGCGGCGCTCGAGCGGCGGTTCCAGCCCATCACGGTCAACGAGCCCACGGTCCCGCACACGATCGAGATCCTGAAGGGCCTGCGTGATCGCTACGAGGCGCACCACCGGGTGAACTTCACCGACGATGCACTGGTCGCGGCCGCGAACCTCGCGGACCGCTACATCAGCGACCGGTTCCTGCCCGACAAGGCGATCGACCTCATCGACGAGGCCGGCAGCCGCATGCGCATCCGTCGCATGACCGCGCCGCCCGACGTCCGCGAGATCGACGAGAAGATCGCCGAGGTCCGCCTCCGCAAGGAATCCGCGATCGACGGCCAGGACTTCGAGCGCGCCGCGTCACTGCGCGACGAGGAGCGTCAGCTGCAGGAGGAGCGCACCCGCCGCGAGGCGGAGTGGAAGTCCGGCGAGATGGACATCCTGTCGGAGGTCGACGAGGAGGAGATCGCCGAGGTCCTGTCGATCTGGACGGGCATCCCGGTCTTCAAGCTCACCGAAGAGGAGACCGAGAAGCTGCTCCGGATGGAGGACGAGCTCCACAAGCGGATCGTCACGCAGAACGAGGCCATCTCGGCCGTCTCCCGCGCGATCCGCCGCACGCGTTCCGGTCTGAAGGACCCGCGCCGTCCCTCCGGTTCGTTCATCTTCCTCGGACCATCCGGTGTCGGGAAGACCGAGCTGTCGAAGGCGCTCGCGGAGTTCCTGTTCGGCGACGAGGACGCGCTGATCCAGCTGGACATGTCCGAGTACATGGAGAAGCACACGGTCAGCCGCCTGATCGGCTCGCCTCCCGGCTACGTCGGGTACGAGGAGGGTGGTCAGCTCACCGAGGCCGTCCGCCGCAAGCCGTTCAGCGTCGTCCTGTTCGACGAGATCGAGAAGGCCCACCCCGACGTGTTCAACACCCTGCTGCAGATCCTGGAGGACGGGCACCTGACGGACTCGCAGGGCCACAAGGTGGACTTCAAGAACACCATCATCATCATGACCTCCAACCTCGGCACCCGTGACATGCAGAAGGGTCCCGGTATCGGCTTCGCCGCCTCCGCCAACGAGGAGGTCACGTACGAGCGCATGCGCGACCGCGTGACGGAGGAGCTGAAGAAGAGCTTCCGGCCCGAGTTCCTCAACCGGATCGACGAGGTCATCGTGTTCCGCTCGCTCAGCCAGGAGGACGTGAAGAACATCGTCGACCTGATGATGGCGCGCGTGCGCGACCAGCTGAAGGCCAAGGACATCGACATCGAGCTGACCGACGCCGCCAAGACGCTGCTGGCCACGCAGGGCTTCGACGCGTCGCTCGGCGCGCGACCGCTCCGTCGGACCATCCAGCGCCTGGTCGAGGACCCGCTGTCGGAGAAGCTCCTGTGGAAGGAGTTCCGCGCCGGTCAGACGATCATCGTGGACGCGCAGGACGGCGAGATCGTGTTCGACGGCGGCACGATCGTGCCCGAAGAGATCCCGCCCGAGATCCCGCCCGTGGAACTCGCCGGCTCCACCGAATAACCCGCGGATCCGTCAAGAACGCACGAGCTTCGCCCCGGCTCCGGGGTCAGACGAGACCCCGGAGCTCTTCCGGCACCAGATCCGCGAACTGCCAGGCCGTCCACATGTCGGCGGTGAGCTGACCGGCCGATCGCTGCACCCCGAAACGCTCGAAGTGTTCGCACACCCGGAAGAGATCGCGCTCGAGCAATCCACGGGCGTGCCGGTTCTTCCGCGGGTCGACCGCCTGCGGCAGGTCGATGAGCGTCGCCTGGCCTTCCCAGACCAAGATGTTGTACGCCGAGAGGTCGCCGTGGATGACGTTGCGATACAGGAACAGCTCGACGTTGCGCAATACCTGACGGAACAGCTCCTCCGCCTCATCGGGATCCGGGCGGTAGCTGCGCAGCTGCGGCGCGGCGTCGTCCTCGTCCCCGATGTAGGTCATCAGGAGCGCGCGGTCGGATCGCATGAGCGGTCGCGGCACGTCGGCCCCGGCCTCGAACAACGTTCCGAGCATCTCCCATTCGCGATCGACCCAGATCGCCGCCGCGACCTCCTTCCCGAACGTCGTCCTCTTCTCGACGGCGACCCGGATCCGTCGTTCCTTGATGAACTCGCCGTCTCGGTACAGCCCTTCATCCCGGAACGCGCGGCGATCCGGAGGGTGGAACACCTTCAGCGCGGCCAGCGTCTCGCCGGTCGTGCTCGGGTTCGCGCGGCACAGATGGACGGAAGCCTCCTTGCCGCTCTTGATCGGTCGGATGACCTTGGTGATGAGCCCTTCATCTAGGAAGTGCTCGAACGCGTTGTCCTGCAACGTATGCCTCCTCAACGATGTGGCGAACGGATACAACGCCACGTCCTTGAAGAGTCGCGGAGCGGGAGCCGAGGTGCGGGTCTGGCCGGGGCTACGCGGAAACGGAGGGACGCGGCGTCAGCGCGATGTCGAGCACCGAGATCGCAGCCATACCTCATCCCTCCTTCCGAGCCTTCGTGTGCCGGTGTGCAGCATGCACCCGCGCAGCGAGGATAAGCGCGGGACCGTGCGGTGGCAAGCGATGTCAGACCCGATGGATACGTTCCACACGTGCCAAAGGTCCGATCGATCCTCGCGTGCTCGGCGTGTCGCCAGCAGGTGTCGCAATGGGTGGGCCGTTGTCCCGGCTGCGGCCAGTGGGGCACCATCGACGAGGTGCGGGCCGCCGGAGGAGCGTCTTCGAGTGCCGGGAGGGCCGTGGCTCTCAGCACGCTGGGCTCCGCACCCGACGACGAGCGTCGTGTGTCGACCGGCATCGCCGGGATCGATCGCGTGCTGGGCGGCGGGATCGTGCCGGCGTCCGTGGCGCTGTTGGCGGGGGAGCCGGGGATCGGCAAGTCCACGCTCCTGCTGCACGTGCTGGCGCACCTGTCCGCAGCCGGAGAGGCGTGCGTGTTGGTGTCGGGTGAGGAGTCGCACGCGCAGGTGGCGGCGCGTGCCCGACGGCTCGGCGTGTCCGGCGACGCCGTCTCGTTCGCGCCCGGTCGCGACCTCGCGAACGTGCTCGAGACCGCGCGCGACGCGCGGCCGTTCCTGCTCGCGGTCGACTCGATCCAGACGCTCCGCGACACATCCGGGACCCAGATGCCCGGTGGCCCGTCCCAGGTCCGCATGTGCACCGACGCCCTCGTCGGCCTGGCCAAGGAAGAAGGCATCGCGATGCTCCTCACCGGCCACGTCACGAAGGACGGCGATCTGGCGGGTCCACGGACGCTGGAGCACGCGGTCGACGTCGTCATGACGTTCGACGGCGATCCTCGCTCGGGCCTGCGGGTCCTCTCGGCGGGGAAGAACCGATTCGGCGCTGAGGGCGAGACGGCGTGGTTCGAGATGGGGACACGAGGGCTCCATGAGATCGATCCCACCGAGCTGCTCGTATCGCACGCACCCACGCCGGGAGCGGCTATCGCGTTGCCCCAGGCGGGCCGGCGGGCACTCGCCGTGGAGGTGCAGGCGCTCGTCGGAGCCACGGATGGACCGGCCAGACGCCAAGCGACCGGACTCGATCCTCGTCGGTTCCAACTGGTCGCGGCCGTCCTCGACCGAGGGGCCGGTATCCCGCTCGGTCGATCCGAGCTGTTCGGGGCGTCGTCGGGCGGGGTCCGCCTCGACGATCCGGCGTGCGACCTGGCCGTCGCGGCGGCGCTCGCCTCCGCGGCCACCGGCATCGCACCCCCCGCGGGGTCGGCGTTCGTGGGGGAGGTCGCGCTCACGGGGGCGGTCAGATCGGCGCCGTCCATGGCCCAACGGGTCTCCGCCGCGCGAGCGGCGGGGTGCTCGGTGATCTACGCCGCACCGGGCGCGTCTGCCGATGTCGACGGGATCCGTTCGCTCCCGGTTCGACACGTCCGCGAGGCACTTGGTTGGGCGTTGCAGCCGATGTCCGGCAGCCATCGTGTGCCGAAGGCGTAGGTCCATCGGACCCCTCGGATCCCCATCCAAAGGCCTTCTGACCTGCATGTTTGGGTTGCGCTCGATGGCCGAGGCGTGCTATCTTGTGACTAGCCCACCCGCGCATCTCCGTGTTCAAGGGGGTTCTGTTGTTCCAAAAAGGCGACACCGTTGTCCACCCAGAGCATGGCGCAGCAGTGATCCAGGAGCTCCGCGAGAAGGAATTCCTGGGTGAGAAGCGGACCTACCTGGTCCTGCGGGTGGCGTACGGCGACCTCACGCTCCTGATCCCCGTGGACTCGACCGAGCAGGTCGGTCTGCGCCAGGTGGTCAGCAAGAACGAGGTCAAGAAGGTCCTGAAGGTGCTCACGGAGGACGAGTCCTCCATGGCCGCCAACTGGAGCCGTCGCTTCAAGAACAACATGGAGAAGCTCCACTCGGGCGATCCGTACCAGGTGGCGGAGGTCCTTCGGAACCTCGCCATCCGTGAGCGCGAGAAGGGCCTGTCGGCCGGCGAGAAGCGCATGATCCTCAAGGCCCGCCAGATCCTCATCTCGGAGCTCTCATACGCCACCGCGAAGACCGAGGACGAGGCCGAGATCATGATCGACGAGGTCCTCGACGGCGCCCACGGCGTCAAGATGGCCGCTCAGGCCTAGTTCCCGCTCTCCCCACGGCTTTTCCTCCCAACCGTTCAGGTCCCGGCCCCTCCTAACCGATGCTTCCATGGAGGGGTAGAGCGGATCTGCCCCTGTAGGCGATGGGAAGGAACCGAGGGGATGGGCGAGCCCACGTCGGAGGGTCGCAAGAGCGCGTTGAAGGGGCGCCTGGTCGAGGGCGTCCGCTTGATCTTCATCGCCCTGTTCGCGACCGGGGGCTTCGAGCTCGGTTCGGCGGTCTCGGAGCCCAGCGGCCCGCGAACGCTGCTGTACGTCTTCCTTGGGGCCGGTATCGGCTACGTGATCGGCGGCGTCCTCGGACGGCTCACGCTCCGCGCGGTGACCGGTCTGGAGCATGAGCTCCGACGCACCCCGGCCCCGCAGCTCGCCGGCGCCGTGGTGGGGATGGTCGTCGGGCTCATCATCGGCGCGCTCCTCATGATCCCGCTCCTGTTCCTGCCGGCCTCGGCCGCGTGGCCGTCCCTCGTGTTCGTGTACATGGTCCTGGGGTCCCTCGGGTTCCGCGTGGGTGCCGCCAAGTACGAGGACATCTTCGGCCTGGTCGGGATGAAGCCCCGCGCCGCCGTGGCCAGCCGGGGCGACCTGCACGTGATCGATACCAGCGCGCTGATCGACGGACGTGTGGCCGACCTGGTCGCGACGGGATTCGTCGCCGGCACCATGCTGCTGCACGACGGTGTCCTACGCGAACTGCAGTCGATCTCGGACTCCTCCGATCCCCGTCGCCGCACGCGCGGCCGCCGCGGACTCGACGTGCTCGTGGAGCTCCAGAAATCCCCCACGATCCAGCTCCAGCTCGTGGAGGAGGTGGGGGTGATGGACGTCGACGCCGCGCTCGTGCGCCTCGCACGCGAGCGTGGAGGCACGCTCATCACGGTCGACGCCAACCTGGCGAAGGTCGCCGAAGCGCTCCGGGTTCCCGTCGCGCAGATCAACGCCCTCGCCTCGAAGTTCCGGGTCCCGTACGCGGCCGGCGACGAGATCTCGGTCCGCCTGGTGAAGGAAGGCCGCGAGCACGGGCAGGGTGTCGGGTACCTGGACGACGGCACCATGGTCGTCGTCGAGAAGGCCACGGAACAGATCGGCACGCAGGTCGACGTCCGGGTGACGAACGTCATCCAGACCACGACCGGCCGCATGGTGTTCGCGGCGCTCGCCGAAGTCGACGCCTGACCCTTCCGCTCACCCCCGCGATCTCCTCGTTCGACGACGTCTGCCATGCTTCCCGCGTATGGAACGAGCGCGCGTCGTGGCCGTGGTGGTCGCCGCAGGATCCGGAGTCCGCCTCGGCGGGGACGTGCCCAAGGCGCTCCGAACGATCGGCGGGCGGCCGGTGGTGGCCGTGGCGGTCGATCGTGCGCTGTCGTCGCCGGCGATCGACGCCGTGGTGGTCGTGTCTCCTCCGGGATCCGAGGACGCGGTCCGAGAGATGTTCGCCGGCTCGGATGCCGTGATCGTCGTGACGGGAGGTTCGACGCGCCAGCGATCGGTCGCCGCAGGCCTGGACGCGGTCGGGGGACACGTTGAGGTCGTCGTCGTGCACGATGCGGCCCGGCCGTTCGCGTCGCCGGCGCTGTTCGAGGCGGTCGTCCACGCCGTGGAGTCGGGCGCGGACGCTGCGGTGCCGGTCCTGCCGCTCGTCGACACGGTGAAGCGTGTGCGGGACGGGACGATCGTCGGGACCCAGCCACGCGACGGCCTGGCGCTGGCACAGACGCCGCAAGCGTGTCGTCTCCACCTGCTCCGCGACGCGATCGTGAAGGCGGAAGCGTCGGATCTGGACTTCACCGACGACTCGGGCCTGATGGAATGGGCGGGCGCCTCCGTGCGCACCGTTGACGGCGAACCCGGGAACGTCAAGATCACCACCGCGTCGGATCTGGCGCGGGCCGACGAGCTGTCGGGCGTGCCACGTGACTGACGTTCGCGTCGGTCTCGGCTTCGATGTGCATCCGAGCGATCCGTCGCGTGAGCTCTGGCTGGGCGGCGTGCGCTTCGAGGGAGAGGCGGGGCTCGCGGGGCATTCCGACGGTGACGCGGTCTGTCACGCGATCGGTGACGCGCTCCTCGGGGCGGCGGCGCTCGGCGACATCGGACAGCACTTCCCCGACACCGACCCGGCCGTGGAAGGGATCACCGGTGTGCGGCTCCTGCACGACGTCGTCGCGCTGGTGCGAGAGGACACGGGGCTCGTGCCGGCATCGTGTGATGTGACCGTGCTGTGCGATCGCCCGGCGATCGAACCGCGACGCGAGGAGATGCGCCTCGCGCTCGCGGGCGCGTTGGACGTACCTCTGGAACGCGTGTCGGTCAAGGCGACCCGCCCCGAAGGCTTGGGGCTCTCCGGCGACGGCGTCGGCTGCTTCGCGCTCGCGACCCTCCGATGAGCGATCGAACGACCGTCGGAGGCCGGCGCGCGGTCGTCGAGGCGCTCCGCGCGGGCCGCGTCACCGATCTGCTGGTCGCGTCCGGCGTGCGCGAGACCCAGGGCTTGCGCGCGGTCGTGGATGCCGCCGCCGCCGCCGGCGTCGACATCACCGAGACGGACCGCAGGGAGCTCGACCGTCTGGCCCCCGACCACCAAGGGGTCGTCGCGCGACTGCGCGACGACCCCGAACGCCCGGCCGAGCTGGGGGAGCGCGAGCTCGGGTCGTACCCGTTCGACGACGACGCGCTCGTCGTCGTCCTGGACGGGATCACGGATCCTCAGAACTTCGGCGCTGCAGCGCGTTCGGCCGAGGCGGCGGGCGGTTCCATGCTCGTCACGCGGATCAGACGCGCCGCCGATGTGACGCCCGCGGCGATCCGCGCGTCCGCCGGTGCGCTCCTGCACCTCCCGCACGCGCGCGTCGCCAACATCCCGCGCGCGCTCGACCGCTTGCAGGGCGTGGGATTCACGGTCGTCGGTCTCGACGGCGACGCGTCCACGACGATCTTCGACGATCCCTGCCCGGAAGGCAGGGTGGCCCTCGTCGTCGGGAGCGAAGGCGAGGGCATGTCGCGGCTGGTACGAGAGCGGTGCGACGTCCTGGTGTCGCTGCCGATGCGGGGGCGCGTCGGCTCGCTCAACGCGTCCGCCTCGCTCGCTGCCGCGCTGTACGGCTACGTGCTGCCTTCGAGGCGGACCTGAGGGTGGCTATCCTCGAGTGATGCAGCCGCTTCCCCCACCTCCCCCGCCGCGGCCGGACATGTCGACGTGGCACGCCGACGCTCCGATCCCTCCATCGGCACGGGCCCGTCCGCAGCTGGTGACCGCCACCGCCGTGATCCTGATCGTCCTCGGAGCGCTCCAGGGACTCGCGGGCGTGGTGCTGATGGTGCTGAGCCCTTCCGACCTCTCCAGGATCGGGTCGATCGGGAACATGGACCTCGCCTCCGTGGCCAAAGGCATCGGTCTCTTCAGCCTCGTGGTCGGCGCGCTCGAGATCATCGCCGGGATCCTGGTGCTCCGGCTGTCGGAGGGCGGGCGGGTGTTCGCCATCGTCGTCGCGGCGTTCGGTGCGTTCGGCGGGATCGCGAGCGTCCTCAGCGGGAGCGCGCCGGGCGTGCTCACGCTCGGCCTCTACGCGTTCGTCATCTACGTCTTGTTCTCGCAGCGTGCGGCGTTCCAGGGCACACGTCAGGGGTAGACTCGCTCCGATCGGCCGGCGTGGCGCAGTCCGGAAGCGCAAGCGACTTGTAATCGCTAGGTCGTCGGTTCGAATCCGACCGCCGGCTCCATCGATGTGCAGGTCAGAGAGGGGCGGCGCGCCACCTCAGCGTGCTCGGTCGTCGAGGCGGCGGAACCCCAGGGCACCGCTCGGGCAGCGCAGCACCGTCGCTTCGACGACCTCCGGATCCGCGGCCTCGGGCCTGACCCACGGGCGAGCATCCGGATCGAAGACCTCGGGAGCGTTGCGGAAGCATTCGGCCGCGTGGGTGCAGCGTCGGGGAGCCCACGTGACCTCGATCCGGTCGGTCCGGTAGATCCGGGCCACCCCTTCTTGCATCCGGGCGGGCACCGCCTCGTCCATAGATGCGACGTTAGCACTCGGCTCCTTCAAGGTCGCCGTCGCGTTCGGTGACCACGACCGTCACGAACCCCGCGAACGCGTCACGCCGCGACGCGGAGTTCGCGCAATCCCCTGATGATGTAGTTCGGCTTCCAGGCCGGCTCCTCGACGAGCTGCAACGTGGGCAGCCGGCGCAGGACCGTCGCGAACGACGTCTGGAGCTCCAAGCGCGCGAGCGGCGCGCCTAAGCAGAAGTGAACGCCGGCACCGAACGAGACGTGCGGGTTCGGCTCGCGTCCCACGTCGAGATCGTCGGGATGGCCGAACACGTCCGGGTCACGGTTCGCCGAGCCGAACAACAATCCCAGCTCGGCGCCCTTCGGGACCCGCACGCCGCAGACCTCCGAGTCCTCCAGGACCCATCGCTCGAACATCTGCAGCGGGGTGTCCCAGCGCATCAGCTCCTCGACCGCCCGCGGCACCAACCCCGCGTCGCCGAGCAGGCGCGCGAGCTGGTCCGGGTTGCGGAACAACGACCACCAGCCGTTGCCCGTCACGTTCACCGTGGCCTCGTGGCCGGCGTTCAGCAGCAGGACGCACGTCCCGATCAGCTCGTCCTCCGTCAGGCGCTCACCGTCGTCCACGACCTGCGCCAGGGCGCTGATCAGATCGTCCTGCGGCTCGGCACGCCTCAGACGCGAGAGCGTCCGCAGGTACTCGGAGAACTCCACGCTGGCGCGAACGGCCGTCCGCGCGGTCTCCTCCGACGGACGGAGCTCGTACATCCCACAGATGTCGGCGGACCACGGGCGGAGCAGGTGCCGGTCGTCGTCCGGCACCCCGAGCAGCTCGGCGATGACCGCGACGGGCAGCGGCTCGGCCAGCGTCGCGATCAGGTCGAACTCCCCGGCACCGTCGATCCCGTCGATCAACCCGTCCATCATGCGTTGGATGGGCTCGCGCATGCCCTCGACCATCCTGGGCGTGAACGCCTTCGAGACGAGCGCCCGCACCCGTGTGTGGTCAGGCGGCTCCATGTCGAGGATGCCGCTGCGGATCAGGTGCCAGAACGGCCCGTGCCAGTCCGGCTCCTCGGGGCGCCCCATCTCCGCGTGCGTCGCGACGTGGTGATACGTCCGTCCGAACCGGCGGTCGCGCAGCAGCGCGTTCACGTCGGTGAACCGGGAGACGAGCCAGTGGTCCGTGGGCTCGTGGTACCAGATCGGCGTGCCGGCCCGCATCTCGGCGTACACGGGATAGGGATCGGCGATGAACCCCAGGTCGTCGGGCGCGAAGGCGAACTCCACGCGCACCAACCTACCGTCAGCCGGCGACGAAGGGCTAGCCGCCCGGCAGGAACACGTGGAACGACGAGCCGCCACCCTCGCGATCCTCGAGCCAGGCGCGGCCTCCATGCAGCTCGGCGAAGCGTCGCACCAGCGACAATCCGACGCCGACGCCCGGGGAGTGCCCCGATGAGGACCCCGGCGCCTGGCGGAACGGCTCGAAGACCGCCTCGTGCAGGTCGGCGGGGATCCCGTTGCCCTCGTCTTCGACGATCAGCATCACGCCGCCGTCCTGCCCGAAGCCCCGGATCCAGATCCTCGTGCCGTCCGGGGTGTGCCGGATCGCGTTCGACACCAGGTTCTCCAGGATCCGCTCCACCTTCGCGGCGTCGACGGACACGGTGATGGATTCCACCTCCACCTCGATGTCGCGGTTGCCCGGGTTCTCGGTGCCGTCCACGCTTCGGTGGACGAGCTCCGCGAGATCGGTCGGGCGGCGCTGCGGGCTGATGATGCCCCGCTGCAGCCGGTCGAGATCCAGCAGGTCCGACAGCAGCCGCTCGAGCTTGCGGGCGTTCGCCGCGATCCTGCCCACCAGATCCAGCGCGTCTTCCCGCGGTAGCTCGAGCTTCGTCTGCTCCAACGTGAGCGCGGACCCGAGGATCGAGGTCAGGGGCGTCCGAAGGTCGTGCGAGACGGCCTCCAGGAACGTGTTCTTCATCTCGTCGAGCGCACGGAGCCGTTGCGCGGCCTCGCGCTCCCGTCGGAAGGCCTCCGAGTACTTCCGTTCGCTCCGTCGCAGCGCCTGCTCCGCGCGCTTGCGCTCCGTGATGTCGATCATCAGCCCGCGGAGCTGTCGCGGCCCTTGAGAGGCGCGCACCACGTGCACCATGTCGCGGATCCAGATCGTGCGTCCGTCGGGCGCGGTCACCCGGTACTCCAGGTTCTGGTCCTCGCCCGCGTCCGCGGCCAGCCGCGCGCCGGCGATCGCGCCGTCGCGGTCCTCGGCGATCGTATGGTCGCCCCAGCGGCGACCCTCCGCGATCCATTCCTGTTCGTTCGCGCCCAGGAGTTGCTCGGCCCGTCCGCCGATGAACGAAAGCCGGAGCGACGCGGCGTCGGCCTCCCAGAAGACCGCGTCCAGGCTGGCCACCAGCTCGTGGAACCGCTCCAGCTCCGAGAGACGCCGTGCGTTCCCCAGTGCGAGCGACGTGATGTCGGCGATCCCGCGGGCGAGCCGCAGGTCCTGCTCGGTGAACGGAGTGCCGTCGTCCTTCCCGCCCAGCACGATCGCGCCGAAGCCGTCGGGCTCCCAGTGCAGCGGAGCTGCCAGGAGGTCGCGGATCTCGCTGAAGAGCCTGAACCCTTCAGGGATGGTCGCCACGACGTCGCGCGTGATGACGAACGGCTCGGACTCGCTCTCGAGGAACCGGGTGGCGACATCCGACGGGACCAGCGAGGACCGTTCGTCCGGAGTGATCGTGTTGCCGACCGGCGCGACGAACCGCAGGAGTCGGAAATCCCCGGTCTCCTCGTCGCGGAGGTACGCCGCCAGGCCCGAGGCGGCGACCAGGTGAGGAACGGTGTCGATCGCCACCTGCATGATGTCGTCGATCGAGTGGAGCTGTGTCAGCGTTTGCGACAGCCGCAGGAGTGCGGTGGAGGTCTCGGCCGCCTCGCGCTCGGCTTGGAACAGCTTCGCGTTCTGGAACGCCACCGCGGCGTGCGATGCCAGGACCTCGAGGAGTCGCTGATCCTCCTCGTCGAACTTCGCGTACCCGAGCATGGACAGCGTGATGACACCCAGCAGCTGGTCGCCGACGGCCATCGGCACGGCGAGCATCGATTCCAGCACGTCGTCCGTGCCGGGGATCTGGACGGCGAACGCCACCTCGCGCGCGTCCGGCGTGATGAGCGACTCGCGGGTCTCCGCGACCGTGCCAGTGATGCCTTCGCCGATCTCGGTGATCAGCGACTCGACGGTGTCCTTCTCGTAGTCCGAGAACATCTCGCCGCGGAACGCGACCGGATAGAGCGTGTGGCCGTCGGGCTGCAGGAGGTAGACCCTGCAGCTGTGGTAGGCGACGATCGTGCGCAGCTCGGCGGTGATGGCCGAGCTGATCTCGACCGCATCGTCCAGCGAATTGAGCTTGGCGGCGAGACTGTGCAGCATGTTGAGCTGCGCCACGGAACGGAAGCGATCGGTGGCGGCGCGAGGCTCGTCCTGCTCCACCTCCGCAGCTATCTCGTCACCCGTCGTCACCACGTCGGATCCTCTCACGATCGATCGTCGGCCCTTCCATGCATTTCGGCTCGTTCCCCCCAGGTGCTTGAACCTTCGGCGACGGTTGTTAGCCTCGCACCGTGAGCCGTTCTACCCCCCGCAATGACGCTGGCGAGGTCGCGGCGCTCGATCAGCGCGACCGTGAACTCCTGGATTTCGAGCGTGAAGCTTGGAAGCTGCGGATGTCCAAGGAGCGCGCGATCCGCGAGCGCTTCGGCTTCTCCGCCGCGCGATACCACCAGCTGCTGAACCGTGCCATCGACCGGCCGGAAGCGATCGCCTACGACCCGATGCTGGTTCGCCGGCTCCGCCGTATCCGAGACGCTCGGCGTCGCAAGCGGACCGCCGGACGGCTCGGGATCCCGCTGTAACCCGACGCCCTGGTTGACGGCGCCGCAGGTGGGCCCAACGCCTAGGGTAGGATGGGCCGCGTGAATCTGGGGACCGCACGCATCGTGATCATCTTGGCGCTCGTGGCGGGCGGCATCGCCGTGCTGGCGAACGGCTTCGCGAGCGGGACCGTCGTCACGCCGCCGACCGGGGGCGGGGCGAGCGAGTCGCCCAGTCCGTCCGCGTCCAGCCCGACCGATTCGCCCACGCCGCCACCCAAGGAAACGCCGAGCCCGCAGATCGAAGGGGTCCTGATCGCGGTCTTCAACGGCACCAACGAGACGGGGCTCGCCGCCGAGGTGCAGCAGATCCTCGAGGCCGATGGCTACGTCGCGGCGCAGGATCCGGCCGACGCGGACCCGAAGCCCGTGCCGAAGACCATCGTGTACTTCCGCGGCGGAGCGGACGCCGCGCAGAACCGATCGAACGCCAGGTACATCGCCGACACGTACTTCGAGGGCGCGAAGGTGTCGCTCCTCGATCAGGAGCTGGCGTTGAACATCGCCGACGACGCGCAGGCGATCATCATCGTGGGCGTCGATTACGTGGGAACTCCCGCCGGCGACACCGGCGGCGGCTAGCGCCACGACGGCGACTCGTCGCGCAGCTTCCTCAGTACGTCGTTGCGGCGGTCTTCGCGTTGCGTGGGTGACATCGTCAACAGCTCCGTCAACGTGGCGGACAATGCGACGGGCGAGAACGGCTTGGTCATGTACTCGGAAGCGCCCTGTTCCCAGCAGCGAACGCGATCTTCCCGCTGTGCCTTCGCCGTGAGCACCACGACGGGGAGCGTCCGGGTCCGTTCATCGGCCTGGAGTCGCTCGAGCACGCCGTAGCCGTCCAAGAGCGGCAGCATCAGGTCCAGGACGAGGGCGTCGGGCGCCTCGGACATGGCCAGGGCCAGCCCCTGTTCGCCATCTGAGGCCTCCAGGACGTCGTAGCCGGCGTGCTGGAGGTTCACCCTGCAGAGCAGGAGCACGTCCGGTTCGTCGTCGACGACAAGGATCCGGGTCATCGGTTCCGTCACCGCTTCCTTCCACGGTCGCGTATCGGATACAGCTGTTCCCACAGTGGTTGTCGGCCGATACGGGGATGACGTGCATACCTGGAACTGGGGAGTTGCGCCGAACGGCATCGCGTGAGCGGCTCGTTGACGGAGGTGCGCGCCCAACCTACGCTCGATACAGGAGGCGGTCGTCGTGCTGAAGGTCTCGCAGAAGTTGGAGTACGCGATGCGAGCGATGATCGAGCTCGCCAACCGCCGTGACGAGGGAACGCTGGTGCCGGCTCGCGAGATCGCCGAACGTCAGCAGATCCCGCTCCGGTTCTTGGAACAGCAACTGGGCGCCCTCTCCAAGGCGGGTCTCGTCGAGAGCTTCCGGGGCGCTGGTGGTGGGTGCCGGATCGCCCGGGATCCGGGAGAGATCACCGTGGGGCAGATCGCGGACGCCATCGAGGGCCAGATCTTCCCGATGTTCTGCCTGGAGCCCTCCGATCACACGTGCTTCCAGGATTCCCAGTGTGGGCTCCAGGGGTTCTGGGCGGACGTGGCTCGGGCGACCCAGAAGGTGTTCGATGAAACGACGGTGGCGGACCTATCGGCCCGCCACCAACGGATGAGCCCGGGGCCGGTGTTGATCGCCCCGGAGACGCTGTTGTCCCGTTCCCGCTGACCAGATCTCGCAGGTCAGACCGGGTTATTTCGCTGCTTCTGCGTCGGCCTTGCTCAAGATGCGCGTGAGCTTGGTGCCGCACACCGGGCAGGCGCCCTGTGCGGCGGGGCGGCCGTTCTTCAGGGTGACGATCTCGCCCTCGAACGTCCGCTTCTCACGGCACTTCATGCAGTAGCCCTCGTATTGCGCCACCGCCTGCCTCCTTCCCCTTTTACGCTTCGAGGCCGCCTCAGACGGCGGCCTCACACACGATGGTGAGGCTCCAGGACCCGTGTTGCAAGTACTTCCGGGCTCCAGGTCGGTTCGCACGGAAACGCGGTTCCTGCGTACGATGCTGCCCTTCCGTGACCTAGAGGGGTGCGAACCACCGTGAGCGACACCGAGCGGAACATCGAGGCCCTGCTCTCCGAGAAGCGTGTGTTCGAGCCACCGGAGGCGTTCGTGGAGCGCGCGATCGTGTCCGATCGCTCGATCTATGACCGGGCGGCGGCCGATCCCGTGGGGTTCTGGGCGGAGCAGGCGGAGCGGATCTCGTGGTTCCGCCGATGGGACGAGGTCATGGAGCGGAACGCTCCGTGGGTCAAGTGGTTCACGGGCGGGACCCTGAACGCCTCGTACAACTGCCTCGACCGCCACGTCGAGGCGGGCGGGGGCGACAAGGTCGCGTACCACTGGGAAGGCGAGCCCGGGGACACCCGCACGATCACGTACCGGGACCTGTACGAGGAGACGTGTCGGTTCGCGAACGCCCTGAAGGGTCTGGGCGTGCAGCGAGGGGACCGCGTGGCCATCTACCTCGGGATGGTGCCGGAGCTCCCCGTCGCGATGCTCGCGTGTGCGCGCATCGGCGCGGCACATTCCGTCGTGTTCGGCGGGTTCTCGGCCGAAGCGTTGAAGGACCGGATCAATGACGCCGAGGCGACGGTCCTGATCACGGCCGACGGCGGATACCGGCGAGGACAGATCGTGCCGCTCAAGGAGAGCGCCGACGCGGCGCTCGTGGATTGCCCGACGATCACGCATGTCGTGACGGTGCGTCGGACCGGCGGCGAGCACACGTTCACGCCGGGGCGCGACCATTGGTACCACGAGTTGATCGCGGATCAACCGGCCGAGTGCCCGCCGGAAGAGATGGATGCCGAGGACTTCCTGTACCTGCTCTACACGAGCGGCACCACGGGGAAGCCGAAGGGCATCGCGCACACCACCGGCGGGTACATGACCCAGGTCGCGGCGACGCACCGCATGATCTTCGACATCCACGAGGACGATGTGTATTGGTGCGCGGCGGACATCGGATGGGTGACGGGTCACTCGTACATCGTGTACGGCCCGCTCGCGAACCACACCACGGGCATCATCTACGAGGGCGCGCCGGACTGGCCCGACAAGGACCGGCTCTGGGCGATCGCCGAGAAATATCGGGCCACGATCCTGTACACGGCGCCGACGGCGATCCGGGCGTTCATGCGCTGGGGGACGAAGTTCCCGGAGAGCCACGACCTCTCGTCGTTGCGCCTGCTCGGCTCGGTGGGGGAGCCGATCAACCCCGAAGCGTGGGTCTGGTACTGGAAGTACATCGGAGGCGAGCGTTGTCCCGTCGTCGACACGTGGTGGCAGACCGAGACCGGAGCGATCCTGATCTCCCCTTTGCCCGGCGTCACCACGCTGAAGCCGGGGTCCGCCACACAACCGTTCCCCGGGATCGAGGCCGATGTCTTGGACGACGCCGGGAACTCCGTGCCGCTTGGCGGCGGCGGGTACCTGGTGCTCAAGCACCCCTGGCCGGCGATCGCGCGCACGATCTGGGGCGACCCCGACCGTTACGTGAGCACGTACTTCAGCAAGTACGGGCCGGAGATCTACGTGGCGGGCGACGGCGTCAAGCGGGATGACGAGGGCTACTACTGGCTGCTCGGCAGGATCGACGACGTGATGAACGTTGCGGGGCACCGACTCTCGACGTATGAGATCGAAAGCGCGCTCGTCGACGATCCGAAGGTCGCCGAGGCCGCCGTGGTGTCCCGGCCGGATGACCTCGTGGGTGAGGCCATCGTGGCGTTCGTGACGCTGAAGTCGGAGTACGTCGGGGACGACGCGATGGCCGAGGAGCTCCGCGACCACGTGGCGCAGATGATCGGGAAGATCGCGCGTCCGCACGGGATCATCTTCACGACCGACCTGCCGAAGACGCGATCGGGCAAGATCATGCGACGACTGCTCCGCGACGTCGCGACCGGTCGCCCGCTCGGCGACGTCACCACGCTCGCGAACGCAGAGATCGTCGAGCAGATCAACGACATGGTGGTGTCTGGCGCGGGAGACGAGTAGCGATCGCTCAGACGTAGCGCGCGAAGAAGTCCAGGATCAACTGCATGTGCCGCACCTGTTGCGCGTTCGTGTTCGCGTGATGCCCTTCGGGGTAGAAGTGCGCCTCGACGGTGATCCCTCGAGCGCGGAGAGCCTCCACCCACGGGACGATCCCCTCCGGGGGGCACCGCGGATCGTTCTCGCCGGCGATCACGAGCGCGGGCGCTTGCACGCGATCGACGTATGACATCGGGTTGCGCTCTGCCCACATCTCCGGCAGCTCCTCCGGACTCCCGCCGTACAGGGCGAGGTCGTATGCCCTGAGCTCCGGCATGCAGGCGTAGTGCGCGGCCACCATGTCGCCCGACGGGATCCCGGCGAACACCGCCTTCCATCGCTCGGGATGCAGCCCGGCGTTGAGACACGCGAGGCAGCCACCCCACGACCACCCCGCGAAGGCGACGCGATCCGGATCGGTGATCCCGTCCGCGATCAGCGCGTCGAGACACGCGATCACATCCTCCGACTCCGGGAACCACGGGTTGCCCAGCAGGGCGCGCTGGAACGCCACGCCGTAGCCGGTCGATCCCCGGTAGTTCGGGATCGCGACCGCGTAGCCCGCGTCGACGAGCGCGTCGGTCTCGGGATCGAACCCGCCTCGCTCGTGCCACTCCGGTCCACCGTGCACGCTCATGACGGTGGGCCACGGGCCGTGGCCCTCAGGCGTCGCGACGAACGCCTGGACCCGCTGACCGTTCGGTGCGGCGAACCAGAGCGGGAATCGCGGTCTTCCGGGGGGCACCGGGTCGCCGGGCGGGGCGATCACGGTCCGTCCGTCGTCCGCAACGACCGACGGCACCCGCGTGACGTCGCTGTTCAGGAACCACACCGCACCGTCCGGCCGGACCGCTGCCCCGAGGATCTCGCCCGTGGCCTCCCGTACCAGCGTTGCCGTTCGCGACCCAGGATCGATCCTCACGAGCTGATCCGTGCCTTCGAACTCGTGACGAGCGAGGATCGATGAGCCGCCGGGCCACCACCCCACGGGGATCACGGCTCCTGGGAGATCGATCTCCAGATCATGCCGCTCTCCGTTCGCGAGGTCCCAGAGCGCGGGTCGTTCGAACTGGCCTCGCGCGGAGGTGAAGAGCAACCGATGGTCGCCGGGGTCCGGGCTCCACGCGACGGGGTCGAGGTTCGACCCCTCGTCGACCTGCTCGCCGACGGTCTCGCCCTGGGGATCGACCACGCGCAACGCCTCATGCACGATGTCGCCGTGCTCTGCGTGTCGGAGGCAGATCAAGCGGCCGTCGGCCGAAAGCCCTCCCGCGCCCGCCGGCTCGAGTCGACCGACCCCGATCGGCGCGGGATCCGCCCGGATGAGCCTCGGAGAGCCGGCGGCGGGGATGAAGTACGCACGGTAGTCCTCCTCCGTGCTGAGCCCGAGCGCGATCTCGCCCGTTCCCGCGAACGAGATCCCCTGTCGCCAGCCCGTCGGGAGACCTTCGACCAAGGGCCGAGCCTCAGACCCGTCGAACGCGGCGGCCATCCATCGCCCGGTCTCGTCCCCGACGTCGTCCTGCCACCACACGACCCGTCCATCCGGGGCGACCAATGCTTCTTCCACCCCGACCGGCTCGTTCGAGACCCGGCCGTCGAGTGCCGGTGCCCAGGTCCGTGGTCCAGACCTGCCAGGAGCCGTCCTCGTTCGATGCGAACGCGAGAAGGTCTGGGGCGCTGTCGATCCAGGCCGGGAAGCTCATCTGGGTCGCCGTGAATCGCCGCTCCCAGGCGGGGGTGTCAACCATGGATCGATGATGGCACGGGAGCGGTTCGCGTTGTCAGCCGCGACGCCCTCGACCTAGAATCGTTAGCACTCGGAGTCGCCGAGTGCTAGCAGTCGACAACGCAGGCTGAGAACCCGGACCGAAGAAGCCGGAGGAGGAGGAAGGGATGGCCGCGAAGATCATCTCGTTCGACGAGGAGGCACGGCGGGCACTGGAGCGGGGCATGGACCAGCTCGCCAACGCCGTCAAGATCACGCTCGGCCCCAAGGGTCGCAACGTGGTCCTCGAGAAGAAGTGGGGCGCCCCCACCATCACCAACGACGGCGTCTCGATCGCCAAGGAGATCGAGCTCGACGACCCGTTGGAGAAGGTCGGCGCCGAGCTCGTGAAGGAGGTCGCCAAGAAGACGGACGACGTCGCCGGTGACGGAACCACGACGGCCACCGTGCTCGCCCAGGCGATCGTGAAGGAGGGCCTGCGCAACGTGGCGGCCGGCGCCAACCCGATGTCGTTGAAGCGCGGCATCGAGCGTGCCGTCGAGCTCGCCGTTGAGGCGATCCGCAACCAGTCCAAGGAGGTCGACTCCAAGGCGCAGATCGCGGACGTCGGCGCCATCTCCGCCGCCGACCCCGAGATCGGCAAGGTCATCGCCGAGGCCGTCGACAAGGTCGGCAAGGACGGCGTGATCACGGTCGAGGAGTCCAACACGTTCGGCATGGAGCTCGAGTTCGTCGAGGGCATGCGGTTCGACAAGGGCCACATCTCGCCGTACTTCGTGACCGACCCCGAGCGGATGGAAGCGGTCCTCGATGACCCGTACATCCTGATCGTGAACAAGAAGATCTCGAGCGTGCAGGAGCTCCTGCCGCTGCTCGAGAAGATCATGCAGTCGGGCAAGCCGCTCGCGATCATCGCCGAGGACATCGAGGGCGAGGCCCTCGCGACGCTCGTCGTGAACAAGATCCGCGGAACGTTCCGTTCCGTGGCGGTCAAGGCTCCCGGGTTCGGCGATCGCCGTAAGGCGATGCTGCAGGACATCGCGATCCTGAGCGGCGGGCAGGTCATCTCCGAGGAGGTCGGCCTCAAGCTCGAGAACGCGACGCTCGACCTGCTGGGCAGCGCGCGCAAGGTGGTCGTCACGAAGGACGAGACGACCGTCGTGCAGGGTGGCGGCAAGGACGCCGACATCCAGGGCCGCATCAACCAGATCAAGAGCGAGATCGAGAAGACCGACTCCGACTACGACCGCGAGAAGCTGCAGGAGCGGCTGGCCAAGCTTTCCGGCGGCGTCGCGGTGATCAAGGTCGGCGCGGCCACCGAGGTCGAGCTGAAGGAGAAGAAGCACCGCATCGAAGACGCGGTGCAGTCGACCAAGGCGGCCGTGGAGGAGGGCATCGTTCCCGGCGGGGGCGTGGCCCTGCTGAACGCGCAGTCGGCGCTCGACAAGGTCGACCTCGAGGGCGACGAGCTCACCGGGGCGGCCATCGTCCGGCGTGCGCTCGAAGAGCCGATCAAGCAGATCGCGGCGAACGCCGGTCTCGAGGGCGGCGTCATCGTCGAGAAGGTCCGTGCACTCGACCCGGGCTACGGGTTGAACGCGGCCACCGGTGAGTACGGCGACATGCTGAAGTTCGGCGTGATCGACCCGACCAAGGTGACCCGTTCGGCGCTGCAGAACGCGGCGAGCATCGGCGCGTTGTTCCTGACGACCGAGGCCGTCGTGGCCGACAAGCCCGAGAAGACGCCGGCTCCGGCCATGCCGGGCGGCGGCGGAGACATGGACTTCTAAGTCCACGTTCTCCAGCTCTTCCGAAGGGGCCCTCCGGGGCCCCTTCGTCGTTCGGCGTCCCGGCGAGGCGGACGCGGCCTTCTGCGAACCGACGGTCACATCTTCGCCACATCTCGCGATGAACCCTCGCGGGAGGTCGAACGAACCAATCTGTGGAGCCCCTCTCTCCGAAGGAACGGCCCGGATCCCCCATCCGGGCCGTTCTGACGTCCAGGGCCGGGTCGTCAGCCCGTCGCGGGTCCGGCCGCGAGGCCGTGGGACAATCGCCGCCATGGCGACCACGGAGGTGACACGCAAGCTCGACCGACTGCACGAGGTCTTGGCCTCGACGGGAGGCGTGGTCGTGGCGTATTCCGGCGGCATCGACTCCACCCTCGTGGCCGCGGTCGCGGCTCGAGCGCTGGGCGATCGCGCGCTCGCGATCACCGCCGTCTCTCCGTCGCTCCCGCCGGGCGAGGCCGACCAGGCTCGGCGCGTCGCCGACGAGCTGGGCATCGTCCATCGAACCGTGCGCACGCACGAGGCCGAACGGCCTGCGTACCTCGCGAACGGCACCGACCGCTGCTACCACTGCAAGTCGGAGCTCTACGACGTGCTCGCGCGGGTCGCGGAGGAGCACGACTTCCCGGTCGTGGTGTCGGGCGCGAACATGGACGACCTCGGCGACTTCCGGCCCGGACTTGCGGCCGCCGCCGAGCACGGTGTGCGTCACCCGCTCGTCGAGGTGGCGATGTCCAAATCGGATGTGCGCGAGGCGTCACGCGAGCTGGCCATCCCCACCTGGGACAAGCCCGCGTCCGCATGCCTCGCCTCGAGGATCCCGTTCGGGGTGACGATCAAGGTGGAAGAGCTGTCGAAGATCGGACGTGCCGAGCGCCTGCTGAAGGATCTGGGGTTCCGACAGTGCCGCGTGCGTGTGCATGAGGACGTCGCCCGCATCGAGGTGGACGTGGCCGATGTCGCTCGCCTGGCGGAGCCGGGCATCAGGGAGCAGGCCGTCGAGGGCCTCCGCTCGCTGGGCTACCGATACGTGACGCTCGATCTCGAAGGCTTCCGGTCGGGCAGCATGAACCCCGAGCCGTCGTAGCGCATGCACGAGACGCGCATCCGGATCCGCTGGCGCGACATGGACGCGTACGGCCACGTGAACAACGGTGTCTACCTGACGTACCTCGAGGAGTGTCGCGACGCGTGGGCGCAGGAGCTGCTCGGGTCGGCCGATGGGAGCTGGGACTTCGTCCTAGCGCACATCGGCATCGATTACCGGAACCAGCTCACGCAGGCCGACGGGGAGGTCGTGGTCCGTTGCCGCCTGGCGTCGATCGGCCGGTCCAGCGTGCGAACACGCGAGGAGATCGTGAAGTCGGACGGCACGATCGCGGCTGAGGCGGAAGCGGTCGTCGTTCCGCGCGATCCAGACGCGGACCGGTCGCGCCCGCTGACGGACCAGGAACGAGCGCTGCTCCAGGCGGCGCTCGATGTCGACGCGGTTGGCGGCTAGACGGTCTGGTCGGGCAGCACCCGACGGCCGTGGACGAAGTGGTCGCGGTACCACCCGTCGCCGACCCACATGATGGTCACGCCGCCCGGTGTGCTCGAGGAGTCCAGCGCCCAGCCGTTGCCGATGAACGTGTCGACGTGGTCGACGCGTCCGTCACCGTCACCGTCGTAGAACATCAGGTCGCCGGGTCGTAGCTTGTCGTACGGCAGCTTGCCGATCGTCGCCATGTCCGCCGATGTGCGCTGCGGCAGATCCCATCCGACGTACGGACGCGGGGGGGAGACGCGCCAGTACGCGTCGTCGCTCGCGCGGAGGAGCCACCACGTGAAGCCCGAGCAGTCGAAGCCGGGGACCGTTTGCCCGTACGACGACGTCGTGAACCCCCATTCGCCGCCCCACACGTACGGGAAGCCCACGTACTTGACGCCCCACTGGACGATCTGCTGCTGATCCGGGGTGAGCGTCGGGAGCTCGATGTCCTGGTACTGCTCGATCAGTGACGGGACGTTCCACGAAGGCTGCGTCACCGCGCGGTAGAGCGAGTACGCGACCTGCGCCCGCGAGAGCGGTGTGGTCGGAGCGACGTCGTTCGCCTCGTTGGAGCTGTTGTACCGGAGCCCGAGTCGCATCCCCAGGATCAACGCGCCGAAGTTCGCCGGGAGCGCGAACGTCGACCCCATCCGCCGTGTGCAGATGGTTGAGCGACTTGATCGCGGGGCCTAGGCCGAGCGCCATCGTCAGCACGCGATGCACCATCGTCGTCGTCACCGGCTTGTCCGGCGCGAACGTGCCCGCGGCGGTCTTCTTCATCCAGTGGAGCTTCACCGCGATGTTCGCCGCGGGGTAGAACGCGTCGCTCGGGTCCAGGTCCGCGAACGTGATGCTCGGGTCGACGGTCTCGATCGGCGCCAATGCCATCACGACCGCTCGAGCGAAGTACTTGCGGGTTTCGATCGTGTTCGGCTGGAACGGGTACGTGCCGTCCGGGTTGGGCGCGAAGTCGCGCATCCACTCGTTCGCGGCGCCGACGTAGTTGATGGCCTCCTTGGCCCACTTCGTGGACCTGTCCAGATCCGACCAGACGATCGACGAACGTCCGAACGCCCTCGCCGAAGCGTCGGTGCGCGTTCCGGGAAGCACGACCGGGATGGGTGGTGCTCCCGAGCCCGCGTCACCCAGCTGCGATGGGCGCGCGACCGTGGCCTGCGCGCCGTGCGTGGGCAGCAGCGAGAAGGCGAGCGTGAACGCCACCGTCAGCGTGATCGTGCGACGACGGAACAAGCCTCCCCCTCTGGTCATACCTCCAACGTCGGCGTTGGGGCGACGGAGCTTGAGTTCGGCGGTTCGGTACGCTCGATGCGTGCTTGGGGAACAGGAAGCCGTCCTGATGGAGATCCGTCCGTGGGACGTACACGGGGTGGGTCACGTGGACGTGACGCTCGTCTACCCCGATCGGACGGTCGAGACGGCGCGCTTAGGTAGCGAGAGCGTAGCAGTGGGCCTGGTCGCGGGGGATCGCGTCCTCGTGAGCAAGGCGATGAACGTCGTGATCGAGGTGCGTCGGGCCGGCGCGTAGCGCCGGCCCGAACCGACAGCCTGCGGTCAGTCCTTCGGCCCTTCCTCCCGCACCTTCTCCACCGACTCGAGTGCGCCGCGGAGGTCCTTCAGCCAGTCGTCCTGGCGCTCGGCCACCAGACGCACGCACCAAGCCAACGCGTGGCTGCGGCTCCGCGCCACGCCGGCGTCGACGAGCGTGTCGAGCACCCGGCGCTCCTGCATGCGGAGCCGCGTCATGGCAGGCGCGGCGAGCGTGGTGAACCAGACGGTCTGGTCGCCGCAGCTGGCTCCCCAGGACACCTTGCGCCCGAACCGATGCTGGGCTTCATCCGCGATCCGCATCCGCTGGCCGCGCGTGTCCTCGCGGTACCCCGCGATGCGGGACGCCCGTGCGGCGGCGACGGCGTCGGCCGACGCATCGGAGGGGAGTTCGGGCTCCGCCAGCGTTCCCACCACGAGGATCTCGTCGCGGTCCGCTTCGACGGTGGGGGCGCCGACGAACCAGTCGGCGGGAAGCCGGCCGGCGAACCAGCCCTGGAGCTCATCCGGTGAGGTGGTCCGTGAATGTGTCATGCAATGGAGATTACATCATTACGCACATCCGGCAACCCCTCCATCCATCCCAGAGCAACCCGACCTGAGGTACCTTGCCTCTCGCACGAGGAGGTCTGCGCTGAAGAACGGACCGCTCCGCGGCATCGCCGACATCCGCAGCTTCTTCCGGACGAACGAGAAGCCGATCTACTTCGTCTCGGCGACGGCGTTCAACCTGCTCGGGATCGACCGGTGGGTCCGCAACTTCAAGTTCCTCAACTACTACGACTCGTTCGACGGGTTCCATCCGAACGTCTTCGTGCCCAAGGAGCAGGGCTCGCGCGAGTTCGGCTCGATCGAGGAGATCTGCAACTACCTGTTGGGGCACAAGGAGGTCGCGGACTTCGTCGGCCGGCGTGGTCCGGGCGGCAAAGCTGCGTTCCTGATGTTCGACGAAGAGACGGAGCAGCTCGCCGGCGAGCTCGGCCTGGAGGTGGCGTTCCCACCGGCCTCGCTTCGCCACCGATTGGACTCGAAGATCGTCACGACGCAGCTCGGCAACGACGCGGGCGTGCCGAGCGTGCCGAACACCATGGGTCGTGCGGACGACTACGCCGCGCTGGTGCAGCTCGCGCACGCCGCGGGGCTCGGCGACGACCTCGTCGTGCAGACGCCGTACGGCGACTCCGGGCAGACGACGTTCTTCATCGCGGACGAAGGGGATTGGAAGACGGAGGAGAAGAAGATCGTCGGGCACGACATCAAGGTGATGCGACGGATCGACCCGCGCGAATGCGCGATCGAAGGTGTCATCACACGCCACGGCACGCTGGTGGGTCCTCTGATGGCCGAGCTCACGGGGTTCCCAGAGCTCACCCCGTACGACGGGGGGTGGTGCGGCAACGATGTGTTCCCCGACGTGTTGACGGAGCGTCAGCGCGCGCTCGCGCGGGAGCGGACGTTCGCGATGGGCGAGCGATTGCGCCGCGAGGGCTATCGAGGCTACTTCGAGCTCGACTTCCTGGCGGACGAGTCGACCGGCGAGATGTATCTGGGCGAGCTCAACCCCCGTGTGACCGGCGCGTCCAGCATCACGAACGTCACGGCGGTCGCGTACGGCGACATGCCGCTGTTCCTGTTCCACCTCCTCGAGTTCATGGACGTCGACTATGAGATCGATGTCGACGAGCTCAACGAACGGTGGGCGCATCCGGGGAACATCGACGATTGGACGCAGTTCATCCTGAAGCAGACCGATGATCGCGTGGAGCGGATCACCGAAGCGCCGTCGTCCGGCGTGTGGCGCATGGGCGACGACCGTGCGATCTCGTACGCCCGCCGTGAGACCGACTGGCACACCGTGTCGGACGAGGGGGAGGCGTTCTACCTCCGGATCGCAGGGCCGGGTCACTACCGTTACCCCGGAGCGGATCTGGGCATCATGGTGACGCGCGGCAGGTTCCTGGACGACGACCACGAGTTGACCGACCGGGCGCGGCATTGGATCGACGGTGTGCAGGCGCAGTTCGCGAGCGTGCCGATCGAGCCGGAGGCACCATCGATCCGGCCCGAACCGTTCGGCTTCAAGATGCTCTGATGCAGATGGTCCCGTTCTCCTTCCGGTCGATCGAGGAGCTGGAGCTCGGCCCGAAGTGGGCGGCGATCTTCGAGGAACGCTGGCCGCACTACCGTGAGTGGTTCCTCCGCGAAGGGGAGGAGGCCCGGCCGTCGTACGCGACGAGCGCGCGGATGCTCCGTGCACACATGCCCGAGCTCATGGATGCGTACGAGCGCGTCGTCGAACTCGCCGGAGGCGGAGACCTGGCCGCGCGGATGCTGTCGCTCTATCGGCCGCCTCCGTACCTCGCCGCGTGCTCCCAAGGGGTGTGGTCGGGCGACGACGGCCCGATGCTCGTGCGCAACTACGACTACGCGCCGTCGCGCATGGAAGGCATCATCTGGTCGACGCGACTGGGCGAACGGCGCGTCATCGGGATGAGCGACTGCCTCTGGGGCTTGCTCGACGGCATGAACGACGCGGGTCTGGCCGTCTCGCTCACGTTCGGCGGGCGACGGGTGCTCGGCGATGGCTTCGGGATCCCGCTCGTGGTTCGCTACCTACTGGAGACGTGCGACGACGTCGCGTCGGCCAGGGAAGCGCTGGCGCGGCTGCCGTACGCGCTCGCCCACAACTTGACCGTGGTCGACACCGCGGGTGAGGTGCTGACCGCGTACCTCTCGCCCGACCGCGAGCCGTTCTTCCGCAGTGTCCCCGCGGCGACGAACCACCAGGGGATGGTGGAGTGGCCGGAGCAGGCCCGCGCCACCCGGACGATCGAACGCGAGCGATGCATCCTGGATCTCCTCGCCGATCCCGACACGACCGCTGCGTCGTTCGAGGAGTCGTTCCTGCGGTCTCCGCTGTTCAGCACGGCGTACGACAGCGGCTTCGGGACGCTCTACACGGCGGTGTACCGGCCGGCCGAGGGAACGGCCGACTATCGGTGGCCGGCGCACACGTGGCGTGTGGCCTTCGACGGATTCGTCGAGGCGGAGCACACGGAGGTCTTGGCGGAGGGATCGGTCGCGTAGCGACGCGTCGGACCGCTCATTTCCGGATGGGCGTGCATCGCCGATATCCGGGTGGAACACTCCGACGAGATCGGAGAGGGGGTATCACCCATGGAGAACGTTCCGCCAACCGCGCCCATCGAGGACGTTCCGCCAGCGGCGCCGATCGAGAACGTTGAGCCACGCGCTCCTTTGCCGCCGATGATCTTGGGCATCGTCGGCGGGGTCGCGCTCGCGATCGGTTCGTTCCTGACGTGGGCCACCGTGAGTGTGAACTTCGACAAGATCGCGACAGCACTTGGGATCGACCCCAGTCAGATCCCGGCAACCGTTCGCTCGCAGGGCAGTGTGAGCGTGGTCGGATGGGATATCGATGAGGGGAAGTGGACCGTGGTTGCGGGCATCATCGTCGTCGTTGCCTCGGTTCTCCTCATGTTGGCGAGCAGCCGACAGGTGGTAGGGATCGTGATCCTCGTCGGCGGCGCGGTCGGCGGCGGCTTAGCCCTCTACGACGCGACCGTCAAGAAGAACGATGTGATCGACAATGCGGCTTCAGCGTTCGCCAGTGCCGGGTTGCCGGGGGAGATCCGTGATTACTTCTCGTTCTCGTTGGGCATCGGCATCTGGCTGTGCATCGCGGGAGGGGTCGTGGCCATCGTCGCGGGCATCATGGCGATAGTGAGCCGGCAAGCACCTGTCGCGATGGCTGGTGACCCGGCCGGGTTCGTACCACCACCACCGCCGGCCGTTCCCGGTGGCGGGTCCGCCGTCGGCGGCGTCTGGACCGGGATGCCCGAGGCGGGGCGCTACCACGCCTGAGGCGCCGGGCACCACGCCCGAGGCGCCGGGCACCACGCCCGAGGCGAACGAACCGACACCCGTGACCGGAGACCCCATGTCGGAGGCGGAGTCCGCCATGCCCGAGGCAGACGTGTCGAAGCCACCGGACCCGGGCTCGGGGACGGGCGTGCCCGCGCCGCCGGAAGATCCACCCGCCACTTCCTGACGTGCGATCCGTCGAGATCGAGGTCCGAACGTCCGATCGGCGCGTGATCGACGTGACGGATCACGTGCGCGCGTTCGCCGCGACGGCCGGGAGCGACGGGCTGATGCACGTCTTCGTCCCGCATGCGACCGCCGGCGTCGCGCTGATGGAGACGGGATCGGGCTCGGAGGAAGACCTCGACGAGCTGGTCGAGCGATTGCTGCCGCGTGACGACCGGTATGCCCATCGACACGGATCGATCGGCCACGGCGGGGATCATCTCCTGCCGGTGCTCGTGTCGCCATCGCTGACCGTCCCCGTGTTGGAGGGACGCGTCGCGCTCGGGACATGGCAGTCCGTCGTGATCGTGGATCCGAACCGGGAGAACAACACGCGTACGCTCCGCCTGAGCTTCGTCCCGGCCTGACGACCCGCCGGGCTAGAGGTACTGGCCGGGTTGGCGCTCGGCCTTCGTGGCGGGCGGGGACGCCACGGCCTGCACGTCGCGCTCTCGCAGCAGGACGAGCTCCTCCCCTTCGAGCTCCACCTCGAGGCCGGACGACGGCAGGTACAGCACGCGGTCGCCCGGTTTCGCGACACGGACGTCGGGGCCGACCAGATGCACCTCGGCCCACGACAGGTGTTTGGGAGCGGGTGTGGCCGTCGCGGGGATCAGCAGCCCGCTGGACGACTTCCGCTCGCCGTTCTCGGTGGCGCGAACCACGAGCCGATCGGCCGTCAGCCGCACCTCGGACGTGGACGCGACCGGCTTGCGGGCACGCGGTTTCTTCGGCTTCGCGACCGTGGGCTTCTTGGTGGGGGGCTCGGCGTTCGCACGTGGCATACGCGCAGGAGTGTAGCGATGGCGAACCGGTACCATGCGTCCCCGTGAACGCCGGAAAGCTGCGCGACCATGCGGTGCGGACGCTCAAGGCGTCCCCGTCGATCGACCACTGGCAGAAGCATCGCGAGCGGTGGGAGGCGGACGAGTTGCTGATGCACGTCCTCGGCGGAGACTTCGACCCGAAGGACGACGTCTCGTCGAAGGATCGCCGGCGCTTCGAAGCCATGGTGGAGCGCCGAGCGACCGGTGAGCCCATCCCGTTCATCAAGGGCTACGCGGAGTTCCGCGGGCTCGAGCTGATCGCTGAGCCCGGTGTGTTCGTCCCCCGCGATTCGTCGGAGTTCCTCGCGGAGCAAGCCGTTCGACGGTTGCGTCAACGCAAGGCGCCGGTGGCGGTGGATCTGGCGACGGGGGGCGGCACGATCGCGCTGGCGGTGGCGAACGAGGCACCCGGAGCCGCGGTCTACGGCACCGACGTCTCGAAGGACGCGATCAAGCTCGCGCGGAGGAACGCGAAGCGATTGGACCTGGAGGTCGACTTCCGCGTGGGAGACCTGTTCGGTGCCCTCCCGAAGAAGCTCCGGGGCAGCGTCGATGTGATCACGCTGCACCCTCCGTACGTGGCCAGCGGTGAGATCGATGATCTCCCGGATGAGATCCGCGAATGGGAACCGGTGCACACGCTCACGGATCGCAGCGACGACGGCCTCGGCTTGATCCGCCGGACGGTCGACGAAGCGCCGCGATGGCTGAAGCGCCGCGGATGGCTCCTGATGGAGGTCGATCCCGACCGGGCACGGGACGTGATGCCGATCTACCGGCAGGGTGGGTTCCGCGAGGTCGAGACCACGAAGGGCGGTTCGCTGAAGGTGACACGGGTGATCGTGGGGCGGAGGCCGCGGTGAGTGAGCGGACGATCGCGCCGTACGGCACGTGGCGCTCCCCGATCAGTGCGGCGATGCTCGTCGAGGGCGGCGTGGCGCTCTCCCACGTGTGGCTGGAGGACGGTGCGGCGTACTGGATCGAGGGCCGTCCGTCGGAGGGCGGACGGTCCGTGGTCGTCCGGGCCGATCCCGGGGCTTCGCCGGTCGACGTGACGCCGGCAGGATCCAACGCCCGGACCAAGGTGCACGAGTACGGCGGAGGCGCGTACGTCGTGCATCGCGGCGTCGTCTTCTCGTCGAACTTCACCGATCAACGGCTCTACCGTCACGATCCCGGGCAGACGCCGACGCCCATCACGCCGGAGACGGACGGGCGCGTCCGGTACGCGGACGGCCGCGTGACCTCGGACGGGATGCGGATGATCTGCGTCCGCGAACGCCATGAGGACGACGGCGTCGTCAACGAGATCGTGTCCATCCCGACGGACGGTTCCGGTGATGCGTCGATCGTCGTGGGCGGCCGCGACTTCTTCTCGACGCCGCGCATCTCGCCCGACGGCGCCAAGCTCGCGTGGCTCACCTGGGATCTGCCGTACCTCCCGTGGGACGGCTCCGAGCTGTGGGTCGCGGACCTCGACCCGACCGGGGCGGTGTCCGGCGAACGCCTCGTCGCCGGGAAGGCGGCAACGGAGTCGATCTTCCAACCGGAGTGGGGTCCGGACGGTGTCCTGCACTTCGTCTCGGACCGCACCGGCTGGTGGAACCTGTATCGCGAGGTCGACGGCGAGGTGCACGCGATCTGCCCGATGGATGCGGAGTTCGGCTGGCCACAGTGGGTGTTCGGCGTCTCGACGTACGCGTTCCTCGACGACGGCCGGATCGCATGCATCTGGACGCGGAACGGCGAGCAGCATGTCTCCGTGATCGACCCGCGCACCGGTGAGCTCCTGGACCTGGATCTCCCGTACGACGCGATCGACTACCCGTTCATCGCCGCCGAAGGGCAGACGATCGCGTTCGTGGGAGGGAGTACCGACACGCCTCCGCAGGTCGTGGTGCTCGACTTCCTTGCCCGGTCGGTGGACGTGCTGAAGGAGAGCGACGAGATCACGGTCGAGCCAGCGTTCCTGTCCGCCCCTCGGGCGATCGAGTTCCCGACGGACGGCGGCCTCACCGCGCACGCGTTCTTCTACCCGCCGGCGAGCAAGGACTTCGTCGGGCCCGTCGACGAGCGGCCGCCGCTGATCGTGATGAGCCACGGGGGTCCCACGTCCGCCGTCTCCGCGGAGTTCGACATGGCGACGCGGTTCTGGACCAGCCGAGGGTTCGCGGTCGTCGACGTGAACTACGGAGGGAGCACCGGCTACGGGCGGGCGTATCGCGAGCGGCTGAACGGGAACTGGGGCGTGGTCGACACGATGGACTGCATCAACGCGGCCACCTACCTGACGGCCCAAGGCGAGGTCGACGGCGGGCGACTCTTGATCCGCGGCGGCAGCGCGGGCGGCTACACCACGCTGTGCGCGCTGACGTTCCACGACGACTTCGCCGCGGGGGCGAGCTACTTCGGCATCTCGGACCTGGAGCCGTTCGCGAAACCGGGCGGCACCCACAAGTTCGAGTCGCGCTACGAGCACACATTGGTGGGACCGTATCCGGAGGCGGCCGAGCTCTACCGGGCCAGGTCGCCGATCCACTTCGTGGACATGATCTCGTGTCCGATGATCCTGCTCCAAGGCTCCGAGGACGAGGTCGTGCCCCCGGCGCAGTCGGAGGTCATGGTCGACGCGTTGAAGGCCAAGGGGCTGCCGTACGCCTACCTGCTGTTCGAGGGCGAGCAGCACGGGTTCCGCAAGGCGGAGAACATCGTGCGGTCGCTGGAGGCGGAGCTCTCGTTCTACGCGCAGATCCTCGGATTCGCGCCGGGCGACCCGATCGAGCCGGTGGCGATCGCGAACCTCTGAAGGGGGTCGCGGGGGCCGGACGCGAGCCCGGCCCCCGCGCCTGAGAGGGGGCGCAACCTCTCGGCGCCACTCACGCTGTCAGGTCCTGATGAACGCCGGTGGTCGTCGCGATGGACCTTGGGGGAACGCACTCAGCTCCGGTGAACGTTGGGGGCAAGGAATCGCAAGCCCCGCCACCCTGGCGGCGCAACCTTCCGCAAGGACCCCGCTCGTATCCCAGGGTGGCTGGACGTGCTGTTCGGGCCGGGTGGCACCATGGGCCCGCCTCGTCGAGAGGGGGGTGTGGCATGAGGAAAGCCGTGCGATGGCCGCCGTGGTAGCGGTCCTCGCCATCGTCGCTGCCGCGTGCAGCTCGAGCGGCACACCGGAGACGCAGTACGTCTGCTTCAGGGGGCAGCGGGATCCAGCCGGGCGGCACCTTGAACCTCGCGCAGACGAGTGATGTCAACTCCGCGTTCGATCCGCAGAAGGAGTACTACCAGGTGTCGTGGAGCTACTTCAAGTGCTGCCTCCTGCGCACCCTCTTGTCGACGAAACCGGTCCCGATCGATGATGGGGGCGGCGATATCCAGCCGGATCTGGCCGCAGCCCTTCCGACGGTCTCTGACGACGGATTGACGTACACGTTTTCGATCAAACCGGGCGTCATGTACTCACCGCCGCTTCAAGACGTGGAGGTCACCGCCCAGGACTTCATCCGCGCCCTCGAGCGCGAGTCCGATCCCAAGGCCAGCTCGGGCGGATACCCGTTCTACTACTCGGTGATCGAAGGATTCGACGACTACGGAGCGGGCAAGGCCGATTCGATCAGCGGCCTCTCGGCTCCCGACGATCACACGCTCGTGGTCAAGCTCACCGAGCCGGCGGGCGATATGACGTGGCGATTCACGATGCCCGCCACCGCGCCGATCCCGCCGAATCCCTCCGATCCCAAGGCCGTCCTCGGCGTCGCCGAAGGACACACCACCAACTACGGCCGCTTCCTCGTCGCCACGGGCCCGTACATGTGGGAGGGCACGGAGGCGCTCGACTTCTCGGTGCCGGCGAGTGACCAGGAGGCCGTCTCGGGTTACGTCCCAGGCCGCTCGATGATCCTGGTCCGCAACCCTTCCTACGACCCCGCCACCGACGGGCTTCGCCCCGCCTATCCGGACCGGATCGAGACGACGATCGGCGGCGATACGGCCGACCTGTACAACAAGGTCGACACGGGCGATGTCGACTACGTGGTGGATGTCCACCCGCCTGCGAACGTCCTGCAGGAGTACAGCACCAACCCCGATAAGCAGCCGTACCTGCACACGTATCCGACGAACGGGAACTACTACATCTCGATGAACCTCGGCGTGCCGCCGTTCGACGACATCCATGTGCGGAAGGCGCTCAACTGGGTGATCGACAAGGCGGGGAGCATCCAGCTGTCCGGAGGTGCGTTGACCGGTTCCGTCGAAGGACACATCTTTCCCGACGGACTCATCAACAACGAGCTGAAGGACTATGACCCGTACGCGACGGAGGACGGTCACGGCGACCTGGAGAAAGCGAAGGCCGAGATGGCGCAGTCCAAGTACGACAGCGATGGCGACGGCGTCTGCGACGACCCGGTGTGTCAGAACGTCATCACCCTGGGGGTGCAGCAGGATCCAGGCCCCAGACGGATGGCGCTCTTCACGCAGAACCTCAAGGGCATCGGGATCGAGGTCAGCCCGAAGGCTCTCGACGGCCCCGTGATCTATTCCAAGTGCATCTCGTCTCCCGACAAGTTCGCGCTTGTGCGTGTATGTCGGCTGGATACAGGACTACGCGGACGCGTACACGTTCGGACCACCGCTGTTCGACTCGTCCAGCTTGTACCCGGCATGCTGCAACTACTCGCTCCTCGGAGCGAGCGCAGAAACAGCTGTCCGATTGGGGATACGCGGCGGGCACCGCGGTCCCGTCCGTGGACGACAAGTTGGCGGAATGCGCCGCGCTCCCGACCGGTGACCCGCGGTACACGTGCTGGGCCAACCTGGACAAGTTCCTGATGGAGGACGTCGTGCCGTGGGTGCCCGTGACGTTCTCGAATGAGAACGACATCACCTCGACACGTGTCGTCAACTACTCGTATCGACTATTCCATGGGGCAGGCGTCGCTCGACAGCTTCGCGTTCGCGAACGGCGGAGCGTAGCGCGCGACCCGATCAGGAACGATGCGGCGGGGGGCGGGCGACCGCCCCCCGTTCGCGTGTCCCGGGGTCGGCTGGTGTGGACGGTCCGGTTCAGCCGCCGATCATCGACATGCTGCGCGCCGGCTGGACGAAGTCGGCGTGGTTGATGCGGTGGCCGGACCACTTCCGCCATACGGTCGTGCGGATCAACCCGGCGAGCTCGTCATCCGTGGCGCCCTCACGCATGGGCACACGGAGATCCGTCTCCTCCAGCGAGAACAGGCACGCGCGCACCTGTCCCTCCGCCGTGAGGCGGAGACGGTTGCACGTGTCGCAGAACGGTTCGGTCACGCTGGCGATGACCCCGATCCGTCCGGGCGCGCCGTCGGCGAACGCGTACGAGGTGGCCGGCTCGTTCGCATGGCCGACGGCCGCGAGCGGGAACGTCGCATCGATGATCTCGAGGACCCGTTGCGAAGGGACGACCTTCGAGCGTTCCCAGGCGTGTTCGGCGTCGAGCGGCATGTATTCGATGAAGCGCACCTCGTAGCCGGTCTCGCGTGACCAACGCGCGAACTCCACCAGCTCGTCGTCGTTCGTCCCGCCGATCACCACCGTGTTGATCTTGATCGGCGTGAGGCCGGCTTCCTCCGCCGCCTTCAGCCCGGCGAACACCTTGTCGAGCGCGTCACGCCGCGTCATCTCGGCGAAGCGGTGACGCATCAACGAGTCGCACGAGACCGTCGCGCGATCCACGCCCGCCTCGGCCAGCGGACCGGCAAGTCGATCCAGCAGCACGCCGTTCGTGGTGATGGAGATGTCGAGCTCGGGGCCGACCTCCCGGTACATGCGCACCAGCGTAGGCAGGTCCGCACGCACGGTGGGCTCGCCGCCCGTGACCTTGATCGACGCAACGCCCAGGCCGACGAAGATCCCGAGCAGCCTCGTCGACTCCTCGAACGTGAGGATCTCGCTCTTCGGCAGCCAGGCGAGGCCTTCGGCCGGCATGCAATACGTGCACCGGAAGTTGCACCGATCCGTCACGGATACCCGCAGGTCGTCGGCGATCCTGCCGAACGTGTCCACGAGTGGACCCTCGGCCGGAGGCGGCGTGAGGGGCGGCAGCCAGTCGGTCATCCAACCAGCCTACCCGGGCCGCGTGTTTCGGCGCTACGGCCGTTCGGGTGCGGGAGGAAGGAGCGAGTCGGTGATCGCGATCGCGTCGTCGAGCGCGATGTCCCGTGCCGTACCGTCGGCCGTCCTGCGCGCCACGTGCATCCCGATGAGGAACGACGCGAGCGGGGTATCCCTGCGCTCGACGCGGTGCGCGACGTCACGCGCGACCCGCAGGATGTGATCCGTCTCCGCGGCCGTGGGCCCCTCCACCCCCAGCCCCTGGGCCAGCTCATCGATCCAATCGCTCATCGGTCCCCCTCGCTCGTCCGCAGGCACGTTCGCCCCGCACGGTAGTACGTCAGCCTACGGGCCGAGATGGGAGGATGGTCGCCATGGCCGATCCAGCTCGTCTCGCCGCCGTCATCACGGTGTCGGACGGTGTCTCGAACGGAACGCGGGAGGACGCGTCGGGCGACGCCGCCGAGTCGCTCCTGCGCGCTGCGGGGTTCGACGTCGGCAGCCGCGTCGTCGTGCCGGACGAGCGGGCGGAGATCGAACGCGCGTTGCGGGAGCTGGCCGTCACACACGGGCTGGTCGTGACCACCGGCGGCACCGGGTTCGGGCCGCGCGACGTCACTCCCGAGGCGACGAAGGCCGTCATCGAGCGCGAGGCACCCGGGATGGCCGAGCTGATGCGGACCGCGGGCCTGACGCACACGCCGATGGCAGCGTTGTCGCGCGCCGTCGTCGGAAGCGTCGGCTCGGCGCTGATCGTCAATCTCCCGGGAAGCCCCAAGGGCGTCGCGGAAGGCCTCGAAGCCATCCTCCCCGTGGTGCCGCACGCGGTGGATCTGCTCGCCGGCTCCGCCGGCGCGCATCCCACGGGCCACGACGGGGGGCAGGCGCGTCCAGCACCCCCTGCCCCGTCGACCACGGCCGGCACGGTGACGATCACCGCGGTGAAGCAGATCGGTGCCCCGCCCTGCCCGGTCGGGGCCCGTGTCGTGATCGGGCCGGGCGGCCCGCTCGAGGGCACGCTCGGATGCGCGGAGTTCGATGCCGCCGCGGTGCAGGCTGCCCGGGACGCTCTGGCGGAGGAGTCGGCCGCCCCGCACACCGCCGTGTTCCACCATGACCTCGGCGACATCGAGGTCTTCGTCGAGCCACATCCGCAGCCGCCTTCGCTCGTGATCGTGTCCGCAACGCCGGTGGCGCTGGAGCTCCTGCGACTCGCTCACGGGCTGGGATATCGCACGACGTTGGTGGAGCCGAGGACGGAACGCATCACGTCGGGGCACCGCGCGGATGCGGATCGAGTCGTCGACACGATCGAGGCGGTGGCGCTCGACGCCAGGACCGACGTCGTGCACACGGATCACGACGCTCCCGGGATCGCCGACGCGCTCGCGATGTTGCTGCGATCGCCGGTGCACTTCGTCGGCGTGATGGGCAGCCGGCGTCACGTGGGACCGTACGTCGAGGCGCTCCGCGCCATGGGGTTCACCGACGAGGACCTCGCTCGCATCCGTTCGCCGCTCGGCCTGGACCTGGGCGGGAAGACGCCGGAAGAGATCGCGCTCTCGATCGCGGCCGGGCTGGTCGCCGCCCGCACCGGGCGCGACGGCGGCTGGATGGATACCCCGTGAACGAGCCGACCGAACACGTCCGGCGCAACCGCACGCATTGGGAGGGCGAGAGCGACGCGTACCAGGAACGCAACGCCGCACAGCTCGACCGGTGGGACCGCCTGGCGTGGGGCGTGTGGGACGTCCCCGAGGACGACGTGCACGCGCTCGGTGAGGTGCGCGGGCTCGACGTGTTGGAGTACGGCTGCGGCGCGTGCCAGTTCGGCATCAGGGTCGCGATGCGTGGCGCGAACGTCACCGGGCTCGACTTCTCCGCGACGCAGCTGCGTCACGGCCTGACCAAGATGGCGGAGACCGGCGTTCGGTTCCCGGTGGTGCAGGCCGACGGCGAGCGGATCCCGTTCGCCGACGAGCGCTTCGACCTGATCTTCTGCGACCACGGGGTCATGGGGTTCGCCGATCCCTTCCTCACGGTCCCGGAGGTCGCGCGCGTCCTCCGTCCGGGGGGCCTGTTCGTCTTCAACGGCACGACGCCGTGGATGTGGGTTGCCTGGGGCGACGACGAACTGCCGGCGGGGCGGGAGATGCGACTGGACTACTTCGGGCTGCGTCGCGCGGATCACGACGATCCGGACTGGAGCACGACCGAGTTCCAGTTGACGTACGGCGACTGGATCCGGTTGTTCCGGGCGAATCACTTCGAGATCGAGGATCTCATCGAGTTGCGACCGGACGCCGACGCCGCCACGACGTACGACGACTATGCGCCGCTCGAGTGGGCGCGGGCGTTCCCCGCCGAGCACATCTGGAAGGTGCGGAAGGCGCCGGATGCCGGCAGCTAGTCCCCGGCGGGTCGCCGCGGTGATCCTCGCCGTGGCGGTCCTCGCCGCAGCGGCGCTCGATGCGACGCCCGCACCCGCAGCCTCCGACGAACGGCTGAACGTCGTCGTGATCCTCACCGACGACCAATCGTTCGACACGTTCCCGTCGTATCCGCCGGCGCTCCCGTGGCTGCAATCGCAGGTGCAGGACCCCGACGGGCATTGGCTGTGGTTCCCGGATGCCTTCATCCAGACGCCGCTCTGTTGTCCATCGCGCGCGACGATCCTGTCGGGTCTCGACAGCCGGCACACGCACGTCCGCACGAACGACGACGGTGCGCGGTTCGACGACACGCAGACGATCGCGACGTGGCTCCACGGTGCGGGCTACTTCACCGGGTTGATCGGCAAGTACCTCAATCGGTATCCGTTCGGGCGTGGACCGTACATCCCGCCCGGATGGGACCGCTGGGTCGTCAAGCGCAACACGGCCGCGACCACGACGTACTCGAACTTCGGCTTCGTGGATCAGGGGGTGGCCTTGCAGACGAGCGATGCCCCCGCCACGTACGCCACCGACCTGTTCGCGGACCGCGCCGTCGACTTCCTGCGAACCGCGCCGGACGACCGTCCGTTCTTCCTGTACTTCGCGACGAGCGCGCCGCATCCTCCGTGGACCCCGCCCTTACGTCACGTCGGCGCGTTCGCAGACGTCGCGATGCCGGTGTCGCCGAGCGTGGTCGAGCGCAACGTCTCGGACAAGCCGGCGTGGGTACGCAAGCTCCGTCAGGTCGACGCTTCGGAGCGGGCAGGCTTCATCCAGGATCGGCGCCACGAGGCTGAGACCCTGCTCGGCGTGGACGACGCGGTCGAACGGATCGTCGAGCAGCTCCGAGCGAGCGGCGAGTTGGAGCACACGGTGATCCTGTTCCTCACCGACAACGGCTACTCGTTCGGTCAGCACCGGATCCGGGGCAAGCGTTGCCAGTACGAGGAGTGCATCCGGACGCCGTTCGCGGCGAGGGTACCCGGAGCGCACGCGCACGACGTCCCCGGACTGATCTCCAACGTCGATCTCGCCCCGACGATCGCGGACCTCGCAGGTGTCGAACCGGGGCAGCCGGTCGACGGACGGAGTTTCGCATCCGTGCTGCTCGGGGCGCCGTGGCACGCACCGGCCGGCGTCTTCCTGGATTGGGCGGGAGACCGTGAGATCCCTCCATGGCAAGGCGTTCGGACGGTCGATTTCGCATACATCGAAAGCGCGGACGGGACCGTCGAGCTCTACGACATGACAGGCGCGATCGGTGATGCGGACCCGTATCAACTGCGGAGCCGGGCGGCGGATCCTCGCTACCGTGCGACCGTGCGACGGTTGGCGCGGATGCTGCGCGCGTTCCGCTCCCGATCACCAGGCCGACGATAGACTCGCGACCATCGTGCAACCGCCAACGGGCCCCATCATCCGCCCCGCATCCCCGCATCGCCGGCGTCCGACGCGCAAGCAGATCCGCCGACGACGCGCGGGTGTGGCGCTCGCGATCGTGGCCGTGGTGGCCGTGGCGTGGTTCGCGTGGCCGTTCGGCGGCGGTGGTCAGACGAACGCCAACGAAGGGACCGGCCAACCGAGCTCAGGCGGGGGCGACGGGAACGGTGACGGCGGCGGCCACGGTGACGGCGTGGTGGGTCCCGACAGCCCGATCAAGCACGTGGTCTTCATCGTGAAAGAGAACCGGACGTTCAACAACTACTTCGCGACGTACGGTCATGGAGCCGAGGGAGCGACGAAGGGTGGCACCCTCACGTGCACCGACGGCGTATGCACGCCCGGACCGGACTACGCGCTGAAGCCGGCTCCCGACGTCCCTCCCCACGACATCACGCACGGGTTCTCGTCGGGTCTGTACTCGATCAACGGCGGCGCGATGAACGGCTTCAACATCATCGGATCGGGCGAAGACATGTCGGGCTACACCTACTTCGATCGATCCGGTCTTCCGAACTATTGGGCATATGCGGATCGGTTCGTGCTGGCCGACCACTTCTTCACATCCATGTTCGGGCCGACGTTCCCGGAGCACCTCTACACCGTGGCGGCACAGGCGCAAGGGATCGTGGACAACAAGAGCACGACCGATCACCCGGGGAGCTACTGCGACGACCCCACCGAGTTCACGCCGCATTTCCGCGACGACCTCACCGACGCGCAGAAGAAGAAGATCATGAAGTACGAGGAGAACTACACGAACGACTTCCCCAACATGATCTACAAGATCAACCCGTTCTGGGAGAACATCCGCACGTGCATCAACGTGAAGACGTTGCCCGACCTCCTCGAGAAGGCCGGCATCGATTGGAAGTACTACGCCAACGAGGATCAATGGATGAATGCGTTGCAAGCGATCCGGCACGTGCGCTTCAACCCCGAGATGTGGGCGAAGGTGCAACCGCCGGAGAACTTCATCCAGGACGTGAAGGCCGGGAAGCTCCCGAGCGTCTCGTGGCTCATCCCGCCGGAGTCCTACAACGAGCACCCGGGCGCCGGCGTCTCGGTGTGTGCCGGCGAGAACTGGACCGTGACGCAGATCAACGCCATCATGCGGAGCGATGATTGGGCCTCGACCGCGATCGTCGTCGTCTGGGACGACTTCGGCGGGTTCTACGATCCGGTCGTTCCCCCGCACTACGACATCATGGGTCTCGGGCCCCGCACGCCCGCGTTGATCATCTCTCCGTACACGCGCACGGGTGACAACCCCGACGGCGGCTACGTTGACGACACCGACTACGAGTTCTCATCCGTCTTGCGGTTCATCGAGGACCTGCACGGACTCAAGCAGTTGACCGATCGCGATGCCCAGGCGAGCCCGCTCGCTGGGGCGTTCGATTTCTCCCAGCCTCCGAACCTCAAGCCCTTGGTGCTGAAGCTCAGGGACGATTGCCCGTACGGGACGTCGTTCTCCGAGATGCTGCCGGGGAGCCCGGCGGTCGAGGGCGTCGGCGTTCCTTGGGGATAGCCATCCGGAGGGATGCATGACCGGTGATCGCCGGCGCACGGCCCGGGAGGCACAGGGGGCCGCGACGCGGGAGCGGATCCTGGAAGCGGCGCGCGCCACGCTGGCCGAGCACGGTCCCGACGGTTTCACGACCCGTGGCGTCGCCCAGCGTGCCGGCGTGTCGCACGGGATGGTGCACTACCACTTCAAGGACAAGCGCGATCTCATCCTGGCGCTGCTCGTTCAGGCGCGACGCGACTGGATCCAGCCGCTCGAGGAGTTGGTGGACGGCCCCGGTCCCGCCGTGGATCGTATGCGCGCCGTGATCGCGTGGATGGCGCAGCCGGCCACCGCCGACGTGATGCGCATCCACATGTCGATCTACGTCTTCGCGCTCTCCGACGAGCAGGTGCGCGAGCGATATGCGGCCGAGTACGCGCGTTGGCGAGCGCCGTTCGTCACGCTGTACCAACAGCTCGGCCAGGAGCTGGGCATCGAAGGTCTGGACGCCAAGAGCGTGGGGGAGGCGTTCGCTTCAGCGGCCGACGGGCTCGTGCAACAGCAGGTGATCGATCCCGGGCTCCCGACCGCGCGGATGCTCCGCCGGCTGTTCGAGGCCACGATGGCCCAGGCGCCGATGGACGGGCCGACCCCGCGCCGGTCTCAGTCCCGGCCGAGACCGTCGTAGGCGGAGAACGCAGCGCGCGGGGCGTCCCGCACGTGATGCAGCAGCCGGTTGAGCCCGCGTGTTCCGCGCTCGCGCACGGTCTGCACGCGCTCGAGGTCGAGGACCTCGGGGATGAATGCCTCCCCGGAGCCCGCCTCGAACAGGACGCGGCCCTCGGGATCCACCCCGATGCTCCGTCCGCCTCCCACCGTGACGACCGCGTTGGGGTTGATCACGTAGCACTGGTTCGCGATCGCGTTCGCGCGCGCCATCACCAGCTCTTCCTCGCGATCGGGCGTCGACGTGAGCGTGGGATGCGCGATCACCTCCGCGCCTCGCAGCGCCAGGCTCCGCGCCATCTCCGGGAACCAGCCGTCGTAGCAGATCATCACGCCGACCTTGCCGACGTTCGGGATGGAGAACACGGGCGGTGCCTGGGTACCGACCGCGTACGGCTCGAACGGGCGCCAGGTGAACATCTTGCGGTACCGCGCGACCAGCCGCCCGGACGGGCCGAACACGACGGCCGTGTTGTACCGCGAGTCGCCGACCTGCTCGACGATGGAGCCGGCCACGATCCATCGTCCCGCCTGTTTCGCGATCCGCCCGATGGCGCGGGTCAACGGTCCGGGGATCGGCTGCGCGTTCTCGTCGTACCCGGCAGGCGCACGGACGAACGGATGCTCGCCGGTCAGGTACAGCTCCGGGAAGATGTAGAGGTCGGCGTCGGGGAACCCGCCGCGCAGCATCCGCACCTCTTCCTCGAACTTCTGCAGCGTCGCCGCAGGGTCGAAGGGCACGGGGCGGACCTGTGCCGCCACCACGGTGAGGATCCGGCTCATGGCCGGGTCACGGTAGCACAGCGTTATCTTGACCAAGCGCTCGGTCAGGACGAGGATGTCGTCGCATGTCGATCGACGAGCTCCTTCGTCTCGAGCGGCTGGCGAGCCGCCGGCTGACCCGTCGCGATCTGCTCGGAACCGCCGCCAAGGGCGGGGCCGGGCTCGCGGCCGCGGCGTTGCTCGCGGCGTGCGGCGGTCTGGGTGCCGAGTCCTCGCCGACGGGAGCCGCGGCGACGCCCTCGGGCCTTCCGCCGCTCGCGCACGAGCTCTCGATCGCCCAGTGGCCCCTCTACATCGATCCGGGCGCGAAGGGCGCCGATAGTCCGACGCTCGTCGCGTTCGAGCAGGAAACAGGCATCGATGTCACGTATCGGGAGAACATCAACGACAACGCCGCGTTCTTCGGCAAGCTCGTGCCCCAGATGAGCGCCGGCCAAGACCCCGGCTATGACCTGATCACGTTGTCGGACTGGGTCGTGGTCAAGATGGATCGTCTGGGATGGCTCGCACCGATCGATCACACCGCGCTCCCCACCGTGACGGCGAACATCGGAGCGGCGTTCGCCGATCCCGCGTACGACCCCGGCAACGCACACAGCATCCCGTGGCAGGGCGGCATCACGGGCATCGCCTACGACCCCGGCAAGACCGGCCGCGAGCTCACGTCGTTCGACGACCTCTGGGATCCCGCGTTCGCGGGGCACGTCGGCATGCTGACGGAGATGGTCGACACGATGAACCTGACGCTGATGTCCCTCGGGGTCGACATCCAGAACGCCACCGACGACGACGTGCAGCGCGCGAAGGAGAAGCTCATCCAACAGCGCGACGCCGGGATCGTGCGCCAGTATTACGGGCAGGACTACACACGAGCGCTGTCCAACGGTGACGTGTGGGCGACGATGGCGTGGTCGGGCGACGTCCTGCAGCTCCAGCTCGTGAACCCGGACCTGCGGTTCGTGGTGCCCGAGGAGGGCGGCATCCTGTGGGTGACCCCGATGGAGCTGCTGCGGACGGCGCAGCATCCCGCCGACGCGCACGCGTTCCTCGACTTCGTCTACCGGCCCGAGATCGCGACGGCCATCACCGAGTGGGTCGGATACGTGACGCCCGTTCCGGCGGTGCAGGACCTCGTGCGCCAGCACGCCGAGGAGGCGACGAAGGCCGGCGATCGCGCGTACCTGTCGTTCCTGGCCGAGAGCCCGCTCGTGTTCCCGACCGACGACATGCTCGCGAACCTGCAGTCGTACAAGGTGCTGTCGGAGGAAGAGGAGCAGTCCTGGGGGAACGCGTTCACCGAGGTCCTGAGCGGCTGACGGGACCTCAGGCGGGGAGCGACTCCTCGGCGTGGTTGGCTGCTTCCTCGCGCCACCACCGTTGTCCCTCTTCCGGCAGCGTGTAGATCGGGTCGTAGTAGGGGTACTGGCGGGTGAGCGCGTCCGGGTCGTCGTCCTCGATGCCGGTTCGGTAGTTCTTGGTCCAGTAGGAGATGCCCTTCGTGTGGTCGTAGTCCTTCAACATGTGGACCCAGCGCTTGCCGACGAACGGCACATCGCAGACCACACGCGGCGTCGCGAACCCCGGCATGTACCCGAGCAGCTTGTACTGCAGGTCCTGCGCTTCGGCGACGGAGGTCCGCCAGTGCTCGGCGTTCGGGATCATGTCGCACATGTAGAAGTAGTACGGCATGATCTTCGCGTGATCGAGGAGCATGAAGCAGAGCTCCAGCAGATCGTTGGGCGCCGTGTTCACCCCGCGCAGCAGTACGCCCTGGTTGCGCACGTCGCGGAAGCCGGCCTCGAGCGTCGCCTGCGCGGCCCGGCCGACGAGCGGGGTCACCTGCTGCGCGCAGTTCACGTGCGTGTGCAACGCGATGTCCACGCCGCGTGACCGGGCTTTCGTCGCCATGGCCTCGAGGCCCGCGCGGACGTCGTCCTGCAGGAAGTGCTGCGGCAGGCCCATCAGACCCTTCGATGCGATCCGGATGTCGCGGATGTTCTCGATGTCCAACAGCTTCGACACGAAGTCCTCGAGCCGCTTGATCGGGACGTTCGCCATGTCGCCGCCCGAGACGACGACGTCGCGTACCTGGGGTGTGCGGCGCAGGTAGTCGAGCATCTGGTCCCAGCGGTCGTTCTGCTTGACCTCGAACTTGTACTTCAGGACCTGGAGCGTGTCGTTGCCGACCAGGTCCATCCGGGTGCAGTGGCCGCAGTACTGCGGGCACGTCGGGATCAGCTCGGCGAGCACCTTCGTCGGGTAGCGGTGGGTGAGGCCCTCCACGGCCCACATCTCGGCCTCGTGCAGCGAGTCGCGGGACGACATCGGGTGGCTCGTCCATTCGGTCTGCCGGTCGCTGAGCGCCGGCGCCATGTAGTTGCGCACCCGGTCGTGACGGAGGTCGTGTTCCTCCATCGTGTTGATCATCTGTGGCGGGATCAGCATCGACATCGTCGCGCGCTCCTGCTGGTCGCGCTCGATGTCCGCCATGAGGTCGTCGTCCAGGAAGTCGCCCAGCGCCTCCTTGAACTCCTTGAGGTTCTTCACGGTGTGGGCGCGCTGCCACTGCGCGCTCTCCCACTGCTCGGTCGTGACGTCCGCGTAGCCGGGGAGCCGCGTCCAGTCGGGCTCCACGTACTCGCGCTTCAAGGGGTACTCGAACGGCTGGTGGGCCGCGTGGGCGTGCGGGTCACGGTGACCCGGCCGTACGTTGAGCCGGTTCCGGATGGATCTGCACGCTCATGCCCCACCTCCCACCGTTCTTCTCTGGCCTTCTCCATCGGTACGTGCACGCATCCTGACGAGGACGACGCGAAGGATAACGAGCGGTCTCGTGAAGGATACCCGAACGTCATCCGGGAAACACGTGTAAAGACCGGATGATATCCGGTGAGAGGCGTGAGGGCCGGAGGATCAGCGGCGGCCGCGGGGGCCGCCACCCTGACCGTCGCGGCGCGGACGCCGCTCCATCCGGACCTCGGGGACGAACTTCGGCAGTCGCGCCTTCATCGGGGCGTGCCCCGTGCGTTCGAAGCGCACCATCACGTGGTCGGGGGTCTGCGAGCGATCCGTCTCGCGCCACCCGTTCGCCAGCAGGTGCTTCAGGCGAGCCGCGGCCGTCTTGCGCAGCTTGTCCGTCCCGGGAACGCGGACGTACAGGCGCTCGTGGAGGACTTCCTTGTAGTCGGGCATGGTCCGCCAAGGGTAGCAGGCGCCCGCTTCGGGCCCGGCGTGCGTCTTCAGGACGGAGGGCGCTTCGCCGATATGTCGGTCAGATGGAGGCTCCGGCCGGAATCGGAGAGGCCGTCCTCGGTGCCGTCGCGTTCGCCAACGAGCGCTTCTTGCGGGACGAGGCCTGGCACGATCGGATCGATGAGGTGCTCACGCACCTCGGCACCGCTGCGGCCGTGTCTCGCGCGTACCTCTTCCAGAACACGCGTGGGCCCGACGGACGGCTGTGGATGGATCTCTGCGTGGAGTGGGATGCCGAGGGCGTCAGGAAGATCTTCGAGGATCCCGGGAACCACCTGCACCCGTTCGCGCCCGACTTCTCCCGCTGGATCGAGGTGTTGGGCCGTCGCGGCGAGGTGCACGGACCCGTCGGCGAGCTTCCCGAGTGCGAGCGCCGCGTCCTGTCCGCCGAAGGGGTCGGGAGCGTGCTCGCCGTGCCCGTCTTCGTCGGGCCGGAATGGTGGGGGTTCCTGGGGTTCGACGACGCACGCGACGAGCGGACGTGGTCCGAGGTGGAGATCGGCGCGCTGCGCGCGACCGCGGGTGCGCTGGGGATCGCGATCGAGCGCCAGCGGACGGAGGAGACCCTCCGCTTCACCGAGCAGCAGTACCGATCCATCGTCGAGCACATCCCGGTCATCACCTATATCGACGCGGTGAACGAGCAGGCGGCGTCCATCTACGTGAGCCCGCAGATCGAAGCGGTGCTCGGGTACTCGCAACAGGAATGGCTCGCCGATCCCGAGCTGTGGCCGAGGACCATCCACCCCGATGACCGAGCCCGCGCCCTGGCTGAGAACGCGCGTCACAACGAGACGGGCGAGCCGTTCTCGCTGGAGTACCGGATGTTCGCGAAGGACGGCAGGGTCGTGTGGGTGTTCGACCAGGCCTCGCTGGTGCGAGACGAGCACGGCGTGGCGCAGTTCTCCCACGGCGTGCTCCTGGACATCTCGGAGCGCAAGCGGCAGGAGGAGCGCGTCGCGTTCCTCGCCTACCACGACGAGCTGACCGGCCTGCCGAGCCGGTCGATGTTCGAGGAGCTGCTGAGCCTGTCGATCGATCGCGCACAGCGCCACGACGGATCGGTCGCCGTGGTCTGCCTCGACCTCGACGATTTCGCGCTGGTCAACGACAGCCTCGGTCATCACCACGGGGATGAGCTCTTGAGGATGGTGGCTGATCGGCTGCGCGAATCCACCCGGGAGACCGATCTGGTCGCACGTCGGGGGAGCGACCAGTTCCTGTTGCTGCTCGCCGACATGGAACGCGAAGAGCGCGGCGACATGGACGCGGCGATGATCCGCGCCGAAGCAGTCGTGCAACACATCCACGAGTCGTTGACGTCACCGTTCGTGGTCGCGTCGACCGAGCTCTACATCTCCGCCAGCATGGGCATCAGCCTGTTCCCGCAGGACGGCAGCGATTCGGGCGGGCTGCTGCGCAACGCCGAGGCCGCGATGTACGAGAGCAAGAAGTCGGGCCCGGCCGGCTATGTCGTGTCGGCCCGCGGCGCCGTCGATTCATCGGCCAAGCTGCAGTTCGTGACGAAGCTCCGCAAGGCGGTCGAGCACCGCCGATGGGTCCTGCACTACCAACCGGTGATCGAGCTCGCCAGCGGCCAGATGACGGGCGTCGAGGCGCTGATCCGGTGGATCGAGCCCGACGGCACCATGATCCCGCCGGTGGAGTTCATCCCGTTGGCCGAGGAGCTCGGGCTGATCGAGACGATCGGGGACTGGGTGGTGAACGAGGTCGTCTATCAATCCCGTGCGTGGACGGACCTGGGCATCGACCTCGAGATCGGGTTCAACCTGTCGCCGCGGCAGTTCTGGCAGCCCGACCTGGCCGCGAAGATCCTCACGCAGATCAGCGGCGGCGGCGTCGACCCGACCAAGATCGTCGTCGAGGTGACCGAGTCGTCGGCGCTGATCGACCCCGATCGCGCGCAGGAGATCCTGTGGGAGCTCCACCGCGGTGGTCTCCGCGTGGCGATCGACGACTTCGGGACCGGCTACTCATCGCTGTCACGGCTGCGCTCGGTCCCGATCGATCAACTCAAGATCGATCGATCGTTCGTGTCCGGCGTTGACCAGGACCCGCAGGCGGCCAGCATCGTGACGGCGTTCATCGAGCTGGCGGTCGGGTTGGGGATGACGACGCTCGCCGAGGGTATCGAGACCCCTGGCGAGCTCGAGTTCCTGATCGGCCGCGGTTGCCAGATGGGTCAGGGCTACCTGTTCAGCCGCCCGGTGCCACCCGAGGAGATCATCGCGTTCGCGCTCGGCGGTGTGCGCACCGCCACCTCGACCGGCTGACCTACCCGAGCGCCGCTCGAACGCGTTCCACGATCGACGCCTCGTCGATGCCCGCCCAGGCGCGCAGCTCGGTGGGCGAGCCGGAACCGGGCATCTCCGTCACCCCCAGCTTGATGACGCGTCCGGAGAGCGGACCCGTCGCAGCCAAAGCGTCCAGCACCGCGTCGCCGATCCCGCCTTCGACCCGATGGTCCTCGACCACCACGATCGTCCCGGTCTCCTCGAGCGCCTTCCGCAACGCCGGCGCGTCGATCGGCTTGACGGAATAGCAGTCGATCACCCGCGCCGCGATCCCCTCGCCCGCGAGCGCTCCCGCGGCGCCCATGCACTCGTGGAGCGTGACGCCCGCGCCGACCAGGGTCACGCGATCGTCGGGGCTTGACGCCAGTGTCTTGCTGCCTCCGACGGGGAACTCCTCGTCGGGTCCGTACAGCGAGGGCGTCGCCTCCCGCGTGGTGCGGATGTACGAGATGCCGGACAGGTCGCACATGGCGGTGACGAGCTTCACGGTCGCGTTCCCATCGGCCGGATACAGCACGGTCGAGGAATGGAGCGCTCGCATCGTCGCCAGGTCTTCGAGAGCCATCTGCGACGGCCCGTCCTCGCCGATCGAGACGCCCGCGTGCGAACCGCAGAGCCGCAGATCCGCGCGCCCGATCGCCCCCATCCGCACGAAGTCCGTCGCTCGCGTGTAGAACGCGCCGAACGTGGCGGAGAACGCCACCTTCCCGAGCGCCTGCATGCCGATCTGCGCACCGACCATCGTCTGCTCCGCGATGTAGACCTCGAAGAAGCGCTCGGGCGCGGCCGCCAGCACGTCGTCCGTGAAGGTGGAGTTGCCCACCTCGCCGTCGATCGCCACGAGCTCCGGGCGGAGCGTGGCGAGCCACGCCAGGGCGTCGCCGAACGCCTTGCGGGTGGCGATGGGACCGTCGTACGCAGGGGTCGTCGCCGCGATCGCCGCGCCGGACCCGACGGGGATGAACGACTCGGGCTTGGGCGGCGTGATCGTCAGGTTCCGAACGCCACCAAGCTCGTCGATGGCCGCCGCCGCTTGCTCGGCCGACAACGCCTTCCCGTGCCAGCCCTCGGCGTTGGCCACGAGCGATACCCCGTGGCCTTTCTCGGTGCGCGCGACGATCATGGTCGGCCGGTCGGCGTCCCTCGCTCGCGTGTAGGCGGCGTCGATCTCGGCCACATCGTGGCCGTCGATCTCGATGGCGCTCCACCCGAACGCTTCGGCCCGATCGCGGAACACGTCGGCGTTCCATCCATGCATCGTGGGACCGCGCTGCCCGAGCTTGTTGAGGTCGAGGATCGCCGTCAGGCCGTGGAGCCCGTGATACGACGCCGTCTCCATGGACTCCCAGACCGACCCCTCGGCCATCTCCGAGTCGCCCATCATCACCCAGACGTGTCCCGGCGAGCCGTCGAGCCGCAATGCGAACGCCATGCCCACCCCGATCGGCAACCCCTGACCGAGCGAGCCGGTCGCCACGTCGACCCACGGCAGCTCCGGCACCGGCGCCGGATGTCCCTGGATCGGCGAGCCGAACCGCCGCAGCGTCAGCAGCTCGTCATCGGAGATGGCGCCGATCGCCTTCAGCGCCGAGTACAGGACGGGAGCAGCGTGTCCCTTCGAGAGCACGAACCGGTCGTTCGCCAGGTCGGCGGGCTCCGCTACGTTCGTGTGCAGATGATCGGCGTACAGGACCGAGATGAGGTGTGCGGCCGACATCGACGAGGTGGGATGTCCCGAGTTCGCCGCCGTCGTGCATCTGATGCTGTCGACGGCCAGCTGCGCCGCGAAGTCGTTCCAGAGCTGCGTCCGATCGTCCATCCGTGGCTCCCGTTCGCTCGTGTTCGGCAAGGACCGGCCAGCCTACCGCTGAGGGGCGGAACCGTGTCCCTGGTCCGCCGCGGTGTACGCTCGTTGTGCATGGATCCATCCTCCGCATCGTCCATCACATCCTTCAGGGACCTCGGCGTATCCGACGCGGTGATCGACACCCTCGCGAAGCGGGGGATCCACGAGCCCTTCCCGATCCAGGTGATGGTGATCCAGGACGCCACGTCCGGCCGCGATACGCTCGCCAAGTCGCAGACCGGTTCCGGCAAGACGCTCGGGTTCGCGATCCCCATCGTCGAGCAGCTCTCGCCCGACGACACGAAGCATCCCGCCGCGCTGATCCTGGTTCCCACGCGCGAGCTCGCGCAACAGGTCAAGGACGACCTGGTCGACATCGCGCGCGCGAAGCATCTGAAGACCAAGGTGGTGTACGGCGGCACGCGCGTCACCGAGCAGTCGAAGGGTGTCGGCGACGCGCACATCCTGATCGCCACCCCCGGACGGCTGCAGGATCTCGCCGACCGCAAGCTGGTGAAGCTGGACGGTGTCAAGATCTTCGTGCTCGACGAGGCCGACCGCATGCTCGACATGGGGTTCCAGCCGCAGGTCGACCGTATCGTCCGGCTCCTGCCGAGGGATCGGCAGACGATGTTCTTCTCCGCAACGCTCGACGGCGCCGTCGGTCGGATCGCCGAGGTGTACACGAAGAACCCTGTCCGCCACGAGATCGAATCGGACGGCAAGACCGTGGAGGAAGCGGACCACCGGTTCGTTCCGGCGGGGTCGCACGAGAAGCTGGAGAAGCTCGTCGAGCTGGTGAACGAGCAAGAGGGGCTGACGCTGGTGTTCGTGAACACGAAGCGCCGCGTCGAATCGCTCGCGCGACAGTTGCGCGCGCAAGACGTCCCGACCGTGATGATGCACGGCGACATGACGCAGCAGGCGCGTGAGAAGGCGTTGCAGCGGTTCGAGGACAAGCACGTCGGCGTGTTGGTCGCGACCGACGTCGCGGCGCGCGGCCTGGACCTGGACGACATCACGCTCGTCGTGAACTACGACCCACCGCTCGAGGACAAGGGCTACGTGCATCGGGTAGGGCGGACCGCGCGCGCCGGACGGTCGGGCATGAGCGTCACGTTCGTCACCCCGGATCAACAGGGCGACGTCAGCCGCATGGCGGCTCGGCTGGATCTGCACGAGGAGTTCGAGCAAGAGGGGATGAAGGTCGCCCCTGCTCGGCTGGTGTTCAGCGGTTCGAGCCGCGGCCGGCGATCAGGCCTGCGACGTCCGAAACGCCGCTGACCGGGAACGACCCGGTTACGCGCCCTCGACGACCGTCAGCGCCGCACGGCGATGGATCGCCAGGATCTCGGCGGCCGCGACCGGACGCGAGAAGTAGTAGCCCTGTCCCTGCGGGCACCCTCGATCGGCCAGCGCGACCCACTCTGCCTCCGTCTCGATGCCCTCGGCGAGCGCGATCATCCCCAGGTTCTGCGCGAGCGCGATCATGGCGGAGACCATGCTGGCCCCGTCTCGGTCCGTGTCGACATCCCGCACGAACGACCGATCGATCTTGAGGATGTCCACGGGCATGTGCTTCAGCCGCGCCAGCGACGAATAGCCGGTACCGAAGTCGTCGATCGCGAGCTGGAGGCCGCGATCGTGCATGTCCTCCAGGATCGCCTGGGTCCTGTCCGGGTCGATCATCGCGGTCGATTCGGTGATCTCGACGGTGAGTCGCGCACGGATCCATCCCCGCGGGCTGCAGGCGGGACATGATCCGGTCGACGACGTCGGGCTGCCAGAGCTGCCGGGGCGACAGGTTGAAGCTGATATCCAGCGTGAGCCCGTCTCCGCGCCAGATCGCGTCCTGACGGCTCAACTCTTCGACGACCCAGTCGCCGATCGCCTCGATCAGGCCCATCTCCTCTGCCAGCGGGATGAACTCCCCTGGCTGGATCAAGCCTCCCCCGGCTCCGGCCAGCGGATCAGGGCCTCGACCCCGATCATGCCGCCGGTCGAGAGGTCGATCAACGGCTGGTAGTGGAGCATCCAGCTCTGGTTCTCGACGGCCTTACGCAGCCGGGTGCTGAGCGACAGCTTGCCCATCGGATCGGTGGCGCCCGCCGCGTGCATGAACGAGCCGCCGGGGCCGATCTGCTTGCTGCGGACCATCGCGTTGTCGGCGTGCTTCAGGATCGTCTCGGCGGTCTCGCCGTGGTTGGGATAGACGCTGGTCCCGAGCGATGCCGTCACGTAGAGCTCGGTGCCCGCGACCTCGAACGGCACCCGCAATGCGTCCTGGATCCTGGCCGCGACGGACTCGGCCACGAACATCGCGGGATCGGCGCCGGCCACTGCCGACGTCCGGTCCAGGTCGGCGAGGAGCATCAGGAATTCGTCGGCTCCCGGGCGTGCGATCAGGTCGGCCTCCCGGGTCGCCTCGCGCAGGCGCTCGGAGAAGAGCGTGATCAGCTCGTTGCCGGCTTCGTGTCCGAGGCTGTCGTTCACCAACTTGAAGTTGTCGATGTCCAGCGAGATGACACTGACGCCCAGACCGTGGCGCCGGGCTCGTGCGAGCGACAGCTCCAGCAACTCGTCGAACATGGCGCGGTTGGGCAGACCGGTCAGCTTGTCGTGATACGCCAGGAACGCGATCTCCTCCTCGGCGACCTTGCGCTGGGTGATGTCGAGCATCACGCCCTGCACGAACAGCGGCTCGCCGGTTTCGTCGTGAACGACCACGGCGCTATCGCTGAACCACAGCACGCGCCCGTCTCGCCCGATGAGCCGGTACTCCAGCGTGAACGGCCTCCCGGCGGCTCGTCCCTCGAGGTACGCGGCGAGCGTCTCCTCTCGATCCTCCGGGTGCAGGTGCGTGACCCACATGTCCGGGTCGTCGATGTACTCCTCGGGAGTGATGCCCAGCAGCGCTTCGATCTGCGGGCTGACGTAGCTCGTCGACATACGCTCGTCGACGACGTCCACGTAGACGATCGCGGGGATCTGCTCGACGAGCGCGCCGTACTTGGTCTGTGCCTCATGCAACGCGCGTTCCGTGCGAACCGAGTCGGTGACGTCGAGCATGAGGCCGAGCCAGAACTGCGGGGTGCCGGCCTCGTCGTCAACGCGGATCGCCTCTTCGCGGATCCACACCTCGTGCCCGTCCCGATGGATCGCGCGGTACTGCTCGCGGAACGGTTCGCCGGTCTCGACGCTCCGCCCGCTCGCCTCGACGATGCGCAGGAGGTCGTCGGGGTGCACGATCGTGCGCCAGCCCTCTGACGTCGCGAGCCACTCCTCGCGGGTCATGCCCAGCAGGTCGACGATGCCGGGACCGACGTCGACCATCGTGGCTCCCTCATCGACGCCGTCGATGTAGAGCACGGCGGGCAAACGGTCGATGATGCCGCGGTAGCGAGCTTGGAGCTCCCCGAATCGCCGGGCGAGGTCTGATCCGGGGTCGGCGCCGGGCATGCTCATCTGGGCCAAGAAACCGCCTTGGGCGGTCAGGGCGTCGACGCTCGCGGGCTCGGTGTCGTCAACCATCGTGTGGCTCTACCTACTTCGAGGTAGTTCTGCCACGGATATCGGCTCTACGCGTTCGTGGCTTGAACGTGCGTAGCCATCCCGAACGGGGTCGGCAGGGGATGTCGGCAGGAGCCGTCGCGCGGACGGCTCCCGCCGGTCGTTCAGCAGCCCGACTCGTCCGGAAGGAGGGGCCGGAACCACAGCCCGTAGCGCTCGCCGTCGCTCGTCCAGGGCGTGAGCTGGTTCGCCTGCTCCGCGAGCGGGAGGAGCGTGGCGGCGGCATCGGCAGCCACCGTCCCGCAGCGCATCCCGCCCATGGCGTTCTCCGCACTGTCTCCGAACTCCGCCAGGCCGGGCGTCAGTGGCCACGCGATCGGCGACTGCTGGAGGTTCTCGTCCGGCTGATACGGGCCGGAGAAGATGCGGAGGCTGGACGGTGCATACATGCCCTCGTCCGTGACGGATCCGCTCGGCAGCCAACCGAGGTCGGTCGCCTTCGCCTGGAACGCCGCCAGGTCCTTGCGCGCCTGCTCCTCGTCCTTCGTCATGCCCTTGGCGCCGTCCATGTCGAAGTCGAGCGCGTACACGTCGGTCGTGTGGGTCTCGCCATCGACGGTCAGCGTGAAGGTCGTGGTGGGCGCGTCCGAGACCATCATGGTCGTGTAGCTGTGATCGGAGTCCAGGCCCGCGTCGATCGCGGCGTGGATCAGGAGTTGGACGGCATCGGGCGTCAGACGTTGCTGCGCGAGCGCCGGGAGCGCGGGGCCCGGATAGATCTCGATCTGTGGCCCTGGGGTGATGTACAGCCCGTCGCCGTAGAGCGTCAGCATGGGCATGCGGGTCAGGTTGTACTGGACCGCCACGAACCCGCCGC
>CAWIFZ010000012.1:0-55734 GCA_963835415.1 uncultured Actinomycetes bacterium | reverse complement strand
TGACACGAGCTCCCGCACGGTCGCGACGGCCTCGCGTGCCCGGTCGAGGTCGGCGTCGGGCGCGGGACGCCCGGAGAACCGGTCCCGCTCGAGCGTGGCCACGACCACCTCCGCCTGGGTCACGACCGCCCGTTCGATGGCGGGGTCCGCCGAGACGCCGCGCAGGTACTCGCGAGGCGTGGCGTGTTCGATCAGCGGATGACCCCGCGGCGCGAGCGCCTCGGTCAGTTCGAGGTAGGCCCCGAGCGCGGCCGGCTGCCTCGGACCCTGCGACCGACGACGACGCCGGATGCCGACGGCCAGTGCGAGCAGCGCGAGCACCGCCAGCGCGACGGGCCACGCGCGCACCAACCCGTCCCACACGACGCCGACGCCGCTGCCGGCGTCACGCACCAGCTGCTTCACCGAGTCCGGGATGACGCTCGACAGGAACCGTCCCACCGCCGCGAGGACCTCGCCGCCGATGAACCGGCTGCTCGCGTGCGGGGCGGCTTCGGGCACGCCGAACGTCGGGTCGTACGGGACCCACCCGATGCCCGGATAGAACACCTCGACCCACGCGTGGGCGTCGGACTGCCTCACCTCGAAGTAGCCGGTCAGCGGGTTGCGCTCGCCGGGACCGTATCCGGTCACCAGACGCGTCTGGATCCCGAGCGTCCGCAGCATGATCGCGAGCGACGTCGCGATCTGCTCGCAGAACCCGGTCCGTGTGACGAACAGGAAGTGATCCACCGCATCGACGCCCACCGGGTCCCTCGGCACGTCGAGGTCGTACCGAGTGTTCGCGCGGATCCACGACTGCACGGCCGCGACACGGTCGTACTGCGTATCGGCGTCGGCCGTGATGCGACGAGCCAGCGCGCCCACCCGCGAGGGAAGGTCCTGCGGAAGCTGCAGGTACGTGGGATCGATCACGGCCGGCTCGGGCGGCTGCGCCCACCGAAGGATCCGCGGCTCCGTCACCGGAACGTCCGACACGACGGAATACACGAGGCCTTCGTCCAGCAGGATCGGCGAACGGATCGAGCCGTACCGATCCACCTTCAACCCCCCGGCCGGGAAGTACACCTGCGAGGGCACGGCCGCGGCGAACAGCACGTTGGGTTGCTGGGTGTCGATGTAGAACGTCTGCGTGATGCGCACGGTCGGCACGGGTCCGATCACGCCCGTCAACGCGGGGGGAAGCTCCACCGAGTTCGGCGCCTCTCCCGGCTGCAGCGGATCGGTCGTCCGGTCCGAGATCGTCCACGTCGTCCCGTCGAACGTGTCGAACGCCTCCGCCCGCCACAGCGCCGCCTGCGGCGTCCGCACCCGGAACGCGACCTCGTCCGACAGGTGCCCGCGCGCGCGCAGGTCGACCACGTCGCTGAACCCCGGGTAGGCATCCGGCGCGAAGTCGACGACGCCGTCGCCCGACTCGGCGGGCAACGACGGGTTCTCCACGCCGCCGGCGAAGTTCGCCACGGTCGACGCGGCTCCGCCCAACGAGAACGGCAGCGACCGGACGAGCGTGCCGGGGAGACGCGGGATGCCCATGAACACGAGCGCGCTCGCGAGCACGGCGACGGAGCCCGCCCAGGCGGCGCCGCGGACCGACGCTCCCGCGCGCGCGTCGGCGGACGGACGACGACGGATCGACACGGGCTCCGTCGTCACGGCGGTGCGCGGCCGGCTCGAGAGGAAGAGCCACCCCCCGGTCAGCGCCGCCCACGGGACCAGGAAGAGGCCGAACGAGGACGACAGCGAGAGCGCGCCCGCCTCCGCCATCAGGATCACGCTCGAGACCATCGAGAACGACAGGTCGCGCCGTCGCGGCACGTCGAACGCGTGGAGCACCTGGACCCAGAGGAACAACGACGCGAGCGGGACGCGTGCCTGGTCGACCGAGCCCGCGAGTTGCACGCTCTGCATGAACGCGGCGAACGCGGCGAGCAGACCCACGGAGAGCAAGACCTTGGTCGTGATGTTCGACCGGTGGCGCTGCCGGTACGAGAAGACGTAGCCGACGGGCGCCAGCGTGAGCGGGAGGATCGCCGCCGACCCGTTCACGCCTCCTTGAGCGACGACGGCCAGGATGGCGACCTCCACGGCGGCCGCCACCACGACGCGCATCGCGACCGAGTCCTCGGGAGGGCCCGACGCGCGACGCATCCGATCGCGGAGCGTCGTCACGGCGCCGTCACCCGATCGCGCACGAGCGCGTCGGCGAGCGGCATGCCGACACGCCACGGGTAGACCTCGGCCCCGGCCACACCCAGGGACGCGACGAACGCCTCGACCTCGTCGCTCCGCAGCGCCGCGATCCGCTTCGCATCGTCGGGACCGACCTCGACCGCGATCGCGGCGACCGTCGCGCGCGTCGCCGTGAGCGACGCGATCGCCCGCGAGAGCGCCTCGTCGCCGTTCGTCCGCCAGGTGGGGAAGATGAGGACGACCACGTCGACGTCACGGAACGACTCCGCCGCTCGATCCACCGTCTCGGCCAGCGGCACGCCGTCGGGCACGAGCGCGGCCAGGCGGCGGCGGAGCGGACCCTCGTCGACGTCGTCCCACACGTCCACGGACCGCCCCGCCCGCATGGCGACCGTTCGGATGCCGTGTCCTTCGGCGATCGCGACGCGGGCGATCGATGCGGCGACGGTGCAGCAGGCATCGAGCGGCGTCCCGATCTCCCCGACGTCGGCGAGCGTGTCGACGACGACCGCGATGCGTCGGGTGCGCTCCTCCTCGAGCTCGCGGACCATGACCGTTCCCGTCCGGGCGGTGGAGGGCCAGTGCACGTGGCGCGGGCTGTCTCCCGGCCGGTACTCGCGGATCCCCAGGTACTCGGGGCCCGTTCCGCGGTGCGGCACCGAGCGAGACCACCGGCTCGGATCCGATGCGTACGCCAGGAACGGCAACGGGCCGAGGGGGATGACGGCCGGCAGCACGATCGTGCTGCCGGCCACCCGCACCGTCCGGCGCCGTTCGGCGACGCCGAACGGCGCCGCCGACCTCACCGTCACCACCGAGTCTTCCTGCACGCCCCGCTTGGCGGCCGGGCGCGCCGTGACCAGCTCGACCCGTTCGCCGGGAGCGACCTTCGTGAGGTACAGGCTCGTCGGCGCCACGTGCGTGTCGTCGAGCGTGAGGCCCAGCCTGATGCCGCGCGCCCGGTTCGTGACGATGAGGTCGACGAACGCCTCCTCGCCCTGGACGACCTCACCCGGCGCGCGGCGCTCGATCTCGATCCCGCGGAGCATGCGCCCCGGCAGGATCAGACCCGACAGCAGGGTGCCGAGCATCAGCGCGCACAGGACGAACAGCCACCCGGCTTGGACGTTCGTGCCGAGCAGGAAGAGGATGCCTGCCCCGAGGGCGAGTCCGGCGGCCCGCTTGCGCAGGCGCACGGTCAGGATCTCCCGACGATGCCGAGGGGAACCGCGACCTCGTCCAGGACCCGGCGCACCACCTCTCGGCCGACGCCCGCTCCGCTGCGGCCCTGCCTCGGGATCAGCCGGTGCGCGAGCGCGGCCTGCGCCAGCGCCTTCACGTCGTCGGGCAGCACGAAGTCTCGGCCTTCGCTGATCGCGCGCGCCTGCGCGCATCGCGTGAGCGCGATCGTGGCCCTGGGCGACGCGCCCAGCGCGATCTCGGGCGCGGTCCGCGTGGCGTGCACGAGGGAGACGACGTAGTCGATCACGGTCTGGTCGACGTGGACCTCGCGCACCGCGTGCTGGCATCGCACGATGTCGTCGGGTCCCAGCACGGGTTCGAGGTCCTCGATCGGATGATGCAGCAGCTGACGCCGGACGATGTCGGATGCGCGCGAACGCTCCGGGTAGCCGACCGAGACCGTGAGCGAGAACCGGTCGAGCTGCCCTTCCGGGAGCGGATACGTGCCGTGCTGATCGATCGGGTTCTCCGTGGCGATCACGACGAACGGCGTGGGCAACATGTGCGTCACGCCCTCGACCGTCACCTGCCGCTCCTCCATGGGCTCCAGGAGCGCCGACTGCGTCCGCGGCGTCGTGCGGTTGATCTCGTCCACGAGCACCACGTTCGCGAAGATCGGGCCCGGCTGGAAGCGGAACTCATGCCGTCCCTGGTCGTACACGCTGATCCCCGTGACGTCGGACGGCAGCAGGTCCGGTGTGGCCTGGATCCGGCTGAAGTCGCCGCCGATCGAACGGGCCAACGCCCGCGCCAGCATGGTCTTGCCGACCCCGGGCACGCCCTCGAGCAGCAGGTTGCCCTCGGCGAGCAGGCAGATCGCCGCCGTCTCGACCACGGTCGGGTTGCCCGCGATGACCCGCTCGACGTTCTCGACCAGACGACGGAAGGCAGCGGTGGTCTCACCCACCAAGGGCTCGGGAAGGCTCACCACTAGGGTCTCGACCTTTGGGGGTCGCCGCTTACCGCTTGAGGCGGCTAGGCCGGTGCGTCGAGCGCCGCGAGGGCTTCGTCGACCTCGGGCAGGTAGAGCTGGGCGTCGCAGGCGATCAGGATGTCGCGGGCTCGTTCGAAGGACGGGCGTGCGTCGCGGCCGAGCCGGGTCTCCGCATGCCCGAGGTCGATCAAGGCCTGGGCCTGCAGGATCTTCATCCCGAGCTCCTGGAACAGATCGACGGCTTCGCCCAGCAAGCGGACCTGGTCTGCCACTTCGGGGGCGAGCAAGCCCTGGATGTTCAGCGCCGCGGCGCGAGACGGCGGGAACACGGCGCTCGCCGAGCGCTCGAGCTGGTGATCGGCGAGCGCTCGATCACCCAGCCTCGATCGCCCGACGGACGATCTCGGGGAACACCTCCGGCGTGAACTCGAAGAGGTTGGCGGTACCGTCCGACGGCCCGCAGACCCTCCAGCTCCCCCGTCCGGTCGCCACGAGCCTTGGCGATCCCTGCCGCGAGCAAGAGCCGATAGATCTCGTGCTGCGGCTCGGGGTTCTCGTCGAGGATGCGCGACGACGTCTCGTACGCCTCCTGCGCCTCATCCACGCGGCCGCGGAGGAGCAGCACGTTGCCGAGCGCCATGGTGCGCATCCCAGCGAGCGGATCGTCGCCGATCGCCGTTGCGAGCTCGATCGACTCGCGGGCTGAGCGCCTCGGCCTCCGCCAGGTTGCCCAGCTGAAGCTCGAAGTCTCCGATGCTCCCCGTGATCCATGCGACGTATTGCGTCTGGCCCGCCCTGCGCGTCACCTCCAGCGCCTCGCGGAGCCTGACGATCCCCCGCCGATAGTCTGCGCTGCCGGCGATCGCCGCGTAGTTGTTGTGGATCCGCCCGAGCCCGCGCTGAGGTGCCGACCTCCATCGCCAGCACGTACGCCTCTTCGATCGCGCTCGACCGCTTGCTCGACGTGGCCCATGTAGCCGAGCGTGACCGCCAGATCCATCGTCGCCTCGGCCAGCTCTCGCTTCGCCCCGACCCGGCCGGCGATCTCGATCGCCCGACGCAGCACGGGCTCCGCCTCCTCGTAGCGGCCGCGGCGCCACCGGTACCACCCCGTCACGGACAACGCGAACGCCAGCTCGCGGCTGTCCCCCAGCGGTTCGAGCCGGTCGACAGCCGCCTCCACCAGGTCCTGCGTCTCCTGATCCCGCCCGGCGTGGAACACGATCCTGGCGAGCTCGGCCTGCGCCCACCCTGCCCCGCGTTCGTCGCCGGCTTCCTCGGCGAGCGAGAGGTACCGGCGACAGGACGCCTCGTTCTCGGTCGTCGTCGCGGCCGCGAACGACGCCTCCGTGTGAGCCCGGGCCGTGGCGAGCCGCTCCTCGAGCGGCGCGCCCACCTGCATCCGCGAGCCGGAGAGCTTCGCCGTACCACACCATCGCGTCGGACTGCAGCCACAGCGCCGTCGCCCGGTCGCCGGCGAGACGTGACCATCGATAGGCCGCGAGCTCCGCCTCGCGGCGCGCCTGACCCGTGTCGCCGAGTTCCTCCAGGTAGCGCAGCGCCTCCCGATGATGGGTGGCGATCAACAACGCCATCTCGTCCGCGCGATCGCCCGCCCGCTCGGCGGCCCACTCCGCGACCTTCGTGTGCTTGCTCGCGCGGAGCGCCTTCGGCAGGGAGTCGTACGCACCGTCGCGGATCAGCAGATGGCGGAAGGAGAACTCGGACTCGTCGGAGAAGCTCGACGGCTCGTGCGGGACGATCAGCTCCTTGATGCGGAGACGGCCGAGCACCTCGCGGATCACACCGGCGGGTTGTCCCGACAGCCGGACCACCGCACCGAGCCAGAACTCCCGTCCGACCACGGCCGCGTCCTGCAGCACGGCCTTCTCCTCGTCCGGCAGTCCGTCCAGTCGCGCGGAGATCAGCCCCTGGATCGAGCGCGGCACGTCCACGTCGGCGACCGACGTCGCCACCTCCCACCGCGACGCCTTCGGTCGCTCGGAGGACCCCTCGGTCGATCAGCATCCGGATGATCTCCTCCGTGTAGAGCGGGTTGCCCTCGCTGCGTTCAACGATGAGCTTCCGGAGCTCGTCCGTGATCTCCCCCGGCAGCAGGTCGTCGATCATCGCGGCGTCCTCATCCGGCGTCAGCGGATCCAGGTAGATCGACGCCGCGTTGCGCTTGCCGCCTCCCCACGACGGACGGACGTCGAACAGGTCCGGGACGCGCCTGGACGAGCACGAGGATCGGCCCTTGCGCCCAGTCCGCGACGTGTTCCACCAGATCGAGCAGGCCTTCGTCGGCCCAGTGCAGGTCGTCGAGCGCCAACACCAGCGGGTACCGCGCGGCCATCCGTTCCAGGAAGCGTCGCCACGCCTCGAAGAGATCCTCGCGCGTGAACGCGGTCGCGTCTCGCCGCCGCCCGACGAGCGCTCGGATCTCGAGGCGCGACAGCCGTGTCACCGAACAGCTCCTCGACCGCGGCGTCCACCTTGCGAGCGACGACCTCGGCCGGATCGTCCTCCAGGACCTCGCACTGCGCCTTGATCGCGTCCGCCAACGCCGAGTACGGCGTGTTGCCGTACGCCAGGCATCGCCCGCTCCGCCAATAGATGAACTGGGCAGCCCCTCGACGTATCGGAGCGAGCTCGGACGTCACGCGCGACTTGCCGACTCCCGCCGGGCCGACGATCGTCACCATCGCGGGGCGTCCCTCGGCCTCGACCCGGTGCAACGTCTGCTTCAGGACGGTCATCTCCTCGTCGCGCCCGATCAGCTTCGCCTCGAGCCCCAGGACGGGCGCTCGCCGCGCCGCTTCGCCTTCACGCGCTGCGCATCCCATGCCGGCACCGGCTCGGCCTTGCCCTTCAGCGCGAGCGGCGCGATCTCCTTGATAGTCGATCACGTCCTTCGTCGACGCGTAGACCGCCGGGACCCACGATGCACGTGACCGGGGTCGGCCGCGGCCTCCAGACGGGCCGCCGTGTTCACCGCGTCGCCGGTCAGCATGCGGTCGCGAGGGCCCGCCGCTCGCTCCATGTCGACCAGGACGTCGCCGGCCTCGATCCCGATCCGCATCGCGAGTTGCGGCTTCCCCTCCGCGGCGAACCCGTGGTTCAGCTCGGACAGGACCGCCTGCATCTCGAGCGCGGCGCGGACCGCGCGCTCCGGGTCGTCCTCGTGCGCCTTCGGCACGCCGAACACCGCGAGCATCGCGTCGCCCATGAATTTCTCGAGCAGCCCGCCGTAGCGCTCGATCTCGACGCTCAACCGGTCGAACGAGCGCCCGACCACCGATTGCACGACCTCCGGGTCCTCCCGCTCGGCGAGCGTCGTCGACCCCACCAGATCGGCGAAGAGCGCCGTCGCGAACTTCAGCTCGGGACGCGCCTCGTTCTCGACGCCGAGCGGCGTCGCGCAGTTCAGGCAGAACTTCGCCCGTTCCGGGTTCTCCTCGCCGCAGCTCGGACAGGTGATCATGCGCTTCTACCCTACGGTCGAGGTCCCGGGACCGCTAGCGCTTGGCGGCCAGTGCGCTGATCGCCTCGACGACACACCGATGCGCCAAGAGGGCGGTCACCTCGGACGTGTCGTACGGCGGCGACACCTCGACGACGTCCATCCCCACGAGATCGACCTGACCCACGATCTGGCGGATCGCTCGCAGGAGCTCGCGCGCGAGCATCCCCCCGGGCTCCGGCGTGCCCGTGCCGGGCGCCATGCCGGGATCCACGACGTCGATGTCCACGCTCAGGTAGATGCAGTCGGGACCGTCCAGCGCCTCGGCGATCGCGTCGGCGATCACCGCTTCGGCCCCGCGGTCCTCGATCTCGACCATGGTGTGCCACCGGAGCCCGTGCTCCCGCATCCAGTCCCATGTCTCCTTCTCGGGCCAGTAGCCGCGGAGGCCCACCTGGACGAAGTTCGCGCCGTCGACCCAGCCCTCGTCGATCAGGTGACGCATCGGCGTGCCGTGTCCGTACAGGTTGCCCCATTGCGCGGTGCCGGTGTCGGCGTGCGCGTCGAAGTGCACGATGCCGACCTTCCGCGGGTGCTGGTGACGCGCGACGGCGGCCGCGCTCGGGATACGTCACCGAGTGATCGCCGCCCAGGACGATCGGGATCGGGCCGGCGCTCGCCACGCGGAAGACCTTCTCGTGGATCACGCGGAGGCCGCGTTCCAGGCGAGCCGGCACCACGGGCGCATCGCCGGCGTCGACCACCTTCAACACGTGGTAGGGCTCGACATCCGACTGGATCGACCAGGCGGAATCGGTCGACCACACGGTCGGCGCCATCCGGATCGCCCTCGGACCGAACCGGGCTCCCGGTCGCGAGGACACCGCGTCGTCGAGCGGCGCGCCCACGATCGCCACGTCCGCGTTCGCGGCGCGGAGCGCCTCATCGTCGGTCGCCCACGGGAGCTTCTCGAACGACCCGCGCCAATCGGAGTAGTAGGGGAGGTCCGTCGAGGAGAACTCCGTGAACTCCTCCTCACCCCGGAGCTCGCTCTGTTCGATCCGGAGGTCGCGTTCGTTCGCCATGGCCTCGAAGCATACGCGCGCCGACCAGGGCGGCAGAGTGGGAAGATGCACCCATGCAAACCGACGCCTGGCAGGACGGCGACCTGTACGAACCGTACGTGGGGCGATGGAGCAGAGCCGTCGCCTCCCAGTTCGTGGACTGGCTGGGATTGCCCCCCGGGAAGCGCTGGCTCGACGTGGGATGCGGCACCGGCGCCCTCTCCGAGACGATCCTGGTCCGCACCGAACCGAGCGAGGTCCGCGGCATCGATCAGTCCGAGGGATTCGTGAAGTACGCCACGCAGCACCTCGACGACGCCAGGTTCGATGCACAGGTCGGCGACGCCCGCTCCCTGCCGTTCGACGATGCCGTCGTTCGACGCGGTCGTCTCGGGGTTGGTGCTGAACTTCATCGCCGATCAAGGGGGCGTCGCGAAGGAGCTCGTGCGCGTCGCGGCGCCGGGCGCCACGGTCGCCGTCTACGTCTGGGACTACGCCGGCGGGATGCAGATGATGCGGTACTTCTGGGACGCCGCGAAGGACATGGATCCCGCCGCGCGCGAGCAGGACGAAGGTGAGCGGTTCCAGGAGCTCGCGTCCTTGAAGGGCCTCGGCGGTCTGTTCGACCTCGCGGGGCTCAGCGACGTGCGGTCTCGTGCGATCGATATCCCCACGATCTTCCGGGACTTCGACGACTACTGGGGACCGTTCCTGAACGGTCAGGGTCCGGCGCCGGCGTATTGCGCGTCGCTGGACGAAGGCAAGCGCGCCGAGCTGCGCGAGCTGCTGAAGGTTCGGCTGCCCACCAAGGCCGACGGCACGATCCGCCTCACCGCGCGCGCGTGGGCCGTTCAGGGGCAGCGCCCGGTCGTCGTCAGCGACAGCTAGTCCACGACGGACTAGCTCTTCTTCAGGTCGCTCAGGATCTGCCGAGCCGCGTTCGCGCCGGGACCGCCGGTGATCCCCCCGCCCGGATGTGCCCCGGACCCCGCCAGGAACAGGCCGTCCAGCACGAACCGGTACCGGGCCTGGCCGTTCAACGGGCGCCACATGAAGAACTGATCCAGTCCCGGCTCGGCGTGATACACGTGCCCGCCGCTCAGTCCGTACTCCGTCTCGAAGTCCTCGGGCGTGATGACCTGTCGAGCCTCGATCAGCTCGCCCAGACCCGGCGCGTACTGCTCGAGCGCCTTCACGGTGACGTCGCCGAGCCGCTCGCGTTCCGTCGACCAGTCGCCGTCGCGGAGGTGCCGCGGCGCGGCCTCGACGAGGATGCTCATCACGTGCTTGCCCTCGGGCGCGAGCGACGGATCGGAGAGCGTGGGGATCGTCGCCTCCAGCCACGGCTCCTCGGCGATGTGTCCGAACTTCACCGCGTCCTTCGCCCGTTCGACGTGATCGATGCCGGTGCCGATCACGATCCGGCCCTTCAGCACCTCCACGTCGTCCGCGCCGTTGAACGACGGGACGTCGGAGAGCGCCAGGTTCACCTTGGCGGTCGCGCCCGGCTGGCGGATGTTGGATGCGCGCCAGACCATCGTCGGCCCGAGCTCCACCGGGTCGCAGAGCCCCAGCGTGCGCTTGGGGTCGGCGGCGGAGACCACGGTCGCGGCGTCGATCGACTCGCCGTCCGCGAGCGTGACGCCGACGACGCGTCCGTCGCGCGAGCGGATCTCGGCGACGTCGGCGCCGGTGCGGATCGTGACGCCGTACGCCTTCGCGCTGGCCTCGAGCGCGGACGCCAGCGCGCCGCTCCCACCCCTGGCGATCGTGCTCTGCCCGGGCGCTCCCCCGTCGTTGCCGGCGGAGTCCATCAGGAACACGGCCGCCGAGCCCGCCGCCCACGGTCCGGTCGACGTGTAGAGCACGCCACGCGTGGCGAGCGGACCACGGATCGCCTCGTCCTCGAACACCTCGGCGACCAGGTCGGCCACCGCCATCGGCAGCGCTCGGATCGCCTCGCGGCCGGTCTTCGCCCCCAGGTCGCGGAACGCCTTGCCCAACTTCAGCCCGGCGATCGCGTCGGCGATCGACGGGGACTTCGCGTCGGGGGGTGTGATCGCGTTGATGTAGGCGAGGAAGCTCGCGACCGCGCGCACCTTCTTGTCGAACGTCGGATACGCCTGCGCGTCGTGCGCGTGACGCGGCTTCAGCCCTTCCGCGGTCTTGGCGGCGTCCCCCCAGAACGTGACCGCCGAGCCGTCCGGCTGCGGGGCGAACATCCGCACCTCGGGCGCGATCAGCTCCAGCCCGAACGCGGGAAGCTTCAGATCCTTGATCACGGACTGCCGCAGCCGGCCGACCGTGTGCGCGATGCCCGGCGCGATGAACCCCGGCGCGATCTCGCTGTTCCGCAGGATGCCGCCGACGACGTCGCTCCGCTCCAGCAGCGTGACGTCCTTGCCCGCCTTCGCGAGGTACGCCGCGGCCACCAGGCCGTTGTGGCCGCCGCCGATGACGAGCACGCGATCCTTCGCCATCAGGCCACCTGCCTCCCGCCGCGCTTCTTCTCCTTGAGGTACTCGAGCGCGGCGATGCGACCGGGAGCTCCCATGATGCCGCCGCCGGGGTGCGTGGCCGAGCCGCACATCCACAGGTTCTGGACCGGCGTGCGGTAGCGCGCCCAACCCGGCACCGGCCGGTTGAAGAACAGCTGCTCCAGCGAGAGCTCGCCCTGGAAGATGTTGCCCTCGGTCAGGCCGGTGACGTCCTCGATGTCCTTCGGTGTGATGAACATCTTGTGCAGGATCTTGCTGCGGATGTCGGGGAACCGCTCCTCGAGCGTGTCGATCACGTTCTCGCCGAACGCCTCGCGCTCCGCGTCGTTCCACTCCTTGCCGGGCTCCAGCTTGTACGGCGCGTACTGCACGAAGCAGCTCATGATGTGCTTGCCGGGAGGCGCCATGGACGGATCCACGAGCGTCGGCATGATGCAGTCGATGTACGGCCGCTCGCTGAACCGGCCGAACTTCGCGTCGTCGTACGCGCGCTCCATGTAGTCGAGGTTCGGGCTGAAGCTGATCGCGCCGCGGAGCCACGGGCCGACGCCCGGCTTGCACGCGAGCTCCGGCAGGCCGTCGAGCGCCAGGTTCACCTTGCCGCTCGACCCGCGGTACTTGTAGCGGCGCACCTCGGCCTCGAAGTCGGGATCGAGCGTGCCGGGCTCGAGCAGCTTGAGGAACGTGAGGTTCGAGTCCACGGACGAGAGCACCACGTCCGCCTCGACGACCTCGCCGCTCTCGAGCGTGACGCCGGAGGTGCGGCCGCCCTTCACGTCGATCCGCGCGACCGGCGCCTCGGTGCGGATCTCGACGCCGAGCGACAGGGCGGCGCTGGCGATCGCGTTCGAGACGCCTCCGGTGCCGCCCTTCGGGATCCCCCACGCGCGGAACGCGCCGTCGATCTCCCCCATGTAGTGGTGGAGCAGGACGTACGCGGTTCCCGGCGAGCGTGGGCCCTGGAACGTCCCGATGATGCCGGACGCGCTCATCGTCGCCTTCAGCGGCTCGGTCTCGAACCACTGGTCGAGGAAGTCGGCGGCGCTCATCGTCATCAGTTGGATGAACGTGGTCTGCAGGCGCGTCGGCAGGTCCTTGAAGCCCTTCGCCAGACCGGCGAGCGGCAGCCAGTCCATCGGGTTCAGCTTGCCCGGGTCCGGCGGCACGATCGACAGGATCGGCTTGATGAAGCGCGCCATCTCGGCCATCAGCTGGCCGTACTCCTCGTAGGCCTCGGCGTCGTTCTTCGACCAGCGGCGCAGTTCGCGGATCGTGGTGCCGTGGTCGTTCACCCGCCACAGGTAGTCGTCGTCGAGCGGCGTGATCGTGCCGTCGAGCGGCAGGATCTCCAGGCCGTGCTTGGGCAGCTCCAGCTCGCGGATGATCTCCGGGCGGAGCAGCGACACCACGTAGGAGTAGACCGAGAACTTGAACCCCGGGAAGATCTCCTCGGTGACCGCGGCGCCACCGAGCACGTGCCGGCGCTCGAGGACCAGGACCTTCTTGCCGGCCTTCGCGAGGTAGGCGGCGCTCGTGAGGCCGTTGTGACCTCCACCGATCACGACCGCGTCGTACCGCTTGGCCATGGACCCTCCCCGGGACGTTCGTGGTGACCGGAGGTCAAGCCGCCGGTCGAGATGGCGCAGCTGCGCCGACGGCCCATGGTAGCCGGGGCCCCAAGGCGGCACCAAGGGGCCCCTGACCTGTGGTCAGGGGCCGTGAGAGGATGCCGAGTGATGACCGACGCCGCGGATACGCCGTACTACCGACGCGATCTCGCGCTCATCCACCACCGCGGCTTCGGGTTCCACGCCGATGATTGCGCCCCAGGTGTGCTCGCCCTGCTCGAGCCCGTGCTCGCCCGGCAAGGCCTCGTCGTCGAGATCGGGTGCGGCAGCGGACTGCTCACGCGATACCTGATCGACGCGGGTCACCGGGTGATCGCGACGGACGCGTCCCCGGCGATGCTCGACCTCGCCCGCGATGTCGCCGGCGACGCCGAGGAGATCCGTCGGCTCACGCTCCCCGACGACCCGATCCCGGCCGCCGACGCGATCGTCGGCGTCGGACACGCGCTGAACTACCTCCCCGACGCGGGCGCGATCGATCGGGCGCTCATCGCGATCGCCGACGCGCTGACCCCGGGCGGCGTCCTGGCGATCGACCTGTGCGACCTGGAGTGGGGCGCCGTGAGGAAGGATCAGGGCAGTCACGGGTGGGTGGACGACGATTGGGCGCTCGTGACCGAGTTCTCCCTGCCGACACCCGACCGCTACGTGCGGCAGATGGCGTCATTCATCCGCGACGACGACGGCTCCTGGCATCGCGACGACGAACGCCACGACAACATCCTGATCGACACGTCCCGGGTCCCCGGCCTCCTGGCCGACCACGGCGTCGAGGCAGACGTTCGCATGAGGTTCGGCGAGGAGACGCTGCCGGCCGGCCTTCGCGCGATCGTCGGACGACGGATCTAGACGTCCTGGCTTCGCTCGCAATCACGCAGCCGGCGCGCGAGCACCTCCATCATGTGCACGCCGATGCTGGGATCGGTCCGCACGAGATCTAAGAACGCCGACCGCGGGAGTCGCGCGGTCACGACGGGGGTGTCGGTGATCACGCTGGCGGAACGCGGCTCACCGTCCAGCAACGTGAGCTCGCCGAACACGTCGCCCGGGACCAGCCGACGCGCCGTCCGGTTCCCGCGCACCACCCGCGCCTCACCGTCCAGCAGCACGAACATCGACCCTCCGGTGGCCACGCCCCGCGCGATCACGGTCCGACCCGCCCCGTACCGCACGACCTTCACCCGCGCGCTCAGCGAACGGAGCTGCCGCTTGGACATCCCCTGGAACAGTGGGATCGATGCGATCGTGTCGAGGTCGGTCCGATCGAGCTTGCCTTCCGTCGCTTTGGTCACACGGGAAACGTACTCAGACGCCGGCCGGGAGCGCAACCTCTGCTGGGCTCGGGGTGGTCGTTGACCATCGGTCAACGGCGTCCGCGACGGCGCCCGGCGAGCGTCGGCTACCCTAGCCACCCTGATGACGGAGGAGTCCCTGTGAGCGTCGGCACCGTGTTCTACCCGCGCGAATCGGACCTGAACGCGCATCTTGCCTGGGGCGAATGGTCGGGCTACCACAGCGCCGCGGTCTACGCCGACTTCCACGACATCGAGTACAACGCCATCCGCGAGGCCGCGGGGGTCGTCGACGTGTCCCCCCTCTACAAGTACATCGTTCGAGGAACCGACGCCGGACGCCTGCTCGACCGCGTGATGACCCGTGACATCTCGAGGCTCCAGGTCGATCACGTCGCGTACTCGCCGTGGTGCGACGAGGACGGCAAGGTGATCGACGACGGGACCATCACGCGCCTGTCCGAGGATTCGTACCGGATCACCGCCGCCGATCCCAGCGAGCGCTGGTTCCGGATGAACGCCACCGGCCTCGACGTCGATGTCGAGGACGTCAGCGACCAGACCGCCGGGCTCGCGTTGCAGGGCAGGCTCTCACGCGAGGTCCTGGAAGAGGCGAGCGGGCAGGACTGGACCGACGTGCGCTACTTCCGGCGCCGCCGGACGCAGATCGCCGACGTGGACGTGGACGTGACCCGCACCGGGTACACGGGCGATCGCGGGTACGAGCTGTGGATGCCCGTCGACGGCGCGCTCCAGGTGTGGGACCGCATCTTCGACGTGGGCCAGCGGTACGGGATCCACCCGGTGGGCATCCGCGCCATGGACGTCGCGCGCGTCGAGGCCGGACTCATCTTGATCGAGGTCGAGTACTCCAGCTCACATCGGGCGATCGCCCAGGAGCAGCACTACTCACCGTTCGAGCTCGGCCTCGGCCGCCTGGTCGACCTGCAGAAGGCGTCGCCGTTCAACGGCAAGCGCGCGCTGCAGGCGGAGCTGGCCGCCGGTGGTCCCCCGCGCCGCCTCGTCGGTCTGGAGCTCGAATGGGCGGGGATCGAAGGGCTGTTCGCCAAGCACGACCTGGCGCCGGCCGTCTCGCCGATGGTGCACCGCGATCCCGTGCCCGTCTACAAGGAGGGCAAGCAGGTCGGGCGGGCCACGAGCATCACCTGGGGCCCGACGATCAAGAAGATGGTCGGGTTCGGCTCGGTCGACAAGCGGTTCGAGCAGCCCGGCACGCGCCTGTCGGTCGAGTGGAGCGTCGAGGGCGAGCGCGGCAAGGTGGCCGCCACCGTCGTCCCGATGCCCTTCCTCGACCTCGAGCGCAAGCGCAGCTAGGCCCACGGACGTCCCCGGCCGAAGCCGGATGCTCTGACAGAATCGAGAGGTCGTGAGATCCGGAACCCCGCGCTCGTTGCTCCTGTTCGCGCTGCTCGGCGGCGTCGTGGCGTTCGTCGTGGCCGCCCTCGGCAGCACGGAGCTTGCCATCGTGGCCGGGCTCGTGTGCTGGGCGATCGGGCTGGCGATGCTCGTGTGGCGCACGCGCTCCGGATCCGAGGACGGCGCGCCCGACCCGGGACGCCGCCGGTTCCTGACGCTCGCCGGGCTCGGCGGCTTCGCGTGGTTGCTCGTGGGCGGAGCGCTCGGCCGCGCCACACGCTCGGCGACGTTCCCCGACCCGATGCCGATCCAGGACGCGATGGCGAGCGACCTGGGCGCCGAGTACATGGAGCTGGTGCGCCGCGCGTATCACCCGGGCCGGTCGGGCGAGCTGCAGCTGGTGCTGGCTCCCTACAACAGCGCGAACTACGCGCCGGAGTCGCGCAACCTGGTGACGTTCTACCGCGCCACCAGCCACGCCTCGGTGTGGATGTACCTGGAGCGCGTCCCGCTGGTGGTGCACGCCCCGGGTCGCATCCAGCCGTCGGACGACACCACGCGCGTCACGCTCGCCGACATCGCTCCGACGACGGCCGCGTTGATGGGCTTCACCGAGTGGCCGGCCGACCGGGCCGGGACGCCGTTGCCCGGCATCACCGCCAGCTCCCCGCCGAAGGTCGTCGTCACGTTCGTGATCGACGGAGGCGGCTGGAACGTGTTGCAGCATTGGCCGGACAGTTGGCCCAACCTGAAGTCGTTGATGGGTACCGGGGCGAACTTCCGCAACGCGATCACCGGCTCGTTCCCCGCCGTCACCGCGTGCGCACATGCATCGATCGGGACCGGCACGTTCCCCAGTCAGCACGGCATCACGGGTCACAACATCCGCGACGGCAGCAAGGTGAGGAAGGCGTACGGCGACGCCGGCCACGCGAACCCCGGCGACATCTTGATCCCCACGCTCGCGGACCTCTGGAGCGACGCCACCGACGACCGTGCGTGGGTCGGCGAGATCGGCTACCAGGTCTGGCACATGGGCATGATCGGTCACGGCGGTCCGTCCCGAACCGGCGAGACGCTGCCGGTCGGGGTCTACTGGGACGAGGGCGCGTACAAGCAGAACGGTGTCGGCGAGTGGGCGCCGCACAACCCCGATCTGTTCCGGATGCCGTCGACCGTGCCGGGCCTCGACGTGTACGACGCCCATCTGCAGGCGTTCGAGTCGCCCGAGTGGGACCAGGCGTTCGACCCGCAGGGACGCCAGACGCCGTGCTGCGCCCCGCCCGTCGTGCGGTATCAGGGTGACCTGATCGAGGCGACGCTCCGCAGCGAGCCGATCGGGCAGAGCGGCGTCACGGACCTCCTCTACATCAACTACAAGGCGCCGGACTACACCGGCCACATCTACAACATGAAGTCCGAGTGGGAGGGCCTCGTCCTGCAGGAGGTCGACGCACAACTCGGACGGCTGGTCGCGACCCTCGATGAGCTCTTCCCGAACGACTACGCGCTGATCGTGACCGCCGACCACGGACAGTGCCCGCTTCCGGACGACATGGACGGCGTGCGGCTCGATCCCGTGCAGTTGAGCGAGGACATCGATCGACGGTTCGGCGGCGAGCTGGTCACCACCGTGCAGAGCGTGGTGCCCGTCCGAGATCTACATGCACGAGGGCGTGCTCCGGGTGAACGGCGCCACGATCGACGACGTCGCGGTCGCGCTTCGCGACTACCGGTACCGGCAGAACATCGGGCCGTACGTGCCGCTGAGCGCGATCGAAGAGGAGCTGCTCGACACGCGCGAGTTCTCGGCGGTGTTCTCCACGACGTACCTCGCATCGCTCGAAGGCGCGGACCTGTCCGCGTTCGGCGAGACCGCGTTCGCCGACGGTGATCCGGACGGCATCCCCGAGATCCCGTAACGCGATGGCCGTCGATCTGACCACGGCGGATCGCGAGATGCTCGACGGCCGGCACGGCGAGGCCGCTGCGCTGGCCATGCGGATCCTCCTCGACATGGCGGCGCGTGTGGGAGGCCGAGCGGCTGATCGACGTCACGTCCGCCCACATCGACAGCTGCCTGTACCACGGTCCGGCGGGGCTGGACTTCGCCGAGCGGCTGCTCGCCGGCGGCGCGCACGTCAGGGTCCCGGCCACCCTCAACGTCTCCTCGCTCGATCTGCTCCATCCGGGGCTCGTCCGGCTCGACGCCGAGACGACGCGGTTCGCCCGGAGGTTGATGGATGCCTACGTCGCCATGGGCTGCAGGCCCACGTGGACGTGCGCCCCGTACCAACTCGAACAGCGGCCGTCGTTCGGCGAGCACGTCGCGTGGGCCGAATCGAACGCGATCGTGTTCGCGAACTCGGTGCTGGGCGCGCGCACGAATCGATACGGCGACTTCATCGACATCTGCGCGGCCATCACCGGACGGGTGCCGGCCGCGGGCCTGCATCTCGACGAGCACCGGCGCGGCAGCGTCGTGTTCCGGCTGGCGGAGGACGTGCAGGGGCGGCTGCTGCACGACGAGGTCACGCCGACATGCGTCGGGCACATCGTCGGCCTGCGCGCCGGCACCGACGTGCCCGTCATCGTGGGACTGCCCGCCGACACGGGCGAGGATCGCCTGAAGGCGCTGGGCGCGGCCGCGGCGTCATCCGGTGCGGTCGCGATGTTCCACGCCGTGGGGATCACGCCCGAAGCGGCCACGCTGGACGACGCGCTCGGCGGGAACGCGGCGAAGCGTGAGGTGGTCATCACGCGTGACCTCCTGCGCGCCGCCCGCGACGAACTGACCACGGTCGAGGGCGGCGCGATCGCCGCCGTGAGCGTCGGCACGCCGCACATGTCCACGGCCGAGCTCGGTCGTCCTCGCGGCGGCCGTCCGGGACCATCCACCCACGGTCCCGCTCTACGCGAACACCGGCCGCGAGGTCACGGCCCCCGCGGGCGCGCTCGAGGACCTGGCCGAGGCCGGGGTCACGGTCGTGACGGACACGTGCACCTACATCACGCCGATCCTGCATGACATCGAGGGACCCGTGATGACGAACTCGGCCAAGTGGGCCTGGTACGCACCGTCGAACCTGGGCTTCGACGTCGTGTTCGGCTCGATGGACGAGTGCGTCCGCTCCGCGTCGCTCGGCCGCGTCTGGCGCGACCCCGGCCTGTGGGACGCGTCGGATGCCTGAGGGACGCACGCTCGTCGCCGGCCACGCCTCGGGGCTCGCCCTGGTCCTGGACGAGCCGCTGAGCTTCTGGGGCGGCCTGGATCCGGCGACCGGCGCGCTGATCGACACGCATCACCCGCAGCGGGGCGCGACCCTCGCCGGCCGCGTCCTCGTCATGCCGTCCGGCCGCGGGTCCAGTTCCAGCTCATACGTCCTGGCGGAGGCGATCCGGGCGGGGACGTCACCCGTGGCGATCGTCCTGCGGGAGTCCGACGGCATCGTGGCGCTCGGCGCGATCGTCGCGCGTGAGCTCTACGGCACGCTCGTCCCCGTCGTGGTGCTCGAGGCCGACGGGTACGACGCGATCGCGGACGGCGACGCGATCGTGGTGGAGGCTCACGAGGACGATGCGACGGTGCGCCTGAGCACCTGACCCGGCCTCGGGCTTCCGGGCCACGTCGCTACACTCGGTCGGTGGCCGTGACCTGCGCTTCCTGCGCCTACGAGAACAGCGACGATGCGCGGTTCTGCGCCGGCTGCGGCGCACCCCTCGGCACGACGTGCGCGGTGTGCGGAACGCTCGTCCCGCCGGGGGGTCGCTTCTGCCCCAACTGCGGCACGCCACTGCCCGACACCGGCCTCACCGAGGCCCCCGTCGAGGAGCGCCGCGTCGTCTCGATCCTCTTCGCCGACCTGGCGGGGTTCACGTCGCGGTCGGACCACGCCGACCCCGAGGACGTGCGCCGGACGTTGATGCCGTTCCACGCGCTCGCGAAGGAGGAGATCGAACGCTTCGGCGGTGCGCTCGACAAGTTCATCGGCGACGCGGCCATGGGGGTGTTCGGAGCACCCGTGGCCCACGAGGACGACGCCGAACGCGCCGTGCGAGCCGCGCTCGCGATCCAGGCGCGCGCGGCCGAGATGGCGATCCCGGTCCGGGCGGCCGTCAACACCGGCGAGGCGGTCGTCACGTTCGCGACGGGACCGCAGGTCGGCGAGAACGTCGCCGGCGACGTGGTCAACACCGCCTCACGCCTTCAGTCGGTGGCGCCGCACGGCGGCGTCGCGGTCGGCGAGTCGACGTACCGGGCCACGCGCGGCGCCGTGACGTACCACGAGCTCGAGCCCGTCACGGTGAAGGGCAAGGCGGAGCCACTGCGCGTATGGGTCGTGGACGCCCTGCGCGAGGACGCGCCCGGCCGGGCGGATGAGGACGCGACGCCGTTCGTCGGCCGTGAGGCGGAACGGAGCCTCCTCAAGGAGCTCCTCGCCAGGACGCAACGGGAATGTTCGCTGCAGCTGGTCACGATCGTCGGAGAGCCCGGCATCGGGAAGACGCGGCTCGTCGCCGACCTGCGCGATCACGTCCACGCCCAGGAGGAGCACACGACCTGGTACCGCGGGCGCTGCCTCCCCTACGGCGAGTCGGTCACGTTCGCTCCGTTGGAGGAGGTGGTCCGCGAGGCGACCGGCGTGAAGCGTTCGGACGACCGGGAGGAGGCCGCGTCCAAGCTCGAGCGGCATCTCCGCTCCTTGTCGCTCCGCACCGAGGACATCGATCGGTTGCGTGCCCGGCTGGCTCCGCTGCTCGGTCTGGTCGACGCGGAAGGTCTGGCGGCGGCCAACCGCGAGGAGTCGTTCGCCGCGTGGACGGCGTTCCTCGCGGCGACGGCGGCGCAGGCACCGACCGTGCTCGTGATCGAAGATCTGCACTGGGCGGACCCGTCGATGCTGGACTTCCTGGATCAGCTGGGCGACCACCTGCAGGACGTGCCGCTGCTGCTCGTGGGGACGGCGCGCCCGGAGCTGTTCGACGTCCGGCGCGACTGGGGAGCCGGCAAGCCGAACTCGTCGACCGTGACGTTGTCGCCGCTCACCGAGGACGACATGCAGCGCCTGCTCGCCGAGCTGCTCGTGCGAACCGTGCTCCCGCCGGAGGCGCAGGGGCCGCTCGTCGCCAGCGCCGGAGGCAATCCTCTGTACGCGCTCGAGTTCGTCCGGATGCTGGCGGATCAGGGAACGATCGCCGACATCTCATCGATCGCCCTTCCGGAGACGATCCACGGTCTGATCGCCGCGCGGCTCGACGCGCTCACGGCCGCGCAGCGATCCGTCCTGCAGGACGCGGCCGTCGTCGGCGACCCGTTCTGGTCCGGCGCGCTCGCCACGATGCATGCCGGGGAGGACATCGGTCCGTCCCTCGCCGAGCTCCGTCGCCGCGGGTTGATCCGGCGGACGTCCTCGCAGTCCATGACCGGCAACGACGAATACGCGTTCGCACACGGGTTGGTCCGCGACGTGGCGTACGGGCGGATCCCGCGTGCCGGTCGGGCGACCCGTCACATCGCCGTCGCGCGCTGGCTCGAGGAGACGGCGGGCGACCGGCTGGAGGACCGTGCCGAGCAGCTCGCGCACCACACGACCGAAGCGCTCTCGCTCACGATCGCGTCCGGAGCGAGCCAGGACGTCGCGGCGCTCCAGGACGACGCCCGCCGCGCGCTGCAGCTGGCGGGACAACGCCAGACGCCCATCGACGTCCCCCAGGCGGCCGCGTACTACCGCCAGGCGCTGGAGCTCACGCCGGCCGGCCACCCGCAGCGCCCCACGCTGCTGCGGAAGGGCACCGAGCTCGCGTGGCGCGCCGGCAAGGTCGATGTGGACGAGGCGATCCGCGCGTACGAGGAGGCGATGCACCAGGCGCTGGAGAACGGCGACGATCACGAGGCCGCCTGGTGCATGCGCCGGCTCTACTTCCAGATCGGCTTCCGCGGGGACACGGTCGCCGCACGGCAGCTCCTGGATCGCGGGATCGAGTTGCTCGAGCACCTCGAGGGCGACCCGCCCGAGCTCCTCGCCGAGCTGTACGCCTGTCGCGCCGAGGACGAGATGTTGGCGGGGAGGACGAAGGGCTCGTTGGAGTGGGCGGACCGGGTGTTCGCGCTCCCCCACTCGCCGTCGATCGAACTGATGGCGCTGCACATCCGTGGGAACGGTCGTTGCGAGCTGGGCGACCTGGGCGGCATGGACGACCTCTGGGACGCGGTGCACCGCGCCGAGGCATCCGCGCACGGGGCTCGACATCGCGCAGTCGTACTCGTACCTGGCCGAATGGGTCGGGCTGCAGGAAGGACCGCTCCGCAGCCTCGAGATGAACCGGACCCAGATCGAGGCGTGCGAGGTGCGCGGGATGGCGGGCCAGGCCATGTGGTCGATCGCCGAGTCGCTCTGGATGCTCTACGACGCCGGACGATGGGACGAGGCGCTCGAACGGGCAGGACGCGCCGTCGCATGGGCCGACGCAACAGGAGGATTCGCAGATGGGGTCGGCCGCGCTGACCTACTCCGCGCGGATCCAGGGGCATCGCGGCGAGTTGGACGACGCCGCTGCTCTGGTGGAGCGATACCTCCCCACGGCCCGGCAGATCGGCGACCTCCAGATCCTCGCACCGGCGCTCGTCACCGCCGCCGTGGTCGCCGGGATGCAAGGCGATCCGGCGACCGCGACCGACGCGTCTGCGCGAGTTCGACGACGCGACGCGGGACGGGCCGACGGAATACCGGGAGTTCCAGCTGCCCGAGGCGATCCGCGTCTGCCGGCTGCTCGGCGATCTCGAGTTGGCCGAGGCGCTCGCCGGATCCCGGCCCGTCTTCGTGCAACGGATCAAGAACGCCATGTCGAGCGTCGAGGCGTTGCTCGCCGAGATGCGCGGGCGATCACGCTGGCGCGGCGTCCGCGTTCGAGGAGGCGGCGGCCGCCTGGGAGGCATGGGGCGATCCGTTCGAACGAGCGCACGCCCTGGAAGGGTTCGCTCGATGTTCGACGGCGGTCGCTCGAGACGTCCGACGACGGACCGCGCGCGGGAGGCGGCGAGCGCGATCTTCGCCGAGCTCGGTGTGCCGATCCCGACGGATCGGCGTAGAGACGGACCATGCTCCTCACCGATCTGGTGTCGACGTCCGAAGCGGTGACGGCGACGCGCTCGCGGCTCGCGAAGGTCGACGCTGATCGCCGGTGCCTGCGTCGGGCAGCGCCCGACGAGATCCCGGTCGTGGTGAGCTACCTGTCGGGCGAGCTCCGCCAGCGCCGGACCGGCGTGGGATGGGCCTCGTTGCGCGACCTTCCCCCGCCGGCGACCGAGGCCACGCTCACGGTGTCGGAGGTGGACCGGGCGTTCGCCGACGCGGCGGACGCGAGCGGACCGGGGTCCGTCGGGCTCCGTCGCGAGACGCTCGCGACGTTGTTCGGCCGCGGGACCGAGGAGGAACAGCGGTTCCTGGTGATGCTGGCCGGCGGTGAGCTCAGGCAGGGAGCGCTCGCCGGCATCATGGTCGACGCGGTGGCACGCGCCGCCGACGTGGACGCCGCAGCGGTTCGTCGCGCGGCGATGCTCGCGGGCGATCTCCCGGCGGTCGGACGTGCGGCGCTCGCGGACGGGATCGCCGGGCTCGAAGCGTTCCACCTGGAGGTCGGCCGGCCCGTCCAGCCGATGCTCGCGAAGACGGCCGCGTCGGTGCAGAGCGCCATCGAGCAGATCGGCGATGCGGCGACGGTCGACTGGAAGCTCGACGGCGTGCGGATCCAGGTGCACCGCGACGGGGATGCCGTCGGCGTCTTCACGCGGACGCTCGACCCGATCACGGAGCGCGTGCCGGAGGTCGTCGAGGTCGCGCTCGCGCTCCCCGTCCGTTCGATCGTCCTGGACGGTGAAGCGATCGCGCTCCGCCCGGACGGCCGACCGCGTCCGTTCCAGGAGACCGCGAGCCGGGCCGCGAGCCGCGGAGACGTCGCCACCCTCCGCCGCGAGGTGCCGCTCACCCCGTTCTTCTTCGACGTCCTCCACCTGGACGGAGCGGACCTGATCGACCTCCCGGCGGCGGAGCGGCACGCGGCGATCGACGGCGTCGTGCCGGAGCAGTTCCGGGTGCCGAGGCTGGTGACCCGGGACGCCGACGAGGCCCAGGCGTTCTTCGACGACGCGGTCGCCCGCGGGCATGAGGGGGTCGTCGTGAAGGCGGTCGAGGCGCCGTACGAAGCCGGTCGGCGAGGGGGCACCTGGCTCAAGGTGAAGCCCGTCCACCACCTGGATCTGGTGGTGCTCGCCGCCGAATGGGGACACGGCCGGCGCAAGGGCTGGCTGTCGAACCTGCATCTCGGAGCCCGCGACCCGGCCAACGACGATCACGTCATGCTCGGCAAGACGTTCAAAGGCCTCACCGATGAGCTGCTCGCGTGGCAGACGGAGCGGTTCCTCGAGCTCGAGACGAGCCGGGACGGCTCCACCGTCTACGTGCGTCCGGAGCTCGTCGTTGAGATCGCGTTCGACGGCATCCAGACCAGTCCTCGCTACCCGGGCGGCATGGCGTTGCGGTTCGCCCGGGTGATCAGGTATCGGGAGGACAAGCCCGCCGACCAAGCGGACACCATCGACACGGTCCGGATGCTGCACGACGCCGGTGCGTGATCACCACGGTCGCTTGATCCGTCTGCACCCCGAGCGTGATCGCACCGATGCGTCGCACCGCGCGGAACTCCCAGACCGCTCTCGGTCCCTCCCCCGGGGCCTCTCAGGCGACCCCACTTCACTGGGTGCTGATGACACGGAAGGAGGTGAACCAACATGCGACACATGATCAAGAAGGCGGGGATGGCACTTCTGGTCACCGGCACCCTCGTCGGCGGCGGCACCGCCGTGGCCCACGCGGCGACCGCGAGCCCGTCGGCCAAGGCCTCGTCCTCGGCATCGGCGTCGGCGTCGGCGTCTAGCTCGGCGTCGTCCTCAGACACCGCGACGCACGACACGTGCCCCGACGATCAGTGACGGAACGCAGCCGCGCGGCGTGGCTCCCGAACTCCCGGGAGTTGCGCCGCGCGGCGTGGATGGTGGAGGTGGGGGGATTCGAACCCCCGTCCTTGAGCGACCGACTGGGTCTTCTCCGGGCGCAGCCAGGTGGTAGATCTCACCTCGAGGCTCCCACCGGCAGAGGACCTCGAGGCCAGCCCGGGTTCGATGTTCGACGGCGGCCCCCGGACGGAACCGCTGCCGTGAGCCTGCTTACGACGCCCTATCTCCGGCCGCAGGCGATCCGGAGAGGACGGCTACTTAACTAATTAAGCAGCGAGCGCGTAGTTATCGGCGCTTGTATTGATCCGGCGTTTAACGAGACATCCGGGATCTCGGCCCGCTTCTCCCAGACGATGAACGTCCAAGTCGAAGCCAGTACACCCCCATATGCAGTTGTCTCATCGAGTATACGGAAGGTGTCCGACGGGGCTTGAGGACTAGCGACGGCGGCCGACCGCGCGCTCCATCTCGCGCTCGGCCAGACGTTTCAACGTCGACTGGCGCTTCTCGTGCTCGCGCTTCCCGCGGCCGAGGCCGAGCTCCACCTTTGCCAGACCGTGCGAGAAGTACACGCGCATCGGCACGAGCGACAGGCTCTGCTCCTTCTGCTGCTGGATGATCCGCTCGATCTCCTTGCGATGCAGCAGCAACTTCCGGGCGCGCAGCGGGTCGTAGCCACGCTTCTCGCCCTGCTCGTACGGCGGGATGTGCATCTGCTCCAGCCAGAGCTCGCCGCCCTGGTGACGCGCATACGCTTCGGCGACCGACGCCCGACCCTGCCGCAGGGACTTCACCTCGGAACCGGTCAGGACGATGCCGGCCTCGAACCGCTCCTGGATGTCGTAGTCGAATCGTGCCCGGCGGTTGCTGGCGACGGTCTTCTCGGCGGCCTCTGGTTTCGGGCTCATCGCCCTACACGTCGAGGAAGCGGCGCATCCCGATCGTGCCGGCGATCACCGCGATCACGGTGGCGGCGATCAGGATCCACGGCGCGATCGCCAGCACATCGTGGTTCTGGATCAGCGGGAAGAATCGGATCTCGTCGCGCAGCCGGTCGATGAAGATCACCTTCACCAGGAACAGCGCGAAGATGGCGGCCGCCGCACCCAGCAGGCTCTCCACCAATCCCTCGATCAGGAACGGCACACGGATACGCCAGTTCGTGGCGCCCACCAGTCGCATGATGCCGATCTCCTTGCGTCGCGCGAACATGCCCATGCGCAACGTGTTCGCGATCAACGCGACGGCCGACGCGAGCATGATCGCGGCGATCGACAGGATCCCGATCGAGAGCACGCGCGTGATGGCGACCAGCCTCGACAGCAGATCCCGGTAGTCCTGAACCGTGTCGACCCCCGGACCACATGACTGTTTGCCCCCGGCGTCGGTGCTACACCCCATCGCCACCGCGATCTGCTCGAACTGCGATGTGTCGGCCAGGTTCACCCGCAACGACGCCGGCAACGGGTTGTTCTCCGGCGTTTCGCAGTCGATGCCCTCGGCGAACACGGGCTGGTTGGCGAACAGCTCCTTGAACCGCACGCAGGCGTCGGCCTTGCTCTCGTACGTCACCTCGCCGACCGCGGGAAGCGCGTCGAGCTTCGTCGTGAGGAGCCTCACGGTGTCGGCGTTCGCCGAGTCGGTCAGGTAGACCCCGACCTGCACGTTGCCCGTCCACGCCTCGATCACCAGGTTGAACTCGCGCGCGATCAACAACGCGAGACCGAACAGGAACAGTGCGATGAACGCGGTGGACATGGCCGCGAACGCCACGATGCCGTTGCGACGGAGCCCGGACGCGGTCTCGCGGAAGTATCCCTGGATGCCGATCGCCATCAGCTGTAGACCCCGCGTGCCTGATCGCGAACCACGTGTCCCTTGTCGAGCTCGACCACGCGCTTGCGCATCGCATCGACGATCGCCTGGTCGTGCGTGGCCATGACGACCGTGGTGCCGATGCGGTTCACCTTGTCCAGGAGCCGCATGATGTCCACGCTGGTGTTCGGGTCGAGGTTGCCGGTGGGCTCGTCGGCCAGCAGCACCAGCGGCCGGTTCACGCAGGCTCGCGCGATGGACACACGCTGCTGCTCACCGCCGGAGAGCTCGTCGGGGAAGCTGTTCAGCTTGTCGCCGAGTCCCACGTACTCCAGGATCTCGGGCACCCGCTGATCGATCACGTGCTTCGGCTTGCCGATGACCTCCAGCCCGAACGCGACGTTCTCGAACACGGTCTTGTCGGTCAGCAGCTTGTAGTCCTGGAAGACCGTTCCGATGTTGCGGCGGAGGTACGGCACCTTCCACGACGTGATCTTCGCCAGGTTCTTGCCGGCCACGTAGACGCTTCCCTTCGTCGCCTCTTCCTCCTTGAGGAGGAGGCGGATCAACGTCGATTTGCCGCTGCCGGACTGGCCGACGACGAAGACGAACTCGCCCTTCTCGACCTCGACCGAGACGTCCTCGAGCGCGGTGACGCCATTGCGATACACCTTCGTGACCGTTTGCAGGCTGATCATGCGATGACTTCCTTCAGGGTTGTGCGAGGGGGTCGAACGACCGGTTCACCCTACCAAAGGAACCCTCGTAGACGGGGAGGTTCCCGTAGGCTCAGGCCCCATGAGCAGCACCGTCGCGGCCTCCGACGTCGCGCCTCGCGAAGCCTCGTCGTCCGCCCAGAGGAACCGATGGCGGCGCGTGGGCCTCGCGTGCGCGGGCCCCGCGCTCATCGTCGCCGGCGTGCTGTTCACGTTGCGGGGGTTCGCGTTCCATCCCCTCCTGACGAACGAACACCCCGACATCCTGGCGTTCTGGCTTCCCCGGTTCTCGTTCCTGGGTCGGGAGCTGTCGGCAGGACATATCCCGCTGTGGAACCCGAACGAGATGCTCGGCTATCGGTTCGCCGCCGACCCCCAGAGCGGCTGGCTGTACGTGCCGCCGATGCTCCTGTTCTCCACGTTGTCACCGGGTGCGGCGATGCGCGCGCTCATCGTCCTGAACCCATTGCTCGGCGGGCTCGGCCTCTTCTGGTTCCTGCGCAAGGAGTCGTTCTCCCGCCCGGTGGCGACGGTGGCGGGGCTGTGTCTGGGGATGCTGATGTCGACATCGGACATGGCGATCTCGATGCCGTTCGCCGGCTTCCTGGGCTGGACCACGGTCGTGCTGGTGGGAGCATCGGGCTACCGCCACGCCGATCGGTGGTCGCGCCGCCTGGCGTGGCTGGCCCTGTCGGCCTTCGCGTGGTCACAGGTGGCGAGCGCCCACATGAGCCACGGGCTGGTGATGTGCTCGCTGCTGCTCGCGGCGTTCCTGGTCGCGACGTCCGTGGCATCCGTCCGCGTCGGCGAGGTCGCCGGATGGACCGCCGCCGGACGCACGGGCTTGTTCCTGATCGCGATGCCCCTCGCGAGCCTGGCGATCCTGATCCCGCGCCTGGCGTTCATCGGCTCGTCGAGCCTGCATCGCGGATACGACGCGCTCGGACAGCCGGTCCGTTCCACGGCGCACGTCACCGACCGCCCGCTCGCGACGAACGGGGTCTGGGCGGCCTGGCCGCTCGCGTTCGGCTCCGCCCCCGGCGCGTACGTCGGCGCGGTGATGCTGCTCGCGGTCGTGTTCGCGTGGCGCGATCGCGCGCGACGAGCGCTCGTGGTGGCGTTCGGCGGATGCCTGGTGCTCACGTGGCTCCTCATGTTGAACGTGATCGTCACGGCCGGCTGGTTCCAGACGCTCCTCCTCAAGGTGCCGTTCGGCGACGTGTATCTGCATAACCCCGGGCGCATGCGGTACCTGTCGATGATCGCGATCCCGGTCCTGGGCGCGATCGGGCTCCAGGGGCTCCGCGATCGTCCGATGTCCGAGTCCCATGCGCGGCGCCTGCTCGCGGCCGGCGTGGCGTTGCTGCTCGGGGTACCGCTCCTCGCCGGGGGCACGCCGTTCCGGTTCATCCTGCTCGCCGTCGCGATGCTCGCCGCCGTGCCCACGCTGTACTGGCTGGCCACGGCCCGCAAACGCTGGGCCATGATGGCCGTCGTCACCGTGGTGAGCATCGAGCTGCTGGCGAGCGCCGTGTACTCGGGCATGTATCAGGGGGGCACGATCTACACCGGCCTCGAGTCGGGCGAACGGCCCAACCTCGTGCCGCAGGTCCTGGAGTATCCCGACGCTGTCGGAGACGGACTTCCTGCGCCCGACCGCGATCGTCGACATCATCCGCGGCCAGCCCGACCGCTACCTGACGTACGCGCCTCCGGCGGCGAGCTTCGACAAGGGGTACCTGTTCACCCAACGGCCGCAGGACTGGCCGGCGCTCGCGATGGAACGCGGGACGCTGTTCGGCATCCCCGACGTGCTGGGCTACAACCCGGTGCAGCTCCCCCGCTACTGGACGTACATCCGCGCGACCAACTCGAACCCGGTGTTCTACAACGCCTCCGTCCTGGGGCTCCCGTCCCTGCAGAACGTGCGGCTGATGGGTGTGCGGTACGTCGTCGTTCCGAAGGGTGTGGAGGCGGTGCCCGAGGGCCGGATCGTGGCCGGCGCCGACGACTACGACCTCGTGCAGGTGTACGGATGGGAGTCGCGCGTCTCGCTCGTGGACACGTGGACGCAGGTCGAGCGTCCGGGGGACGCGCTCGTCGGCGTCCTCGATCCGACGTTCGACCCCGCGCGCACCGCCTACGTCGAGCGGGATCCCGGCATCCCTCAGACCCCGAACGCGACGCCGGGCACGGCGACGTACCGAGAGGTCACGCCCGAGGACGTCCGCATCTCGGTGACGACCGCCGACCCCGCGCTGGTCGTGGTGCGCAACAGCTACGACCCCGGCTGGTCCGCGACCGTCGATGGCGCGCCGGCACCGGTGCTCGCGACCGACTACCTGGTCCAGGGCGTCGCCGTCCCGCCGGGGACGCACGAGATCCGGCTGGTCTATCGCGACGACGACATCGCGCGCGGCATGGCGGCCGGCGTGATCGTGTGGCTCCTGCTCCTGGTGTCGATCGGTGTCGCGATGCTCCGGGAACGGCGTTGACGCAGGACCGGTCTCCGGCCCGCCTGCTCCTCCTCAGTTTCCTCATGCTGTTCGTCGAACTCGGGCTGATCCGGTGGGCCGGCGCATACGTCATCTATCTGTCCTTCTTCACCAACTTCGTCCTCCTCGCCAGCTTCCTCGGTGTGGGTGTGGGATTCCTCCGCGCCGGTGCGCGACGGAACCTCTTCCTGATCGCTCCGAGCGCGCTCACGGTCGCGATCCTGTTCCTCGCCGTGTTCCCGGTCGAAGGCGGACGCGTACGCGGCGAGCTGCAGTTGGTCGGTGGGTTCGGCTGGTCTCCGTTGCCGACCTGGATCTCCCTGACCGTGATCTTCGTCCTGGCGTTCACGACGATGGCCGCGATCGCCGAGGGCGTGGCTCGCGCCTTCGGCCGCTTCGAACCCCTCGAGGCCTATCGACTCGACATCCTCGGCAGCATCCTCGGGATCGTCGCGTTCTCCGCGCTGTCGCTCCTCCAGGCGCCGCCGCTCGCGTGGGGGTTGGTCATCACGGCGATCTTCGTCGGGATGTTGGGCAGATCCCATGTTCTGCAACTCCTCCCGCTCGCGGTCGCGATGCTGGTCCTGGGGATCTTGTCGTACGCACCCATGACGCATTGGTCGCCCTACTACCGCGTCACGACGACGCCCGTCGGCGTCGACGGCAGCATCCGGATCAGCGTGAACGGCCGGCCACACCAGCGGATCATGCCCATGACGTACATGACGACCCACGAGGAGTTCCGGTTCGAGCCGTACCTGCGCGCACCGGAGGATCCCCTCACGGATGTCTTGATCATCGGCGCGGGGAGCGGCAACGATGTCGCCGTCGCTCTCTCCCAAGGGGCGGCGCACGTGGACGCCGTCGAGATCGACCCGCTGATCTATCGCCTCGGACGCGACCTCCACCCGGACCACCCGTACCAGGACCCTCGCGTGTCCGTGCACATCGAGGATGGTCGTTCCTTCCTCCACGACACGGATCGACGGTACGACCTCGTGCTGTTCGCCATCCCGGACTCGCTCACGGTGCTCGCAGGGCAGTCGTCGCTGCGCCTGGAGAGCTATCTGTTCACCGAAGAGGCGCTGCGCGAGGTCCGCACGCACCTGAAGCCCGACGGTGTCGTGTCCATGTACCACTACTTCCTGCCGGTCGTGACCGATCGGTACGCCGACACCCTCGATCGGGTCTTCGGTGTCGCGCCGTGCCTCGACATCAGTCCCGGGGCCGGCCCAAGGCCCCGCACCGTCCTGACCGTGGCCATGCGAGCGGACGACCTCGCCTGCGACGAGGTGTGGACCCGGCCGGCAACGGTTCCCGAGCCCGACACCGACGACCATCCGTTCCCCTACCTCGCGGCGCGAGGGATCCCCGGCTTCTACCAGGTCACGCTGCTGCTCATCCTGCTCGGCTCGGCGCTCGTCGTCCGGGTGACCGCGGGACCGTTCCGGCAGATGGGTGCGTACCTCGACCTGTTCTTCATGGGCGCCGCGTTCCTGCTCTTGGAGACCACGAACGTCGTGCGTTTCGCGCTGCTGTTCGGTACCACCTGGTTCGTCAATGCGCTGGTCTTCGCCGGCATCCTGGTCTCGGTCTACCTCGCCGTCGAAGTGACACGACGCGTCCGGTTCCGTCGGCCGTCCAGGCTCTACGTGGCGCTGTTCGCGACGTTGATCCTGGCGTGGTCCGTCCCGCCGGATCTCCTCTTGGGGCTGGACTTCATCCCCCGGTTCGGCGCAGCCGTGGCGTTGGGGTTCACGCCCGTCTTCCTCGCGAACCTGATCTTCGCCGACCGGTTCCGGGACGTCGGCTCGTCGACGGTCGCGTTCGGCACGAACCTCCTGGGAGCCATCGTCGGCGGCGTGCTCGAGTACGGCGCGCTCGTCGTCGGCTACCGGTCACTGCTCATCGTCGTCGCCGCGCTCTACGGCCTGGCGCTCGTCTCCGGCCGATCCCACCTCGCCGCGGCGCGGTCGGCGACGGCTCTCAGCAGATAGACGAGAGCGTCTCGCCCAGCTCGCGCGTGGCGCGATCCACGCCTTGCTGCAACAGCTGCGCCCGGGCCATGTTCTCGAGCGCGACCGCGACCAACGTCGCCTGCTCAACGTCGCTCGTGTTGCCCTGTGCCTGCATCGTGGCGATGTCCGCACGCACCGCCTCGGCCGTCCGCTGGAGCGCATCCACGCGGTTCGGCATGTCGGGGGCGATCTCGGCGCACGCCGTGGCCAGCGTGACCTGACCGGGCGAGACGGGCGGGCTCGTGCTCGGAGATGGCGACGCTGCGTCGTCGTCGCCGCCGCGCGAAAGCACGAACGTCACGGCGATGGCGGCGACCACCAACACGACGACCAGGATGAGGAACGATCGACGCTTCTCGGCGGACGAGCGGACGGGCTGGTCGGACATCCCCGGGAGCATACGGGCGAGCGACGGTTACGGTCGTTCCGACGCGCGCCGGCGGAGCTCCGCCTCGATGAACCGATCCAGGTCACCGTCGAGGACGCGCGACGGATCGCCGACCTCCAGGTCGGTCCGGTGGTCCTTCACCATCTGGTACGGGGCCAGCACGTAGGAGCGGATCTGCGAACCGAAGTCGACCGCCTTCCGCTCGCCGCGCAGCGTGTCGATCTTCTCCTCGCGCTCGCGCCGCGCGAGCTCGGCCAGCCGCGCCTTGAGGATCTGCATCGCGACGGCGCGGTTCTGCAGCTGCGATCGCTCGTTCTGACACGCGGCCGTGATGCCGGTCGGGATGTGGGTGATGCGCACGGCCGAGTCGGTGGTGTTGACCGACTGGCCGCCGGGGCCGGACGAGCGATAGACATCGATCCGCAGGTCGTCCGGGTCGATCTCGACGTCCTCGTCGTCGACGTCCTCGAGCAACGGGATCACGTCCAGGTTGGCGAACGACGTGTGCCGGCGTTTCTGCGCATCGAACGGGCTGATGCGGACCAGACGATGCACACCGCGTTCCGTCGACAGGAGCCCATACGCGTTCGTCCCGTGCAGCGTGAACGTGGCCGACTTGATGCCCGCCTCTTCCCCGTGATGGATCTCGTCGAGCTCCAGGTCGAACCCGTGTTGCTCCGCCCAGCGCGTGTACATCCGCAGGAGCATCTCGGCCCAATCCTGGGATTCCGTGCCGCCGGCGCCCGCGTTGATCGTGCCGATCGCGTCCGCGTCGTCGTACTCCCCCGACAGCAACGCGGCGAGCTCGAGCGTCTCCAGTTCCTGCTCCAGCGTGGAGACGGAGGACGTCAGCTCGCGTTCGAGCTCGGCGTCCGTCCCCTCCTCACTGAGCAGCTCGTCCAGCGCGCGCGTGTCATCCACCTTGCGCTGCAGCGCTTCGTAACGATCGACCTCGGCCTTCAGCCGAGAGAGCTTGGACGTGACCTGGGTGGCGCGAGCGGGATCGTCCCAGAGTCCTGGATCGGACGCCTGACGTTCGAGCTCACCGAGCTGCGAGCGCTTGCCGTCGACGTCAAAGGAACTCCTTCGCGGCAGAGACACGCTCGGAGATCTTCGCGAGGCGTTCCGTGTGATCGCTCATCGGCGGAAGCGTAGCAGCGGTGACGAACGTCACCTCCGGGTCGTGGCCGGCGCCACCGAACATCGGCAGCGACCGGCCTACCGTGCTGCTGTGGCCGCGAGGGAGCGGCAGAGACCGAAGGAGGGGCGTCATGAGCACCAGGGAACTCGGAACGATCCAGGCGTCGAAGGTCAGGATCGATCGGACGGCGGCGTGGGTCTTCGCATTGATCCTCGCGGTCCTGTTCACGGTGTCGCTGATCGCGACCACGGACCCCGGCACGAGCGTGCAACGTGCGCCGGCGGCCCCGACGTGGCCGGTCGGCGAAGCGGGCGCCGGCGGACCGTCGACGGTCAACCGCGACGCGATGCCGAAGGGAACGGCGTGGCAGCCGATCGTGGTGAACGACTCGATCTGCCACCAATGCCGGTGAGGTACCCCCCTCTCCGCACGACGGAGGCCGGCCCGAAGGGCCGGCCTCCGTCGCATCCGTGCTACGCCACCGTGGCGGGCACGGCCCGCGCTCCGTCGGTTCGCTGAGCGCCTGCATCCCGCGGTCGCAGGGCGAAGGCCAACCCGTAGAGCACCGCTACCGCGAACAGGAGGTTGCGGTAGCCGATCACCAGCGCTCCGTACTCCAGCACCCCACCGAGCATGGCGCCGAGGAGATTGGCTCCGAACGCCACGGTGGAACGCGCCGTGTCTCGGAACCGCGCCGCGAAGATCAGGTTCGCCAGGAAGACGGGGAGGAACGCCAACGCGGTGGCCGCCAGCAACCGCGAAGGACCCGCGAGGGCGAGCAACGCCGACGGAGGCACCAGCCAGGCGACCCCGAGCGAGATCGCGAGCGACGCGTAGAGGAACGCTGTTCGGGGGAGACGGACACGCCGAGCGATCTCCACGGCGAGCAGCACCGCGACGAGGATGCCGAAGAACACCAGGGCGTTCACGAACCATGTCGTCCCGAACCAGAGGGCGAACCGCACCACGTTCATCGTCTCCAGCAGCAGGAACGCCGCGCCCATGAAGAAGAGGTCGAGGTAGGGACGCATGTCAGAGAGCGGTCGCCCGGAGGTCGTCCTGACGATCAGCAGGGACGCGAGCAGGATCAGGCCGAGCGCGATCAAGAAGTACGTGGGGATCGTTCGGCCCTGCAGATACGGGAACGGGTGGTCATCGGTCGCCGGCTCGGGCGCGTCCTCCGTCGTCGGCCACGGGGTGCGACACGAGATGTCCTCCTGATCCACGCCGATCGTCAGCACGGCCTGACTCCGCGGGCCGATCGAACCCTGGCCCTGATCCCAGCACGGAGCATGTCCGAAGACCGTCCGCAGGGTCTCGGCGTACCGCTGGAACACGAACGGGCGGTAGTAGTTGTACATCGACAGGACGCCGTCGGCGGCGAGGTGGTCTCGCGCCGTCCGCATGGACTCCTCGGTGAACAGGTAGCTCTCCAGCCGGAGCGATCCCTGTCCCCCGACGAGCGTCAGGGAATCCGGTAGCGCGAACAGGATCAGGTCGTAGCGCGCATCGGTCCGCTGCAGGAACGCTCGCCCGTCGTCGGTGACGGCCGTGACCCGGGGGTCGTCGTAGGGATGGTCGGGGTGGAGATCGGCGCCCGCCGCGCGGATCACCGGGTCGATCTCGACGGCGTCGACGTGCGTGGCGCCCTCGGAGAGCGCGATCGCGACATCGTTCCCGTTCCCCGCACCGATGACGAGGGTCCTGCCGGGTTCGCGGTCGAGGTGCTCGTACACGTCGAAGTAGAACGGCTGGTCGTCGACGAGCCGGTCGATGGGGGTCATCGCCTGGTGAGGTAGCCCGTTCACCTTGATCGCGCGCGACCCATCCGCCTGCGCGGCACTCACCGTCACGCGATAGTACGGAGACCACGTGTCGGTGGGCGAGGTGGAAGCGAGCGCGAACACCCCCACCACCGCTGCCGCCCCGATCCAGTAGAGGCGGTCGCTCGGCCATCCCGCCGACGTCAGCAGGAGCACGGCGATCGCCACGCCCCACACCCACGGTTGCGCTCCGACGAGCGACAGCACGGAGAAGGCGGCGATCCCGGCGACGCTGCCCAGGATGTCGATCCGATACGCCTGAAGGGGCTCGAACCGCGCGAACAGCCGACCGACCGCCTCGGCGACCAGCGCCATCGCCACGACGACGCCGATGAACACCAGCGGCAACAGGATCCAGTCGGGGAGCGCCGGTGCACCGAACAGGCCGATGAACCGTCGCCCCTCGCCCGATCGGTCCCCCTCCACCGCGAGCCCGAAGACCGCTCCCGCCAACCCGGCGACCGCGACCGGGACCCATCGTGTGCGGTCGCGAGTCGCGTCGGCTCGCAGGAACCCCACCCCGATCCCCAGGAAGCTCGCGAGCAGGACGAAGTTCGTGAAGTACGCCACGTAGACGACGTACGCCGCGATCCAACGGATCAGCGCCAATTCGATGAACAGCATCGCGAAGCTGGCGAAGAAGAGCCGCCTCGCGGGATCTCGCATGTCGCGGGTGCCTACACCACGGCGCCGTGGCACTTCTTGTACTTCTTCCCCGAGCCGCACGGGCACGGGGCGTTGCGGGGCACCTTGTCGCTGATCACCTGCTGCGGGTTGCTTCCCTGAGGAGCGGCCGTCTCGTCGCCGCCGCTCTCGACCGCCGCGCGGTTGTCCGAGACCCGCTGCGGCTTCGCCTGCTGCGCCTCGGGCCGGACGAACTCCACCCGGTAGATGTAGCGGACGAAGTCTTCGCGGATCGACTCCGTCAGCTCGGAGAACATGTCGAAGGCCTCGCGCTGGTACTCGGTCAGCGGATCCTTCTGCGCGTAGGACCGGAGATGGATGCCCTCCTGCAGGTAGTCCATCTCGTAGAGATGTTCGCGCCACTTCGTATCGGTGATGTTCAGCAGGACCACGCGCTCGAGGTCGCGCATGACGGACGACGTCAGCGCGGTTTCCTTCGCGTCGTACGCAGCCAGCGCCTCCTCGACGAACATCGCCTCGAGCTCGTGCACATCGTGCACGTCGGCCAGGTCATCCTTCGTGATCGTGACGGGATAGACCTCGGCGAGCGCGACGAGCAGGGCGTCGACGTCCCAGTCCTCTGCGAAGACCTCGGTGCTCGCGTACTGCTGAACGGTGTTGGCGACCACCTGCTCGGCCATCTCTCGCGCCTGATCGCCGAAGTCGTAGCCCTCGAGGATCCGGCGGCGCTCGCCGTAGATGACCTCGCGCTGGTGGTTCATCACGTCGTCGTACTTCAGGACGTTCTTGCGACGCTCGTAGTTGAGCTCCTCGATCTGCTTCTGCGCGTTCTCCACGGCGCGGGTGACCATCTTCGCGGTGATGGCCTCCTCGTCGGGCCACTTCAACCGTTCCATGATCGAGGCCACGCGATCGCTCGCGAACAACCGCATCAGGTCGTCCTCCAGCGACAGGTAGAACGTCGACTCGCCGGGGTCCCCCTGGCGGCCCGAACGGCCGCGCAGCTGGTTGTCGATGCGCCGAGACTCGTGACGCTCCGTGCCGAGCACGTAGAGCCCACCCAGCTCGACGACCTCGTCGTGCTCCGCGTCCGTCTGCGCCTGGAACTTCTGCAGGATGGGCTCGTAGTCGGCTTCGTAGCCGGCGCGCTCCTCATCGTCCATCTCGAACAAGAGGTACCGGTCGTTATCCCAGTCGCGGGCCGCCATCTCTTGTCGCGCCAGGTACTCCGGGTTGCCGCCGAGCAGGATGTCCACGCCACGGCCGGCCATGTTGGTGGCGACCACGACCGCCCCCTTGCGTCCGGCCTGGGCCACGATCATGGCTTCCTTCTCGTGGTTCTTCGCGTTCAGCACGTGGTGCTGGACACCGCGCCGGTTGAGCTTGCCGGAGAGCAGCTCCGACGTCTCGATCGAGACGGTGCCGACCAGGATCGGCTGCCCGTCCTCGTTGCGCTCGACGATGTCCTCCAGGAGCGCGTTCCACTTGGCTTCCTCGTTCTTGAAGATCTGGTCCTGATCGTCGGCACGGATCATGTCGCGGTTCGTCGGGATCTCGATGACCCCGATCTCATACGTGGCCTCGAACTCGGTCTGCTGGGTCTTGGCGGTACCGGTCATGCCCGACAACTTCTCGTACATCTTGAAGTAGTTCTGGATCGTGATCGTGGCGAGCGTCTGGTTCTCTTCCTTGATCCGCACGCCCTCCTTGGCCTCGATCGCCTGGTGCAGGCCCTCCGAGTAGCGTCGGCCCTCCAGCACACGGCCGGTGAACTCGTCGACGATCTTGACCTCGCCGTCGACGACCACGTACGCGACGTCGCGCTTGTACAGCTCCTTGGCGCGCAGGGCGTTCTGCATGTGGTGCACGAGCGGCGTGTTCACGTGCTCGTACAGGTTCTCGATGCCGAGCATCTCCTCGACCTTGGCCACGCCGGACTCCGTCACGGCGACCTGGTACTTGGATTCCTCGACCTCGTAGTCCTCATCGCGCTTCAACCGCGGCGCGATCCGCGCGAACGTCTGGTACCACTTCGCGCTGTCGGCCACCATGCCGCTGATGATCAGCGGCGTCCGCGCCTCGTCGATCAGGATCGAGTCGACCTCGTCCACGATCGCGTACTGGTAGCCGTGCTGCACGCAGTCCTCGATCCGCATGGCCATGTTGTCTCGCAGGTAATCGAACCCGAACTCGTTGTTCGTCCCGTACGTGATCGGCGCGCCGTATGCGGGCCGGCGCTCGGCCGGCGACATGGCTGACTGGATCAGCCCGACCTGCACGCCGAGCGCCCGATAGATCGGTCCCATCCACTCCGAGTCGCGCTTGGCCAGGTAGTCGTTGACGGTCACCAGGTGCACGCCCCTGCCCGTGAGCGAGTTCAGGTACGCGGGCATCGTGGCGACGAGCGTCTTGCCCTCACCGGTCTTCATCTCCGCGATGTTGCCCTGGTGGAGCGCCGCGGCACCCATGACCTGCACGTCGAAATGCCGCTTCCCGGTCGAGCGCTTCGACGCCTCGCGGACCGCGGCGAACGCCTCGGGCAACAGATCGTCGAGCGACTCGCCGTTCTCCACGCGCTGGCGGAAGTCGGTGGTCTTGGCCAGGAGCTGGGCGTCGGTGAGGTCTTCGAACTCGGGCTCGTACGTCAGCACCAGCTGCGAGATCGACTCCAGGTTCTTCCGTTTGCGACCCTCGCCGAGGTTCGCGATCTTGTCCAGTACCACGTGGTCAGGCCTTCCAGGGAGTTCGGGGATCCGTTGAGGTCGGTGCTTCGATTCTACCGGCCCTCTCACGCTACCCCGGGACCCGCACCGTCAAGGGGTCAGATCGACTCCGTCAGCGCACCGAGTCGTTCGATCAGTCGGGCGTTCTCACGGTAGTCGACCGGGCATGCGATCACCGAAACCACGTCGTCGTCGAGCGCCTTGCGGAGCGTGGGCAACAGCTCATCGGCCGCACCGATCCGGTACCCGCGCGCCCCGAAGCTCTCCGCGAGCTGCACGAAGTCCGGGTTCCCGAACGAGACGGCCGCCTGCCGCCCGAAATGGATGTCCTGCTTCCAGCCGATCAGCCCGTACCCGCCGTCGACCCACACCAGGATCACGAACGGCACCTGCTCGCGGACCGCGGTCTCGATCTCCGCCGCGCTCATCAGGAACGCTCCGTCCCCCATGGCGGCGAGCACCTTCCGCTCGGGGTGCACCAGCTTCGCGGCGAACGCGCCCGGCAAGGAGAAGGCCATCGTGGCGAGGCCGTTGGAGATCAGGCACGTGTTGGGCCGATACGTCGGGTAGAGGCGAGCCATCCACATCTTCACCGCGCCGGTGTCGCACAGGACGATGTCCTCGTGGTCCAAGGCCGAACGGATATCCGCCACCAACCGCTGCGGCTTCAGCGGGAACGAGCCATCGGCCGCGCCGCGCTCCAGCTCCTCGTGGACCAAGCCTCGGACCGGAGGCACCGCGCCGGCGATGGCATGCATGTCCGCCGACCCGGCGATGGCGTCGAGCGTCGCGCCGATCGAGCCCTGCAATCCGACCTCGAGCGAGTAGTGCGCATCGACCTCGGCGACCGTGCGGTGGATGTGCACGATCCGCTTGTCCCGGTTCGGGTTCCAGCGTTCGGGTGAGTACTCCACGAGGTCGTACCCAACGGCCACCACGACGTCGGCCCGGTCGAACCCGAAGTTCGCGTAGTCGCGGACCATGAACCCGATCGTCCCGAGGGCGTTCGGATGATCGTCGGGGAACACCCCCTTGCCCAGGAACGTGGTCGCGACCGGGACCTGCAGGCGCTCGGAGAACCGGATCAGCGCGTCGACCGCGCCGTCGCGGGCGATGCCGGGACCCGCCAGCACCACGGGGTGACGCGCCGACTCCAGCACGTGGGCCGCCCGATGCACCTGATCCTCGGACGGCGCCGGGTCGCGCGGCACGTTGACCGGCAGCGGCGCGCCCTCGGCCGGCAGCTCCGCGACGTCTTCGGGAAGCACGATGAACGTCGCACCCGGCCGTTCGGTCGTGGCCAGCTTGAACGCTTTGCGGATCATCTCCGGCGCCGCCACCGGCAGCGTGACCATGTCGCCCCACTTCGTGATGGGTCGGTAGAGCGACACGATGTCGACGAACTGGTGGGACTCCTTGTAGATGCGGCCCAGCCCGGCCTGCGCCGTGATGGCGACGAGCGGATGGGAGTCGAGCTGCGCGTTCGCGATCCCGAGCATCAGGTTGATCGCCCCGGGACCGAGCGTCGCCAGGCACACGCCGGGCCTGCCCGTGAGCGCCCCGTACGTGTCGGCCATGAACGCGGCGCCTCGCTCGTCCCGCGTGGTCACGAACCGGATGGGCGAGTCGACCAGCGCGTCGACCATGTGGAGGTTCTCCTCGCCCGGGAGGCCGAACACGAACTCGACGCCCTCGTGCTCGAGGCACTCGACGATCAGCCGAGCGACGGTGCGGATGCCATGGGTCACTCGGACGAGCCTACACGGGCCGTTCGAACACCTGTCTCGTGAGCTCGGCGTGGGCGACGTGCTCGCGCAGGTGCTCCACCGCATGGATCAATGCCCATGCGGCCGTCACCTGGTCGCCGTCCCGCGGATCCTCGCGCATCGCCCCAGGGTCGAACGTCGCGTCGGTGTCCAACAGGGCGCGGCAGTCCGCAGCGACCGGGTCGAACAGCGCGAGGAGCTCGTCGGCATCGGCGACCGTGGTGAGGAACTCCGAGGGTCGATCCCGCTCCGGGAGCGGAAGGCCACGCGCCACGCTCAACCACCATCGCGTGCTGTTCACCGCGTGCACCACGAGGACCGCGACGGCGTTCGTGTCGTCGCCGGCAGGACGCCGGTTCAACGCGTCGGCCGGAGCGCCGGCCACCGCCGCGCGCATCGAGGTCAGGGACTCGTCGACGAACCCGCGCGCCGCTTCGATCGTCGGATCAGCAGCCATCGTCGGCACCCACCCGCTAGCTGATCTCGATCATCTTCTCGCGGACGGCGTACACGACCGCCTCCATCCTCGAGTGCAGATGCAGCTTCTCCAGGATGTTGCGGATGTGGTTCTTCACCGTGTTCTCGGAGATGTAGAGCTCCTTGGCGATGTCGCGGTTGTTGAGCCCCTGTGCGACGAGCTTCAAGACTTCCATCTCGCGATCCGTGAGTCGCGGAGCCGGCATCTGCGGCCGCTCCTCCGATGCCTTGGACATCGCGGCGAACTCGGTCAGCAGCTTGGAGGCCATCGACGGCGAGATGCGCGACTGGCCGGCCCACACGCTGCGGATCGCGTCGGCGACCTCTTCGATCGGGATCTCCTTGAGCAGGTAGCCGGAAGCGCCGGCCTTGATCGCGTCGTAGAGATCGGCTTCCTCGTCGCTGATCGTCAGCATGAGGATCTTCACGTGGGGCAGGAGGTCCTTGATCTGACCGGCCGCCTCGATGCCCGATCGCTTGGGCATCCGGACGTCCATCAGGACCACGTCGGGCATGAGCTCGGTGGCCTTCTCCACGGCCTCCGCGCCGTCCGAGGCCTCGCCGACGAGCTCGAGGTCGTCCTCGCCCTGCAGGACCATCTCCAGACCCCGCCGGAACAGCGCGTGATCGTCGACGACCATCACACGGAGACGCTCAGGCGTCCCGGGCTCGCCCTTCACCGCCACGCGTTCCCCCCAGTTCTCCTCACGGGAGCTCATCCGCCGTGTCATCGGCGTCGGAGCCCGGTCGGGTGGAGTCTAGTGCATCCGGCCTGGCCATCCGCTTGCGGCGCTTGCCGTGGTGGTCGCGGATCTGTCGCTCGAGCCGTTCCACCACGCGATCGAGTGCGGTCGGCACGTCCACGGCCTCCGCCTCGGCACGGAACGTCTTGCGCGGAACGTAGACGGCGGCCTCGACCCGCGTGGTCCCATCGAGACGGGGGTGATGCTCCGCGATGAACTCGAGGTCGATCCGGGTCGCCCGGGGTTCCAGCCGGGAGATGGCCGCCAGCTTGTGCTCGGCGGTCTCACGCACCGCGTCGGTGACACCGAGTCCCCGACCGGTGAACGTGAGGTCCATCTGCCGTCTGCCCCCTTGCGCCGGATGGGCTCTCACCCGGCTGACCTGGTCTTTGCCCCCACACCCGCCTGCCGAGGGGGTCGCCGCCCCGAAGGGCGGCTTAGCGCCTTCTCCCGGTCCGGTCGCCCGTCCCGGGGCAGGACTTACATCTAAACCGCGCCATGCTCGGCCGACCAACGGTCGCCTTACGTGGGTCGTTTCGCCCGCGGCTGGCGTCGACTACCGGGGAAGATCCCCGGGCAACCACAGACCCGGTTGAGAGCCCGTTCGAGTATAGACACGCCCCCGATCAGCGAACGCGCGCGCCGCCGTGAGCAGCGTGACCTGGCGCACGCCGGCGCGCACGAGCGCCTCGGCGCACGCCGCGGCGGTGGATCCGGTCGTCAGGACGTCGTCGACGAGGATCACACGGCGTGGGATCCGCGGCGGAGACCGGCGGAGCGGTTCGAACGCGCCACGCATCGCGACACGACGCTCATCGCCGGGACGCCTGGCCTGCGGCGCGGTCGCGACCGCGCGTCTCGTCAGCCGAACGACGGGCAGGTGCAGCCTGCTCCCGACGGCGCCGGCGAGCGCCCGTGCCTGGTCGTAGCCGCGCTCGGCGAGCCGCCGCCGTGCGAGCGGCACCCACGTGACCGCATCGGCCGCGGGCGGATCGATCGCGACCATGGCGTCGGCGAGCGCGGCGGCAACGCTCCGCCACCCCGAGAACTTCAGTCGATGGATCGCGGCGCGGGCCGGCCCCGCGTACACGAACGGCGCGCGCGCGACGCTCACCGGTAACGGCGGGCAGTCGTCGCAGCGTTCGACCGCGCGCGGCGGGCGTCCGCACCGCTCGCACCACGGTGGCGCCAGCACCTCGAGCGCGGTGAGGCACCGGCCACAGAACGGCCACCGACCGTCGCCGCAGCCCGCGCATCGGGGTGGAAAGACCACGTCGAGCGCTCGTGCGACCACGAGGCGACGGTACCGGCGACCGCCGACATCGTGCGGGCGGCGTTGTTAGGGCAGATCCAGCTGGATCGGCGCGGGGAGACCACGGATGTCGATCGTCAGCGTCGATTGCGTCCGCATGACCGGGTACGCGGTCACCCGCCCACGACCGCTCTCCATATCGAACTCCGAGTCGAGCACGGTCAACGCGGATCCGTCGGCCGCAAGTTGCACCGGCAGGGCCTCGGGCGGCGTGGTCGTGTAGGTCACCCGGATGGATTCGCCGCCGCACTCGACCTGTTCCACGTGCACCCTCGGGCCGTTCTCGACGCGAGCGTTCTTGTTCACGGTCACGCTCCCTCGGCGAACGGTGGCGCGCGGCCACGGGACGGCGAAGCGCTTCGGCGGTCGCACGTTCTCCGGGTCGCCGTCGATCGCCACGTCGCATTCCAGCCCGTACCACCCCGCCGTCAGCTCGGTGATCCCGAACTCGAACGGCACGAACAGGTCGAGGTTCGGCGCCACATCGAGCGTGACCGGGTCCAGGCCGATCGGCGCAGCCGATCGGCCTGAGATCTCCCGCACCCGCGCGGCGTCGATCCGCACCTGGTGCGGATCGCGGTCGGCTCCGCGCAGGACGAACGCCCCCTTCACCGTGGCAGGGAACCGCTCGAAGCTCGCGCGGATCGATACCCGCTCGGGCACGGCGTCGGTCACGTCGCTCACCTCGATCAGGTGCCCTGCTGCCACGAGTGCAGGTACGAGTCCTGCTCGGCCGTCAGCGTGTCGATCTCCACGCCCATCGCGTGCAGCTTGAGCCGCGCGACCTCCTTGTCGATGTCGACCGGCACGGGATACACCTGCGGCCCGAGCTCGGCCTGATGCTTCACGACCCACTCCGCGGCCAACGCCTGGTTCGCGAACGACATGTCCATGACCGCGGCCGGATGCCCCTCGGCGGCCGACAGGTTCACCAGCCGGCCCTCGCCCAGCAGATGCAGGCGGCGTCCGTCGGCCATCGTGTACTCGTCCACGAACTCACGGATCCGGCGCGTCCGGACCGCGAGGCCGGCGAGCGCGTCCTTGTCGATCTCCACGTCGAAGTGCCCGGAGTTCGCCATGATCGCGCCGTCCTTCATGAGCTCCATGTGTTCGCCGCGGATCACGCTGGTGTCGCCGGTGACGGTCACGAAGATGTCGCCGACGCGCGCGGCCTCACGGATCGGCATGACGCGGTATCCCTCCATCACGGCCTCGAGCGCGTTCGTCGGGTCGACCTCCGTGACGATCACGTGCGCGCCCATCCCGCTCGCCCGGGACGCGACGCCCCGGCCGCACATGCCGTACCCGCACACGACGATGGTCCGCCCGGCGAGCAGCCGGTTCGTCGACCGCATGATCGCGTCGATCGTCGACTGGCCGGTCCCGAACCGGTTGTCGAACAGGTGCTTCGTGTCGGCGTCGTTCACGGACACGATCGCGTACTTCAACGCGCCGTCCACGGCCATGGCGCGCAGCCGGATCACCCCGGTCGTGGTCTCCTCGGTGCCGCCGATGATCTCGGCGATCTGGTCGGGCCGCTCCTTGTGGAGGACGCTCACCATGTCGGCGCCGTCGTCCATCGTGATGTGCGGGTGCGTGTCGAGCACCTCGTTGATGTGGCGGAAGAACGTCTCCGTGTCCTCACCCTTCACGGCGAACGTCGCGATCCCGCTCTGCTCGCAGAGGGCCGCGGCCACGTCGTCTTGGGTCGACAGCGGGTTCGACGCACAGAGCGCCACCTCCGCGCCACCCGCCGCCAGCGTCTCCATCAGGTTCGCGGTCTCGGTCGTCACATGCAGGCACGCCCCGATCCGTACGCCCGCCAGCGGCTGCTCCTTCTCGAACCGCTCGCGGATCAGCGCCAGCACCGGCATCTCTCCCGCGGCCCACTCGATCCGCTCCCGGCCTTTCGGCGCGAGCGCCGTATCCCTCACGTCACATCCCATGATCAAGCTCCTTCATCGATCCGTGGCAGCAGGTCCACCAGCAGCCTGCCGACGGCCTTCGCCGTCTCGTTCGAGACTCGCACAACCTCCTCGTGACTGACCGGCTCGCCGAACGCGTTCGTCACCATCGCGAGACCGAGCACCCGCATGTCGAGCGCCCGCGCGGGGACCACCTCCGGCACCATCGACATCCCCACGACCGTGGCGCCCGCCTGCCCGATCAACCTGATCTCCGTCGGCGTCTCGTAGGCGGGTCCGGACATCGCAGCGTAGACACCCGGGGCGGCGGCGATGTCCAACGCCCGCGCGCGCTCCAGCGCGAGCTCGGCGAGGTGCGGGTCGTACGACTGCCCCATCGGCACGAACGCGGGCATGCCGTCGGGATACCGCCATCCGCGCAGCGGCGCGGTTCCCATCATGTTCAGGTGATCGGTGACCACGACCACGGTCCCGCCCGCGAGACCCGGCTGGACACCTCCCACGGCGGCGGTGACGACGATGGTCGTCGCTCCGAGCTCACGGATCAGACGCGGCAGCAGGGCCGGAACGTCCATCCCGTGTCCCTCGTAGAAGTGCACGCGGCCCGAGAACGACGCCACCGGGACCCCCGCCAGGTACCCCAGCGCGAACCGACCCGCATGTCCGGGGACGCCCGGCGGTGGGAACCCCGGCAGGTCCGTGAACGCGAACCCGGCCTCCTCTTGGAACGCATCGCCCAGCGCGGGCCCCAGCCCCGAGCCCAGGACGAGCCCGACGCGCGGCACCAGGTCGGACTCGGCGCGCACCACCTTCGCGGCGCGAAGCGGCAGGTCGTCGCCCGGGCCGGGGAGACCGTGGCTCACGCCGTCACGATCCCGCGAGCGCGGCCTTGAGGCGCTCGATCACCGGCACCGGCGTCGGATCGACGCCGCGGCCGATCGCGAGGTAGACGCTGGTGAGATCGCCGATGATGACGAGCGACATCAACCGGGCGAGCGCGGACGTGCCGCGCGCGTGAACCTCCTCGACCTCACCGCCGCCGGCGCGAACGATGTCGTACGACAGCGGGAACCGGTCCGCGAGCTGCGGATCCTCTCCGTCGTGACGCAGCGCCACCACGAAGAACCTGGAGCCGAACGGCTCCGTCCAGCCCACGACCTCGTTGTGATCCAGCTCGGACATCGAGGACCAGAACGCGGGCATCTTGCCGTTCTCGTTCATCTGGGTCTTCCAGCGCGCGGCGGCCACGGAACCGATGCCGTCGGCGCCCCAGATGACCGGGGAGCGATCGCCGATCCTCGTGGCCAGCGCCTTCGCCGGATTGTTCTCGGTCGCAACGTCCGGCGCCATCTCGGTCAGCGCGGTCTGGATCTCGTCGACCGCCTCGGTCACGTCCGTCGCGAGCGGCGGCAGGATCCCCATGCTCTCGAGCGCTCCGAGCGACGCGAACCCGAGATGCCCGAGCGCGGCTCGAGGTTGGAAGCCGGGAGGCACGCGTACCGTGGCGATGCCGTGTTCGGCGGCCTCGTCGGCGATGGTGCCCCCCGACGTGACGACCAACACGCGACAGCCGCGTCCGAGCGCCGTCCGGAACGCGGTCAGCGTCTCGGCGGTGTTGCCCGAGTACGACGAACACACGACGAGCGTGTGCGAGTCGCAGTGCTCCGGCAGGACCGGTGAGCGATTCACCTCGACGGGGAGGCCGAGACGCTCCAGGAACACGGAGCGGACGACGTCGCCCGACACCGCCGAGCCCCCCATCCCGCAGAACGTCACGGACGCGACGCCCTCGGGGGACGGGAGCTGATCGACCTGGCGCGCCGAGTCATAGGCGGAACGGCAGTCGCTCGGCATCCCCAGGACGGCATCGAGCATCCCCTGCGGGTCCGCCATGCGGAGGGCCTGAGGGTCGTCGAGATCCGTCACCGCTTGCCCCCGGGCTTCTTGGCCTCGGGTTTCTCCGCCTCGTCGATCAGCATCACCGGGATGTCGTCGCGGACCGGATACCGGTAGCCGCAGGTTCGGCAGACGATCACCTGTTGGTCCTCGAGGTAGTCGATCTCCCCTCGGTCATTCGGACACACCAAGATCTCGAGCAGTTCGGCGTCGACCGTCACGATCCCTCCCGTCGTCCGCGGATGGTCTCGAGGACCATGGCCGTCTTCTCCCGCAGGAGCTCGTCGGTCCGGGCCTCGACGTTCAGGCGCAGGAGCGGCTCCGTGTTGGACGGCCGCACGTTGCACCACCAATCCTCGAACTCTACCGTCAGGCCGTCGAGGCGGTCCTGCTCGCCGTCCTTCAACGCCTCGGCGACCAGCTCGATCGTCGCGAGTGGGTCCTTCACCTCGGTGTTGATCTCACCCGACGCCGCATAGCGTCGGAACGGCGCGAGCAGCTCGGAGAGCGGGACGTTCGCCTCGGAGAGCTGCGCCAACACGATCACCGCGGCGATCAGACCGGAGTCCGCGCGATAGTTCTCCCGGAAGTAGTAGTGCCCGGAGTGCTCCCCTCCGAAGATCGCGCCCGTCTCCGCCATGACCTGCTTGATGAACGAGTGACCGACACGGGTGCGAACGGGCACGCCGCCGTTCTCGCGGATGACCTCACGCACGGTCCAGGAGCAGATGACGTTGAAGATGATGCTCGCGCCCGGCTCGCGCTTGAGCATCGCCTTGGCCACGAGCGCCGTCACGATCGAACCGCTCACGTCCTGACCTCGCTCATCGATCAGGAAGACGCGATCGGCGTCGCCATCGAACGCGAGACCGATATCCGCCTCGTGCTGCAGCACCGCGGCCTTCAGGTCCCGCTGGTTCTCGGGATCGATCGGGTCCGCGGGATGGTTCGGGAACGTGCCGTCGAGCTCCGGGAAGAGGTGATGCAACTCGAAGGGCAACCGCTCGAAGACCGCCGGCGCGACGAGCCCGCCCATCCCGTTGGCCGTGTCGATCGCCACGGTGAGCGGCCGCATGCGCGAGGCGTCCAGGAACGTGAGCACGTGTTCGACGTAGGCGGGGAGCAGGTCTCGGTGCTCGACCGTGCCACGCTCGCCGGTGGGCGGCAGGTCCTGTTCCGTGAGCGCCCGTACCTCGAGGAGCCCGCTCTCCTCCCCCACGGGCTTCGCGCCCGCGAGGCAGAACTTCAGCCCGTTGTACTGCTTCGGGTTGTGGCTCGCGGTGAGCATGATCGCGGGCAGATCGAGCGACCCCGACGCGAAGTAGAGCAGGTCGGTGGACGCGAGCCCGACGTCGATGACGCCGATCCCTCGTGACGTGATGCCGTCCGTGAGCGCGGCTGAGAGGTCGGGGGACGAGAGTCGACAGTCCCGGCCGATCACCACGTCGGGGCCGCCGGACCACTCTGCGAAGGCCGCTCCGATCCTGCGAGCGATGTCCTCGTCGAGGTCGTCAGGCACGACACCACGCACGTCGTACGCCTTGAAGATGCGGTCCAGGTCGCCGACGGTCACGAGCGGCATCCTACGGAGCGGAGCGGTCGACCGTCAGGCGAGTTGGTGCGCTACTTCTGAACGACGAGCCCGATCACCGATTGCAGCGGGACCACTTCGCCGTCGCGATACCACCACTTCGCCTCGCAGAGGTGACAGGTGGAGAACGCGAGCTCGCGGCCCGCGACGGTCATCGAGATGGAGATGAGGTCGCCTGAACGGCAGCTGGGACAGGTTCCGATAACGTCAGCCATGATCGACCAAGAGTGACGGAGCGGAGCCCTGACGGCCATAGCTCCTCGCGCTCATCTCTGTTGCCACACAGGGCCCACGCGGTCGTGGGGTGTCGGACGACTCGCTGTTCGGTCCGGGGGACGGATGCATCCCCCAGTCGCCGGAACGTCTCGGGCGGAAGTCGCAAGCCGTTCGGCGGTCAAGACGTGAGCGCCGCGGCGGAGACGCGTTCATCGCGGACCGTCCAACCCACCGGCGGGGTCATGCGTGCCACGTGCTCCTCGCACAGATCGAGGAGGTTCGGGTCGCGCTCGGGAACGAGGTCGCCGATCACCACCAGACGGTCGGCGTACAGGAGCGACACGGTGGCCGCCGGCTCCGCATCGCAACGCATCTTGGCACAGGTCCGCACGCGCGCAGGCTAAATCACATCCATGTGATCTTCAAGCATCCGCGCGCGGATCGGCAGGAGACGGGTCCGCTCAGAAGACGATCACGCGGGTGCCGATCGGCACCAGCGGATAGATCTGCTCGACGTCGGACATCAGCATCCGGATGCATCCGTGCGATGCGTGGGTGCCGATGGAGCTCACGTCCGACGTTCCGTGGATCCGGATCCCCGGCGCGTTCAGGTAGAGCGCACGCGTCCCGAGCGGGTTGCCGGGACCGGGCGGGATGGACGCCGGGAGATCCGCGCCCCACGTGTCCGGAGCGGGGTTGGTCCACGTCGGGTTCTCGCGCTTGTCGATGATCGTCCAATCGCCCGGAGGCGTGACGTACCCCGCGGCGGCGGTGGCGACGTGATACGAGTGTCTCGAGCTCGAACCGGTCGTACAGGAAGAGCTCGTTCGTGGTCCGGTCGACCACGATCGTCTTGCCGATCTTCGCGTCAGGAACGTGGGGCTTGACGGTCCGGACCGGAAGTCGAACCGCAGTGGCGTCCTCATCGAGGGCAGCCTGCAGTCGCCGGGCCCCGATGTTCGCGCCGAGCGCATGCCCAGGTCGCGAATGCACGAACGTCACTTCGCCATCGACGACGCTCACCGATGCATCGCGGGGAGTCTGTATCACGTCGGCGGCGATGCCCGACACCAGATCGGCGATCCCGGTACCTCCGCTGGTGAACGTGAGATCGACGGAGATGTCGACGGGCTCCTCGCGGAGCCGGCGCCATACCCGCGTCACGAACCCGACGGAATCCGATGCCTGGAGCGCCTGATCCACGGCCGTCGCGACATCCGCGGACTGGCCGAGCTTCGCAGGCGTGGTCTTCCACGACTCGCCGGCGACACGCACGATCACCGTCTGTGTGAGCCGTTCCTGCGCGGCACGTTCGACGGCCGTGATGGCTTCGGCACGCGTCATGCCCCCCACGTCCGTGCCCGAGATCGACACCCCCGGAAGGATCCGATCGGAGCTGGCTTGGTCGTAGCGGTATGCCGCGAACGAAACCCCTCCGAGGGCGAGCAGCACGATCCCAAGCGCGATCGCCACCACGAAGGCGGCGCTGCGGGCGTGCTTGACGTGTCTTCCTCGAGCCATCGGGTCTCCAGACGCGGGTTCCGGGATGGGTGGTTCCCCGAGATGATACCGAGGGAAACATCGAAAAGGGAGCGGAACCGCGCTTGGGTCGACCACCGATGCCCGGTTCCGTGGATGCGTCGGCATCCCGGGCGACGATCAGGGGATCGGCACTCCCATCGCGAGCGCGTACGTCGACAGACCCTTGACGCCGAGCGATGTGGACGCCGCGAGGGTCAGGATGTCGCCGCCGGTCGAGCGGATCTCGACCGCAGAGCCGTGGATCCCCTCCAGGAACCCCGGCGGCACCTGATCCACGGACCCGGCGTCGATCGTGAGCGTTGCGTCGGCGGGCGCGGTCTCACCCTCGGTCGCCAGCGCATGCAACGTCACCGTGACCGACGTGTTCCCGGGGTTGACGAGCACGATCCGCGGACGCGAGGGCTCGCCGGCGATCGCCGGCATGACCACCCACGCCGCCGACGGCTCCCGCGCGCCGCCGGTGGCCCCGTCGTCGTTGCCGACGCCCACGCTCCGCAGGGTGGCGGCGAACGAGCCGTCGCCCTGGGCGACGACGTGGACCGACGACGGACCCGAGAACGTGACCGGGTACGGTCGGGCAGATGTCGGGTTCTGGCTCGCCTCGGTCAGCCCGCCTGCCGGCACCGGCGCCTCGCCCGACAGGAGCGTCGCTCCGAAGCCGAGCTGCTCCTCACCCGGGACGACGACGTCGACCGTCGATTGCCCCGCCCCGCCGCCCACCGGCAAGAGCGTGACCGGTCCCGTCGCCGTCGTGCCGATCACGCTTCGGATACCGCCGTCTCGCGTGATGCCCAGCGACGACACGGCCACGCGCCCAAGCGTGACGTCCACCTGCGCACCCACCGAGGCTTCTCCTTCGGCGAACGCGTTGAGCCGGAACGCCACGCTCTTGCCGGGGCGGAGCACATGGTCGGTGAGCGCTGAGTTCCGGATCGGGGCGCGCTTCGGCGTGTACAACACCACGTCGAACACCGCGTCGACCGCGAACGGGTTCATCACCACCAGATAGGCGTCCTCACCCTGTTCGGTGGTGCCGTCCGGTGCGAACCACGTCTGGCCGGTAGCTGCGGAACACGGCTCCGCGCCCACGCCGATCTCCCCTCCCCCGCCCTGCGCGACCCAGGACGCCGCGATCCACCCCTCGAAGTACTCCACGTACGTGGAGGCTTCCCGTCCCTTCGCCGGCACCGTGACGGAGACGGTCGCTTGCGGGGGCACCGTGAGGGACCGGGGCGGCCGACGGCTTCTTCGCGGAGAACGACGAGACCCGGGCGATGACCGGCGCATCGCCGGGGTTCGCGAGGTACAGGGTGGCCTTCCATTCCTTCTGTCCCCCGCCGTGCGGACAGAACCACGCGCCGGACGTGGACGTCGCCGCTGCGGCGGGCTCGGGGGGCTTGGGGCCGACGCCTCGTTGGAGCGCGAACCCTCCCCCCACGACCACCACGAGCACGGCCAGGGAGAAGAGGCCCTGTCCCCGGCCGCGTGTCCCCGATGCGACGTGTCGCTGCGATCTCATCGAGATACCGGCCTCCGCGTGATCCACAACGCCGCCAGCCAGAGCGCTCCCAGCAGCAGCGTCTCCACGGTTCGCACCCATTGCTCCGTGAACCGAACGCGGACGGCCCCGGCGGGCGCATCGAACGCCGTGGACCAGCCGAACGCCTCGCGAGGCCCGACGATCGCGCCGTCGGATCCTTCGAGCTCCCAATCGGGACCGAACTCCGTCGACACCACCGCCGTTCCGGGCGCGGGCGCTTCCCCCGCCCATCCGCCCTCGACGGCGGAGAGCGCCGGCAGACGGAGGGACGGCAGTCGCTCGATCGCACCCAGATCCGCCGACGCGATGATCGCGTCGACCGTCTCGTCGACGGGGAAGACGGCGGCGGGTGGGACCCGCACGGCGTTCCGATAGATGATGAGTCCCGAGGCGCCTTCCCGGTCGAGATCGACCTGCGCGTCGAACAGGTCTTCGACCTCCGTCGGCAGATCGCCCTCCTGCGCGACCACGAAGCGCACGCCGAGGGGAGCGAGCAACGCCCCACCGTGCGTCGTGGACCCCGACACGATCTCGGCCAGTGCCTCATACAGGTAGCGTTCCCCCGACCCGGTCAGCGTCCTGCCCGTGTCCGTCGCCACGATGCCCTCGCGTCCCGTCAGCCCGTACCGGAGCGACGACGCGCCGTTCGGCACCACCCCGATCGGGTCGCCTCCGGGGGCATCGAACGGGGCCTCCGTGTCGGCCCCCATCCACATCACCCGGAACTCACCCTTGGCGCTGCTGGACACGACCGCCCACGCCGGCGGCAGCGCGTCCGGCCCGCCCACCGCCCATCCACCGACCATCGCCGCCGCGGTCTGCAGCAGGATCCCGGCGCCCAGCACCGCCGCCAGCAGCGCCGTGCCGATCTGCCGGAGCCCGAACGACTCCCGGCCGAGACCGGAAAGGACCGACGTGAGCCCCAGGCCGACGACCATCGCCTCCCCGACGGCGGCCAGCGCGAGGTAGATCGGCGCGTTCGTCGCCCAGGCGGGGAGGTAGCCGGCGGACGAGCACCACGCGAGCGCCAGGCCGGCGGCGGCCGAGAACACGGCTCGGCTCGCGACGCCGCGCTGCTCCGGACCGACCAGCGCGAACGCCAGCACCGCGGCGATCGGCAGGAACGCGGCGATCGACCACGTGCCCGGGCCCCCTCCCAGCGCGAGTCGCGCCAGGGAGCCGAGGTCCGTGGTGCCGATCGTCGAGCCGAAGCCCGTGGCCCCGCCGGAGATCATCGTGGGCACGAACGGGAACAGGAGCACGGCGGCCGCGGCGACAGCCGCGGCCGCGACCATCAGCCCGCGTCCCCGCGAAGCACCGAACACGAGTTGCACCACGACGAGCACGCCCACGGCCAGGGCGACGCCGGGCATGAACGCGACGCCGACCGCGAGCGTCACCGCGACACCGGCGATGAACCGCCAGCGTCCGTCGGGGAGTTCGCCTCGCCCGAACGCCGTCTCAAGCCGCTCGAACAGGACCGGGAGGACGCAGAGCGCCACCAGGAGCGGGATGCGCCCGTCCGAGAAGCTCCACAGCACCATGGCCGAGAGTCCGTAGGAGACGGCCCCCAGGACCGCCGCTCCGGGACGGCCGGTGATGCGCGCGAGCGCCCGGTAGAGCATGACGGTGGCCAAGATCGGCCCGCCCGCCAGGAACAGCTTCTGCGCGATCGCCGTGCTCCCGAACGAGAGCCACGAGAGCGCGCCCATCGCTCCGAGGGACGGGCTTGCCGCGAGCGTGCCGCCGAGCAGGGTGGTCCGGTAGCCCGACGCCAGCTCGGCGAAGAACCCTCGCCACGAACCCGGGAACATCGCCAAGGCTCCGCCGTGCAGCGGCTCAGGCCCGAGCAGCTGCCTGAACGCCACGGCGGCCACCACGGTCCCGAGCAACGACGCGACCAGGACGGGATGCGACCCGACGAGCGAAGCCGTCCGATCGCGCAGCCGCCGGCTGACGGACTCGTCCTCGTCCTGTTCCTCGATCTCGCGTTGCTCGTCGAAGATCTGTCCCGCCGCGCCGAACCAGCGCGGCAGCCGTACGCCGGTGGATTCCATGAATCGCCGCAGGTGGCGATCGGGAACCGTGCGCACGGACTGTGTCCGCACCCGGCGAGAGATCGTCCCGGGGAGGTGGACGATGTTCCAGCCCCACGCCGCCAACAGGTCGATCGCGCCCTCGAAGCGCCGCGTCAGCGTCAGGTACACCAATCGGAACAGACCGATCACGATCGCCAACGGCAACACCCACAACAGCGACGGCAGGCCGTAGTTCTTGAGCATCGCCACGATGGCGGCTCGCTCCTCGTAGTACCGCTCGGTCCGACGATGCCGCTCGGGCGGACGCTCGCCGGTCGCCGACGCGTCACGGTGACGGGCGCCCGCGAGTGGCGTCATCAGCACGTGGAAACCGGCGAGCCGGGCACGCCAGCAGAAGTCGAGATCCTCGTGGCGGCTATCCAGACGCTCGTCGAACAGCCCGACCCGCTGCCACGCCTCGCGTGAGATCAACATGGCGCACGTCGAAACGCACAGCACCTCGATCACGCGATCGAACTGGCCCTGGTCGATCTCTCCCGGTTGCAGGGGCGTGTACGGATGACCGAACCGGTCGGCCGACCTGCCGACCTCCCGGAGCAACCGTGGCTCGTCCCAGTCCACGACCTTCGGACCGACGACCCCCACGTTCTCCACACGCATGCCGATCGCCGCTTCCACGAGACGCGTCACCGCGTCGGGGTCGAGGGCGGTGTCATCGTGCAGTACCAAGAGGTAGTCGGCGGCCCGCGCCGCAGGGATCTCGAGCGCCGCACGGACCGAGCCCGCCAGACCGCGGTGACGGTCGGATGCGATGACGCGCCGGTCGCCAAGCGCCTGCCGCAGGAGGTCCGATGAGCCGTCGCTCGAGGCGTCGTCGATCGCCACCACGCCCATGCGGGGATACGTCTGCGCGCCGAGCGCCGACAGGCATCCGCGGAGCCATCCGGCGGCGTCCCGTGCGACGAGGACGACCAAGACCGAGGGCGCAAGCTCAGAAGGGGTTTCGGTGGACGATCCAGTCATGCGATGCGCTCCCGCGCGGCGCGGAGCCTAGCAGGCCAGGACCGCGAACAAGCGGAAGGGGGGCTCATCGCCCCCCTTCACACGTCGATCCGACGAGCGCTCAGCGCTTGCGCGCTGCGGGCTTGCGAGCCGCCGTCTTCTTGCGAGCGGCCGGCTTGCGTGCCGCGGTCTTCTTGCGAGCCGCGGGCTTGCGTGCGGCCGTCTTCTTCCGTGCGGCCGGCTTCCTGCGAGCTGCCGTCTTCTTGCGAGCCGCGGGCTTGCGAGCCGCCGTCTTCTTGCGTGCGGCCGGCTTCCTGCGAGCGGCCGTCTTCTTGCGAGCCGCGGGCTTGCGAGCCGCTGTCTTCTTCCGTGCGGCCGGCTTCCTGCGAGCTGCCGGCTTGCGTGCGGCCGTCTTCTTGCGAGCGGCCGGCTTCCGGGCTGCGGTCTTCTTCCGAGCCGCGGGCTTGCGAGCGGCCGTCTTCTTGCGAGCCGCCGGCTTCCGGGCTGCGGTCTTCTTCCGAGCCGTGGTCTTCCTGGCTGCTGCCATGCTGCCCTCCCTTCGCGTTTCCCGTGGATCTAAGACGCCATACGTTTCAGGCGCCGACGCTCCCGTTCACTCATCCCGCCCCACACGCCGTATCGTTCATCGCGGCGGAGGGCGTAGTTGAGGCATTCGATCCGAACGGGGCATTCGCTGCAGATCCGTTTGGCCTCCCTCGATGAGCCTCCCTTCTCGGGGAAGAAAACCTCTGGGTCGTAATCACGACACCGTGCTCGTTCTTGCCAAGGGATGTAGTGGTGCACGCCTCGTCTCCCCCCGAAATCACATCCGTGTGATTCTGAGGGAAGAACGTCCTCGGTGACAAGGGGAAATCCGAGAAAGTTCCCTGCCTCGCGTCCCTCTTCATCTCTTGTCACGACCATCGTGTCGGGCTGATACGCCGTGTGCAAGTGCCCGAGGGAAGAAAAGTGACGGTCAAGCAGCTTGACCGTAACGGTCAGGCAGATTGACTGTTCCGGGTGTTGTCGACCCGGTCGTACGTCGTCGTGCGCACCGCGGGAACGCGACCGATCGCGCGGATCGCGTCGTCGAATCCATCTGGCGTCATGCGGATACCCCACTCCGCGCCGGCCATGCGGCTGATCGTTTCCTCCATGAGCGTTCCGCCGAAATCGTTCGCGCCCGCTTGCAGGATCGCTTGACACGCCTCGATGCC
>CAWIFZ010000011.1:0-77808 GCA_963835415.1 uncultured Actinomycetes bacterium | reverse complement strand
CCAAGGGCAACATCTACGTCGCCGATCGCGGCAACCGCCGCGTCCAGGTGATCAATCCGAAGACGAACCAGTTCGTGCGCGAGATCAGAATCGATGTCCCGGTGCCGCCCGACGCGATGCCGTGGATGGGCGCGAAGCCTGACGTCGCGCGGCTGCTCGCCGCCGACGCGCCCCCGGGAGCGGGGACGATGGCGCCGGGAGCGCCGTGGGCCGTGTTCGTCACACAGGCGCCGGGCACGCAGTATCTCTACTTCTCCGACGCCTTCCCCGGCCGCATCTACAAGCTGACGCTCGACGGCAAGCTGGTCGGCATGCTCGGGCGCTCGGGACATCAGCTGAAGCAGTTCGGCTGGATGCGCAATCGCCTGCCCGAGCGAAAACAGAATCTATGTCGCCGAGCTGCTGAACTGGCGCGTGCAGAAACTGCTTGCTCGAGCCGGGCGGGTCCAAGAGCCCGACCGGCCGGTCGCCGGGTGGGGCAGGTAGGGCGGGTGGGGAGACCACTTGTCTATTTTTATTCCGGGTGATCCGGAAGAGACCTTGGTTTCCCCACCGGCCCCACCTGCCCTACCAGCCCCACCGGCCTCACCGGCCCACCTGCCCGACGCGCGCCGCGCAGCGCGCTACTGACTAGCCCGCAGCGCCGGCGTGGTCGTCGGCGGCCTGCGATGATGCGTGCCCTGCTCGTACGCATACGCGAGCTTGAACAGCGTCGGCTTCGGCGAACGCGCCGTCCCATGAACTCGATCCCGACCGGCAGGCCGTCCGCCGTGAATCCCGCCGGCACCGTCATCGCGGGAAACCCGAGGACCGGACTGAGACGCCGGTTGTTGCCCGGGCCGGTGACATGTCGATGACCGGTCGGGTCATCGACGTCGGACGGAATCCGCGTCGGCGGGTGATCGAACGTCGCGTACACGAGCGCATCGAGTTTCTTGTCTGCCATCAAGGTGAGCACCGCCTGCCGCAGTGCCTCTCTCGATCAGCAGGACCTGCAGGTAGCCCGGCTCTTCGGTGGAGTGTCCGACGACGCTCATCAAGGCCCGCGCGCGCGACGGCACCACCTTGCCCTGACAGCAGAATGTCGCTGCAGCGTCTTGACCGGCGCGTTCGGTGCTGCGCCAGGTAATCGTTCATCGCCGCTTCGGTCTCGAAGACGTTGCCGTCGTACACCTTGGTCGACCGCGCTCGTGACATCCGGGAATCGTCACCGGATCGACGACGACCGCGCCAAGCCGCGTCAGATCCGCGATCGCCCGGTCGATGACCGCTCCGCACCTGCTTGTAGTCGGCGGACGTGAGATCGGTCCTGCGGATCCATCGGCTCGCGGATGACGCCGATGCGGGCGCCCCTCAGCCCATCCGCGGCGAGAAACTGCGTGTAGGTGCGCGGGGATCTGTCCGACGGCGTACGCCGTCACCGGATCGTTGGGGTCGTAGCCGGCGATCGACGTCGAGGACGATCGCGGCGTCCTTGACCGAGCGCGCGATCGGGCCGAGCGTGTCGGTCGTCGGCCGCGCCGGCAACATGCCGAAGCGGCTGACGAGCGGCAGCGTCGGCCGCAATCCCACGAGATTGTTCACCGCCGCAGGCCCGCGGACCGATCCGCCGGTGTCCTCGCCGATGCCGACCGTCGCGAAGTTCGCGGCGATGCCGGAGCCGGTTCCGCCGGACGAGCCGCTCGCGTTGCGCGTCGGATCATACGCGTTGCGCACGATCGCCGAACGCCGAGCCGAGGTACCCGGACGCGTACTCGCCCATCGTCGTCTTGGCGACGATGACGGCGCCGGCTTTCTTCAGCCTGGTGACAATCGTCGCGTCGCGCTGCGGGACGAAATCCTTGAACACCGCCGACCCATAGGTCGTCGGCATGTCGCTCGTCTCGACCTGATCCTTGACGAGCACCGGAATGCAGTGCAGCGGACCCACCGGTCCGGACGACGTGAACGCCGCATCCAGCCGGTCGGCTTCCTGCACGCGCACGGCGGTTGATCGTCTGAACGGCGTTCAACGCCGGCCCGGCCTTGTCGTACGCCTCGATGCGCCCGATGTACTGCTCGACCAGCGCGCGACAGGTGATCTGCTTCGACGCGAGCGCCGCGCGCACATCGTCGATCGTCGCCTCGACGATGTTGAAGGGACGCTGCGGCGGCTGCGCTGGCAGGATGGCGAGCGACAGAATCAGAACAATCGCGACACGCATTGTCAGTACCTCCGCGACGCTCGGCTAAAGCCTTCGCGCTCGGTTCCCCACTGCCCCACCTGCCCCACCTGCCCTAATATGCGAAGCGCTCCCCCGGCAGGGAGGGAGTCGCGGGCGGCGCCTTTCGCATCCGTGTCGCCTGCTCGAACGCGTGCGCGAGCTGGATCAGCCGCGGCTCGCTGAACGGCCGGCCGAGGAACTCGATCGCGAGCGGCAGCCCCTCCGCGCTGACGCCGGCCGGCACGACGATCGCGGGCAGCCCGGTGACCGCGCTGAGCGGATTGTCGCGAACCCCGTCGTCTCCGATCCCGATCACCGGCGCGCCGAGCGCCTTGAACGGGTAGACGAGCGCATCCACACGGCTCTTGTCCATCAGGTCGATGAGCATCTGCCGCGTCGTGCGGCGCTTCTCGAGCCTCGCGAGGTATCCGCGTCCGTCTCCATCCGAATCTTCGCCGCCTCAGCGAAGCGATCGTCGATGCGCTTGACCTTCAGGTATTTTCCCGAGGCCGCAAGCTCGGCGAGGCTCTTCACCGCTCCGTCGCGGCGGCGCAGGTAGGCGTCGAGCCCCGCTTTCAGCCGTAGACGTTCAACCGCATCGACGGCAGCGCGCCGAGGAGATCGATGCCGGTCGTGAGCTCGCGCTCGATCGCGGCGCCTTGCTTTGCCATCGCCTCGATCTGCGAGTCGATCAGCCGATTACCCGGCGCGAACTCGCCGCCCTTGCGGAAGAGATCGCGAAGCACGCCGATGCGCGCGCCCGACAGTGCACCGTCGTCGAGCTTGGCTGCCAGCGGCTCAGGGGCAATCCGCCCCAGGCTCTGCGACGTGGACAGATCGTCGGCGTCGAATCCGCGCATGGAGTTGAGCAGCAGCGCCGCATCCGCGACGGTTCGCCCGTGCGCGCCGATGCGATCCTGCGTGAACGAATTCGGGACGACGCCGCTCCGGCTGACCAGCCCCTCGCTCGGCGCGATGCCGACAATGGAGCTGTTGCTCGCCGGGCTGCGGATCGAGACGCCGGTCTCGGTGGCGATGCCAACCGTCGCAAATCCAGCGGTGATCGCGACCGCCGTGCCGCCGCTCGAGCCTCCGGGATGTCGCGACAAATCGTACGGGTTCAGGATTTGCCCGCCGAGCGAGCTGACGCCGAAGCTGCCCAGCGCGAGCTCGTCCATGTTGGTCTTCAGGAAGATGATCGCGCCGGCTTCGCGCAGCCTGGTGATGACGGTCGCATCGCGCCGCGGCGGCGGCCCGGCCAGCGCCAGCGCGCCCGCCGCCGACGGCATGTCGCTGACATCGACGTTGTCCTTCACCGCCACCGGGATCCCGTGGAGCGGCGAGCGCAGCCCCTTCGCCTTCCGCTCGGCATCGAGCGCGCGCGCGGTTTCGAGCGCGCGTGAGTTGATCGCGAGCACCGCGTTCAGCCGCGGCCCCTTTTTGTCGTAGGCGTCGATGCGGTTCAAATACAGCTGGACGAGCCGCTCGTAGGTCAGGGCGCCGGAGGCGACCGCCGCCTGGATGTCGGCAACCGTGCTCGTCAGCAGGTCGAACGTGCGCGTCTGGGCGTGCGGGCGCGGGACGGCGATGAGCGTGAGGGACGCAAGAACAACTGCGAGACGGTGTGACATCGCGCGGATTATATCGGGGCGCTCGGCTGACGCCTTCGCGCTACCTGGCCTGCCCCACCTGCCCCGCCCGCCCACGCGCGGCCCCGGTTACGCCGGCGCGACGACCTCCGCGGCAATCGCGCCGAGGTCGTGCTGGCCGTGTCCCTTCGCAATCGCCTGGTCCATCGCCTTCGCGATCGACGGCAGCACCACCATCGGCTGCGTCGCCGGCCGCCTCGATCATCAGCCGGATGTCCTTGCGCGCCATCGTCAGCTCGAAGGTCGCGCTGAAGTCGCCGCGCGCCATCTTGTCGCCGCGCGACTTGATCAGCCCGCCGGGCTGGAACTTCGAGAACACCGCCAGCGCGTCGGTCGGGGCGATGCCGAGCCCCTTCGCCATCGCGAACACATCGGCGACGCCGGCGGCGATCACGAACAGCATCGAGTTGCCGAACATCTTGTAGCGCGGCGGCCAGATCGCCCTGCTCGCCGAGATACCAGACCTCGCCGGTCATCGTCTCGAGCGCGCCCGAACCGCGTCGAACACCGCCTGCGGGCCGGAGACCAGCATGAGGCCGATAGCCGTCGCGCGCCATCTGGGGCGACATGAACACCGGCGCGTGGAGAAAGCGCACGCCCGACTGCGCCATCGCCGGACCCGGCCGGCTGCGCCGCGCGGCGACGTCGTGGAATGGTCGAGGACCACGGCGCCGCGTTCGAGCCGCGGCAGGACCGCCGCCATCAACTCGTCGACCACCGCATCGTCGGGCAGCGTCATGTGGACGCGATCCGCGCCGGCAACGGCGTCGGCGGGCGTGGCCGCGACCTTCGCGCCGAGCGCCTCGAGCGCGCGCGCCTTCGATTCGGTTCGGTTCCACACCGCGACTGTGTCGCCACGGCGCAGCATTCCTTCCACCATTCCGCTGCCGAGCAGCCCGGTCCCGAGAAACGCCACTGTCGCCATCAAAGCCTCCGCGTAGAATCTACCGCAGTGTTCAGGCGCGCAGTCATCCTCGCGATCCTTTTATGTGCGTTCACCTCGGGAGTACCGACGCCAGCCGGCGTCGGCGCGCAGGAGCGCCCGTTCCGCTGGGCCGGCGACCCTGAAGGCGGCGCGCCGTTCGTCGAAGCCGATCCCGCGCGTCCCGATCGCGTCGTCGGCTTCGACGTCGAGGTCGCAGCGCTCGTCGCCAACGGACTCGGCCGGGCGCCGGGGTTCGTCAACATTCGCTTCGACTCGATCGACCAGAGCGTCGCCCGCGGCGACGCCGACATCGGCTTGAGCGGCATCGAAGACACGCCGGCACGGCGGCGACGATGGCGGTGACGCTGCCGTACTACGAGTTTCGCGAAGTCCTGAGCGGTCCGCGACGCCGACGCGGGGCGATACCGCACGCTGGCCGACCTGCGCGGCAAGTCGGTCGCCACGCTCGGCGGCACCATCGCCTACGAGATCCTGCTGCGCGCCGAGCAGGACTACGGCATCAAGCCGATGTCGTACGACGACGACGTGCACCCGTACACCGAACTGGTCATCGGCCGCGTCGATGCCGTGCTGCTCGACAACGTGCTCGCCGACCGGCGGCAGAAGGCGATGCAGGGTTTCACCGATCCAGCCGCAGACGGTCGCGATTGGCCACTACGTCGGCGTCATGGCGCCGGAGAACGCGCCGCTTCGCGATCGCATCAACGAGATCCTGCGCGACGCCGATGCGCGACGGCACGCTCGAGCGCATTTTCCGGACGTGGGGCGTCTGGAACGACGATCAGCCGAGCCTGCACGCCAAGCTGCTCGCGGGCAGACTCCTTGCCCTCCATGGGGAAGACGGTGAGGCGCTTCACCACGCCGGCGATCCGCACGCGCTCCCGCAGTGGAGCGTCGGCGATCCGGACGGTGCCGGGCATCTTCTCCGACCACGCCTTGGATCTCCGCCGAGTGGCGCGCCTCGTCGCTCTCCGTCAAGCCTGTCGAAGAAGCGGCGGAAGAGGCCCATCCTCCGGCGCTACGACGCGGCCATCGACGCCGCGTCTGCCTCGCGGATCACGTCATCCAGCTCGGACTTGCGCGACTTCGAGATGTAGATCATCACGCCCAGGATGGTGATCGAGACGAGCGAGACCGCGATCCGCATCGCGACGTCGTCGGCGTGCGTCACCACGAGCGGGGCGATCAACAGCGCCACCAGGTTCATCACCTTGATCAGCGGGTTGAGCGCGGGGCCGGCGGTGTCCTTGAACGGGTCGCCGACCGTGTCGCCGATGACCGCGGCCTTGTGCGCCTCGCTGCCCTTGCCGCCGAAGTGGCCCTCCTCGATGTACTTCTTGGCGTTGTCCCACGCGCCGCCCGAGTTCGAGAGCATCACGGCGAGCAACTGCCCGGTCAGGATCGACCCGGCCAGGAACGCGCCGAGCGCCTCGCCCTTCAACAGGAACCCGGCGATCACCGGCGAGAGCACGGCCAGCAGGCCCGGCGTCGTCAGCTCGCGGAGCGACGTCTTGGTGCAGATGTCGACGACGCGGCTGTAGTCCGGCTTCTCGGTGTAATCCATGATCCCGGGGTGGTCGCGGAACTGGTTCCGGACCTCCACCACGACCTGCGCGGCGGCGCGGCCCACGGCGCGGATCGCGAGCGACGAGAACAGGAACGCGACGGACCCGCCCAGCAGCAGTCCGACCAGCACGTCGGGGTGGTCGATCCGGATGCCGTCGAAGATGAACCCGGCGCCGCGCAGCGCCTCTTCGAACGAACCGAACAGCGACGTCGCGGCGATGACGGCCGTGGCGATCGCGAGGCCCTTCGTGATGGCCTTCGTCGAGTTCCCGATAGCGTCCAGGCCGCCGAGGATCTCGGCGGGCCGGCCCTCGAACTCGCCGGACATCTCCGCGATGCCCTGCGCGTTGTCGGAGATGGGGCCGAACGTGTCCATGGACACGACGACGCCGACCGTGGTCAGCATGCCCATGCCGGTCAGCGCGATGAAGTACAGGCGCTCGGCGTTCGTGTTGCCCAGGATGAACGCGGCCATGATGTCGCCCGCGATCACGATGATCGACCAGACGGTCGACTCCAGACCGACGGAGAAGCCGGCCAGCACCGTCGTCGCCGGGCCCGTGACCGTCGATTCCGCGATCTCCTGCACCGGACGGTGCTTCGTGTCGGTGAAGTGCTGCGTCAACACCTGGATCACGCTCGCCAGGATCAGTCCGAACGCCACGGCGATCCCCGGCTTCCACGAGTGCATGTACGCGTTCGAGATCACGAAGACGGCGACGGCCGAGATGATCGCGGAGAGGAAGAAACCGCGGTTGATGGCCCGCATCCCGTGCTCCTCCTCGCTTCGCGGAGCGACGGCGAGGATCCCGATCATCGACGTGACGACACCGACCGCGCGGACGAACAGCGGGAACATCACGCCCGCGATCGCGCCGATATCGGAGTTGGCGTACGCCGCCGCGCCCAGGATCAGGGACGCGACGAGCGTGACCTCGTAGGACTCGAACAGGTCGGCCGCCATACCGGCACAGTCGCCGACGTTATCGCCCACGTTGTCGGCGATCGTCGCGGCGTTCCGCGGGTCGTCCTCGGGGATGCCCTGCTCGACCTTGCCCACCAGGTCGGCGCCGACGTCGGCCGCCTTCGTGAAGATGCCGCCGCCCACCCGCATGAACATCGCGAGCAACGCGCCGCCGAACCCGAAGCCGACCAGGACGCTCGTCGCGTCCTGCTTGTAGATGACCAGGATCAGGCTCGCGCCGAACAGGCCCAGGCCGACGGTGAACATCCCCGCGACGCCGCCGGAGCGGAACGCGATCCGCATGGCCTTCTTGAGGCCCGACTCACGCGCTGCGTTCGCGGTGCGGACGTTCGCCCGAACGGCCAGCCACATCCCGACGTAGCCGGTCGTGGCGCTGAAGACCGCGCCCATGATGAACGCGATCGAGCGCCCGAACTTGATCGAGAACTCGGAGTGCACGGCGTTCTCCGGCGCCGGAAGGATGAAGAAGAGGATGACGGTCAGGATGCCCAGGAAGACGGCCAGCGTCCGGAACTGGCGGGAGAGGTACGCCTTCGCGCCTTCCTGGATCGCCCGGGCGATCTCTTTCATCTTCTCCGTTCCCTCAGGAGCGGCGAGCACCTCGCGCACCAGGTAGTAGGCGAACACCAGGGCGAGCAGCGAGACGCCCATGGTCACCCACAAGAACGTGTCTTCGAACGACCCGAATACCGCTTGGATCGGGCCACTCTCCTGGGCCAAGACGCCGTGCATCGAACCTCCTCGAGATGTGTGGGAGCGAGTCTCTCTCACCCGGCCCTGGCCGGGAACGCGTGAAGTATAGGGAAAGCCATGCCCGGTGACCTGCATATACTCGCGTCCCGTCCGCCCCGTCGCGCACCCGCGCCGCCACTCGTTGAGAGGTCCGAGCACATGAGCTTCGAAGGGTCCTCGCTCTGGCGCGTCCGGCAGAAGGTCGGCAACGATCTGCTGCTGTGGCCCGGGGCGACCGTCCTGGTGGAGGACGCCGACGGACGGATCCTCCTGGGTCTCCGCCGCGACAACGGCGTGTGGGCGATGCCCGGCGGTGGCGCCGAGGAGGGCGGGAGCTTCGCCGCGACCGCGCTCGCGGAGCTGCACGAGGAGGTCGGGCTGGAAGCCGACGCCGGTGATCTGATCGCGTTCGCGTGCGTGTCGGAACCGGCGGACCATCTGGTGTCGTACCCGAACGGCGACATGACGCACTACTTCGGCATCTGGTTCGCGCTGCGGCGCTGGCGCGGCGAGCCGGTCGCGGACGGGGACGAGCTCCTGGAGCTCGGCTGGTTCCCTCGCGAGGCTCCGCCGGAGGCGCTGATGCACAGCTCAGCGGTGGCGTTGGAGCACTACGCCCGATTCCTGGAGACCGGTGTCTTCCAGATCGGCTGAGCGCGTGCGAGACAACCTGTCGACTAGTCTGTCTCAGAGTAGTGACGCCCTGCGGCCCTCAGGAGCAGGTACCCGAGAGCACCCGCGATCGGCGCGCACGTCAGGATGCCGATCTTCGCCTCGCTGATGAGCCCGGGCCGGTCCACGAACGCCAGGTCGGCCACGAACAGGGACACCGTGAACGCGATGGCGGCCGCGGCCGCCACGCCCACCACATGCGCGAACCTCGTCCCCGCAGGCAGTCTGGCCCCCAACCGGGTCGCGACCCAGGCGGCGAACGCGATCCCCGCGATCTTGCCGAGGATCCGTCCCACCACGATCCCGACGGAGACCGGGCTGTGCAGCGCGTCGGTCAGCGCGCTCGACGACACGCGCACCCCGGCGTTCGCCAGCGCGAACAACGGAAGGATCACGAAGCTCGTCCACGGCAGCAGCAGATGCTCCACGCGGGCGAGGGGAGCGACGGCGTCCTCGGGGACGGAGCCACGACGCCGGGGGATCGGCGCGGCGGGCGTCAGGAGCCCGACCACGACCCCCGCGAGCGCCGCGGGGACGCCCGATGCGTTCATCGCGAGCCACACCCCGACGCCCAGCCCCACGTAGAGCAGCGGGGCCCGGATGCGCAGCCGAGGCAGGACGATCATGGCCGTGACCAGGGCCGCAGCGACCAGGATCGGCACGAGGTCCAGTTCCGTGGGGTAGAAGATCGCGATCACCACGAACGTCAGGATGTCGTCGACGATCGCCAGCGTGAGGACGAACGAACGGAGGCCGGGTGGCGCGTTCTTGGAGGCGAGCGCCAGGATGCCCAGCGTGAACGCGATGTCGGTGGGCATCGCGATCCCCCAGCCGTGGGCACCGTCGCCACCGGCGTTGATCGCCAGGTAGATCAGCGCGGGGAGCACCATCCCGCCGACCGCGGCGATCACGGGGAGCGCCGCGGCACGCCGGTCACGCAACTCCCCGCTCAGGAACTCCCGCTTGATCTCCAGGCCGACCACCAGGAAGAACAGCGCCATCAGCCCGTCGTTGACCCAGTGGCGGAGGTCGTGCGAGACGGCCCATCGGCCCGACCCGATCGTGAGCGTCGTGCGCCACAGCCGGTCGTACGAGTCGCCGATCGGCGAGTTGACCCACACGAGCGCCACGAGCGCGGCGATCACGAGCAGGACGGCGCTCGCGGTGGATTCCTGGAGGAACTCTTGCAGCGGGCGAACCATGCGCCGGTGCAACGGGTCGGACGATGTCATGCGTCGCGCTCCTGCCGACCAGACTTCCCGGCGCACCTTCGGAACCCGCTCATGCTACCCGTTGGTGGTCGGCCGGCGTCGTCACTCTTCACGGGTTCCTCACACCGGTGCGGTTGCTGCTCATCGAAGGCGCCCGTACGCTTCCGGGCGTCTTGTCAGACGGTCGACACGCGTCCTCGTCTTCCCGCATCAAGCCCGCGTACCTCATCGTCGGTGGGGTGGTTGTGGTCGCGGCTGTGGTGCTGGGTTTCACGTTGCTCGGTGGGGACGCGGTCGGGATCATCCCCGGCATCGGGGAGAGCCCGAAGCCGCCGACACCGGAGTTCGCGTTCGACGTGACGAAGGTGACGCCGGTCGCGACCCGCAACGAAGTGAAGCACTCGGAGCTGCAAGCCGACGCGGAGGTGGCGGCCGACGAGGTGACGACGCAGATGGATGCGCTGTACCTCGGCGCGTTCCTGGATCCCGACAACTGGCTCGAGGGCTCCTACGACAGCGTGTGGGAGCTGTTCGAGAGCTCGGCGAGCGCCGAGGCCCAAGCACAGGTCGAGACGCTGACCGCGGGGACGGGCGCAGGTGACGCGTTCGAGCAGATCCTTCCGAAGAAGGGCACGTTGAAGACGAAGGTGCTGTTCGATCAGAAGGAGCGCGCGTACTCCGTCGTCGCCATCACGCGGTTCGAGGCCGTCGGGAGCGGCAAGGACGGGGACGACGTCCGCATGACGAGCAAGGGCCAGTACGTGTTCCAGAAGGTCGACGGCGCCTGGCGCGTGGTGTCGTTCAAGGTGATGCGCAACAACGAGCTCGAGGCGACTCCCTCGCCGAGCGCCACGCCGTCGGGGAGCACCGCGTGACCCTCCGGCGCCGCACGCTGATCGCCGTGACCGCGTTGGTGGCCTGGGTGGCCGGATCCGCCTTGGGCTCGCTGGGTGCGGTGGCTCCGGCGTCCGCGCAGGCCGGGATCGTGATCGGCAAGGCGCACGCGGGGTTCGCGCCGTCACTCTCCGGGAGCGAGCCGATCGTGCTCCTGGTGGTCGGCAGCGGGGCACGCCTGGGAGACGACGTCGAACACTCGCTCGCCGACTCGCTCCACGTCCTGACGATCAACCCCGACAAGCACAAGGCGACATTGATCGGCATCCCGCGGGATTCGTGGGTCGAGATCCCCGGCCACGGCATGTCCAAGATCAATGCGTCGCTCGTGGAGGGCGGACCCGACCTCTTGATCCAGACCGTGGAGAGCATCTCCGGCCTGACGATCGACTACTACGCGCTGACGACGTTCTGGGGCATGTCGCAGCTCTACGACAACCTGGGCGGGCTGACGATCGACGTCCCGTTCCCGATGCACGACTCGTATTCGGGCTCAAACTTCGAACCCGGCGTGCAAACGCTCGACGGCGATGAGGTCCTGGCGTTCTCCCGCGACCGCCACAGCTTGAGCGAGGGTGACTTCGCGCGTCAGGAGAACGGGGGGCGCGTGCTGATCGCCTCACTGACACAGTTCCGCAAGGAGTTCCAGGGGGATCAGAGCGCGCTGTTCACGTGGGTCGCGTCGGGCATGCGGAACGTCGAGACGACCGTGCCGTTCGACGAGATCGTCGCGCTCGCGTACACGTGCTCGCACATCAACCCGAAGGGCGTGACGAACGTCGTGCTCCCGGGGACGACGGGGTTCGAGGGCTCCCTGTCGGTGGTCCACCTGCTGTCGGACAAGGACGTGATCTTCGCCGACGTGAAGCCCGACGGGATCCTCGGCAAGAAGCACATCCCTCCGAGCCCCACCGCGAACGAGACCTAGCCCGGCTGCGGTCCGTCACAGCGTCGTGATGACGTACGTGACATAGCCCACGTAGAAGATCCCTTGTAACAGGAGCAGCGGTCCCGTGAGCCGCGCCCGGAACCGGACCTGGAGCCACAGCGTCCCCCCGGCCACGAGCGCGATGATCGCGGCGACCAGGGCCTGTCCCTCCAGGTGCCACGGGGTCAGCAACAGTCCGATCGTGACCGGGAACGACGATTGGAAGACCATCGCTCCCGTCATGTTGCCGAGCGCGAGGGTGTCCTTACGCCGGCGCACCCACAGGACGCTGTTGAACTTCTCCGGGAGCTCCGTGGCGATCGGTGCCACCAGCAACGAGAACGCGAGCGGGGAGACGTCGAAGGATCGCGCAACATCGTCGACGGCGTGGATGAACAGCTCCGCCCCCCCGATGATCAACGCGAGCGCGATCCCCACCTGGACGAACGGCACCGGGACGGACGCGTTCTTGTCCCAGACGGGGAGGGACCGCTTGAACCTGCGCATGCCCTGCCAGACGTAGAGCGGCTTGATGTCGGCGCCGTCGGACTCGCCGCTCGACGGCGTCTGGAAGTGACGACGGACGTAATAGACGTAGCCCACCAGCAGCACGATCACGAGCAGGTAGTCGACCGGCTTGCTGTCGAGCAGGCCGGCGACCACGGCCAGGGAGTACATCACCAAGAAGTAGCCCAGGTCCTGCCGCAGCACCGGGACGTCGAAGGAGAGGTCGGTGCTCCGACGCCCTCCTCGCGACGTGATGAGCACCGTCACCGCGATCACGACCATGGCGAGCGTCGTCAGCATGAACGGTGCGCCGAGGATCGCGCCCGTGCCGATCTCCTCACCGCTGTCCTTACCCGAGAGGATGGCGATGAGCGGCAACAGCGTCTCCGGCAGCGCGGTTCCCACCGCCGCGAGCACGGATCCGACGGCCCCCTCCGACAGGCCGAAGCCTTCGCCGATCCATTCGATGCCGTTCGTGAACAGCTCGGCCCCGGCGAGGATCACCAGGAGCGACAGCGCGAGCAGGGCCCAGACCATCCGGCGGATTCTCCCACCCCTCTGTTACGGTGCATGCTCGAAGGGGAGTAGTCCGACTAAGGGCCCGCCGTCATCACGGTCGCGCATCGCGGCCCGGCGACCCTCCGCTCAGGCGGGGACGAGACCTTCGGCCGACCAGGCTGGAGGAACCGTCGTTGGTACCCGAGGACGAACTCACCGACATCCGTCCGTCACGACAACGCATCGCGCTCGTGCTGGCGATCGCCGCCGCCGTGCCCGCGCTGGTGGTCCGTGCGGCGGCTCCTGATCTGCCGCACGCGCTCGAGGCCGCGCTGTTCGGTCTGGCCATCGTGGGAGCCGCGTTCATCCTGTCGTGGGCCGCGGAGGTCGCACAGCTCGACATCTCCGCCGGATTGGCGATCGCGGTGCTGGCGCTCATCGCCGTCCTCCCCGAGTACGCGGTCGACTTCGTCTTCGCGTGGCAGGGCGGGAACTCGTTCGAGGCGACGGGTCCGGCCTGCCTGCCGCCGCCCGGAGGCGGGGAGGAATCGCCGTGCGGGCTCGCGCTCGCCAACATGACGGGCGCCAACCGGCTCTTGATCGGGATCGGCTGGTCCATGGTCGTGTTCATCGCGTGGTACCGGATCCGCAAGCGCGACGGCACGGAGACCGTGAAGCGGTGGCAGGGCATCCAGCTCGACCGGAGCCACTCGGTGGAGCTCGCGTACCTGGCCGCCGCCACGATCTACTCGCTGACCCTGCCGTTGAAGCACTCGATCACGCCGTTCGACGCGCTGGTGCTCGTGACGATCTTCGTGATGTACACGATCCGCGTGTCGAAGGCGCCGTCCGAGGAGCCCCACCTGGTCGGTCCCGCCCGATACCTGGGCACGTTCTCGACGCGCGCCCGTCGCACGTCGATCGTGCTGATGTTCGTCTTCGCGGGGGGCGTGATCCTGATGTGCGCGGGGCGCTTCGCGCACGCGTTGGTCGCGACGGGAGCCGACGTCGGCATCAGCGAGTTCTTCCTGGTGCAGTGGCTCGCTCCGCTGGCGTCGGAGGCGCCGGAGCTGCTGATCGCGGGCCTCTACGCGTGGCGGCTGAACACGAACGCGGGGCTCGGGACGCTGGTCTCGTCGAAGGTCAACCAGTGGACGCTGCTGGTCGGCACGCTGCCGATCGTCTTCTCGATCGCCGCGGGCGGCCTGCACGGGTTGCCGATCGAGGCGCAGCAGCGCGAGGAGCTGTTCCTCACCGCGGCACAGTCGTTCTTCGCGGTCGCGATCCTGTCGAACCTGTCGATCTCGGTCCGCGAGGCGTGGTTCCTGTTCGGCTTGTTCTGGGCGCAGTTCATCGTCGGTGCGGTCGTGCCCGAGTCCTGGCACGCGGCCGAGCTGATCGGCGTGGGTGTCGTCTACCTGCTGTTGGGGCTCCGCTTGATCCTGCGCGACCGCAACCGGATGCCGACGCTCCTGCGCGACGGCTTCCGGACGCCGCATGCCGAGCTGCACGCCGCACCCAACCGCGACTGAGCTCCGGATGCTTCAGCTCGCGGGCGGCTTGGTGCCGGGGAACTGATCCTCCTCGGTCTCGTTCCACGCGGTCGATCCCTTCAACGGCTGCACGTTGAACTGGTACTCGAACACCAACGCCCCGCCGTACGCCGCCCCCAGCGCGACGAGCCCGGCGGCCACGATCGACAGCACCATCACCGCGGCTCCGGTCGCCTGGTCGTCGAGCTGCGCGGACCGCACCACGATGTCGGCGATCACGATCGCGGTGACCGTGAGCATCACGGTCATGTGCCAGTTGGCGGTCCGCCACACCTGCGTGTGCTCCGCTCGCCCGATGAACCCCGTGGATGTGTCCCTCGGCAGGCCCTTCCACCAATCCCAGAAGCCGGTGATCGCGGTACCGAGCGACACGATCGCCCCTGCCACGATGACGAACAGCGCGGCGCGGTTGAAGTCGTGCGCGACCACGCTGGGCGACGATCCCCCGCCCGCGACGTAGGAGACGATGTCGAAGACGGCCGCCAGCACGTAGCAGACGATCGGGAAGTCCGTGAGCGGAGGATGGGTGGGCTTGCCCGCCCAGCCGCGGATCCCGTTGAACTTCCGGCCGCGGATCGTCAGCGTCGGCTTGATCGAGAACAGCTTGGGCATCGGCTCCTCCTCACTCGTCAACAACCACCCGGCCGCGGTTGCGCGGACACCCCGTAGCATCGCGCACATGGACCCTCGGGCGTTCCTTGCCTCGCTGACCGCGGATGAAACCTCCGCGTCGTCCCTGATCCACGTCCGTGAGCTGCCCGCTCGGAGCCCGACGATCGAGCCGTTCCCCGCGTGGATCCCGCCGCTGGTGCAGGACCGGCTGGAGCTGGTCGGCGTCCGCGGGCTGTATCCGCATCAGGCCGCGGGGCTCGAGGTGCTGGCCGACGGTCGCCACCTGGTCATGTCCACAGGGACGGCGAGCGGCAAGACGCTCGTCTACAACCTGGCGTTCGCAGCGGAGGCCGTGGAGCGACCGACGTCGACCGCGCTCTACCTGTTCCCGACGAAGGCGCTCGCGCGCGATCAGCTCCGGGCGGTCCGTGCGCTCACGATCCCGCAGATGAAGGCGGCCGTGTACGACGGCGACACGCCGCGCGCCGAGCGGCCGTTGATCCGCAAGAACGCGAACCTGGTGATGACGAACCCGGACATGCTGCACCTGGCGCTGCTCGCGGACCACGCCCGGTGGGCCGACTTCTTCTTCCGCCTCTCGTTGATCGTGGTGGACGAGGCGCACGTCTGTCGCGGCGTCTTCGGTTCGCACGTGGCCATGACGCTCCGCCGGCTCCGACGATTGGTCGCGCACTACGGCGGGACCCCTCGCTGGATGCTGGCGAGCGCCACGATCGGCAACCCCGGCGAGCTCGCGACGCGCCTGACCGGGCTGACGTTCGACGAGGTCGTGGCCGACGCAGCGCCGTCGGGCGAGAAGCTGTTCGCGCTGTGGAACCCACCGATCATCGACGACGACACCGGCGCGAGACGGAGCGCGCTCACCGAGGCGTCGTGGTTGATGTCGAAGCTCGTCCAGGAGGACATCCGCACGATCGGCTTCACGCGGTCGCGGCGGGCGGCCGAGCTCCTGGCGGAGTTCGCTCGCCGCGATGTCGGCGACGCGCAGAAGCGCGCGCGCATCAAGTCGTATCGAGCCGGCTACCTGGCGGAGGACCGCCGCACGATCGAGCGCGAGCTGGCGAACGGTGAGCTGCTCGCGATCGCGTCGACGAACGCGCTCGAGTTGGGGATCGACATCGGCTCGCTCGACGCCGCCGTGCTCACCGGCTACCCGGGGACGCGCGCGTCGATGTGGCAGCAGGCCGGCCGGTCCGGCAGGCGGGACTCGGACTCGCTCGCGATCCTGGTGGCCCAGGACGATCCGCTCGACCAGTACCTCGTGCACCATCCTGAGGATCTGTTCGACAAGCCGCCCGAGGCGGCGGTGATCGACCCCACGAACCCGTACGTCCTGGAGCCGCACCTCCGCTGTGCGGCGCGGGAGCTGCCGCTGCGCGACGAGGACCTCGGCTTCTTCGGTGACGTGGACGACGTCGCTCGCGCGGTCGAGCGCCTGACCGAGCGCGAGGAGCTGGTGCGGCGCAAGGACACCTGGAACGATCGCGGACGGGAGTCGCCCCACCGGTCGGTGGATATCCGGGCGGGCGCCGGACACATCTACTCCATCGTGATCGGCGAGACGGGTGAGCTCCTGGGCACCGCCGACGAGGGGCGCGCGTACTCCTCGCTGCATCCCGGCGCCGTCTATCTCCATCAGGGTGAGCAGTACCTGGTCGACGAACTGGACCTGGTGTCCCGCGTTGCGGTGGTGCACGGCGCCGATCCGGACTACTACACGCAATCGCGCGACATCACCGATATCGAGGTGGTCGACGTCGGCGATCAGGGCCGGACCGGCGACGTGGACGCGTTCTTCGGCACGGTGCGTGTGACGAACCAGGTCGTGAGCTACGTGATGAAGCTCGTCTCCACGAACGACGTGATCGACGAGATCCCGCTCCCGCTGCCGCCGCAACACCTCGAGACGAAGGCCGTGTGGTGGACGATCCCGCAGACCGTGGTCGACAGGGCGGCGGTCTCCGCGCGCGATCTCCCGGGCGCCGTCCATGCGGCCGAGCACGCGGCCATCGGCCTGCTGCCGCTGGTCGCGACGTGCGACCGGTGGGACGTGGGCGGTGTGTCCACGCCGCTGCATCCGGACACCGGCCTGTGCACGATCTTCATCTACGACGGCTACCCCGGCGGCGCCGGCATCGTCGAGCGCGGGTATCGCACGGCGGACCGATGGCTCGCGGCGACGCTCGAGGCGATCAAGCAGTGTCCGTGCACGCGGGGGTGCCCATCCTGCGTCCAGTCGCCGAAGTGCGGCAACGGCAACGAGCCGCTGGACAAGCAGGGCGCGGCCGCATTGTTGTCCGCGATCCTCGGGGAACGATGGGGATGAACTAGGAGTCGCGCAGCGCCTCGAGCGCGCGGCGCGCCTGCGCCAGGTGGAACCGGTCATGGCCGGCGATCATCCGGAACGCCAGGTCGTAGCTCTCCGGTCCGCGCTCGGCGTGGATCCCCAGCCGCTGGCGCTGATCGGTCGGCGTCCGCCGCCACAACGTGACGTTCGCCAGCCGCAGCGCCGCGAACAGGTCGATCAGCCCGTCGGTGTCCGACTCGTCTCCGTGCAGGCCGTCCACCCACTGGTCCTGGTCGTAGCCGATCAACGGCGGCTCGTCCTGCGCCAGCACCCACCGATAGCGGGCCGACATCACGATCTCCGCGTCGACCATGTGGGCGATGCATTCGAGCGCAGACCATTCCGCAGGCTCGGGACGGAGCGGGAGGAAGGGACCGGACTCGGCGGCGAACTGCCGCAGGGTGGGGGGCGTGCTTGCCTGGACCGCCGCGGGATCGTCGTCGCCCAGCAACCCCAGCAGGTGCGTCTGATACCCCTTCGGATCGCTGATGGGATCCGGTGACTGCGCGTTCGGCATGTTCAGGACGATCACCCCTTCACGTCAGCAGGTTACTGCCCGGGCCCGGGCGGCAACCGTCGCTCCATCTCGATCTCGTCCTGTATCGGCACACCGGCCTCGTTGACGAGAGGGATCGAGGGCTTCAGTTCTCGAGACCGAGCGACCGCGCCTTCGTGGACGGCGACCAGCTCGAACCCGTTCGCGCGGTAGAAGCCGAGTGCCCGCTCGTTGTCGTTCGTCGTGATCAGCCACAGCCGGGTGCAGCCGGCATCACGAGCGGCGTCCTCGACGGCCGCGATCAACAGCGATCCCACACCGCGGCGCTCGACCATCGCATCGATCGTGACGATCTCGCAGGAGTCCCCGTCGATCGTGTACGTCAGCAGACCCACGGGCTCCCGCGCATCGATCGCGACGAGCCCGCGAGCAGGTGCGGCCGATACACGACGCCGTGTCCGACCACGATCTCGTCGCCCCATCGTTCTCGGATGAACGCCCGCACCCACGGGCGGTCGGTGTCGTCGAGCGGACGGACGTCGCAGCTCAGGTCGCCCGGCCCCGGTTCAGCATCCGCATGACGGAGCCCTTCTCGCTTGGGGTCAGGCCGACCAGCAGGAACGCGGTGTAGTAGACCAACCCGCCGATCAACCCGGTGCCCAACAGGTCCAACGCCCACTTCGGACCTTCGAGCATCGAGTGGACGCCGAGCATGGCGAGCGCGCCGAGCGCCGTCGGGATCAGGATCCGCGCGTAGTCCCGGTCGTACGGCTGGATGTGCACGAACCGCCAGACCAGGTAGAGGCGGAGCGCGTTGGAGAACACCAGCGTCGTCGACTGCGCGATCGCGGCGCCGGTCGGGCCGAGGTGCGGGATCAGCAGCAGCGCGATCGCCAGGTCGAGCACGAACGACGACGCGTACACGGTCAGATCCCATCCGGTCCGTCCGACCATGATGAGGACGAACCCGGCCGCCCCGACGCTGACGTTCACGGTCTGCCCGATCAACAGGATCCGCAGCCAGGCGGTGCCAGCGTCGTACTCCGAGCCGAACAGGTGCAGGATCTGCGCCGGCGCGATCAGGAACAGCAGCAGCAGCGGCACCGTGAGCGCCAGCGTCCAGCGGGTGACCGACTTGAACAGGCCGTTCAGCCGGTCGTGCTCTCCGCGCTCGTGCAGGTCCGCGACGAACGGGCTGAACATGTAGGACGCCGCGGTGAGGAACAGGACGAGCGCCTGCGAGACCCGGACGCACGCCGCGTACACGCTCAGGTCGGGATCGCCCTTCGGGAGCTGGATCGAGAGCACGAACAGGTCCGTGTAGAACAGCGCCTGCGACAGCAGCGCGGCCGGCGCGCGCGGAGCGCCGTACCGGATCAGCGCCTTCGACTCCCCCGGCTCCGCGGGAAGCGCCGGCCGGAACCGACCGGACTCCTTGTGCCAGAAGAACCACGCCACGGCGGTCGCGAAGACCCATGACGCCGCGTACGCGAGCACGGTCACCGGCACCGACTTGCTCCAGACGGCCCAGGCGGCGAGCGTGAACACGATCCAGCTGATCGACTGCCCGATCCAGTACGCGTACAGCGTGTGGCGCATGATCTTCATGCCGCGGCTGCCGCCCAGGTAGACCTGCGCGATCGCGACGAACACCAGCGCCACCGCTGCCGCGCGATACGCGCCCGTCGGCGCCCCCATCAACGACGCGATCGGTGCGGCGAACACGAACGCGATCAACGCGACGACCGCCGAGACCACCAGCGCGATCGAGACCGCGATGCGGACGATCGCCCGGATCCGCCCGCCCGTGGCTTGGCCGATCTCGATCGCGACGCGGCGGACGGCGGCCATGTCCATGCCGAACCGCGTCGCCGCTCCCACGACGAACGCCAGCTGCGTCGCCACGGTGATCTGCCCGAAGGCCGCGGATCCCTTGCCGAACGCCTGGGCGATCAGGATGTTCATCCCGAAGCTGGCGATGACGAAGACGCCGAGGCCGATCACGTTCTGGCCGGTGCCGGCGAGGATCGTCAGGCGGTCGCGCGAGCCGTCGCCGCCCGTCGCCACGACGTCGCTGAGCCGGTTCGAGGAGCGCATGTCGGCCAAGTATGGCCGACCGGATGCCTCACGAACGCGATACTTGTGTGATGCCTGGGGATCACGCGCCCGCGCGACGACGTCGATGAAGGTCACGCTGGTCGGCGGCGGCGGCTTCCGCGCGCCGATGCTCGATCGCTCCCTCGGCTGGGGGGCGGAGGCGATCGGGATCGACGAGGTCGTCTTCTACGACACCGACGAGGCACGGCTCCGCTCGATCTCGGATGTGCTCAGCGCGATGGACGACGAGCGAGGCCACGGGCTCCCTCGCCGGACGACCACCGACCTGGACGACGCGCTCGAGGGGACCGGCGCCGTCCTCACCGCGATCCGCGTGGGAGGCAACGCCGGCCGCGTCGTGGACGAGACCGTCCCGTTGGCCCTCGGCGTCCTCGGTCAAGAGACGGTCGGTCCCGGAGGCATCGCGTTCGCGCTTCGCACGCTCCCCGTCATGCGGGAGCTCGCACGGCGTGTGGCGGCCAGCGCACCGGACGCCTGGTTCCTCAATTTCACGAACCCGGCCGGTCTGGTGACCGAGGCGTTGCGGGACCTCCTCGGCGACCGGGCCATCGGCATCTGCGACTCCCCCATCTCGCTCGGACGGGCCGTCGCCGCTGCGCTTGGCCGTCCATCGAACGCCGTGGAACTCGACTACGGGGGGTTGAACCACCTCGGCTGGTTGACGGCAGCTCGGGAGGACGGCCGGGATCTGCTCCCCGAGCTGTTGGCGAGCGAGCGCGCCAAGGATGTGGAGGAGGTGCGCCTCTTCGGCGTCGACCGCGTTCGCGAGCTGGGCATGATCCCCAACGAGTACCTCGCGTACTACGAGCAGGCGGATGCCATCGTGCGGACGATGCGCGAACGCGGCGCATCACGTGGGCAACAAGTGGCGGCGCAGCAGACAGGGTTCTTCGACGAACGGTACGACGGACCCTCCGATGCTCTCGCCGGCTGGCGACGTGCGCGAGACGTGCGCCACCTCACGTATATGGACGAGGCCGGCGGCGACCGGGAGACGACCGAGGCCGGTACCTCGCCGGACGACGGAGCACCGGACGAAGGCTACGGGGCCGTCGCGGTGGGGTTCCTGCGTGCGGTCGAGACCGACGCCGCGGAGCGGCTCATCGTGAACACCGCGAACATGGGGCGCCTGCCGTTCCTGGACGACGACGCCGTGGTGGAGGCTCCCACGTTGGTTGGCCGCGAGGGGTGCGCGCCGGTCGCGGTTGGGGCGTTGCTCCCGGAGCAGCGAGAGCTGGTGATCCGCGTGAAGGAGGTCGAACGCCTGACGCTCCGCGCCTCGGCCGAGCGGTCGGCGGCGCTCGCGATCGAGGCGATCGCGATGCATCCCGTCGTCGACTCCCGCGCGCTCGCCGAACGCATCTTCGCCGGCTACGTGGATCGCCAGCCGGGGTTCACGGACCTGTTCGACTGACGCGGACCGTGCGCCGCGCCGGCGAGGCCTCACCCGATAGGCTCGCGGCGTGATGCCCGCTCGTCGGCTCGTCACGACCTCACCACAGACTCAACACCGTTCGAACACCTCAGGGGAGCGTGGCGAACCTACGGTGTGGCGATGAAGCTGTTCGAGGCGATCCACCACCTCCGACATCGCTGGAAGAGGTGGCGCTACTACCGTCGCTATCCGTGGCACAAACCGCGCCCCTCCGGGTGATCCCGCACCGGCAAGGGATTTGACGCATCTATCGGACTGGCATATGCCTTCCCGACGACTCGCTGGACAGGGGGCATCGGGATGGGTTCATACGAGAACGACACGGATGTGCTCGACCGAGAGCTGCAACGGGTCCTCGCCGTCTTCGACAGCGTGACGGACGACGAGTGGGCACGGCCGACGCTGCTCGTGCCGTGGGACGCCGGCCAACCGCACTGGACGGTCTTCGAGCTCGCCGGGCATTTCGACATCTCGATCGGTCTCACCCGCATGTTGATCGCCGATCCGTCGAACGGGCAACCCGGGCGCGACCGCGTGAGCTTCTTCATCTTCCCGCGGTCGGAGGTGGCTCCCGGGGTGTACGACTACGCGTACACGATGGTCGAGGGGAAGGAGCCGGGCGACATGCCCGGCGCGCTCCGCGAGACGTTCACGAAGACGATCGAGGAATCACGAGCCAACCCGCCGACGCTGGTGGGATCCGGGTACTACGCGCTGATGGAGCTCGGCGAGTTCGTGCCCAGCCGGATCGTCGAAGCGGTGGTGCACGGGTTCGACCTCACCGACGCGCTCGGACGGGAGACGATCGCGAGTCCCGAGGCCGTCGCGGTCACCGCGGGCATCCTGGACGAGCTGCTCGCACGGCGCACCGTCGCCGGCCGTCCGGCCGATCTCACCGACGACATGGCGTGGGTTCGCGCCGCGTCGGGGCGGGCGCCGCACGACGATCCGCGCCTGCCGCTGATCGGCTGATCACGCAGAGCTCGGGCGTCTCAGCTGATGGAGCGGAACGTCGGCGCGAGCGCCGGATACAGCGACCGGTACTGCGCGTAACGCTCACGGTAGACATCGGCGGGTGAGGGTTCGACCCGCTCGCCCGACGTGACCAGCGTTCGGCAGGCGTCCTGGACGTCCGCGAACCACCCCGCGCCCGTCGCGGCCAGCATCGCGGCCCCCTGGGCGGCGCCCTCCGACGACGTCGTGGTCATGACCGGCATCTCCAGCACGTCGGCCAGGATCTGCCGCCACAACGCGCTCTTGCTCCCGCCGCCCGTCGCGCGGATCTCGTCGAAGCCGGTCACCCCCACGGTGCGCATCAGCTCGAGCGAGTCCTTCAGCCCGAACGCCACGCCCTCCAGGACCGAACGGGTCAGATGGGGCCGGCCGTGGCGCGCGGCGAGCCCGACGAACGCCCCGCGGGCGTGCGGGTCCGGATACGGGGTCCGCTCCCCCGACAGGTACGGGAGGAACAGCACGCCGTCGCTGCCCGGCGGCGCGCCGAGCGCCTCGTCGACGAGGGCCGGGAACGCCACACCGGGGGCGAGCGCGTCGCGGAACCACTGGAGGCTCCCCGCGGCCGACAGCATCACGCCCATGACGTGCCACCGGTCCGGAACGGCGTGGCAGAACGAATGCAGCCTGCCCTCCGGATCGATCAGCGGTTCGTCGGTCGCGGTGAACACGACCCCCGATGTGCCGAGCGAGAGCGACACCACTCCGGGCTCGACCGCTCCCACGCCGACCGCGGCCGCCGCCTGGTCGCCTCCGCCCGCCACCACCGGCGTGCCCGCCCGCAGACCGGTCGCGTCCGCGGCCTCGGCCGAGATGGACCCGGTGATCGCCGGTCCCTCGTACGTCGTGGGTAACCACGCCGAGTCGATGCCCAGCGCGTCCACGACCTCGGCGGACCAGTCGCGCGCCGCGAGGTCGAACAGCAAGGTGCCGGCGCCGTCCGCACGATCGACGGCGTGGTCGCCCGTCAGCCTGAGCCGGACGAGGTCCTTCGGCAACAGGATGTGCGCGATCCGTGACCAGACATCGGGCTCGTGGCGCCGGACCCACACGAGCTTGGGCGCGGTGAACCCGGCGAGCGCATCGTTCCCCGTCACCGCGATCAGGCGATCGCGTCCGATCGTCTCCCGGATCTCGTCGCACTCCGCCTCGGTCCGCTGGTCGTTCCAGAGGATCGCGGGACGCAGGACGTCGTCGTGCCGATCGAGCGCGACGAGGCCGTGCATCTGTCCCGCGAGCCCCACCGCCTCGACGTCGTCCCCTTCGACCCCCGACGCGGCGAGCGCACCGCGGATCGCGGTGATCGTTCCGTCCCACCAGAGCTGTGGATCCTGTTCGCTCCACAGCGGCTGCGGCGTCTCGAACGTGTACCCGGAGGACGATGCGGCGTGGACGGTGCCTTCGGCGTCGAGCAGCACGGCCTTGGTCGCGGTGGTCGAGACGTCGAGCCCCAGGACGTGGCTCATCGCTCGTCCTGAGCGGGCCGGACGATCCAGTGCTCGCGGTGGGCCGCCACGCCGTCCGGCGGGACCTCGCGCAGCGGACCGAGCGTCTCGAGCTCGCAGAACTCGTCGCTGAGGTACACCTGGATCGCCGCGCCGCGGTCCGCATGCGGCGCGTCCGCGTGGACATCGATGTGCTTCTCGAGCACGGTGCCGTTCCTCTCGTAGGACGCCCGACCGCTGCTGGGCGCGACGCCGACCTTCAACCGGGAACCGGACGCGACGGCGTCGACGACGACCATGTCGGCCGTCAAGCGGAGGCGGGCGTCGGAGGGATCCGTGTACGGCCAGAGCACCAGGGCGCGGTCTGCCTGCGGCCCGGTGGCGTCCGTCGACGACGGGACGAGCATCCGCCCGCCGAGCGGCAACTGCGTGATCGCCCATGGAGCGAGCGTCACGGTTGTGCCGGAGCCGTTCCTCACCGAATGATCCACGGTCCATCCGTCGTCGGACCGGCGCACCTCGATCGACTTGATCAGCCCCGCGCCGTCGGCCGGCGCTTCGACGCGGACCCCGTCGTCCACCTCGGTGACGGCGCACGGACGATCGTCGGGTTGGTACGTGATGCCGGGAACCTCGGGCGCCGCCCAGAGGCGATGCCCGCCGAGCAGTCGGTACGGCGGCCCGCCGTCCCGGTCGATCGCCGCGTCGGGCAGGACCGCCAGCACGTTGTCCTCGTCACCGCTCCGGAACAGCCCGATGATCCTCGGGCCGACGGATGTGCTCACGATCGCCGCGCCGGCTCCGCTCGCCAGCCGGACGCATCCGTGTCCGGCGAACGCGACGACCTCGAGCGTCACCGAGCGCCGAGCAGCAGATCGATCGTCAGCTGATCGAGCTCCTCGTACGGCTGGCCACGAGCGGCCAGGGCGCTCCGGTCGAAGTCGATCTCCCCCAACGCGGCGGCGGCCTCCGCCGTGTACCCACTGAGGTACGGCGCCATCGAGCCGTCGTCGGCGGAGGCGGCCGCGACCAGTGCCTGGATGTCGGGGTCGGCGTTCCACCGCTCGGCCTTCTCCTTGAGGATCAGGTACGTCCGCATGCAGCCGCGCGCGAACGCCTTCACGTCCTCGTAGTCCGACGTGCGATACGCGTGCGCGTCGAAGTGCCGGCTCCCCGTGTAGCCCACGTCCTCCAGGAACTTCACCAGGAAGAACGCCGCCTTGGGGTTCCCCGAGCCGAACCGAAGGTCCTGGTCGTACCGGCCCGGGATCTGGTCGTTCAGATCGATGTGGAACAGCTTGCCCATGGACCAGGCCTGCGCGACGTGGTGCGTGGAGTTCAGCCCGGCCATGTGCTCGTGGGCGACCTCGGGGTTCACGCCCACCATCTCGCCGTGCTCGAGCGTCGCGATGAACGCGAGCATGGCGCCCGTCGTGGGGAGGTAGATGTCGCCACGCGGCTCGTTCGGCTTGGGCTCCAACGCGAACCGCAGGTCGTAGCCTTGATCCTTCACGTACGCGCAGAGGAAGTTGATGGCGTCCGCGTACCAACCGAGCGCACGGAGCGGGTCTTTGGCGGCGTCGGTCTCGACGCCTTCGCGTCCACCCCAGAACACGTACGTCGTCGCGCCGAGCTCAACGCCCAGGTCGATCGCGCGCATCGTCTTCTGCAGCGCATAGGCGCGGACCTTGGGATCGCTCGCGGTGTACGCGCCGTCGCGGAAGACGGGGTCGCGGAACAGGTTGGTGGTCGCCATCGGCACGACCAGGCCGGTCGCGTCCAGCGCCTTCTTGAAGTCGTCCACGATCTGGTCGCGCTCGTGCGACGCTGGCGTCGATCGGCACCAGGTCGTTGTCGTGGAAGTTCACGCCCCACGCGCCGACCTCGGCGAGGAGCTCGACCAACTGCACGGGCGAGAGCTTCTCGCGCACGGGCTCGCCGAACGGGTCGATGCCCGGGTTGCCGACGGTCCAGAGACCGAACGTGAAGCGATGCTCCGACTTCGGTTCGTAGGTCATGGCGCTCTCCTTCGATCAGTGGAGGTCGGCGAGATCCTTCTGGGTCACCTCGCCGGGCTTCTTCCCCAGGATGATCATGGCCAGGACCTCGTCGGTGGTCACGTCTTCCTTCTTGACCGTCCCGACCAGCTTGCCTTGCAGCATCACGCTGATCCGATCGGACAGGTCGAACACGTCGTGGATGTCATGGCTGATCAGGAAGATGCCGATCCCTTCTTGCTGCAGCTGTCTGATCAGGTCTCGGACCTGTCTGGTCTCCGCGGGTCCGAGGGCTGCCGTCGGCTCGTCCATGATGAGGATCCGCGCGTTGAAATGCACCGCTCGCGCGATGGCCACGGACTGTCGCTGCCCGCCCGACAAGGAGGCCACCGGGACCACGAAGTTCTTGAACTTCGGGTTCAGCCGGTTCATCAGCTTGCGCGTGGCGTCTTCCATCGCGCTGTCGTCGAGGTTCCCGAAGCGGGTCGTCAGCTCCCGGCCGAGGAACACGTTCGCGGGGGCGTCGATGTTGTCCGCGAGCGCGAGCGTCTGGTAGATCGTCTCGACACCGAGGGCTTTGGCGTCTCGTGGGCTGGTGATCGTCACGGGCTTGCCCTCGATCAGGATCGTGCCGGAGTCCGCGGGGTGCGCGCCCGAGAGTGTGCGGATCAGCGTCGTCTTGCCGGCGCCGTTGCCGCCGACCAGGCCGACGACCTCGCCGGGGTACAGGTCGATGGTCACGTCGTCGACCGCGTGCACACCTCCGAACGCCACGCGGATGTTGCGCAACTCCGCCAGCGGTGGACCCTGTCGCTCCGTCACCGGGCAGACCTCCTGCCGAACGATCGTGTCCAGGGCCACGGCGACGACCAGGACGATGCCCACGACGATGTCCTGCAGCGGGGCCTCGATCCCCATCAAGACCATGCCGGAGACGAGCGACTGCATCACGAGCGCCCCGAGGACCGCGCCGGCGACCGTGCCGACCCCGCCGCTGAACGATGTGCCGCCGATCACCGCCGCGGCGATCACGTTCAGTTCCATGCCCGTGCCCAGGCTGCTGACGGCAGCGTTCAGGCGCGCGATCTGCACCGCGGCGGCGAGCCCGACCAGGAAACCCATCAACGCGAACGTCTTGACGATCGTTCGCTTCGTCTTGATGCCGGCGAGGACGGCCGCCTCGGGGTTGCCTCCGATGCCGTAGACGTAGCGTCCGAACCGGCGACGGGTGGCGATGAACGTCATCACGATCGTCGTGCCGATCGCGATCAGGACCGGGATCGCCAGGCCGAGGGGGATGTTGGTTCCGGGCGGCTCGCCCCGCTGCGCGACGAGACCCTCTGGGAGGAAGTACCGGTTCAGGTACCAGACGGCCGCGAGCACCGCGCCGCACAAGACCGCGCCGAGCGCGATCTCGGCCCACATCGGTCGCAGGCGGAACCCGTACCGGATGCGCTGCCGTCGCCGCATCGCGAGCACCGCCACGATCGCGATGCAGGCGAGCACCCCGACGATCCAGCTCCAGGTCCCGCCGATCGTTCCTTCGGAGCCTCCGCCGAGGCGCCGGAAGAGCGTGTCCATCGGCGCGATCGTCTGTCCACTCGCGATCCACCACGCGACCCCGCGCCACACCAGGAACCCTCCCAGGGTCACGATGAACGACGGGACGCCGATATACGCAACGATCGCCCCTTGGAACGCACCGACCGCGGAGCCGAGGACCAGGCCGAGCACGATGACGATGATCCACGTGAGCGGGTGATCGAACCCGATCCATCCCGGGAGCCAGTCGTGCTGCGCGACGGCCATCACCATCCCCACCGCCGCCATCACCGCGCCGACCGACAGGTCGATGTTGCGGGTCACGATGATCAGGACCATCCCGGTCGCCATGATCGCGACGACCGACGTCTGGACCGACAGGTTCCAGAGGTTCCGTGGGGTGAGGAACGTGTGGTTCGGGGTGATGATCTGGAAGAGGATCCAGATGATCGCCAGGGCGACGAGCATCCCGACGAGGCGAGCGTCGATCTCGGCCGACCGGAGCACCGACCTGATGGAACGGGGCTCGGCCGCCTCCTCCCGATCGGGAGTCTGAGCTGCCGGTGCCGGCCCGGGCGCAGATATCTCGGTCTCAGCCAAAGCGCTTCATCCTATGCCACCGAGGCCTGCGCCCCGCACGGGCCTCAACCCGTGCGGGGCGCCTGCCGCGAGCGATCAGGCTTCGGTCAGCGTTAGCCGCAGGCGTCCACCTTGCCGGGCTTCACGCCCTGACACAGCTCTTCCTGCGTGATCCAGCCGGCGTCGAGCACGACGTTGAGGTTGTCCGGCGTGATCGCGATCGGCGTCAGCAGGATCGCGGTCATCGAGTTCCCGCCGGGGGAGTCGAACGCGACGGTCCCTTCGACATCGCCGAGCGCCGCGCCGTTCGCGAGCGCGACCGCAGCCTCGCCGGCCGCCTTCCCGAGCTCCCGTGAGTCCTTCCACACGTCCACGGTCTGCGTGCCGAGCGCGATGCGGTTCAACGCCGCAGCGTCACCGTCCTGCCCGGACACCGCCACCTGGCCCGCCAAACCCTGGGCCTCGAGCGCGGCAACAGCGCCGCCGGCCATCCCGTCGTTCTCCGCGACGACCGCCTGCACGTCGTTGTCGTTCTCGGTCAGGAACTGCTCCATCTCGGTCTGCGCGAGCGCCGGGTCCCAGTTGTCGGTGTAGGTCTCGCCGACGTTCTTGATGTCACCCGCATCCTCCGCGTCCTGCAGGACCTCTTGCTGGCCACTGCGGAGGAAGTCCGCGTTCGCGTCGGCGGAGTTGCCCTTGATGTAGACGTAGTTCCCCTTCGGGACCTGCGCGAGGACGGCCTCCGCCTGCATGCGTCCGACCTCGACGTTGTCGAACGTGACGTACAGCGCACCCGGGTCCTCGATCAGCCGGTCGTACGCGATCACCGGGATGCCCTGCTCAACGGCGCTCTGTACGGCCGGCAGGATCGCCTCGCCGTCCTGCGCCAGGATGATCAGCGCGTCCGCACCCTGCGAGATCAGGTTCTCGACGTCGGTCAGCTGCTGCTCCGCCGACGATCCGGCGTCCGTCGAGATGTACTCGGCGCCGCCCGCCTGCAACGCGTCCTGGATCGCGGGCTCGTCCCACTTCGCCCAGCGCTCCTCGTTGTAGTTGTTCCAGGAGACGCCGACGGTGATGCCCCCGCCTCCGGTGGTTCCGGTGGTGCCAGTGGTGTCGCCACCGCCGTTGTCATCGCTACTACAGGCGGCGCCCACCATCGCGAGCACCGCGACGAGCGCGACCATTGCCAACAACCGACGTTTCATCCTGTCCCCTCCTTCCGGATGGACGCCCCAGCGACGCACCATCCTTTCCCCCACTACTACGGCGTGCCGCGCCTTCGAGGCTTCGACACGGCCGTCCGTAACGCCCGATCGGATCACCGATGCGCCATGGTCCTTGACTCGCCACCCGGTGCACCGGAACCCTGGTGGCGGCACACGATGGCACAATTCCCCGGGCCGCGCAACAAAACGGATCGGCGTGCCGCGAAGGCGTCGCGATGGTCGCGCGAACGCACGCCGGCAACGACTGTTGCACCGGTTCGGCGTGCTCGGATACCCTGCCTGCCGAGCGCGGAGGAGTGCACACTGGTCGATACGACGGAGTTCCCAACAAACCCGGTCGGCGACGTCGGCGGGACCGACACGCCCATCGGGCAGCCCGGTCTCGGGCGGCGCCGAGGGGTCGCCACCGAGGAGGTTCGGCGTCACAACCTCGGTGCGGTGCTCGAACGGATCCACTTCTCGGGATCCCTGTCCCGTTCCGAGCTCACGACCATGACGGGGCTCAACCGCTCGACCATCGCGGACCTGCTCGGCGAGCTCACCTCCCTCGGGCTGGTCGAGGAACGCCCCGGGCTGTCCGCGTCGGGCCCGGGGCGGCCGTCCCCCCTGGTCCAGAGCAGGCCCGAGGGGGCGACGGTGCTCGCGGTCGATCTCGCCGTCGATTCGATCGCGGTCGCCACGCTGGGCCTGGGAGGTCACATGTACAACCAGGTCCGCGTCGCGAGACCCCGGGGGCGGTTCTCCCCGGAAGAGACGGTCCAAGACGTCGCGAAGCTGGCGGGGCCGCTCCTGGATTCACTCCCGACGAAGCACGCCCTGGCCGGCGTCGGCGTCTCCGTCGTCGGCATCACCCGGCGGTCCGACGGCTTCGTCCACCTCGCTCCCAACCTGGGGTGGCGAGACGTCCCTCTCGCGGCCATGCTCGCCGCCGAGATCGATCTGGGCGTGCCCGTGCTTGCCGCCAACGACGCCGATCTCGGGGCCCTTGCGGAGTACCGCCGCGGGATGCGCCCCGGCATCGGTGACCTGATCTACGTCGCCGGCGAGTTCGGGATCGGGGCGGGGGTCATCGTGGACGGGAGGCCCCTGCGCGGAGCGGCCGGGTACGCGGGCGAGGCGGGACACACGCTGATCAACCCCGCCGGGCTGCAGTGCCGCTGCGGAGCGATCGGCTGCTGGGAGACCGAGGCCGGAGAGGTCGCGCTCCTGCGCCACGCCGGACTGACCGAGGGGACCGGGCGCGTCGACGAAGTCGCCGAGCGGGCGGCGGTCGGCGACGGCCCCACGCTCCGAGCGATCGCCGAGGTCGGCCGATGGCTCGGGTTCGGCATCGGCAACCTCATCAACATCTTCAACCCCGACCTCGTGATCCTCGGTGGTCTCTATCAGCGCCTGTTCACGTACCTCGAACCCTCCGTGATCGAAGGTGCCGGGCTCCGGACGCTCCTTCCGTCAGGGGAGCTCGCGACGATCGCCCGCAGCAGCCTGGGTCCCGATGCGCCGCTCATCGGAGCCGCCGAGCTGGTGCTGTCGGACGTGATCGCCGATCCCGCCGGCACCAACGGCCGGAGCGCCGTCGGGTGACCCCAAGGAACGCCGGTCGCAGATCACTCGTGTGGCTCGTCCTCGGCGTCACGGCCGGGTCGTTGGCGGCGCTCGCCGTGGTGGTGCTGATCCTCAACGTGTTCGGGTCCAACGCATCCGCCGCGGCGGCGGATCCGCCGCACTTCGTCGAGGAAGCGGCCGCCGCCGGCGTGCATCACGTCTATGACGGCGACTTCACGTTCTTCGTGGGAGGGGGCGTCGCCGCGTTCGATTGCGACGACGACGGCCGGCCCGATCTCTACTTCGCCGGCGGCACGAACCCCGCGGCGCTCTATCGCAACGAGAGCCCGGTCGGGGGAGAGCTGCGATTCGTCGAGATGCCGGATCCGGCCACCGACCTCACCAGCGTCGTCGGCGCCTACCCCGTGGACATCGACGGAGACGGCCACATCGACCTCGCCGTCCTGCGGTACGGCGAGAACGTGCTCCTGCGCGGTCTCGGCGACTGTCGCTTCGAGCGTGCGAATGAGACCTGGGGGTACGACGGCGGTGATGCCTGGACGACGGCGTTCAGCGCCAAGTGGGAGGGCTCGGCGACGCTCCCCACGCTCGCGTTCGGCAACTACCTGGATATGAGCCATGGCCAGCAGAACGCGACCTGCGCCGACAACGAGTTGGTGCGGCCGAAGGACGGCGTCGCCACGTATGCCGAACCGATACCCCTCACGCCCGGCTGGTGCACCCTGTCGATCCTGTTCAGCGACTGGGACCGGTCCGGGCGCGGCGACCTGCGGATGACCAACGACCGTCATTACTACCTCGACGGCGAGGAACAGCTGTGGCGCGTCGCCGAGGGCGAGCCTCCGCGTCTCTACACCCACGACGAGGGATGGCAGCAGATGCGGATCTGGGGCATGGGCATCGCCAGCTACGACCTCACCGGCGACGGCCTGCCGGAGGTGTTCCTGACGAGCCAAGGCGACAACAAGCTCCAGACGCTCGCCGACGGAGCCGCCCAACCGCACTACCGCGACATCGCGCTCCAAGCGGGCGTGACCGCACCGCGACCGTACGCAGGCGGCGACGTGCTGCCGTCCACGGCGTGGCACGCCGAGTTCCAGGACGTGAACAACGACGGCTTCGTCGACCTCTTCGTCACCAAAGGCAACGTCGAGGCGATGCCGGACTTCGCCGCGAAGGACCCGAGCAACCTGATGTTGGGCAACGCGGACGGGACGTTCACCGAGAGCGGCGAGGCGGCCGGCATCGTGTCCTTCACCCGCGGCCGTGGTGCGGCCGTGGTCGACCTCAACCTCGACGGGATGCTCGACCTCGTCGAGGTGAACCGCCGCGCCGACGTGAGCATCTACCGCAACGTCGGGTGGGGCGACGCCACACAGCCGGCGCCGATGGGCGATTGGGTGTCGGTTCGACTGGAGCAACCGGGTCCCAACCGCGACGCGATCGGCTCCTGGATCGAGGTCCGGACCGGCGATCGGACGACCGAGCGGGAGGTGACGATCGGTGGAGGACACGCCAGTGGCGAGCTCGGCTGGATCCACTTCGGTCTGGGCGGCGCCGATGAGGCCGAGATCCGCGTTCACTGGCCGGACGGCCAGATGGGACCGTGGCTCACGTTGCCGGCGGATCGGTTCGCGACGATCGAGCGCGGAGCGACGGCACCGCTGATCTGGGACCCGCAGGGCTGATCGGACACGGCCGGGATGACGAACGCGCGACTCGCGGAGATCTCGCTCCCCGACTTCGGCATGTCCGGCGAGATGCCCACGATCCCCGCCGAGATCTATCGCGATCGCCTGGAGCGGCTCCGCGCGCGTGCGGATGAGCACGGGTACGACCAGCTCGTCGTGTACGCCGACCGTGAGCACAGCGCCAACCTCGCCTACCTCACCGGCTTCGACCCGCGCTTCGAGGAGGCCATGCTCGTCGTCAACACGACGGGCGAGCCGGCGATCCTGGTGGGCAACGAGTGCTACGGCATGGCCGGGGCGGCGCCCGTGGAGATGCGGCGCGCCCTGTTCCAGGACTTCAGCCTGCCCGGCCAGCCCCGGGATCGTTCCCGTCCGCTCGCCGAGATCCTCGCCGCCGAGGGCATCCGGGACGGCAGCCGGGTCGGCGTGATCGGCTGGAAGGAGTACGCGGACCGCGAGACGATCGAAGTGCCGGCGTTCATCGTCGACGAGTTGCGCCGGATGACCCCTGCCGGCTCGGTCGCGAACGCCGCGCATCTCCTCATCGGCGCCGCCGACGGACTCCGCGTGATCAACGAGGTGGAACAGCTCGCCGCGTTCGAGTACGCCGCGTGCCGGACCTCGCGTGGCGTCCGGCAGCTGCTGTTCGGACTCGAGCCCGGCATGCGCGAGGATGACGCCGTCGCGTTGCTCGGATGGAACGGGATGCCGCTCTCGTGCCACCTGATGCTGTCGAGCGGAGATCGGGCAACGCTCGGACTGCTCAGCCCGAGCGACCGCCGGATCGAGCGTGGCGATCGATTCACCGTCGCGTTCGGCATCTGGGGTGCGTTGAACTGTCGCGCGGGTTTCGTCGTCGACGATGCGGCGGAGCTGCCGGCGGAGATCGGCGACTACGTCGATCGGTTGGTCGCCCCGTACTTCGCGGCGGTGGCCGAGTGGTACGGCGCGCTGCGCATCGGCCAGACGGGCGGTGCGCTCCACGAGATCATCTCCCGCCACCTGGGCGACCCGTTCTTCGGCATCTTCCTCAACCCCGGTCACCAGATCCATCTCGACGAGTGGGTGAACTCACCGGTGGCGCCGGGGTCGCGTGTCGAGCTGCGCTCCGGCATGGCGTTGCAGGTCGACATCATCCCCGCGACCGGAACCGAGTACTTCACGACGAACATCGAGGATGGCGTCGCGCTCGCCGACGACACGCTGCGTGCGGCGTTCGCCGAGCGGTACCCGGACGCATGGGCTCGCATCCAGGAGCGCCGGCGATTCATGGCGGACGCGCTCGGGATCGAGCTGCATCCCGACGTGCTGCCGTTCTCCAACATCCCCGCGTGGCTGCCGCCGTTCCTGCTCCGCCCCGATCGCGCGATGACGATGCGCTGAGGCGTCGTCAGCCGTCGATGACCGCGACGGCCTCGATCTCCACCAGTTGTCCGCGGTACCCCAGGATCGGGACGCCCACCAGCGTGCTCGGCGCCGCCGCGATCGGTGAACGCTGGACCGCCTCCCACACCGTCGACTGACGGTCGTGGTCCGCTCCCGCGACGTAGACGGTGGTCTTCACGACATCGTCGGGCCCCGCTCCGGCCGCGGTCAGGGCGGCGATCAGGTTCGCCACGACCTGATCCGTCTGTGCCACGGGGTCGTCGGCTCCCACCACCTCGCCGGTCGCGTCCAGTGGCACGGCGCCTGCCGTGAAGACGAGCGTGGCGCCGCGGGCGATCGCCACGTGGGAGTAACCGGGGGGTGAGGCAAGCCCGGGCACGTTCCGGCGTTCAACGCTCATGTGTCGAACGGTAGCAAGACCATGCCTGATGGAGGCTCGGCGTACCGGGCTTCCTGACGCCCAAGATATCCTGAGGCGATTCCTCGAGGCTGCGAGGGTGACACGATGGCCGAGCGCAACACGTTCTGGGTCATGGCGCGGGCGAAGCAGTGGATCGTCCGGCACGATGACGTGGACCTCGCCACGCTTCCCAGCCGAACCCACGCGGTGGCGGTGGCGATCAACCGCGCCAAAGCGGATCAGCCCAGCGAGGTCCTGATCCTCGGTCCCAGCGGCGCCATCGAGGAGCGCCGAGCGTTCGGAGAGGACCCCTTGGCTTAAGGAGACGCGCTGTCGGACGTGGCCATGATGGGGATGCGGCCCGACACCGTGGTCCCCTGGTCGGGAGCGCTGCGCACGTCGAGCGTTCCGCCGAGCGCGGCGAGCCGGTCGGCCATGTTCTGCAGTCCCATCCCGTACGGGGTGGCTCGTACGTCGAATCCGCGCCCGTCGTCCTCCACCGAGAAGGCGAGGTCGCCGCGATCACGGCGGAGACGCACGACGACGTTCGAGGCCTCTGCGTACTTCGCCACGTTCTGCAGCGCCTCGAGCACCGAGAAGTAGACGGCCGCCTCGATGTCGCGCGGGTATCGCCCGACGCCATCGTGGTCGACCGTCACCGGGAACGGCGCCTTGCGCGCCTGCGCCTCGATCGCCTCGGGGAGACCACGATCGGCCAGGAGCGGCGGGTAGATCCCGCGCGCGAGGTCGCGCAGGTTCTCCAGCGCGTCCTGCGCGTCATCGAGGATGCCGTGGAGCGCCTCGCGTTGTCGTTGCTCGTCCTGCCCGACCAGTCCTTCCGCAAGCCGCACCTTCACGGCCAGCGCGACCAGCTGTTGCTGCGCCCCGTCGTGGATGTTGCGCTCCAGACGGCGGCGCTCCTCGTCCTGCGCCGCCACCAACCGCAAACGCGAAGAACGCAGGTCTTCGATCAACCGGAAGTTCTCCAAGACCAGGCCGGCCTGTGCGGCCAGGTCTCCCAGCAGCTTGTCCTCCTCGGGAAGGATCGGATCGCTCGGTGGCTTCGTGACCGTGAGCGCTCCGAGCAGATCGCTCCCGTGCCGAACGGCGACGGCGGCATCCACGTCGGGGAACGCCGGAAGCCCGTCGGCGTCCGACGCGATGGACGTCCGCGGCTGGGCCGGAACCGGCCACGTGGCGGCGGGGCGCATCTCGTCGTCGACGCGCAGCCACACGGTGGCGTCGGTGGCGCCGGTCCCCTCGGCCAAGAGTCGCGCCATGCGCGGCAGGATGTCCTCGCCGCCGTACGTCTCGCTCACGTGCTCGGAGAACCCCGACAGCACCTCGTACGGCGTGGCGCGCTTGCCGTAGATCACGCGGTTCGCGGTGCGTTTGGCGCGATCGCGCGCCGGTTGGAACGCGATCGCGACGACGGCCGTCGCCACCAGCGAGAGGAACTGCGTGGCGCCGATGAACGTGCCGACCACGACGACGATCGCCACGTAGACGACCGTGATGAACGCGCCGAGGATCCCGTAGACGACCGCCTTGCTGATGATGACGTCGATGTCGTAGAGCCGGTGTTTCAGGATCGCGACGCCGATCGCCACGTACAGGAACACCAGCGCGAGGTCGAACGAGATCTGCGCGACCGGGAGGTTCGTCACCAGCGTGGCCGTGAACGTCAGGAGGACGAACAACGCGGCCGTCACGAACCACTTGAGCTGGATGCGCTCGTCCCCGACCGCATCCGCGATACCGGATCGCGACCGAAACGAACGACACGCCAGCGGCGATCGGCTGGAGGAAGAGGACGACCACGAACAGCGTGAGCGCGAACGGATCCACCGATCGAGCCGTGTCGGCGAGGGTGAACGGCTCGTTCCACACCGAGGTCGCGAAGACGACGGTGCCGACCAGGAGCAGGTCGAGCGACACGATCGCGAACCATAGCGCCGGCCTCCACCGACGCGACGACAGACGTCCGGTCGGGAAGAGCAGGAAGAGGAAGGGGAGCATGCCGACCGGGATCGGCCAGAGTGTGTTCGCGATCCACCCCGCGGCCTGTCCGCCCGGAAGTGAGCCGGGATCGGCGACCAGCACGTGGAGCGCGTACGCACGAGAGAACCCCGTCAGCCCCAACGCGAGCCCGGCCGCAAGCAGGAGCCAACCGATCGCATTCTCCGGGCGTCGAGAAGCGATCACGATGCCCAGGACCGGCACCCCGATGTTCACGATGATGTCGAACACGTTCTGGAAGCTCCACCCGTCGGACACCTGCGGGAGCGTCACCGTTCGGTCGACGTACATCAGGACGAGGGTCCCGAGCATCAAGACGATGGACGTCAGCTCCGATCGTCGATGCCACCCACCGGGCCCGCCACCATGAGAGGTCGCGTGCTGCTCACGTCGCGATTCTCCGCGCGGCGGCGGCAGAAGGGAAGCCTGATCGGAGCGCGACTGCGACGATCTAAGGAGTGAGCGTTCCCACGTGCAGGATCGACTCGACGCCCTGGAACGGGACCGCGGTGAGCTCCTGTCCCGTGGACGAGTTCAGGATCGCCACGCCGTCGTCGAGCGCGACGTACAAGCGCAGCCCGTCGACGGACAGTCCGAGCCCGGACACGTCGCCCGTCATCGGCCAGCGATCCGTCACCTCGAGCGTCGCCGTGTCGAGCGCGAAGACGGCGGCTCCGTCGACGGCCGAGCCGACGAAGAGCGTCCGGCCGTCGGCACTCACCTGTGCCGACGTTCGCACGCCGCCGAGCGACGAGACGTCCACCTTCTCCATCCGCTCGATCTGCAGCGTCTGCGTGTTCATGACGGCGACCACCCCGCGCATCGAGTCGACGATGTAGAGCTCTGACCCGTCGGGTGACGGCGCGATCGCCTGCGCGGCAGCGGGCTCACCCCAGAACCTGCGCGGGAGCCCTGCGCAATACGCCCACCCTCGCTTCAGGTTGAGCACGTGCACGAACGTCTCTTCCTTACCGCCGTACGACCAGCTTCCGTAGTCCTGCGTGCCGTCGCGCGGCTCCGTCGTGTAGAGCGTGTAGAGCTGAGAGGTCGTCCGGTCGAACACCTGTCGCAACCGGATCCCCGGCATGCGCTCGGGCGGGGTCTTGAAACGACCATGTACCTCGTAGACGTCGCCGTCGGCCAGATCCAACGTGGTCACGCGATAGACGGCCGGCGCCTCGGCCGGAAGGTACTGGATCAGGAACAGCCGCGAGTCCTCCACGGAGAACGCCTCGGGCTCGTAGTTGCCGCGGAGGTGGTACGTGCGAGCGGGGCGCGCGCCTGAGGGGTCTGCCACCACGATGGTCGTGCGCGCGCGCGGCACCGGCGTCCACGGGTCGACCCCGTCGGGCAGCGGTGCCATCAGGGCCACGGCGTTCCCACTGTCGGCCGCCACGCGCACCGCCAGGTCTCCCGGGACCGACGTGGTGGAGATCTGATCGTCGGTCGCGGCGTCCCGCACGACGAGCACCGTGTGATCGCCGTCGGCCGTCGTCGTGTACAGCCGTGTACCGTCCGGGCCGGCGACCGCCCCGGCCTCGCCGGACAGGACGGAACCGGTCGACGGACTCACCGCGACCGGTCCTGCATCGGTGTCCAACAACAGGACGTCGGCGGCGGGCGAGGAGCCTGCCGCGACCTGCGCGGGCGGCGTGCGATCGCTCGTGGAGCCCGACGTACACGCACCCAGCACGAGCACGCATGTCGCGGCGACGATGTACGGCTTGGCTCGCATGTCGGCCTCCCTCACCGGTTGGGCGACGGTTCCGCCCGTTTCGATCCCTCTGGTGGGAGTACCGCTCGAGCGGCCCGAAGGTTCCCGCGATCTCCAAGGAACCCCGGCCGCGTCGGGTCGGTCTGTGCCGGTGACGGAGGGAGGCGGACATGCGCATGCGTCATGTGCTGGCGGTCGCGATCACGGTGGGAGCGGTGATGGTGATGAACCCGGTCGCCGCGCGAGCCGACGGTGGGGCGTACATGGAGTTCGACCGGACGCATTACCTGCCGGGCGACGTCGCGACCGCCGAGGCATACGTCTATCTGTTGAAGCCCCAGCAGGGACGCCTGGACCGCGGGCCGTTCTACGCATACCTCGTGACGACCAACAGATCGTTCCCCCAGATAGGGAAGCCCATCCCCGCGGGAGCGATCCGCCTCGGGACGTTCCAGGTGGAGGAGAGCCGGCCGAAGTGGTTCGACCTGACGGTCTCGTTCACCGTGCCGGACGTGGCGGGCGACGGCTACACCGTGGCCATGTGCAACGATCCGTGCACGGTCCAGGGGTTCAAGGAGCCGATCGTCGGCTACATCTCGATCGTGCAGACCGCGCGCGAGGGAGTACTCCTCACGCAGAACCAGCGACTCTCCAACCGGATCTACGCGCTGCGCCGCGCCGGGAAGAAGCAAGAGAAGGCGATGGCCGAGCTGCAAGGGCAGTTCGACGCCCTCGATCTGGTGCGCTCGTCGATGGCGAGCCAGATGAGCGCGATGGAGGATCGGCTCGCCGCCGCGACAGCGGCGGCGAGCACACGCGAGAGCCCGTCGAGGCCGCTGCTGGCGCCCTCGACCGGGATCGCCCTGGTGTTGGCGCTGTTCGCGCTCGCCGCGTTGATCCTCGCCCGGAAGCAGCGCGGTGCGTCAGTACCCGCCCTTCGGGCACCCCGCCAGGAGGAGGGCAGCCGACAGCAGCAACAAGATCAACGGGAAGCGATGGGCGAGTTGGTGGAGACGCGATCGCATGCGGTGACCTCTCGTTCGATGCGCAGGTAGTACGCGCGACCGCGGAGAGCGGTTCGAGGGTTCGCGGGAACGGCGAGCGACGCGATACGGTCCGTACCAAGGATGCCGCGAGCTGGCCGCCACATGTACGCCCACGGGCGTTGGATCACCAAGCGACGACTCATCGGCGCCGTCGTGGCCGTCGCGGTGATCGGCCTGGGCGTGGCCGCGGCGGTGTTCCTCCCGGACGTGCTCGGGTCGCGTTCCGCGGAGCCGACCTCCTTCTCCGACCGCGGACGTGCCTATCGTGCCCATCGACCCGGCTCGCCGGCGGCGACGCCCAACTCGGGACGGTCGCATGGGTGGACGGCGGGGCCCTGCTGCTGCTGGATCTCGATACGTGCGAGGAGCGAACCCTGGTGCAGGTCGGCGTGGTTCCGCCGGTCCGACTCAGTCACGACGGTGAGTGGGTCGCGTTCGGCGACGGCTCGATCGTCCCCACCGCCGGCGGCGACATCCTGTCGCCGATCGGGCGGTCGGGATATTGGCAGTGGTCCCCCACGGACGACGTGCTGGCCGGCGTGACCGCAGCCGGTGGCGTCGTGGTCGGCGGTCCGGAGGATCCCCGGCGGATGGTGCTCGACGATGGGAGCGCCGCCGAGCAGGTGGCGTTCAGCTCCGACGGCGGATCGCTCGAGGTGGTCACCGGTGCGGACCGGGTCGCGGTCGTCGACGTGGTCGACGGCGTCACGACGACGGTCTATCGCGTGTCGCCGGGGACGAAGGCCCCGCCGCTCGTCGCGGGGTGGTCCCCGGACGGCCGCTGGGTGTTGTTCTTCTCGAGGCTCCCGGGACATGCAGGGGTGCCGCTCAACACCGTCCCGGCGGAGGGCGGCGACTGGGTGAACGTGTTCGATCCCGTCTTGCCGTACGTCGACTTCTTGAGCTGGTGCGGTCGGCGGCTCGCCCTCTCCGGCGGCGGCGACGCGGCGCCGAGCGAAGGGAACCAGATCCTCGTGTCGGGGCCGCCGGACTGGCGGTACGAGAACCTGTCCAACGACTTCACCCGAAGCTGGATCTGGCCGGCGTGCTCACCCAACGGCAAGTGGATCGTCGCGACGGCCACACCGAACGTTCCCGAGTCGCCGCCGGGGCGCGGGATCCACGCGCTCTGGCTGCTCTCCACCGACGGCGCCGATCGCTCCCGGCTCACCGGGGCGGGCAACGCGGCGTACGAGGCGGCTCGGTGGTCGGCCGATGGCCGCTTCATCCTGGTCGTTCGGCGGGGGATCGAGCCGGACTCGCCCGGCGCCCTCCTGCTCCTTCGTTTCGACCCGTCCACCGGCACGACCACGCGCGCCCCGGGTCCCGTCGCCCGGATCGGTCCCGCTCCGGGTGAGAACGGACACGCCGATTGGTCGAACACGAGTGATTGGTACCGACCGCGGTAGGTTCGGCAAACCCTGACTTCCGCCCGACCGTAGACCTTCCAACGCGACCGCTCCCCCGCGAGCATCCGCCACAAGGAAGGTGATCTTCCATGGCACTCCGCAGGTTGTTCATCGTGATGTCGGTCTCGATGTTGCTCCTGGCCGCCTGCTCCAACGACAACGGTTCCGGGGGAGCCTCGGGAACGACCGGCCCGAGCTCCCCCACCGAGACCGAGACGTCGCCCCCGCCCGCGTCCGAGTCGCCATCGTCAGGTGGTGGTGGCGAGACCGAGGTCGAGGCCGAGGACTCTCCGCTCGGAACGATCCTCGTCGATCAGCAGGGGAACACGCTCTACGTGTTCCTGCAGGACACGGGCGACACCAGCACGTGCACCGGCGACTGCGCGGCGACCTGGCCGGCGTTGATCGCGAAGGGCGAGGTCAAGGCCGGCGGCGGAGGAGGCGTCGACGAGTCGCTGCTCGGCACGTCGGCTCGCGACGACGGCACGATGCAGGTCACGTACAACGGCCACCCGCTCTACTACTTCTCCGGCGATCAGGCACCGGGTGACACGAACGGACAGGGCATCGGCGACATCTGGTTCGTCGTCTCCCCCGCCGGAGATGCGATCAAGGGATGAACGAACATCCCTAGACGGCCTTCCGGTACAGGCGTACGGCGATGGGCGCGAAGATCGCGATGATCAGGACCGACCACAGGATCGTCTTGATCACGAGTGACGACGTTGGCCCACCGAGCGTGAGGGCGCGGAACGTCTCGATCGTCACGGAGACCGGCTGGTTCCTGGCCCACGGCTGCAGCCATCCCGGCATGCTCAGCACCGGAACGAACGCCGCCGACGCGAACACGAGCGGCGCGAGCACGGGGAACGCGGCAGCCTGCGCGGTCTCGGGATCCTTCACGGCCAATCCGACCGTGGCGAAGATCCACGACATCGCCCACCCGAACAACAGGATCAACGAGATCCCGGGCAGCAGCGCGAGCACCGTGGTGTGGATCCGCCACCCGACCAGGAACCCGACGACCATCATCAGGAACACGACGAAGACGTTCCGGATCAGGTCCGCGACCGTCCGTCCGACCAGGACCGCCGGCGTCCACATCGGCAACGCGTGGAACCGTTCCATCAGCCCGCTCTTCAGATCGGTCGCCAATCCGATCGCGGTGGCGAGGGAACCGAACACGACGACCTGCAGGAAGATCCCGGGCATCAGGAAGTCGACGTACGGGATGCGGCCGGTGTCGATCGATCCGCCGAAGACGAACCGGAACATCAGCACGAAGATGATCGGCTGGATCGTCGAGAAGACCAGCAGCTGCGGCACGCGCAGGTACTGGAGCAGGTTCCGTTTGATCACCGCGCTGGTGTCGCGCAGCCGTCCCCACGGGATCCTGCGATCGGCGATATCGGGTGCCGCCGTCGCGACCTGGATCGCACTCATGCCCTGCCTCCTCGCCGGCCCTTGACCGGTTCCTCGCTCGGTTCGCCGTCGATCTCCGCCTTGTGCCCGGTCAGCGCCAGGAACACGTCATCCAAACTCGGTTCGCGGACCGCTAACGCATCCGGCTCGACGCCGTTCGTGTCGAGCATGCGCAACACATCGATCAGGATGGTCGCGCCCTCGTTGGAGGTGATGCGGAGCGAGCCGTTGTCGCGCTCGACCTGCCCGTTGACCTTGCCCGTCAGGATGGTCTCGGCATCCGTCGAGCGCCCGTCGCCGTCGAACCGCATCTCCACGACCGTGCTGCCCAGCTGCGCCTTGAGGTTCCCTGGGGTGTCGTTCGCGATCACCTTGCCGCCGTCGACCACCGCGATCCGCTCGGCGAGCCGGTCGGCCTCCTCCAGGTACTGCGTCGTCAGCAGCACGGTGGTGCCGTCGGCGACGAGCTGTTCGATCGTCTCCCACAGCGCGTTGCGGCTGGTGAGGTCCAAGCCGGTGGTCGGCTCGTCCAGGAACAGGACGGGCGGCTTCGTCACCAACGACGCCGCGATGTCCAAGCGCCGGCGCATGCCGCCCGAATACGTGCGCAACGGCCGGTCGGCCGCGTCGCTCAGCTCGAACTTCTCGAGCAGCTCCGCCGCGCGCGGCATGATCTGCGGCGTCGGCATCTGTCCCAAGATCCCGACCATGCGCAGGTTCTCGCGACCGGTGAGGTTGGCATCGACCGCCGCGTACTGACCGGCGAGGCCGATCCGGCGGCGCACGGCCGCCGCCTGGGTGACGACGTCGTAGCCGAGCACCTCGGCGTGTCCGCCGTCGGGCTGCAGGATCGTCGCCAGGATGCGGACGGCGGTGGTCTTGCCCGCACCGTTCGGTCCTAACAGACCGAAGACGGAGCCCTGCGGCACCTCGAGGTCGATCCCCCCGAGGGCCTCGAGCTCGCCGTAGTGCTTGGTCAGTCCTTCGACGCGGATCGCGATCTCGCTCATGGTCACGCACCCTCCCACAAGTCCTTGTGACTTGTCAAGTATCGTGATATATCAAAGGTCGAGAGACATGAAGTATCATCGGAGTAGCGCGGAGGAGGGGCGATGACGTCAGAGCGAACGGCCGCGAACGATCCTGCGGTCGAGGCGGTCGCCAGCGACGTCTGGCGGCTGATGGCGGAGTTCACGTGGAGCCGGATGCAGCGCGGTCAGGCGTTCCACGCGCTGAAGTCCCTCGGATTGACGCCGGGCCATCTCCGGGTGCTGCAAGCCCTGGAACCGGACGAGGCGATCTCGATGGGTTCGATCGCCGACGTCCTGCAGTGCGATCCCTCCATGGCGACGTGGCTGATCGATCGCCTCGAAGAGCGCAAGCTGGTGGAGCGCAAGATGCTCACCACCGATCGTCGCGTCAAGATCGTGAGCCTCACGCGCCGCGGTGTGCGGGTGAAGACCAAGGTCCTCGCGCATCTGCTGGAACCGCCACCGGAGTTGCTGACGCTGGGCATGGAACGTCTCGAAGCGCTCCGCGGCGCGCTGAGCGCCCTCCCGCCCTCAGAGCGGCGGCACGCTCACGGACGAGGCGAAGGCCGGCACGGCGCCTCGAGGGTGCGAGGCGTGGGAACTTCCTAGGAGGAGCCTGCGACAACCACCCGCGGGATGTGTTCGACGAAGTCGTCGTAGAGCGCCAGCGAGTCGGCGACGTCGTCGAGGCTGGCGGTCGCCCGGCGGCGGAACACCATCACACGGGTGCCCGACACCTCGAAGCCGACACCGGGGCTTCGCTCCAGCAGCCACCGCATCATCCGAGCATCGACGAACGCGCTCGCGAACCGCGCGTCGCCGGCTCGGATCTGGAACGCGCGATTGAACTCCTCCAGCTCCATGTTGATCTGCGGAACGCCGATCGCGTCGCGGAGACGCGACACGAGCCGTTCGGGGACGACGGTCAGGTCGGACCAGCCGGCCATCGACGGGCCGATCACGCACGTGTAGCGCTCGTAGTCGTCGACCCGCTCAGCCGCGGTCGGCGCGAACCAATAGTCGGCGATCACGATCTGGTGGCCGCCGTGCGATCCGGTGGCGGTGTTCTCGATCTGCCGCACCGATCCTGCCCAATGGAACAGCGTGAACGGCAGGTCGAGCAGGCCGAGCGGATCGCCGACCTGCGGTGTGAAGGCGAGCGCCTCCGTCTGACCCCGGAACGAGTCGCGACGCGGCAGGACCCGGAACCGATATCCCAGCCAGAACATGCCGCCGACGATCGCGGCGAGCACGAACATCTCGCGCGCCACCCGGCTCGCCTCCCGGTTCCCCGTGAGGAACAGGAGCCCCGTTCCGGCCACCAAGAAGACGCCGAGGCCGATCAGCATCCGTTGCGCGGTCGTCGCTCTCATGGGTCCTCCTCCAGGCATCATCGGCTCACAGGAACGCTCGATTGACACCGAGACCCGTCCGGCGGCGGGGTGCAGCCGTGCAAAGCGGTGGGCTCTCGAACACCGTCGTGTCGGCATGCCCCGAAACCCTGCAGATAGGGGGTTCCACGCCTCGGCTCGGTGAGATATACATCTGCCGTTCGGACGAGAGGGAAGAGGGAGGGCCGGATGAAGCGGGCAGTAGTCAGCGTGATGACGACGATGCTCCTGGTGGGGGCGATCGTCATCTCGGCTCCGGCGAAGGCGATGCCGCGTGTCGAGGCGATCCGCGGCGCCACGATCACCTGCAGAGCCATCCACGTGCACGTGGGAGGTCCGCCGAACACGAACCTCGACCACGTGACCGGCTACCTCCGTGTCGACAACTGGGACACGGCGTCCGGACACGACTGGCGAGGCTTCGTCCGCGTGTGGTCATCCGTCGCGAACAAGTTCTGGCGGGCAAGTGGGCACCTGGACGCCGACTCGTGGGACACCTACCACTTCTCGGTCTGGCTCCACGTGCCGAACCCCACCGCCACGGTCCATTGGCTGCCTCACTGCAGCTTGGCGTGACGACCCTTCGAATCGGATCCGCGATGCCGACCAGGTTGCGCCTAGGCGTGTTCGGTTAGGTGTACTGGAACAGGCCCATCACGTTGCCTTCGGAGTCCTTGAAGTAGCCGAACGCACCCATCCCCGGGATCGGCGTGCTGGGCGTGATCACCGTGCCGCCTTCGGCCTCGACCTTCTTCAGGGCTTCTTCCACCGAGTCGACGCCGATCGTGATCACGGGTGTGGGCGTCTCCTTGCTGCGACTCATCAGGCCGCCGTTGATCGCCCCGGGGGTGGTGGGACGCTGCGACTGATCGTCGATCGGCGTGGTCATCATGATCGTGTACTGCATGTCGGGAAAGTCCTGCATCTCCCAGTCGAACACGGTCGAGTAGAACGCCTTGGCGCGCTCCGCATCGTCGGCGGGGATCTCGAAGTGCACGACGCCATCCATGGCCGGCTCCTTCCGTTCGGGGTAGGTCCACCCTACGACGGGTCGGCGAAACCCGCGACCGGCACCTTGCTCCGTCTCAGCGGCGGACCCGGTACCGGATGTGGGTGGCCTCCGGCGTGTCGATCACCCGGACGATCTCCAGCTCAACCCGCGACGGCAAGGTCTCGAACAGCCGACGGCCCCCACCGAACAACACCGGGATCTGGTGGATCTGCAGCTCATCCAGCACGCCTGCCTCGAGCGCCCGTTGCGCCGTGTACGCACCGTGCACCATGACGTTGCGGTCTCCGGCGGCGGCCTTCGCCTGTGCCATGGCGCTTTCGATCCCGTCGAGGACGTACGTCACCAGCGGATAGTTCGCCACCGTCGGCCCCGGCGGCCGGTGACTGGGCACGAAGATCGGCACACCGTGATGATCACCGCCCCAGTGATCGACCTGCTCCACGGTGCGCCGACCCACCAGCACCGCGCCGGTCTCGTTCCACTCGTCCCACAGCTCTCCTGCCCGGCCCGACGGCCGACCGAACTCCCCGTCCGGACCGACGATCCACTCGTGCAACCGGTCGAAGTCGTCGCCGCCCGGGTTATCCGGCCCGTCGTTCGGACCCGAGATGTACCCGTCGAGCGACATCGACATGTAGAGCACGGATGACGACACGTCGTTGTTCACGCCGTATCGTGCCTCGCCTTCAACACCTGGCCCATGTTCTCGAGGTACTCGGTCCAGCCCTCCCGGAACCCGTCGCGAGCCGCTTCGACCTCGAAGCCGGTCTCCACCATGGTGAACCAGGTCCCGCCGTCGCGATCCTCGAACGTCACGGTCATCTCGGTGTCGAGCGAGAGGCCGGTCTCGGCGAGCGCCATCGAGTACCGGAGTTCCAGGCGGTGCGGGCGATCCACGACGGAGTACGTGCGCGTCTCCGTGTCGGGCTCGCGTCCGGGAGGTCCCATCCGGACGATCGACGTCCCTCCGACGCGCACGTCGGTCTGGATCACCTCGACGTTCCACCCGTGCTGTTCGGAGCCGTGCAACACCCCCTGTGAGGTGTTCTCGGAGAAGGTGTCGAACACCTCTTCCGGAGATGCGTCGTACTGCCGCTCGAGCCTCAGCTCGTAGGTCATGTCGTGTGCCCCTCTCCCTACCCGTATTCCTGAGGGTGATCGGCGCGGTCCTTCGCGAGGGTCCGCTCGACGATGTCGAAGGTCTCCGCGACCGAGCGGCCGTTCTCCTCGGCGGCGGCTGCGACGTCTTCGTATCGGATGTTCTTCTCCCCCATCTCGAGATGGGCATCCATACATCCACAGGTCAGACACATGGCGCTCCTCCTCCTCGATGCTGCGTCGGTCGACGGTGTGGACCTACCCCTGTCCCGCCCGTGCGTAACCCCGGTGCCTACTCGCCCCAGCCGGGCCAGGGGTCGCGGAGCTCGGGCACCAGCTGCCAGTACTCGCGCAGGTTGGTGCACAGGCCATCGTCGTCGAACCGCATCAGCAGGCTGCCGACGAGCGTGAGCGGTTCGCCGCCACCGAGCATCCGCGTCCAGAACTCGACGATCACGCGGTCCCCCTCGATCACCGGCTGGCCCATCCACACCCGCACGTCGGACTGCGTCGCGGTGACGGTGCTCCAGTACTCCTCGACGCCCTTCCGCCCGATGTAGGGCTCCTCGAAGATGTTCGACCGGTACGACGAGTCCTCCGCGAACAGCGCGACCGCGGCCGGCGTGTCCGCGTTCTCCCATGCCTGCCGGTACGCCTCGGCCCACGCCATCACCTGCGCCGTCGTCGGCATCGTCGCCTCCTCCTCGGTCGTTCCCGCGAACACTACCGGGACAGAGCAGTCACGAGGGGCGTCGATGCCGGCCTCGATCAGGCAGCGACCGTCGCCGCCGGCACGGATGCCGGCGAGCGACGCACAAGCTGCTTCACGATCCACCGCGCGTCGCGACTCACGCCTGGGATCACGTCTGAGGCGACCGCGAACTGGAACGGCAGTCCCACGAAGTACAGGCCCGGCTCGCTCGTGACAACGCCGCGCTCGTGCATCGGCGCCCCGTCCTCGCCGAAGATCGGCAGGTCGATCCACGACAGGTCCTGACGGAAGCCGACGCACCACACGACGTTCGTGACGTCGTCGAGGACCTCGCCACCCTCGACGACCGGCTTGCCGTCGCGGATGTCGATCGTCCGCCCGACGTTCACGACGCTGGCCGCCTCGAGCCACTTCGGCTTCACACGCACGAGCATGCCGCCCTTCGCGGACATACTCGCGATCGCCTTGCGTCCGATCGGGTTGCGGCGCGTGAACACGTGCACGCCCAGGAACCGGATCAGGTGGAACACGACGTTACGCGCGATCCAGCCGTCGATGTCCGGGCGGATGTGCCCGGTCGGGCTCCCAGACATCGTGGTCGGGTGGGTCTTCGCGACTTCCAACGCGATGTCGGCTCCCGAGTTCCCGACGCCGACGATGAGCACACGACCGTCCCGCAGCTGTGACGGGTTCCGGTACGCGCTGGAGTGCAGCTGGACGATCGATGGATCGAGGTCGGCCGCCAACGATGGAACCCGCGGGTCCCGGTGCGCCCCCGACGCCAGGACGACGTTCGTCGCCTCGAACGTGCGATCCCCCGCGGACACGACGTAGCGATCACCGTCGCGGCGCACGCCGTCGACCCGCACCCCCGTGCGCACCGGCAACGCGAACCGCGTCGCGTACGCCTCGAGGTAGTCCGCGAACTCGTCCTTCGTCGGGCCGATCGACGAGCCCTTGGACGGGAACGGCATCCCGTCCAAGCCGCACGCCCACGACGGCGTGAAGAGCCGGAGCGAGTCGTAGCGCCGGCGCCATACGTCGCCGATGCGCTCGTCCCCGTCCAGGATCACGAACGAGCGTCCCGCGCGCTGCAGGTGGTACCCCGTCACCAGGCCGGCCTGACCGGCGCCGATCACGATCGTGTCGAAACGTTCCGTCTGCATGGCGTCCTCCTCCGTGTCGATGGGAGAACGCTAGGGCTCAGGACCAGGACGCCGCATCGACGGAACCCACCAACCTGGGAGCACGTGCGTATGGTGCGAACGCACCATCTAGGTGAGGCCGTGTTCGAACGCGTAGGCCGTGGCCGCGGAGCGCGACGACACGCCGAGCTTCGCGTAGAGGTTCTGGAGGTGCCGTCCCACGGTGTGCTGGCTGATCACCAGCTCCACCGCGATGTCGCGGTTCGTCTTGCCCGACGCGAGCAGGCGCAGGACCTCGGCCTCCCGCGTGGTGAGCCCGGCCGGCAGCGCGTCGGGCGTCCCCAGCAGTACCGCGACCTCACCGGCGTCCCGCAGCGCGCCCAGCCGTTCGAAGCCCGCGAGCGCGGCGCGCAGCTCGAGGGTCGCTCCCTCTTCGTCGCCGGCGGCGGTGAGCGCCCGCGCGAACCGCACCCGGGCGCGCGACGCCTCGTACGGCAGGCGCAGCTCCTGCCATCCGGTCCATGCCTCCCGCAGGCGAGCCAGGGCGGTGTCGACGTCACCGGACGCGAGCGCGACCGACCCGGCAGCCTCGGCCGCTTGCGCGACGAACGCCGGCGTCCGTGTCTCCTCCGCGATCCGACCCAGCTCCGCCGCGGACGCGAGCGCGTCGTCGATCGATCCGCCGGCAAGCGCGATCTCGACGTTCGCCGCGTGCAGCCGCACCCGATGGGGGCGGCCGGGACCGGCCGCACCCAGCGCCGCGGTGATCGCGGCCCGCGCGGCGGGCTGCTTGCCCTGCGCGAGCCGTAGCAGCGCGAGACCGGGCTGCGGATCCTCCCCGAGCTCGTGCGCCTTGGTGTACGCCATCTCTGCGGCGGTCAGGTCGCCGCGACGGCGGCGGATCTCGGCCAGCTGGACGAAGGCCGCCGCTGCGAAGGCCGATACCCCGTCGACGAGCAGCAGTTCGTCGCAGGCGCGCTCGGCCTCGACCTCCGCCTCGCCCCACGCGCCGCGCAGGCGCGCGACCTCCGCCCGGTTCGCCCGGCACGCCCCGGGGAACGGCGAGTCCGGAGGGATCGTGGCGCACCAGGCCGCAGCGGCATCGCTCCATTCGCCGGCGCGTCGCAGGTCGCCGATCGCGAGGCACGCCGAGAGCAAACTGCAGTAGATGACCCCCGTGAAGTACGGCCCCACCTCACCGGCCACGGTGGCGGCCATCGCCTCGTCCAGCAGCGCGAGGCCCTCCGCGACGCGGCCGGCATCGATCATCGCGAGTCCCTGCGTGTGGACCGCCAGCGCGACGAGCTCGGGGTCGCCCACCTCGCGCCCGATCCGGATCCCGTCGGCGCTCCGCGCGAGCGCGCCGTCCAGATCGCCGGAGAACAGCGCGACGGTGGCCTCGAGCGTGGCCATGTAGCCCTGCTCGGGGCCGGGGGGAAGCACCGCCACATGTCGTTGCGCGCGCATCAGGAAGCCGCCACCGACCGAGGGCTCGCCTCGGAGGAAGTGATCGATGGCCAGTCGTGCGGCCGCCGCTCCCGCCGCCGCGTCGTTCCCCTCGGCGTCGTACGAGGCGTACGCCTCCTTACGGATCTCTGAGGCTTCGGGAAGCTTCGAGCACCACCAGGCCGCGTCGGCGAACGCCTCCAGGTCGGCGCCCGTCATCGCCGCGCGATCCACGTCGTGGAACGCGGCGTAGGCGTCGGCCCAGTCCTGGCGTGTTATCGCCGCCCGGGCCCGTTCGATCGAGGTCTCCGGCATCGCTCCCCTTCGGGGTTCGTGCGACGCAAGGGTAGCCGCGCGGCGCGAACGGGAGCCTCCTCGTCCCCTAGTTCACGACCCGATAGAGGCGCCAGCGGTCGGGCACCCCCTTCAAGGTGTGCTCGCCGGCGTCCTCGAACGTGAGGCCCGCGCCCGCCGTCAGGTCCCTCACGGTGGAAGTGGTCAAGATCTCGCCTGTGCCGGCCATCGCCGCCACGCGGGCACCGATGTGCACGGCGAGACCTCGGATCTGATCGCCGTCCAGCTCAACCTCGCCCGTGTGGCACCCCGCGCGTATCTCCAGGCCGAGCGGCCGGACCGCCTCCGCGATGCTGCGGGCGCAGCGGACGGCGCGGGCAGGTCCGTCGAACCGGGCGAGCAGGCCGTCTCCGGTGGAGTCCACGTAGACGCCGTGGAACCGCTCAAGCTCGGCGCGAGCACGCCGATCATGATCGGCGAGCAACTCCTTCCAACGGATGTCACCGACCGATGCCGCGAGCTCGGTCGAGCCCACGATGTCGGTGAACAGGACGGTGGCGAGCACCGAGTCCAGCCCGACCGGCGCACGCTCCGCGCCGACGAACCGACGGATCGCGTCGTGCATCGCCTCGAAGTGCTCGACCTCCATCGTGCCGCCGGGCAGGTAGTACTGCTCCGTGCTCGGCGCGAGCGTCGCGATGTAGGCCGCCAGCTCACGCTGGCTCTCCACCCCGAAGTCGATCGTGAGCATGGGCGCCTGGAGGGCCGGCAGGACGTCGCGGACGTCCGTCTCCAGCCAGATCCGTGCAAGCTCCATCGCCACGTCGGGCGTGCAGGTCCGCCGGCTGACCCGCGCGAGGAAGCGGACGTAGCTCTCCGTGCTCCAGGCGCCGCCCAGCACGCCGGCGTTCAGTGCGACGTAGTCCCGCGCCCAGCCCTCCGTCCCCCACCGCTCCAGCAGGACACGCTCGGCCTCCACGTACGTCGCGTCCGCGCCCCACGGGTAGTCGGGCTCCAAGGTCGAGCGCGGGCTCGGCAGCGCCCACACGAGCGCCTGCACCCGGTCGGGCCGCGTGGCGGCGAGCAACACGTTCGGCGCACACGATTCCAGGAAGCCGCCGAAATAGGCCCGCTCGATCCCCTCCGCGTCGAGCACGCTCAGCGTGTCCTGCACCTGGACCTCCAGGCTCCCCGGCGCGACGTTGCGGCTGGACAGGCCGGTGCCGCGCCGGTCGTAGATGATCACGCGCGCGAACGCCGCCAACCCCTCGTGCCACGCGAGCTCCTGCGGCGAGTCCCACAGCTCGTCGACCACGGCGAAGGAGTCCTCCTGCCAGAAGAGCGCGGTGGGTCCCTCGCCGAGCACCTGGTACGCCAGGTAGGCGCCGTCGGCGGCGCGCGCGAACCGGACCTCGGGCCGTTCCATCGTCGGAGTGTCACGCGCCGACGCGTCCCGGCGCAAACGAGGGCGCGAGCGAGGAAGACGCGAGAACCGGGGCTATGCCGGGTCGACGATGCGAAGTGGCGGGAAGTCGGCCGGGAGGCCCTTCGCCACCACCTGGAACAAGGACTCGTCCTTCGGGAGCCCGGCCAGTGGATGCCGACCGAGGCTCCGGAGACGGACGCCCGCGGGCATGGCGCCCTTCACGGCCCGCTTGGTCTGCTCGGAGACGAGGATCTGGCCGCCGTGCCCGGCCGAGCAGATCCGCGCGACCGTGTGCACCGAAATGCCCACGTACCCGGTGTCGGTCAGGGTCGGCCGGCCGCCGTGGATCCCCGCTCGGACGCGAACGTCGACCCCGTCCGGCCACGTGTGCTCGCCGAGCATCCGCTGGATCGCGAGCGCCGCGTCGAGCGCCTGGGACGCTCGCTCGAAGCTGGCGAAGTACTCGTCGGCGTGCGCATCGACCTCGTAACCACCGGACGCTCGGACGGCACGGCGCAGGACCTTTCGCGTCTCGCTCAGCACCGACGGATAGCGACGTCCGAGCCGGCGGAGGAGTTCGGTGGAGCCCTCGATGTCGGTCATGAGGAACGTGACGGAGCCCGTCGGAAGCGCCTTGCGGTCGGCCGGCCTCGGCGCGCGCTCCGATCGGATCTGTCCTGTGATGAACCCCACGGGGACGATGCCGTAGCGCTTGGCCGCCTTCAGGAGGCGGGTGCGAGCACGTTCCCGCGCTTCGTCGCTTTCGAACGCGACACGTTCGAACCGCGCGAGGGCGTTGCGCACGTGCGGCTCGTCGTTGATCGGAAGCCGTCGTCGCCCCTTCGCGTCGATGTAGGCGAACGCGCTGTCCGGCAGGTCCTTCCGCTCCGAGGTCTTGAGCCGAGCCATCGACCGACGATACCGCCCAGCCACGACACCAAGGCCGCGAAGGAACCGGGGTCGAGGTGCGGCTACTCCAGGTAGCCCAGGCCGCGGAGGTGCTCTTCCATCTCGTCGGCCTCGGTGTCGCTGACGGTCTGCTCCTCGTCCGCGATCTCCACGGTGCCGGCGACGGCCTCGGACTTCACGGAGGCCTCGGAGCCGACGACGTTCGAGAGGACCGAGCCCGTGTGCTTGATGCCGGCGGGCGCGTCGAGCGCGGCCAGCATCGTCGGGGCCATGTCGATCAGGTACGGCGTCGTCGTGAACGGCGTCACGGCGGGTCCGGCCGCCACGATCACGCCGTCCATGCGGTGGTCGCCGCTCACCCAGTCGGCGTCCTCGATCGCGGACTTCGCGTGGGTGAGGCTGTAGCCCTCGTTCGGCTCCATCAGGATGTCGGGCGCGGTGTCGGCGTGCTTGCCCTTGAACACGTCCTCGCGCTTGTAGATCGCCTTCACGGGCTTCTTGCCGGTCTTCGGATCGACGAACGACGCGAGCCGGTCCATCACCTCGCCGCGCACGCGCTCGAAGTCGGCCGGGTCCACGATGCCGTCCACGTCGCGGCCGGCCAGGTTGATGCTGACGCCCTCGCCGGTGGAGCGGATCGTCGTGTACGCCTGCGTCTTCGCCCAGTTCACGGACTGCGGGAGGCTGACCTTGCCGTGCAGGCCGAGCAGGTCGTACACCTTGCGCGCGACGTTGCGCACCGGTCCCCACTGCATCGGGCCGAAGATCGCGTTCGACGCCGAGAACTCCAGGTAGCCGAACTGGTGCAGCAGGTGGTCCATGTGCAGCGCGCGCGTGCAGCTCTGGAACCCGTGGTCGCTGATGAACAGGATCAGGTCGTCGGGCTTGGAGCGCGACAGGAACGAGCCGATCGCGTCGTCGAGCTGCTTGTAGATGCTGCGCGTCTTCGCGCCGATCGCGGTGGTGGTGTTCTTCGCGAAGTCGGGATGGTCGGGGGCGACGTAGTTCGACAGGCAGTGCTGCGTGCGGTCGACGCTCACCCAGACCGTGGCGAACAGGTCCCACTCGGTGTTGTCCATCAGCCACTCGCTGGCCTTGATGCGCTTGCCGGTGACCGCGAGCGCCTCGTCCAGGTAGGCGTCGGGCCGGTTGCGGTACGTGGTCCAGCTCATGCCGTTGATCGGCCACTCCAGGCCGGCCTTCTGCAGCGTGTCCTGGAGGTCGGCCGGGTAGCTCACGCTGCGGCCCTTCGGCAGGACGCCGCCGGCGATCAGGTTCCCGGTGATGTCGGGCGGCGGGAACGTGAGCGGGACGTCCAGCAGGAGCTGCTGCTTGCCGGCCGCGGTGAGGTCGGCCAGGAACGTGCGCTCCTTGATCGACTTGTAGGTGACCGGGTACGCCTTGTGGGTGCCGGGGACGGTCTCGAGGATGTCGTAGACGCCGTGGTCGGCCGGGTCGACGCCGGTCAGGAAGCTCGGCCACGCGGCCCACGAGTGCGTGGGGACCGTGGACTTCAGGACGCTCTTCTGCCCCCGGTCGATCAGCGCCTGCAGGTTCGGCAGGTCGCCGCGCTCGAGGAGCGGGTCGAGGATGCGCCAATCGGCGCCATCCCACGCGATCAGGATCACTCTGGACATGCGAAAAAGGGACCTCTCTAGCAATGACGATAGAACCGAGGGAGTGTACCGAAGTAGGTTGGAGAACCTTGCGCGCGCGACAGAGCGCTGTTGAGTCCATGTTCGGTGAAGCAGCTCACCGCAGATCATGGAGGTGATAAGGATGCACGAGACGTACTACATGCTCGCACAGCTCGAAGCACGGCATGGGGAGGTCGGCGAGAACCAGATCGCGGCCATCGAACGCGACTGATCCGCTGCCGCGAGACGTGAGGCGGCATTCGATGGTGAGCCTTTACGACTCTTCGTGAAACTCGCAGACTCAGGTCATGGGTCTACCCAACGAACCCGGCGGCCGGGCGATCACGGCGATGATCACGGACATCGTGGACTCGACCGCGTCCGCGGTAGCGCTCGGCGACCGGCGTTGGCGGGAGATCCGGAACGCCCATAACGACGTGATCCGTCGCGGGTTAGACCGATTCTCTGGTACCGAGGTCGACACATCGGGTGACGGGTTCTTCGCCACATTCGAACGACCGAACGATGCATTGTCTTGCGCATGTCTCATCAGCGACGAGGTCAGGGCCGTCGGGATCGACATTCGTATCGGCTTGCATGCGGACGGTGCCGAACGACGTGATCTCGAGTTCCTCTTCAAAGCGGTCGCGAGCCGTGTTTCCTCACTCGCCACCGCTGGGGCGATCCTACTCACTGGCACGATGAAAGCGCTCCTGACCGAGCCGACGATCCGCCTTCAGCCACGAGGTGTGCATGTCCTGAGAGGTCTTCCGGGCGAGTGGGACATCTACGCGGTGGAGCGCGAACCTTCTGGCCGGCCAACCAAAGCGCCGATCCCAGAGGTCGATGACCAAGTGGACCCGCGGGATCTTCCGCACCGCTCGATCCTCACGCTGATGTTCACCGACATCCTCGGAGGAACGGCTCTCGCGGCCAAGCTGGGCGACGCTGCATGGCGAGAGATCAGCATCGCGCATGACGCCCTCATCACCCAAGAGGTAACCCGATACGGAGGCAACGTTGTCGACACGGCCGGCGATCGATTCTTTGCCACCTTCGACTGGCCCGTAGGAGCGATCTCGTGCGCATGTGCCATCCAAGCCGGGCTCCAAGAGCTGGACCTGCCTGTTTGCATCGGGCTCCACACCGGTGAGGTCGAAGAGATGGGCGACAAGGTTGGTGGGATCGCCGTCCACATCGGCGCGCGCGTCGGCGCGTTGGCGGGCGCTGGCGAGATCCTGGTTTCGTCAACCGTCAAAGACCTGGTCGAAGGATCCGGGCTTGCCTTCGAAGAGCGCGGCCAGCACGACCTGAAGGGTCTGCCCGGCGTCAGAGCCGTCTTCGCCCTAGAGACCAGATTGCCGCCACGGCACGACCACGAGTATCGGTGATGAGGATGAACGAGACGTACTACACGCCCGAACAGCTCGCGCAGGTCGAAGCACGGCGCGACGAGGTCGGCGAGGACCAGATCGCGGCCATCGAACGCGAATGGGCCGAGCTCTCGGCGCAGATGAAGGCCCACCGCGACGCCGGCACGGACCCGTCGGATCCCGAGGTGCGCGCGCTCGCGGAGCGCTGGCGCGACCTCACCGAACGCACGATCGCCGGCTTCACCGGCGGCGACCCCGGCATCACCGAGAGCCTCGGCCGCATGTACAAGAAGGAAGGTCCGGAGGAGGCCTCCCGCGGCACCTTCGACGCCGCCCTGCTGGAGTACGTGACCAGGGAGACCGCCGTCGACTGAAAAGCTCCTGGCGGTGGTGGTGAGCAGCACTCCGACGGCCGGCGGCCGCGGCGGCACGCGCCCCGGCGTGTGAGTCTGCGCTGGCTTTGCCTGGCGGCCTCGCTCTCGTCAGACTGTGCCGATGGAGCCCTCTCCGGAGATCGCGAACGTCTTGACGCGTCTCCTCGACGCGATCGGGGACGGTGACGAACAAGCGGTGAGCAACCGCTTCTCGCGCCAGCCCGGCTTCGAGCGGTACGGATCCGATCCCGCTGAGCACTGGCGAGATGGCGACGAAGCGGTGCTTGTGCTGGTCCAGCAGATCCGCGAGACAGGCGGCTTCCCGTGGCGACGGGTCGGCGATATCCACGCGATGTCGGAAGGGACCGTCGGCTGGGCGAGCGGCGAGATGGAATTCGAGACCGCGCTCGACACGGTTCCTTATCGCGTCTCCTGCGTGCTGCATCTGGAGCACGGCGACTGGAAGGTCGTGCAGTGGCTGAGCGCGGTGCCCGCGAGCAACGAGTCGCACGGCTTCCTCCTCACCACGTCCGTGGACGATATCGCCATGTCGGTCGAGGCGGCTCGACCGGACCTGTCCGGCACCATGTCGGCGGACGGCACGGTCACGATCGCGTTCACCGACATCGAGGACTCCACCAAGCTGAACGGCCTGCTCGGCGACGAGCGCTGGATGGCCGTGCTCCACAGCCATAACGAGGTGATGGAATCGGTCACCGCCGAGTTCGACGGCTCAGTTGTGAAGAACCAAGGCGACGGCTTCATGCTGGCGTTCCCGTCGTCACGGCGCGCCCTCGCATGCGCGCTCGCGATCCAACAGAAGATCGGGGAGCGGTTCGACGATCCAGGCTCGTCGATCCGGGTTCGGATCGGGCTTCACGTCGGCGAGACGATCCGGGAGGCGGACGACTTCTTTGGGCACGCGGTCGCATACGCAGCCCGGATCGCGTCCTCGGCCTCGGGCGGGGAGATCGTCGTGTCATCGCTCGTTCACGACTTGATCGGCCCCACGAGTACGTTCATCTTCAGCGAGCCCCGGACGGTCGACCTCAAGGGAATCGAGGGCCCTCAGCTGGTGTATCCGGTCCTCGACCACGGAGCGGTTGACAGCTGACTCCGGATCCAGCGGCCACGAACAGGTCACCCTGATCTTCGGTCTGAGTCCGACACTGCAGATCGGATCGACGAGTTCCGCGAAGGGAGAACACGCGATGGGGAAGAAGGCACGCAAGGGCATCACGGCCAAAGAGCCACCCGTGCCGACGGACAGCCACGCCGAGATCGAGGACTGGATGATCAGGCTCGTGATGCCGGAGATGCAACCCATCGTGGAGCGGCTGGACGGATCGATCCGCGAGACGATCCCGGGGCTCCAGTACGCCATCAAGTGGAAGCAGGCGTACTACGGGTTGCCGGACCTCGGGTGGATCATCGAGATCGCCGCCTACACCGTCTCCGTGAACGTCTCCTTCCTCGGCGGCGCGGACTTCGACCCTCCTCCTCCGCTCGGAACGACGGATCGCAGCCGCTACGTCAAGCTGACGACCCTGGAGGAGGCGCAGGCACCGGAGATCCACGGATGGATCGAACAAGCCGCGCGCGTGCCGGGTTGGACATGAACATCCGCCTCTCGGTACATCGATGAACGTTCGCTCACACCGCTAGGACCTCGCTAAGCTCACGCCATGCGCATCGATCATCAGGTCGTCGTGTTCGACGCCGCCAACCTCGCCGCTGAGAGCACCTTCTGGGCTGGGGTGCTCGAAGGTGAAGTCGATACCGAAGATGACTGGCACATGGTCATGGTTGATGGCAAGCCTCGGGTCGGAGTGCAACTCGCGCCCGATCACATCCCCCCGGATTGGCCAGACGGGACACCGCACCAGCAGGTCCACCTCGACCTCTGGGTCGAGGACTTCCCGTCGGCCCATGACCGCGTCATGGCGCTGGGTGCAAGAGTGCTGAAGGCTGCCGAACAAGGGACCTCCCCGGACAACTTCCAGGTCTACGCAGACCCGGCCGGACACCCGTTCTGCCTGTGCTGGATCGAGCGGTAGGGACGATGCCGGCCCCGCGGTTCAGGCCGCAAGCTCTCGCGGGATAGGAACGCCCGACCGATCGAAACGGACGGAAGGATGCTGGACCTGTATCCGAGGATCGATCCCCACCGGCACGGGATGCTCGACGTCGGAGACGGCAACCGCGTCTACTGGGAGACGTGCGGCGATCCGCTCGGCAAGCCTGTCGTGGTGCTCCACGGGGGTCCGGGGTCCGGGTGCACGACCTGGCACCCGCGGTTCTTCGACCCCGCCGCGTATCGCGTCGTGCTCTTCGATCAGCGCGGGTGCGGACGGAGCACGCCACACGCCTCCCAGCCCGACATCGATCTCGCGAGCAACACGACACCACACCTCATCGCGGACATCGAGCGTCTCCGTGAGCATCTGGACATCGAGCGATGGCTCGTCTGGGGAGGTTCCTGGGGCAGCACGTTGGCGCTGGCGTACGCCGAGTCCCACCCGGCACGGGTGACGGAGATGATCCTGTGGGGCATCACCACCGGAAGGCGCGTCGAGGCCGACTGGCTCTTCCGCGGAGGCGTATCGCCGTTGTTCCCCGAACAGTGGGCGAACCTGCGTGCCGCGCTTCCGGCCGGCGAACGCGATCGCGACATCGTCGAGGCGTACTCGGCGATGCTGCACGACCGCGATCCGGACGTCCGTCGACGCGCGGCGGTGGCGTGGTGCACGTGGGAGTCCGCCACACCCGACTGGCCCCCGAACCCCACGCGGCTCGCGTCACGCTACGAGGACCCCGACTTCGCGCTCGCGTTCGCCCGTCTGGTGACGCACTACGTGCGCCACGATGACTTCCTCGAGGACGGGATCCTGCTCCGCGACGCCCACCTCCTGGCCGACATCCCGGGGGTGCTCGTGAACGGGCGGTTCGACCTGCAGGCGCCGGTCGCGAACGCGTGGGAGCTCGCCCGCGCGTGGCCACGTGCGGAGCTCGTCATCGTCGACGACGCGGGCCATGGCCCCGACGACCCCGGGATGACGGACGCGCTGATCCGCGCATCCGATCGGTTCGCGCGCCCATGACCCTCCGGTTGAAGAAGCAGGCGCTCCTTCTTCTGGCCATGGCCATGGCGATCAGCGGCAGCGCTTGTGCGAGCGAGGACTCGGGCGGCGGCCCATCAGCGCCCGTTCCCGTTCCGCCGTACACGGAACTCGGGATCGTGTACGCATCGCCGGATGGCGTTCCGTTGAAGCTCGACGCGTACCTGCCCGGCTCGCCAGGGCCGCACCCGGGCGTGATCCTGATCCACGGCGGGGCCTTCAGGACCGGCGGGCGCGGGTGGGAGAGGTATCTGGCCACCGCCTTAGTCGACGCCGGCTTCGCGGCGTTCTCCGTCGACTACCGTCTTGCGCCGGAGTTCCAGTTCCCGGCCGCCGTCGACGACGTCCTCGCGGCCGTCGCGTGGGTCCGGGCTCACGCGGCCGAGTACGGCGTCGACCCCAGGAAGATCGGCGCGATCGGCGAATCCGCGGGCGGGCATCTCGCGGCGATGCTCGCGGTGCTCGGGAGGGGCTCCCTCGACACGGGCTCGAGGATCGCCGCAGCCGTGTCCTGGTCGGGTCCGATGGATCTGCACGCGCTCGTGCGCGACGCCGGGGACGTCGTGACCGGCGGCCTGACGATCGGGGACGACGTCGTCGAACCGTTCCTCGGATGCCGCGGAGCCTCGTGCGCGCGTCTGTTCCAGAACGCATCGCCGGTCACGTTCGTCGACCCTTCCGATGCGCCGATGCTCCTGGCGAACTCGGTGGAAGAGTTCCTCCCGATCGCGCAGACGAGGGAGATGGCGGCCGAGCTGCGTCGGGCGGGGGTGTCGGTCCGGGTCATCGAGATGCCGGGCGACAAGCACGCCGGGGAGTACGCGAACGATCCCGTCCCCGGTGACTCAGGCACCGTCCTCGATGCCACGATCGCGTTCCTCCGTTCGGAGCTGTGACCGGGCGAGCCGCAGCTCCGGTTACCCCGGCAACGGGTTCGGGCCTGTTGCCGTGACCAGCCGCTGCGGCACCCAGTCGTCGACGTGCACGAAGCCCTCGAAGCGCCCTTCCGCGTCCTCGACGACATCGAAGAAGGAGCGCCGGTAGAACTTCACGTGGGTGAAGTCCTCGAACAGCACGTAGACCGGCTCGACCTCGGAACTCTGGAACTGCTGACCGGTCAGCGCGGCCCGATGCATCCGCGAGAAGTCGTCGAAATCCTCACCGACGACGACCCCGAGGTGCTCGAGCCCCATCCGGTAGACGCGCTGGTGAACGGGCGGGATGAGCTCGATGCGCGAGACCGGAGCCCCGTCGAGGACCTCGAGCGGCTCGGCGAGCACGATCAAGGAGATCGGACGTCCGTTCCAGACGTTCTCGCGGTTCGTCCTCGCATGTCGCTCGAGAAGGGTGCGCTGGTGGACGTACAGGTCCCAATCGGCGACGCGGACGGCGAGGTGGCTGAGCGGGTAGGGCGCGATGTCGATGCCGCGGGCAACGAGACGGTCGCGCTGCATCGCCGCGAACGCTCGATAGTCCCCGATGATGTCCGCGATCGGATCCGCCATCGTTGGAACGCCTCCTCCCGGCGCATCCTACGTGAGCGACCAAGCCCTGGTGACCGCCCAAAGGAGCGTGCGGTCAGCGTGCTAGCGTCGTTGCATGGCTCTTCAGCTGCGGCCGATGGAGGAAGAAGAGTTCGTCGCTTGGCTGCCTCTGTTGCGGGATGACTACGCTCAGGATCTGGTCCGCGACTACGGGATGTCGGTAGATAAGGCGAAGGCGCAAGCCGTGGCGGAGATCGACGGGCATCGGTCTGCTGAACACTCCGTGTTCGTGATCGAGGTCGAACGCGAGTTGGTGGGCCACCTGTGGCTGGTCGAGCGTCGCGACGCGTATGAGCCGACCTTGGTCGTGTACGACATCGATGTCGACGAGTCCTATCGCGGCCGTGGCTACGGCACAGCAGCGATGGTCTTCGCCGAGGAAGAGGCACGACGACGGGGACTCACTCGCATCGCCCTCCACGTTGGAGCCCGTAACGACGGCGCGCGCAACCTCTACCGATCGCTCGGGTTCGAGGAAAACGAAGTCGCGATGAGCAAGTCCGTCACTTAGGGCTACCGCGCCACGCGGTAGCGGAGGTAGACGACGTTCGAGCTGAAGGTGCGGGTCTCGACGAGTTCGAGATCCACCCGTCGCTCACGCTGGGGAAAGAACGGGATGCCACCGCCGACCAGCACCGGGTAGACCCTGGGCCGGTACTCGTCGATCAGATCCAACGCGGCCGCCTCGGCGGCGAGCGTCGCGCCGCCGATCGCGATCTCGCCCTCCCCCGGCTCGGCTCGCAACCGCTCGATCTCGTCCGCCAGGCCGCCGGAGGCCAGACGCGCGTTGCCCTGCACCGCCGACAGCGTGGTGGAGAACACCACCTTGGGGAGGGGCTTCCAGAGCGCGGCCCACTCGAGCTCGGCGGCGCCGAGCGATCGATCCTGGTCGGCGGTCTCCCAGTACAGCATCGTCTCGTACAGGCGTCGGCCCATCAGGTGGACGCCGACGCCGCGGATCTCGTCGATGTGGGACTGAAACACCTCCTCGTCGAACCCGGGCCAGTCGAAGCCGCCGTCGGGCCCGACGATGTAGCCGTCAAGTGAGACGCCCATCGAATAGGTCACGCTGCGCATCAGCGATCCTCCTCGGTGCCCATGAAGTGGCTCCTAGACGGGCTAGTCGGGCAGGAGCTCCCGTACCTCCTGCGAACAGCGACAGGCGACGGCGATCTTGGCCGCCCACTCCAGTGCCTCCTCGCGTGAGGGCACGTCGACGACCGCGAACCCGCCGATGACCTCCTTGGTCTCCGGGTACGGGCCGTCGGTGATCGTTCCGTCGGTGGCCACGACGCTCGCCTGCTGGCTCTCCAGCCCGGCGCCGTACACCCACACGCCGGCGGCATCGCCTCCCGTTCCACCTCGTGCGCAGCCTCGGCCACGTCGGGCAGGTCCTCCCGGGGGAAGTCCATCCAGCCGTCATCGAACGAGATCAGGTACCGCGTCATCTCATTCCTCCTTGTCCCGGCGGCCGCTTCCGGCCGCCTCTCAACTGTCCTACGAACGCTTCGCCCCGCATCCGACAGGCTGCCGGAAGAAAATCTCACGCCAGCTGATCGCGGCGGCGTGTCAGGTAGGCGGTCTCGGCGGTGTTGCCCGCCAGCTCGATGGCTCGGTCGTACGCCGCGCGCGACTCCTGATCGCGGCCCAGCCGGCGCAGCAGGTCGGCGCGGGTCGCGTGATACGCGTGGTAGCCGGCCAACGTGTCGTCCAGACGGTCGACGGCGGCCAGCGCCACCTCCGGGCCGTCGAGCTCGGCGACCGCGATGGCCCGGTTGAGGGCGACGATCGGGGAAGGGTCGAGGCGGACGAGCTGGTCGTAGAGGGCGACGATCTGCGACCAGTCGGTGTCGCGCATCTCGCGGGCCGAGGTGTGGACGGCGTTGATGGCCGCGAGGATCTGATAGCGACCCGGAGCCTCCCCGGCTGCCAGGCGCTCGCGCACCAGCCGATGCCCCTCGGCGACCAGCGCCGCGTCCCACGTCCCACGGTCCTGCTCGTCGAGGGTGACCAGCTCGCCGCTCGCCGAGACGCGGGCGGTGCGGCGGGCCTCGGTCAGGAGCATCAGCGCCAGCAGTCCGGCCACCTCGCCGTCCTCCGGCATGAGGGCACGGAGCAGGCGCGTGAGCCGGATCGCCTCGGCGGTCAGGTCGTGACGGACGGGATCGGTGTCGGGGCCGCTCGCCAGGTAGCCCTCGTTGAAGACGAGGAACAGGACGGCGAGGACGCCCGAGACGCGTGCCGGCAGATCCTCCGCGGACGGCACCCGGTACGGGATGCGCGCCACCTTGATCTTGGCCTTCGCGCGGGTGATCCGCTGCCCCATGGCGGTCTCCTGCGTCAGGAAGGCACGGGCGATCTCCTGCACGGTCAGACCCGCCGACCATGCGCAGCGTCAGCGCCACGCGGGTCTCCATCGCGAGCGCCGGGTGACAGCAGGTGAAGATCAGCCGGAGCCGGTCGTCGTCGATGGTGCCGAGCGGCTCGGTGGGGTCGTCGTCGTGCAACATCCGAGCCTCCTCCTGCTTGTCGTCGCGCTTGTGCTCGCGCCGGATCCGGTCGATGGCCTTGCGGGTGGCGGTGGTGGTCAGCCAGCCGCCGGGGTTGGGGGGGACGCCGTCGGCCGGCCACCGCTCGACGGCGGTCGCGAACGCCTCGGCCGCCGCCTCCTCGGCGATGTCGAGGTCGCCGAAACGCCGGGTCAGGGAGGCGACCACCCGCGCCCACTCTTCGTGGTGGACACGGGTGATCGCCTCTCCAACGTCGAGCGCGCTCATCACAGGAACGGCCGCACCTCGATCTTCCGGTTGCAGGCCTTCGAGCCCTCGGTGGCGAGCTTGAGCGCCACGTCCAGGTCGGGGGCCTCGATGATCCAGAAGCCGGCGAGGTACTCCTTCGACTCCACGAAGGGGCCGTCGGTGACCACGGCCTTGCCGTCCCGGTTGTCGATGACGGTGGCCGGGTCGGGCGACCCGAGGCCGCCGGCGAAGACCCACTGACCATCGGCCTTGAGCCGGTCGTTGAACACGTCGATGGCGGCGTCCTCGGTCGGTGTGGCCGGGCCGGTGCCGTCGTCGATCACGGAAAACAGGTACTGCATCTCCGATCACCTCCGGTGCGTGGGTGGCGCCCCTCGTGGGCCCCGCTCACCCTTGCTACGAACACCTCTGCCTCGATCCGACATCGCCTCCCGGATCTCTTCCAAGCGCTCAGGCCGGCACGTAGGTAGCGATGATCGCGCCCGTCGACACGACCTGGCTGTCCACGAGCTGCAGCGATCTGAGCGCACCGTCATCGTCGAAGAGGCGCTTGCCTCCGCCCAGGATGACCGGGTCGATCATCAGCCGATATTCGTCGACGAGATCGTGTTCGATGAGCGTCCTCACCAGCTGCGTGCTGCCGATCACGAGCAGGTCTGCACCCTCTCCTTGCTTCAACGCGAGTACGGCTTCCGGCACGTCGCCCTGGAGGACCGTCGAGTTCTCCCACTCGAGCGGGTCCGTGAGCGTCGTCGACGCCACGTACTTGGGCAGCGTGTTCAGCGGCCGAGCGACGACCTGCTCCTCCTCAGAGGCGTTCGGCCAGTGGCCGGCGAAGTGTTCGTAGGTGCGGCGCCCGAACAGGAATCCGCCCGCCTCGGTCACGTTCTTCACCACCCATCCCATGGAGATGTCCTCGAAGTAGCCGAGGTGCCAGCCTCCGTGCTGGAAACCGCCGCTCAGGTCCTCGGCCGGTTCGCCGGGCGCCTGCACCACGCCGTCGAGGCTCATCCACTCGGTCACGATCACCTTGCGCATCGTCGGTCCTCTCCGATTGCCCTTCGGCGTTCCTCACATCCGTCGATGCGAGAGTGTAGGGAGCGAAAGGAGATGTCGAACGTGAAGCGTTTCGATGCATCGCAGGGTCCGCGCATCGTCGGACCACGGGACGGCAAGTCGGTCGAGCTCGGAGCGATCGGAGCCCGATTCATCGTGTGGGGCGAGGAGTCGGGCGGCGGATTCTCGCTCGTCGAGCACCCGATCCCACCGCGAACCCTCGCCGCCCCGGTCCACCGCCACGCCAAGGAGGACGAGTACAGCTACGTCCTGGAGGGTCGGCTGGGAGCGCTGCTCGGCGACGATGTGGTGTACGCCGAGGCGGGCGACCTCGCCTTCAAACCACGCGACCAATGGCACACGTTCTGGAACGCCGGCGACACCGTCTGCCGGATCCTCGAGATCATCTCGCCGGCGGGTTTCGAGCACTACTTCGACGACCTCGCGGAGGCCTCGGAGTCGCGGCAGAGTCTCGGCGAGCGCTACGGCCTCGAGGTCGACCTCGACCGCGTCGCCGAGTTGTGCGAAGAGCACGGTTTGCACTTCCCCCGTCCTGCCGACGATCGCAGCCCGAGCGATTGAGGATTGGCCCTGGAACCTCGACGACCCATCGGTCGTCAAGTCCGGTCCGCGGGTCGTCCCGTCGACGCCGAACTCCGGCATCCGCGGCGCCCACCAAGGCTCATGTCACGACGCGGTACAGACGCCAGGGGCCTGGGACACCCTTCAGCTCGTGCTCGCCGGTGTCCGCGAAGCTGAGTCCGGATCCCGCCACCAGATCCTTCACGGTGCTCGACACCAAGACCTCGCTCGGTTCGGCGAGCGCGCCGACACGGGCGCCGATGTGGACGGCGATCCCTCGCACGTCGTCACCCGCGAGCTCGATCTCGCCGGTGTGCACGCCTGCTCGGATCTCGATGCCGAGATCGCGAACGACCTCGGCGATCGCTTGCCCGCATCGAACGGCCCTGGCAGGTCCGTCGAAGGTGGCGAAGAACCCATCTCCCGCCGTGTCGATCTCTGTGCCGCGGAACCGTTCGAGCTCGGTGCGGACCCGCTCGTGATGCGCCGTCAGGAGCTCCCCCCATCGACCGTCCCCCAGAGCCGCGGCTCTCTCCGTCGAGCCGACGATGTCGGTGAACAGGACCGTCGCCAGCACACGGTCGACGTCCGGGACGTGCCGTTTCCCCGTCAGGAACTGCTCGACCTCTTCGAGGACCTGGTCCTGTTCGCCGGCCCAGGGTTCGTCATCGCCTCCCGGCAGCTCCACGAAGCGCGACGCCGGGATGCGATCGGCGACGTCGCGCCCTGCTTCGAGGACCTCGACCCGGTCGTCGACCGCGTGGAGCACGAGGGTCGGGACGCGGATGGTCGGCAGGATCGGGCGGATGTCGATCTGTTGCCATATGCGCTCGATCGCCTCGACCGAGTTGGGGCTTGCGGCCTGTCGCATGAATCGCGCCCACCAGTCGATGTGACGCTCGTCGTTGGCAAGCGACGGGTGGAACAAGGGGACGATCTTCTCCGCATACGCGCGGGTCCCCCATCCTTCGGCCAGCTCTCGGAGATAGCGGTCCCACTCGTCGATCGACCACTGCCAGGGGAAGTCGTCGGAAGCGACTCCGGCCGCCGCGACGCCGTAGAGCGCGAGGGCGCTCACGCGATCCGGGAACGTCGCGGCGAAGATCGCGCACAGGCAGCCGGAATTCGAGGATCCGAAGAGCGCCACCCGCTCGGACCCGACTGCATCGAGCACGACGACGAGGTCGTCCATCAGGATCTCGAGCGGCGGCAGGTCCGTGGGCGACATGCGATCGGAGAGCCCGGTCCCGCGCCGGTCCATGAAGATCAAGCGCGAGAACGACGCCAGGCGTCGGAGGAACCGCGCATACGACGGGCTCTCCCAGGCGATCTCGATGTTGTTGATGAACGCCGGCAGGAACACTAGGTCGAGGGGTCCATCGCCCAGCACTTGATAGGCGAGTGCGACGTCGCCGTTCCGTGCGTAGTGGATCTCGGGGATGGCCACCGGGGCATCCTTCCTTGACGGACGGCACGACGCCGGGCGTCGACGATCAGCTCGCGGCGCGCGCTTCCAGCTTGGCCTTGATGTTGGCGAGGTCCCGGTGAAGGTTCTTCGGGATGTCCTTCGAGACCTTGAAGCTCGTGAGCTTCGCCAGGAACGTCGGCTCGACGATCTCGGCACTCTTGGTCAGCGTCGTCGACGCGCCGTCGCCGGCCATCGAGAACCGATGACGTGCGAGACCGAGCGCTCCCTTCGACTCCCAGGCGAACGCGCTGCCCGGTGAAACCTCCGTGACGGTGCTCTGCTCGCGTTGCGTCCCGAACTGCTTCGCCGTCGTGGAGAACACGCTGCCGACGGCCACGGGCCCCTCCGTCGTCTTCGTCACTTCGAGGCCGTCGCCCGACCACTCGGCGTGTCGAGGGAAATCGGCGACGTAGTCGTACACGTGACCGATCGGTGCGTCGATCGAGATCTGATCCTCGTAGCGCTTCACGAAGTCCTCCAGTCATGGCCGCGACTCGATGTCGGAGGGTAGTGCGACCATCAGGCCGTGTCGAATGAAGGCACGATCCTGCACGCGGATGCGGACTCCTTCTACGCGTCGGTCGAGCAACGGGACGACCCGAGCCTGCGAGGCCGCCCCGTCATCGTGGGGGGCGGCGTGGTGCTGGCGGCCAGCTACGAGGCCAAGGCGTTCGGGGTGCGCACGCCGATGGGTCACGTCCAGGCGCTTCGGCTCTGTCCGCAGGCGATCGTCGTCTCGCCGCGCATGGAGACCTACAGCGCGGCGAGCAAGGCGATGTTCGAGGTGTTCAACGACACGACGCCGTTCGTCGAAGGGCTGTCGATCGACGAGGCGTTCCTGGAGGTCGGTGGGCTGCGGAAGATCTCGGGGACGCCCACGGAGATCGCGGTTCGCCTTCGACGGGAGGTCCTCGAGAAGGTCGGTCTGCCGATCACCGTGGGCGTGGCTCGGACCAAGTTCCTTGCCAAGGTGGCGAGCGGGGTCGCGAAGCCGGACGGTCTGTTGGTCGTCCCGATCGATGGTGAGTTGGCGTTCCTGCATCCGCTGCCCGTCGAGCGTCTGTGGGGCGTGGGACCGGTGACCGCAGACAAACTCCGCGAGCGCTCGATCACCACGGTGGCGCAAGTGGCCCGGCTCGGTGAACCCGCGTTGGTGCGCATCCTCGGTCGCGCCGCGGGACGACACCTGCACGCGCTCGCGCACAACCGCGATCCTCGGCGGGTCGACACCGGACGCCGACGGCGCTCGATCGGGACCCAGCGCGCGCTCGGCCGACGACCGAGATCACCGGAGTCGCTCGACGCCGACCTCATCGCACTGGTGGACCGCCTGACGCGCAGGCTGCGAGCGGCGCACCGCGTCTGCCGCACGGTCGTGCTCCGCCTGCGGTTCGACGACTTCACACGAGCGACGCGGTCGCACACGATCCCCGAGGCGACGGCCGATACCGCGACGTTGCTCGCGGCCGAGCGAGCGCTGCTGGTGGCCGCCCTGCCGATGATCCGGGATCAGGGCATCACCCTGATCGGCATCAGCTTCACCAACCTTCAGAACGACGGGGCGATCCAGCTCGCGTTGCCGTTCGACGGCTGGCACGGGTCGTCGCTCGACGCCACGCTCGACACGGTGCGTGACAAGTTCGGATCGAAGGCCATCACGCGGGGCGTCCTCCTCGGGCGCCGCGAAGGCATCCACGTTCCGCTGCTTCCCGACTAGCCCCTCAGTCGCCGAAAGGACGCGGCACCGGCGCCCTCTCGAGCAGCGTCTGGTCTCAGGACGGCCACATCGGGAGAACTCCCCATGTTGTTCGGACCGGTCCCCCGTTCACGCCCGCACGAACCGGTGTTACGTTTTCCTCCTGCCGGATGCGTCGTGAGGCCCGCTTACTGCTTCGCCCGACCATCGCCGGCCACCGAACGAGGCCGTGCAGTGCGGGCCCGCCGACCTCCGAGTGGAAGGAGCGCGGCCATGTCCGACGCTGCGACGACCGGCAAGGCGAGCGACGACGTCACGGTGATCAGCGACCTCTCGATCCGCCCGTTCGAGGTGAACGTGCCGCAGGACGCCCTGGACGATCTCCGGAGTCGCGTCGCCGCGGTGCGGTGGCCGTCGCGCGAACTGGTGGACGACCAGACCCAGGGCGTGCAGCTCGCGACGATGGAGGCGCTTGCTCGCCACTGGGCGACCGACTACGACTGGCGCGCGGTCGAGGCGCGACTTCAGGCGTTGCCGCATTTCCTCACCGAGATCGATGGAGTGGACCTCCACTTCATCCACGTCCGCGCGCAACACGAAGGCGCCATGCCGGTGATCGTCACGCATGGCTGGCCGGGCTCGATCATCGAACAGCTCAAGATCATCGGGCCGCTGACCGATCCGACCGTGCACGGCGCGAGTGCGGACGACGCGTTCGACGTGGTGATCCCGTCGCTGCCGGGTCACGGCTTCTCCGGCACGCCGACAGAGACCGGTTGGGATCCGATCCGCATCGCGCGCGCGTGGGCCACCTTGATGGAGCGACTCGGCTACACGAAGTACGTGGCGCAGGGCGGCGACTGGGGCAACGCCGTCACTGAACAGATGGCGCTGCTGATGCCGAAGGGGTTGGCTGGCATCCACACGAACATGGCGGCGACGGTCCCCGACCACATCCAGAGCGCACTCGACGCTGGCGACGCGCCGCCCGAGGGCCTCGCCGAGGACGAGCGGTACGCGTGGGATCAGCTCGCGGAGTTCTACGCGCACGGCCTCGCGTACGCCCAGGAGATGGGGGGCCGCCCGCAGACGCTGTACGCGCTCGAGGATTCACCCGTCGGGTTGGCCGCATGGATGCTCGATCACGACGCGCGCAGCCTGTCGCTGATCGCGCGTGTCTTCGACGGAGGATCCGAAGGGCTGACGAAGGACGACATCTTGGACAACGTCACGCTGTACTGGCTGACGAAGACGGCCGTCTCATCGGCACGCTTGTACTGGGAGAGCAAGCTTCCGTTCTTCGCGCCCAAGGGCGTCACGCTGCCGACCGGCGTCAGCGCCTTCCCCGACGAGATCTACGCCGCCCCGCAACGCTGGGCCGAACAGGCCTATCCGAACCTCATCCACTACCACCGTCTGCCGAAGGGTGGCCACTTCGCCGCGTGGGAGCAGCCCGAGCTCTTCTCCGAGGAGCTGCGCGCGACGTTCAGATCCCTGCGTTGAAGGGCTCCTCAACGTTGGGCGGGCGGCATCTTGATGTAGGCGCTCGGTGGACCGCCGATCGTGAAGCGCAGCATCGCGGACCGGGCCGAGCCCGTCGGGGGCAGTGTCGGTGCGGTTCCCCAGCGGGCCTCGTACGCGTCGAACGGCAGATGCACCAACTTCGGAGTGCCGCCCGATGCCGGAACGACGAACAGATCGTGGCAGCAGAAGTCCCCGTACCGCCGGTCGGACTCGAAGATGACCTGCTGGCCGTCCGGGGAGTAGGCCGGCCAGACATCCGCGTGCGGGAACGGAGGTTGCGTGAGCGCTTGGAGACCCAAGCCGGTCGGGAGCACCGTGAACAGCGAAGGCGCGGGCCGGTCCATGAAGACCTGGCTCGCGAACGCGATCCGCTCGCCGGTCGGCGACCAGTCCGGTCCCCAGCCTTGCAGCCTGGCCGGCGATATCCGCCGCTCGTTCGATCCGGTTGCAGACGAGACGTAGATCGCCATCTTCACGCCGTCGACATGCCAGCGCATGTACGCCATCTGGGAACCGGACGGCGCCAGCTCGGCGACGTTGTAGGAGTCGTGGCTGTTCGGCGTGATGGCGTGGATCCCCGTTCCGTCCGGCCGGATCGCCGAGATCCCGCCGTCGCAATCGAAGCCGAAGCAGTTCGTGAACAGGATCCACCCGCCGTCGGGTGTGAACCGCGGCCAGAAGTCGTCGGAGTCCGGATCATCCGGCGTCAGCTGCTGCGGATCGGACCCGTCGGCGTTGGCGATCCAGATGGCCGCGTCACCGCTCGTGAAGCTGACGTACGCGATCCGCTCACCATCGGGTGACCAATCGCCCTGGAACGAGTCGTCGCCGCTGGTCACCTGCTCGAGCGCGGAACCGTCCGGGTTCGCGGTGTAGATCTGGCAGCCGCTCGGATCCTCGCAATGCGTGAACAGGATGCGTCCGTTGGTCGGGGCGATGCCGGCTCGAACGGGCGCCGCGTGGCCGGCCGCCGGCGCCGCGACGACACCGAGGAGCAAGAACGGCACCATCCATCGTGCGGCTCGTCTCATCGTGCGACCCCCCAATCCGAGTAGCCGACGCCCATGGAGGCGTCCACGATGTCCACCGGATCGGTCCCGTCAGGGTTGGTGATCCGTAACGGCCCGAAGCCGAGGTCCGCCTCGGCTCCTTCGACCTTCCACACGATCCGCGTCCCGTCCGGCGACCATGCCGCGAACAATGAATGCGGCGCGACCAACTGCAGGCCGGTCCCGTCGACCGCGATCATGTACCGGCCGCCGTCCCGGTAGCCGGTGAACACGAGTTGCGTGCCGTCGGGCGACCACGAGATCCGTTCGACGAACGCCGTGCCGACGAGCGGCCTCTGGTGCCCGCCATCCACGTCGGCGAGCCAGATCCGTGCTTCGCGCCCACCGGCGTCGCTCACGTAGGCGATCTGCGAGCCGTCGGGTGACATCACCGGGTCGCTCGGGTGCCACGTGCCACCGATGATCGTGCGCATCCCTGAGCCGTTCAAGCGGACCGAGACGATCTTGCACGTCCGGTAGGGCTCAACGTATCCGCCACACCGGGAGAACAGCACCCGGCGTCCGCCCGCGGTGAAGCTCGGACCGCTTTCGACCCCATTCGGGCTCGTCGACCAGCGGCCGCTGGTGGGATCCGTCGGCCCACATGATCCACACCTGATCGTTGCTGTTCTCGGCGCTGACCATGAAGGCGATGAGCGATGCGTCGGGCGAGACCGCGGGATGCCATGCCGACGCGTCGGGCCCGATATGGGTGAGCCGTCGCAGATGGCTCCCGTCCGGTGCGACGGAGTAGATCTCCGACATGCCCTGGCCGTTGAACCACGTCCAGGCCGTATCGAACACGATCCGGCCGTTCTCCCCCGGGAACGCGGCTCGCGCCGGCACAGCGCCTACGACCAGGATCGTGGCTGCCACAGCGACGGCGAGTCGCCGGAGCGAGACCACCAACGACGACTTCGCGGCTCTCGCCCGTCCGACGGACGAGTGCGTTCCGGAATTCGACATCGCGCCCTCCCCCTAGAGCTCCATCTCCCACGCGTGCACGCGGATCCTCGAACGTCAAGACGGACGTCGGCGATCGCTCTGAAGCACCCTTCCCCATCCGACCCGACTTGTCCACTCGACGTCTGAGCCTCGGGCAACGCTCAGAGGCAACGCCTTCAGCCTCGGGCAAGTTCGGCGAGTCGGTCGAACGTGATCGGGTGCACGAGCGCGTCGGCGTGTCGATGCGCGAGCTGCCACTTCGATCCCTCGCGGCGGAACACCAGCGTCACCCGCAGCGACCAATCCTGCGCCGGATAGTCACCGACCACGCCGCTCTGGCGCTCGACGGCGACGAGGACGGCGAGATCTCCCGAGGCGTACGTCTGGATCACCTCGAGGGTGCCCTCGCCGCTCTGGAAGAACCGCGCCATCTCGTTGATGCGCCGCTCGGAGATGTCGGAGCCCGCCACCTCCCCGCCGGTCGGCGACATGAGCGTGTAGTCGTCGGCGTGCTCGATCAGCGCGAAGTAGCGATGCATGTCGCCGCCGATGAACGCCGACGTGGCCTCGGACGCGAGCTCGATGAGTGCTTCGAGGTCGTCATCCGTCACGTCGTTGTCAGTCATGCGGGTACTCCTTCCTGAGTCCCTGAGCTCAGTCTTCCTTCGTGAGCTCGGCCTGTTCCTCGGCGTAGAAGATCAGGTCGATCTCACCGGGGGATCGGCCCTCGGCGGTGAGGAGCGCGGCCGCCTCCGCGCGGTGCTGCGTCCCGTGGTTCACGACGTGCACGAGCATCTGCCACACAGGGACTCCGTCGTGCACGTACCCGACGAAGCCGTCGGTCACGGTCGGCAGCCATGCGTCGACCGCCGCCCACTCCACGTCCCAGCGTTCACGCAACTCATCGATCGTCGGCAGCGGCTCGAGTTCGGGCGAAGGTGACTCGCCCGTGTCTTGGAACGCGTGTCGCCAGCGCTGCGAAGCGCCGAGGTGGTGGACGAGGATCCCGCCGAGGCCCCGCTCGTCGACGACGTTCGTCCGGTTCCACACGGCCGGATCCAGGCGGTCGAGGCATGGCAAGTATCCGTTTGGTGGCCCAGCGGTCGTAGGCGAACAGGAAACGGACCTCGTCGGGTTGCATCGACCGACAGTACAGGTCAACCCCGGGGAACGAGCGAGTGCGATCTATGCCTCGCCGGAACCGAGCTCCGACCCGCCGATCGCGTCCGCCGACCACCGCTCGCGCCGGTTCAGCGCCCGGTACGCGAACGTCGCCCAGAACACCCACATCGCCGTCATGATGCCGAGGCCGAGGTACGCGTTGACCGCGGCGACCCCGGTCGCCACGAGGTAGATCAGGAAGCCGATCGCGACGCGGCGTCGAGTGGTGGCGATCACTTCAGGCGGAACCCCGGGCCGCAGCAGTCCACGCTCCGGCCGGAGCGCGAGCATGAAGATGTTCCACGCCGCGCTCGTGGCGAGCACGGCGAGGCCGTACGTCACGGCCGCGGCTCGGCCGGCCGGGGTGTTCAGGTACTCGCCGACGAGCGCCGTCGGGTAGGACAGCGCCACGATCGCCATCATCAAGAACCCGTTGGCGAACATGAGCAGGCCATCGATCCTGTCCACGAGCGACAACCGCGCATGGTGGTTGATCCACATGATCAGGATCGTGGTGAAGCTGAGGGCGAACGCGAAATACGACGGCCACTGATCGAGGATCGCGGAGACGAGGTTCTTCGACGTCACGGCCTCGAGGATCGGAACGCGAAGCTCGAGGGCCAGGATCGTCATCGCGATCGCGATGACGGCGTCGCTGAACGCTTCCAGTCGGGCGGTTTCGGATCGCCCGGCGGCGGACCCTGCCGCTGCGTCGACCATGATGCTCCAAGAGCCTAGTGGCCCGGCGTGCGCGGAACCGATCGTTCTGTCAGCATCTTGCGATGCTCGGCCACGGGATCTCCCCGCCCACCGAGGGACACCTCCCATCACTCGGAGGCGCGAACGACTGGCTCAACTCGCCGCCGCTGACGGCCGACGGCCTGCGCGGGAAGGTCGTCGTCGTCAACTTCTGCACGTACACCTGTATCAACTGGCTACGCTCGCTGCCATACGTCCGCGCTTGGGACGATGCCTACCGGGATCACGGGCTCGTCACGATCGGCGTGCACACGCCCGAGTTCTCGTTCGAGCACGACCTGGAGAACATCCGCCAGGCGCTGCGGTGAGACGTCGCGTGGAGTATCCGATCGCGATCGACAACGACTACGCGGTCTGGGAGGCGTTCGCGAATCACTATTGGCCGGCGCTCTACTTCATCGACGCGGAAGGACGGATCCGGCATCATGCGTTCGGCGAGGGCGACTACGAGCGGTCGGAGAGCGTCATCCAGATGCTCCTGGCCGAAGCCGGGCTGGATGACAGCGATCAGGACTTCGTGTCCGTGGACGCGCGGGGACCGGAGGCGCCGGCCGACTGGAACAGCTTGCTGTCTCCGGAGACGTATCTGGGGTACGCACGGACGATGGACTTCGCGTCGCCGGGCGGTCTGATCCCGGACGAACCTCGGATGTACGAGGCGCCCGAGAAGTTGCGGCGCAACCACTGGTGTCTCTCGGGTGACTGGACGGCGGGCGCGGAGTCCGTCGCACTGAACGAAGCGGGTGGACGCATCGCGTTCGACGTTCCATGCCCGCGACGTCCACCTGGTGATGGGCCCGCGGACGCGTGACGCTCCCGTGCGATTCCGCGTGACCCTCGATGGCGAGCCGCCGGGCGCCGCCCACGGAAGCGACGTCGACGCCGACGGGTCCGGTGTCCTCACCTACCCGCGGATGGTGCAGCTGATCCGGCAGGAGGGCCGATCGGCGACCGTCGGTTCGAGATCGAGTTCCTCGACCGCGGCGCGCAGGCGTTCTGTTTCACGTTCGGCTGATCCGCCGGCACGTCCCGCCTGATGGCGCCGAGAACATCCGGGTCGGCCGTCGCGTCCGGCCCCCCGCCGTTCTAGGCTGCCGACGTGCGATGCGAGACGTGCGGACACGAGAACCGGGACGGGGCGAAGTTCTGTGAGGAATGCGCGGCACCGCTGGTTCGCACCGTCGGCCCCGCACGAGGTCCGCAAGACGGTCACGGTCGTGTTCTGCGACGTCGCCGGCTCCACCGCGATGGGCGAGGCGCTCGACCCCGAGTCGGTCCGTCGCGTCATGGAGCGGTACTTCGAGGCGATGCGGACGGCGATCGAACACCACGGGGGCACCGTCGAGAAGTACATCGGCGACGCCGTCATGGCCGTCTTCGGCGTGCCGCAGGTCCACGAGGACGACGCGCTGCGCGCGGTTCGCGCCGCGAGCGATATGCGCTTGGCGCTCGATGCGTTGAACCCGGAGCTGGACCGCGACCACGGGATGACGTTGGCCTGCCGGATCGGGGTGAACACGGGCGACGTGGTCGCCGGCACCGGCGACCAGAAGATCGTCACCGGCGACGCCGTGAACGTCGCGGCTCGCCTGGAACAAGCCGCGGCACCGGGCGAGATCCTGCTCGGCGAACGGACGTTCTCACTCGTGCGCGACGCGGTCGTCGCCGAGTCGATCGCGGACCTGTCGATGAAGGGGAAGGCCGAGCCTGTGCCGGCTCACCGCCTGGTCGAGGTGATGCCGGGCGCGGCCGGGTTCGCACGACATCTCGACGCGCCGATCGTCGGCCGCGAACGCGAGCTCTCGCTCCTGCGCGACGTGTTCGACCGAACGGTGACCGACCAGTCGTGCCAGCTCTTCACGGTGCTCGGCGTCGGGGGTGTCGGCAAGTCCCGGCTGATGGCGGCGTTCATCGACGATGTCGGCGACCAGGCGACGATCCTGCGCGGTCGGTGCCTGCCGTACGGCGAAGGGATCACGTTCTACCCGCTCGCCGAGGCCTTGATCGACGTCGCGGACCTGCGCGAGGACGACACCCCCGAGGCGGCCCGCCGCAAGCTCGCGATGCTCGCCGGCGGTGATGGCGACGCGGCCGCGATCGCGGAGCGCGTCGGGCAAGCGATCGGGCTCCACGGCGGCGAGACCACCCCCGAAGAGATGCGCTGGGCGGTCCGGGCGCTGCTCGAGCGCCTCGCCGCCGAGCGGCCCGTGGTCTTCGTGATCGACGACATCCAATGGGCAGAGCCCACGTTCCTCGAGCTCGATCGAGCACATCGCCGATCTGGCTCGCGACGTCCCGATCCTGCTCGCCTGCATGGCGCGCCCCGAGCTGTTCGACGATCACCCGGCTGGGGCGGGGGGAAGCTGAACGCCACGTCGATCCTGCTCGAACCGCTGAACGCCGAGGAGTGCGGGCAGCTCGTCGCCAACCTGTTGGCGGATGACTCGGTGGATCCCGTGGTCCGCGAGCGCATCGCCGCGGCCGCCGAGGGGCACCCGCTCTACGCGGAGGAGATCACGGGGCTCCTGGTCGACGAGGGTCGGCTCGTCTTGAAGGACGGTCGATGGACACCGACCGGCGATCTCGCGGACCTGCCGTCCCACCGACGATCTCGGCGCTGCTCGCCGCGCGGTTGGATCGATTGCCGACCGCTCGAGCGCCGGCTGATCGAGATCGCATCGGTGATGGGACAGGTGTTCTACCCGGCCGCCGTCCGGAACTCTCGAGCGAACGTGTCGGGATGCGATCGCCGGCCTCGCCGCGCTGGTCCGCAAGCAATTCGTCCGCCCCGAGCGCTCCGACCTGTCCGGCGACCGACGCGCTCGGGTTCCGACACCTGTTGATCCGCGACGCCGCCTACGGCTCGATCCCGAAGGCGACCCGAGCGGACCTCCACGAGCGGTTCGCGGACTGGCTCGACGGGACGGCGGGCTCGTTGGGGGAGCGCGACGAGATCGTCGGGTACCACCTCGAGCAGGCGTATCGGTATCGCGCCGAGCTCGGTCCGATCGACGAACGGGACGCGGGCGCTCGCCGATCGGGCGGCCGAGCGCCTCGCCGCCGCGGGCCAGGCAACGCGTTACGCGCGCCGGGACGTCTCGGCCACGGTGAACCTCCTGACGCGAGCGGCCGAGCTCCTCTCCCCGGGGATCCGCTCCGGCTCGAGCTCCTCTCGGACCTGGGGTTGGCGCTGTCTCGGTGGGACCTCCCGCGTGCGGATGACGTGCTCGCCGAGGCGATCGAGGGTGCGCGGACGCTGGGCGATCGCCGGCTCGAGGCGCTCGCGGGCGTGCGGCGGTTGTTCGTCCGGATGATGCTCGACCCCGACAGCGATACAGCAAGCGTCGCTCGAGGAAGCGGAGCGATACGCGGAGTTGTTCGATGGATGGTCGGATGACCTCGGGGTCGCCGAGGCGCTGACCCTGGTCGGGACCATCCGGTTCTGGGCCGGACGTTGCGCGGTGGCAGAGGAGGTGCTCGAGCGCGCGACCGAGCACGCGCGCCGGGCCGGGAGCCGATCGCAAGAGGGTGAGATCGCCCGGTTGCTGACCCTGGTGATCTCCCAAGGGCCCGACTGCCCGTCGTCGAGGGCATCCGTCGCTTGCAGGCCTTGCTCGAAGAGCGGCGTGACGGATCGGAAGCTGGAGGTGGCCGTCGCTTCGAAGCGTCGCCGAGTTGGAGGCGATGCTCGGGCGGTTCGAGCTCGGCGAGGGAGCTGGTCACCCGCGCGACGGCGCTCGCTCGAGAGCTCGGCGACCAGATCTCGTTGTCCCGAGCGCTCACCGACTCGGCGCGGGTGGAGATGCTCGCGGCCTCACCGGCGACGGCGGAGCGGGAGGCGCGTGCGAGCTACGAGATCCTCGATCGGATGGGGAACACGGGGAACCTCGCGAGCACCGCCCCGTACCTCGGCGACATCCTGTACGCGCAGGGGCGGTACGACGAAGCGGACGAAGCTCTCCGGAGTTCACCGAACGGATCACGGTCGAAGGCGATGTCGACGCAGAGGTGCGCTGGCGTTGGCTGCGTGCGAAGACGCTCGCCCGGCGCGGCCGGTACGACGAGGCCGAGCCGTTCGCGATGGAGGCGGTGCGCATCGTCGCTCCGACCGACTACCTGGATCTGCACGCCGATGCCCTCGACGCCCTCGCGGAGGTGTTGCGGCTCGCGGATCGGACGCGGACGCCGCCGCAGCGCTCGGCGATGCCATCGAGCTGCGCCGACGGAAGGGGAACCTGGTCGGGGCGGCGCGGGCTGAGTCGTCGCTCGCGGAGCTCGGTTCCTAACGCGCGAGTTCGTCGAGGCGTTCGGACATGAGGTGCGCGAGCGCCTCCGGATACGCAGCTCCGTGGGCTTCCGCGACGCGGGGCGCGTGCGTTCGGAAGAAGCGCACGAGTTCCTGCGCAGCTCGAAGCATCGCCTGCCGCTCCATGGGGCAGAACGTCGTTCGCAGCGACGCCAGCTCCGA
>CAWIFZ010000010.1:0-20927 GCA_963835415.1 uncultured Actinomycetes bacterium | reverse complement strand
ATCGGGTTCCGACCCACGGCCGGGCTCGTCGAGTGGATCGCCGTGGCCGGGCTGCTCGCGATGGTCACCCTGGCGATGACGTGGTTGTGCGTCGCCCTCGGCCTGCGGGCGAAGAGCGTGGAGACGGCCAGCAACATCCCCATGCCGTCGATCATCCTGCCGTTCCTGAGCAGCGGATTCGTCCCGACAGACACGATGCCCGCTGCGCTCCGTTGGTTCGCCGAGTATCAGCCGTTCACGCCCATCATCGAGACCCTGCGGGGACTGCTGATGGGCACGCCGATCGGCAGCAGTGCTGCCCTCGCCATCGCGTGGTGCGCGGGCATCACCGTGGTCTGCTTCCAGTGGGCGCGTCGCGCGTACAACCGCGACCCTGTTCGCTAGCGAGGTCCGACGCCCACCTCGAGCGGGATGACGAAGCGATCGGGGATGCGGGCCGGGCACCGTGCCGTCGAAGTAGCCCTGGATGAGCGGCACCCCCAACATGGACAACGTCCGCGCCTCGCCGGCGGTGACCGCTGTGGGGCCTCGTCGCTACGCGAGCGGACCTCTCATGTAGATCCTGCCGACCGTCGGGCGGTAGCCGAACTCCTCGTTGAGGTGGCGGATCGGCGCGTTCCGTTCGTCGTTACGCGTTCGGAGTTCCTCGTAGCCGTTGGCCTTCGCCCACGCGATCTGTGTCGCCTTCAGCGCGCGCGCGACACCGCGGTCCCTCCAGGCGCGCTTGACGCCGGTGAGGTCGTGGTGGGCTGTCGTCGTCTGCGCCACGGAGAGCGAGAACTTGGCATAGCCGATCACTTCGTCGCCGGCGACCGCGACGAACGTCGCATCCGGCCGGTCGCCGGGACCCTGCATGTCGTGCTCCATCCAGTGCTCGAACGGCTCGATCGTCTCGTCCTCGGCGCCGGGGATATCGGGTGCCGCCTCGAGCACGACCTCGTACATCCCGCTCGCGAGTTCGGGTCGCTCCGCCCACGTCGTGATCTCGACGCCTTCCGGTGGTTCGACCTTCGGCGGCTCGGTCCGCGTCAGATCCAGCGAGACACCTTTCTCGTGGCTGTGCTCGGCGAAGCCGCGCCGTCGTGCGAACCCAAGGCTCTCGGGGTCGTCGTCGTGGACGATCGCCTCGATCGTGTCGAGCCCACGCTCGCGGGCCCAGGCCGAGATGGCCACGTAGAGCGCGGTGCCAACCCCTCGGCGACGGACCTCGGGAAGCACGGACACGAACGTGGCGACGTACCCGGGCCACTGCGGTTGGATCGATCCGATCGCGGCGCCGCCGACGGCCCCGTCGATCCGAGCGAGGAGATCGAGGTTGTCGAGCTGACCCGCCCGGTAGGAACGCGCTTCCTCGAGGCCGATGCGGTCCTCCGGCCAGATCGCGTTGTAGACGTCGAGCCCACGCTGCTCGTCCGCCGCGTCCGACGTACGGGGAAATGTCGATCACGCGACGTCAGGGTATCCGCTCGACTCGACGTTGCAGTCTCGATCGAACCATTCGACGAGACCTTCGGCGCCGGGACGCGGACGCTTCAGCCTCCATCGCCGCTCGTCACGGCCCTGTTCCGCAACACTCGGGCACCTGACGGCAGTGACGGGGTCTACCCGTTCGACCCTGGCTTCCATCGAGTTCAGGGACGCGTCCGCACGTTCGGAACGATCCCGTCGTCTCGTCCTTCCCCGAAGGAAAGGAAGGCTTTTGTACGTTGCGGATCGGGCATCGTCTGAGTAGCGTGTCATCTTCGGCCGGTCGAGGCCCACAATCGGATGGCAGAATCCCCCACCCCAACCCGAGCGGAAGGTGACATGCGGTCCACGGGCTCCACGGTTCGTTTGCGGCGGTTGACGCTCGTGACGTTTGCGTTCACGCTGGTGGCCGGCTCAGTGATATGGGCGGCGGTCGCTGATGCGGTGGACCAGCCCGTCGGGGACGCGCAGGCGACCGTGGAAACCACACCCGTGTCGCATTCGGGAGATGCCGCCGACGACCCGGCCATCTGGCGCAACGCGATCGACCCTTCTCGATCCACCATCATCGGCAACGACAAGGGAGGGGCGCTCGAGGTCTACGACCTTTCCGGAGCTCGCATCCAGCGGCTGACCGGAGGGTTCTACGGCAATGTTGACCTCCGGTCCGGATTCGTCAGCGGAGCCGGGACCATCGACATCGCGATCACCTATCACGCGGGTGGAGCCCAAGTGTTCCGCATCGATCCGACCACGCGACTGCTTTCCAACGTGACCGACACCGCGACGGGCAGCATCCCGTCTCCTATCGGCGGTGAGGGCATCTGCATGTACCACAGCGCCCAGACCGGTCAGTTCTCCGTGTTCGTCAACGCGCGGGATGGCCGGATCGCGCAATGGGTGCTCACTGACGCGGATGGTGATGGGCGCATCGAGGGCTCGATGGTCCGTCAGTGGGACGTCGGCACTGAGGTGGAAGGCTGTGTCGCCGACGACGAACTCGGCGCTCTCTACATCAGCGAGGAGAACGTCGCGATCTGGAAGTACGGCGCTGAGCCGACCGATCCGACGACCACGGCTTCGCGTGTCGCCGTAGATCGGACGATCGCTGCCGGAGGTCACATCCGGCCGGATGCCGAAGGCCTGACGATCGTCTACCAGCCCGGCACCACAGGGTACTTGATCGCCTCGTCCCAGGCTGCTTCGGACACGCTGAACTCCTATCTCGTCTACGAACGGCAAGGAGCGAATGCCTTCCTCCGGAGCTTCCGCGTCACGAACGGCTCGACCGTCGACGGATGCGGTCGGACCGATGGCGTCGACGCCCTTGCGGCGGATCTCGGACCCGCCTTCCCGAACGGCATGTTCGTCTGTCAAGACAACAACAACACCGCACCGGGAAGCAGCGGGAATCAGAACTTCAAGTTGGTTCCGCTGGAACGAGTCGTGGGTCTGTCCAACGAGCCGCCTCCGAACCAACCGCCGAACGCCGTCATCAGCGTCCAGTGCAACGGCCTCGAGTGTCTGATGTCTGGCGAGGGTTCGACCGACCCGGATGGGACGGTCGAGTCCTACGCATGGAACTTCGGCGATGGCGGCATCGACGTCGGTGTCGCACGGCCGCACACGTATGCCGCGGCGGGCACCTACACGGTCTCCCTGTCAGTCACCGATGACGACGGGGCGCAGGACGGCGCCAGCCGATCCGTCTCGGTGACGGAGGCGACCGGGGCGATCTCGTTCGTCGGGCAGGCGATGTCCAACGCCAACAGCACGATCCACCGCGTGACGGTGCCGGCGGCGGTGGCGCCCGGCGACGGCTTGCTGCTGCTCATCGCCACCAATACGTCGGCCACCGTTTCGGAGCCCAGCGGCGTGGCCGGATGGCAACCGCTGAATACGCTCTCGAAGCCGGGATCGACGGTGCGTGTGTGGCGGAAGGTCGCCCAGGCATCGGATGCCGGCGGGACGGTCAGCATCGGTCTATCGGCGGCCTCGAAAGCCAACCTGGTCGTGGTGGGCTACCGAGGGACCTCGGTGATCGATCCGGTCGCGGCGTTCGCGAGCGCCGTCGACGTGGCGGGACGTTCCTCTCATGCCACACCGAGTACATCTGTGGCGATGGCGGGGGACTGGGTGGTGTCATACTGGACGCATAAGGACTCGACGACGACACTCCTGACTCCTCCCGGCGGAGTGTCGGTCCGGGCCAGCGGCACGCAGACCGGCAGCGGCACGGTCAAGGGGTTGGTCGTGGATACCGGAGGTCCTGTAGCTGCGGGGCCATACGGAGGACTCACCGCCATCGCCGGTACGACCGCCACCGACGCCACCATGTGGACCATCGTGCTCGCGCTCGGTTCGGGGTAGCGACTCAGGCAGGTGGCGGGCCGAACGCTCGGAAGGGTTCGGGCTCGTACGCGTCGAGGAACGCCATCCAGTCGGGAAGCGCTGCACCGACCGCGTCGTCGTCCTTCACCAGCCACGCCAAGTGGCGGAACGCGTGCTCGAGCACCTGCGCCACGTCGATCTCGGGCGGCGGAGTCAACGCGTCTCCGCGTGCGAGATCGGTGCGCACGACCGGCTCATCGACCAGGTTCTCGTTCAGTTCCCTCGGTGGTCGCACCGCGACGATGTACGTCAGCACCAGGCGTCCCTCGTCGAGCCGCCACGATGTCGAATGCACGAGCATCGGAGCCAAGCCGTAGCGCCTGGCCGAGACGGCGACGATGTCGCCCGGCTGCTGATCGGGAGGCCAGCCCAGGCGCAGGGTCGCCGCGTGGATCGGGCGGAGCCGATGCGCGCCGTCCTCCGCGAGATAGACGAACAGCGCCTCGAGCGACTGCGAGACCAGCTCTTTCGACCACGCGACGTTCGTCAGCGCCGGCGCGAGCTCGATGACCGGCCGTGGATCGAGCTCAGGAGACATCGGGCGCGACGGGGATGGCGCCGGCGAGGATCTCCTCGCGCGTCTTGCGGACGCCGTGGTCTTCCCATGCGTGTCGGGTGAGCTGTTCCACGACCTCGTCGTCGGTGCCGCGAGCGACCCAGCCGCAGAGACACGTGACTTCCTTCAACATCGACGCCTCCGTCCACGTGGGCAGCCGGAAGGTAGCACGCTCAAGATGACTAGGTGGCATCCCTCGGGCCCTCTCGCGAAATGGCCCATCGACGGGTCCGGCTGGAGGCGTCGAACGTCGATGTGTGCGGCATGACGAAACCGAAAGAAGAGACGGCACCACCCGGATCCATCCTCGCCGGCTCCTACGACCCGGGCTTCGGCCTGCGACGCCTCCTGGCAGGGGCCGATCCCGGCGGGCAGGTCATGTCCGTCGCATCACTGCAATCCACGGTTCGGGAACGGCTCGCGTCGCAGGTCAACGTCGGACGTGCACCATCGCGCCCGCTGGCGGCCGCGTCGCCGCTCGACCATCGTCTGAGCCGCTGGCACGCGCAAGGGACCGACCTTCGGCCTAGGGAGAGCCGAGACCTTCGCGCCCCGGAATGGCCGACGGGACGGTGTGAGCGGATCCGCGAGGACGCTACGGTGGCGTGGCGACCTCGAAAGGATGCGCTCCATGGGCTTCACGACCGACCAGACGAACGAGATCTCCTCCGCGCTTCGATGCCGGCTCTCCGAAGCGGAACCGACTGACGCGGTGGACCCCGAGACACCGCACCGCCACCTACTCCTGCAAGGCATCGCGCAGGACTTCGTGTTCGAGCCCCAACAGGCCCGCAAGGGTCTGTTCCGCCGCTCGCGCTAGACCTCCGCCTCGTCTTCCCCGGGGCGCGATCCACGTGGAAGCACGCCTCGGCATGCGCGTGGCAGGAAGTCGGAACCTTCGCGCAAGAGTCCGACAACCCTTGGCAAGGAACCGAAGTCCCGTGCATCGCACGTGCTCCGTACGGGTCGGTAGGGGTCGACGCATCCGACGCGATCCCGGAGGAGGACGAGATGTCGAGGAGATGGATCCTCATCGCGCTCGCCACGGTCACGGCCGTGCTGGGCGTCGCATGTGGCGGCGGGGACACCGGAGGTTCCACCACGGGGCCGTCCGCGACGAGCGCCGAGCCCCAACCGGGTGGCACGTTGCACATCGCGCTCATCAGCGACGTGCAGGACGCGTTCGATCCGCAGAAGGAGTACTCGTCGGTCACGTGGGAGTACTTCCGGTGCTGTCTGCTCCGCACGTTGCTCTCCTACAACGGGCAGACGACGGACGCGGGCGGGAGCGAGCTCAGGCCCGACCTGGCGGCCGACATGCCCGTCGTCTCGGACGACGGACTCACGTGGACGTTCACGTTGAAGCAGGGCATCAAGTACGGCCCGCCGCTGCAGGACGTGACGGTGACGTCCAAGGACTTCGTGCGTGCACTGGAGCGCGAGGCGTGCGGCACGTGCAACGTGGGGGGGTACTCGTTCTACTACTCGGCGATCAAGGGGTTCGACGAGTTCGCGGCGGGCGACGCCGACTCGATCTCCGGCCTCGAGACGCCGGACGACGCGACGTTCGTGGTGACGCTCAACGAGCCGACGGGGGACCTCGGCAACCGCCTCGCGATGCCGGCCTCCGCACCGATCCCGCCACTCCCGGGCGATGCGAAGGAGCGGCTCGGTGCCGCGACGGGGCACGATGCCGACTGGGGTCAGTTCCTCGTCGCGACCGGCCCGTACATGTTCGAAGGGTCGGACGTGTTGGACTTCTCGAAGCCGGCGAAGGATCAGGACCCGGTGGCCGGCTACTCGCCCGGCCGTTCGATCGTGCTCGTCCGCAACCCGTCGTGGGACGCTTCCACCGACGAGCTGCGGCCGGCGTACGCGGATCGCATCGAGACCACGATCGGCGGAACGGCGGAGGACATCGCGCTGAAGATCGACGCCGGTGACATGGACCTCGGTCTGGACGCGGTTCCGCCCGCGAACCAGGTACAGCAGTACACGACGGACCCCGACCTGAAGGATCGGATCCACGCCGACCCCTCGGACGCCGTCCGGTTCCTGGAGATGAACCTGGCGAACCCGCCGTTCGACGACATCCACATGCGCAAGGCGATGAACTGGGCGCTGGACAAGCAGGGGTTCCTGCAGCTCAGAGGCGGCCCGATCTTCGGGGACATCGCCGGTCACATCATGGTGAACAGCCTGGAGAACAACCTGCTCCTGGACTACGACCCGTACGCGACGCCGGACGGGGGCGGGGACATCCAGAAGGCGATGGAGGAGATCAAGCAGTCGAAGTACGACGCGGACGGCGACGGCGTGTGCGACGCGCCCGCGTGCAGCGACGTGCTCACCATGAGCGACAGCGCGGACCCGTATCCGAAGCAGCTCGCGCTGCTGCAGCAGGTGATCGAGCCGCTGGGGATCACGCTCAACCCGAAGCCGCTGGAGCGCTCGACGATGTACGCACGCTGTGAGGACCCCAACTCACGCTGGGCGCTCTGCACCGGCACCGGATGGGGCAAGGACTACCCGGACGGGTTCACGTTCGCGCCGCCGCTGTTCTCGCGGAGCGCGATCGGTCCCGAGTCGTGCTGCAACGACACCATGGTCGGCGTGACGCCCGAGATGCTCACGGATCGTGGGTACGACGTCGTGGACGTCCCGAGTGCCGAGGACCAGATCAACGCGTGCATCCCGCTCACGGGGGACGAACGCGTGCAGTGCTGGGCTGACCTCGACACCTACCTGATGGAAGACGTCGTTCCGTGGGTGCCGTACCTGTTCGACAACGACGTCGTCGTCGTCTCGGCGAACGTCACGAGCTACTCGTTCGATCAGTTCGCGGGACTGCCCGCGCTCGACCGCATCGCGGTCGAGGCGGGCTAACCGGGCATCGGGGACAGGGGTCGCCCCGCTCCGCGGGGCGACCCCGACGCCCGCAACGGTCTGCGTCGCAGGAAGTCGCAAGCTTGTGGCAAGGAGTCGATAGGCACGGGGGGACCCTCAGGCGTACGAATAGATGGGTGCGGTCGCCGCATCAAGTCGGTACCCCCCGGCGGGGATCCAGGTCCCAGCTGCGGCGACTGGAAGGGCCCGGGATGCCGCCGGCCAAGAGCCACACCTCTCTCGGCGGGATCCCGGGTCCTTCGGCTTCCAGGCGGGAGCCCTTACAGGCTCATCCGCTTGTTCGGCTGGTGGATCAACGTGTCCGTGATCGAGCCGAACCGGAACGCCTCCTGCTCCCAGTCCTTGCGGCGCCGGTAGGCGGATGGACTGAGGCCGGTGTGCTGCCGGAACGTCGTCGTGAAGTGGCTGAGCGAGTTGAACCCCACGCGATGACAGATCTGCGTGACGGTCAGCTCGGACTCGCGCAGCAGATCCTTCGCGCGATCGATCCGCAGACCGATGAGGTACCGGTACGGCGGCACGCCGACGTACGCGGTGAACTGCCGGGTGAAGTAGTAGGGGCTGAGCGAGGCCTCGCGGGCGATCGTCCGCAGGTCCACGTCACGATCCAGGTTCTCTTCGAGGAAGACTTGCACCTCGCGGATGCGCCTCTGCAGGTGCGGGCTCGGTGCGACACCGTCGGACAGCGTCATGCCAACCCCCCTCTCTCTCCCCAAAGGGTACGCGCCTCGGGCCGGGCTGGTTTTCGGAATCCTGCGCGATTCCCCTCAGGACTGAACGGCGGTTCAGGAAACGTGTGTGGTCAGACCATGTTCTCGGGGTGAACGGCCTCGTCGTACTCCTGTTCGGTCAGCAGTCCGAGCGCGAGCGCCGCCTCTTTGAGGGTCGTCCCATCGTGATGCGCCTTCTTCGCGATCGCCGCCGCGTTGTCGTAGCCCAGGCTCGGGCTGAGCGCGGTCACGAGCATCAGCGAGCCCCGCACCAGCTCGTCGATGCGCTCGCGGTTCGGCTGCAGACCCTCCACGCAGAACTCGCGGAACGTGCCGCACGCGTCGCCGAGGATCCGCGCCGAATGCAGGAGGTTGCGGATCATCACCGGCTTGAAGACGTTCAACTCAAGGTTCCCCTGGGAGCCGGCGAACGTGACGGCGGCATCGTTGCCGAACACCTGACACGCGACCATGGTCATGGCCTCGGACTGCGTCGGGTTCACCTTGCCGGGCATGATCGACGAGCCGGGCTCGTTCTCGGGGAGCATCAGCTCGCCGAGGCCGCTGCGAGGGCCCGAGCCCAGCCAGCGGATGTCGTTCGCGATCTTCATCAGGGACGCGGCCAGTGTCGCGAGCGCGCCGGACGTGAACACGATGGCATCGTGCGCGGCCAGCGCGGCGAACTTGTTCGGCGCCGACACGAACGGGAGGTCGGTCAGCTCGGCGATCTTCTCGGCCATGGCCTCGCCGAACCCCGGCGGCGCGTTCAACCCGGTGCCCACAGCCGTGCCCCCGATCGCCAGCTCCAGCAGTCCGGGGAGGGTGAGCTCGATACGCACGATGTCGGCGTCGAGCTGGGCGACGTACCCGCTGAACTCCTGCCCGAGCGTGAGCGGGACGGCGTCCTGCAGGTGCGTGCGACCGATCTTCACGATGTCGGCGAACTCCTCGGCCCGCGCGGCCAACGCGTCGCGCAACCTCAGGACACTCGGCAGGAGCTGCCGGACGATCGTCTCGGCAGCCGCGATGTGCATCGCGGTGGGGAACGTGTCGTTCGAGGACTGCGACATGTTGACGTGGTCGTTCGGATGCACGGGCGCCTTCGAGCCCATCTCACCGCCGGCCATCTCGATGGCGCGATTGGCGACGACCTCGTTGACGTTCATGTTCGTCTGCGTGCCGGAGCCGGTCTGCCACACGAACAACGGGAAGTGCTCGTCGAGCGTCCCGTCGATCACCTCGTCGGACGCGGCGATGATGAGGCGCGCGAGCTCGGCGTCGAGGCGGCCGTCGGCGAGGTTCACCATGGCCGCCGCCTTCTTCAGCACACCCATCGCGTGCACCACCTCGAGTGGCATGCGTTCGGAGGCCGGATCGCCGATCGAGAAGTGGTGGAGCGATCGTTCCGTCTGCGCTCCCCAGTAGCGAGAGGCGTCGACCTGGATCTCGCCCATGCTGTCGGACTCGGTGCGGGACGCGCTCACGCTGGCATCCTCCCAAATCGTGAGGGCGCGCGTCCGAGCGGCCGTCTCGTACCCCACATCGCGGACGAGCCCGGCGGGTACGCTCGTGCATCATGGACGAGACCCTCGTCGCGAAGCTCCGCGCCATCCCGATCTTCGCCGACCTGGATGACGGAGCGCTCGTCCGCATCGGGGCGGTCGTCACGGAGTTCGAGGCGCCGGCCGGCCACGTCCTCACCCAGCCCGGCCAGGTGGGCTCGGGGATGTTCATCCTGGAAGAGGGCACCGTCACGGTGGAGCTGCCGAACGGCACCACGATCGCGATCGAGCCGGGGGAGTTCTTCGGCGAGCTGGCGATCCTGGCGCCGGGCGTCACGCGGACCGCCCGCGTGCAGGCAACGACGGCCGTGCGTTGCCTCGCCGTGGCGCGCCGTGACTTCGCCGCGATCCTGGAAGCGGAGCCCGACATCGCTGTGGCGATGCTCCCGGTGCTTGCGCGCAGGATCGCGGACCTCGAGAGCCCCGCCTGATCCGTATGGAGACGTTCGACGTCGGGATCGTGGGAGCTGGCGTCCATGGAGCCTCGGCCGCGTTCCATCTGGCGTCGCGGGGGCTCAGCGTGGTCATCTTCGAACGGTGGACGCCGGCGGGCGGTCCGACCGGTCGTTCGAGCGCCGTGTGTCGCGCGTACTACACGAACACGTTCCTCGCGACCGCCGCGCGCGACAGCATCGCGATGATGGAGCGGTTCCGCGAGATCACCGGCGTCGACGCCGGATTCCGCCGCACCGGCATGTTGTTCTTGCATCCCCCTGAAGACGTGGACGACGTGGTCGCTTCGACGGAGCGATTGAACGATCTGGGGATCGACACCGCCTTGTTCGAACCCGATCGGTTCGTCAAGGAGTACCCCTCGTTCTCACGTGACGGGATCGGCGTGGCAGCGCTCGAACGCGGCGCCGGATACGCCGATCCGCACGCGACGACCGAAGGGCTGTTCCGCCGGGCGGTCGAGCTGGGCGCGGTGGGTCGCTTGGGCGTCCGGGTCGTGCGTCTGGAGCCATCGCACACGGGTGTGTCGGTGACGACCGACGACGGCGCGTCGACGTCGTGCGGCCGGGTCCTGATCGCCGCGGGACCCTGGACCGGAGGGCTCCTCGAACAGATCGGCGTGGAGCTGCCGATCACGGTGGAACGGCACGTGGTCGCCACGTTCCGGTGGGCGGGTGCGGAGCCGACGCCGGCGCACGGAGATCTGGTGGGCGGCTACTACTTCCGTCCGGAGGGGGAGGACCTGTACCTGGTGGGACCGGTGCATCCTGCCGCGCAGGTCGACCCCGACGACTTCGACGAGGAGATCCGCGAGGATGAGGTCCGCCGGCTGGCGGAGGCGGTGGTTCGCCGCGTCCCGCAACTGGAACGATCGGAGGTCCACGGCGGCTGGGCGAGCTTGTACGACGTCAGCCCCGACTGGCAGCCCGTGATCGGCGAGGTGGCGCCGAACGTCTTCGTGGACGCGGGGACGAGCGGACACGGCTTCAAGCTGGCGCCCGCGCTCGGCAAGCACGTGGCGGACCTGGTCGTCGGCTCGTCGGAGCTGGATCCGCGCCTGACGGAGTTCGATCCCTTCCGCTTCACGCGGGGGAGCGCGCTTCGGGCCGGATTCCGGGACGCCCGGATCCTCGGCTGATCAGGTCCAGCCGTAGCGGGACGTCGGATCCAAGCAGGCCGGAGGCTCGGAGCGACCGCTCGAGTCGTTCGAGTCCGGCGGCGGAGCGACGTCGGATCTCCGACAGCGGCACGTCGAGGCGTTCGGCGATCTGTCTGCGAGAGAGGCCGCGGAAGTACATCAGGTCGATCGTGGTGCGCTCGTCGACGGGCAGGGCCATCAGCTCCTTGAGCACGACGGCCTGGCGAGCGAGCGTGAACGCGTCCGCCTTCGGCCGCGGCAACGCACCCGCGTCGACGATGGTGCGCAACGCTCCCGCGGTCGGTGGACGCGGAGGCACCTCGCCCTCCCGGATCATCTCGAGCGCGCGGCTGTGCGCCGTGCCGAGGACCCACGTCTGGACCGAATCCTCGTCCGGTGTGTCCGGTGTGTGCCACCGCCGGTTCCACAAGAGCAGGAACGTCTCCTGGACGATGTCCTGGGCCTGCGAGCGACCCACCAGATGCGCGATGATGGCCACGGTCAGTGGCGCGTGGCGGCTGAACAGACGTCTCAGGCTGGCCGCGTCTCCGGCCGCGATCCGTGCGTAGACGCGCTCATCGTGCGTGGAGATAGCACCGGGATCGCTCACCCGCTCTGTGATGGGGAGCTCCATGAGGCCGCCTTCCGGCGTGATGCCAACCGAGTGATCGGGTTCGACTCGGATCTGGGGCCGGGATCTACGACCGGAAGGACCGGGTGCTGGAGTCCTTCGGCGAACGTAATGAGGGATGCGCCGAAAGTCAAGGGCGGCAACGTTTCGCGCTCGTGAAACGGTCGTCCGACGCGATGCGATGTGTCGATTCCGGTATTAGAATCCGTCCGACAGATGGTGACGGACCCGTACCCAAACTCGAGGTCTTGATCGCCCACGAGCGGGCGGACAGACTCGCGCAGGTCACTGCGGCCGTGGTCGGGCTCGGGTACCACGTCATCGACCGCACGATCGGGCTCAAAGAGGTCGGGCACGCCACGTTCGAGGCTCGCCCCGATGTGGCGATCGTGATCGTGGCTCATGACTCCGGCCCCCAGGCGCTCGAGGCGATCGACGTGCTGGTGAAGCAGGCGGCATGCCCGGTCATCGCCCTGCTGGACGTGCAGGACAGTGCGTTCATCAGAGAGGCGGCGAAGCGGGGCATCTTCGCCTACATCACCGACGGGCACGACCCGCAGGAGCTGCAGAGCTCGATCGACATCGTCCTTCGCCGCTTCGCCGAATATCACGACCTGGAGGGCGCGTTCGGGCGCCGCGCCGTGACGGAGCGTGCCAAGGGCATCTTGATGGAGCGCCACTCGGTCGATGAGCGAGAGGCGTTCAACATGCTGCGTGACCACGCCCGCCGCACGAACCGGAAGATGGTCGACGTGGCAGAGGAGATCGTGTCGACCCACCGGTTGTTGCCGGGCGGAGGTCAACCGAGCGCCGCCGAGTCGACGGACGCGCCGGGCTAGTCAGTCTCTGCGCGGGTCGGAGTCGAGCGCGATGCGCGCCGGCTCGCCAGGAAGCTTCGCCACGATCGCGTACCGCTCGTGCGACGCGACGAGGCGGTCGATCTCAGGGTTCTCATGGTTGAGGGCGATGAAGAACCGCAGGCCGTCGGCGCGCACGGCTTCGTACTCGGGGCGAGTGAGACTCACGACGCCAACGCACTGACCGTCGCTGCACTCGCACCGATACTCGTCCATGAGGTTCTCGGCGCCGAACTCTGTCGTTCGCCTCTTGGATCCATTCGTTGGTCTGACGCGATCGCGTCTCGTTGATGGCTTCCTCGCGACGGTAGTCACTCATGGCGAGGGCAGAACGGGACAAGGAACCGAGCCATGGCGCATGATGCGCTCCGTTCGAGATGTGTCGCGCGGCGGTGGCCGCTGGAGGCCGAGGGGCTCGGGCCGGGGTCGGGCGCGCCGCGAGGCTGGGACGCTCCTCTCGAAAGCGTACGCCTATCGGTAACTCGTCACAATGAGGTGCATGCGCAGGACACTCACCTCTGGATCTCGTCGCCCATCGCCAGCACCCGTGCCTGCTCCACCGAGAACCCGCGTTCCAGCAGGTTCGCCATCCGTGCAGCTGCCGACGCCGCGAGGTACTGCGCCTCGGAGTCAGCCCGGTTCGTCAGGCGCTCCGCCGAGAGCACGAGGATGCGTGACTCAGCTCGGTACTCGATCGCCGTGCGTTCCATGATCCGATCCACCTCCCTTCGCTAGATGGGCCACGAAGAGCCGCGTGCGGCTGTCGTGTCCTTGACCACCATCCGGCGTCCGCAGCTGAACAAAGCCACGTACATCCTTGAACGTCGGGACTGCTTGCAAGGTTGCATCGATGTGCGCCCCGCTCCGCGGCCGCTTCGTCGAAGTCGAACAGCGTTCGGTGTTCACGGTGTGGGCGATGCGGGTTTCGTGGGGACCCTGCCCTTCTCGTCGGAGGACTCGTCGGGAGAGAAGAGGTGGCACGGGGGTAGCATGGGCCTGCTTCCGGGGATCCTCACCGGTGGCGAGACGTTCGACCAGCAGAAGCAGGACACGGGGCGGTAGCTCAGTCGGTCAGAGCAGCGGACTCATAATCCGTCGGTCGGTGGTTCGAGCCCACCCCGCCCCACCCCACCGGCCTAGTCATCAGTGCCGACTAGGGTGCAGGAGCAGCCGGGACTCTCCCGATCCTGTGGCAGTGCCTCGCCGAAGGGGGGCTGCTCAGACCAATCCAAGGGACTCGCCATTCGTACTACCTTGGTCGAGGCATGGATCAGGAGGTAGGGATGTCGGGGCTCCGCATTCGCACCGCGATCGCGTTGGTCACCCTCGCACTCATGCTGATGGCATCCACTGTCGCTGCTGAGGGCGCAGAAGCAAGGGACACCAAAGTGGTTCGCGGCGTCGGTACGTCTTGGTCGCCGAAGGTCGTGCGGATAGTGCGCGGGTCGACGATCACATGGAAGGCGGTGTCCAACACCCACACGGTGACGGCCTACGGCGGCCGCTGGACCTTCAACCATTCGTTGCCGGACGGTTCGTCCATACGGCACCGTTTCACGAAGACAGGCGTGTTCAGGTTCCGGTGCACGATCCACTCACTGCTCGTGAACGGGAAGTGTCAAGGGATGTGCGGCAAGGTCGTCGTGCGAGCCACGGCCGGATCGGTCCAGGTGAACATGGGCACCGCATCCGGGGTGGGCACCGTGCTCGTCGGCGGGACGGGCCTCACGCTCTACGAACTCAACACTGAATCGGGTGGACAGATCATGTGCACTGATGCATGCAGGGCCGCTTGGCCTCCGCTCCTGCTGCCGGCCGGTGTGACCGCGGCCACGCCGGGGGCGGGCGTAACCGGCGCTCTTGGCACGATCACACGGCCGGACGGTGGCACACAGGTGACATACGAGGGTAGGCCGCTCTACCTGTATTCCGGGGATCAGAACCCCGGCCAAGCGAACGGGCAAGGTATCCAGGGTGTGTGGTTCGCCATGACCCCCTCGGGCCCGAGCGGTGGGGGAGATCCGACACCGCCGCCATACCCGCTCCGATAGAAGGGCTGTGGTGTTCTAGGACCAAGAGATGGAACCCCAAGGTCGGGTTGGTCCCCCGAACTCTCCTCTGCTTCCTCCGCCTGTGATGTAGTGCGGTCTCGGCCTACCCTGTCGGGTCGGTACGGGTGGCGAGCGAAAGGAACCGGATGGAGATCGCAGCGGCAGATGAAGGGACGTTCGAACGGGGCGACGACGGACGGTTCGCCGGGGAGGTGTGGCTCCGACCGACCCTAGCCGCGGAGGACGGCACGAACGTGGGCATCGTCCACTTCTCGCCCGGAGCACGCACGCATTGGCATCAACATCCGGGTGGCCAGTTCCTGTACGGCGTCGCCGGTCGCGGCCGAGTGCGATCACGCGGGGAGGCCGGGCGGGTGCTCGAGCCAGGCGACGTGATCCACGTCGGCGGCGGAGAATGGCATTTCCACGGCGCCGGACGAGACACGCCGATGGTGCACGTGGCAGTGAACGGTGGGGGTGCCCCGGAGTGGGGAGAGCCAGTGTCGGACGCGGACTACGACGAAGGCTTCGCGTGACGGCCCGATGACCCCGGATGCGACGCCCGAGGTTCGGGAGCTCTACCGGAGCGCACCCGAGGGATTCATCGCCGCTCGAGACGTCTTGGCGAAGCGCCTGCGTGATGACGGACGTGACGCGGACGCCGCCGAGGTGAAGAAGCTTCGCCGGCCCACGGTGGCGGCATGGTCGCTCGATCGCCTGGCGGATCTCGCGCCCGACGGGATCGAAGCGTTGCTCGACGCAGGGGCGGAGTTGGCGCGGGCCCAGCGAGCCACCCTGTCCGGACGCGATCCGAAGTCGCTCCGCGAGGCGACCGCCAGACGCCGCGACCTGGTGGCCGAGCTGTCGCAGACGGCAGCCGACGTCTTGCGCGACGCCGGCCGCTCTCCAGATCCTCACCTCGAAGACATCCGCGGGACGCTCGAGGCGGCCTCGGTGGACGAAGAGATCGGAGCGCGCTTACGGACCGGGACGATCGAGCGAACGTCACGCCCGTCGGCAGGGTTCGGCGACATCGCCGGGCTGCAGCTCGTCTCCCGACGCGACGACGCCCCCGATGCGACCGCGCCCTCGAAGGCACGGCATGGCGCCAGGTCGGGCGCCGTCACGGACGACGCCGAGCGGGCGAGCGAACTCGAGGCGGAGATCCGCCGCCTCCGACGCGGTCGCGACGCGGCGGATCGCAAGTCGGCCGCTGCCGAAGAAGCGCGGGCGCGGATGGCCGAGCAGGTCGCGTCGATGACGTCACGACTCGAGGTTGCCCGCGCGAAGCTCAGGGAAGCGGAGTCCTCGGCGTCGGAGTTGCAGATGATCGCGAAGCGCGCGGCCAAGGCGCTCGAGGAGGCAGAACGCAAGCGAAACGGGAGCGCCTAGCCAAGCACCTCGACACGATCGCCGACCCGCACGCGGCCGGGGTGCTCGACCTCCGCGTACATCCCGAACGGGAGCCCCGTCTGGTCCGTCATCCGCTGGCGGTACGAGGCGATGGTCTTGAGGGTCTCGAAGTCCTTGAATCCGGTCTCGGGGCTCTGCGTCGTCACGACGCAGCGCGGCACCTGTCCGTAGATCCGCAGGAGCGCCGTGCCGGCGCGAACCCGCCGTCCCGCCCACGTGTCCTCTTCATGGGCGGCACATCCCTCCAGCTCGAACGTCATGCGGAACCGAGCGGCGTCGAGCTCGCCGTAGTGGCCACCACGCTCGGCCAGTTCGGCGACGGAGGCGTTCGAGACTAAGGTCAGGTGATAGACGTCGCTCCCGTCGCCCGGCTGGTCACATCTGGCCAGACGGATGGGCGTGCCGACGAACGCGGACAACGCCTCGGTCCAAGGACCGGGAACCACGTGAGCCCGGACCGGCCTGCCGTAGAAATCGGTGATCAGACCGTCGGTGAACGCGGTGGCGTCGCCTTCGGCGACGCCACCGTCCGGGAACGTCAGCACCAGGTGCTCGCCGTCGGGGTCGTATGTCGATCGGATGGTCTGCAGCGGACCGAAATCGGCGCCCGAGTAGAGGCGTCCGTCCTGGTCCACCAGGTAGAAGAGTCGGTTCTCGGCGATGCCCACCGCGCCCAGCTGGACCTCCTCCGGGTGCGAGAGGGCCAGTGACTTCACCGGAGTGACATTCATCCGAACGATGTATGGCATCGGCTGAGCCTAACGGACCATGATGCAGTGGCTGCTTGCTGCAGGGTTGCCTCCGGCGGCCGACCTGCGTAGCATCCGCGCGACGCGCCGGGGCCGTCTCGAGGACATCCGAGGGGGAGTGGATGAACGGAGATCGAGCCCACGACGAGGTCGTGAGCGACCTGAACGCACTGCAGGGCCGCCTTCGAGGCGTGACGCCGCTCGAAGCCGACCCGACCCTCGACACCGTGACCGTGACCGAAGGCGACGTGTCGGTGCGCATGAGCGCGATCGGCGAACGCGTCACCCGTCTGGAGCAGGACCTGGCCCGCGTGGATGCGCGGATCGACCAGGAGATCCCGGAGCGGTACACCGTGGTCGAGTGGAGGCACTTCCCCGAGTTCAACTTCGCACCGCAGGTCTTCCAGCTCACGCTGGACGACCAGATCGCGCTGTTGCAGGGCACCATCGCGGAGCGCTTGGATCACGAGCGCTAGCACCTCGGCCGGGGGCGCCCCAGCCCCCGAGACCGCCAACGAGCCGGCCAAGAGGCCGGATGGTAGCGTCCGTTCCGTGGCACCCGGACTGCACCAGGACCTGCGGCCGCTCGCGTTCCTGTTGGGGACGTGGCGCGGCGAAGGCAGTGGCGAGTACCCCACGATCGACCCGTTCTCCTACGTGGAGGAGCTGACGTTCGACCATGTGGGCGACACGTTCCTGTGCTACCAGCAGTCCAGCTGGTCCCCGAAGGACGGCGCGCCGATCCATCTCGAGCGCGGCTTCCTGCGGCCGGGGGAGCCCGGCCGCGTCGAGTTCACGCTGGCGCATCCGATCGGGTTGACCGAGGTCGCCGAGGGGGCGCTCGACGGCACGTCGTTCGCGCTGTCTTCGACCGACGTCGGAAGGACCACGACCGGGTTGACCACCACCTCCGTGATCCGTCGATATGACGTGGACGGCGACGTGATGCGCTACCGGACCGACATGGCGACGGATGACACGGCGATGGCCCGGCACCTCGAGGCCGAGCTGCGCAGGATCCGCACATGAGCGTCATGGTTCCCGGCGACGAGGTCCGGGGCACACGGGATCTGACGTACCTCTGGCTCGCCGCCTCCGTCGTGGGGCTCACGGTCGGAGGCATCCTGTGGTTGTCCGGCTCCCACGACGCGGGGGACACGGCGTGGGCCGTGACCACGTGGATCGGACTGGTACCGCTCACGTGGACCACGATCCTCGGATTGATCCGGCGTGAGGCCGGCGTCGATCTCATCGCGCTGCTGGCCATGGCCGGCTCGTTGGCGCTCGGCGAGTACCTCGCCGGCGCCGTGATCGCGTTGATGCTTGCCAGCGGCCGTGCGCTGGAGACGTACGCGGATCGCCGAGCCCACCGCGAGCTCTCCGCGCTGCTCGACCGAGCGCCACAGATGGTCACGCGGTACGAGGGCGGCGAGCTGGTCGTCCGTCCCATCGGTGACGTGCGGCCGGGGGATCGGCTCTTCGTGAAGACCGGCGAGGTCGTCCCGGTCGACGGCGTGCTGACGACGCCCGGCGTCTTCGACGAATCAGCGCTCACCGGCGAATCCCGTCCGTCGGAGCGGCCGGACGGGGACCAGATCCGGTCGGGCGCGGTCAACGCGGGGTCCGCCATCGAGCTCAGAGCCGTGGCGACGGCCGCCGAGAGCACGTACGCGGGCATCGTTCGCCTGGTGGAGGAGGCCGAGAAGCAGAAGGCGCCATCCGTGCGCGTGGCCGACCGGTACGCCGTCATCTTCATCCCGGTGACGCTGGTGATCGCCGGCGCCGCGTGGCTCCTCTCGGGGGATCCTGTGCGCGCGTTGTCGGTCCTGGTGGTCGCCACGCCGTGCCCGCTGATCCTGGCCGTTCCAATCGCGGTGGTGGCGGGCATCTCGCGTGCCGCGCGACGCGGGATCATCGTGAAGGGCGGGGGAGCGCTGGAGACGCTCGCCCGCGGGAAAGTGTTGCTGTTCGACAAGACCGGCACGCTCACGGCGGGGATCCCGCAGGTCGCCGACGTCGAGGTGTTCGAGGATATCTCGGCCGAAGCGCTGCTCCGCCTGGCCGCATCGCTCGACCAGGTCTCGCCGCACGTGTTGGCGACGTCGATCGTCCGGGCGGCGCGCGATCACGGGCTCGCCCTCGTCTTCCCGACCGACGTGGTGGAGCGGTACGGCGCGGGCATCGAGGGCAAGGTGGACGGCAGCCGCGTCGCGCTCGGCAAGGCATCGTTCGTCGCGGCGGGGGCGCCCATGCCTCGGCGCGCCCGCGAGGTCCGGCGACGGACGTCGCTCGACGGTTCATCGTGCGTGTTCATCGCGGTGGACGGAACCGTGGCCGGTGCCCTGGTGATCGACGATCCGATCCGTCCGGACTCTCCACGCGTGATCCGGACCCTCCGTCGAGCCGGGATCGACCGTGTCGTCATGGTGACGGGCGACCATCCGGATGTCGCCGAGTCGGTGGGAGCGGCGCTCGGGGTCGACCGGGTCCTGTCCGAGCGCGATCCCTCGGAGAAGGTGCACGCGGTCGAAGCGGAGCGGGAAGAGGGCGTGACGATCTTCGTCGGCGACGGGTTGAACGACGCGCCGGCGCTTGCAGCCGCCGACGTGGGCGTCGCGATGGGCGCGCGCGGGGCGACCGCCTCGTCGGAGGCCGCCGACATCGTCCTGATCGTGGATCGCCTTGATCGGATCGCCGAAGCCATCGCGATCGCTCGCCGGTCGAAGCGGATCGCGGAGCAGAGCGTGGTGGTCGGCATGGGGCTCGCGCTGGGCGGGATGCTCCTCGGAGCGTTCGGACTGTTGCTCCCTGTCGCCGGCGCCATCCTGCAGGAGTGCATCGATGTCTTCGCGATCCTCAACTCGCTCAGGGCGCTCCGTGGCGACAAGCAGGTGCGGCGCGCCTTACCGTCGACCGACGTCGCGGATCGGTTCCGCACCGAGCATCGGGAATTCGCTCCGGAGGTCCTGCGGATCCGGACCACCGCCGACCGTCTGGGCCAGATGACTCCCGAGGAGACCCGGCGGGAGTTGGACGCGGTCCGCGAGTTCCTGTTGGTGCGGTTGCCGGAACATGAGGAGGAGGAGGAGGCGATCGTCTACCCCGTCGTCGCCGAGGCGATGGGCGGCGAGGATCCGCTGTCGAGCATGGCGCGGGCGCACCTGGAGATCTCCCACCTCGGTCGGATCTTCCAGCAGTTGATCGAGGAGCTGCCCGAGGACGGTCCGACGCCCGAGGACCTCATGGACCTCCGCCGGGTCTTGTACGGGCTGCACGCGATCCTGCGGCTGCACTTCGCGCAGGAGGAGGAGGCCTACGCCTGGCTGGCGTCGGCCGACGACGACGCGTCGGCGTCGGTCGCCGTCTCGGGCTGAGGCACGATGATCGTGTCCTCCTCCACCGGATGGTCGACCTCCGCAGCGAACTCAGGTCGGTAGCCCGCCGGCTGCGACGGGAGGAACACGCGGAACGACGCCCCGCCGCCCTGGCGCTCCTCGACCCACGCTCCGCCGTCGTGCAGCTCTGCGAATCGCGCCACGAGCGCAAGCCCCACGCCGACGCCCGACAGATGCGGGGACGACGTCTCACCCTGCAGGAACGCCTCGAAGATCTTCTCGCGCTGTTCCGCCGGAACGCCGGGGCCGTCGTCCTCGACGACGATGAGCGCGCCGCCCTCCCACGGTTCGACGCCCACCCAGATCCGCGACGTCGGCGGCGTGTGTTTCACCGCGTTGCCGAGCAGGTTCTCCACGATCCGCTCGACCTTGGCCGTGTCGCAGGCGATGACGATCGACGCCGTGTTGACCTCGACGTTGCGGTCGAGGAGCAGCTCGGAGTCGGATACCAGCTGAGAGACGAGCGCCCCCACATCGGTGGGCCGGAACAGAGGCTCGACGATGCCGCGGGTCAAGCGGTCCAGGTCGAGCAGATCCGTGACGAGCCGGTCGAGCTTGCGGGCGTTCAGGGCGATGCGTCCCGCCAGGTCGCGCATCTCGTCCTGCTCCAGCTCCAGGTCGTCGCGTGCCATCGTGACCGCCATCCC
>CAWIFZ010000009.1:0-69786 GCA_963835415.1 uncultured Actinomycetes bacterium | reverse complement strand
TGCGCTGCGTGCCGGTCGAGTACCGGCTCACGATGATCGCGTCCGTGAGCGGCGCGGTGAGCGATACGACCGCGAGGACCGCGAGCCGTGTCCGGGACAGACGCGTCCGCACCTCGAACGAGCGCTCGGAGAACGAGCGGACGGCGGGATGCAGCGCCGCGGCGCCGATCAGGAGGTAGAACGCCGCCCAACCGCCCTCCAGGTAGCCGGTCTGGTTGTCGTAGCCGCCGTGCAATCCCGCCCACCCGTACAACGCGTCGGTGATGAACAAGGCGACGACCCCAGCCAGCAGCAGGTAGAACGACGGGTTCTTCCGGCCTCGCCCGACCGCGAGCCGGATCGCGACGGTGACGAGCATCAGGTCCATCAGCGGGTAGCCGATCGACACGAGCTTCTGCAACGTCGTGAGGCTCGAGTCGTGCGTGTACGGCGCGATCAGGAACACCCACGACAGCACGCCGACGCCGATGCCGACGATCATCGAATCGATGGCGCTGTCGCGGTCACGTCCGGGGCTGCGATGCCGGATCAACAGCAGGATGCCCAGGAACAGACACGGGTAGACCGACAGGTAGAAGACGTCGCCGATCGACGGATAGGGCAACTCCGTGCCGAAGAACCGTTCGTAGTTGTACGTGATGACGTCGCCCGTCACGAAGAGCAACTGCCCCAGCGCGATCAGCAGCCACGGCAGCTTGTACTCGACGTGGTTCATGCGCAGCGCGATCAGGATCGCGATCGGCGACGACAGTGCGATGAGGTTCAGCAGCCCGCCGATGCGCATCCCGGGCACGAAGAGGAAGACCAGCGTCGCGATCGCCCCGGCCAGCAGATACACGAGCCATGCTCGCGCCTTCATGGCCTGTATATCGTCCCGAGGCGGGACAAGCCTTAGTACCTAACGGTTCACGTCGTGGTGTCCGCCGGATGGGGGAGGCCGAAGGTCCCTGCGAGCTCCGGCCCGAGCGGTTCCTCAGGCGGGGTCTCCTCGACAGAGCGCATGCCCGGCAGGAACAGGAACGAGAACGTCACGATCGCGCCCAGGAGGCCCGCTCCGACGAGCGTGAGCCGCGCGCCGATCAGGGCCGCCACCGGCCCCGTCAGCGCGAACGACAGGGGGAGCAACCCGATCGAGATGAACCAGTCCAGGCTGGACACCCGTCCGAGCAGCCGCCCGGGCACGAGCCGCTGCTTCGTGGTCGCCCACACGATCGTGCCCGCCGTCTCGAGCGCGTTGAACAGGAAGCACGCAAGCATGGCCTGCCAGGGCGCGTGCGCCAGCCCGAAGCCCGCGACCGCGAGGGTCGAGAGCGTCCACGCGACGTACATGAACGTGATGAACCGCCGGGGAGACCGGCGCTGTCCCATGAACAGCGCGGCGCCGATCGCGCCCACCCCTCCCATCGCGAGGATGAACCCCAACGTCAACGGGCTGCCGCCCCAGTTGTTCTTCACGAGCAGAGGGAGCAGTACTTCCTGCGGTCCGATGAACAACAGGTACGCGAACGCCGCGGCGACAAGCGTGCCCCACAACCACACCCGTTCGCGCACGAACCGGAACCCCTCTCGCACGTCCGCGAGGGCCGATGTCGGCTCTCCCTCCGGGGCGTCGATGGGATGTGGGCTCATGAGCAGCAGCGCCACGATCGAGACCGCGAACGTCGCGGCATCGACCAGGAACGCCCCGCCGGTGCTCCACGCCACCAGGACCCCGCCGATCGCCGGCCCCGCCAGCCGCCACGCGGCGGGACGCACGAACTGATCGAGCGCGTTCGCCTGGATGAGCAGATCGGTGGCGACCAGGTCGGGCACGATCGCGTCGAACGCCGGACCGAAGAACGCGGTTCCCCCGCCGTAGACGGCGGCGAGCACCATCAGGTGCCACAGCTCGAGTCCGCCCGACAGCGAGAGCAGGCCCATCGCGCCCACCCCCAGGCCTCGCACCAGGTCGGCGGCGACGAGGACGCGCCGTCGATCGAACCGGTCGCTCACGACACCCCCGATCAGCAGGAACAGCACGTTGGGGACCGTCATCGCCAGGCCGACGAGCGAGAGCGCGGTGGGGGCGTCGGACAGTTCGTAGACCTGCCAGGCCAGCGTGACGATGAAGATGCCGTCGCCGATCAAGGACACGGTCATGCCGGACCAGAGCAGCCGGAAATCCCGGTGCTTCAGCGGTTCGAAGATGACGGGCCGCCGGCGTGACGGCGCCCCGTTCCCCCCCGGGTCGGTCTTCATCCCCATCGTTCCGATATCGGAGCCCGCGATGGGCTGCTTGACCTCCCCCGGCCGAGGGTTCTTCTCCGTCAGAAGGCCGGGTCCGGCGGGTCCGGCGGGTCCGTGGTCGACGCGCCGTCCGCGATGAGCGCACCGAGCTCGCGACGCAACCGGTCGCGGATGGCCGCCGCCGCCGGGAGCGCGGCGACGTCGGGGCGGGATGAGATGGCGTCGTCCAGGTCCTCCGAGGCGACCGAGAGGGGAGCCGGCCGTCGGCGCACGTCGGCGGCCCGCACGGCCTCGATCGCGGACCTGTATGCCTCGGTCGCCTCGTCAGATCGCCCGGCGACGAGCAGCGCCAGCGCCAGGTCGAACAGGACCGAGATCCGTCCGGGCGCCTGCGTCAGCGATGTCCGGAACGCCGCGATCGCCTCGTCGAGACGTCCGAGCCGGTAGAGGCTCCAGCCCCGGAACTCCAGGCTGCGGGGTCGCGTGTCCGGGGTGTCCACGACGTCGTCGGCGACGGCGCGATACAGGCGATCGGCCTCCTCTCGGCTCCCCGTCCGTCGGAGCAGGTCGGCGATCCCGGTGCGCGGCCACGGTGCGGTCGCGTCCAGCTGGAGCGCCATCTCGTACGCCGAGCGAGCGTCATCGAGATGCTCTTCACCCAGACCCTCGAGCGCCCACCCCCGCACCGTGTACGCGAGCACGCTGTTGGGATCGAGTCGGATGGCGCCGGCGGAGGCCTCGACGGCCGCTGCGTAGTCCGCGAGATCCGTCAGCTCCCACGCCCGCCGGCTCAGGTCGGACGCGTTCTCAGGATCGGGCTCAGACACTTCAGGGAGCATGTTCGTTTCCTCTGCCGTAACGGTCTAGCCGGCTTCGGACCGGGTGGTCGTCGCCGGAACGAGGGTGCCGTCGGGCTGCAGATCCTCGAGCGGCTCGTCGGACGCGGACGCGAACGGGAGGTACACGCGGAACGATGCGCCACCGCCGTCGCGATCCTCGACCCAGGCCCGTCCGCCGTGCAGCTCGGCGAAGCGCGTGACGAGCGAGAGGCCGATGCCGACGCCGGGGTTGTGCGTGACGACCTCGTTGCCCTGGCGGAACGGCTCGAAGATCGAGTCGCGGAGCTCCTCGGGGATGCCCGGTCCGGCGTCCTCCACCACGATCAGCACACCCTCGCTCTCGCCGATCGCGCGGACCCAGATCGGCGTGCCGGCCGGCGTGTATCTGATGGCGTTCGCGACCAGGTTCTCGACGATCCGCTCCACCTGGGCCGCGTCGATGTACGCGTGCACACGCTCGCGGGTCGTGAGCTCGATCGGGTGCGTGTCGGTGGCGCTCTCCTCGAGGACGCTGGACAGGATCTGCGTCACGTCGACGTCGTTGCGGTTGGGCGCCACGATGCCGCGACTCATCCGGTCGAGGTCCAGCAGGTTGGTCAGGAGCCTGTGGAGCTTGCGAGCGTTCGTGGCGATGCGGCCCACCAGGTCGTGCTCGTCCTCGCGAGAGATCTGCCCGGTGTCCAAGCTCCCCTCGAGCGTCAGGGCGCATCCGAGGATGCTGGTGAGCGGCGTGCGGAGGTCGTGCGAGACGGCCTGGAGGAACGAGTTCTGCATCTCGTGCAGCGAACGGAGCCTGGTGGCGGCCTCCTTCTCGGTGTCGAGGGCCTTCACGAGCTGCGCCTCGGCGTTCTTCTGCTCGGTGACGTCGTACATCACGCCCTGGAGGTAGACGGGTCGGCCGCTGTCGTCCGAGAGCGCCTCCGCCTCCTCGTGGATCCAGATCACGCGGCCGTTCTTGCCGATGATGCGGTACTCGCACTGCATCCTGGGCTCGCCGTTCAAGATCCGGTTCTCCGCGTCCAGGGCCAGTTCCCGGTCCTCCGGGAGGATCCGCTCACGCCACAGGTCGGCCTGGCCCGTCCACTCGTCCGGCGTGAACCCGAGGATCGATTCGACCTTCGGGCTGATGTACGTCCACGCCGCGTCTTTCCCGAACTCGGCGATGTAGACGACCGCGGGCAAGCCTTCGACGAGCGATCGGTACTTGGCCTCCGCCTCGCGCATCTGTCGCTCGGTTCGTCGGTACTCGCCGACGTCGACCATGAGCCCGTTCAACCGCACCAGCACCAGGACGAACAGCAACGCCGAGCACCCCGCCAGTACAGGGACGTCGACCTGCTCGCCGAGCATCGCCTGGATCACGATGATGGTCGGGGCGATCAACGAGGCGCCCGCGAGCACCGCCAGCCGTCTGCGCGGGTGTTGCAGGTCGCTCTCGGGGGTCGGCTCGCCCAGGTCCGCCATCGACGGGTGGAGTGCGGCGGCGCCCCACAACAGGTAGAAGAGTCCCCACCCGAGCTCGAGGAGTCCGGTGGTGTTGTCGTACGAGCCGTGCAGGAGGATCAGTGTGTAGATCGTGTCGGTCGTGAACAGTACGGCGATCGACCCAACCATCAGGTAGAAGGCCGGGGGGCGCTTCCCTCGGTCGACCGCGAGTCGCACGGCCACCCCGAACAGGATCAGGTCCATGATGGGATACGCCATGGCGGTCAGCTTCTCCACGAGCGTCAGAGACTGGTCGTGCGCGTACGGGGCCAGCAGGAACACCCACGACAGCGTGCCGACGCCGACGGCGATGATCAGGGAGTCGATCAGGCTGGCGCGGTCGCGGCCCGGGCTCCTCCGTCGGACCAGCAGCAGCACCCCGGCGATCAGGAACGGATAGACGCTGAGGTAGAGCACATCACCGATCGAGGGGAACGGTGGAGCGGTGCCGAAGAACCGCTCGTAGTTGTATGTGATGACGTCTCCGGCGACGAACAGCGCCTGGCCCGTCGCCACCAGGTACCAGGGCAAGCGCTGTCGCGGTTCGTTCATCCTCGCGCCGATCAGGATCGCGACCGACGCCGAGAGCCCGATGACGTTGAAGAGGGGACCGACGCGGATCGGATGCACGAAGACGAACGCGGTCAGCAAGGCACCGCCGATCGACAGGTAGATGGCCCACGCGCGAGATCGCATCGTTCAATCCGTATCGGGCGCGGGGAGCGGGGACCTTAGGTATAGGGGAGCCCGACGGCGACGCTCCGCGAGCGTCGTGACCAGGTGATACCTAGGCAGAGGTCGTGGCGGTGGCGGACGCCCCCTGATGGAGCTGGAACCGGTCGCGCAGCGAGCCGAGGACCTCGATCAGGTGGTCGATCTCTTCGTCGGTGTTGGCTGCCGTGACCTGGATGCGGAAGCCCACCTCGTCCTTCGGCACCAGAGGGTAGGCCGCCATGGTCGTGTAGATGCCCTGGTCGAACAGGTAGCGGCCGACGTCGTCGATCTCGTCGTGGTCGGCGAGCGGGATCTCGATGATCGGGAACCCGCTCTCGTTCGGGGTGACGATGTCCAGGGCCTTCAAGGCGTCGAGCACGCGATGCGACCGCTGCCACATGGCGAAGCGAGCGATGTCCCCCCGGGTGCGGTTGACCTCCAGGCCGGCGATCGTGGTCGCGAGCGATGCGATCGGCGACGGACCGGAGTAGAGGTACGGAGGGGCGAGCACCTTCAGCGCGTCCTTGAGTCGGGTCGGGAGGGCGACGAAGGCCAGCAGCGACGAATAGGCCTTCGAGAATCCCGCGACCAGCACGACGTTGTCGTAGCTCAGATCGTGGTGGCGGAGCAGGCTGTTGCCCGACGTGCCGTAATCGCACAGCTCGTCGGGGGATCGTTCACCGATGACGCCGAACCCGTGCGCGTCGTCGACGTACAGGAGACCGTCGTGTGCTTCCGCCAGGCGGGCGAATGCGGCGAGATCCGGCGCGTTGCCGGTCATCGAATTCACGCCGTCCATCGCGATCACGCGAGCCTGCCCGGGGTGACTGGCGGCGAGGAGCTCTTCCAGGTGGGCGACGTCGTTGTGGCGGAAGCGCACGACGCGTGCGCCGTGACCCGCCGCGACCATGGCGCCGTCGTAGATCGTCTTGTGAGCTCTGCCGTCCAGGAACACGGTGCCGTCCGCGGCCAACACCGGGAGCACCGACATGTGGATGTGCGTGATCGTCGGGAGCAGCAAGACGTCCTCGCAGCCGAGGAGCGCGGTCGTCGTCGCCTCGATCTCTTCGTAGAGACGCGGGCTCCCGAGGAGCCGGGACCAGCTCGGGTGCGTGCCCCACGCGGCCAGGTACTCCGGCACGGCCGCGATGATCTCTTCGTCCAGGTCGAACCCGAGGTAGTTGCAGGACGCCCAGTCGGTGAGCCAACGGTCGCCGATGCGGATGCGGCGCCCGACCTGCTCGTCGATCACGGCGTCGACCATCGGATGCTCGTGCTTCAGTCGCGTGAGGTCCGCGGTGGTGGCGACCCAGCGGTCGAGCCAGCCGTCCGACTGGCGTCGCCGTGGTGTGCCGTCGAGGGGGGAGCCGACGGGGAAGTCGGCCTCCCGTCGTCGGGCGTGAGCATCGGCCCCGTTCGTGCGGGCTCCGGTTTCGGTGATGGGGACGGTCATGGACTAGTCCCATCGGCGTGACTCCTGCCGGACTTGACCGTGCGCGGTGGCAGCCGGGGCCGGGACGGGGTGGTCTCAGGCGTGCGTGCGTTCGGCGTCGGCGAACGCCCACATGAAGTCCGCGAGCGCCTGCACGCCGGCGAGCGACATGGCGTTGTAGAGGGATGCGCGGATGCCGCCGACGCTCCGATGCCCCTTCAGCTCCACCAGGTGGGCCGCGGCCGCTTCCTGCACGAACCGGCGCTCCAGCTCCTCTGTGGGAAGTCGCCACGTCACGTTCATCAGCGACCGCGAGCTGGCCTCGGCATGTCCCCGGTAGAAGCCGTCGCTGCCGTCGATCGCGTCGTACACCAATGACGCCTTCTCGCGGTTGTGCTCGAGCTGCTTCTCCAACCCGCCCACCTCGTGCGTCAGCCAGCGCGTGACGAGCATCAGCACGTAGATCGCGAACACCGGTGGCGTGTTGTACATCGAGCCGTGTTCCACGTACGTGCGGTAATCCAGGACGGTCGGCAACCCGTCCGGGATACGTGCGAGCAGGTCATCGCGGATGATCGCGACGGTGACCCCGGCGGGACCTGCGTTCTTCTGCGCGCCGGCGTACAGGAGCGCATGACCGGCGATGTCTACCGGCCGCGACAGGAAGTCGGACGACGAATCGGAGACCAAGGGCACGTTGGGAGGCACGGTCGGGCGTGGTCGGGAACTCGACACCGTGGATCGTCTCGTTCGATGTGATGTGGAGGTAGGCGGGGTCCCCCGTGATCGCGGCCGTGATCTCGTCGTTCCGAGGGATCCGGACGAACCCGTCGGCTTCGCCGGACCACACGACGCGGGCCGAGCCCTCCTTCGCCGCTTCCTTCACCGCCTTGGCGCTCCACGATCCGGTGACCACATACGCGGCGGCGCGGTCGTCTCCCCGGAGGAGATTCATCGGCACCATCGAGAACTGCATGGATGCCCCGCCCTGGCAGAACACGATGTGGTGCGAGTCCGGGATCGCGAGCAGGGATCGGAGGTTGGCCTCGGCCTCTCCGATCACGTCCTCGAACCAGGGGCTGCGGTGCGACACCTCGAGCGGGGAAGCGCCGATCCCCGGCAGCGACACCAGGTCGCGCTGGACCTGCTCCAGGACGGGCAACGGGAGGGTGGCCGGTCCTGCGGCGAAGTTGACGACACGGTCGTTCATGGGTAACCCAGGGTATCGTGACGGCCCTCACCAGGAGGCGGGCGCGGCGATGGCGTACAAACGGATCTTGTTCGGGACGGACGGCTCGGCGTCCGCGCAGGCGGCGGGAGCCGTGGCGTCCGCGCTCGCGAAAGCAGGGTCGGCGCAGCTGATCGTGGGGTTCGCGTTCGAGCGTGCCACCGACGCGGAGCAGATCGTGGCCGCGGCTGTGGCGGAGGCGGAGGCGGCGGGCGTGGGCAAGGTCGCTGGAGAGGCCCGCGCGGGCGTGCCGGCCGACACGTTGATCGCGCTCGCCGACGGGCACGACGTGGGATTGGTCGTCGTATCCGGCGGACGCGGAAAGAAGTACGGGCTGGGGCAGGTGGCACACCGGTTGGCGCTGCGCTCACCACGCGACGTGCTCCTGGTCTCGGGATCGTCGTCGGTGGGATCGGATCAGCCGGTGTACCGGCGAGTGATGATCGCCACGGATGGGTCTTCCACGGCCGATCGTGCGGCGCGCAAGGGGTTCGAGCTCGCCGAGACGTTGGAGGCACCCGTCACCATCGTGTTCGTGGGGCATCCCAAGACGGGCGAGCTCGTGACGCAGGACACGATCGCCACCTATGCCGGCGAGGTGAAGACGGACGTCCTCCTGCGCCAAGGCGATCCGGTCACGCAGATCCTGGCCGCGGCCGACGAGGTCGACGCGGGCCTCATCGTGGTGGGGAACAAAGGGATGGTCGGCGCCAAAGGGTTCCTGATGGGCTCCGTCCCACAGGAGGTGTGCGAGCGATCGACCCGGGACGTGTTGATCGCCCGGACCGTGACGCAGGTGGTCTCCGAGCTCAGCGCCGGAGAGGGCGGCATCGTGGAGCGCGCGGGAGAGAAGCTCGCGGTCTACGTCGACGACGATGCCGAGGCGCACGTGATGAGCGCCCGATGCACGCACATGGGGTGCACCGTGAAGTGGAACCCCGGGGAGCACACGTTCGACTGTCCGTGCCACGGCTCGAGGTTCGGCCCGACCGGCGAAGTGGTGAACGGACCCGCGGCTCGGCCGTTGCCCCCGGCGTAGTTCCGCGGTCGCGTGTCCGCTAGAAGGGCTTGAACAACATCAGGTAGAGGATCGCGAGCAATCCCACGACCCCGATGGCGGCGATCACGTGCGCCTCCCCCGATCGCAGCAGTTCGCTCAGCTCCTCGTCGGAGACGCGCGGCACGCCGCTCGGGCGTACCTCGCAGGCGGCCGTGATCCGGCGGAAGTACGGGGCGGCGAGTCCGGTCATCAGACCGATCGTGGTGAGCAGGATGAGGATCGAGATCCAGAGCCACCATTGGGAGAACAGATGGAGCGTCAGCCCGGCTCCCACCCCACCGATCGTCAGGACCACCAGGGCGATGTACATGGGCCGTGTCGTGGTCCCGCTGAACGCGATCAGCTCGGCGATGCGTTGGCGGTCGTGCTCACCGCGGATCCGATAGAGCACGAACATCGAGACGCCGTGCGCCCCGACGAACGCCAGGACGCCCGCGAGGTGCAGGAGCAACCACCACTGCCAGGCCATGGCGTGGAACGATACCGGACGAGGCGGCGGTCAGCCGCGTTCGAGCGGCCGGGTCAGGCAGGTCGGCCCGCCATCGCCCTTCCGGGAGATCTCGTCGCCCACGTACGTTCGGACGTCGACCCCTGCGCGTTCCAGGCGCCGTCGCGTCTCGGGGTTGCCGTCGAGCGCGAGGGCGATCCGCGGGCCGAGCGCCAGCACGTTCGGCCCCATCGACGCGAACTCCTCGTCCGGTACCTCCACCAGATCGATGCCGCGCTCGCGGAGCAGGTCCATCAAGCGCACCGGAACCAACGGGAGATAGACGACGGCGAGATCCACATCCAACGGTGAGATGAACGACATCAGGTGGAGGCACTCGTCGGGCCCATGCAGATGCGGCAGGTCGAAGACGATCACGTCGACCGAGGGACCCAGCGATGCGCGTAGCTGCGTGATCCCGTCATCGTTGGTCCGGTAGCTGCGCCCGGCCACGAGCGTCGAAGGATCCAGCCAGAAGAGATCTCCACCCTCTGCGGTCCCCGGAGCTTCCATCCGGCCCACGATCCCGATCCCGAGCGCGGTGAGGTCCTCCGCGACGACGTCTGGTTCTGCGCGGCGTCCCGTTTTCCCCGGACGCAGCAGGAGGGCGCCGTCGTCCGTCATGAGGAGCGGGTCGTACGCGTAGATCGCGTCGGGATCGTCCTCGGCGCGCGCCGAGCCCGCCTCGACGACGGCCCCTGCGCGCTCCAGCTCCGCGCGGAACGCCTCGTGCTCGGCCGCGGCCCGAGCTGCATCCGGTTCGGACCTCCACCCGTACGCGGCCCAGGCGTGGAGGTCAGCGGGGACGGGCGCACGCACGTACACGCGGCGCAGTGGCGACGTCTGATCCTGGATCGACAAATCTAGGGCTGGCGATCGCGCTCGACGACGGGGGTGACCGGCAAGATCAGGATCGGCGCCGGTTCATGATCAACGATGACCGCCTCGTCGTGGGCGACCGTTCGTGGACGCGCGACCCCGGGACCGGGCAAGACGTCGGCCATGCCGGCGCTCGGGTGAGGGTGACGATCGGGCCTCGGGCGGGACGTCATCGACCGAACGGTCGCCGACGCCGGTTCTTCCTCCGGCACTCCACACGCGTGCTCGACGGCTGGTCCCAGCTCGCGAAGGACCTCCGTCGGGTCGACCGTCGCGTCGCCGTTGATCGGCGTGAGGTCCGACGGCCACACCAGGACGACCTTGGCGTCGGGACGCATCTCGCGTGTCAACACGACGGCGATGCTTCCGATCGCATCGTCGAGAACGACGGCGTCGGGTCGATGCACGGCGAGCGCCTGAACGAGCTCGACCGCAGTGGACGCTTCCGCGAGGACCAGGAACCCTTCCCCTTCCAACACGAAGCGCAACAGTCCCTTCCGCGCTCGGTTCCCTTCGCCGACCACGACACCGATGCGCGGAACCTCGGGGGTCATGTCTCGCTCCACATCCGGAGCCTACTCCGTCCGGTCTGGTCGCCGTTCACGCCGATGCCGCGGTCGTCACGGTCACACCGGCCGATGGGTGATCAGGAATCGTCCTTCGCCGCCGATGCGGACGGTGCCTTCACCCTGGGCGGTCACCGTCCCCTGCAGACGCAAGCGGATGCTGCCACCGCGGACCGTGACCCGGATGGTGCCGTTCCCGCGCACCCGAACCTTCGCCGCCGACACGTTGTTGACCACACCGTCGCCCGTGACCTTCACGTCGCCGACCGCCACGATGTGCGAGAGACCGTCGATGCGCAGGCGGATGTCCCCCGACGCACGCAGGTGGATCGAGCCGTCGGCGCGGACGTGGATGATCCCCTCATACGTCCCGGGCTGATCGGTGGTGATGTCCGTTCCGCCCGAGCCCGGCAACTGATAGTCACCGACGCTTCCGGCCACGATCCGTGTGGGGACGGGGCCGGTGTTGTTGACCAGCGCGGCGACCAAGGCGATCGCGAGCAGGCCGGCCACGACCGCGAGGACGATCACGGCCACGCGCCGCCGCCGGTGGTCCGCCGGGACCGTCGTCGCTCCGGGCGCGGCGTACGTCCACGCGGGCGAGGCGAGATCAGCTGGTCGCAGCAGGAGGTTGGACAACGGTTCAGGCGTCGCCGTGGTTCGTGTGGACTGCGACGGCGTTGGTTCCTCGACGAGCCTCTCGACGACCGTGGCCTCCTCCACCACGTGCGCGGGCGGCGCATCGATCACCGGCAGATCGGGCGTCGCCGGGGCGCCGGGCGCGGCGGCCATCGCCGGCTCCTCGAGCACGACCGGCTCCTCGGGCTCCTCGGACTCCGGTTCGGGGACCACGATCACGTCCGGCGGTGAGAACCGAGGTTTGGGCGGGGCGATCACGGGCCCGCGGCCCATGAGCCGGGCGACCGTGCTTCCGAGCGAGGTCATGACCTCCGACGGCTCCAGCCGCGCATCGGCTCCGACCGCGGTCACGCCCCGGGGCCACACCAGGATGACTTTCGCCGAGGGGAGGACCTCTCGCATCATGCCGACGGCGCTCGCGTCGATCCCGTCGTCCACCACGACCACGTCGGGGCGGTGGATCACCAACCGCTGCGCGAGCTCCAGCGTGGACGTCGCTTCGGCCACCACGTCGTAGCCCTCGTTCTCCAACACGAAGCGGAGCAGACCCTTCCGTGTGGTCTGCCCTTCTCCCACCATGACGCGCACGCGTTGTTCACCCATCGTCCCTCGAGCAGCCTACTTGGGGGGTCTTCGCCGGGCGACGGGCGAAGGTCCCGAGCCCACTTCCGAACGGCGGAGGCCGTTGGACCCGACTTTCGCGGCGGGGAACAGCGACGCTGGCGATGTGCGTATCGGCGGTGTCCGGCGTCTGTCACAATGACGGCCCGAGGCCAGAACCTCACCCGAGAGGCCACGTGTCGGACACGGTGGAGCGAACGAGCAGTAGCCAGATCTCGCAAGCGGGCGACCGGCCCGCCGCCGCCGCATCCAGCGCAGAGCCCCGTTCGGCACTCGGGCCACTCCTCGCGTTGATCGATGAGCGTGTCCCCGTCGAGCGACGGGAGACCGTTGCCGCGTTCGCGAAGTCCTTCCTGCGGCGCCTCGCCGACGAGGAGATCATCGCGGCTCCGGCGGAGGAGCTCTACGGGCTCGTCTGCTCGACGTTCGAGTTCGTCGACGGACGGCGGCTGCAGCCCTGGGTGGTGCGAGCGTTCAACGCGGAGGTCGCCGACGACGGGTTCACGTCTACGGGCACGATCCTCGAGACCAACGTCGACGACTCGCCGTTCCTGGTCGACTCCGTCACCGAGGAGCTCACCGCACGGAACCTGGTGGTCCGCCGGATCCTGCACCCGGTCATGGGCACGTCGCGCGACGAGGAAGGGCGTTTGGAGCGAGTGTCTTCTGCCCGGGACGCCTCGCACCGCGAGTCCGTCATGCACTTCGAGCTGGATCGTCGGCTGACCGACGCATCCAGGGCCGATCTGGAGGACCGTGTCAGGACCATCCTGCGTGACGTCCGTCTGGTGGTGCGCGATTTCGAGCCGATGCAGGATCGCGCGCACCACATGCTGGAGCTGGCACGTCAGGCCGCCGTGCGGTACTCCCCCCAGGAGGTCGGCGAGACGGTCGACTTCCTCGACTGGCTCCTCCAGCTGAACTTCGTCTTCCTTGGCTACCGCGAGTACGAGCTCGTCGACACGCCCGACGGACGTGCGATCCGCGCAGCGCCCGGGAGCGGTCTCGGCATCCTCTCCGATGTCGGGCGCTCGACGTTCGCCGATACGACGCTGCTCGATTCGCTTGATCCCAGCCTGCGCCGGCGCATCGAGGACGGCGACCTCTTGGTGTTCTCGAAGACCAACGCGTACTCGACGGTCCATCGGCGCGCACGGATGGACTACATCGGCGTGCGGCACGTGAACCCCGACGGCGAGATCGTCGGAGAGGCGCGCATGATCGGGCTCTTCACGTCGAAGGCGTACATGGAGCCGGCAGCGAAAACGCCGCTCCTGCACCACAAGCTCGAGCAGGTGCTCACGGCGGAGGATCTGATCCCGGGATCGCATGATTACAAGGCCGCCACGACGCTGTTCGAGTCGTTCCCGAAGGACGAGCTGTTCCAGGCCTCCGCGGGTGAGCTCCGTCGACTGATCGGCGGGCTGCTGCAGCTGGAGCGACACGGCGGTATCCGCGTGCTGGTGCGCCGCGATCTCTACGGCAGAAGCATCTCGGTCGTCGTGGCGCTCCCTCGGGACAGGTTCAACGCGGGGCTGCGCAAGAGCCTCCAGAACCTGTTCAAGGAACGGTTCCACGGTTCGACGGTCGACTACCACCTGTCACTCGGCGAGACGGAGAACGCGCGCATCTTCTTCACCGTGCACGTCGATCCCGGTGTGCAGATCCCGGAGGTGCCGTACGAAGAGCTCGAAGAGGAGGTCGAACGGCTCGCGCGCACCTGGGACGACGATCTGCGGGACGCGCTGGTGGCACGGGTCGGCCCCGACCGCGGTTCCGCGCTCGCCGACAGGTACGCGGCCCGATTCCCCGAGTACTACAAGTCCAACCGCGATTGGCCATTGATCGTCGACGACGTCCTCAAGCTCGACGAGATGGAGCAGAACGACGAAGGGTTCGTCGTCGGGCTCGGCAACGAGTCGACGGGGGAGCGTCTGACACGCGTCAAGCTCTACAAGACCAATGGGAAGGTGGACCTCTCGGCGTTCATGCCGATCCTCGAGGCGCTCGGGCTCCGCGTGGTCGAGGAGGTTCCGACCGGATTGCTCGGCGAGGGGAAGATCTACGTCCATGACTTCGGGGTCCTGGACTCGCGCGGCGCCGTACTCGACCTCGAACATGCGTCGGCGCGCGTCGAGGACACGATCGTCGCGATCTGGCGCGGCCAGGCCGAATCCGACTCGCTGAACAGGCTGGTGGTGACCGGCGGGCTCACGTGGGAGCAGGTCGGCATCCTCCGTGCCTATCGGAAGTATCGCCAGCGGATCTCCACGCGCTTCACGGAGGAGTACCGCAACGACACGCTCGCGGAGAATCCGGTCATCGCATCGAAGCTCGTCACCTACTTCGAGACGCGCTTCGACCCGGACCGGGCGGCGTCGGAAGACGACATGGAGGCGATCCGCAAGGACATCCTGCATGACCTGCGACAGGTGGTCTCGCTGGACCAGGATCAGATCCTGCGACACATGCTCGGGACGATCCAGGCCAGCCTCCGGACCAACGCCTACCGTGCGACCCGGGAGTCGTTGTCGTTCAAGCTTCGCTCCGAAGCGGTTCCCGAGATGCCCAAACCGTTCCCGCTGTACGAGGTGTTCGTGTACTCGACGGAGATGGAGGCGATCCATCTGCGCGGCGGCATGGTGGCGCGCGGCGGCATCCGCTGGTCCGACCGTCGAGAGGACTACCGCACCGAGGTCCTCGGTCTGATGAAGGCGCAGATGGTCAAGAACGCCGTCATCGTCCCCGACGGCTCGAAGGGCGGCTTCATCCTGAAGCGGACCGTGCCCACGCCCGACCTGCTGAAGGCGGAGGTCATCAAGCAGTACGTGACGTTCATGCGCGGCCTGCTCGACATCACGGACAACCTCGAGCACGGCGTCGTGGTCCATCCGGAGCGGGTCCGGGTCCTCGACGACGACGACTCCTACCTGGTCGTGGCCGCCGACAAGGGGACCGCGACGTTCTCCGACACGGCGAACGGCGTGGCCGAGGAGTACGGCTATTGGCTCGGCGACGCCTTCGCGTCCGGAGGGAGTGCGGGGTTCGACCACAAGGCCCTCGGGATCACCGCTCGCGGGGCGTGGGAGTCGGTGAAGCGTCATTTCCGGGAACTGGGGATCGACATCATGTCGACGCCGTTCACGGTCGTCGGCGTCGGCGACATGTCCGGCGATGTGTTCGGCAACGGGATGCTCCTCTCGCCGTTCATCCGGCTCGTCGCCGCGTTCGACCACCGTCACGTGTTCGTCGACCCCGACCCCGATCCCAGCGTGAGTTTCCAGGAGCGCCGCAGGCTGTTCGGCGTCCCGGGTTCGTCCTGGAACGACTACGACCGCTCGACGATGTCCCCGACGGGCGAGGTGTTCGATCGCAAAGCGAAGAGCGTGACCCCATCGCCTCAGGTCCGCGCCGTTCTCGGCATCCCCGACGATGCGCCCCAGGACATGACACCCAACGACCTGATCAAAGCCATCTTGAAGGCACCCGTCGACCTGTTGTGGAACGGCGGCATCGGCACGTACGTGAAATCGACGAAGGAAACGAACTCGGACGTGGGCGACCGCGCGAACGACTCGGTACGGATCAACGGGAGCGACATCCGCGCTCGGGTCGTCGGCGAGGGTGGCAACCTGGGGTGCACGCAACTCGGCAGGATCGAGTACGCGCTCGGCGGCGGACGGATCAACACCGACTTCATCGACAACTCGGCGGGCGTCGACACGTCCGACCACGAAGTCAACTGGAAGATCCTGCTGGGGCTCGCCATGGCGCGGAACGAACTCACGTCGGCGGAGCGCAACGAGCTGCTCCAATCGTGCGCCCCCGACGTCGTCGAGCACGTCCTGTACGACAACTACCTGCAGGCGCAGATCCTCTCGCAGGAGCTCGACTTCTCCGTGGAGCGCATCGACGCGTACGAGGATCTGATGCAGCAGCTCGTCGCGGACAGCGAGCTCGATCGGGAGGTCGAGTTCCTACCCGGTTCCGAGGAGATGATGGAGCGGCGCGCGAACGGTCATGGGATGGTGCGTCCCGAGCTCGCGGTGCTGCTGGCCTACGCGAAGCGATCGATCGCTGCGGAGCTCATCGGGTCGGACCTTCCGGACTCCGAGTACCTCGAGCAGTACGACCTCCGTCGGTACTTCCCGCCGGCGATCGTGGAGCGGTTCGGTCATCTGATCGGCGAGCATCCGTTGAAGCGAGAGCTGATCGCGACGATCGTGTCCAACGACGTCGTGAATTCCGCCGGCATCACGTTCGTGTCGCGGATGGTGTCGGAGACCGGCTCGCACCCCGCCGATGTCGTGCGCGCGTATCGGATCGCTCGCGACGTCACCGGTGCCGTCGAGCGCTGGGAGGCGATCGAGGCGCTGGACGGCGTCATCGACCCGCACGTGCAAGCCCAGTTGATGCGCGGTGTCGATTACCTGGTCGAGACCGCGTCGCGTTGGTACCTCGTGCAGACGCACGGCGAGCGGCTATCCGAAGCGATCGAAGACCAGCGAGCGTCGTTCGCCGAGCTGTCGTCGTTGATCTGGCAGATCGGCCCCGAGCCGTGGCGGGAGGAGCACGAGCTCGAGGTGCGGCGGTTGATCGCCGGAGGCGTGCCCGAAGAGATCGCGCGACGGCACGCGTTCCAGGGCGAGTTGGTCCACGGTCCCGACATCATCGCCGTGTCGCACGCGACGAGCTGGGAGGTGCTTCAGGTCGCACGCGCGTTCTTCGTGGTGGGCGAGCGTGTCGGTCTGGACTGGCTCGAGCACCGACTGGAATCGCTGCCCGTCGGAACGCACTGGCAGCGGTGGGCGGCTCAGTCCATGGAGGACGACCTGTTCCTCGTGCGGCGTCAGCTGGTGGAGAAGGTGATCGCCGAAGTGCCCGATCTGATCGTCGACGAAGCCGTCGCGGCGTTCTTCACCCGGCGGGCCGAGGCGGAAGATCGCTTGCAGCGCTTCATCCGCAACCTATCCGTGGAGGGTGTGACAGATCTCGCGCAGTTCACGGTTGCCCTGCGACAGGTGCGAACGCTGCTCGGGTAGATCGCTGTCCGGCCGACCTCAGTCGAAGACTTGCAGCGTGATCCAGTAGAAGCCATCGGCGTGGACCACGCCCAGGCCCACGTGGTGGAACCGCGGATCCAACATGATCCGTCGCGTGTCCGCGCGGCGCATCCATGCATCTCGGATGCCGACAAGCCCACGACCTTTCCCCAGATCTTCGCCGAACACCGATCCGCCGACGCTCCGCACCAGGTCGGCGAGGTTGGGCGTGTGCGTGATCGCACCGTCATGCGCCATGCGCTTCGAGTGACGCAGCGCTTCCCGAGTCAGGCGTTCGTTCAGGCGCAGCGTCGGGAGCCCGTGCGCCGCGCGAGAGCGGTTCACCAGCGCGAGCATGCGCGTGCCCAGCTCGTCGGACGTCGGCTCCGGGTCGCGCCGTGGGCCCGCGTGGACCGACGGCGCGACGACGGCCACGCTCAACAGCGCGAACAACACCAGGCTCGCCGCCAGACGCGAGCGGGTTCGAGGGGTGGTCATCTCGCACGGAGACTACTGCCTGGAGGGCTCGGTGGCCCAGGCGCCGGCAGAACTGCTAGCCGTAGAGCTGGAGCGTGACCCAGAGCCAGCCTTTGGCCCGTGCCACCCCGATCCCCGCCGAGCGGAACGACGGGTTCAGCAGGTTGACCCGGTGGTGGTAGCTCTGCATCCACAGCTGCTCCACACGGCGGAGCGTGTCTGCGTACGCGATGTTCTCACCCCAGGTGCGCGCGTCGTACGGGCGGACGAGGTCCCAGAGGTTCGAGGTGTGGAACAGGACGAAGCGACTGACCCATCGCGATGCTGTGTCGCCATGCTTCTCGGGAAAGATGGCGGTTGAGGGAAACGGTGTGCAACCCGTGCGCACCGCGCGTCTGATTCACCAAGCGCAGCATCTCGTTCTGGAACCGCTGGGCTCGACCACTCGCGTTCGCGGCCTGGGCGGGAATGGTGAGTGTGAGGGCCAAGATGAGGGGAATCGCCGCCACACGCACCAACCGTCGAAGGTTGGTCATGCCTAGGGAGCCTACCTACCGGCCGCTGACGGTGCAAACGCACCGGTCGGTACACACAAGAACGCGGAGTCGCGGACGTGATCAGTCGGTCGTGCGCGATCGTTTCGATGGAGTGATCGCTCGCCCGACGAGATGGATCGCTACGGCGAACACGACGATGAGCGTGGTCGTGATCAGGACGAAGCCCATCACGATCGGCACGGGGTTCGCACCGGCTCCGGGACCGATGGCGCGCACGATCGCGTAGATCGTCACGAAGAGATACAGCATCGCGACCAGGATGAACGGCAAGGTTGCGAAGAACGCAACCGCGATGCCCGCAACGGCGATGCCGATCCCGTTCGATCCGCCGCCACGTCCGGCCGCGTCGTGGCTGTCAGGGTCCCGAGCTTCACCTTCGTGTTGCCGTGACATGCGGCGAGTCTATCCGCACCGGGAAGCTTCAGCGCCGGGGCGTGTCGACCGATGGTGTTCAGGAAGATCTCAGGTCGTGGAGATGGTGATGCAGACCGAAGAGCGCGTGACCTGCCACTCGTGCGGTGGAGAGAACCCGAAAGGTGCTGCCTTCTGCTGGCGCTGCTACGCGAGCTTCTCGTCAGTAGCGTCGGCACCGACGCGCGGCAGCGACGCAGCGCTCGCCCGGCCGCCTGCTCGCGTCGGTGTCCCGCCGATGCCGAGCCCTCCCACGATCCCAGCGCCGACGACGTCGGGCGGATCTTCCTCGATCGTGCGGTTCGGTGTCGGCGCCCTGGTTGCGCTCGTCGTGTCGTTCGGGGTGCGGTCCATGTTGAGCGGTGGTCCTTCGCTCCCGGAGACGCTTGCGGGAACCCCTCGGATGACGACGCAGGATGCGAAGGATTTCGAGAAGGAGATGACCGATTACGGCGAGCGCTACGACCTGGGTGTCGCGGCCGCTGCGTACGGGACAGGTGCCCTGCCCACGTTCTTCGTGTTGCTGATCGATGGACGCTCGGACGAGAACACCGACGACATCTTCAACGAGTTCGTCGGTGGCATGACGTCGGGTGGCGCAAGCGTGGGAACGAGCGCGATCACGAGCGGCGAGCGCGACGGGCTGGAATACCGGTGCGTGCCCGTGGCGGCGGGGCAGATCCAGGCCGCCGCGTGCATGTGGCGTGACGACGGGAGCTTCGGCGTCGTCTTCCGATTCGACGCGGGCGTGGAGGAGACCACCGACCTGTTGGTCCGGGTCCACGACGAGGTCGCCTGAGCCGACCCTCAGCCGTCGTTGAGGGTCGTTCCACGGTCGGACGGTTCGTCGGTCTTCGCGCGCGTGCGACGATTCCGACGGTGGGACAATGGACTTCGTGATGACGGACGACACGTCGGGGCGATGCCCCACATGTGGTGAGGGCACGTTGGTCGACGTCTCGTTCGACCTCGACGCGAACGCGGAGGCCGACGGCGCGCAGGACGCGGACAGTCGTCAGATCGAGACGTATTCCTGCGGGCACACGGTCGTGGGGCCGCGCCTGTCGACGGCGGATCAGGATGCCCTGACGGTCGAGCGCCGCACGTCTGACGAAACGGTCGCTCCGATCGAAGACGATCGGCCGGCGGCCGCGGAGGAAGCGCCGGGAACGAACTAGATCCGCCGGCTCAGTGACGCGAGAGCGCGCGCTCGAGCTGCGACTTGTTCATCGTGGAACGCCCCTTGATCCCCGCCTCTTTCGCTTCGTTGTACAGCTGTCGGTAGGTCCGCCCACCCGGTCCCGTGTGCGACCTCAGTCCTCCCCGTCGCGACGAGGAGATGTCGTCGAGCGACGACCGACTGGCCGTCGTGCTCTCGCCGGCGCGAGCTCGCGCCTTGTTCACGGTCCGCGCCGCGATCTCTTCCGACTCGTCCTCCGACGTCCCTCGTTCTTCGAGGCTCTCCTTGATGTGCTCGTACTGTCGCTCACGCTTCTGGTTCCACGCCTTCTGCGGCATGTCGTCCTCCTCGCTGATGCGACCCCGCCGGATCGATACCCGCGGCGCCTCACACCTACACGCCCGACCTAGTCGGACCGGTCGTCCGCGACCCGTCGGGAGAGCGGCAGCGCGAACCACGCCCACGCGATCAGGGCCGTCACCGCTCCCGCGACGGCGGCGGCCGCGCGGAGCTCGTAGATGACGTCGATGACGAGCAGCACGATCGTGCCGATGGCGATCGCCAGGAGACCGACGCCGGTGATCGTGAAGCGATTGGCCCAACGCAACATCCGTTCCTTGTCCTGCTGACGGAAACGGATGCGGTGATACGCCGTCGGAGCCATCAGGAGCACGCTCGCCGTCGCCGTCACGGTGAAGGCCACCGCGAACATCAGCTGCTGCGTCGGAACGAGTTCGTGGAAGCGATCGGTGAACGGCAAGATCAACAGGAACGCGAAGAGGACCTGCACCCCGGTGAGCACGACGCGCAGCTCGTTCAACAGCTCGATGAGCTCGCGGTCCAACCGTTCCCTCTGGTTCTCCCCGTCGCTCCCGGATGCCGATCGACTCACACGTCGGTCCGGACGTCGTTCTCGAGCGCGTGGATCTGATCCTCGTCGAGTCGCTCGGCGCCGATCAGCGCGTCACGCGCCTGGGAAGTGACGCTGATCAGCTCGTCGAGCTTGAGGTGCAGGGCGGCCGAGTCTCTGTTCATCGTGTTCTGGATCAGGAAGACCATCAGGAACGTCAACACGGTGGTGCCGGTGTTGATCACCAGCTGCCACGTGTCGGAGAAGCCGAAGATCGGACCCGAGACCGCCCATCCGACGACGATCACCATCGCCGCGAAGAACGCCAACGAGTGGCCCGCCCACCTGGAGACCCGGGAGGCGAATCGTTCGAAGTGGTGTTCGAGGCTGCCGGCCATCGTGGGCGCTCCTTCGGTTGGGAGGTGTCGTACCCGTGGGATGAAGGTGGAAAACGTGTGTGGGTCACGTTTGACCCGCTTGGACGACGGGTAGCCCCAGGCCGTTCGATGCTCGAGGGAACGGAGGTACGCAAGCGATGGCACAGCGACACGAGCAAGGCCTTCCGATCCGCGGCGTCGCGCCCGGTCGTGGGCGAGGTCCCGCCCGGACGTACGCGGACGATCGAACGTGTGGCCACGACGGATGCAGCACCGTGCTCTCGATCTACAACCGATCCGAGCGATGCTGGATCCACGAGCCGCCGAAGAAGTACATCGTGAACACCGGCGGGCGTCCGCGGAAGGATCGTCACGTCGTCGCGGCGTGAACGGTCGCATCCGACCGATCTAGGCGTGGCCGAGCAGAGCACGTTCGACCTCGGTTGAGGCTCAGTCGAACCGAAACTCGAGGACGTACGTGACGGTTGGTCCGCCGGCCGCATGGAACGATCCCTCACCGGCGATCCCGACCAGACCGCCGGTCCCCGAGCCGGGAACCACTGTCCACGTCCCGTCGGACCCCGTGCCGTCGTGGCTCCCGTCGGCATGCATCACGAACGTGCCGGATCGCCCGTCGATCGACCCGTCGATCCGTTGGAGGCCCACGAACGTCGCGGACCGGTCCGGCAGGTAGCACATCAGCCAGTCGACCGCTCCCTCCGCCTGCAGATCGCCGGTGAACCGCTGGGTCCCGGTCGCGTGCGTGAGCCTGGGACCGCCGTCGATCTCGTGGAGCGTGTCCTCACCACCGGGGGTGACCTCGAACGTGCCACTGGCGCTCGCCATCATGCCTCCTTCGGCCTCATAGCCTCGACCAGATGACGTCTACGATACGCCGGTCGTGGCGGCATCCCGTCGGAGCTCGAAGGTGGAGGAAGTCATGGTCGCTGGGCCGGCATTCTTGTTCGATCTCGATGGGACGCTCGTCGACAGCGTGTACCAGCACGTGCTCGCGTGGCAGGACGCGCTGGATCAGACAGGCATCGAGCTCGCCGTCTGGCGCATCCATCGCAAGATCGGGATGAGTGGCGGGCTCTTCGCGAATGCCCTCCTGCGCGAGACGGGGCGCGCGGTGACGCCGGAGGAGGCCGACCGGCTGCGGGCACTTCACGGCGAGGCGTACGCCAGCCGAGCTGATCGTGTGCGTCCATTGCCCGGAGCCCGTGAACTCCTCGAGCACCTCACGCGTCTCGAGGTCCCGTGGGCGATCGCGACCAGCGGCTACATCGAGAGTGCAGGTCCCACGATGGAAGGTCTCGGCATCCCGGCGACCACGCCGGTGATCACGCGGGATCAAGTCATGCATGCGAAGCCTGACCCCGATCTGTTCCTGGCCGCCGCCGCGGCGCTCGACGTGGACATCTCGCACTCGGTCGTGGTCGGCGACAGCGTGTGGGACCTGCTCGCGGCGCGACGCGCGGGAGCGCTGGGGGTCGGCTTGCTGTCCGGCGGGTACGGCCAGGAGGAGCTGGAGCGAGCGGGCGCGTATCGCGTGTATGAAGAGCCGGCGGACCTGCTCCGTCACCTCGACGAGATCGGTGTTCGATGACCGGTGACCCGGGAGACCACGCACCGACCGCGGAGCGGCTGCTGGACGTCCGGACGCCTGCGGAACTCGGGTTCGCTCCCGACGGATCGCGCGTCGCGTTCGCCTTGCACGCGACGGTAGCCGACATCGGGTCGTTCGTGCCCAGCGATCTCTACCTGGTGGATGTCGACGGCGACGATCCCGTGCGGATGACGGATGGGACGTGGAGCGATCGAACGCCGGTCTGGGCGCCCGATGGCGTCCGCCTGGCGTTCCTGTCGGATCGCATCACGCCGGGGCATCAGCTGCCGTACACGATGATCCCGGGCGCCGACCCGGTGCACGTGGGTTCGTTCCTGGGTTCCGCCGAATCACTCGCGTGGTCGAACGATGGGGCACGGCTCCTGGTCCTCGTCGCCGACCCCGGCTGTTACGGGCTCGATTGGAGCGCCCGAGCCGTGACCGGCGCGGAGCCGGCGGCCGATCCCGCGATCGTGCAGCCCGGCCTGGCACGGCGCCGGTTGTTCATGCTCGACGTGTCGTCCGGCCGGAGCGCGGAGGTCGGCCCGCCCGAGACGGACGTGTGGGAGTTCGACTGGGACGGCGGCGACCTCTGCGTGGCGATCGTGTCGACGGAGCCGACCGGAGGGTCCGGTTGGTACCGCGCGCACGTGGCCCGGCTCGACCTGGACCAGCGCACGGCCCGCACGCTGTACGAGCCCACGTGGCAGATCGAGTGGCTCTCGCTGTCGCCCGATGGACGCCGGGCCGCGGTGACGGAGGGCTACGCGAGCGACCACGGTCTGCTCAGTGGCAGCGTGATGGTGGTCGACCTGGTTGACGGAACGACGTCGGATCCGTGGCCCGGCCTGGAGACGGTCGGCATCGCCGAGTGGATCGACGACGAGTCCCTCTGGTACGCGCGATGCGACGGTACCGGCACGGCGTGCGGCCGGATGTGGCTGGACGGCCGCCACGACGAACGCTGGCGCGGCGACGCGTTCATCGGCGACGAGGTGACGACGCCGGTGTGCGCTCTGCACGACGACGCCACGGTCGTGTGGACCACGCACCAGGCGCACGGACAGGCGCCGGAGCTGGCACGGTTCGACCATCGGAGCGCCTCGTGGCAGCGGTTCACGTCATTCAACGACGACATCGTGGCCGGCGTGACGTTCCCCGACGTGAGGACGATCAGGTGGAACGCGCCGGACGGCATGGAGATCCAGGGCCTGTTGATGACGCCGCCTGGCGTCGAGGGACCGCTGCCGCTGATCGCCTGTGTGCACGGTGGTCCCACGTGGAACTGGGGCGCGTTCTTCTCGGATTCCGAGCCGAACGCCGTCCTGCTCGCCTCGGCGGGGTACGCGTGCCTGTTGCCCAACCCGCGCGGCAGCATCGGACGTGGTCACGGGTTCGCGCAGGAGGTGATCGGCGACTCCGGTGGGGTCGACTTCCAGGACGTGATGTCCGGCATCGACGCGTGCATCGCAGAGGGCGTGGCCGATCCCGATCGGCTGGGTATCGCGGGCCTGTCGTACGGCGGGTTCATGGCCGGATGGGCGGTGGGACAGACGGATCGCTTCGGCGCCGCGGTCGCGATGTCGGTCGTGTCGAACAACGTGTCGTTCCACCTCACGTCGGACATCTGGATGTACGACGTGATGATCCTGAAGGGCGACTGGAACGATCCCGCCAGTCAATACGTGGACCGCTCGCCGGTGACGCACGCTCACCGGTGCACCACGCCGACGCTCGTGATCCAAGGTGCGGAGGATCGCTGCACACCGACCGGCCAAGGGGAAGAGCTCTACCGCGCGATCGCCGAAGCGGGTGCCGAAACGGAGCTGGTCGTCTATCCGCGAGAGGGCCACGTCCCGCTCGAACGAGCCCACGCGCTCGACGCGATCATGCGAACGCAAGCCTGGTTCGACCGGTTCCTCCGCTCGCCCGGTTGACCCGGAACCCGGAACCAGCGGGTCGCCTCGGTGCTGCTCGGCGGCCGACCGGCCGCCCTCCACCTCATCACCCGACACCGCCGCCGACCGCCTCCTCGATCCCTGCCGGGAGAGGCGGGACGACGTCAGAGAACGGCGTTCGTGCCGCCGCGATCTCGACCCCGGTCACGAGCGGGACCGTTGCGGCCTGCCCGCTATCGATCGCGACGAGGTTCGACGGCCCGTCGCATCCGTCGGTCGCCACCAGCACGGTCTCGCCGTCGAGCCAGCCGACGATCTTGGAGGGAGCGTCCGTGAGCGGTTGCGGTTGCTCACCGCGCCGGAAGATCATGGCCCGTGAGTCTTCGCACGTCGCCCCGACCGTCAGCGCGATCAGGTCGCCGTCCTGCTCGGGTTGGGAGGCGATCGCGGTGATGCGATCACCGACGTCCCCGTGCCACAGACCCTGGTTGATCGTGGGGTCCGTCAGGTCGATCGCGTGCAGGATCGGTGCGTCGTCTCCATGCACGGCCGCGTAGAGCAACGTGGTCCCGTCTGCCGTGAAGTCGAGCGCCCCGAACGTGGTTCCGCCGACCGCGAACACGAGCCGCACGGGATCCTCACCGACGTTGGACGAGAGCCAGATCTCCTCGCCGTCGCCCGTGTCGACCACGAAGGCGATGGCCAGACCGGACGGGTGGTAGATGACGTTCAGGTAGTGAACGTGGGCGATCGGCGTGATGTCGTCGCGACGCTGTGTCCCCGGGTAGATCTTGCGGAGCCGCGTACCACTCGGGGAGATGTAGACGACGGCCTTGCCGATCGGATGACCCCACGACGTGACGCCGGCTGCGGCCGGCGAGGCGGCTCGCAGCTGCACACCGCGGATCGACCGGATCTCGAGATCGTTCAGCAGCGCACGATCACCTCGGGGGTTCCACGTGAACGGTCCCGGGGACGGCGCCGGGAAGAGGCAGCTGATGTCGCCGTTCGCCGGGTCGAGGACCCACGCGTTGCCGTCCGCGACGAACGCCACGGTTTCGTCGCGAGCGGCGGCTCCGGTGGGGCATCCCGGAGGGAGAGGCTGCCCGTCCGCGAGCCTCGCGATCCCCGGCGGAGCGGATGTCGAGCCGCCGGGCGTCCCCACGGACGGAGAGGTGGACGCCGGTGCGCCCGTGCAGGCGGCCAGGACGACCAGGGTGCCTGCCGCCACTCGTGCGATCGAGGTGCGCATCTCGCTCCTCCCGAACGCTCAGCCTACCGAGATGGATACGACGTCGCGACGCACTCCGGGTCGAACTCACCTGAAGTCGTCGGCGTGATCCGTCGCCCAATCGCGGAACGTGCGCGCCCCTGACCCGGTGATCTCCTGAACCGTTCGCGTGACGGGCTCCGGTTCGGCGATGAGCTTCGACCAGTACGTCAGCGCGGCGTCGGCGAGTTCGGGCGAGGCTCCACCGTCGAGGAGCTCCTGCCTCGCCGTTCCTGCGGGGACCTCCTCGACGTGGATCGTCCGCCCGATGACTTCGCCGATCACCTGCACCATCGTCCCCTCGGTCAGCCGCTCCGGTCCGCTCAGGATGTGCGTCGCGCCGGCATGGCCGTCATCGAGGAGCGTCCGCACCGCGACGGCGCCGACGTCACGCGGATCGATGGGGGAGCGAACGGCCGCTGCGTTCGGCAGTCGAACGACGTCACCGGCCCGGATCTGGGGAGCCCACGCCAGCGAGTTGGTCGCGAACCTCCCCGCCCGCAGGAACGTCCACGCGAGCCCGGATCCACGGATCGACCGCTCGATGTCGGCGTGGATGACCGTCATCGGATGTGTCTGCTCCTCCAGATCGTCGTCCACGGTCAACGACGAGACGTAGACGACGCGGTGCGCGTGGCGCGCGAGCGCATCGATGGCGGCGTCGGGGTGCTCGGCGCTCGCCTGATGCCACAGCAGGAACACGACGTCGACGCCGTCCAGCACCGCGTCCAGCGTCGACGCGACCGACAGGTTCCCGCGGGCGACCTCGATGCCCTCGGGCCATGGCGCTGATGCGGGATCGCGCGTGAGCGCACGAACGTCGGCGCCCTCGGCGACCAGGCCGGACACGACGTGTCGTCCGACGTTCCCGCTCGCTCCGGTGACCAGGATCACGGGGGGACGCCACGGTCGTACTCGGCGGCCACCTTCTTCGGCACGACCATCCGCCACGCGTCCAGGACGAGCTCGCGCATCTCGGTGAGATCGATCGCCTCCAGCCGTACCTCGACCCAGTGGTATCGCATGTCCGACGGCCGTGGCAGGAAGAACTTCTCCGGTTCGGCGGCCACCAACGCTTCGCGTTCCTCTTTCGGGAACCCGAAGCCCATCTCCGTCTCGTCGCGGGAGAACGCCAGGAAGACGATCCGACCGACGCGGAACTTCACGCGGTCGCGGACGAGCACTTCATCGCTCCGTGGGAGGGTCGAGGCGAGGGCTCGAACATCCTCGATCGTCACCATCCCGGGAGGCTCTCACGTCCCACCGACACGACCCAGGACCGGCGGGACCTCGACCTCGTCACGCGGACGACGGGTGCAGCAGCGGGACAACCGGTCGCCAATCGGCGCGGAGCACCTCGACCGACGAGGGCGGAGTGATGAGGGTGGCACGCCGACGTGTCGGGCGAGCCGATGGGTCTCGGTATCCGGACGGCGTCCAACGCAACAGACGCGCGCCCTTCACCAGGTGCGGCGTGCCATCGTGGAGCACGAACGCGCCGTCCGGCAGATCGTCCATCGGCGCCTCGTGATGTCGCTGTCCGCGCGTGTCCGCGTCGACCCGCTCCGTGTGGAGTTGGGTGTCGATGGCGTCCGCGCCGGCTTGGTCCGGATGGATCGCGCGCCAGATCGCCACGAACCGTACGTAGTCATCGCGCCGGCAGAGCGCGCAGGGGCGATGGCCGGCGGCGAACGCGGTCGCCTCGTCCAGGAAGAACAGCTCGGTGAACCGGCCGGGCTGCATCAACGGCGCCCGGTGCCACCCTCGGAACGCCAGCCGGCAGGCGATCCAGCGCGTGCCGTTGAACCGCCGTCGGATGACGCCGGCGTCGTCGTGCAGACAGCCGCGGTTCCCGTAGACGGAGCCACGTGCCGGATCGGCGATCAGCTGGCCGAGCGGTGTCACTCGGTTCTGTCGCGGCATCGCCCTGTTCAGGACGCGTCGGCGGAGGCGGGTTCCGACACGACCGTCCACGAACCGTGCCACACCTCGGACCCGTCGGGGAGCCGTTCGACCTCGGCATGATCGTGTACCCAGACGATGCGACTGTCGCGCGTGATCATCCGGTACGTCTCGTCGTATCCGACACCCTGGAACGTCGTTCGCCACGTCGCGGCGATGACCCGCGCCGCGTCTTCGGGATGCAAGAGTCGTTGCCACAGCTGCGCGTCGGCGAACCACTCATCGGTCGGGAAGCCGAGGACGTCTTCCGCACTCGGGCTCAGCTCCTTGAGCACGACCGCACCCGGTGCGTCGGCATACTCATACACGTACGTGATGATCGCGGGCCGATCCATCACCCCGCATCCTATGGGGTGTCGAACGGCGGCGGCGCGTCATCACTCGGTTCGGATGAGAGCCGTCCATACGCCACCGAGGCGTTCAGCATGCAGCCGGTCACGATCAGCCTGCCCATGAGGTAGAGCCACGCGAGGATCACCACCGCGAGACCGAGCGAGCCGTAGAGATCGCCGATGCGCTCTATCTTGCCCACGAAGTAGACCGCGGTGATCAGACGGAGCACCTCGATCCCCACGCCGAAGAGGATCGCTCCCGGCAGGAGGGCCCACATGCCCTCGGAGCCGTGGGGAAGTCGGGCCAGCGCGGCGCACGCGACCGCGGTGTTCACGGCGATGAGCGCCGCCGTGGCCAGCAGGTCGGTCCCGAACCCACCGCCGTAGAGCGGGCTGGCGATGAGGTGGATCGCGGCGAGCGTCGTGACGGCCAGCGTGAACGCGATGCTCCCGGCGACCATCCGCTGGGGTGCGCGGGGTTCGAGCTCCCAGGCGACGATGCTGACGACGTTGAGCGCGCGGAGCCCACTCGAGGATGCGAGGAACAGCAGTCCGAGGCCGAGCGCGAGCAGGAAGGGTCGATTCCTGGTCGACGTCTCGACCGCTTTCGCGACCGCGGCAACGATCGTGAGGGAGAGTCCGGAATCCTGTCCGAGGGACTCCACGGTGCGACCGGTGCTGTCGGCCAGGAACCCGAGCGATGTGACCAGGACCAGCGAGAAGGGCAGAGCCCACACGAAGAGTCGGAACGCGACCCCTCCGGACAGCAGCCCACCCGCGCGCCGCCGATCTCGATCGTACGTATCCAGCAGGACGTGAACCCAGCTGCGCCGCTCACCCTCCTGTCGGATCCTGACCTCGGCCTGCCGTCTGGCCTCGGTGGCGTGCTCACGCGCATCGCGCGCCCGGTCGCGCAGCTTCCGGTCGGCGGCATCCTCGTTGAGGTCGTCAGCCACGGCACGACGATAGTCGTTCCGAGGGGTGTAGCCTCGCCACGTCGGTCGACCCAAGGGGAGCGGGCACCGTGACGTTCAGCGAGGTCATGGAGAAGGTGACGCGCGGGTTCGAGACCGTCGGCGTCGCGATCCTGGTGATCGGCATCACGGTGGCCTTCATCCGGGCCGTGCTCGACCTGCGTCGCGAGGGCGGTCACCGGGCGTATGCCCGTCTCCGTCAGGACATGGGCCGATCGATCCTCCTCGGCCTGGAAGTGCTGATCGCCGCCGATCTCGTGCGCACGGTCACGATCGATCCGACGCTCCAGAGCGCGATCTTCCTCGGCGTCATCGTGCTCGTTCGGACGTTCCTGAGCTTCTCGTTGGAGATCGAGCTGGACGGTGTTGTGCCATGGCGCAAGAGGGCGATCGAGTCGGACGAGTAGCGGTTCGTCGCGGTCGGAAGTTGTACCGGATCGCTGCAACGGGGCACCGTCGGGCGCGGTCCACGCGGCCACGCGCGCGTCCTCCTGCAGGATGACGTCGGCGCGCTCGCCGCGGGATACGGTTGAGCGGTGGAAGGCAAGGCCACCGCCTGGGAGCGCCTCACACGGATCGACGTCCGCATCTGGGATGGGCTGCTCGCCGCTGCCGCGCTCGTGAACGCGCAGCTGGATCTGTGGTTGGCGCGCGACACCGGTCCGGGTGTTCGCGAGCCGGACCTCCTCGCTGCAGCCCTCCTCGTCGTGGCGACCGTCCCGCTGTACGAGCGCAGGCGTCGCCCCGTGGCGGTCGCGACCGTGGTGGCGGCAGCCGTGCTCGCGTTCGGCGCGATCTCCCATCCGGCGACGGAAACGCTCCTGCCGCTCGCCGTCGCCGCCTACTCGGTCGCCGCCTACCAGCGACGCTCCGCCGGCCAGACGATCGCGATCACCGCGCTCCTCGTCGCATCCGCCGTTTCCTGGTCTGATGCGAACCCCAACTGGGTCGAGATGGCGAGCAACGCGTTCTTCACGGTGGGCCTCCCGTTCGCGATCGGTCGGATCGTGTGGAACCGGCGCCGGCGACTCGATCGCGAGCGTGAGGTGGCGACACGCGACGCCGTCGCGCTCGAGCGGAGCCGGATCGCGCGTGAGCTCCACGACGTGGTCGCGCACAGCATGAGCGTCATGGTCGTGCAGGCGGGCGCCGCGAGGGCGGTCTTGCGCAAGGATCCGGACGAGACGGAGCGTGCACTCAACGTGATCGAGGAGTCCGGTCGTGCCGGTCTCGCCGAGATGCGCCGGCTCCTGGACGTCGATGGCGAGGTCGCGCCGTCCCTCACCCCGCAACCGGGATTGGAACGGCTCGACGAGCTGTTGGGCAGGATGCGCGCGACGGGACTGGAGGTGGAGCTGGTCGTCGAAGGCGACGTCCGGCCGCTCGCGGCGGGCGTCGATCTGTCCGCCTATCGCATCGTCCAAGAGGCGCTCACGAACGCGTTGAAGCACGGTGGAGACGGCGTCCATGCGCGCGTGCTCCTGCGCTACCGGGACGAGGTCATCGACGTCGAGGTGACGGACGATGGAAGAGGCCCGGCACCGGGGTCCAACGGCGGTCGCGGCTTGATCGGGATGCGAGAGCGCGTGGCGTTCCTGGGCGGCGAGCTCCGAACGGGCGCACGTCCTGCCGGAGGGTTCCTCGTCCATGCGCGGCTCCCGGTCGCCGGTGGAGGGGCGTCGTCGTCGTGACCATCCGTGTGCTGATCGCCGACGACCAGGCGCTCATGCGTGGCGGCTTCCGCATGATCCTCGATGCCGAGGACGACATCGAGGTGGTCGGCGAAGCCATCGACGGCGAGGACGCGATCCGCTGGTTCGCGACGACCCGGCCGGATGTCGTGGTGATGGACGTGCGGATGCCGACGATGGACGGGATCGAGGCGACGCGCCGGCTGACGGCCGGCGATCCGCCGGCGCGGATCCTGATCCTCACGACGTTCGACCTGGATGAATACGTCTACCAGGCGCTTCGGGCGGGGGCCAGCGGATTCCTGCTGAAGGACCGGCCGCCGCAGGAGTTGGTCGCCGCTGTGCGCGTGGTGGCTGCCGGCGACGCGCTGCTCGCACCCTCCGTCACGCGCAGGCTCGTGGAAGAGTTCGCTCGTCGGCCCGATCCGCCACCTCCCCCTGCCGCGCTCGACGAACTGACCGATCGCGAGCGAGAGGTGCTCGTGTGCATGGCTCGCGGCTTGTCGAACCAGGAGATCGCTCGGGAGCTCTTCGTGGCGGAGACCACCGTGAAGACCCACGTCGGCCGCGTGCTCCAGAAGCTCGGCCTGCGCGACCGGGCGCAGGCGGTCGTGCTGGCGTACGAATCCGGCCTCGTGCATCCCGGCGTCGCCTGAGCGCTCGTCCTCGAGAGCACGATCGTCCCCCGCTCCTCCCACGGGATGACGCGTGAACGGTACCCGCGGCCGACGTCGCGGCGCCCCTCCCTCCTTAGCGTTCCTCTCAGCAGGAAGCGCCGATCGAAGGAGGGAACGTATGCAGGCCAGCATGGAAGGGTCGAACGACGAACGCTCCGGGATGCGTGGTGTTCGCGTGGGATCTCCAGCGGTCTCGGTGAGAGGTCTCACGAAACGGTTCGGGGATGTGACCGCCGTCGAGGACCTGACGTTCGAGGTGCAACCCGGCCGGGTCACGGGGTTCCTCGGACCCAACGGTGCCGGCAAGAGCACGACGCTACGGATGATCCTGGGACTCGTCGGTCCCAGTACCGGCACGGCCTCAGTGGTGGGTATGCCGTACCGGGACCTGGAGTCCCCGGCACGCACGGTCGGAGCGGTGCTCGAGACGCAGAGCTTCAACCCACTCCGCACCGGCAGGAACCATCTGCGGGTGCTCGCCGCGGCCGAAGGCATCGACGACGATCGCGTGGACGCGGTGCTCGACCTGGTGGACCTGTCGGCCGCGGGGAACCGCAAGGCGGGGAAGTACTCGCTCGGGATGCGGCAGCGCCTCGCGCTGGCGGGCGCGCTGCTCGGCGAGCCCTCGATCCTGATCCTTGACGAGCCAGCCAACGGCCTCGACCCGCTCGGGATCCGGTGGCTGCGTGATTTCCTCCAGCGCTTCGCGGCCGGAGGCAACGCGGTGCTCGTCTCGAGCCATCAGCTCGGGGAGATGGAGCAGATGGCCGACGAGGCCGTCGTGATCTACCGCGGCCGGCTCGTCCGGCAGGCCTCGATGGCGGCGATGACCGCCGACGGCTCGATCAGCCTCGAGGAGGCCTTCCTCGAGATGACGCACGGGAAGGGGATCGCATGAAGCAGCAGATCGTGTCGGAGTTCCGCAAGCTTCGCACCACGCGCTCGGCGTGGGGCCTGCTCGCCGGTTCGCTCGGGCTGGTCGCACTCGGGGTCGTCGCCGTCCTGTGGGAGTCCAACCACACGACGCTGGCCGCGCCACTGGCCGACCAGCCGGTGTTGCACATCGCCTTGAGCCTCACGTGGGTGTTCGTGATGATCCTCGGGTTGCGTTCGTTCACCGACGAGTTCCGGAACGGGTCGATCGTGCCGACGCTGCTTGCCGATCCCCACCGGCGTCGGGTGCTGGCCGCGAAGCTCGCGGCGGTGGGCGCCGCGGCCGTGCTCTTCACGTTCGCGGCCGCCGGGCTCACCCTCGCGATCGGGTTGCCGTGGCTCGCGGCGAAGGGCGTGGCGATCGACGTCGCCGTCGCGCCGCTGGCGGTGTGGTTCGGCAGGCTGCTCCTGATCGATCTCCTGTTCGCGGCGATCGGCGTCGGCGTGGGGTTGGCCGTGCGCCATCAGGTCGCGGCGATCGTCGGATCCCTCGTGGTCATCACGATCGTGGAGAACCTGATGGACGCGATGGCTCCTTCGATCGCTCGCTTCCTCCCGGCGGCCGGCGCGTGGGCGCTCGCCGGGCTCGGCGGCGCGTTCATGCGGCCGATCGGAGGTGCGCTGGTCCTGGTTGCGTGGGCGTTGGGGGCCGTCGTCGTGGGAGCGTTCCTCATGGAGCGTCGAGACATCGTCTGACGCGGCACTCGCCGGTCGAGAACGGACAGGTGTCGGTCGGCGCATGCAGGGCCTAGGCTCCAAGCACCCGGATGAAGGAGGGAACGTCATGGCCAAGGACGACCTGAAGGTGCTCTACATCGCCGCGTACGACGACCCCGACAGCGCGAAGGGAGACTTCGAAGCGCTGAAAGGACTCGTCCATGAAGGCGTCATCTTCATCGACGTCGCGGTGCTCGTGAGCCGTGACGTCGATGGCAAGATCAAGGTCGACGAGAATGCGCACGAGGTGGCAGGCGCCAGCGCGCTCGGGGCCGCAGCCGGATTCGTGATCGGCCTGATCTTCCCTCCGGGCCTGATCGCGGCGACCGTCGTGGGTGGAGCGGCCGGCGCCGGTGCGGGGGGTCTCCTGTCGCACCATCGCGGCTCGGAGATCAAGAAGGACGTCGAGGACGTGCTCCCGCCTGGATCATCGGGCATCGTCACCATCTTCGACATCACGGTGAAGCCGAAGGTCGACGAGGCCCTGTCCAAGGCGTCGAAGGTCGACGAGGAGGAGGTCGACGCGAAGAGCGTCGAGCAGGCGAAGGAAGCCGCCGCCAAGTCCTAGAGGTGCCCTCCGGTAGAGGTGCCCTCGGGTAGACGTGCCCTCGGCAGGAATCGGACCTGCGACACCCGGTTTAGGAAACCGGTGCTCTATCCACTGAGCTACGAGGGCGTAACCATCCAGTCGGCGAACAACCACCTGCCGCATACCTCGCGTGGCACAGGAGTCTAAGAGGTCGGGGATCGCGGCATCCCCGACCTGCTCGTCGAAGTGGCCCGAGCGACCTCCACGGGCGGTGCACGCAGGTCGACCGCGCCGACGGCTAGGGCGCGGGCGGCTCGCCCGTGACCACCGCCGGAGACAGCGAACGGATCCACAACTCGTACAACACGAGCACGGCGCCGATCACGATCAACGAGACCCAGGTGACTCCGACGAAGAACAGCAGCGCGATCGCCACGATGAGGCCCGCCACCTGCAAGACGTCCGCGTGTGCCCGGATCCAGTGGGCGTACGGTCGATCGGGTGCGGCCGCACCCTTGCCCGCTCCGTAGGCGCGCGCCGCCTGCTCGCGGGCAGCGCCGAGCCATTCGCGCTTCCCCAGCAGGAACGCGATCAGCGCGATCGCCAGGGCGATCGCGAACAGCCATCGCGTGTATCCCCTGAGGCTGCCGAACGCGTCGTCCAGCACCGCCTTCACCGCTCCCCGGTTCTGCGAGGCGATCGAGGCGACCACGTTGTCGGAGATCTTCCTGATGATCAGCCGCGCGATCAGCACGCCGACGACCGTCCCGATCGCCAGCTGCACGGCCGTCCGCCGGCGGTTGACCGAGAACGCGACGGTCACCGCGATCATCAGCAACGAGAAGATGATCAGGGCGTACGTGAGCTTGTCGAACGCCGACACCGCGTTCTGCGCCGCGGCGAGGTCCTCGGACTGGAAGATCGTGATCTGGCCGAAGTCCGGCGGGAGCGGTCGGCCGAGCGCTGAGGAGAGCGCCGTGAGCGCCTCGCTCACCTGCTCCGTCCCGGTGACCTCGGGCAGCGTCACCCGGTCTCCCAGGATCCCTTGGGCCGCCGCCTGGATCTGTTGGAGCACCGCGGTGATCACCGGGAGGAGGTTCAGCGTGATCACGCCGTTCTCGTTGGTCAGCACCTCGCCCTGCCGACCGCGGAGGATGTTCACCACCTGTTCGTGCGCGATGCGGTTCGCCTCGGTCCAGAGCGTCGCCCAGGCGGCCGAATCGAAGAACGCGACCATCTTGTCGTGGACGAACCCCTGGATCGCGTTCGCGATCGGGGCAGCGAGGAACGCCGCCTGTGGCACCGCTTGCTCCAGCGCGTCGTGCGCCCGCTGCTCGAGGTCGAGGTTCGTGACGATCTGGGTGGTCACGAAGTTCGCGAGCGCCGCGGTCACCTGAGGGTCGGTGCCGAGGGGACCGACCGTGTCCACCCACTCGTTGGTGTTCAGCAGTGTCCGATGCGCCCAGGTGTCGACGGTCGTCACCGTGATCGAGAGGCACGTGAGGACGACCAGGATCCCGACGAGGATCTTGCGCAACCTCACCCGCTTCACCCGTTTCTCGCCCTCGTACTTCTCGAGCTTGTGTTGCAACGCCTGGTTCTCGGCCACGACCGCCGCAGGATCCGGCGTGCCATCGATGGGAACGTCGCTCATGATTCCTCCGTTCGTGGGCTCTTCGGGAGCGAAATCACGGCCATCCTACGTTCCCGGTCGTGCCCGCAGCCGGGCCTTGCTTGACTCTCCTCTCACACGGTTCATATTTTGCGATAGGTCAACGGCGGAGCTGCTGGAGGCCATCGAGTCGCAAGGAGGGGATCATGCAGGAAGAAACCACCACGGGCTGGGCAGGTTGGGCGGCGTTCGCCGGGTTCATGATGATCATGATCGGCGTGTTCCATGTGATCACGGGATTCGCCGGCATCATCCACGATGACTTCTACGTGGCCAGCGCCAACTACGTGTTCAAGCTCGACGCGACCAGTTGGGGATGGATCCACTTGCTCTGGGGCGTCGTCGTGCTCTTCGCCGGGTTCGGGATCTTCAAGGGAGCCGTGTGGGCGCGAACCGTCGGCGTCGTGGTCGCGATGATCAGCGCGATCGCCAACTTCGCGTTCATCCCGTACCAGCCGGTGTGGTCGATCATCATCGTCACCGTGGACGTGCTCGTGATCTGGGCGCTGATCGGTCCATGGTCGTGAGCTCGCGACTCCCTAGGCGAGCGGTCAGAAGCGGAAGCCGGTCGAGCTGAGCGACATCGGGCAGCGGGAACGGGAGTCACGAGCGGGCCGTCGGCTGCTGCACGCCTTCGTGTCGGCCGATAGCTACGGGCTCCTCATCCTGCTGATCCTGGCGACGTACGCCCTGGCGGTCTCGACGTCGGGGACGTGGTCGGCGAGCGCCGTCCTGTTCGCGCAGATCGGCACGGTGGAGCTTGCCCTCCGTACGTCGCAGGTACGTCGGGGGATGCGGCTGACGGCGGCGGCGGTCCTCGTCATCGCGGGGATCGGCGCCGTCGTCAACCTGTTCGTCGACGGCGGCGAGGCGCTCGACGTATTCGTGTCGCTCGCGGGCGGGTTCCTGTACTTCATCGCGCCGTTCTCGATCGCTCGGCACATCGTGATGAAGGAGTCGGTTGACCGCGAGACGATGCTGGGGGCGGTCGCGGCGTACCTGTGTATCGGCATCGCGTTCGCGCTGATCTATCACGCGATCGGTGCGATCCAGGCGTCGCCCTTCTTCGGCTCGCAGGGTGACGGATCGATCAGCGACGACCTGTTCTTCAGTTTCGTCACGCTCACGACGACCGGCTACGGCAACCTCGTGCCGAGCCAGAACCCGGGGCAGTCCCTCGCCGTGATGGAGGCGGTCGTGGGACAGCTGTTCCTGGTGACGGCCGTCGCGAAGATCGTGACCGCGTGGCACCCGCGCAGATGGAGCAACGATCCGGCGGCGGAGCGGTCGGCCGAACCGGCGGACCCGTAGCGCGGCGTCGGCTCCCCTCTGTCGCTCGCCCTCAGTTGATCCCGGCGCGCACCGAGTCCACGAGCAACGCGGTGAGCGTGAGCACGCCGAACGCGGCGATCGCGGTGGTGCCGATCCGTCGGGCGCTCCACCGCTGGATCGAGATCGGTGCCTTCGACGGCGCCAGCTCCTTGAACCTCGCCAGCAGCGGACGCTCGTCGGCCTTCAGCCGTGCCTGGAGCTGGGTGGGGATCGCCAGCCCGACCGCGCTCGCGAACCCTTCGGCGATCTCGTCGGGCGTGAAGACGCGGATCGCCCGCGCGTAGACCGTGTCCGCGTCAGATTGGAGCGCCAGCGTCAGCATCATGTTCGCGAGGTCCACGGCCTGACGCCAGGGCGAAGGCCTGATCTCCAGACCCGACACGTCGACCAGCTGCAGGTGTCCATCCTTCACCAGGAGGTTGGCCGGCTTGATGTCGCGATGCGCGACGCCCAGGTCCCAGAGCTGCCGGATCAGCACCATCCCCTCGTCGATCACGACCTCGTCGACGTCGGAGTCGCCGAGCGTCTTCGCGTGCTCGAAGAACTCGGTCACGAGCATGTACTCCGCGTTCGGCGTGAGCTCGACGATGCCGTACGAGCGGGCGACTCGGATGCCCGCGTCACGCAGGAATCGCAGCGCGTAGTCCTCGAGGATCACCAGGCGGCGCACCGAGCCGATCGGCGTCTCGTCCTCGAGCTGCCCGTAGAGGATCGTGCGGCCGATCCGGTACCAGCGGTCCGCCCGGACGTGCGACGTCGAGTAGATCTTCCCGAACGTTCGGGAGCCGTCCTCCAGGGTCATGCGCAGCGGGGACGACCCGCCGGACCCTTCCAGGCCGAACGGCTCGACCTCGGTGACGACCAGGCCGAGCTGGTCGCGCATCGCGGTCACGATGGCGGAGCCGCGATCGCCTCCCAGGTCGAGGTGCGCTGCGTTGCCCCCCCTGCGGAACGTCACGGGGAAGACGTCTTCGGGCACCAGCCACCGGAACGCGAGCTGGGCCACGGCGACCGCCAGGACCCACCCGTACACGCTCGGGACCAGGAAGTCGGCGGCGAGGTAGAGGCCCAGGATGACTTCGAACGCGATGAAGAGGTGGATCCCCACCCGCACCCATCGTCGGGTCGGTCCGCGCGGCACCAGGACGAACAACATCGCCACCAACGTGACCACCAAGGTGGAGATGGCCTGGGACGGGAACGCATAGGCGTCGGGGCCGGTGAGCACCGGCACGGTGGGACGCGGCATCGGCGCGAAGAGCGCCCGCGCCACCAGCCAATCGGAGATCACGAACGTCGCGAGGAACACGACCATGTGACGGAACCGGCCGACGGCCGCGAGAGCGATGACGACCACCCAGCGCACGATGAGCACGACCGCGAGGCTCGTTGGCAGGTACAGCGCCTTGGCCAAGCTCGTGAAGCCGTCCGTCCGGCGATCGGCGAACCAGCGGAGGACGGCTTGGTCGAACGATTGGATCCCATCCGTCGAACGCAGTGCGATGTCGATCGCGACGCCCACCAGCAAGACGACGAGGAACACCACTGCCCATCGGAGCCATCCCGCTTCTTTCGGGAGTGGCGGCGGCGCGCCCGACGGCCTCCGGTGGATCTCGGCGAGCGTCAGCCGGGGTTGTCCGGGCGACGGGGTTCCTTCCACGGGAACGCTCATCGTCGGGAGCGTAGTTCAGGGCGGACGGTCAATGCTCGCTCGCCGCATCGCGCTCCGCCGAGAACCGTGAGAGTTCCGCACCCAGGAGGAAGAGCCACATGGTCGCGTACAGGAACGCGAGCAATCCGAAGATGGCCCCGATGGTCCCGTACAACGCGGTGGTGCGGGCCACCACGTTCGCGACGTACGTCTCGCCGACCGCCCGAGCGATCGTGAACCCCACCGTGAACAGCAGCGCTCCTTTGACGTGCCCGCGGAGCGTCGGCCCGTTCCCCGGTGTCAGCACCCGGTAGGCGAAGAGGAACACGACGAACGACGCCGCCAAGACCAGGATCTCGGTCCCCGCGCGCCACGCCATCCCCGACCCGTCGCCCACACCCATCCCGCCGGCGATCCCCATCGCCGCGATGCTGGCCATGAGGCCGACCACGACGGGGAGCCCTCGCCAGATCGCGGCAACGCGTCCCACCACGAGTCCCGGTCGCGCGGTGCGGAAGATCTCCCCCAACGCGAAACGGGCTCGGGCAGCGAACCCGGACGCCGTCCACGTCAACGCCACGAGTCCGAGCAATCCGACGCTCGCTCGGCCGTCGATCGCGGACTGCAGGAAGTCACGGACGAAGGGCTCGAGTCCTGGGATCGCGGTGGCGATCTGGTCCACGACCCGTGCTTGTGCCTCGGCGTCGCCGGCGAGCACGAAGCCGAGCACGGAACCGGCGATCAGGAGCGCGGGCGGGATCGACAAGAAGGCACCGTACGTCAGGGACCCGGCCTGGATGCCGAGCGCGTCCGCCACTGTCTGCTCCTCGAGCGCGAGGGCAGGCGTGATGAGCCGTGCACCGAGTCGTGGGTACCGCTGGGCGGCTCTCGTCCCCCAGTCGATCAGGCGTCGTGGTGGCTGCGGATCCGACACGGGGGGAGCATCCCACGAGGCGGGCTGTTACCCTTCGCGCGATGCTCATCCTCGCGATCATCGTCATCGGGCTTGCAGCGGGCTGGGTCGCGCAACTCGTGCTGTCGCGCGACACGACGAACCGTGGCGAGGCACTGGCTGCGGGGCTGATCGGGTCGTTCGTGGGCGGGCTGCTCGGGAGCCTGCTGGCCGGAGACGGGTTGAGCATCCGCCCGAGCGGCCTGATCGGGACGGTCCTCGGGGCGATCGTGGTCCTGGCGATCTGGGGCGCGGTTCGGGGATCGAGCCGTTCCGCCGGGCCTAGCAGCCGCTAGCGTTCCGCTCGACCCACCGCGTCAACCGCGTCACGGACCGCCGTGACGACGGCCCGTGACGCAGAACGACGTGATCCTTAGGCCAGCGCCCGCTGCTTCATCGTTTCGTACTCCTCAGCGGTGATCTTGCCCTCGTCGCGGAGCTTCGCGAGCTTGGCGACCTCATCCGCGGCGGAGTATCCCTGCGCGCGACGCTGTTGCTCCTGCGCCTCCATCATCATCTGCCGGTCCTGCTCGGTCATCTTCGGCCGGGCGATCATGTAGATCAGGATGCCCAGGAACGGCAGGATGACGATCAGGATGATCCATCCCGCCTTGACACCTCCGCTGATGTCGTTCCGGCGGAAGATGTCCGCGAAGATCGCGATGAACATCCAGATGAACATGAACCAGAAGAAGAAGACGACCATCGCCCAGATGACGCTCCCAAACGACCATTCGGTCGCGATCAAACCCACAGCAACCCCTCCTTAGCCTTGGAGCCGGAGACTGCCGACCCTCCGTACGTGCCGATCGCTCGACGGCGCATCATATGGCAAACGGATGGGTGCCAGCACGGCGCGGGAGGAGCTGGCGCGCTCAGGCGCCGGGGAGGCTGATGCGGTCTTCGAGGCGATCCGCACGCTGCTCGGCACGGTCGCGGGCGTCCGAACCGCAGATCTCGTAGACCTTCGCCGCCAGCGCCGACGGCGAGAACGGCTTCGTGAGGTAGTCGTCCGCCCCGGCACGCCAGCCGTCGATCTGGTCGCGGATCCCCACACGGACGCTCAACAGCACCACGGGCAGGTCGCTCGTGCGTGAGTCGTTGCGGATCCGCCGCAGGACCTCGAACCCGTTCACGCTCGGCAACATCACATCCAACACGACGGCGTCGACGGTCTCCGTCTCGAGGAGCTGCAGGCCTTCTCTGCCGCTCGCCGCCTCGATGATCTCGTCGCCTTCCGTGCGGAACGCGATCCTGCAGAGCACCCGCACACCTGGGTCGTCATCGATGACCAGAACTCGCATCCGTGCCCCCTCGATCTCGTGCCATCAGTGTCGGCGACGAGGGACGGTCGGCGTATGGGGCGGTTGGGTCATGTCTCGGTTCCCCCATCCGGGCGACGGGACGGAGATGCCACCGACCGTCAGGAGGTCTCGAGGCCGATGCACGCCGGGTGGTGATAGAGGGGATCTCTCCCGACCGGCACGCTCATGATGTAGGACGAATCGGGATCCACCGGTTTCCCGCATTCAGCACATGTGTATCCCGCGTCCTCCATCCGCACGGGTATCGGCACGTCTCCGGGGTCGCTGGATAGATACGCGCAAGGTTCCGCGCATCTACGACGAACGGAGGGCCGCGTACCCAGGCTTGATCACGTCGGTCAACATCGCGAGCCGTTCGTCGAACGGCAGGAACGCCGACTTCATGGCGTTGATCGTCAGCCACTCCAGACGATCCCATCCCCAGCCGAACGCCTCGGCGACGTTCGCCATCTCACGGCTGAGCGTGATCGCCGACATCAACCGGTTGTCCGTGTTGACCGTCACGCGGAAGCGGAGATCTGCGAGCAGCCCGATGGGATGCTCCGCGATCGACGGCGCCGCCCCGGAGTGCACGTTCGACGTCGGACACAGCTCGAGGGGAACCCGACGGTCGCGCACCATGGCGGCGAGCCGCCCCAGGTGAGCCGAGCCGTCGGGCGTGACCGCGATGTCATCGACGATGCGGACCCCGTGGCCAAGGCGCTCGGCACCACAGAGCTGCAAGGCTTCCCAGATCGAGGGGAGCCCGAACGCCTCGCCCGCATGGATCGTCAGGTGGAAGTTCTCGCCCCGGATGTGCTCGAACGCGTCGAGGTGCCGCGTGGGGGGGAAGCCCGCCTCCGCACCGGCGATGTCGAACCCACACACGCCGCGATCGCGCCACCGCACGGCGAGGTCGGCGATCTCCAGGCTCCGAGCCGCCGTCCGCATGGCGGTGAGCAGCGTCCGCACCTCGATCGGCCGTCCCTCGCTTCCTACGCGGAAGCCCTCCTGAACCGCCTCGACCACGTCGTCCAGCGCCATGTCGCGCTCCAGATGCAGCTCCGGAGCGAACCGCACCTCGGCGTAGACGATGCCGTCGTCGGCCAGGTCTTCCGCGCACTCGCGCGCGACGCGGACCAACGCCTCGGGCGTCTGCATCACCCCGACCGTGTGTGCGAACGTCTCCAGGTACAGGACCAGATCCTTGCGACTCGCCCCGCGCGTCATCCACGAGTCGAGCTCGTCGGGATCGGTGGTCGGGAGCCCGGTGTACCCGGTCTGGTCGGCCAGCTCCACGATCGTGGCGGCCCGGAGGCCGCCGTCCAGGTGATCGTGGAGCAGGACCTTCGGGGCTCGCCGGATCTGTTCGAGGCCGGGAACGTCGCTCACGTCCTCAGCCTACGAGCGCCGAGACGCGTTCCACGACCTCGCGGCAGAACGGGCCCAACCGCTCGGCGTCGTCGATGAACTGGGACGGCTTGATGCAGATCGACGTGAACCCAGACGCGACCTGTTCCGGGATCGAGGACAACGCCTGTGCGAGGTCGGCCACGCTCGACGGATCGGGGAACACGCCGCGCGTCCCGCCAACCATCTCGAGCTCGTCGATACTCCTGCCCGCCGCGGCCATCGCCTCATGCAGTCGCGACAGATCCTGGGGCGACGGACGGCCCAAGGGGTTGAAGCCGTCACCGTACGTGACGATGCGGTCGACCAACCGGTCGTGGAGCGAGCTGCCGCCGAACCAGAGCGTCGGCCCTTCGGGGCGGAACGGCTTCGGCTCGAGGTACACGTCGTGGAAGCGGTAGTGCGTCCCGTCGAACGACGCCGGTGAGTCGCGCCACAACACGTCCCAGGCCGCCAGGTGCTCGTCGAGGAGCTCGCCCCTGGACCCGAACGGGACGCCGAGCGCGTCGTACTCGGGTCGGTGCCAGCTCACCGTCGGCTGGACGACCAGCCGTCCCTCGGAGAGCAGATCGAGCGTCGCCAGGTCCTTGGCCACGAGCAGCGGGTGGCGCAGGGGCGGGATGATGGCACCGGCCACCAGCCGCAGCCGGGTGGTCGCGGCCGCGACGGCGGACAGCAGCACGAGCGAGCTGGGCCACGGCGTCGCGGGATCCTGGTTCCCGGGCAGGGCGTAGTCGCGCGGGTTCGACGGGAGACCGTCGGCATCGGCGTCGGGCCCGAGCACCACATGCTCGCTGACCATCACGGCGTCGAACCCGGCGTCTTCGGCCTCCACCGCGAACCGAACGATGGAACGCAGATCGCGCGAGGACGTCAGGGTCCAGTTCTCGCTGAGGATCAGGATGAGCTTCGGTGGCGTCATGGTGTTCCGTCAACGCGGTGTGTCGGCGTCCGGGACGAATCGAGGTCCGTGGCCGGGGACGATCTCGCCGACCAGGCCCAGGACCCGCTCGCGGTTCGCGTGCAGGACGCCCGCGTCGTGCGAGTACGGATCGTCGGCAGGCCCGTCGGCCGCCCACCAGAGATGTGTGAACCCGACGACGCCGGCGTCCGTCGTCACCAGCGTCGTGATGTCTTGCGGGCGTGTGCCCCGGCGTCTCGATCAGCGTCACGTTGGGAGACAGCGCCGACGCCTCCGCCGGGCGATCGATCCAGAGGTCGTCGACGTAGATCGCCTGGAAGTCGTGCACGCGTGCGCGGGGGAAGAGGGCGACGTTCACCGTGTGGTCGGGATGGTGATGCGAGAGCACGACGTCCGTCACGTCGCCGGGAGCGACACCCAGCGCTGCGAGCGGTTCCAGGATCGACGACACGCCCGCGACCATCCCCGGGTCGATCACGATGAGCGCGTCGCCGTCACGCACGAAACCCACCGTGGAACCGACGCGCAGATCGTCGCCCTCCCTCACGTATCCGTCGCACAAGATGTGGAGCTCGGTCATCGTCATCCCTCCTTGCGTCGAACCTATCCGAACGCGTGCCGGTCGTCCCCGGAGGCGTACGTAGTACGCTCGATACCTCGGGCGTCCGTCCGAGGGTTCGAGAAGAGTGACCGGGGGTGGCATCATCTAGCCCACTCGCCCTTCTCCCCCAACGGATCTTGCGAACCAGATCGGAGCCCGTCGTGGCCAGAGCAACCAGCGGAGGCAGTCAGGTTCAGTTCGGCATCCCCGATCGCGGGAAGCGCCTGGCTTCACGGGCGTCCGCCGGGAGGCACTGCAGCTACGAAGGGTGTCTCACGGTCCTCACCACGTACAACTCCGGCACGACCTGTTGGCTCCACACGAACTCGAAGTACAAGCACCCGCTCGCACGGTCGTAGCTCGTTCCGTCGCGGCTCCGCGGGTTTCGCGTACCCTGGTGGCGTAGGTCGAGCGCGTTCATGCGCCGACACCGCGTGGTGAAGGCCGTCTCACTCCCTTCTTTCCGGAAGATCTGGGCCGTTCATTCCCCACATCTTTCGAGAGGAAGTTGATCCATGTCGCAACGAACCGTGAACCCACGGCGCCCTTCCCATGCACCGCCCGGCCCTCGCCTGACGGCGCTGGAGCCGATCACCTCCGACGCGCCGCTCACCGGCTTCGCTGAGTTCGGCGTATCCAAGCCGGTCGTCGATGCGCTGAAGATGCGCGGCATCTCCGGCGCGTTCGCGATCCAGGAGCTCGTGCTCCGTGACGCGATCGCCGGACGCGACGTGCTCGCACGTTCGCGGACGGGGTCCGGCAAGACCCTCGCGTTCGCCGTCCCGATCGTGGAACGGCTGACGCCCAGCAACGACAGCCCGACGGCGTTGATCCTGGCGCCGACGCGGGAGCTCGCGAGCCAGGTGACCGAGGAGTTCCGCGCCATCGCCGACGTCCGCAGGCTGCACGTCGCGGCGGTCTACGGAGGCGTCGCGATCGGTCCGCAGGCCAAGCGCGCCCGCCGGGCGGACATCGTGATCGCCACGCCCGGCCGGCTGCTCGACCTGGTGGCACGCAGGCTGCTCCGCCTGGACCGCGTGCGGATCTGCGTGCTCGACGAGGCGGATCGCATGCTCGACATGGGGTTCCTGCCCGACGTGAAACGCATCCTCGAGATGCTCCGCCCGGATCGCCAGACGATGCTGTTCTCCGCCACGCTCGACGGTGAGGTCGGGCGGCTCGCCGCACGGTTCACGCACGACCCGGTGAAGCACGAGGTGGAAGACGACGACGGCGTGCTCGTCGCCGCCGCCGACCATCGCTTCGTCGCGGTGGAGCAGAGCCGCAAGTCGCAGGCTCTCGTCCGCGAGTTGGCCGCCGACCGCGGACTGACGCTGATCTTCGTGCGGACGCAGCGCGGTGCCGACCGGCTCGCGAAGAACCTGAAGACGCAGGGCTTCCGCGCAGGCGCGTTGCACGGCGGGATGACGCAGGGTGCGCGCGAACGTGCGTTGGGCCACTTCGCGTCCGGTGCCAACGATGTGCTCGTCGCGACCGACGTCGCGGCGCGCGGCCTGGATCTGGAGCACATCACGCACGTGATCAACTTCGATCCGCCCGAGGACGAGAAGGCGTACGTCCACCGTGTCGGACGCACCGCCCGGGCGGGACGCGGAGGCACGGGCATCACGTTCGTGACGCCGGAGAAGCGCTCGGACGTCGGCAAGATCGCCAAGGTGCTCGAGCTCCACGCCGAGTTCGGCGAGGCCGGCCTGCGGATGGACGCTCCCCGGCCGTCCGGTTCGCCGCAGCGGCCGCGGAACGGCAACGGCACGCAACGGCAACGGAAGCAACCGCCGCCGTCGCTAACCGAGGCGGGTGGGGTCCGCTAGGCTCCCGCACCATGGCGACACGTCACACGCCCTACCACCAGCGGTTCATCGAGCTCGGGGCCGAGATGGGCGACCGGATCGGGTTCGACGCCGCCGTCGTGTTCACGTCGACCGAGCGGGAACACATGGCCACGCGCGGGTCGGTTGGCCTCTACGACGTGTACTACCAGGGGCCGATCGACATCAAAGGGCCCGACGCGCAGACGCTGCTCGACCACGTGCTGGCGCGCGACGTTCCACGGCGGCTGGCGACGGACGGCCAGGTCCTGTACGCCTCGATGTGCAACGAGGCGGGCGGGATGATCGACGATCTCACGGCCTACCGGCTCGGATCGGAGCACTACTGGTTGATCGCCACGCCGGCCAGGGCGGAAACCGTGGAACGGCACGTCACCGAACTCGCCCGCGATCGTCGCGCGTATGTCACGAACTGCGTCTCGGGGACCGCCTACCTCTCCGTGCAGGGACCGGACGCACGTGCGCTCCTCCAGCCGTTCACGCCCGCGGATCTCGCGAGCGAGCATCTGCCGTACTTCCGGTTCATGCAGACGACGGTGGCGGACGTCCCGACGCTGCTCTCGCGCACGGGGTATTCCGGGGAGCTCGGGTACGAGCTGTACTACCCGCGCGACTTCGCGCTCCACATGTGGGACTCGCTGATCGCGGCGGGCGCGACCCCGTGTGGCCTCGGCGCGTTGCGGAGCACCCGGATGGAGAAGAAGTACCCGCTGTACGGCTTGGACGTGAGCGAGACCACGTCGCCCCTCGAAGCTGGTCTGGGCTGGGCCGTCGACCTGGACGCCGAGTCGTTCATCGGCCGCGACGCGTTGCGGCGCCAGCGTGACGAAGGACCTGCCCGGCTCCTCACCGGGGTCGAGCTCGCCGATCTCTCGCACGTGCCCGCCGCCGGCGACGCCGTCTCGGACTGGGACGGACGCCGGTTGGGCGAGCTGACGTCGACGGATCGTGGCTGGTTCCTGGGCAAGGCGCTCGGGTTGGGGTATCTGCCTGCCGATCTTCCGTCCGGCTCGAACGTGCGGTTGATCTCCGCCGACGGGACCTCGGTGGACGGCGTGACCTCGCAGGAGCCGTTCTACGACCCGGACGGGACCCGCGTTCGCAGCTAGCGCTCGTTCGACCTGACGGGGTAGCGTGCTGCTCGTGCGCGGCCTCCCTTCTCGATCGACCCGGGTCCGTGGCCTCGGCGCGCTCGTCGCGTTCGCGCTGATCGGCTCCGTGTTCGTCCCGGCGGCATCTGCGGCCTCACCCGTCGTCCTTCGGGTGATGGAGTTCAACATCGAGTACGGCGGCGAGGTGGTGGACTTCGACAGCATCGTTCGGGGTGCGCAGGCGGCGGACCCAGACGTGATCGCCGTCGAGGAGGGGTTCGGCAACGTCCCGCGTCTCGCCGAGGCGCTCGACTACCCGTACTACGACGTCCGGCAGCAGGTCATCTCACGGCTGCCGTTGATCCAAGCTCCGGGTGGGAGTGGGCTCTACCTCTTCGTGCAGGTCGCTCCCGGGGAGGTCGTCGCGCTGTCGAACGTGCATCTGCCGGCCGGTCCCTACAGCCCGAACCTGGTCCGTCGCGGCGCGAAGCGCTCGACGATCCTGGAGATCGAACGGCGCGTCCGTGTTCCGGCCGTGGAGCCCTCCGTCACGGCACTGACATCGCTCGTCGATCAGGGCATCCCCGCGCTGCTGCTCGGCGACTTCAACACGCCATCGCGCCTGGATTGGACGCCGGAGACCGTCGGGCTCCGCGACCAGATCCACTATCCGGTCAATTGGCCAACGAGCCGATTCGTGGAGGAGTCGGGGTTCGTCGACTCGTACCGTGTGGCGCATCCCGACCCGGTCGTCGACCAAGGGCTCACGTGGCCGTCCGGCAGGCCGCGCCCGCCGGGCGAGTGGAGCCCGGGGCCGAACGCCCCGGCCGACCGGATCGACTTCATCTACACGGCGGGCGCGATCGAGACGCTCGGCAGCGACCTGGTTGGCGAGTCGGGCGGGCCGGACGTCACGATCGCGGTCGATCCGTGGGGGACCGACCATCGCGCGATCGTGTCCGAGCTCTCGGTGGAGGGCGGCGCGCTGCCCACGCTCGTCTCGGTCGGCTCGCGACTCATCGAGTCGGGGACCGACCAGACGCTGACGTTCCACGGACCAGGCGGACCCGATCAGCATGTCGTGGTGTTCCGGGAGCGCGATCCGTCGTATCCGCTGGCCGACGAGCTGGTGCCCGGAGTCATCGACGGGACGGTGGACATCGAGACCGATGGTTGGGAGGCGGGCACGTACGTCGTGCACCTCGAGGAGGGGGCCGCGGTGCTTTCGCGCACGCGCTTCTGGGTCGAGGCGGTGGGCGACGGACCGCACGTGTCGGCTGAGCGCCGGATCTACGGGGTGGGCGATCCGATCCATGTGCGCTGGTGGAACGCACCGGGCAACCGATGGGATTGGGTCGGCGTGTACGAGCGGGGCGCCGATCCCAACGTCGCCTCCTACCTGACGTGGTTCTACACGAGGTCGACGATCCGGGGCCGCGGAACGCTCGACGCGGCGTCGTCCGGGCCGTGGCCGCTGCCTTCCGGCCGCTACAGCATCTACCTCTTGGCGGACGACGGGTACGACATCCTGGCTCGGACGGGGTTCGTGGTCCGCTGATCGTCGCGGATTGTGGTTGAGTTCCCGCGTGGACGTCGAACGGCTCCGTCAGCTACCCCTCTTCGGCGAGCTGGATCACCATGACCTGGCGCAACTCATGCATTGGATCCGCGAAGAAGAGATCGCCGACGGCGCTCTGCTGTTCGAACAGGGCTCGATGCCCTACGACGTGTTCGTGATCGAGGACGGCTCGGTCGAGGTCGTGCGCGACGGCGAGTCGATCGCGACGCTCGGCCCCGGCGAGATCGTGGGCGAACGGGCGCTGCTGAAGCTCGAACGTCGCTGGGCGTCCGTGATCGCGGTCGGCCACGTCCGTGTGGTCGCGCTCTCCGCCGACGACCTGGCGGAGATGTCGGAGCAGATGCCCGAGCTCGCCGACCGACTGCGCGAGACCATGTCTCGACGCGAACGAGAGAACGACACCGACTGAAGAAGGAGGCGCGGACATGAGGACGCTGATCCAAGGGGGGACCGTCGTCACCGCGACGGAGACCACCCAGGCCGACGTCGTGATCGAGGACGAGCGGGTCGCGGCGATCGGCACGGGCATGTCCGTCACCGCGGACCGCGTGATCGATGCGACCGGGCGCTACGTGATGCCCGGCGGCGTCGACGTGCACACCCACATGGAGCTGCCGTTCGGCGGCAGCTTCTGCTCGGACGACTTCGAGACGGGGACCCGCGCGGCCGCGTTCGGCGGCACCACGACGATCGTCGACTTCGCATTGCAGGACTACGGCGAAGGACTGCGACAAGGTCTCGATCGTTGGTTCGCGAAGGCGCAGAACGCCGTCACCGACTACGGCTTCCATGTGATCATCCGCGAGGTCAACGACCAGGTCCTGAAGGAGATGGACGAGCTGGTCGGGGAGGGCGTCACGTCGTTCAAGCTCTTCATGGCCTACCCCGGCGTGTTCATGCTGGACGACGCGTCGATCTTCCGTGCCATGCGCCAAGCCGGGCAGTCGGGCGCGCTCATCATGATGCACGCGGAGAACGGCGGCCCGATCGACGTGCTGGTGCGCCAGTTCCTGGACGAGGGGAAGACCGCTCCGGTGAACCACGGGCTCACGCGGCCCGCGGTCATGGAGGGCGAGGCAGTGCATCGCGTGTTCCGCCTCGCGGAGCTCGCCGAGACTCCCGCCTACATCGTGCACCTGTCGTCCCGTGACGCGCTGAACGCGCTCCGGGAGGCGCGCGATCGCGGCCAGGCCGCGTACGCCGAGACGTGTCCCCAGTACCTGTACCTGAGCCAGGACGACATGGCGAAGCCGGGGTTCGAGGGCGCGAAGTACGTGTGCTCGCCGCCGCTCCGCACGGCCGACCATCAGGAGGACCTGTGGATGGGGCTACGGGGCGGCGATCTCTCGGTGGTGTCCACCGACCACGCGCCGTTCAACTACGCGGGCCAGAAGGATCTGGGCAAGGACGACTTCTCGAAGATCCCGAACGGGCTGCCGTCGGTGGAGGATCGGTTCACGCTGCTCTACGGCGGCGTGGAGGCCGGCCACATCGACCTGAACCGGTTCGTCGAGCTGGTGGCGACGGCGCCGGCGAAGATGTTCGGCCTCTATCCGCGCAAGGGCACGATCGCCCCCGGTTCCGACGCCGACATCGTGGTGTTCGACCCGGCGAAGGAGCGGACGATCTCGGCGTCGACACACCACATGCGCGTCGACTACTCCGCGTACGAAGGCCGGGTCGTCCGCGGTCTTCCCGAGATCGTCATGCAGCGCGGTCAGGTGCTGGTGGAGAACGGAGAGTTCCACGGCACACCGGGGCAGGGCAGGTTCGTGCCACGGAGCCGGATCACGGCGTAGACGGAGGATCGTCCGGGCGGGTGACGTCGGCCACCTCGGCGCCCAGCGCCGCAAGGAGGGACGACGTGTCGACGTGGAGGTTCACGCCGTGCGCGCCGGCTCCGATCGCCACGACGTCGAACAAGCTCGTCGAGGCGTCCGCGATCACCGGCCAGGCGTTCGACGCCCCGAACGGCGTGATCGTGCCGCGCTCGTATCCCGTGGCGTCTCTCGCCTCGTCCGCGCTGGGGAGCGAGAGACGCTTGACGCCCAGGTGTGACCGGAGCTTCGGCCAGTCGATCTGGCGACCACCGGGGACCAACACGAACACGTAGTCGTCCGCGCCGCGCCGGATCACGATGGTCCGCAGGAGCTGACCGAGCTGGATCCCCTGCAGCGCAGCGCTCTCCTCGGCGCTCGATGGGCGTTCGGTCCGGGCGACCTCGAACGCGATGCCCACCGCTTCCGCGGCGCGCATCCCCGGGGTGTCCGTCACGTCCATGCGGCTCCGTCCATGCCGCCCACGATACGCGCGAGTGGCCTGAACCCGTCGGTGATGTCGGGCGGCTCCGGCTCAAGAGCGCTCCCGTTCAGGTCGATGCTTCCCCACGGGCACTTCCTGACCTCGAGAGCTTCGATATGCCACGGAGAGACGTATGACCACGAGACCGCACGGACCCTCCCGGGGGTTCCGGCATCTGGATCGACGCGGCATGCTGCTGCTGGTGGTCCTGCTCGTCGTGCCCGCCATCGCGCTCGTGGTGGGTCGCTCGATCCCCGCGCTGGATCCGATCCTCGAATCGGTGGTCTTCCACATCTACGTGGTCAGCGCGATCGCGGCATGTGCCCTGTTCGTCGCGTTGGTCACCGCCACGTTCGCGGTCCGTGACGGTCGCGCGGCGCCGGTCCTGCTCGCGCTCGGCTGCGTCGCCGTCGGCTTCATGATGCTGGGTCACGGACTGACGACGCCGGGCATCTTCGGGAGGCCCATGAACATGTGGGTCGCTCGGCTTCCGGTACTGGCCCTCGCGACGTTCGCCGGCTGTCTGGCCGCCGCCGCGCGCCCGGACGGAGTCGTCTCCCGGTTCGTCGCCCGGTCGCCTCGTGTCGCTCTCCTGTTCCCGGCGGCATCGATCGCCCTCGCGTCCACGGCCATCGCGATCCAGCCGACGGTGCTCTGGGGTTCGGCCCCTGTGCCGGGAGAGGACGCGATCAAGACGGTGCTGCTCGTCGCGAGCGCCATCACGCTGCTGGTGGTCGGCGGGGTTCACTGGCGGCGTTGGCAGCTGGGGAGGAACCGCATCGAGCTGGCGTTGGTCCTGGCGAGCTGGCTGACCATGTCCGCCCTGCTCTCGCTCGCCTACGGGACGTTCTGGAGGCTCTCGTGGTGGGACTACCACCTGTACCTGCTCGCGGGGTTCGCGGCCGCGGCCTGGGCGGTCGTCGCCGGGTACCGCGGCTCACGCACCCTGGAAGGCGCGGTCGGTGGCATGACGGTGCGCGATCCGCTGGAACAGGTCGCCCACGGCCAGCCCGACGCGCTCCACGCGCTGATCGGCGCCGTCGAGGCGAAGGACCCGTACACGCATGGACATTCCGTCCGCGTGGCCGAGCTGTCCACGAGGATCGGGCTGCTCCTGGCGCTGGAACCGGATGCGGTCCGTGGTCTGCATCAGGGTGCGTTCCTGCACGACGTGGGGAAGATCAGCGTCCCCGACCAGGTCTTGAACAAACCGGGCGAGCTGGACCCGGATGAGTGGGAGCAGATCCAGCGGCATCCCGAGATCGGCTGGGATCTCGTGAGTCGCGCCGACTCCCTCCGGGGGGCGCTGTCGGCGATCCGCCATCACCATGAACGATGGGACGGCACCGGCTACCCGGATCGCCTCGCCGGAACGGACATCCCGCTCTCGGGCCGCATCGTGGCGGTCGCCGACGTGTGGGACGCCCTGACGTCGGATCGCGCGTACCGTCCCGCGTGGGACCTCGATCGCGCGGTCTCACACCTGGCTGCGGCGAGCGGAACGCTGTTCGACCCCGCATGCGTCGAGGCGTTCCTCGATGTGGTGGCCGAGATGGGCCTGGTGCCGGAGCGCACCCGCGCGGACCTCGACGCCCTTGCGGGCGCTGCCGCGGATTGCCATCCGGTGGAGCGTCGGCCATCCCCGGCGGCCGCGGACGCCACGCCCCAGCCCCGCCAGGAGCCGGCCCGCAAGCGCTAGCTCCGGCTCCCGGCGGTTCGGGGACCGCTATCCCGAGGCCCTGATCCGTCCGAACAGCCCGTGCGCCTCGTCGTCCGGACCCGCGGTGAAGTAGAGCGCGTTCGAAGCCCCCGCCGCGTCGTCGTTGCCGAACGCGATCGCCCACAGGCCGTCGATCGTCAGGACCCGTTCGTGACGGTTCCGCAGCACGCCCGCCGCCTCGTACGAGCCGTTGCTCGCCGCGCGGAACGCGTGGATCTGGCCGTCACCGAAGTTGCCGACCAGGAGCGCCCCGCTGAACCGACCGAAGTCCTCCGGCGCCATGGCGAGCCCCCAGGGAGCGTTGAGGTGTTGTTTGCTCGCCACCCTTCCGATGAACGTCCCGTCGGTCCCGAACGCGTCGACGAACCCACGGCCTTTGCCGCGCACCTCGTCCTCCGCGTCGGCATCCTGCTTGGCGTACGTCACGAAGATCGTGTCACCGATCGCTTGGATACCGAACGGCGCGAAGCCGGCGGGGATGCCGGGATCGACGAACGTCGTCGCCGTGCTCACGACGTCGAACGTGCTATCGAACATGTCGACCCTGGCGTTGTGGAAGTCCGTGGCGTACAACATGTTGCCGTCGGGAGTCGAGGCGATCGCGAGGCCCTTGTAGTTCGCATCCTCGCTCGTGCGGTCCGCGACCACGAACGATCGCGTCGATGGGCTGGGCGCGGGCACGGCCGGGTTCCAGCCGTTGATCGTCCCGCCCTCGGTCGAGAACAGGAATACGGACGGCCCCGATGCGGACCCGTTCGTCACCGTGAAGTCCGTGCTGCCGTTGTACACCAGACCGGTCGGCCCGCCGGCGACGTCGACCACCAATGGGATGATGGCGCCCGTGCCGTCGTACAGGGTCGAGACATCGCTGTCCGCGGCGTTCACCCACCACGGCGTCGTGGGGCCTGCAGCCAGGCCCCAGGCGTTGACGAGGTTCGGGTCGGTCGCCTTCGCGTGTCCGGGCTGATCCGCGACCAGCCGCTTCACCTTGTAGACGTTCCCGGCCCGTCCGCTCGAGCCGCTCCTGGACGCAAGATCCTTCGATGTCGCGGCGAAGGCGGATCCGGCGATCGCCGTGCTCAGCACGGCAACCGAAAGCACGGACAACGCTCGTCTCATGGCGGCTTCCCTCCCGTTGGTCGAGTGCGATCCACCGTCTGCCGTGGACCGCAGCGATCCGGACCCGGGTACTACGGACCGAGGAGGCGAGCGGTTTGCACGGTGCCCGAAGCCCGCGCGCTTGCGAGACGGTTACGCTGGGGATGTGGAAACCGAGGAAGAACGCATCGCCCTGTTCCTGGACTACGAGAACCTGGCTATCGGTGCGCGGGAGAGCCTGCACGGCATGCAGTTCGACCTTCGGCCCGTGTTGGACGCCCTGGCCGAGCGCGGACGGGTGATCGCTCGCAAGGCCTACGCCGACTGGTCGTACTTCGATGAGGACCGCCGGATGCTCACGCGCAGCCACGTCGAGCTGATCGAGATCCCCCAGCGGATGGGTGCGGTGCGCAAGAACGCGGCCGACATCAAGCTCTCGGTCGACGCGCTGGAGATGGCGTTCGAGCGCGACTACGTCACGACGTTCGTGATCTGCACCGGGGACAGCGATTTCACACCGCTCGTGCACAAGCTCCGCGAGTTGAACAAGCGCGTGATCGGCGTGGGCATCAAGGATTCGACGTCGGCGCTCCTTCCGCCGGCCTGCGACGAGTTCCTGTTCTACGACACGCTGGAGGGCGTCGACGTGCCGGTCGATCGCCCGAAGCGCACGCGGACGGCCGCCAAGGCGCCGCGCGAGCCCGAGCGGGTGGAACCGGAACCGGAGGTCGCCGACCAGGGTTCGGCGAAGCCGCAGAACGCCGACGATCTGGCCGTCCTGATCGCGCAGACGCTGGCCGGGCTGCAGCGCTCGTCGAACGGGCCGGTGCTGGCGTCGTCGATCAAACGGGCGTTGCTGCGCAAGGACCCGACGTTCAGCGAGACGGACTACGGGTTCCGTGCGTTCGGCGAGATGCTGCGGCATCTGGCGGACCGCAACGTCGTCGAGCTCACCGAGGGGTCGGCCAAGGGCGACCCTGAGGTGTCGATCCCGTCCCACGGGGGTGAGAAGGACGAGTTCGACCTGCTGCGCAACGTGGTCGCCGACCTCGAGTCGCGTGGCGGCCCGCCCCAGCTCTCGGGTCTCAAGAACAAGCTTCGCAAGGTGCAGCCGGACTTCAGCGAGAAGAAGTACGGCTTCCGAGGCTTCCTCCAATTCGTGAAGGCCGCGGAGACGCAGGGGTTCGTGGATCTCGAGTGGGATGACGATGCTGAGGATTACGTCGTCACCGCGACGAGCGAGACGCAACCGTGAAGGTGGCGTTCATCGGGCTCGGCCGGATGGGCCGGCCGATGGCGACCAACGTGGCCCGCGGTGGGCATCGGCTCATCCTGTACAACCGCACGCCTGCGACGGCCGAAGCCCTGGCAACGGAGATCGGCGCGAGCGTCGCCGCGACCGCGCGTGAAGCGGCGGACGGCGCCGAGGCGGTGGTGACGATGCTCGCCGATGCCGACGCGCTCCGCGAGACGTACAGCGGCGACGACGGCGTGGCGGCCGGCCTGCAACCGGGAGCCATCGCCATCGACATGGGCACGACCGGTCCTGAGGGTGTCGCGTGGCTCGACGAGACCGTGCGCGGCGTCGGTGGGACCGTCGTCGATGCGCCGGTGTCGGGGAGCACGGCGACCGCCACCGAGGGGACGCTCACGATCATGGCGGGCGGCACGGAGGACGACGTCGAACGTGCACGACCGGTCCTGGAATCGATCGGCTCGCGCGTCTACCACCTCGGTGCCACCGGCACGGGGGCGGTGATGAAGCTCGCGGTCAACTCCGTGATCTTCGCGCTGGGTCAGGCGATCTCGGAGTCGCTCGTGTTGGCCGAACGGGCTGGGATCGAGCGCGAGCGGGCGTACGAGATCTTCGAGAACAGCGCCGTCGCAGCGCCGATGGTGAAGTACCGGCGCGACCAGTACCTGCATCCGGAGTCGACGGCCGTCGCGTTCGCGATGTCGCTCGCCCGCAAGGATCTGCTGCTGATCCTCGACCTGGCCGAGTCGCTGGGGACGCCCATGCCGCAAGCCGGCATCGACCTGGAGAGCTACGGCCGAGCCATCGATGCAGGCTTCGGCGAGCAGGACATGGCCGCCCTGGCCAGATACCTTCGGACGCAAGGAACCTGAGGGTCCGCTGGCATCCGCTCCGCCCACCTAGTCCGATGTGACCAGTCCGATCGTGTCCACATGGGCCATATGGAGAGGCGGTCGGAGCAGCCGAAACCTTCCGTAGACGATCGACGACGGGAAGCGACTCGACATGCGGGTGTTGGTAGTGGATGACGATCCGGATGTCCGGAGACTGTGCGGGATGAACCTCGCCTGGGACGGGCACGAGATCATCGAGGCGTCCGGGGGCGCCGAGGGCTTGGCACTCGTCGCTTCGGAGGCACTCGACGCCGTGCTCCTCGACGTGATGATGCCGAACATCGATGGGATCGAGGCGCTCCGGCGCATCCGGGAGAGCGAGGAGACGGTGGACCTCCCGGTCGTCCTGATCAGCGCCCGCGTCGGGATCGAGGATCAGATCGAGGGGTGGGCGGCCGGTGCCGACGGCTACATCACCAAGCCGTTCGCGCCATCCGATCTGACGGATGCGCTCCGCGAGGCACGCTCGCTCGACCCCGACGCGCGCAAGACCGAACGTGAAGCGCGTCTGCGTGAGCTCACGGAGCACGTCGTCACGTAACGATGTCGTCGGTGTGGTTCCCCGCGCTGTTGATCCTGGTCGCCGGAGCGATCGCGTACGGCGTGGTCATGGTGGTCGACGCGATCGTGGGCCGTCGCCGGCGGAAGCTGCACGGGAAGCGTCGGGGTCCCCAATGGCGCAGACGGCTCCCGGTGGCGCTCGTCGTCGGCGCGATCGTCAGCCTGCTGTTCGCGTTCGGGCAGGTCCGCATCGACCGTGAGGTCACCGCCGGGACCGTCGTGCTCGCGATCGACGTGTCGCACTCGATGGGTTCGTCCGACGTCCAGCCGAACCGGCTGGCGGCCGCACAGGTCGCCGCGAGCGCGTTCCTGGACCGGCTCCCCGCAGGGTTCCGGGTGGGGCTCGCCACGTTCTCGATCTCGAGCTCGGTGCCGGTCCTTCCCACGTCCGACCGATCGCGCGTCGCCACGGCGTTGAGCGCGCTGGCCGTCGACACGGGAACCGGCACGGTGATCGGCGACGGACTCTCGTCGGCGGTGGACGCGATCCAGGCCGACCGCGGTGAGACCGGTGAGCGGCCCGCCGCGGTGGTGTTGTTGAGCGACGGCCAGGACTCCGGAAGCACGATCCCGCCGGTGCAGGCGGCGGCGAGGGCGGCCGACCTCGGGATCCCGGTGTACACGGTCGCGATCGGTGAGGCGACCGCGGCGTCATCGGCACCATCGGCGTCGACCGGGGCGATGCCGGATGCATCCCCCGACGTCCTCGGCGAGATGGCGGAGTCGACCGGTGCTCGGTCGTTCACGACCAGCACGTCCGACCAGCTCACCCAGGTCTACGACACGCTCGGCTCGCGCTTGTCGTCGGAGCTCGCGATCGACGAGAGCGCCGGCCCGTTCGTGATCGCGGCCGTCATCATGTTGCTCGCCGCGACGGGTCTGCTCGTGATCGGGAACCGCGACCCCTACGCCTGACCGATCTCTCGGCCGATCTCGTAACGCACGACCCAGAACGTCCGGTCGCCCGAACGGCGTTCGACGCGCTCGATGAGCTGCATCCCGACCTTCTCGGCCACGCGGATCGACGCGAGGTTCAGCGCGCTTGCGTACGCACGGACGACGTCGGCGCCCAGCGTGTCGAACGCGTAGGCGATGAGCGCCCGGACCGCCTCGGTCGCGTATCCACGGCCCTGGTACGCCGGCGACATCGTGTATCCGATCTTGATCACACCGGGTTCATCGTCGGCCGGGCTCAGACCCACATCGCCGACGAGGTCACCGGTGGCCCGGTCCTCGACGGAGAGCTGCGTCCATCCGCCCGGGGTGCCGGGGGCGCGCGGCGCCATCTCGTCGATCTCGGCACGGACGCCCGCCGGATCGGTCCGTTCCCATCCTTGGTAGCGATGCACGGCGGGGTCTGAACGGTACGCGGAGATGGTCTCGGCGTCCTCCGGCCGTGATCGGCGGAGCCGCAACCGGTCGGTCACGATCGGCTCGAAGTGAGCGTCGATGTGCATCGAGCCGAAGCGTACTCGCGGAGGGGCGGGCCTCGAACTAGGTGCGCTCGATCATCCGCAGCAGCTCCTCGCGGATCGGCGGCCTCGACCCGAACACGAGGAGGAAGAGCGCCTCTCGCGCCAGCCGCTGCGGGTGCTGGCCGATCAGGATCGAGCGGCTCCCGCCCGTCACGGTCAGCCGCGTTGCGGCCCGCATCGCCAGATCCGACGCCGCGGCGCGCGCTGCCGGGAGCTCCTCGGTTGCCGCGCCGTCGAGCTCACGGCGGACGGCGACGAGTTGCTCGTCGAAGCCGGTTGGCCCCATCGAACGGCAGCATCGGTCGGCCACCCCCAACGCGAGCGAGCCGTTCAGTCGCAAGCCCTCCGCGTCTCGGGCGAGGACCTCGGCATGCGGTTCCTCACCGACGACGCGTGCTGCCGGAACGACGTGACCATCGAATCGGAGCGTGACCGTGGCGCTCGCGTTCGCGCCGACGAGGTGCAGCCGTTCGGCCTGCATCGTCGGCGCGTCCACGGCATCGACGAGGAGTGACACCACCGTCTCGTCGATGCGCGCCGTCACCAGGATGACGTCGACGAGTCCCCAGCCGCTGACCCATGGCGCCTCCCCATCCAGGAGCACGTCTCCCGTCCGGGTGCGGGTGGCTCGCAGGATCGGCGGACCCGGACGGTTGCCCGCGAGCGCGATACCCGCTCGACGCTCGCCACGGCACAGCTGCGCGAGCCATCGCTCTCGCAGCCCCGGTGTCCGGCTCGCCGCGATCGCGCGGACGGGGTTGCGGTGTTGCAGCCACACGAACGTCGTCGTCAGACATCCCGACGCCAGGGCCTCCACGACCGCGGACGTCGTCGATTGGGTCGAGGTCCAGCCCTCCCGCGTCGGCGGGCCCCGCGATCCCGTAGAAGCCCTCGCGCGCCAGGAGGTCGAGATGCGTCTGCGGCACCAGATCTGCGGCGTCCGTCCGCATCGCCGCCGGGAAGAAGACGTCGTCGGCGATCGCGCGGGCTCGTTCGACGATGGGCACCATCGTCGGACGGTAGCGAGGCGTGCGCACGGTCGGCAAACCGCTGGTCGGCGGAGGTTTGCTTCCACCCCTGCGGGGGGTACCTCCAACCGATCGCGGAACCCTGAGCGAAGGAGGATCAGATGAACAGAGGAACAGGAACCGGACTGATGGGCCTCGGGATCGTGCTGTTGATCGTGGGAGCCATCATGGCGTTCGCCGTGACGGTCACCACCGAGGGGTTCAACATCAACACCGCCGGCCTCATCCTGCTCTGGGCGGGTGTCGTCGCGTTCGTGATCGGGTTGACCGTGATGCTGATGGGGAGCCAGCGCCGCAGCACGTCCCAGTCGAGCATCCAGCAGACGCCGACCGGAGAGGTCCGTACCGAGGAGCGCATCGACTCAGGCGGCACGCCGATCGCCTGAGCGACGTCCGTGAGGACGCCGGCCGGTCTTCTCCGACGGCCGGCGTCCTTCGTGCGCGCTATGGGCGGCCGTTGAAGATCGCGTCCGCGGCGAGGTCGCGGAACGTCGCGTAGGCGCTCGCACCCAGACGGACCACACTCAACCCGCCGACCGTCGCTCCGCTCCCGGAGACCACCCGGTTCTCGACGTGCCCGGGATCGAGTGACGTCATGGACAGGAGGAGCTCGGTGATGTCCGCCAGACCCAGGTCGGTATGCAGCACGTGGGCCCCTGCGGCGACCCACGTCAGCAACGCGCCCGGGTTGCGAGCCACGTCGAGCTTGAGCTGGCGGAGGGCAGCGATCAACACCCGTCCTTGGTTCATCGAGCGGCCGAAGTCACCGCCCGGGACATCGTGGCGATCGCGCGAGAACGCGAGAGCGTTGCGTCCCAGCATCAGTTTCGTCCCCGGCGGGAAGTCGGCGTTGGAGTACGGGTCGTGCATGGCGTAGGGGACGTCGACGCGGATCCCTCCGACGGCGTTGATCAGTTCCTGGAAGCCTGCGAACCCCGTCAGGACGTATCCGTCGATCGCCACGCCGGTCAGTTGTTCGACGGTCTTCACCATCAGGTCCGGTCCATGGAGGAGCGCCTCGTTGATCTTCCGGGTTCCGACACCGGGGATGGGCACGTATGAATCCCTCGGGATCCCGAGGATCGAGATCGCGCCCTTCGCGGGGTTGACGCCGACGATGTGGAGCGAATCGCCGCGCGTCGCTGCGGGCGATTGGCCGGGCCGCGCGTCGCTCCCGATCACCAGGATGAAGAACGTTCCGGTGGAGGCCAGACCGGGCGCGCCGGCGGCCTTGCGGATCTTCGCGTGCAGATCGTGGAGGGACGGGACACGGCTCCGCACGTCGTAGGACGAGATCAACCAGCGATCATCCAAGCGACGCAGCGTGAATGACCCCGAATGCTCGATGGGAAGCTCCACCCCGCCGTCGCCGATCGCGGTGCCCCGGAAGTGGACGGATGCGACCGCGATGAACGGGCGCTGCCCCACGAGGAATCGCATGCCGATCGTCGACGGCCCGGGTCGCACCGAATCGATCCCTCGGGCGAGGCCTCCGATCGTCAGCGCCGCCAGGTCGCGGTGGACACGCGGGCGGGTCCGCAAGGTGAAGAAGGACTCGAGCGACGGGAATCGACCGCCGTCCCACGCCTCGGGATCCACGAAGCCGGTCGAGTACACGTCGGTCATCACCCGACGAACCGCTTGGGCCGCCGGTCGGAGACGGGCCGGGCGAACACGTCGTCCGGTCACGCGCTTGCCCTCGACGCGGCGGAGATCGAGGGTGAGGTGGGCGTTCTGAGGTGTCGGTGACACCGCAGACACGCTCGGCGCGACCGGCTCGGCGGCGTGTCGAGGAGTGCTCGTACACGCCGCCAGCCACGGTGCGGCCGTCGCGAGAAGGATCCCCACAGCCATCGGGGTGATCCGGTACCTGTGCATGAGCGGGGCAGCCTACCCACCCCTGTCAAGCGTCGGTCGAGCCGCCGAGCCGGCCCTGCACGGGCTCAGTGCTTCAGCGTCAGCGCGGCGCCCACCGCCACCAAGATCAAGCCCGTTGCCCTGGTGAGGTTCACGGGCAGGCGAGGGGAGCCGAAGAGGCCGTAGGCGTCGATCAGCGCCCCGGCGATGAGCTGCCCGGCGATGAGCAACGCGACGGTGGCGAACGTGCCGATCAACGGCGGCGCGAACGTGATCGCGAGCACGATGGTCGCCCCCAGGACGCCGATCAGCCAGAGCCACGGCGGCTCATGGATCGCGGCGACGATCCCTCCACCTCGCCCGAGCACGACCGCCAGCAGCACGAGGATGGTCGCGGCGAGGACGGTACCGAACGCGGCCGCCTGGACGGAGCCGACGCGGCGGCCGAGCGCTCCCGCGATCGCGGCCTGGGCGGCTCCTGCGAGCCCGGCGAGGAACGCGAACGCGACGGCGAGGCGGGTGGCGGTCACGGCCTGGAGGCTACCGGACGCGCGAACGGGCGGTCCGGCGGACCGCGGCCAGAGGGGTTTCGTCGCGACGTCGTAGCCTGACGACTCGGCCGGCGTCGGCGTGTCGGAGATCGCCCGTCAGTTCCGACGTTCCACCTGCCAGGGTCGGCCTGCGTGCATGACCTCGAGGGAAGGAGAACGTGATGCGTGCGACATCAACATCCATCGCCGAGCTCGATGCCGGTCTCGACGGCCGCATCATCGTGCCGGACGACACCTTGTACGACGAGGCCAGGGCGATGTTCTACGGCGGACACGACCTTCGGCCGGCGGTCATCGTCCGCGCCGGCAGCGTGGACGACGTCGTCCGGACGATCGCGTACGCGCAGGATGCCGGACGGGAGCTCGCCGTTCGGAGCGGTGGTCACAGCGGCGCCGGTCACAGCAGCACCGACGGTGGGGTCCAGCTCGACCTGTCGGATCTGCGGGCCCTCGACATCGACGTCGAAGGGCGCACCGCGTGGGTCGGTTCCGGGCTCACCGCACGGGAGTACACCGTGGCCACCGGCGCCCACGGACTCGCCACGGGGTTCGGAGACGCCGGCACGGTGGGGATCGGCGGGATCACCCTCGGCGGCGGGGTCGGGTTCCTCGTTCGGAAGTACGGCCTCACGATCGACGACCTGCTGGCGGCGGATATCGTGACCGCCGACGGCCGGGTCCGACGCGTCGACGCGGAGACCGAGCCGGATCTGTTCTGGGCGATCCGCGGCGGCGGTGGCAACTTCGGCGTGGCCACGCGCTTCCGCTTCCGCCTGCATCCCGTCGACACGGTGATGGGCGGGATGCTCTTCCTGCCGGCGACGCCCGACGTCATCTCGGCGTTCATCGCGGAGGCGGAGGCTGCTCCCGATGCGCTCTCCTCGATCGCGACCGTGATGGTCGCGCCCCCGATGCCGTTCCTGCCGCCGGAGCTCGTGGGCGAACCGATCCTCCTGGCGATGATGGTCCACGCCGACGGCGGCGAGGCGGGCGAGCGTGCGATCGAGCCGTTCCGAGCGCTCGCGGCGCCGATCGCCGACTTCCTGCGGCCCATGCCGTATCCGGAGATGTACATGGCCGATGAAGGGGAGCATCCGCCGCGCTTCGCCTCGCGGACGATGTTCGTCGACGGGATCGACGCACCGCTCGCGGGAACCATCGTCGAGCGACTCGCCGCGTCGACCGCGATGATGTCGGCGGTGCAGCTGCGGGTGCTGGGTGGGGCCATGGCGCGTGTTCCCGTCGACGCCACCGCGTTCGCGCACCGCGACCGGCGGATCATGGCGAACGTCGCCACGCTGTTCGAGCACCGCGACGAGGAGGCGACACACCAAGCCTGGGTGACGGGACTCCACGACGTGCTGCGGAGTGATACCCCGGGTGCGTACGTCAACTTCCTGGGGGACGAGGGCGAGGAACGCGTCCACGAGGCCTACCCGGGCCCGACGTGGGATCGCCTCGCGCGGATCAAGGCCGAGGTCGACCCCGCCAACATCTTCCACCGCAACCAGAACATCCCGCCGGCCGACCGCTGAGGCCTGCCTGAGGCCCGCTAGCTCAGGAAGAACTCCTTCAGCGCAGGGGCGAGGACCGTCATGTCCACGTTGTGGCCCTGCCCTTCGAGCAGACGGACCTGCCCGTTCGGGATGGCGTCCGCGAGCGCCGGCGCCGTCTCCAGCATGAACGGGAAGTCCGCTCCGCCGGCGAGGACCAGCGTCGGCGCGACGACGGACGCGGCTCGCTCCGTGGGCAATGAGTAGTCGCCCATCACGGTCGCGTCGTACGGCAGCGTGTGAGCCAGGGCCTCGGTGCCGCCCCACCACGGCTCGTTGCGGGCGCTCGCCACGAACTCGGCGGGCATCCCGACCACGTTCACCATGAAGTACTCGGCGGCGTCGCCGCGCCGGCCCTCGGCGAGCATGCGGTCGTACTGCGCCACCTGATCCGCCGGCGGGCGGTGCGCCGGATCCAGGATGAACGGCGGCTCCCACAACGCCAGCTTCGTCACCGGCAGGCCGCTCGCCGCGGCTTCGAGGGCCAGGGCTGCCCCGGAGGACGAGCCGAAGAGGAACGCGGATCCTCCCGCTGCGGCGATCACCGCGCCGATGTCCTCGACCTCGCGCTGGACCGCGTACGGAGGCGTGTCACCGCTGGGCCCGCGACCCCGTCGGTCGTAGTTGCACACCGTGAAGTCCGGCTCGAGGAGTGTCGCCAGTCCGGCCAGCGACGTCCGGTCGACCGAGCCACCGCAGACCAGGACCACCGGCGGTCCTTCACCGGATCGATCGAACGCGATCGTGGTGCCATCCTGCGACGTGACCTGTTCCACCTGGTGCTCCTTCCGGTCGCCGCTCAGCCGTGGGACAGAGAGCGGGCCGCGTCCGCGACCCGCTCTCCCTACCCATCCGACCCGTGGGTCATCCGGCTACGCGCCGCCCTCCTCGAGCGTCACGTCGATCGGCGTGTATCCTTCGCCGGTCGTGTCGATGCCCATCTCGTTGAGATCCGTGAGCGCCAGGCTCACGATGTCGTTCGTGTACGCGCCGTCGGTCGGTGCGCGCCGTCAGGACGGTCGTCCCTTCCAGGTTCGGCGTGTCCATCGCGATCTGCACCGTGCGGTCCCACGCGGCCGAGTCGATCATGCCGACCCCGTTCGGCGCCGGCCAGATCAGCTTGTTGATCTCGTTCATCTGCCAGAGCTGGTGGCTGGCGCCGAGCTTCGAGCCCTTCGCCACGACGATGTCGACGCACTCCTGGACGTTGTCCCGGCAGTACGCCCAGCCCTGCAGCGACGCGGCCACGAACCGGCCCGCGAGGTCGATGTAGGACTCATCGCTCAAACGCTCCCCGTCGGCCCAGATGGCGTCCTGGAGCATCCCGACGCCGACGTCCTCGTACGACACGACGTTCAGCTCGTCCGGGGTGTACAGCTCCCCGGTGTCGGGGTTCACGGCCTCGAGCACCTGCGCGTACTCGTTGTACGTCATGGCTTCGGCGGCGTCGATGTCGCCCGAGAGCAGGCCGTCCATGTTGAAGTCCTGCTGCACCAACGACACGTCCGACGCCGGGTCCAGGTTCTCCTTCGCCAGCGCGGCGAAGATCTCGTACTCGTTGCCGAACCCCCAGTTGCCGATCGTCTTGCCGGCGAACTCCGCGGGCGACGTGATGCCGGCATCCTTGAACGACACCTGCAGCGTGCCCGAGCGCTGGAAGACCTGCGCGATGTCGACGATGTTCGCGCCCGCCTCGCGTGTGGCCAACGCCTTCGGCACCCATGCCAGCGCGAAGTCCACCGCACCGTCAGCGAGCTGCTGCTGGGGCACGATGTCGACGCCGCCCTCGACGATCTCGACGTCCAGGCACCAGTCGTCGTAGAAGCCCTTCTCCTGCGCCGCGAAGTAGCCGGCGAACTGCGCCTGGATGAACCACTGGAGCTGGAGCTTCACCGGATCCGGTGTGGTGCACTCGCCGCCGGGACCGGTCGTCCCGCCACCGGTCGTTCCACCACCACCACCGTCATCGTCGTTACTGCACGCCGCTCCCACCAGCGACAGCGCCAGCACGCCGGCGATCATGAACTTCGAACGGTGCCCCCTCATGCGACCCCTCCCCCTGAGGCTCCTTGCCTCATCGATGTCTCGACCGCTCACCGAGCGATCATGATCCGTCCCGACCGCGGCTGCCGACGCCCCCCGGCGTTGCGACCCCTTCCAACGCGACCGCGATCAGGTAGAACGTCAGACCGAGCAGGCAGGCGCCCAGCACGTACGCCCACGCGGCCGCGTTCTTCGAGATGGAGATGTTGCTCACGATCCGGCTCCCCAGGCCGTTCTGTGAGCCCCCGAAGTACTCGGAGACGAACGCCGTGATCACCGCGGCAGGCGCCGCGATCTTCAACGCGGTGAACAGGTACGGGACGGCGTTCGGCACGCGCACCTTGCGCAGGATCGCCGACTCGCTCGCAGCATAGGAGCGCATCAGCTCGAGCTGGGTGTGATCGACCTCACGCAGTCCTCTGGCCACATTCACCAATACGATGAAATACACGACGAGGGTGACCATCAACCTCCGAGGGACCTCGCTCGTGATCGCGAACATCTTGTTGAACACCGAGACCAGCACGAAGATCGGCACGGCGTTCAGCCCGATCGCGAGTGGGGTGGTCAGGTCGTTGAGCAGCCGGAACCGGGCGAGGAGGAAGCTCATCGACACGCCCAGCACCGTCCCGACCAGCAAGCCGATCAGCGCGTTCAGGCCCGAGACCTTCGTGGCGTCCCAGATCAACGTCGTGTTCTGCTGGAACTCCGCCCAGATCGCGGAGGGTGCCGGCAGGAAGTACGGTTGGAAGTCGAAGACCTTGACGGCGGTCTCCCACAAGACCAGGAACCCCACGCCGAACACGACCGGCGGCCACACGGCCTGGAAGATCGAACGCGGGGAGCGCCTCATGGCTCCGGGACCACGTCGTCGGGACCGCCGATCGGCATCCCTCGGAGCGCCTCTCGCACCTCGGTGACCTTCCGGAAGAACGCCGGATCCTCTCGGGTATCGACGTTCCGCTCCGCACCCAGATCCACGTCGATCACGACCTTGGTCCGGCCGGGCCGCGGCGACATCACCACGACGCGGGTCGACAGGTACACCGCCTCGGGGATCGAGTGGGTGACGAACACGACGGTGGTCGCGGTCTCGGCGCAGATCCGCAGCAGCTCGGCCTGCATGTGTTCGCGCGTCATCTCGTCCAGCGCGCCGAACGGCTCGTCCATCAGCAGCAACGATGGACGAGCGGCCAACGCGCGGGCGATCGCGACCCGTTGCTGCATCCCGCCGGACAGCTGCCACGGCAGATGGTCGGCGAAGTCCGAGAGCTTGACCAGATCCAGCATCTCCAACGCGCGCGCGCGCCGTCGCTCCTTGTCCCATCCCTTCAGTTCCAGCGGCAGCTCGACGTTCTTCGTCACCGTTCGCCATTCGAACAGGCCCGCCTGCTGGAACGCCATGCCGTAGTCCTGGTCGAGCCGCGCCTGTCGCGCCGGTTTGGCGTTCACGGAGATCTCGCCGGTCGTCGGCTCCAGGAGGTTCGCGATCAGCCGGAGCTCGGTCGACTTGCCGCATCCCGACGGCCCGATCAGCGAGACGAACTCGCCGGGCTCGATCGTGAGGTCGATGTCGACGAGCGCCTCCACGGCGTTCGGCCGGCCGGCGTTGAAGACCTTGGAGACGTTGCGGATCTCGACCGCGCTCACGCGAGCGCGTCCTTCGGGCGTCGGTTCCTCGACGCCACCAGGTCGATCAACCCGACCAGACCGGCCATCGCGAGGCCGAGCGCCGCCGCGCCGAACACGGCCGTGAACACCTTCGCGGGATCGCTCGTCGACTCGCGCGAATACTCGATGATCAGCCGCCCGACGCCGCCCGCCAGGCCGGTCGAGAGCTCCGCGACCACCACGCCGATCACCGATGCGGAGGCGCCGAGCTTGAGCGCGGGGATCATGAAGGGGACGGCCGCCGGGAACCGCAGCTTGACGAGTGTCTGCCACCACGACGAGGCGTAGGAATCCATCAGCTCCAGCGAGGCGGGCTGCGGCGCCGACGTGAGTCCCCGCAACGTGCCCACCGCCACGGGGAAGAACGCCAAGAATGCACCCAGCACGGAGGCGGAGAGCCACCGCGGCCATTCGAACCCGCCGATGTGCAGCTTCCCTCCCCAGCTGACGACGAGCGGAGCGAGCGCGATCAGCGGGATGGTCTGGGAGACCACGAGGTACGGCAGCAACCCACGTTCGATCACCTTGTACCTCGCCATCAGCACGGCCAGTGCGATCCCGACCGACGCCCCGATGACGAAGCCGGTGAAGGCGAGCCGGAACGTGAACCACGCGCCGCTGAGGACGACGAGCGCGATCGAACCGGTGGCCCCCCGTCGCTCGGGACGCGCGTAGCGCGACAGCATCTCCCACACGTGCGGCATCGCCGTGTCATTCGCGCGGGGCAGGACCGTGAGGCCGAAGAGCTTCCCGCCGTCCTGCGGTCCGATCCACTTGTAGAGCTCCCACAGCACGGCGACGAGCACCAGTGACAGCGCGAACATCCAGGTGCGCCGGACCCGACCCGTCACGACTTCGCCAGCACCGTGTCGGCGATGGCCGGGATGACCTTCTCGCCGTACGCCTGCAGGGTTCCGTCCTTGTCGTCGTGCTGGAGGTAGACCGCGAACTGGTGCACGCCCATCGCCTTGAGCTCCTGGAGCCGCCGGATGTGCTCCTCGACGGGCCCCAGCACGCAGAAGCGATCGACGATCTCGTCCGGCACGAACCGCGTGTGGACGTTGCCGGCCTGGCCGTGCTCGTTGTAGTCGTAGCCCTCGCGCCCCTTGATGTAGTCGGTGAGCGCCTTCGGGACCGGCGAGTCCTCGCCGTAGCGGGCGACGATGTCGGCGACGTGGTTGCCGACCATCCCACCGAACCATCGGCACTGATCGCGGGCGTGGGCGACGTCGTCGGTCACGTACGCGGGGGCCGCCACGCAGATCGTGAGATCCGCGGGATCGCGCCCGGCATCTGCCGCGGCCTTCTGGACCGCTCCGATCGTCCATGCCGTGATGTCCGGGTCGGCGAGCTGCAGGATGAATCCGTCGGCGACCTCGCCGATCACCTGCAGCGCCTTCGGACCGTAGCCGGCTCCCCAGACCTCGGCCCGGCTCTTCTGCGCCCAGGGGAACCGGAGCGTGGAGCCGCGGTACTCGACCTCGCGCCCGTTCGCCAGCTCCCTGATGACGTGGATCGCCTCGCGGAGCGAGGCCAGCGTCGAGGGCTTCCCGTTGATGACGCGGACGGCGGAATCGCCGCGCCCGATCCCGATCACGGTGCGGTTGCCGAACATCTCGTTCATGGTGGCGAACAGGCTGGCCGTGACCGTCCAGTCACGGGTGAGCGGGTTCGTCACCATGGGGCCCACGATCACGTTCCGCGTCTGCGCCAGGATCTGCGTGTAGATCGGGAACGGCTCCTGCCACAGCAGGTGGCTGTCGAACGTCCACACGTGGCTGAAGCCGTACGTCTCTGCCTTCTTCGCGAGGTCGATCACCCGGGCGCTCGGGGGAGTGGTCTGCAGGACGACGCCGACGTCCATGGCTCAGCGAGCCACGATGTCGTCGTACGCGTCGGGCCGGCGATCGCGGTAGAACGCCCACCGGTCGCGCACCTCGCGGATCTTGCCGAGGTCCAGGTCCCGGACGATCAGCTCGGGCTTGTAGGCGTCGGCGAGCTCCCCGACGAACTTGCCCTCCGGGTCAACGAAGTAGCTCTGTCCGTAGAAGTCGTCGTCGCCGAGCGGTTCGATGCCCACCCGGTTGATCGCGCCGATGTAGTACATGTTCGCGACGGCTGAGGCCGGCTGCTCGAGACGCCAGATGTATTCGGACAGCCCTCGGTGCGTCGCCGACGGGTTGAACACGATCTCGGCGCCGTGCAGGCCGAGCATCCGCCACCCCTCGGGGAAGTGCCGGTCGTAGCAGATGTACACGCCGACCTTGCCGACCGCCGTCTCGAAGACCGGGTACCCGCCGGTGCCGGGGGCGAAGTAGAACTTCTCCCAGAAGCCTTGGACCTGCGGGATGTGCTGCTTGCGGTACTTGCCGAGGTACGTCCCGTCCGCGTCGATGACGGCGGCGGTGTTGTAGTACAGGCCGTCCTGGACGAACTCGTACATCGGCAGGACCAGGACCATGCCGAGCTCCTTGGCGACCGACTGGAAGCGTTTCGTGGTCGGCCCGTCGGGGATCGGTTCCGTGTAGCTGTAGAACTGCGGGTCCTGCACCTGGCAGAAGTACGGCCCGTAGAACAGCTCCTGGAAGCACATCACCTGCGCGCCGTCGGCCGCCGCCTCGCGCGCCGCCTCCTCGTGCTTGTCGATCATGGCTTCTTGGGTTCCGGCCCAGTCCGTCTGTAGCAGCGCGGCCCTCACGGTCGTCGACATGGTCAGTCTCCCTCTGTCGGGTGCCTCAGAGCGGCCATGGTAGCGACACGCCGATGCGCGCGCGACCCCCGCAGCGGCGCATGGGCATCGTCAGGGTGGGTAGGGTTCCCGGATGGCCAACAGCCCACCGCCTGAGGTCGAGGTCTCCCGGCCGGACAAGCTGCTCTGGGCGAGCAGCGGCATCACCAAGCGCCACTTCGTGGACTACCTGGGCGCGGTCTCGGATCACATGCTCCCGTGGGTCCGCCAGCGGCCGATGACGCTGGTGCGCGCACCCGACGGCGTGGGTGGCAAGCAGTACTTCCAGAAGGCGGTGCCAACCTACGCGCCGGAGTGGATCCGGACGGTGCGGATCCCCGCACCGAGCGCCGGGCGGGATGTCGACTTCGTCGTGTGCGAGAACCGAGCGACCCTCCAGTGGCTCGGCAACCAAGCCGCGCTCGAGCTGCATCCGGCGCCGGTGCGCGTGGACATGCTCGATCGGCCGGATCTGCTCGTGGTCGACATCGATCCGCCCGAGGGTGCGTTCGACGCCGCCGTGGAGGTCGCGTTGATGGTGCTCGACGTGCTCGACGACCTCGGGGTCTCGACCGGGATCAAGACCACCGGCGGCAAAGGATTGCACGTCGTCGCGCCGATCGAACGTCGCTACGAACCGGAGGAATTCCGGCGGGCCGCGGCGCGGCTGACCGCGATCGTCGTCGCACGGCGTCCCGACCTGGTGACCGACGAGTTCCGCAAGGCGAAGCGGGAGGGCCGGGTCATGCTCGATCCGTCCCGCAACGGCACGGGCGCCACGATCGTCGCGCCGTACTCACCACGGGCGCGCGAGGAGGCGACCGTGTCGTTCCCCGTGACGCCGGACGAGCTGTCGACGGTGTCACCGGATGCGTTCACGATCTCGTCCGTGCCGGATCTCCTGGACCGACCCGGACCGAAGCGATGGTTCGCGCTCGCGTCCGAGCGCCACCGTTTGCCGAAGCAGCTGCTCAGCGACCCATGAAGTCGACGCCGTCAACCCGACGGTCGGATGGAAGGAGATGA
>CAWIFZ010000008.1:0-18280 GCA_963835415.1 uncultured Actinomycetes bacterium | reverse complement strand
CGATGTTGGTGCGCTTCAACGGCGGACCGCTCGACGGCCAGTCCCACGAGATCTCGGACGAACCCGCCGTAGGGGCGACGATCATCTGGCCGCCGAACGCCGATCTCACGAAGCACGACGATGCGATCCCCGGCTCGGATGACGTCGTCGAATACCTGTATCGAGGGAACGGCGCGGCGGACTACGTCGGCGGGCTCTTGGACCCGAGCGTGGACACGCCCTCAGAAGGGTAAGTGCAGACGCATGGAGGACGAACCCGACACCGCACCGCCCGCGCCGGCGCCTCCCTCACCGGAGGAGGACGCGGAAGCGGAGGACACGAGCCCGCAGGATGCCCCTGCGGAGCCCGTCGAGGATCCCGACGAGCCCGATGAGAGCGGGTCCGACGTCGAGGAACCGTCACCACCACGCGACGATGCGCCACCGAGCGCGTCCCACGATCTCCCTCGGACCACGACGACCGGCGACGATGCCGAGGACCTACGAGCCGCGGGCGACGGCGCCGTGTCCGGTGCGCCGGGCGACGACCTCGACGATTCCGGGCAACGCCACGACTGAGGTCGCGGTTCAGGCGACGCGTTCGAGGACGATGACCGGGATCGTGCGGTGCCCTTCGGTCTTCTCCTCGTACTCCCCGAACTGCGGGTACGCCGCGACCTGCCGCGCGTAGAGCGCGTCACGATCAGGGCCTTCGCGGAGCACCGTCGCCTTGACGGGGATCGTGTCCGTACCGACCTCGATCGTGGCTTCGGGCTTCTCCTCGATGTTGTGGAGCCAGTGCGGATGGGCGACGTGCCCACCCTTCGAGGCGAAGACGATCCAGCGGTCACCGTCGGGCAGGTACATCAGCGGGTTGACACGATCTTCGCCCGTGCGACGACCGGTCGTGTGGAGCAGCAGGAGCGGCGCGCCTTCGAACACGCCGCCGACGCGTCCCTCGTTCTCGCGGAACTCCTTGATCGTCTGATCGTTCCAGTCGCTCATCTCGAGCTCCTCCCTTGACGCCATCGAACGTTAGGCTCGACTCAATGGTACGCACAGGTCGGTCGGAAGGTCGCCGAGCGCTGGTCACCGGAGGTAACCGCGGGATCGGGCTTGCCGTGGTCCGGATGCTCGCGGAGCTCGGCATGGACGTGTTCCTCGGTTCCCGCGACGTCGACGCGGGTGAGGCTGCTGCGCGCGGGCTGGACCTGCCCGGGATCACGCCGGTGCAGATCGACGTGGCCGATCCGGCGAGCGTCGCCGCGGCGCGTGACGCGCTGGCGCCCGACGGCGTCGACGTGCTGATCAACAACGCCGCGATCAACCCGCGGGGGACGCCGACGTCGGACCAGGTCGAGTTGGCCTGGCAGACGAACACGTTGGGGACGTGGCGGGTCACGCAGGCGTTCCTGCCGCCGATGCGTGAGCAGGGCTGGGGCCGCATCGTCAACGTCTCGACCGAGGTCGCGACGCACGGCCACGAGCGGCCGGGAGGTGGCGTCTATCGCACCACCAAGGTGGCGATGAACGACATGACCCGGGCGCTCGCCGAGGACCTCGCGGGGACAGGCATCCTGGTCAACGCGATCAGCCCCGGGTGGTGCCGCTCCGACATGGGCGGCAGCGGCGCTCCGCGTTCCGCGGAGCAAGGAGCCGCAAGCATCGTGTGGGGCGTCACCCTTGCGGATGACGGACCCACGGGCGGATATTTCCAGGATGGAGAACCGCTTCCCTGGTAACCCGGCGTTCATGTCGATATCGCAGACTCGTCTTCGTCGTAGGGATGGCGGTCCGAAATAGGGACCTGGAGCGAAGGAGGCACGGCATGGCGAAGTACCTGCTGCTGTACGCAGGTGGGAGCATGCCCGAGACCGAGGCCGAGCAGGCGGCGGTCATGACGGCGTGGACGAACTGGTTCACCGAGCTGGGCCCGGCCGTGGTCGACGCGGGGAACCCGTTCAACGCGGACTCGAAGACGATCTCGGCCGGCCCCAAGATCGTCGACGCCAAGGCGACGGCGAGCGGCTACTCGGTGATCGAGGCCGACTCGCTCGACCAGGCGGCGAAGTTCGCGGAGACCTGCCCGGTCCTGCTGGGCGGCGCGCAGCTGATGGTGTTCGAGACCTTCGAAGTGATGTGAGCCACGCGCACCGGGCCCTCCCCGTCGAGGGGAGGGCCTTCGCGCGTCAGGACCCAGGATCAGGAGCGGCCTGCCACCCGCTGATGTGGTCGATGTCGATCGCCACGACCGGACCGTCGGGCGGCTCCACCGCGTATCGCCGGTACTTCGATGCCAGCGCGTCGAGCGCCGTCCGGCGTTCGACGGCGTCATCGACCTCTCTGGCGGCTCCCGAACACCGGACCCACCACAACCGGCTCCAGTCGTCGTCGTAGGCGTCCACGACGAACTGCACGGCCGGGTTCGCCTTCAGGTTCTTGATCCGCTGCAGATCCGACGAGCGCTTCGGCTTGTGATCCACCGCCCAGTAGACGGTGTGGTCGAGGTCGCGTTCGACCAGCACGAAGACGAACGGGACGACATGCGGGAGGTTCGAGGGCGTCACCGTCGCGAGGCGGCCGACCCGCGCCGATCGCACCTTGGCCCACGCGTCGTCATCGTTCATCTCGACACCACTCGCCGAACGGTAACCCGCCGTATCGTGGAACGAACGACGAGGAGGAGGATCGCCCGTGACCACATTCGGATTGCAGCTGCCGAGCTTCACGTTCCCCGACGTCCCCGACGACCGGCTCTTCGATCGCATCACCGAGATCGCGCAGGCGGCCGAGTCCTCGGGGTTCGACTCCTTCTGGGTGATGGACCACTACCACCAGATCCGGAACATCGGACCGGCGTCGGATCCGATGCTCGAGGCGTACACGCTGCTCGGGGCGGTCGCCGCGCGCACTTCGCGGGTCATGCTCGGCGCGATGGTGACGGGGGTGACGTACCGCAACCCTGCGTTCCTGGCCAAGGCCGTCACGACGCTCGACGTCGTCTCGTCGGGTCGCGCGATCCTGGGCATCGGGGCGGCGTGGAACGAGGAGGAGTCCCTCGCGTACGGCTACGACTGGCCGTCGACGAGCGAGCGGTTCGAGCGCTTGGAGGACGCGCTCCAGATCTGCCGGATGATGTTCTCGCAGCAACGGTCGACGTTCCAGGGGGAGCGGCATCACATCGAGGACGCCTTCAACATCCCGCAGCCCGTGCAAGCGGGCGGGCCGAAGATCTTGATCGGCGGCGGCGGCGAGAAGAAGACGCTCCGCCTGGTGGCGCAGTACGCCGACATGTGGAACGGCTTCGGTGATCCCGACACGGTCCGTCACAAGATCCAGGTGCTGTCCGATCACTGCGCGGACGTCGGCCGCGATCCGTCCGAGATCGTCAAGACGCGCCTCGGAACGTTGTTCGTCGCGACCACGGAGGAGGAGGCGACCGCCCGCCGCGAGGAGTTCAAGGCGCGGCGCGGGGTGGACGACGCCGAGCTCCCGTCGATGTTCACCTGCGGCGTGCCCGAGGAGGTCGGCGACGCCGTTCAGACGTTCATCGACGCCGGGCTCGACGGGCTGATCTTCAACATGCCACCCGGCTCCACGCCCGAGGAGGTCGAGCGCGCCGGCCGGACGCTGACCGAACGGTTCGGTGCCCAGCGAGCCTGACTCCAGCATCGCCCCATCTCGGCCGATACCCGAAGGATCATCGGACGAAGGGATGGAACGGTGGGACGGAAGAGTGACATCGACGCAGCGCCTGAAACGCGCGAGGAAGGGCAACCGGCGTTCGCTCCGCAGGTATCTCGAGGTCGTCGAGGCGGCGCTCCCAGAGGTTCGGGTGCAAGCCGGCGACGACGCGTGGGGTGCGATCGAGCTGACGGACGGCGATCACACGCTGGCGCGGCTGTTCCCGAAGGGCGGGCTCATCAAGATCGATTCGCTCGACGCGGAGCTGAACGTCGCGGCGTTCGGCCCCAACCTGGAGCTCAACAAGAGCCGCGAATGGGTGCTCCGGCTCGCGGACAGCAACGACGTCGCGTCCGCGGTCGAGTGCACGCTGCACATGGCGCGGTTCCTGGGCGGGCGTCGGGTGTTGGTCAGCTAGTCCCGTTCTCCAGGTTCGCCTTCAGCATCTTCATCCCCTTGTTCGTCGCCGGCTTGATGAAACCGCCGAGGACGAGCGGGAAGAACACGCCACCGATGCCGTCGGGCTTCGGGAAGTCGAGCGTCCGGTCGATCCGCGTTCCGCCGCCCTGCGCCGTGAGGACGTACGTGTTCAGGAAGTCCTCGCCCTTCTCGCGACCGGTGAACTCGATCGTGCGTGGCGCGTCGAACTCGGTGACCTCGACGTCGTTGCGATGGTCGGCGTCCTTGGGGACCCAGCCGTACGACGTGAACGTGGTGCCGAGTTGCACCGGACCGTCGAGGCCCTCCACGCGGTACGCCTTCGGCGACCACTCCGCGTGCGTGCTGACGTCCGCGAGATAGGCGAACACGTCCTCGGGTGGGCGGTTCACCACGGTGCTCAGGTGCGCCCTGATCCTGCCGCTCATCGAGACCTCCTTCGTCGCTGTCGCTTCGGGTACGGCCGGAAGACCGCTCCCACCCTGACGACGAACACGGAGGACGGAAGTCGACAGGTCCGGCGATGTACCTACGCGACGCTGATCAGGCCCCGCATGCCGTAGGCGTAGTGACCGGGCAGGTGACAGCCGAACAGCAGGCTGCCCTGCGAGGGGAACGTCATCGTCGTGACCACGGTCTCGCCGGGCGGGATCGAGATCTCACCGGGTCGCGGCGGGTGATGGGCCTCGGTGCCGGCCTCATGCGCCTGCTGCACCGCCTCATCGCCAACGATGAACTCGTGATCGATCGGGTCGGTGTTCTCGACCACGAAGCGGATCGTCTGGCCGGGCTGGATCTCGATGTCGCTCGGATCGAAGCGAGAGAAGTGGATCGTGATGTGCACGGTGCGCGTCCGCGTCGGGGGCGTGTCGCTGCCGAGCCAGCCGGCGGCGGTGGCCACACCCGCGCCGGCGAGCAGCAGGGAGACGAGGAGCGCCCCGAACCCCGCCGCTTGCATCCGCGCGCGACGCATCAGGTCGCGACGTTCCGTCCGGACCGACGCCGGTGAAGCAGATCGGCGCCGGCGATGACCACGACCACGCCGAGGGTCACCCACAGTGCCGCCCACGGGGTGTTCTCCGCGCCGGGGAGCTGCGACACGTCGAGTCCCGCGGCGACGGCGCTCGGCTGGTCGAAGCCGCTGGCGTCCACGGCCAGGTCGTTCACCAGGTCGCCCGCGGGTGTGTTGACGTCGATCTTGGTGAGCCACATGTCGTCGGTCGGCATCCACTTCATGCCGCGGTCCGACCGAAGATCGCTGAGCAGCGAGGCCGACGCGGGCTCGCTGACCTGTTGGATCAGCCCGCGCTGATCGGGGTCGCCGTTGGGAAGCTCGGCCAGAGGAAGGGTGGCCGGTTCGCGGTCGGTCAACAGGAATACGTCCGCCTGCACCAGATCGGCTTGGTCGCGACCCAGTGCCAGGATCCGCAGCGGCACCCACGGATTCGGCGTGGGGATGACCACGTGGACAGGCGTGCCCTGTCCCTGCTGCACGCCCTGGTCGTTCGCGCGGCCGACGTCGAACTTGACCGCCATGAAGATCGGGCTGCGCTCGGCGTAGAACGCCAGCACCTCCGGCGCGTCCGGCGGGAGGAAGAAGCCGTGGTCGCGGGCCCACGTGCCCACGTCGACCGCGCCGCCCTTCAGCACCGTGATGTCGAGCGCGTCGATCTGCGTCTCGAGGATGACCTTCGCGCCACCGGCCGCGCTGTCCTCCGCGGCGAGCGCGACCGGAGCGGGCGGGCTGGTCTCGATGACCAAGCGCTGCAGCGTCCAGTCGCCGCCCTTGATCACCCGGGTCGGAACGCCGGGCAGCGGGACGATCGAGCCGACCTCGGTCGCGTCGGCACCCGCGAACTCGAACGCGGTCACGTAGTGCTCGATCCCGTCGTGGTAGGCGGCGAGCGTCGTCGTGCGCGTGAGGCTCACGGTGCCGTTCGCGGTGACGAGCCCTCCGCACGCGAACGCGCTCCCGGCAGGAACGAGCACCACGAGCGCTGCGGTGAGGGTGAGGGAATGGAGGTTCGGTGGAACCGTGCGTGCGTGCGACGGGCCATGGGAGTCCTCCTTCGCGAGTTGCCGTACGACGGAGGAGAGCGGTCGTCAGGTTCCCGGTGTCGGCTCCTCGGGCTCGACCGGATCGACACCGAGCAACCCCAGGATCTCCCGCGCGCCGTCTTCGTCCGATGCGCGGACCGTGATGCGCAGCCCTTCGACGAAGTCGATCGACGGGTAGACGGAGGCAGGCGACACCATGGCCTCGATGCCGCGGACGGCGAGCGAGATCCTGAGGAAATCGGCTTCGGACGAGGTCGGCACGCTCGCGACCACGACCCGGCGCTCCTGCTCCCGTTGCTGCCAGCTCACCTCACCACCGTACCCGAACGCCTAGGCTTCGACGCGTGGCGTGGATCGAGGACTACGCGCTGATCGGGGACCTGCAGACGGCGGCGCTCGTGAGCCGCGACGGATCGATCGACTGGTGTTGCTTCCCGCGGTTCGACTCGGGCGCGTGCTTCGCCTCGCTCCTCGGAACGGCGGACAACGGCCGGTGGCTCCTCGCACCCGCGATCGACGTGCGCGCGACGTCTCGGCGCTACCGGCACGACACGCTCGTGCTGGAGACCGTGCACGAGACCGAACGGGGCACGGTGCGGGTGATCGACTTCATGCCACCTCGGGGACACGCACCCGACATCGTGCGGATCGTCGAAGGCCTGTCGGGATCCGTCCCGATGCGGTTCGAGTTGGTGATCCGGTTCGACCACGGCCGCATCGTCCCCTGGGTCCGTCGCGTCGAGGACGCGCTCGTCGCCGTGGCGGGTCCCGACGCGCTCTGCCTCTGGTCACCCGTGGACACGCACGGGGAAGACATGACCACGGTCGCGGAGTTCACGGTGGCAGAAGGTGAGCGTCTCGGGTTCGTGCTGACCTGGTTCCCGTCGCACGAACCCATGCCCGCTTCGGTCGACGCCGAACGCGCGCTCGGCGAGACGGAGGGGTACTGGCTGGACTGGGCCGCGACGTTGACGAGCGCCGGTGACTACCACGAGGAGATCAACGAGTCCCTGGTCGTGCTGAAAGCGATGACGTACGCGCCGACAGGCGGCATCGTTGCGGCGCCCACCACGTCGTTGCCCGAGGCGATCGGCGGCGAACGGAACTGGGACTATCGGTTCTGCTGGCTGCGCGACGCGACGTTGACGTTGCTGGCGATGCTCAAGGCGGGATCGCGCGGCGAGGCCGAGATGTGGAGCCAGTGGTTCCTGCGCGCCGTCGCCGGCGATCCCGCGGACATCCAGGTGATGTACGGCCTGGCGGGGGAGCGTCGCCTGGACGAGCTCGAGCTGGACTGGCTGCCGGGCTACGAGGGGTCGGCCCCCGTGCGGATCGGCAACGCCGCGTCGACGCAGCTCCAGCTGGATGTCTACGGCGAGATCCTGGATGCGATCTATCAGCTGCGTGCCCATGGTTCCCCGCCTGATGCCAACGTCTGGTCGTTGATGCTGAAGCTGCTCGGATGGCTCGAGGACGGCTGGCGGCAGCAGGACACCAGCATCTGGGAGATCCGGGGACCGCTCAGGGACTTCACCCACTCGAAGGTGATGGCATGGGTGGCCTTCGATCGCGCCGTTCGTTGCCATGACGAGTTCGGGTTGGACGGCCCCGTCGACCGATGGCGGGAGCTCCGTCAGGCGATCGCCGACGATGTGTTGGCGAAGTCGTGGAGCGACCGAAAGCAGGCCTTCGCGCAGTCGTACGGATCCGACGACCTGGACGCGAGCATCCTGTTGATGCCTCACCTCGGGTTCCTGCCTGCGACCGACGAACGGTTCCGCTCGACGGTCGACGCGATCCGTGACGAGCTGGTGGTGGATGGGCTGGTGCTCCGCTACCGCACGCGTGACGACGGCGCGGTGGACGGCCTCCCGGCCGGCGAGGGAGTGTTCCTGCCGTGCTCGTTCTGGCTCGCGGACGTCTTGGCGATGCAGGGGCAGATCGACGAGGCGCGCGAGCTGTTCGAGCGACTGCTCGACCTGCGGAACGACGTCGGTCTGCTGTCGGAGGAGTACGACCCTCGGGCCGGACGCATGCTGGGCAACTTCCCACAGGCCTTCACGCATCTCGCGATCATCAACACGGCGTTCGTCCTCCGCGAGGGACGGAGCCTGCGTTCGCCGGAAGGATCCTGAGCGAGCGAGCGACGGGCTCAGCGACGGACGGCGACGAGTTCCGCCTCCTGCATCACTCGCAGGACGTTGCGGCCGGCGATCTGCTGGAGTGCCTCGTCGGTGTAGCCGCGGGCGGCGAGCTCCTCGAACAGCGCGGGGTAGCACGCCACATCCTGCAGTCCGTCCGGCATGCCGATCGCGCCGTCGAAATCGCCGCCCACGCCGATGTGATCGATGCCGGCGACATCGCGCACGTGATCGATGTGATCCGCCACCTGCGAGACGGTCGCCGGGACCTCCTCGAGCGAGTCCCACCACTCGTTCATCGCCACGCGCAGCGCGTCGGGGTCGTCGGCGTGCTCGGCGCGGAGTGCGCTCACCTGCGCGAGCGCCTTGCGATTCAACGCCGCTCCTTCGGGCGCGACGAACGACGGCACGAACGTCACCATCACGACCGCGTTCGTCTCGCGAACCAGCTCGAGCACGTCGTCGGGGACGTTGCGCGTGACGTCGCAGAGCGCGCGAGCGGAGGAGTGGGAGAAGATCACCGGCGCCTCGCTCACCTCGATCGCCTGTCGCATCGTGTCGTCGGAGACGTGGCTGAGGTCGACCAGCACACCGGAGCGGTTCAGCTCGCGGACGACCTCCTCGCCGAACGTCGTGAGTCCGCCGTGCGGATGCTCGCCGGTGGCCGAGTCCGCCCAGTCCGTGTCGTCGTTGTGAGTGAGCGTCATGTAGCCGGCGCCGAGACGAGCCAAGATGCGCAGTGTGCCGAGGGAGTTCCCGATCGAATGGCCTCCCTCAACCCCGATCATCGACGCGACCCTGCCCTTGGCGGCGATCCTCCTGACGTCGGATGCCGTGCGTGCCTGCTCGAGCCGGCCCGGATACCGATGGATCAATCCGTAGAACCCCTCGATCTGCTCGAGCGTCTGCGTGACCGCCTGATCGGGCGGCAGGTGGGAGGGGACGTACACGGACCAGAACTGCGCGCCGACCACGCCCGCTTCCAGGCGAGGCAGGTCCGTCTGGAGCTGCGGCGCCGAGGCTCCGACGTCGAGATCCTCCCCGCCTTCCTCCCGCGCCTCCCGGAGCGCCCACAACAGATCGTTGTGGCCGTCGATCAGGGGTGCTTGGCGCAACAGCTCCACGATCCGAGGATCCATGGGCCGATGGTAGGGCTTCGAACGCAACCTCACCCCGATCTGTGACGCATCCCACTGCGACGGAGGCGCGTGCACGCCACATCACTGGAGCCCGCCGCATCCATGCCGGGGTGGAGGTCCGGCACGGCGTCGCTCACGCGTGCAGCATCTCCGCGTCGACGACCCGGTAGAGGTGCCAGCGCTCGGGGACACCCTTCAGCACGTGCTCTCCCGCGTCCTTGAACACCAGGCCGGACCCGGACACCAGCCCCTGCACGGTGTGGGAGACGAGCACCTCCGACGGACCGGCGATCGACGCGATGCGCGCGCCGACGTTCACAGCGATGCCACCGGCTTTCCCGGCGATCGTCTCGACCTCGCCGGTGTGCACGCCCGCTCGGACCTCGATGCCGAGGTCGCGCACCGCTGACGTGATCGCCTGTGCGCATCGGACGCCGCGCGCCGGCCCATCGAACGTGGCGAAGAAGCCGTCGCCCGCGGTGTCGACCTCGGTGCCGCGGAACCTGCCGAGCATCGCGCGCACCACGCCGTGGTGTTGCTCCACCAGATCGCCCCATCCCTTGTCGCCGAGCTCGGCCGCTTTCTCGGTCGACCCGACGATGTCGGTGAACATGACGGTGGCAAGGACGCGATCGAGTTGCGCTTCGTCGTCGCGAACGGCCGCGACGAAGCGCTCGATCTCGTCGAGCAGGTCCTCCTGCCGGCCCATCACGAACAGATGCTCATTGCCCGGGAACGAGATGAACCGCGCCCCGCGGATCTGCTCGGCCAGCCAACGGGTCTCCTCCATGGAGAAGTCGCGATCGTCGTCGCGAGCCAGGACCAGTGTCGGGACGTGGATCGCCGGCAAGGTCGAGCGGACGTCGATCGCTCGGTTCATCTGCGAGAGCGCGTTCACGGCGCCCGGACTCGCCGAGTAGCGCATGTAGTCGGCCAACCACGACTGCGTCGGCGCATCGTCGGCCAGGGGCGGCGAGAACGACTCCTCGAGGAATTCCCGGGCGAGCTCCTTGGTCCCCCAGAGCCGCTCCCGCCGTTCCCGGAACGCCTCGAAGTCGATCTGCTCCTGCTCGGTCTCCCGGTACGGGTAGTCGGGCGCGTCGTTCCAGCACGCGCTGGTGCCGAACAACGTCAGCGCGATCGTGCGCTCCGGATACGTCGCGGCGAACAACATGGCCATGGGGCCGCCCTCGGAGACGCCGAGCACCACCGCGCGCTCGGAGCCCACGGCGTCCATCACGGCGCGCGCGTCGTCCATCCGCACCTCGAGCGACGGCAGCCGATCCTCGGAGACTCGATCGGACAAGCCCACGCCTCGCTTGTCGAACAGCATCACGCGTGAGAACGAGGCGAGACGCGTGTAGAACCGCGCGAACCGCGGCTCGGTCCACATCCGTTCGAGGTGCGTGACCCAGCCCAGGACGAACAGGATGTCGATCGGCCCATCGCCCACGACCTGGTACGCGATGTGAACGCCGTCCGCAGCCTTCGCGTAGCGAGTCTCGGGGATGTCCATCCAAGCATCCTTGCGTCGGACCGCTCCGCTGTCCAGGTGCGGCACGGCGTGACACCATCCCCTGAGTGGATGCATCAGGGACGATGGATCCGATGCTTGACGAAGCGCGGACGAGCGTGGCGGAGCGGGCGTGGGATCGCGCGTACGAGCGCTATGCGCAGGTCGCCGCCTCGCGGCCCCTCGACGCCGACGACCTCGAACGTTTCGCCAAGTCCGCGTACTGGCTCGGCCATTCCGACGAATCGATCTCGCTCCGCGAGAGGGCCTACGCGGCCCACCTCGAGGATGGGGACGACCAACGCGCGGCCCTCTGTGCCCTCACGCTCCGGCGGGAGCACCTCGCGAACATGCAGGATGCGGTCGCCGCGGCGTGGCTGAAACGCGCGGAGCACCTCCTGGAGGGCCGCCCCGATTCGTTCGCGGATACGGCTCCGGCAGACGGCTACCTCGCGATCGCCCATGCCGATGCGGCTCGAGCACGCGGCGACTTCGCGCGCGCGCTTGGATTGGTCGATCGGGCATCGCGGATCGGCGAGAGCTCGAGCGACCCGAACCTCCGCGCGTGGGCGATGATGCGCCGCGCGCTGTTCCTCGTGGACGAAGGGCGGCTCGGCGAGGGAGACCGGCTCATGGAGGACGTGGCCGCGTCGGCTGCCGCTGGTGAGCTCGGCGGCTACACGACCGGAGCCGTCCTCACCAACGCCATGAGCCTGTGCCGCGACCTCGCGAGCTACCGTCGAGGCCTCGAATGGTCCGACGCCGCGCGCCGGTGGCTCGCGCGTCAGCCGATCCGTGGCTTCGCGGGGATCTGCGACGTCCACCGCAGCCAGCTCTCGTGCATGCTCGGCAACTTCACGGACGCTCTGGCGGATGTGAGTCGCGCGTGCGACGAAGTGGGGGAGGTCAGCCTGGTCCATGCCGGCCTCGCGCAGCACGAGCTCGGCGAGGTTCGGCTGCGGCTCGGCGACCTGGACGGAGCTGCGGTCGCGTTCGAGCACGCGCAGGAGCTCGGCGAGGACCCGCAGCCCGGTCTCGCGCTGTTGCGGCTCGCGCAGGACGATCCGTCCGCCGCTCTCTCGTCGATCGACCGCAGCCTCGAGGGAGCCGCGGTCGACGGCTTCGCTCGCGCTCGCATGTTGGCAGCGCAGGCGGAGATCGCCGCCGCCGTCGCCGACACGGAACGAGCACGGGCCGCTCGGGACGAGCTCCGACAGATCGCCGAACTCCTCCCATCGCCCGCGGTGCGGGCGGCGAGCGCGTGGGCGGACGGCTTGGCCGCCCTTGCCGAGGACGATCCCGAGATCGCGTCGCGGGACCTGGAGCACGCGCGCGAGCGCTGGAGCGCGGTCTCGGCACCGTACGAAGCGGCGAAGGCGGAGGTTGCGCTCGCCGAGACGGCGCTGCAGCGGGGCGACGCGGACGACGCCACGGCGCGGCTCCAGAGCGCCCGCCGCACGTTCGAGCGCCTGGGGGCGAAGGAGGATGCACGGCTGACGGGTGTGCGGGAAGAACGGGTCGGACGCGGGGGATCGACGACCCGGATCGTCCGCACGTTCCTCTTCACGGACATCGTGAGCTCGACGTCTCTATTGGGGGTGATCGGCGACGATGCGTGGGATGACCTGCGACGCTGGCACGATCAGACCCTCCGCGCCTCCTTCGCTCAACACAGCGGCGATGAGATCGACCACGCGGGCGACGGCTTCTTCGTGGCGTTCCCAGACACCCCCTCGGCGCTGGCCTCCGCGGTCGAGATCCAGCGACGGCTCGCCGAACATCGGCGGGCGCATGGGTTCGCGCCGCAGGTGCGGATGGGGCTCCACGCGACCGCCGCGACGCATGACGGCAGCGACTACACCGGCATGGGGGTGCACACGGCCGCCAGGATCAGCGCGCTGGCCGGTGCAGGCGAGATCTTGGCGAGTGCGGAGACGATCGGCGAGGTTCCGGACGCGCGGATCTCGGAGCGCCGCCCCGCGCTCCTGAAGGGCATCGCCGAACCGGTCGACATCGTCTCGATCGAGTGGGGCGATTGACGCTCAGACGACCCTCACGACAGAATCCAGGCTTCGCGGAAACGGTCAGGAGGCCCGAGGCGACGTGACCGACGACCAGCCGAGCGACCGGACACCCGATGACCTCGGATCCCCCGATGGAGACCCGGACCAGCTCCCTCCCCTGATCCGACCCGCGGTCGATCGGATCGCGCGGATCCGCGCCACGATCCACGCCAAGCTGCTGGCCGGGTTCTTGATCATCGCCGTGCTCTTGCTGGCGATGGGGGTCACGAGCATCGTCGTGATCCGGCAGATGAACGCGCGAGCGCACGACCAGATCGAGTTGAGCCACCAGAGCGACCTCGCACGCCAGGCGATCTACGCCGTCACGTCGCAGAGCCACTACCGCGCGATGGCCTTGACCACGTTCGACGATTCGTGGAACGCGAAGATCGAGATCGCGAAGAACAGTTTCACCGAGGATCTCGACGGGATCGAGGCGATCGGCGGGCCGGGTGTGCGCGAGAGCGTCGACCGCATGCGCGCGATCGATGCACGGTACGCGGCGGCCGGAGCCGAGGTGTTGTCCCTGTACCAAGCAGGTGAGTTCGATCGCGCGCTCGACCTGCACCTGTCCGCCGAGCACGAGATATCGCACGAGATCGAGGACGAGCTGAACCTGCTCATCACCGACATCGAGAACCGCGTGGATGCGAGCGCCGCCAGTCTCGCGTCGCTGCACCGCTTCCTGCTGTTCGCCGTCGTGATCTTCTCGGGCCTGAGTGTCGTGATCGCGCTCGGACTCGGGGCGGCGCTGTCGTGGTCGATCATCCGACCGGTCCGCAAAGTGGACCTGGCGCTCGCGCGGATCGCCGCCGGCAACTTCGGCGAGCACGTCGAGGTCCCCAACCACGACGAGTTCGGCCGGCTCGCCGTCAACGTGAACAAGACCAGCGATCAGCTCTCGGAGCTCTACACGGATCTATCGACGCTCAACGCGAGTCTCGAGAAGAAGGTGGACGACCAACTCGACCAGCTCCACCGGGCGGAGCAGCTCCGCCGCTACCTCGCTCCACAGGTGGCCGACGCGGTGCTCGAGGGCGGAGCCATGGTCTCCCTGACGTCGACCCGCCGCAACCTCACGATCCTGTTCGCGAACATCCGCGGATTCACGTCGCTGTCCGAGCGCATGGAGCCCGAGGAGCTGATCGACGGGCTCAATCAGCATTTCACGGTGATGACCGAAGTCGTCTTCCGCCACGACGGGACGCTCGACAAGTACATCGGTGACGGGATCCTCGCATTCTTCGGCGACCCGATCGCGTTCGAGGACCATGCTGAACGCGCGGTGGCGACGTCGCTCGAGATGCGGCAGCGGCTCCGGAGCCTCCGGACGCGATGGACGCTCCAAGGCGACGAGGAGTTGAACGTCGGCATCGGGATCAGCACCGGGTACGTCACGGTCGGCAACATCGGTTCGGAGTCCCGGACCGAGTACACGGTCATCGGCAACCACGTTCGGCTGGCCGCGCATCTGGCGCAGATCGCTGGTCCGGATCAGATCCTGGTGTCGGATCAGACGCTCGCGGCGCCCGACGTGCGCGAGCGCGTCCACGCCGTCTCGTTGGAAGCCATCACCCTCGAAGGGTTCCGGCAGCCGGTCAATATCTTCGAGATCTCGGATCTGCCCGCATCGCTGCGGCACCGCCTCTGACGGCGGTCATGCCACGGGCACGACCGCCGTCTCACCGGGAACGAGCGCAGACACGACCACGAACGCACCCTCGTCGTTGATCGCGACGGCCGTCGGCATCGTGAGCCCGGTCGCCGCCTCCGTGCACGTCCACGTCGTCGGGTCACACGTGTTGACCGTGCCACCCACCATCCCGTCGGTGGCCACCTCGACGGCGAACCAGCTCGCCTCATCCAACTCGGTGACGTACGCGGTACCGTCAGAGTCGAACGTCAGGTCGACGATCGACGTGAAGCCGTCGGCGACCAGCGTGCAGGGGCCGTCGGTCACATCCGGGTCGCAATGCACGTGACGCGCGTCAGGTTCTATCCGCCAGATCCGTGACATCCCGAGCGGCGCGGGGAACCCTTTGAGCTCCGAGACATAGAGTGCGCCGTCCGGACCGATCGCGACGCTCGTCGCCACCCCTTGTGCGGGGATCTCATCGGGCAGGTTGCAGATCTCGGCCGGCCCGGCTGGGCATCCGGTGAGCGTCTTGACGTTGTCGGTCGGAACCAGCTCGTCGGGCAACGTCGCGATCCAGTTGACGCCGCCGCGCTGGTTCGCCACGAGCACGGCATTGGCGCCCGCGTCCGCGATCAAGGCACGTTTGGTGCCGAACGCCGTCACGTCGAACGGGTTCGAATCAACCTCGCCCCCGTCGGGGTTCACGGTCCGCTCGAACTTGCCGAGTCCGGCGAGCACGTGTGACTTCCCCTTGACGACATTGACATCGAAGAGCTTCCTCCCTGCGATAGCCCACATCTGACTGGGCTTCACCGGAGCGGTGTCGGTGACGCCTGGCAGGTCGACCACGAGCTCCCCCTCGCCGTCCTGGAGTCGAACGATCCCCGCGCCCGCATCGGCGGCGAAGAGGACATCTCCCGGTCCCGCAGCCAGCCCGAAGACCGGTCCCGCGAAGGCGTAAGGAGCCGCGGACGCGGGCTGGGCGAGTGCGACCGTCGCCGCGGCGACGGTCAGCAGAACGGTCACGAAGCGGCGTGGCGATCGGTGCGTCATTCCAGACCCCTCTCGATGTTCGTTGATGTGCCGGTGCTGTGTATCAGCGGTGTGTTCAATCGTCAACGCGCATCGGTCGACGGTGAGCGTGATCGGCACCGCAGAGGGCGTGGGCCGCGGCGGGCCTATCGTGGGGTCGTTCCGATCGGACCGGCTCCACCGATAAGCACTTCGAGGAGCTCGTGTCTGTTGTCAGACGGAGGGGCAGGCCGTGACAGATGACATCGAGACGCGATCGTCCCGGCGGGTCGGGGCGAGTATGGGCCGGTCACGAACGACGCGCGAACGGGACGACGAGTTCACCTGGTTCTTCCACGCGGAGTACCCACAGGTCGTTCGCACCGTGCATCTGATCCTCCGCGATCCCGGCCGGGCCGAAGACGTCGCGCAGGAGGCGTTCATGACGCTCTACGTGCGGTGGCCCCGGATCTCGCGGTACGAACGCCCCGATCTTTGGGTCCGTAGGATCGCGATTCGTCTGGCGTCCCGAGCGGCGCGCCGTGAGGGGACCCGCGCCCAGCGCGAGCGTGGCGCAGCGGACCCCGCGCCGGACCCCACGCCGATCGGTCCGGACCTGATGCGGGCCATCGGTCAGCTCCCACCCGCCCAGCGCGCCGCGGTCGTCCTCTTCTACTTCGAGGATCGGCCCGCGGGGGAGATCGCCAGGATCCTCGGCTGCGCGGGATCGACAGCTCGGGTGCATCTTGTCCACGCTCGGGCGCGGTTGGCCGAGCTCTTGCACGAGCATGGAGAGGAGACGACCGATGTCCCTTGACGCTCGGATCAGGATGGGGCTGGAACGGGAGGCATCGGAGATCGAGTCCGCCCCCGATCCCGCACTACGCACCATCTTGGAGCGCGGGCCGCGACGGCGCGCGGCCAGGACGGCGGGACGTGCCATCGCGCTCGCGGCCGTCGTGTCGGCGTTCGTGGTGGGAGGCCTCGCCGCCATCCGCGCGACCGAAGACGGGGATCATCGGACCGCCAACAGCCAGATCTCGTCCGTCTCCCCGATCGACGGCGAGTGGCGGGTCACGCTGTCGATCGAGGACGGTCTGCGCGCGGGCTTGGGGTACGGACAGGCACGACGTCTCGCCGGTCGACGGGACCTCGAGCTCACGCTCGGCGTCGTGCGGCAGATCCGTCCGGGCTCGTTCGACACGATCCCCGTCCACGGGACGTTCGAGGTGGATGGACCGTTCGTCATCCTCCGCGACCAAGGCGAGACGCTCCTCTTCCGCTGGTCGCTCTCGGGGAACCAGCTCCGACTGACCCTCGTGGACGATTCCCGGAAGCCCTCGGGCGAGCGGGCGGATCGGCTCATCTGGACCACGGAGCCTTGGGTGCGGGTGGGGTGATGCGTCGCTCGCGGACCGCCGTGCTCGTGTCGCTCGCCCTCTCGCTCGCGGCCGGATGCGGCGGGGCCGGTGACGAAGCCGTCGGTGAGACGACCGCGTCGACGGGCTCGCCGACGCCCGTGTCACCCTCGCCGACGGTCGTCCCGGCCGAGCGGAGTCCGATTGACGGCGAGTACACGATGACCCTCACCCGGCAGGACGTGCTGGACGCCGGGTTCCGCGGAGGCACGGCCAACCAGATCGCCGGCGTGTGGCGCGTGAACTTCTCGCTCGAGTGGGCCCAGCAGTTCGTGAACCTGGGGGGCGGGAGCATGATCTTCGACGGCTACCAGGGAGGGTTCTCCGTCGACGGAGACCAGCTCACCCTGACCGATCAGCCGACGCTCGCGTTCACATGGAAACGTGCCGGGAAGCGACTCACGCTGAGCCTCAAGGACGAGTCGAGCGCCGACCCGGTCGATGCCCTGATCTGGACGCTCCATCCGTGGGAGCTGACGGGCACCTGACGTCTGGCATGCGAACGGGCCGGGCCTGGTGAGGCCCGACCCGTTCGACCGTCGTTCGACTCACGAGTGTTTCAGGCTCTTGCGAGGTTTCGTCCGGTAGACCATGCCGGAACCCGTGAGGTCGGTGAGATGGTTGGATTCTGCCGGTCTCCCGGCGAGCGGGCGAGGTGGTGAACCCTGGCCCGCGAGGGATGGCTCAGCAGCCACTCACCTCGAGGGTCTCCTGCCGTTCATGCAAGACGGACCACCTCCTTCCTCTCGTACCGCACATGGTGCGGCAGCCGACGCCGAAAGGCAACAACGACGGGCCGCCGTGACACCCCGAGCCGTGAACTGACAGTGTTCGACGCGTGGACATGGACGCCGGCGCTGGGCTGCTCCATCGGCTGACGTCGTATGCGCCGGACCGGGACTGGGACGTGCCCGCCGACGATCCACGTATCCGCCACGACCTGATCTCGAACGATATGGCGGCCGTGCCGCCGTTCATGAAGATCTACCCGGACGGGTTGCCCGTCATCGCCCTGCCGCGCGACCTTCCCGACCCCGGCGTGTCCGTGACATCCGTCCTGGCCGGCGTGTCCGTTCCGGCGCAGCCGCTGAACGCGGCTCAGCTCGGGCGGGTGCTCTTCCTGGGCGCCGGCGTCGTGCGCACCAAGCCGTGGCACGGGCGCGCTTTCCTGTTCCGCGCGTCCGGGTCTGCGGGCGGGCG
>CAWIFZ010000007.1:0-590307 GCA_963835415.1 uncultured Actinomycetes bacterium | reverse complement strand
GACGCCGCCGGGAACCTCGTGGCGCTGTACACCGGTGCGACTGCTCTCGGAGGGAACGGCCACGTCTGGACGCGGCGCTCCACCGATAGCGGGGCCACGTGGGCGGCGGCCGTCGAGATCGGGAACGGCTCGGCCAATGCGAGCTTCCCTGCCATCGCCGGCGGTGCGAGCGGCGTCTTCCGGCTCCATTACGCCGACAACCGTACGGGCTCGTGGAACGCGTACTACCGGTCCTCGACCGACGGTGGGCAGACGTGGAGCGCTGAGGCGGACATCTCCGACGCGGATACCGGCGCCACATACAAGACCGCCGCCGGGTTCACCTCGGAGTACGGCGACTACGGCGCGATCGACGTGACGAACACCGGCAAGACCGTGGCGGTCTGGGGCGAGGGCGCGAGCTTCTCGAACGGCCCGGGAGGGATCTGGTTCAACCGCCTGCTCTGATGGAAGGATTCGGTCGCTCCGGTCGCTCCTCGACCGTGTGATCACATCCAGGGTGGCCGGTCACCGCGCAATGCACCGCGAGGACCCAGGAACGGTCCCTGTCGTCGCAACACGTGGCGGAGCACCAGCGCGCCGACGACCGCGTCGTCGAGCGGATCCAGGAACGGGATGAACTCGGGGATGAGATCGATCAGGCGAGACGAGCCATGCGACCGCGAACCAGAGACCAGGCCTTGTTCCTCCGGGTCACGCGCGGATCCTGAAGCAGTCCCTTGAAGAGCAGGACGAGATTCGGGATCGCGCTGCCCAGTTGGCGCGCCTGCGATAGGTGACAGAACGAGGAGGAGTGCGATCGCCAGGGCCCAGATCGTCGCGACCACGATCATGCTGACCAAGAGGACGCGCATGCCGGGAGACTACGACTCAACCACGCCGAGATACTTCCGTCGCTCGACCGGTCAGGATGCGCGCATGCCGCCGAACCCGGCCGGGTTGTCGATCACGCCGTCGTTGATCTGGACGAGCCACACCTGCGGCTCCTCGTAGCCCGATACCCAGTCGAACCGGGTCACGTTGACCATCAGCCCGACGCCGTCGACCCCACGGACCACCTCGCCGCCCTCGCACCGGTCATCGACAACCTGCGCGCAGAGCTGCACGAACCCGTCCCGATCGACGTGCATCGTCGCCTGCACGGGAACCCATCCACTCGGGGCGGCCGCCACGACCTCGGCTGGGGTATCCCAGATCTGATCCGGATCGACCTGGTGCCCCACGACCATCCCGGTGCTCGACTGAGTACCCACCGGTGACCTCGATCAGATCGGCGTCGCCGACCGCGCCGCCAGGGGGGCAGAACGGCGGCCGGTCGGGACCCGAGTTCCCGCCACCCGGCGCGCCGTCGCGGATGTCTCCGACCACGATCGAGCTGGGGTCGCCGACCGAATCGGTGTCGATGACCCGGAACGCGAACGTCGCCACGCCGCCGGGCGCCGGGCGCGAGGCGAACTCCCCGTACTCGTCGAAGCGCGCCTCGTGCGCGGCCTCCACGAACTCACGTGTCGACGGGCACCACACCACGAACTCCTCGACGCCCCAGGCGCGATGGCTGGAGAACCCGTCCACCACCGAGACGGTGCCGTCCTCGTGATGCACCACGAACACGGGCCGGCCGTCGTCCAGGAACACGGCCGATGTCTCACCCCGTGGTGGCACGGTCATCTGGTTCGACCCCGCCGGCTGATCCCCCGATCCGGCGAACGACCGCCACAACAGGCCGGCCGCGAGCCCGAACACCGCGAACGCGACGATCGCGGCCGTCACCCGCGAGCGAGGACTGGGGCCGAGCGGCGCGAGCCGCGGGCCCTCGAGCGCGCGATCCCACAGATCGGCGGGCGGCTCGCCGTGGTGCAGCTTGGTCAGCTCGCGGCGGTAGCGGTCATCCATCGAGGTCCTCCCGAGGGGTCAAGATCGTGCGTAAGCGGTTGCGGCCACGGAACAGGTGGACGCGGACCGTGGCAGCCGACATCCCGAGCAGCTTCGCCACCTCCGGCGACGTGAAGCCTTCTTGGTCATGCAGCAGCACGGCCGCCCGCTGCTTCGGTGACAGGGTCGCGAGCGCCGCCAGGATCTCCTGCACGTCGCCCGGATCGATGCCGAGCACGGGGTCGGGCGCTGCCGGTGGCCGGCGACGCTCGCGCTCCAACTCGCGGGTGGCTAGACGGAAGGCGGTCCGGTAGATCCAGGCCAGCGGCTCGCGGATGCCGTCCGCGTGCTCGATCGCCCGGGCGAACGCCTCCGCCACGGCGTCCTCCGCCACCTGGCGCCTTCCGCCGGAGAACCCGTAGATAGCCCGCCACAGCTCCGGCCCGGCGCTCCGGTACAGCGCCTCCAGGTCGTGCCCGCTGACGGCGGACGTGAGCGCTCCCCGCTCAGGGAGTCCCTCTCCCACGTCGCGCACTGTAGGCCCGTTCGTCGCCATCGCGCGTACAGAGCGCGACGGCCCCCGGAACGTTTACGTCCCGATACGATTCGTTCATGCCGTGGAACCCGAAGATCCCGCCAGATGTCCGGACCGTGCATCTGGGCGAGTTCCTGCCGGAGCACGCCGCAAAGATCGGCGACGAGCTGAACGCGCGCGGGATCGCGTGGTGGACCAAGGACCCGGGCGCGATCAGCCGTATCTGGCAGCTCGGTATCGAGATGTTCGTCGACCGCGACCGGTATCAGGAAGCCATCCAGGTGGCCGCGAACGTGTCGGCCGACCGGCGACCCTCCGAGCCCTGATGCCGCGCACCGTCGACGACCTGCTACGGGAAGCGCGCGCAACCCTGGATCGTGTGACGCCCCAGCAGGCGTCGACGGAGCTCAGCGAAGGCGCGCTGTTGATCGATGTGCGGACCGAGACGCAGCGCGCGACGTACGGTGAGATCCCGGGCGCGGTTGCGATCGGCCTGAACGTCCTGGAATGGCGGCTGGACCCGGCGAGCGAGTGGCGCATCCCGCGGGCGACGGACCATGACATCCGCGTGATCGTGTACTGCCAGCAGGGGTACAGCTCCAGCCTGGCCGCCGCCCGGCTCCAGAGCCTGGGACTGCATCGAGCTACGGATGTGATCGGTGGGTTCGAGGCGTGGACGGCCGCCGGACTCCCGGTCTTCGCGATCGACCCGTCGCGGCCTGTCCGGTCAACGGGGTAGGCTGCGGAGAAGTGCCTCGTCGAACGATCACCACCGACGTCCCGATCGACCTGGCCGCAACCCTCTTCCCCCTTTGTCGTGGTGCCGGTGACCCGACGATGCGGGTTGGGCTGGGCGATGCCTGGCGAGCCATACGCACATCCGACGGTCCCGCCACGCTCCACGTCCGCTCGTTCGGATACGACATCCAGGCCGAGGCGTGGGGTCCCGGAGCCGATCGCGCGCTCGACGCTGCCCCCGCGTTGGTCGGCGCGCTCGATGACGACACCGGCTTCGAGCCGCAGCACGACGTGATCAAGGAGCTCTGGCGTCACAACCGCGGCGCACGCATCACGCGCTCCGGGGCCGTCATGCAGGCGCTCGTCCCTGCGATCCTGGAGCAGAAGGTGACTGGCGTGGAGGCGCGGCGCGCGTATCGGGCGATGGTGTTGGCTACCAGCGAGCCGGCACCCGGCGAGGTCGGGCTGTACCTTCCGCCGGACCCCGCGCGGCTGGCCGAGACGCCCTACTTCGCGTTCCATCCGTGGGGGGTCGAGCAGCGACGCGCCGAGACCGTGCGAGAGACGTGCAGGCGAGCGACCTACCTGGAGGCGGGCGTGTCGCTGCCGTTGGACCAAGCCATCGGCCGGCTCCTCACGATCCCCGGGGTGGGGCCGTGGACGGCGGCCGAGGTCGCTCGGACCGCCCTCGGCGATGCCGACGCCGTCTCGGTGGGCGACTTCCACCTGCCGAACACCGTGTGCTGGACGTTGGCCCGTGAGCCCCGCGGCACCGACGAGCGGATGCTCGAGCTGCTGGAGCCGTACCGGGGACACCGTGGGCGCGTGCAGGTGTTGTTGGACGCCGCGAACATCTCGGCTCCCGCGTACGGTCCCCGCATGGAGGTCCAACGGATCGAGCGGCTCTAGCGCTCCGGCTGGGGCTATGCAGGCTGCAGCTCGCTCGTGCAGTTCGGGCAACGTGTCGCCGCGTGCGGGATGTCGGTGGTGCAGAACGGGCACGGTTTCGTGACCGCATCGGACGCCTTGCGCATCCGGTTGTACGCCTTCACCACCAGGAACAGGATGAACGCCACGATCACGAAGTTGAGCACCGCGGTCAGGAACGCTCCGTACGGGATCACGACCACGCCGTCGCGCTCCACGCCCAGCTGATCGAAGGTCACGTCGCCGCCGAACACGTAGCTGACCGTGCCCAGCACCACATCCGTGAACGACGTCACCACCGTCGCGAACGCGATCCCCAAGATGAACGCGACCGCGAGGTCGACCAAGTTGCCCCTGGCGATGAACTCCTTGAACTCCTTGAGCATGCGCATCCCCGGGAGCTACCCACGATCACGCGCCGGGAACCTTCTGCTGCGCACGGCCGGCGATCTTCGCGGACATCGTGCGTGGAAGGAACCGGCTCCCGAACGCGAACAGCTTGCTCGTCGTGCCGGTGACCAGGTACGGCCTGCCCTTCTTCATGGCCGCGTAGCCGGCACGAGCGACCGCCTCCGCGGAGTCCAGCGTTCGTCCGGCGATCAGCTGCGAGTCCGCCATCTCGGCGCGAGCCTGGAACCCCGTTTCGGTCGGCCCAGGACAGAGGGCGGTGACGGTCACGCCGGTCCCCCGGAGCTCCTCGGTGAGGGCCAGCGAGAGCGAGAGCACGTAGGCCTTCGTCGCGCCGTAGGCACCGGTCATCGGCGCAGCCATGAACGAACCGATCGAGCCCAGGTTCACGATCCTCCCCCACCCGCGCTCGACCATGCCGGGCAGCAACGATCGGGTCAGCTGGGTCAGCGCGACGACGTTCACGGACACCATCTGATCCATCTCGTCGCGATCCGCCTCGACGAACGGCCCGTACTGGGCGAAGCCCGCGTTGTTCACCAGCGCGTCAACGCGGATGCCGCGGGCGGCGAGATCGGCGACCAGCTCTCCGGACGCGCCTTCCGTTGACAGGTCCTTCGCGATGACCGTCGCCGTGATCGCGTGTGCGACCCGCAACCGTTCGGCGAGCTCCTGCATCGGCGGCTCGGTGCGCGCGACCAACACCAGGTCGAACCCATCACGTGCGAAGAGCTTGGCGAACTCCACCCCGAAACCGCTCGACGCGCCGGTGATCAGCGCGGTACGACGCTCGCTCACGGAGCTACCGTACCCCCGGAGCTACATCACGAACGCGCAGCCTTCCCAGAACGCTTCGACACGCCGATGCAGCATCCCTTTGACCACCAGGTGCAGCTCGCGCGGAAGACGCAAGCCGGGCGGGAGGAAGACCAGGAGTCCGCTCTTCGTCTCGACGCGCTGCCACTCGAGCGCGTCGACGGGAGGCTCGGTGGACGTGCACAGGATGCGCAACGCGCCGCGGACCGGCCGGCTCTCCCTCACCCAGACGAACAGCAGACCCCCGCGCTCGGCGATGTGCGATCGAACCTCCGCGGTTGCCAAGACCCTCATGCGCTCATGTATCGGCATCGGGGGTGCGTACCCTTCAGTGCGGATCGGCATACATGGCCGAAAGATCCGTCCGCGATCACGCGGACCGTCAGCGGGCACCCTCGTGGAACACCCGCTCCATCGCGCGCCGAGCGCGCCGCGTCACCCGCAGGTAGTCATCCAGGAAGCTCTGCCGCGGGTATTCCTCGTAGCCCAGCCGCCGCGCGAGCGCCGTCTGGTCGTCCGGGGCGGGGGGGATGGCCTCGGCGTGCAGCCGGCGGTCGACCTCCAGCGTGTTCTTCACATCGGAGAGGAACACGAACGCCTCACCCAGGTCGCGCGCCACACTCTGCTCGACGAAACGCTCCTGTGCCAGCCGCTCGATCGCGTCCAACGTGCGGTTCGTCCGAACCTCGGGGTGACGCCCGCCGAAGCGCATCAACGAGACCTCCACCGCGAACTGCACGTCAGCGAGCGACCCGATGCCGAGCTTGAAGTGGAACTTCGCGGCGTCGGGCGGCTTCACGCGCTCCCGCTCCATCCGTTCGCGCATGCGACGGATCTCCCCCACACGATCCACCGTGATCCCGTCCGGCGGATAGGCGAAATCCGCGGCGTTCAGGACGAACCGCCGGCCCAGCTGGTCGTCGCCGCCCACGTGGCGGGCGCGTAGCAACGCCTGGAACTCCCACAGCTCCGCGTAGCGCTCCCAATACTCGAGGTAGCCGGCGAGCGAACGAGCCAGCGGGCCGTTGCGGCCCTCCGGCCGCAGGTCGGCGTCGGGGTCCCAGCCCGCGTCGCGGATCGCTCCCATCACCCGCTCCGCGACACCGACCGCGCGCCGCATGTCGTCGGCGCCCTCGCCTTCATAGACGAACACCAGATCCAGGTCCGATGCCACGTTCAGCTCGCGCGCGCCGAGCTTGCCCATGCCGATGACGGCGAACGGCAGGTCCGGCTCGGCGGCCGCGACCGCGTCGCCGATCACGCGGTCGGCGACGTCGGCCAGCGCGGCGCCCGTCTCCCTGGGTTGGAGCTCGCGCGAGACGTAGCGGGCCACGGCCGCGATCAAGGAAGCCTGCGCGTCGACCTCCCGCCCGCCGTCCGCCAGCGCGGTCAGCCGATCCGGCGACGCCACCAGCAGGTCGGTCGCGAACGCGCTGGCCGCCGCCACGTGCGCCAGCCGGAGCGCCGCGGCGGGATCCGCTGCCAGCGCGTCCGCCGGACCGTGGCGATCCCCTACCGCTTCGGCGATGCGCTCCAACCGCACCAACGCCTGGTCGGGATTCGACGCCAGCGCGAGCGCCGGCACCATCACCGGGAACACGTGTGCCAGCACCTTGCCCATCCGCGTGGCGCGATCGACCAGTCGTCGCAGCACCTCGAACGACTGCGACGTCGACGCGAACCCCAGTCCGGCGAGCAGTTCCTCGGTCGCCGGACGGTCCACGCCGGGACTCGGCGCCACCGGACCCGCGAACGCCTCGAGCAGCGGCCGGTAGAACAGCCGCTCGTGGATCCCTCGGACCAACTCGGTCTGGCGTTCGTACTCGTCCTGCAATGCAGCGGCATCGGCCAGCCCGAGCGAACGAGCGAGCGTGGTGCGCGCGTGTGGATCCGCGGGGAGATCGTGCGTCTGCAGGTCGCGGACGATCTGCAGACGATGCTCGAGCCGGCGCAGGAACCGATAGGCGTCGCCGAGCGCCTCGGCGTCGGCCTGCGCGACGTATCCCTCCTCCGCGAGCGTGGCCAGCGCGCGCAACGTGTTCGGTTGACGCAGTTCCGGGTCGCGACGCCCATGCACGATCTGCAGCAGTTGCACCGCGAACTCCACATCGCGGATGCCGCCTCGGCCGCGCTTCACCTCGGTGAGCTCCTTGCCGCGACGGCGGATGTACTCCTCCAACCGAACCTTCGTGCGGCGGACGTCGTCGATCGCGTGGGTTCCTAGGTCCTCCGGGTACACGAACGGCGCCACGCCCTCCACGAACGCCGAGCCGATCCACGGGTCGCCCGCCACGGACCGAGCTTTGATCATCGCCTGTCGCTCCCACGTGGCCGATTGGTGCTCGTAGTAGTCGAGCGTCGACTCCAGGCTGCGCGACAAGAGGCCGCCGCGGCCCCCCGGACGGAGCGTGGGATCCACGCGGAGCGCGATGCCTTCGGCGGTCGGCTCCGCGAGCGAACGGATCAAGGCCGTGGCGGCGCGCTCCGCCGCGTCCTGCGCGTCGGCTCCGGCGTCGGCGTGCACGAAGATCAGGTCGACGTCGCTGGCGTAGTTCAGCTCCCCTCCACCGAGCTTGCCGAGGCCGATCACCGCCATCCGATCCTCGCCGACGGCCAGATGACACGCGGCCTCGAGGCACGACTCGGCGACACGCGAGATCTCCTCGACCACGTCCTCCAACGTTGCGCCGTCAAGGTCGCGGGCCGCCACCCGCAGCATCGAGCGACGCCGGAACACGCGGAGTCCGTCGGCGGCGCCTCGGCCGGTGATGTCGTCGGCCAGCTCCACGCTCAGCTCCGGCCGCGTACGGGACCCGACGTCGGCGAGGGTCGCGACCTCCTCCGGGTGACGGACCAGGAAGTCGGCCGCGGCGGTCGAGAACCCCAGGAGTCGGACCGCGACCGGAAGGACCTCGGGCCGCGCCAGTTGCTCCCTGGCGACGGCGTCATCCCCGACCCGGGAGATGGCCACCCGTGCCAGCTCGGGATCGGGCGCCTCCGCGAGCGTTCGACCGAGGATCTCGGGGGTCAGCACGCGAGCATCGTAGACGCGGTCGAGAGCCCGTCCCCTACTTGTTACCGCCCCGTAACCGAGTCAGCACGGGCGACACGTACGGTGCATCCATGGCGCTGTCTGCCGAAGCCGACTACGTCCTGCGCACGATCGAGGAGCGGGGCATCCGGTTCGTCCGTCTCTGGTTCACGGACGTCCTCGGGTTCCTGAAGTCGTTCACGATCACGTCGCAGGAGCTGGAAGGTGCGTTCCTGGAGGGGATGGGCTTCGACGGGTCGTCGATCGAGGGCTTCAGCCGCATCCAGGAGTCGGACATGATCGCCATCCCCGACCCCGCCACGTTCCAGATCATCCCGTGGCAGACGGAACAGGCGGTGGCGCGCATGTTCTGCGACATCTACGACCCGGACGGCACGCCGTTCGACGGCGACCCGCGCGGCGTGCTGAAGCGTCAGCTGCAGCGTGCCTCGGACCTGGGGTTCACGTTCTACGTCGGGCCCGAGCTCGAATTCTTCTACTTCAAGAGCGTGGACGACCCGACGCCACTCGACCAGGGCGGGTACTTCGACGAGACGCCGCTGGATGTCGCCACCGACTACCGGAAGCGCACGGTGATGTACCTGGAGTCGATGGGCATCTCGGTGGAGTACGTGCACCACGAGGTCGCGCCGAGCCAACACGAGATCGACCTCCGGTACAGCGACGCGCTCACGATGGCGGACAACGTGATGACGTATCGGCTGACCGTGAAGGAGGTCGCGCAGGAGTTCGGCATCTACGCGACGTTCATGCCGAAGCCGATCGCGGGCATGAACGGCAGCGGCATGCACACGCATCAGTCGTTGTTCGAGGGCGATCGCAACGCGTTCTTCGACCCGACGGACGAGTACCACCTGTCGAAGACCGCGAAGGCCTACATCGCTGGCATCCTGCGACATGCGCCCGAGATCACGCTCGTGACGAACCAGTGGGTGAACTCGTACAAGCGGTTGATCCCTGGATTCGAAGCGCCGGTCTACGTCTGCTGGGCACGCCGCAACCGTTCCGCGTTGGTCCGCGTTCCGGTGTACAAGCCCGGCAAGGAGGGCGCGACGCGCATCGAGTACCGGTCGCCCGATCCCGCCTGCAACCCGTACCTGGCGTTCTCCGCGATGCTCGCCTCCGGTCTCGCCGGCATCGAGGGCGAGTACGAGCTCGCGCCGGAGGCATCGAACAACATCTACGAGATGACCGGGGATGAGCGCAACGTGGCGGGGATCCGGTCACTGCCGGAGGACCTGCACGAAGCGATCCGGCTGGCCGCCGACTCCACCGTTCTGCGTGACGCGCTCGGCGAGCATGTCCACGAGTTCCTGATCCGCAACAAGCGCCAGGAGTGGGACGGCTACAAGGCGTACGTGTCCCCGTACGAGACCGACCGGTACCTCCCGATCCTCTAACGTCACCGACTTTCATCCGGGTTGACTCGGAACCTGGGGCAGGGAAGAAGGAAGAGGCCGAGGCGTCGTTCCTCGAAGCGCAGGAACGGTTCCGACGCAAAGGTATCGCGGTGCTGGTCGCGGACGTTCAGCGGCGGCTCGACGCCCTCAACGCGTAACGACGACCTTGCCGCACATCCCCGAGCAATGCCCGTTCGTGAGCGTGGAATGGAACATGCACCGGAACTTGAACGTTCCGACGCTACGGAACGTCCGATCTTCGACGTCGCCGGTCGACAGGTCCTTGTTGAAGGTCCAGTTCCCTCCGTAGGCGCTCACCGTGTGGGTCCCGCTGACGCCACGCCACTTGATGACGTCGCCCGTCGAGATGCGCACCGTGGTCGGCGACCAGTGCGTGACGATCGCGCGCACCGTCTTCGTGGCTCGGGCGGGCGTGACGCGACCCGCGGCGATCGCACCGGTGGTGGCGGCCACGGTCACGATCAGGAACGCGGTCAGGACGAGCGACGTGCGGCGAACGCGACGTGTCGACATGCCAGGACTCCCCTTTCGGCTCTCGGTCGTATGCGGGTACTACGGGAGGATCGGCCGGCGGGATTGCGCGACTCGGCGCTCACGACGTGACCCGCACGCTCCCGCACATCCCGGTGCACGTGGTGCCGATCAACGTGGAGTGATACGTGCAGCGGAACCGGAAGGTCCCCGCTGCGGGTGAAACGCTTCTTCGCGGTCGCTCCCGCCGGCAGCGCTCGTGTGCATCGACCAGTTCCCGCCGTACGCGATGACGTCGTGGTACTTGCTGACGCCGCGCCACTTCACGACACCACCTCGCGCGACCGTGACCGCCGACGGCGACCAACGCGTTCCGATCGCCGCGCACCAGGACAGGCCTGGCCTGCGCCGCCGGCACCGGATGACACCACCAGGATGCACGCACATGACGCGATCCCCATCGCGCGGACCAACCTCGATCTGAACATCGCATGAACGTACCGCATGGCACGTGAGCATGAACCACACATCGCGTCTGTCGGTTTGCGCCGCGTCGCGACCGGCTCGTAGAGTGTTGCGATGGATCCCGACAAGGCACTGACCCCGGCGCTGGGCGAGGCGCGGAAGCGCCGCCAGACCCTGCACGACGCCATCGTGCAGTTGGAGATGGCGATCAGCTCACCGGCCGCAGGGCGCATGGACGACTGGAGCGGACAGGTCACCAAGGACATGGTCGGTGTCCGCGACGCGTTCGATCAGCACATCATCGTGACCGAGAAGCCGGGCGGCCTCTACGAAGAGATCATGGAACGGGCACCACGCCTGGCCGGGACGGTGAAGCGCTTGCAGGACGAGCACCCGACCATCGAGGCGTCGATCGCGAAGCTGCTCGCACGTTTGGAGGCCGGCGAGGTCAACAGCGACACATGGCCGTTGGACAGAGCGCGGGATGATCTCCAGCGCCTGATCGGCGCCGTCGTGCGTCATCGCCAGAAGGGCGCGGACCTCGTCTGGGAGGCGTACAACGTCGACATCGGCGGCACCGAGTAGCGCGCAACCCGACGGGTCCAGTTCCCCGGGTCGCGTAGGCTTCCGCTCGTGGTGCGCATCGCGCTCGGCCAGCTGAACACGACCGTCGGCGATCTCGACGGCAACGTCGCGCGCATGGTCGAGTGGACGGCGCGAGCGGCCGACCAACATGCCGATCTGATCTGCTTCCCGGAGCTCGCGATCACCGGCTACCCTCCCGAAGACCTGGTCCTTCGTCCGACGTTCGTGCAGGACAACCTTGCGGCGCTCGAGACGTTGGCGGTGTCGACCGCCGGCTCGTCCTGCGCGGTGATGGTGGGGTTCGTGGATCGGTCGGACCTGGGGCTCCACAACGCCGCCGCGCTGATCCGAGACGGCCGCGTCGAGGAGCGGTATCACAAGATCCAGCTCCCGAACTTCGGCGTGTTCGACGAGAAGCGGTACTTCGTGCCCGGGACCGCCGCGTGCACGATCCGCCTGGCGTCGTCGGATCTCGGCCTGTCGGTCTGTGAGGACGCATGGCACGGCGACGCCCCGTTCGACGAGTACGCGCGCACCGGTCCCCGGGTCGTCCTGAACATCAACGGCTCGCCGTATCACCACGGCAAGGGCGAGGAACGACTGGAGATCGCCCGAGATCGGGCGCGTCAGACGGGCGCGTGGTTCGTCTACGTGAACGCCGTCGGTGGCCAGGACGAGCTCGTGTTCGACGGCGGCTCGATGGTGGTCGCACCTGACGGACAGGTCGTCACCCGCGCCGCGATGTTCGACGAAGACCTGGCGTTCTTCGAGTTGCAGGATCTCGAGGGCGGAGGCACATGGTCCGTCGCGCTCGGAACGCCGCCGGCCCCGATCTGGCCCACCGGCCCCGAAGAGGTCTACCGAGCGTTGGTGCTCGGCCTCGGCGACTACGTGCGCAAGAACGGGTTCCACGAGGTCGTCATCGGGATGTCCGGGGGCATCGATTCGGCGCTGGTCGCCACGCTCGCCGCGGACGCCCTGGGTCCCGAGGCGGTTCGCCTGCTCGCGATGCCGTCCGAGTACTCATCGCCCGAGAGCGCCCAGGATGCGGTGGAGTGCGCGAACCGCCTGGGTGTTCGGATCGACACCGTGCCGATCACGGAGGTGTTCGGCGCGTATCGCCGGACGCTGGCGAGCCTGTTCGCCGGGACCGACGAGGACGTGGCCGAGGAGAACCTCCAGGCGCGCATCCGCGGCAACCTGCTGATGGCGCTGTCCAACAAGTTCGGCTCGATGGTGCTCGCGACGGGGAACAAGAGCGAGTACGCCGTGGGCTACGCCACGCTCTACGGCGACATGGCCGGCGGGTTCGCTCCCATCAAGGACGTGCCCAAGACGCTCGTCTACGAGATCGCGGCGTGGCGGAACGCGAACGGTCCCGGCGAGCCGCCGATCCCCGAGCGGATCATGACGAAGCCCCCGACCGCGGAGCTGCGTCTGAACCAGCTGGACACGGACTCGCTGCCGCCGTACGAGACGCTGGATCCGATCATCGAGGCCTACGTCGAGGACGACCTCGACGTGGACGCCATCGTCGCCCGGGGATTCGACCGGGCGACGGTGGAGCGAGCGGCGCGGTTGATCGATCGCGCCGAGTACAAGCGGCGGCAGGCCGCGCCCGGGGTGAAGATCACGCCGAAGGCGTTCGGACGCGACCGCCGCCTGCCGATCACCAACCGATACGGATCGACCTAGCTCGCAGCGCTACGAGAGCGCCCACGTGACGGTGACCGACACCTGCGTCTCCAGCGTCGGAGGCTGGATCGGCGTGGGGGAATCCGCCACCGCGCCGCCCATCGCCGCGTCGCGACCGTAGTAGACCGGCGGCGTGGATCCGTACGAGCCCTCCTGGATCGACACGACCTCGCCGAGCTGCGCGCCGCCGGCGCCCGCGAGCGTCTCGGCCTTCGAGCGTGCGTTGGCGACGGCGTCGCCGAGCGCCTGGTTCACACCCTGGTTCTCGTCCGAGAGCTGGAACGTGATCCCGTTCGACAGGTTGGCTCCGGCCTTCACCGCGTCGTCGATCACCTCGCCGACCGTGGAGATGTCGTGGAGCGTCACGTTCACCTGGTTGTCGGCCTGATAACCCGTGATCGCCGTGCCGCTGTTGCCGTACGTGGGATAGATGCTGACGTAGCTGGTGGCGATGTCGTCCTTGGCGATGCCCTTGTCCATCAGGGACGCGATCAGGGCGCTCATCTTGATCGCGTTCTCGGAGAGCGCGCCCTGGGCGGTGTTCGCCTGGGTCTGCACGCCGAGGCCGACGATCGCTTCGTCGGGCTTCGCCTTGATCGTGGCGGTGCCGTTCACGGTCACCGTGCGGTCCGCGGTGCCTGAACCGGTGGAGCCGGTGTCCTGCGCGAACGACGGTAGCGTCAACGCCACGATCGTTCCGAGCACGACACCCGCCGAGATGTAGCCGATCCGCTTCACGGTGAGCCTCCTGTTGGCCGGGTGAACGTCCATGGGACGACCGGGAGGCGAGAAGAGGTTCCCCGACGAGCGCTCGGATCCGTCAGAGAGGCAACGCCATGAGTTGGATCGGGTTATCCGGGTCGTGGTAGTCGAGCTCCACCACCGGCACGAATCCCATCGCGAGATAGAACGCGCGCGTCTCGGCATACTCGGGACCTGGGTCCTCGCGGTCGGAGAGCGTCTTCACCAACAGGATCCGGTCCCCGTCGGCTCGACACCGGTCGATGACGGCGTCGATCAACGCCCGACCGATGCCGCGCCGGCGATCCCGCGCGTGCACCGCCAACCACGAGATCTCGGGCGTCGTCGGATAGGGTCGCGCCAACGTCAGGAAGCCGACCACCGAGCCATCCAGCTCCGCGACGAGACCGGGTTGGCTCCGCACGGCCGCCGCGCACTCCACGATCCCCTCCTCCAACCCGAACCATGCGGGCAACGAGGCGATGATGGCATCGCAGGCGACGGCGTCGGTCACCGGTGCCAGCTGACGGATCATCGCGGATCCGCGAGCCAGCGATCGAACGGATCGTCGGCTGCCAGCGAGGAGAGGTCACCGGCGTCACGGATCGCGGTGGCGGCGGTCGCCATCGCGTCGATCGCGACCCACGTCAGCCCGCCGCCGACGCTGATGCGCGTCGCGCCCGCACCGGCGATCTCCGCGACGGAGAGGTTCGACAACGCGAGCACGTTGATCGGCTTCGATACCGCATCGCAGACCGCGCGGATCTCATCCACGCTCGCCAGACCCGGTGCGTAGAGGACATCGGCACCCGCCTCCTCGTACGCCTGGAGGCGAGCGATCGTGTCGCCCAAGTCCGGGTTCCCCCGGATGTGGTTCTCGGCGCGCGCCGTGAGCGTGAACGGGAACGGGAGACTCCGCGCGGCTTCCGCCGCCGCGGCGATCCGCTCGGTCGCGTGGCTCCGGTCGTAGAGGTGGCCGGCCGGGTCGAAGTCCTCGATGGAGCCACCCACCGCGCCGGCCTCCGCCACCCGGCTGATCGCGAGCGCGGCGTCCTCCGGGGCCGGGCCGTAGCCGTTCTCGAGGTCGACCGAGACCGGGAGATCCGTCGCTCGGTCGATCGCCGCGGCGTGCTCGATCACTTCGTTCAGCGTGACGCCGCCGTCCGGCCGTCCGAGCGTGAACGCGAACCCCGAGCTGGTCGTGGCCAGGGCGCGGAACCCGATCGCGGCCAGGACCCGGGCGGAGCCTGCGTCCCACGGGTTCGGGATGACGAACGCTTCGCCGGCGTGCAACGCGCTGAACGCTTCCGCCTTCTCTTCCTGACTACGCATCGGGCACCCCATCGACGACGCGGAGGACCACTTTGCCATGCTTGCCCGATGCCATGCTGCGCTCGAACGCCGCGGGGGCGTCCGACAACGGGAACACCGAATCGATCGCCGGACGCAGCTCACCCGCGTCGACGATGGCGGCGAGCTCGATGAGCTCATCGCGGTTGGGCTCCACGACGAAGTACGTCGTCTCGATCTTGCGCTCGGGCCCGACCTCCGGCGGCTCCTCGGCGATCGACACGAGCCTCCCACCCGGACGGATCACCGCGAGCGAGCGCTCGAGCAGCTCGCCGCCGACCGTGTCGAACACGAGGTCGACGGGCTCGAGCGCGTCCTCGAACCGGACGCTCCTCGCGTCGAGGACCTCGTGCGCGCCGAACCCACGGGCCAGCTCCATGCTCGCCGCCGACGTGCTGCCGATCACGTAGGCGCCGCGCCGGCGCGCGAGCTGGGTCGCGAGATGACCGACGCCGCCGGCCGCTCCGTGGATCAGCACGCGCTGACCTTCCTCCAGTCGCCCGTGATCGAACAACCCCTGCCACGCGCTCAGCGCGGACAACGGGACGGCGGCGCTCTCCTCGTGGTCGAGCGTCTCCGGCTTGGGTGCAAGGAACGCGGCCCGGACGACGACGTACTCAGCCGCGGCGCCGTCGCGATCGAAGTCGGTGAGCGCCCACACCGGGTCACCGACCGCCAACGTGTCGACATCGGGTCCGACGGCGGCCACCTCACCCGAGAGCTCGTACGACGGGATCGCGGGCAGGCGATCCACCGGCCATCCGAGCTCGTCCGGGGTGATGGCGGCGGCATGGACCCGGACGAGCGCTTCGTCGGCTCCGGGCCTTGGCGTCTGGATCCGCTCGAGCACGAGCGCTTCCGGCCCGCCGGTTCCGTGGAGTCGGATCGCCCACATCTCGGGCGCGATGCTCTGCTCGGTCCTCGTCATGAGAGGTCTCCCTTCCGGTCGGTCGCTGCGCCGTTGGAGTTTACCTTCCTGGCAAGATTCTTGCCAAGCAGCTATCATCTCCGATGTGATGGCCAACCCTCCCGATCACATGGATCGCATCATCGCGCAGTGGCGGCGCGAACGACCCGACCTGGATGTCGCTTCGATCGGATTGCTCGGCCGGCTGTTCCGCTCGGCGCAGCTGGCCGACGAGGCGTTGTCGGACGGGATCGCTCCTCACGGTTTGCAACCCGGTTGGTTCGACCTGCTCGCCGCGCTGCGCCGCTCGGGAACACCGTACGAGCTGAACCCGACGACGCTGATGGAGACGACCATGCTGTCCTCGGGAGGGATGACCAAACGACTCGATCGTCTCGATGAGGCCGGCTTGATCGAACGCCGGCCCGACCCCTCGGATCGCCGTGGCACGCTCATCCGCCTGACGCGTCGCGGGAAGACGACCATCGACAAGGCTGTCGAGACCCACGCGAGGAACGAGGACACCCTGCTCCGATCGCTGACCGCCGCGGATCGGCGCATCCTCGACGATCTGTTGCGGAAGCTCCTCGCCGGACTCGAACCGTCGTCGGGCTCGACCGCCTCGCGGTAGCCGGGTCCGTACAATCCCGCGAGTGGGGCCTGTAGCTCAGCCTGGTCTAGAGCAGGGGGCTTTTAACCCTCGTGTCGCGGGTTCGAATCCTGCCAGGCCCACGAGATCGGATGTCGGCGCGCTCGGCTACGTTCGCCCGATGCGAACGCTCTCGATCGTCGGCCCTCGTGGCGCGCGATGGCGCGCGGACGCCCCGACCACCTGGCCGAGAGCGGACTCGAGGACTCCGCGGGCGTAACGCCCGGTCCGGACGCGGCGATGCTGCTCGAGACGGTGCCGGTCGGTCCACACGTTCGGGATGCGGGTCCCGATCACCGTGGTGTTCCTCGACCGGTCGTGGCGTGTCACCCGGGTGGTCCGAGCGTCGCCCGGCCGGTTCCTGTTCTGTCGGCAGGCGCGACACGTGCTGGAGTGCCACATCGGAGCGGACGTGCGCGTTGGGGACGTCCTCAGCCGTGCGGGCAGCTCCCGGCGGACGAGCCACTCGCGGTGATCGCGACAGCGCCCGTCCGGCGCGAACGTGATCAGCAGGATGCCGTCCCATTCGACGCGGTGCGGCTCGCCCTCCGACCGGGCCTTGACGTTCCAGTGCGCGATGCCGGTCTCGCCCTCGGCGGCAAGGACCTCGTAGGCGTACTCCACGTCATCCTGAGCGACGCTCGTCCACCAACGCACGATCTCGTCGCGCCCTTCCCACACGTCGGCGAACGGCCCCACCGCGTACGTGGCGTCCTCGGTGAACAGCGCCGCCACGTCGCCGGGGTCGTTGGACACCCAGGCGGCGAAGTACGCCTCGAGCCACCGGCCGAACGCCTCTCGATCCACGCCGCGACGCTACCAAGCGGGCTGGCCAGGGGTGGAACCGCAGGCCCCGCTATACTCTGGCGGCTGCCCCTCTCTGGCCGTGAGCAGCTGGGTAAGCCCCCATCGTCTAGCGGCCTAGGACACCGCCCTTTCAAGGCGGCGGCACGGGTTCGAATCCCGTTGGGGGCACGCTCCACCAATTTCATACATGCGGGTGTGGAGGAGTCCGGAGTCCTCATCGCCCTGTCAAGGCGAAGATCGCGGGATCGAAGCCCGTCACCCGCGCCAGATCGACCGGGCCAGGTAGCTCAGATGGCAGAGCACGCGGCTGAAAACCGCGGTGTCGGCAGTTCGATTCTGCCCCTGGCCACCGACCGACACCCCGCTTCGCTATCGCACGACCTTGATGTTCAACGTCCCGGTGCCGAGCGCGCCGTACAGCTCGAGCCACAACGGCAGGTACATCTCCGGGCCCGCGGCTGGTCGTGATGTCGCCCAGGTCGATGACGCGATCGGCGTTCCACCCGAAGCTCCCGAGCAGCTGCTTCACCTGATCCTTGGCGCCGCCGTCGTTGCCCGAGACGAACACGTCGTGGTCGCCGGGCACACGGGATGGATCGACCATCACCTCGCAGTTCATGGTGTTGAGCGTCTTGACGACCAAGGCGTCGGGGAACGCGCGCTGGATCTGCTCGCCCAAGCTGTCGGTGTTGCACACCCACAGGCTCGGCGGCATCCCGTTCGAGAAGTCGAGCGGGTTGGAGACGTCGACGACGACCTTGCCGCCCAGCCGGTCGGCGCCGACCGCCCCGAGCGCGTCGATCGATGCCGTCCCCAAGGTGCAGTTGAAGAACAGGTCGGCGCCGGCCCCCGCATCCGCGAACGTCCCGTACGAGGCTCCCGCGCCGATACCGGCGGCCCACTCTCCGGCAGCCGGGTTGTCTGGTGTCCGCGAACCCATCGTGACCTGATGACCGAGCCCGACGAGCCTTGTTCCGATCGTCCGGCCGACGATGCCCGTGCCGAGCACACCGATCTTCATCCCAACCCCCTCGATCGACCGCGGCGAGGCCGCGGGCTAGTTCATGATCTCGCGGCTGCGGATCTCGGCCCAGTGCGTCAGGACGCCCTGGTAGATGTCCGCCGACCGCGGGAACTCTTCGCGTTCGAGCGCGTCGAGCGCTTCGTGCAGATCGCGCGACGACCGGTCGTCGTCCAGCTCGTCCCACGTCATGAAGTCGCAGAGCGTCGCGTAGTCGAGCTCCAGCAACGACGCCGGATCGAATCCGGCCAGCCACTGGTGCAGGTCCAGGATCAGCTCGGAGATCGGTCCCAGGTCGGTCCGGCGAAGGACCGGGACGGCGCGCTCCGCACGACGCATCGCGCGACGCGCCGTGGTGCGGTAGCGCAACCGGGTTCGGCCGAACTCGTCCTCCCCCAGCCAGCGCTCGCCGTCGTCGAACAACACGAACCATCGGATCGGCACGTGCCACGGGCTCTGGTGCACGAACGCCACCGCCGCGGGATCGCGACGGCGGAGCTTCGCCAGCTCCTTGGCCGCGCGCTTCGCGTCCTGCTTCGGCACGAACCGATCGGAGAGCTCGAGCGGCTTGGTGGCCGAGAACGAGAGCAGTGCCGCGAGGACCCGCAGGTGCATGCGCCACGGGCTGACGTACGTCCGTCCGTCGATCACCCGGACCTCCGCGTGCTCGCCCTCCGCGGGGGCCAGGACCCCCAATCCTTCGGTGGTCTCGTGATCCGCGTACCGGCGCCGGAGCGATGCGGTGCGCGTGCCTTCCACCAGGTAGCGCTCCCAGTGGGCCTGCTCCTGACGCTCGAACCCGTCGAGCGGCTGGAACACGCGGAGGTACGCGCTGGGAACCACGTCGCGGAGTCTAGCGAACGGCGGCATCACCTATGCTCTCGGCGTTCCCGGCGTTGGAGCTGAAGCCTTGTCCACGAACGATCCACGGGGCGGGAGCGAGCCGTTCCGCCTGATCGAGCCCGACGGCACCGCGGTCGGGGATACGGATGTCGGCCTGGACCCCGCCGAACTGCGAGAGCTGTTGCGCTGGATGGTCCTCGCCCGGCGGCTCGACCGGGAGTGCATGGCGCTGCAACGCCAGGGCGAGCTGACCGTCTATCCCCCGTTCGAGGGCCAGGAGGCCGCCCAGATCGGGTCCGCGTTCGCCCTTGGGCCCGACGATTTCGTCTTCCCCTCGTTCCGGGAACTGGCGGTGGCACTCGTCCGAGGCGTCGACCCGGTCCAGTACATGCAGTACCACCGGGGGACATGGCACGGCGGTCCCTACGATCCGCGCGCCACGCGGTTCGGCCCGATCTGCGTCCCCACCGCCACACAGATCTCGCATGCGGTCGGCTACGCGATGGGTCTGCGGCTCGACGACATCACGGCCTGCGCGATCGCGTACTTCGGGGACGGATCGGCCAGCGAGGGCGACTTCCACGAGGCGGCGAACATGGCGGCCGTGTTCCGTTCGCCGGCCATCCTGTTCTGCCAGAACAACGGCTGGGCGATCAGCGTGCCGACCACGTCCCAGACGACCGGTGAGATCTGGAAGCGCGCCGAGGGCTACGGGTTCCCCGGCGTGCGCGTCGACGGCAACGACGTGCTCGCCGTGTATCGCGTGACGAAGGACGCGGTCGCGCGGGCGCACGCGGGCCACGGGCCGACGCTGATCGAGGCGCTGACGTACCGGGTCGGCCCGCACACGACCGCCGACGACGCCGGGCGCTACCGCGACGAGGACGAGGTCCAGCGGTGGCGCGCGCACGATCCGATCGAACGGTTCCGCACGTGGCTGCTCGCGAGCGGTCACGCGGACGACGCGTTCGTCGCCGAGTGCGAGGCGGCGGCCGAGGCGGAGGTGACGCGTATCCGCGCCGACGTGATCGCCACCGAGCCCCCGCCCGTCGAGTGGATGTTCGACTGGACGTACGCCGATCCACCGGAGCCGTTCCTGCGAGAGCGCTCGGAGGCGCTGGGCGATGCCTGAGTTCACGATGTCCGCCGCGCTCAACGCCGCGCTCCGCGACGCGCTCACGGAGGACCCGCGCGTGCTGGTGTACGGCCAGGACGTCGGACGGCTGGGTGGCGTCTTCCGCGTGACCGACGGATTGCAGGAGTCGTTCGGCAAGGATCGCGTGTTCGACACGCCGATCGCCGAGGCCGGGATGGTGGGCGCGGCGATAGGGCTGGCGCTCGCCGGATGGAAGGCCGTCGTCGAGATCCAGTTCGACGGGTTCTCGTATCCGGCGCTCGACCAGATCGTGAGCCACGTCGCGAAGTACCGGGAGCGCACACGCGGCCGGGTGGAGATGCCGATCACGATCCGCATCCCGTCGTTCGGCGGTATCCGCGGGAAGGAGCACCACGGCGAGAGCACCGAGACGTACTGGGTCCATACCGCCGGCCTGAAGGTCGTGGTCCCGTCGACCGCGCTCGACGCGTATCGCCTGCTGCGTCTGGCGATCGCCGATCCCGATCCCGTCATCGTGCTGGAGCCCAAGGCGCGCTACTGGTCGAAGGAGGAAGGCGAGCTGACGGTCGACGGTCCGGGGATCGGTGCCGGGCGCGTGGTGCTGGACGGCGACGCGTGCACCATCGTGACGTACGGCGCCATGGTCTCGCGGTGCCTCGAGGCCGCCGGCGTGCTGGCGGGCGAAGGCATCTCGGCGCGGGTCGTCGACCTGCGCTCGCTGTCGCCGCTCGATGTGCAACTCCTGGGAACGTGCGCGCGGGAGACGGGACGGGTGATCGTGGTCCACGAAGCACCGATGACCCTCGGGATGGGCGCCGAGATCGCCGCGCGCGTGATGGAGGAGGCGTTCGACCACCTGGAGGCACCGGTCGCGCGCGTGACCGGGTGGGACGTCCCGTACCCGCCCGCGTCGCTCGAGCAGCACTACCTGCCGAGCGTCGAGCGCATCGCCGAAGCGGTCCGTCGGACGGTGAAGTACTGATGGCCGAGCGCGTGTTCGCCATGCCGGATCTCGGGGAAGGACTGGAGGAGGGTGAGATCGTCGCGTGGCTCGTCGCCGCGAACGACGACGTCACCCTGAACCAGCCGCTCGTGGAGGTGGAGACCGCGAAGGCGACGGTCGAGATCCCGTCGCCGTTCGCCGGACGCATCACGACGCTGCACGGCGCGATCGGCGAGGCGGTGCCCGTCGGCTCGCCGTTGGTGACGTTCGCGCTCCCCGACGGGGACGCGTCCGTCGTTCCCCTCGTGACCACCCCCGTCGTCGAGACCCCGTCGACGGCGAAGGCACCGGCCACGCCCGCCGTGCGCAAGCTCGCCAAGGAGCGTGGGATCGACCTCGCGACGGTCACGGGCACCGGCCCCGAGGGGCGGATCACGGTGGAGGACCTGAACCTGGCCGGTGGAGGGGTGGCCGACATCGCCGGTGTCGAACCGATCACCCCCGTTCGGCGGGAGATCGCGCGCCGGCTCACCGAGGTGGCCGCCATCCCGCAGGTCACGACGTTCCGCACCGTTGACTGCACCGAGCTGGACGCGTTCCGCCGCTCGTTGGGCATCTCGCCGCTCCCCGTGTTCGTCGCCGCCTTGGCCCTGACGTGCGCGGATCATCCGTTCATCAACGCCTCGTGGCAGGACGACGGGATCCATACGGCTCGGTCCGTTCACGTGGGGATCGCGATCGACACGGAGCGCGGTCTGATGGTGCCGGTCATGCAGAACACCCACGCGATGGGCATCGCGGCGATCGACGCCGAGATCGGGAGGCTGGCCGAGGCCGCGCGCGGCGGGCATCTACGGCCGAACGATCTGCACGGGGCGACGATCGGCGTGAGCAACACCGGCAGCTACGGATCCGAGGCGGGGACCCCGCTGCTGAACCCGGGCAACGCCGTCACGATCGCGATGGGCGTCATCCAGCCGCGCGCGATGGTCGTGGACGGCGACGTGGTTCCCCGCCTCGCTTGCACGCTCTCGATGACGTTCGACCACCGGGTGCTGGACGGCGCCGCGGCGGGACGCGCGCTCACCGACCTGGTCGCGCTGCTGCAGGACGGCGGTCGCCTGCGAGACTTGCCTGCATGAAGATCGTCTCGCTCCTGCCCTCGGCCACCGAGATCGTCTACGCCCTCGGGCTGGGCGACGACCTGGTCGGCGTGACCGACGAGTGCGACTACCCGCCGGACGCGGTCACGAAGCCGGTCGTCTCACGCAGCGCGCTCCCTCAAGGTCGGCCGTTGACCTCACGCGAGATCGACGAAGCCGTCCGGCAGAAGATGGACGTGCACGAGCCGCTCTACATCTTGGACAAGGAGCTCCTCCGGCGCGAACAGCCCGATGTGATCCTGACCCAAGACCTCTGCCGCGTCTGCGCGGTACCGAGCGGCCAGGTGCAGCGGGCCCTGGACGAGCTCGGGACCTCGGACGCGAAGGTCGTGTCGCTCGACCCCCACACGATGGATGACGTGATCGGCCAGATCGAGGTCGTGGGCAGCATGCTCGACCGCGCCGACCGCGCGAAGGAGATCACCGGCCTCCTCCGGTCGCGCGTCGCACGCGTGAAGGAGATCGCGATGCGCCTGCCTACGCTCCAGGTGTTCGCGCTGGATTGGTCGGACCCGCCGTTCGTGGCCGGCCACTGGGTTCCCGAGATGGTGGAGGCCGTCGGCGGCGTCAACCTGCTGAACGCCAAAGGAGAGCCCTCGAAGGTGGTGACGTGGCGGCAGGTCCGCGACGAGAACCCCGAGGTCATCGTGTTCATGCCCTGCGGCTATTACCTGGAGGAAGCCGAGGAGGAGGGCGCGACGCTCTTCGACCAGCCGGACTTCGCCGACACGCCGGCCGCCCGCAACGGCAACGTCTTCGCCGTGGATGCCACCTCGTTCTTCTCGCGGCCGGGACCGCGCATCGTCGACGGCCTGGAGATCATGGCCTGGGCCGTGCATCCCGAGGCGTACCCCGAACCTCCGCCCTCGACGATCACCCGTCTGAAGTGAGCGAGCTGGTCGAACCGTCCGAAGCCGCACCCGGCGCCGGACGCCGGAGGGTGATGTCGACCACCGCGGGCACGCACCTGGGCGCGTTCACCCCGCTCGACTGGGTCCTGTTCCTGTCGGTGGGGTTGATCTGGGGATCGTCGTTCCTGCTGATCGCGATCGGGCTGGACGCGTTCGCGCCCGGGCTCGTGACGTGGCTCCGTGTCGTCTTCGGCGCGTCGGCGCTCTGGCTGGTGCCCGCCGCACGCCAGAAGGTGCATCGCGAGGACTTCCCCCGCCTCGTCGCCGTGTCGCTCCTGTGGATCGCCATCCCGTTCACGCTCTTCCCGCTGGCCGAGCAGCACATCGCGTCGGGCGTCACCGGGCTGATCAACGGCGCGCTTCCGATCTTCGCGGTGGCGTTCGGCTCGATCATGCTCCGGCGCGCGCCGGGACGGATGCAGGCGCTCGGACTCGCCGTCGGCTTCCTGGGCATCCTGGCGATCGCGCTGCCGTCCTTCAGCGAGGGCTCGAGCGAGGCGATCGGGGTGCTGATGGCGCTCCTCGCGGTCGTCTGTTACGGCATCGCCGTCAACATCGTCGCGCCGTTGACGCAGCGGTACGGATCGCTGCCGGTGATGGCCCGTGTGGTCGGGCTCGCCGTCATCTGGACGATGCCGTTCGGGATCGTGAGCATCCCGCAGTCCTCGTTCGCCTGGTCGTCGTTCCTGGCCGTCGCTGGTGCTGGGAGTCTTGGGAACGGGGGTCGCGTTCGTCCTGATGGGGCAGCTCATCGCGCGTGTGGGGGCGCGCGCCACGTTCGCGATCTACCTGACCCCCGTCGTGGCGTTGATCCTGGGCGCGGTGTTCCGCGACGAAGTGATCCACGTGCTGTCGATCGTCGGCATCGCGTTGGTGATCGCCGGCGCGCTGCTCGCGTCGCGCAAAGAGCGCGACGCATGACCGGCTCGCAGGACGCGCCCATCCTGGAGTTCGATCCTGCGCCGACCGCCGTGATCGAGCCCTCCGAGCACATCGAACCGATCGAGATCTCGCCCCACGCCGTCCTCTGCTTCTTCCAGGACGTGATCGAGAAGGTCGTGGAGGAGCACGGGGGCAGGGTCATCGACCACATGGTGTCCGAGATCGGGCGGAACCCGATCTACGAGCTGCACATCGACGGGCGGCCGCTCACGCTGGTGCACCCGGGGGTGGGTGCGCCGCTGGCGGCGGCGTTCCTTGAAGAGATGATCGCGCGCGGATGTCGGGCGTTCGTTGCCTGTGGCGGTGCGGGCGTGCTGGTACCCGACGTCGCCTTGGGACACGTGATCGTCCCGTCCGCGGCGATCCGGGACGAGGGCACGTCGTACCACTACCTGCCGCCCGGCCGAGAGGTCGAGCCCACGCGCCAGGCGTTCGACGCGATCGTCGCCACGCTGGAACGCCACCACGTGCCGTACGTGACCGGCAAGACGTGGACGACCGACGGCCTGTACCGCGAGACGCGAGACAAGGTCGCGCGCCGCGTCGCCGAAGGATGCCTCACGGTGGAGATGGAAGCGGCGGCGTTCTTCGCGGTGGCCGCGTTCCGCGGGATCGCGTTCGGCCAACTGCTCTACGCGGGCGACGATCTCTCGGGCGACGCCTGGGACGATCGCGGTTGGGACTCGCACGCCGGCGGGCGCGAGCTGCTGTTCCGGCTCGCGGCCGAGGCGTGCCTGGAGCTTCCCGGCGGATAGCCCCTCGGCCGCGTTCGGTATCCTCCGCGCATGACAACCGCGAACCTGGTCACACCCGCCGACGTCGGGAAACGCGTCACGTTCCAGTTCGAGCTGCCGAACGGGTTCCTGTCGGAGGTCGTGGGTGTCTTCGAGCGATACGACGAAGGTGCCGAGACCTACTTCGTCCGCCGCAAGACGGGAGAGGTCGTTCGCGTGCCCGCGCGGGGAGTGCGATTCGGCAAGCTGGTCGAAGCCGCGAAGCCGCGGGCACCGCTCTCATGAGCGAAGAGCTTCCGTCCGCGTTCATCCGACGCCGCCTCGGCAGCGAGGACGCGCATTACGGCGGCAACCTGATCGCGGGTGCCAAGCAGCTCGAGGTCGTCGGCGACCTGATCACGGAGCTCGCGATGCGCTACGACGGCGACGAGGGACTGTTCCGTGCCTACGAGTCCGTGGAGTTCCTGGCGCCGCTGTACGCCGGGGACTGGATCGAGGCGAGGGGACGCATCGTGCGCGTCGGCAACTCCAGCCGGACATGCGAGTTCGAGGTCTGGAAGATCGGCGGGCCGCGCGCCGACATCAGCGATTCGGCGGCGGAGTTCCTGGGCGAGCCCGTCCTGACGTGCCGGGCGGTCGGGACGACCGTCGTGACGAAGGAGCACCAGCGGTTCGGCCACGGGTCCGAACCGGCCTAACGGTCGATCAGGAACGCCCGCTCCAGGTCCTGCAGCACGCCCAGCAGGTCGTCCACGTTGAACGGCTTGGGCATGAACGCGTCCGCACCCATCTCGGCGGCCTTCGCGCGATCGCGGAGGTTCGCCATCGCCGAGACCACCACCACGCGCGGTCGTTCTTCGCGCGGCAGCTGCATCATCTCCTCGAGCACGCTCCACCCGTCCAACGTGGGCATCATGAGGTCGAGGAGCATGAGCTTGGGGTGATGCTCCGCGATGGCGGTCAGGGCCTGCCTGCCGTCGCGCGCGGCGTACGTCGTGTACCCCTCGGCCTCCAGGCTGAACTGGAGCACCCATACGACCTGCGGCTCATCGTCGACGACGAGGACGCTGGTGCGGAGAGCCGTTTGGTCGATCATGGTCCGGAGCTTACGGGCCCGGCCGCCCATCCGGAATCGGTCGCCCGGGCGGTTTCTCGCATGGTCACGAGGACTATGCGAACCGGCCGATGGTCCACCACGCCGGGGGAGCCCGAACTAGTCAGCCCGAGGGGCGTCCGCGAACGGGATCAGCTGGCGGAGAAGTCGGACAAGCCGGTCAAGGCGTCCAGGTCGTCCAGGTCCTCGAGGTCATGAACGACCCCGATCAGGTCCTCGACGTTGAAGGGCTTCGGGCAGAACGCGTCGGCTCCGAGCTCCGCGGCCCGCGCGCGATCGCGCAGACTGGTGAGCGCAGAGACGACGACCACCCGTGGACGCTTGGCGTCGGGGAGCTTGCCGACCTCTTCGAGCACGCTCCACCCGTCCAACGTCGGCATCATGATGTCGAGCAACATGAGCCTCGGGTGGAACAGGTCGACCGCCTCGAGAGCCGCAGCTCCGTCGCGCGCGGATAGCGTCGTGTACCCCTCGGCCTCCAAGCTGTACTGGAGGACCCAGACGACTTGCGGCTCGTCATCGACGACGAGAACGCTGTGATCGAGAGTGTCTGTCGTGGTTTCCATACCTGAAGGAAGGTACGGCGTCTCCACGACCCAGCTGTATAGGCCAGTCCACCCTTTCTCCTGGCAGACGCAGGACCTAGGCCTTTGCAGCTTCTGCCGGAACCGGGGGACGAAGACGTAGCCCGACGTGACCAGAACGGGGTAGTCACCCCGAAGGGGGTCAGGCGATATGCACGCCGGAGCCCGCCACGACCTCCCCGATGGCGAACGCCCGGTCCTGGCTGCGTCGCAGGATCTCCTCGACGTTCCCGGGGTCCACGACCAGCACCATCCCCACGCCCATGTTGAACGTGGAGAACATGTCGGCATCCGAGGCATCCGCCGCCCCGCGGACCAGCCCGAAGATCGCCGGCTCCGGCCAGGTGCCGCGACGGATGCGGGCGCCGGACCCGGGCGGCAGGGCGCGAGGGACGTTCTCGAGGAACCCACCCCCGGTGATGTGGGCGGCGGCGTGCAGCAGCCCATCGGTCGCCAGCGACAGGACCTCCGGTGCGTAGATCACGCACGGCTCCAGCAGCTCGTCCGCCAGGACGCGGTCCAGGCCCGGCGGCGTCTCATCGAAGGGGTACCGATCCAGCAACCCGCTCCGCACGAGGGAGAAGCCGTTCGCGTGCAGACCGCTGGAGGCGAGCCCCACCAGCACGTCGCCCTCCCGCACCCGATCCGGCCCGAGCAGGCGATCCTCGTCGACCACGCCGACGCAGAACCCGGCCAGGTCGAACTGGTCGTCGGGCATGACGCCGGGGTGCTCCGCCGTCTCGCCGCCCAGGAGCGCGCACCCGGCGCGCCGGCATCCCTCGGCCACCCCTTCCACGATCGCGGCCACGCGCTCGGGCGTGACCTTGCCGACCGCCAGGTAGTCCAGGAAGAACAACGGCTCCGCGCCGGTGCACACGACGTCGTCGGCGCACATCGCGACCAGGTCGATGCCGACCGTGTCGAGGCGCCCGGTCATCCGCGCGATCTCCAACTTGGTGCCGACGCCGTCGGTCGCGGCGGCGAGCAACCGCCCGCCCTCGATCCGGAACAGTCCCGCGAACCCACCGACCTCGTCGGCCACCTCGGGCCGCCTCGCGCGCGCGGCCAGGTCGGCGATCAGCGTGACAGCCTTCGCGGCGGCCTCGGTATCCACACCGGCCCGGCGATACGCGTCGCTCATCGCGCGTTCACGGGGTCGGGAGCTGCAACTGCTCTTCCAGCACGAACTTCCCGGCTCGCTCCGGGATCGCGACCGGATACTCGCCGTCGAAGCACGCGCGGCAGAAGTCGTCCTTCGGCGAACCCGCCGCCCGGACCAACCCGTCGAGCGACAGGTAGCCCAGCGAGTCGGCGCCCAGGAACGCATTGATCTCGTCGATCGTGAGGTCCGACGCGACCAGCTCCTGCCGCGTGGACATGTCGATGCCGTAGAAGCACGGCCACTTGATCGGGGGCGACGTGATGCGGAGGTGCACCTCGATCGCTCCCGCTTCGCGCAGCGCCTGCACGATCTGCCTGGTCGTCGTGCCGCGGACGATCGAGTCGTCGACCACGATCAGGCGCTTGCCGCGGATCGAATCCGTGAGCGGGTTCAGCTTCAGCTTCACGCCCCGGTCCCGCAGGGATTGCGATGGCTGGATGAACGTGCGACCCACGTAGTTGTTCTTGATCAGCCCGTCGCCGTACGGCACCCCCGAGAACTCCGCATAGCCTTGCGCGGCGGCGTGCGCGGTCTGCGGCACGGCGATGACCATGTCCGCCTCGACCGGCGCCTCCTCGGCCAGCAGGCGTCCCATCTCGCGGCGCGCCTCGTGCACGGACCTTCCCAGCAGGCGCGAGTCGGGCCGTGCCAGGTAGACGAACTCGAAGATGCAGAGCGCGGCCCGAGGTGTCTCCGCGAACCGCGCCGAGTGCAGGCCCCGGTCGTCGATCCGGACCAGCTCTCCCGGCTCCACGTCTCGTACCAGCGTCGCGCCCACGATGTCGAGCGCGCACGTCTCCGAGGCGAAGCAGAACCCGTTGGGCAGGCGTCCGATCGACAGCGGCCGGATGCCGAGCGGGTCGCGAGCCGCGTAGACGCTCCGCTCGTCCATGAACACGAAGCTGAACGCCCCGTCCAGCGTCGGCAGGAGCTGGAGCGCGGCGTCCTCGAGGCCGTTCGTGGCCATCTGCTCGGCCAGCATCGCCGTGACCACGTCGGTGTCGGTGGTGGCCGTGCCCCGGCGCCCGGCGAGCTCCGCCAGCTCGTGGGTGTTGACCAGGTTCCCGTTGTGGCCGAGCGCGATCGAACGCACGCCGTCGGTCTTGAAGACGGGCTGCGCGTTGTCCCACGTGCTGGACCCGGTGGTGGAGTAGCGCGTGTGGCCGATCGCGAGGTCGCCGTGGAGCGTGGTCAGCGTGGCTTCGTTGAAGACCTGGCTGACCAGCCCGAGGTCCTTGTAGACGAGGATGTTGGTGCCGTCGCTGACCGCGATGCCGGCCGATTCCTGGCCGCGATGCTGCTGCGCGAAGAGTCCGAAGTACGTGAGCCGGGCGACGTCCTCACCGGGAGCCCACACGCCGAAGAGGCCACATTCGTCTTTCGGTGACTCCGCGCCCACGAGGCCTTCAGCGTATCAGGCGTTCGCGAGCCGACGGCTCATGTCGGAGCGAGCACGCCTTCCAATTCGAGGAGACGCACCTTGCGGTCGATGCCGCCGGCGTAGCCGGTCAGTGCTCCCGATGCACCGATCACCCGGTGGCACGGGATCACGATGGGGATCGGGTTGGCGCCCAGCGCGCGGCCGACGGCGCGCGCGGCCGACGGGTGGCCGATCTTCTTGGCGATCGCGCCGTACGTCGACACCTCGCCGTAGGGGATCTTCGACGTCTGCTTCAAGACATCGCTCGCGATCCCGTGGATGAGCCGGCGATCGACGGGCAGCTCGAACCCCGTCCGTCCCGCCGCGAAGTACTCGTCCAGCTCGCGTCGCCAGGGATCCGTGCCCTTGGGCGACGGCAAGATCCTCGGCGAGATCTGCCGTGCGACACGACCGAGCAGCTCGTCGCGGTACTCGTCGCCCTCGAACGCGATCGCCGCGAGTCCGCGCGCGGTCACGACGACGAGCAGGTCGCCGATCGGGGAGCTGATGGCGCCGACGGCGACATCGAGCAGGCCCTCGGTCGCGGCCGCGTCGGGAAACGCCCCCGCGGCCGCCCGCGAACGGGACTCCGTCTCAGCCTTGCCGGCCAGTCGCTTCAGATCGTTCGTGTTCATCGGATCAGCTCCCTCAGCTTCTTGATGCCCTGGGACACGTTCGCCCGGGCTGCCTCTTCGGTCGAGCCCATCAGCTCGGCGATCTCCGGATACGACCGGTCCAACACGTGCCGGTGCACCACCGCGACCCGCTGGCGCGGGGGCAACGTTCGGACCGCGTCCCACAGCGCGTCGTCGGGCGTCGGGTCGACCGTCGTCGTCGCCCGCTCGGGCGGTTCGGCCGTCGGGAGCGCGGAGCGCGCGCGAGACCGATGATGGTCGATCGCCTTGCGCGACGCGATCCGCAGGATCCACCGGTCCAAGCGCTCGCCGCGGGTGACACGGGGATACGCGCGCAACGCCGACAGGAACGTCTCCTGGAAGCAGTCGTCCACGTCCGCCGGGCCGACGGCCACGGTGAGGAACCGGTAGACCGTGGCGCGGTTCGCCTCCAGGAAGTCCTGGAACGGAGGGATCGTGGAGCTCACCCCCACCTCCGCCGCCACCGCCGTGCCCAACCCCACCGCCGCCATGTCCTCACGTACTCGGGATCCGGTTCCACCACGCGCCACCATCGCCATCGGTCCTCGCGCATCATCGTCGCCCTCCGCGTCCGCCGTCATCCGAACAACGGAGGAGCGACTCAGGATGTGAGATGTCTTACGCGATCCCCAACGCGGATGCGAGTTTCGCGTGGTCGTCCAGCACGTGGTCCGCCTCGGGCCACTCGTCGGCAGGCGCGTCGAGGAAGTACGTGTAACGCACCGCCGTCATCCCCATCGCCTGCGCGCCGGCCACGTCCGTCCGCAGGCTGTCGCCCACGTGCGCGGCGGTCGACGGATCGTCGACGCCGAGCCCCGCGAGCGCGTGCTCGAACACCGCCGGCCACGGCTTGAAGCACCCGACCTCGTCGGAGAACGACCAGTGATCGAAGTAGCGGAGCACCCCGAACATGTCCAGCCGCTCGCGGAGCGTGGGAGACGCCGTCATGCCGACGTCGCAGACGATGCCGATCCGCACGCCGGCATCCTTCAAGTCGCGGATGGTCGTCTCGACCCCCGGCGCCAGGCGGAGCGGCGCGGTCCGGCCCACCTCGTCGTACGACGCCAGGAGCTCGGCTCGCACCGCCGGCGAGGGGTCAACCCCGAGGAGGTCGCAGATCAGCGGCGTGGCGTCGGCCGGCCCGTGCTGCACGTTCGTGCGCCAGCTCTCGTGGAAGACCTCCCAGTTGCGCCCGAACGCGGCATCGATCGCGGTGTCGCTCACCGGGAACCCGGCCGCAGCCAGGATCTCCGACCATCTGCGGAGCTGCCGCGCGCGCATCGTGCCGTCTTCCTCCGCGTCGATCCCCGCACCTTCCGACACGAGGGTCTCCCAGTAGTCGAACGTGACGGCCCGGATCACACGTCCTCGCCCATCAGCCGCGGGATCGCGCTCTCATAGACGTCGCGGAGCTCGTCGACGGTCGTCTCGAACAACCCGTCGAAGACCACCCGCGGCCCACCCGTCTCCCCGACCGTCGCGAACGGCACGCCGCGAGCCGCCGCCAGATCGCCGAGCTCCTCGAGGCGCTCGGCCGCCACCGCCACCACCGCCCGCGACGCCGATTCGGAGAAGAGGGCAACGTGCGGCGGAAGATCGCCGGGCACGGTGACCACGAACCCGTGACCGCTCAGGATCGCCTGTTCGGCGAGGGTCACCGCCAGCCCACCGTCGCTGCAGTCGTGGGCCGAGGCCAGCAGGTCGTCGCTCGCCGCCTCGTGCAAGAGATCCACGAGCGCGCGCTCTCGCTCCAGTTCCAGCGCCGGGGGACGACCGGAGATCACGCCGAGCACCACGTCCGCGAACTCCGACCCGCCCAGCTCGGCGAACGTCTCCCCCAGGACGCAGATCGACAGTCCCGCGCGCGCGAACCCCGTCGGCACCCGCAGGCGGTAGTCCTCGAGCAGCCCGAGCATGCCGACCACCGGCGTCGGCCAGATCGCCGAGTCGCCCGACTCGTTGTAGAAGCTGACGTTCCCTCCCGTGACCGGCGTGTCCAACGCCAGGCACGCGTCGCGCATCCCGCGGATCGCCTCGGCGAACTGCCACATCACGACCGGTCGTTCCGGGTTGCCGAAGTTCATGCAGTTCGTGATCGCGAGCGGCCGTGCGCCGGTGACCGCGACGTTGCGCGCTGCCTCCGCGACGGCGTGCGCGGCCCCCAGGTACGGGTCCAGATGGCCGAATCGGCCCTTGCCGTCGCTCGACAACGCCAAGCCTTTCAGCGTCCCGGGGACCCGGATGACGGCGGCGTCGGATCTGGCCGCCGCGACGGTCTGTCCCTGGACGAACGAGTCGTACTGCTCGAAGATCCACCGCTTGCTGGCCACGTTCGGCGACGAGAGCACGGCGACCAGCGCCTCGTGGAGGTCGCCCTCGAACGGGATGAACGCAGGGTCGTCGACGGTCTCTGCCACGTCGTCGGGCGCCAGCGGCCGTTCGTACTCCGGGCCGTCGTCTGCGAGCGAGGAGGCCGACAGCTGCGCGACGATCTCGCCCTCGTGCCGGATCGTGAGCATGTCGCCGGGAACGAGCGTCGCGATCACGGCCGATGCCAGGCCCCACTTCTCGCACACCGCGCGGACGTCGGCGAGCCGCTCGGGCGCGACGACCGCGAGCATCCGCTCCTGCGACTCGGACGTAAGGATCTCGAACGCCTCCAGCCCGCGCTCCCGAAGCGGCACGGCGTCCAGGTCGAGATCGGCTCCCATGCGGGCGCGCGCGGCCGATTCGCTGACCGCGCACGAGATGCCGGCCGCGCCCAGGTCCTGCAGCCCTTCCAACAGTCCCGCCTCGATCATCTCGAGCGACGCCTCGATCAGGAGCTTGCCCGCGAACGGGTCACCGATCTGGACGGACGGACGCGAGTCCTCCGCGCCGTCCTCGAGCGTGGCGCTGGCGAGCACCGATGCTCCGCCGATGCCGTCGCGCCCGGTCGACGCGCCGAACAGGACCAGCGATGAGCCCGCGTGCGCGGTGTGGGATGCCGACGTCATCAACCCCTCGGCCGGAGCGATCCCGACGCACATGACGTTGATGCTCGGGTTCGCGGAATGCGGTTCGGCGAAGTGGATCTCGCCACCGACGGTCGGTACGCCGATGCAGTTGCCGTACCCGCCGATACCCGCCACCACCCCGCCGAGCAGCCAGCGGTTCCGCTCATCGGTGAGGGGACCGAACATCAGCGGGTCCAGCAGCGCCACCGGGCGGGCGCCCATCGAGATGATGTCGCGCACGATGCCGCCGACCCCCGTCGCCGCTCCTTGGTACGGCTCGATCGCGCTGGGATGTGAGTGCGACTCCATCTTGAAGACCACCGCGACGCCGTCGCCGACGTCGACCGCCCCGGCGTCCTGGCCCGGCCCGACCAGGACCGCCGATCCCTCGGTCGGCAGCGTGCGCAGGTGGATCTTGGAGGACTTGTAGGAACAGTGCTCCGACCACATGGCGCCGTACATCGCGAGCTCGTTGCGGTTGGGCTCGCGGCCGAGCGTTCGGACGATCCGTTCCAGCTCGTCGTCGGTCAGTCCGAGGGCGCGGTGCAGGGGTTGTTCCACGACCGCCACGTTCCCCTCGACCCCTCAGACCCCTGCCAGGGCCTGAGTCAACAGGGACGCGAACAGCGACTGGCCGCCGGTGGGGCCGACGTCCGGGTCAACGGCGTGCTCCGGATGCGGCATCAGGCCGACGACGTTCCCGCCCGCGTTCCGCACGCCGGCGATGCCGTTCGCGCTGCCGTTGGGGTTGTGGGCCTCGTCGATCGTCCCGTCCGGCGCGCAGTAGCGGAACACGACCTGCCCCTCGCCTTCGAGTCGGGCGAGCTCGTCGACATCGCCCACGTACTGCCCCTCGCCGTGCTTCACCGGGATGTCGAGCACCTCGCCCGGCGTCAGGTCGGTCGTGACCGGTGTCTGCGAGGTCTCGACCCGCAGATGGACCTCGCGACACACGAACCGGAGCGAACGGTTACGGATCAACGCGCCGGGCAGCAGCCCGCTCTCACACAGGACCTGGAAGCCGTTGCAGATCCCGAGCACCGGACCGCCGCGCTCGGCGAACGCGCGGACGCCGTCCATGACCCGGGCGAACCGTGCGATCGCGCCGGTCCGCAGGTAGTCGCCGTAGCTGAACCCGCCGGGCAGGATCACCGCGTCCACGCCGTGGATGTCGGGGTCCGCGTGCCAGAGCGCGACCGGCTCCCCGCCCATCGTCTCGACCGCCCGGAGCGCGTCGCGATCGTCGAGCGAACCCGGGAACGTGATGACGCCCACCCGCGGGATGCCCGACGTCACGGCCTCACGCCCCTCGGTCGCCCGGCTCGGTCTCCAGGATCCGGTAGCGCTCGATCACCGGGTTGGAGAGCAACCGCGACGCCATCTCTTCGACCTGCGCCCGCGCCGATGCGTCGTCGTCAGCCTCCACGGTGAGCCGGATGTGCTTGCCGACGTGCACGTCGCGGACGTTGGACCATCCGAGCGTGGGCAGCGCGCCTTCCACGGCCTTGCCTTGGGGATCGGACAGGCCTGGCTTCAACGTCACCAGCACCTCGAACACGAACGTCACCGCACCTCCCGTCGATCGTCGGGCGGAACGCCCATCCGCTCGCGATATCGGCCGAACGGTTCCCCGGTCAGCCGCTCGTACGCCTCACGGTAACGGGCGGCCGTCTGTGCGACGACCTCTGTCGGAAGCGGGGGGGATGGCGGCTCGCGGTCCCACCCGCTCGCGTCCAGCCAGTCGCGGACGTACTGCTTGTCGAACGACGGCTGCGGCCCGCCCGGCGTGTATCCGTCGGCGGGCCAGAACCGCGACGAGTCCGGCGTGCAGACCTCGTCGATCAGGATCAGCTCGCCCTCGCTGAAGCCGAACTCGAACTTCGTGTCGGCCAGGATGATGCCTCGCTCGAGCGCGATCGCCGCTGCCCGCTCGTAGAGCGTGAGCGTCAGCTCCTTCAGCCGCTCGGCGAGCCCCACCCCCACCAGGTCGCGCGCCTCACTCCAGCGTCAGCGGCAGGTCGTGACCGGCGGCGGCCTTCGTCGTGGGCGTGAAGATCGGTTCAGGCAGGCGGTCGGATTCCACCAGACCCGGCGGGAGCGCCACGCCGCACACCGATCCCTCGGTCGCGTACTGCTTCCACCCGGAGCCCGAGAGGTACCCGCGCGCCACGCATTCCACCAGGACGACATCGGCACGCTTCACGAGCATCGCGCGGCCCGGGAGGTCGTCGTCGAACCCGGATGGCAGGTCGTGTGGTTCGGCGCTGACCAGATGGTTCCCCACCAGGTCGGCCGTCCGGTCGAACCAGAAGAGCGAGAGGCCGGTGAGGACGCGGCCCTTGTCGGGGATCGGCGTCGGCAGCACCGCGTCGAACGCGCTGATGCGATCGGTCGCCACGATCAGCAGCCGGTCGCCGACCTCGTAGACGTCGCGCACCTTGCCGCGCGCGTGCAGGACGGCGTCCGCGCTCACGCCTCCTCCACCGGGAGCTTCTCCAGTCGCTCGAACACCCCGTCGAGGTTCGCCAGGTACCGCTCGACCCGGAAGAGCGCATCGAACTCCGCCCGGGACAGGACGCCGGCGTCGCCGATCTCCTCCCACGCTCGGTCCTGGAAACGGAGGCCGCGGTCCCAGGTGTCCTTCGCGGCGCGCTGGACCGCGGCGTACGCGTCATCGCGCGCCATACCGTGATCGACGAGCGCCGTCAGCACGCTCTGACTGAAGAAGATGCCCCCGGTGGACTCCATGTTGGCGAGCATCCGCTCGGCGTCGACGTGGAGGCCGTCCATCACCCACGCCATGTCGCTCAACATGAAATGGAGGAGCCCCGTCGCGTCCGGCAGGATCACGCGCTCGGCCGACGAGTGCGAGATGTCGCGCTCGTGCCACAGCGGCATGTCCTCGAGCGCCACCTGGGCGTATCCACGGATCACCCGCGCCAGCCCGGAAACGCGCTCCGACACGACCGGGTTCCGTTTGTGTGGCATGGCGCTCGAGCCCTTCTGTCCCTGCGCGAACGGCTCCTGCACCTCGCGGACCTCGGATCGCGCCAGATGCCTGATCTCGGTGGCGATCCGATCCAGGGTGGACGCGGTGATGGCCAGCGCGGAGACGAACTCCGCGTGACGGTCGCGCTGGATCACCTGGGTGCTGGCCTCGTCGGGCCGCAAGCCGAGCCTGGCGCAGACGAGCTGTTCCACCCGTGGGTCGACGGCGGCGTACGTGCCCACGACGCCGCTGATGGCGCCCACGCTGACGATCTCCCGCGCGCGCCGCAGGCGTTCGCGGTCGCGATCCAGCTCGAACGCCATGACCGCGAGCTTGTGTCCGAAGCTGGTCGGCTCCGCGTGGATGCCGTGGGATCGCCCGATCATCACGGTGTCGCGGTGCTGCAGCGCGAGCCGCTTCACGATGCCGAGCAGCACCTCCAGCCGTGCGAGCAGCAGGTCGGCCGCCGCGCGCAGCTGCAGCGCCAATCCCGTGTCCAACACATCCGAGGACGTCATCCCGAAGTGGACCCATCGGCCCTCGGGTCCGACCGAGTCCGCGACCACCTGCACGAACGCGGCGACGTCGTGACGGGTGACGGCCTCGACCTCGAGCACCCGGTCCACCGTGAACGAGGCGCGCTCGCGGATCGCGCGTGCGTCTTCGGGCGGGATCGTGCCGATCTCCGACCAGGCTTCGACGGCCGATACCTCGATCTCCAGCCAGTTCGCGAGACGGGCCTCGTCGGACCAGACGGCGGCCATCTCGGGAAGGCTGTAGCGAGGGATCAAAGCTTGAGGCCCTCCCCCAGGTCGTCCTTGAACTTCCAGAGCGTGGCCTGCACCTCCGGGTCGCCGATCGCGACGATCTCGGCGGCCAGGACGGCCGCGTTCACCGCGGCGTCCACGCCCACGGTCGCCACAGGCACGCCCGTGGGCATCTGGGCCGTGATCGCGAGGGCCTCGTTCCCCACCATCTGCGGCGACGAGGCGATCGGGACGCCGATCACGGGGAGGATCGTCCGCGCGGCGACGGCCGCGGCGAGGTGCCCGGACATGCCGGTGGAGCAGATCACGACGTTGAGTCCGCGCTCGGACGCGGTGCGGGCGTACTCGTCCACCAGGTCGGGGTTCCGGGAAGAGGACATGATCCGGATCTCGTGCGGCACGCCGAACTTCTCGAGGATCAAGCCCGCCTGCCGCATGATCGGGAGCTCGGAGGGCGACGCCGCCAGCACCCCGACCTTCGGCGCCTCGTCGCTCACCTCGACTCCTCTTCTACCGCACGCTCGGCGATGTCTCGGCGGTACTGCATCCCATCGAACGAGAGCAGCCCGCAGGCTTCGTACGCACGGGCGCGAGCGTCGCTGAGCGTCGGACCGAGCGCGCTCACCGCCAGCACACGTCCCCCGGCGGTGACCACTCTATCGTCCTGCTCCGTTGTCCCCGCATGGAACACGGAAACCGACTCCAGCGCAGCGGCTTCCGACAGCCCGATGGATCTCGCGACCGGTCTCGTACGTGCCCGGATAGCCGCCGGATGCGAGCACGACCGTCACCGCCGCGTCGTCGACGAGATCGACCTTCACATCCGACAGCCGACCGTCCGCACAGGCGAAGAGCATCTCCGCCAGATCCGTCCGCAGGCGAGGAAGCACGGCCTCGGTCTCGGGATCGCCGAACCGGCAGTTGAACTCGATCACCTGAGGGCCCGCGGGCGTGAGCATCAGGCCCGCGTACAGCAGCCCGTGATACACGACGCCGTCGCGTGCCATCGCGTCCACGGAACGGCGCACGACGTCCCAGATCGCGTCCTCGGTCGGCCCCGCCAGCCACGGCAGCGGCGAGTACGCGCCCATCCCACCCGTGTTCGGCCCGGTGTCGCCGTCGCCGATGCGCTTCGCGTCCTGGGAGAGCGCGAGCGGCGTCACCGTCCGTCCGTCGCACATCGCGAACGCCGACACCTCGGGGCCGCTCAGGATCTCCTCGACCACCACCGCGGCGCCGGCCGCGCCGAACGTGCCCTCCAGGAGCGCACCCATGATCGCCCCGACCGCCTCCGCCCGGCTCGTCGCCACGGTGACGCCCTTGCCGCCGGCGAGGCCGTCGGCCTTCACGACCGCCCGCCCGCCCAGCCGATCGACGAAGTCCACCGCCGGCCCGACCTCGGTGAACGCCCCCGCACGGGCGGTCGGGATGCCGTGGCGCACCATCACGTCCTTCGCCCAGGACTTGGAGCCCTCGATCCGGGCGGCGTCGCGCCCCGGCCCGAAGACCAACCGGCCGCGCACGGTCAGCTCGTCGGCCAGGCCGGCGACGAGCGGCGCCTCCGGTCCGACCACCGTCAGGTCGACGTCCTCGTGCTCCACCAACGCCACGATGCCCGGCACGTCGTCGGCCGAGACGTCGATGCACCGCGCCGACGCGGCGATGCCGGCGTTCCCCGGAGCTGCGAGCAACGTCTCCACGAGCGGGCTCTGCGCCAGCCGCCACACGAGGGCGTGCTCGCGGCCGCCCCCGCCGACGACCAGGACCTTCATCCGACCGGCAGGCTCTGCTCGCGCGCGGGACCGATCGAGACCACCGACACCGGCACGCCCACCAGCTCCTCCAGGCGATGTACGTACGTGCGCGCCTCCTTCGGCAGGTCCTCGAACGACGTCGCCTCGTCGATCTCCTCCATCCAGCCGTCGAGCTCCTCGTACACGGGCTCGGCCTTGTGGAAGAGCGACTGATGCGGCGGGAAGTCGTCGTACAACGCGCCGTCGGCGCGATAGCCCGTGCAGATCCTGACCCGCTCGAACCCCGAAAGCACATCGAGCTTGGTCACGAACAGCTCGGTCAGCCCGTTCAACCGGGCGGCGTAGCGCCCGAGCACGGCGTCGAACCACCCGCATCGGCGCTTGCGGCCCGTCACGGTCCCGAACTCGTTCCCGCGCACGCCCAGACGTTCGCCGGTCTCGTCCACGTCCTCGGTGGGGAACGGCCCGGCGCCGACCCGCGTCACGTAGGCCTTCACGATGCCGATCACGCGATCGACCTCGCGCGGCCCGATGCCCGCCGATGCGAGGGCGTACCCGGCGACCGGGTTCGACGACGTGACGAACGGATACGTCCCGTGATCGAGGTCGAGCAGCGTTCCCTGCGCGCCTTCGAGCATCACGTGCTTACCATCCTGCAGCCCTCGGTAGAGCAGCGCGCCGGTATCCGCGACGTGCGGCTCGAGCTGCGACGCCAGGTCCATGTACTCCTCCACGATCCGGTCGGCGTCGAGAGGCAGCCGGTTGTAGATCTTCGTGAGGATCAGGTTCTTCTCGCGAAGGACCACGTCGAGCTTCTCGCGGAAGATCTTCGCGTCGAACAGGTCCTGGACGCGCAGCCCGATCCGGGCGGCCTTGTCGCCGTACGCGGGTCCGATGCCGCGCTTCGTCGTGCCCAGCGCGTTCTTCCCGAGGAACCGCTCGGTCACCTTCTCGAGCTCCAGGTGGTACGGCATGATCAGGTGGGCGTTGCCGGACACGACCAGGCGCGACACGTCGACGCCCAGCGCGCGGAGCTCGTTCATCTCTTTGATCAGGTGGCGCGGGTCCACGACCACGCCGCCGGCGATCACCGACGTGATGTGGTCGTAGAGGATCCCCGAGGGGATGAGCTGGAGCTTCAGCAGGCGCCCCTCGGCGATCACCGTGTGGCCCGCGTTGTTGCCACCTTGGTAGCGGACGACGAAGTCCATCCGGTCGGCGAGGTAGTCGACCGCCTTGCCCTTGCCCTCGTCCCCCCATTGGGTCCCGAGCACGATCGAGGCTGGCATGGCGTGCCTGAGTCTACGTGCCTGAGTCCAGGTGTTGACCATCGCGGGAAGTGGTCACTCGGGAGCCGCGTGTTCTTCCGCCAGCTGTCACAGCACTACTGCTGGCAAGGACGGACAGGTCGAAAGCGGCTTCATCCGATGCACTGGGCATCCATGCGCGAGATGGGAAGCGAGCGCATGATCGATCGTTCGATCTGATCCACGTCCGCCGAGGCACCGTGAACGAGGACGATCGTCGGCTGCATCAGCGCGTCTCCTCAGCGAAGCGACCTGAACGCGGCGCGCATCTCTTCCGAGAAGAGCTCCGGTTCCTCCCAGGCGGCGAAATGGCCGCCCTTGTCGACCTCGTTGAAGTAGATGTCGACGTTGGGGTATGCCCGCTCCACCCAGCTGCGCGGGGTCCGCCAGATCTCCCCGGGGAACGTGGTGAAGCCGACCGGGATCGAGACCGGCGGGACAGCCTGGCCGACCGCACGAACATTCTCTTGAGCTTCCTCCCAGTACGAGCGTGCAGCTGAAGCCCCGGTGCCCGTCAACCAATACAGCGTGATGTTGTCGACGATGTGTTCTCGGGTGAGACCTCCCGAGGGGTCGCCGTCGACAAAGGCGCGGGCGATCTTTTCGTAGCTGTCCGTATCGTGATCGATGATCCAGGCCGCCAGGGCGATGGGTGAATCCAGCAGGGCATAGCCGATCGTCTCCGGGCGCGTTGCCTGCTCCACGAAGTATCCAGTGCCAGTCGCACGGAATCCGTCGAGCTGGTCGAGCGCGGCACGCTCTTCTTCCGTGGGTGGCGACGCGCTCAGGGCATCGGCGTCGCCCAGCGCCGGCGTCAGCAGATTGGTGTGGATGCCGAGCAAACCGTCGAGTGACAGGCGGCCCATCGCGTCGGTGACCTGGGAGCCCACGTCGCCACCCTGCGCAACGTACCGGGTGTAGCCGAGGCGCCGCATGAGCTCGTGCCAGGCTCGTCCGATCCGGATGGGGCCCCAGCCGACCTCGGTCGGCTCGTCGGAGAAGCCGTAGCCAGGGATCGACGGCAGCACGAGGTGGAAGGCGTCCTCTTCGTTACCGCCGTGGGCGGTCGGGTCGGTGAGTGGGCCGATGATTTCGAGCAGCTCGATGATCGAGCCCGGCCAGCCGTGCGTCATGACCAACGGCAACGCGTTCGCGTGGGGCGACTTCACGTGGATGAAGTGGATGTTCAGCCCGTCGAGCTCGGTCTTGAACTGCGGTAGCGCGTTCAGTCGCGCCTCACACTTGCGCCAGTCGTACTCGGTCGTCCAGAAGCGGGCGAGCGCCCGCGTCGCCGCCAACTGCACACCCTGCGTGCGATCGGCGACGAGTTCCTTGGTCGGCCAACGAGTCGCATCGATCCGACGGCGAAGGTCGTCGATCGCCCCCTGCTCGAAGTCGACTGCGAACGGCTTGACGGTCGTGTCGCCGATGATCGTGACGGGATCGATCGAAGAAGTGTCCTTCTCCATCCTCGCTCCTCCTCAGACCAGATCAGCCAGCAACAAGGGCCGGATATCGTCCGCGATTCTCGTCGCGCCCGTCGCGAGGCGCAAATCTGCCTACAACTCAGCTGCCCGGCCACGACGCGTTACGGTTCCTCGTTCCCGATTTCTCCCCAGGCTCCTGACCGAGCATCGGACCAAAGTCGTAGCCATCTCGAGCCGTTCGACGCTTGACCCCCTGGAAGCGCCCTTGATACGGTCACCGAGCAGCTGACCAGACGACTGGAGGCCGCGACGCTTGTTCCGCGTTGCGGTCTTTTTTCGTCTTCGAACGGGAGAACTTCATGCAGGAGATCCGCGGCCTCAGCCGAGCCGGAGACGGATGTCGTCGTCCTTCCGGAGCAGCACCACCTGGTCGATGCGCAGTCGACCGAGGCGACCGAGTACGGCGCCTGGTTCGTCGTCAAGAAGGTGGCTCTGTTCCTGCCGGCGATCTTCCTGTTCATCTTGGCGATCCAATTCATGAAGGCGGGGGCGCAAGCCATCGGCCCGCAGATCAAGGGCGAGTTCCCGTTCGCGAACGGCGTCTCGACGCTCGGGACCGGGTGGCTCGGCGCGTATTTCGTGCTCTCGGGCTCGCCCGTCGCCGCCACCGCGATCAGCCTGTTCGGCGCCGGGACGCTGACCAAGCTCCAGACGTTCACGATGCTCTCGGGGAGCCGGCTGGGCGCGTCGTTCATCGTGCTCCTGACCGGCTTCCTCTACGCGATGCGGAACCCCAACCGCTCCCGGGGGGAATCCGTCGGCATCGGCATCCAGGCGCTGACCATGACCGCCATCGTGTACGTGCCGGGCATGTTGATCGGGTACGCGATCATCCGCGCTGGTGTGCTCGACGGTATGCACTGGCACGCCTCGGCCAAGATGGAGGCAACGCTCGGCAGGCTCTGGGGGCCGATCGTGGACTTCGCGTCGGCGCGGGTCCCGGGGTGGGCGCTCTTCCTCGTGGGGCTCGGCGTGATCCTCGTCTCGTTCAGCCTGCTGGACCGCGTGCTGCCGAACCTGAGGAACCAGACGACGATCTCGAAGCACGCGCGCTGGTTGAAGCACCCGTGGACGATGTTCGGTCTGGGGTGCCTGGTCGCATTGCTCACGCTCTCGGTGTCGGTCGCGCTGACCGTCCTGGTGCCGCTCGCGGCGAAGGGCTACGTGAAGCGCGAGGAGGCGCTCCCGTACATCATGGGAGCGAACATCACGACGCTCGCGGACACGTTGGTCGTCGCGATGCTCCAGAACACGCCCGTGGCGGCGCAGATCGTGCTCGCCGAAGCGATCGGCGTCACGATCGTGTCGCTCGCGATCCTGGCGTTCTTCTACGCGCCGGTGAAACGGTCGGTGCTGGGCCTGGACGACTGGCTCGTCGCTTCCAACCGCCGACTGGCGATCTTCGTGGGAGGGCTGTTCCTGCTCCCCGTCATGTTCCTGCTCTCAGGTCTCCTGGTCGGCACGCCGGGCGCTTAGTATCCGAGCGTGGCCGAAGAGCAGGTGCCGCCCGATCCGAGCATCCAACAACGACTCGCGGACCTGACCGACGACGAGCGTCTGGTGCTCGCGAAGGTCGCCGACATCGTGCGCAAGATCCAGTACGGAACGGTCGTGCTCGTGATCCAGGACGGCAAGGTCGTGCAGATCGAGATGGCCGAGAAGTTCCGGTTGCGCTGATGGCCGATCGATCGCAAGGCTCCGTGACGCTCGTGAGCGACCGTGGACGACCGGCGCCGAAGCTGTCCGTGGAGCACCTGGTCAAGACGCGCCGGTCGACGTCGGGCGAGACCGTCACCGCCGTGGACGACGTGACGTTCGAGGTGCACCAAGGGGAGTTCCTGTGCCTGCTCGGTCCCTCGGGGTGCGGCAAGACGACCATCCTGAACATCCTGGCGGGTCTCGACGAGCCGACCTCGGGAGCGGCGCTCCTGGACGGGAAGCCCATCCCGGGCCCCGGTCCCGATCGCGCGGTGCTCTTCCAGGAGCCCGCGTTGTTCCCCTGGCTCTCCGTCGTCGCCAACGTGGAGTTCGCGTTGAAGCACGTGGGCGTCGCGCAGGAGGAACGACGGACGCGCGCGATGTCCTGGCTGGAGAACGTCCACCTGACGGGCAACGCCAATGCTCAGCCGCACGAGCTCTCGGCGGGCATGCGTCAGCGGGCGGTGCTGGCACGCGCCCTGGCGTGCGACCCGGACGTGCTGCTGGGCGACGAGCCGTTCGGTGCGTTGGACGCGCAGGCGCGGGAACTGCTCCAGAACGAGGTCCAGCGCGTCTGGGTCGAGAGCGAGGGGCGCAAGACGTTCGTGTTCGTCACCCACAACGTGCGTGAGGCCGCGCTGCTGGCCGATCGCGTCCTGGTGATGACGGCGGCGCCCGGCCGTCTCCTGGAGGAGGTCCGGATCCACGCGCCGCGCCCTCGCAACCTGGACGACGCGCTGGTCGCGCGGGTCGTCTCGGAGATCCACGAGGTCCTGATGGGTGAGGTCAGCAAGGGGGGATCCACGTGAGGCGGCTGGCGAAGGAGCTCGGCCCGCCGCTCGCCGGTGTCGCGGGGCTCCTGGTCGTCTGGGCGATCGTGGCGGCGTTCGTGTCCCCCGCGATCGTGCCGTCGCCCGCCGAGGTGTGGAGCGCATTCGCCCGTGGTGTCTCGGACGGCACGATCCCCGAGGCGGCGGCCAAGACGTTGCTGCGCCTCGCGTTCTCGTTCGTCGTGTCGATCGTGATCGGCACCGCGCTCGGGTTCGGCCTGGCGCTGAACGAGTTCGCGCGCCGTTCGATCCGTCCGCTCGTCGTCGCGCTGCAGATCACGCCGTACATCGCGTGGCTGCCGCTCGCCGTGGTCTGGTTCGGCCTGTCGGAGCGCGCGGTGGTGTTCGTGACGATCGTCGGCGCGTTCCCGTCCGTGACGCTCGCCACGATCGCGAGCTTCGGACAGGTGCCGCCGCTCCTCAAACGCGCGGGACGCACGCTGGGCGCGGACGGCTGGCAGCTCTATCGAGAGGTGATCTTCCCGGCCGCGCTCCCCGGGTACGTCGCCGGCCTCGATCAGGCGTGGGGCTTCGCTTGGAAGGCGCTGATGGCCGGCGAGCTGATCATCGCAGGGCTGCGCGCCACCGGATTGGGGCACTTGCTGCAGAGCTCCCAGGACGACGTCCCGATGTTGATCGCCACCGTCGCGGTCATCGTGGTGATCGGCGTGCTGGTGGAGTACCTCATCTTCGGCACGGTGGATCGCCGGATCCGCCGCAAGCGCGGCCTGCTCGTCGACGCCTGAGCGGCGCGGGCTCGCTCAGCTCGCCTGCGCGCGATACACCTGGATGAACCGGGCGTAGTTCGCACCGATCTCGTGGGCGGCCGCGGCACGATCGAGCGTCCCGTCCACGAACGCCTTGAGCGGGGTCCACCAGATCGAACGCCCGATCGCGAAGCCTTGGTATCCCGGGACGCCGCTCGCCGTCTGGAGCCAGCGGTCCACCGCCGCCGTGTCGGCGCCGCGCCCGAGCACCACGCACGCCACATGGTCGCGCCCGGCGACGCGGCACTGCTCGACGACGGCCTCACAATCCTCCCGACGGTCGAGCCCCTCGATCTTCCACACGTCGGGCTCGATCCCGGACTCCTGGAGCTCCGAGATCGCCAGGCGCATCAAGTAGGGCCGGAGCTCCGTGTCGAACCGCCCGGCATCGCCGCCCACGGACTCGAGCTGCTGCGGCTCGGCGGGGACGAGCAGCTCGAACAGGAACTTGCGCTCGTGGTGGTGCAGCCACTCGGAGAGCTGCTTGAGGCGCCCGGCCTGCCGGGCGTTCACCGCGCCGTCGCCCTCCGGGTTGAAGCGCACCAGGACCTTGCTGAACGTCGGCTCGAAATGCTGGATGTGGCTCCCGAAATCGTCGCCGTACTCGAAGTCGAACTCATCCAGTCCCGACTTCTCGACCGGCATGGCGAGCGTCAGGTGCTCCGACGCGGCGCGCGTCGCGATCTCCCCGCCGAACTGCTCGTCGACCAAGATCCCGGCGGAGATGCGATCGACGCCGCCATCCAGCGCGCCCTGGAACCCCTCGTAGATCACGGTCTTGGCATCGGCGATCCGCAGCGCGTCCTCGGGCGACGGCGTCCCCTCGATCCCGAAGAACGTCTTCACGAACGACCCGCGATGATCGAACGCCAAGATGAATAGGTCGCCGTCGTAGCCGAGTCCCTGCATCCGTGTCTCCCCTCAGTCGTCGCTCGTTGCGATGTGGCCGTCCGACCGGGACCACCGTTCGCGGAACGCGGCTCGGCGCTCCTCGTCCATCGATTCCGCGGTTCGCCGCAGACCGGCGGACGTCAGATCCATCACCACGACCGCGGCTCCGGCGACCGCACCCACGCGGATCGCCAGGCTCCCCACGAGCGCCCGACAGCTGGTCGCGACCCGCAGGACGTCCTGGTCGGGGCACGACCCTGCCGCGAACGCCCGCGCCGCGAACCACACCGCCACGCCCACGATCACGGCCGCCGCGAACAGCGAGCCGAGGTGCAGCGACCGGCGTCCGGGGGTCGTCGTGGCACTCACTCCAATTCGAACGGGTTCTGGGGGGTCATGAACTGCACGGCGACCGGGAGAAGCGAGATCGCGGAACCGCTCCGCATCGCTCTGCGCGCCGACGACGAAGCCGTAGTGCATCGGCACCGCCATCCCCGGCCCCATCGATCGGGCCAGGCCCGCGGCCTGCGCCGCGTCCATCGTGTACGTGCCGCCGATCGGTAAGAACGCCACGTCGGTCTTCACGGCGTCGAGCTCCGGCACGTGGTCGGTGTCGCCCGCGTGATAGTAGGTGCCGCCCGGCAGCTCCAGGACGTAGCCGACCCATCGGTTCTCCTTCGGGTGCATCTGCAGCCGCTCCTCGGCGATGTTGTACGCCGGCACGGTGATGAACCGAACGCCGGCGACCTCGTGCGTCTCGCCGGGCGCGACGGGCGTCACGTCGCCGGACAACTCTGCCGCCACGTCGTAGGGCGCGACGATCTGGGCTCCCGCTCCCGACAGGCGCGCGATCTCGTCCGGTTGCAGGTGATCGTCGTGCGCGTGCGTGATCAGGATCAGATCCGCGGGCGGAGCGTCCTCATCCGTTCCCCACGGATCGATGTACACCGTCCGCTCGCCGTCGCTGAACCGGAGCGCGGACTGGCGGTACCAGGTGACGTTGTCGAGCATGGAAGCCTCCTCGAACCGTTCCTCTTGGCCGGTAGTCTGGCAAATCGTGGCAGAACGTGGGTCCACCCGATCGCCCGACGGCGGTGTCCGAGCGAGTTTCTCGCTGCTCCGACGCAACGGCGACTTCCGCAAGGTCTACCTGTCGTCAGCCATCTCGCTCGGCGGCGACTGGTTCTTGCTGGTCGCGTTGTTCGGTCTGGTCGTGGAGCTGAGCGACTCCGCGCTCGCCGTGGCGTTCCTCCTGGCGGCGCAGGACCTGACGTACTTCGTGGTGTCGCCGTTCACCGGCGTCCTGGCCGACCGGCTCGACCGGAAACGGCTGATGGTGGTCGCCGACATCGCCCGTGCCGTGTTGTGCCTGGGATTCCTGGCGGTGCAGACCGCGTCGGTCTTGTGGGTGGTGTACCCCCTGCTCGCGGTGATGGCGTGCTTCAGCGCCGCGTTCGAACCGGCGTCTGCCGCCGCCCTGCCCAACCTGGTCGAGGATGACGACCTCGCGACGGCGAACGCGCTGTCGGGATCGCTGTGGGGAACGATGCTGGTGATCGGTGCGGCCGTCGGCGGCGTCGTCACGGCGATCCTCGGACGGGATACCGCCATCGTCATCGACGCCGTCTCGTTCGTGGGATCGGCATTGCTCCTGGTGCGGATCCACCGCTCGTTCCAAGAGGACCGGGGCGCCGAGAAGCCGGTCCCCCTGGGTGAGGCAGCGCGGGAGACGATCCACTACGCGCGGCGCGACCACCGGGTGCTGGCGTTGCTCGCCGTGAAGTTCGGATGGGGGCTGGCCGGGGGCGTCCTCGTCCTCGTTCCGCTGCTCGCGCACGGCCGGTTCGAGGCCGGAGACGTGGGCATCGGGCTGCTTCTGGCCGCCAGAGGGCTGGGCGCGCTGGTCGGACCGTTCGTCGGCCGCGCCTCGCTCGGGGAGAACGACCGACGCTTGTTCCTGACGATCGGCGTGGCGCTCGCCGTCTTCGGAGCGGGCTACGCGTTGCTGGGTATCGTTCCGAGCCTCCTGCTGGCCCTTCCGGCCGTGGCGCTGGCGCACACCGGAGGAGGTGCCCAATGGATGCTCTCGTCGTACGGACTGCAGAAGATCGTCCCCGACCACATCCGCGGCCGCATCTTCGCGTTCGACGGGATGCTGGTGACGCTCACGTTCGGCACGTCCAGTCTGCTGACGGGCTGGCTCGCGGAGGTCTTCACCCCCAGCATCACCGCGGTGATCATGGGGGGGATCGCCGTGATCTGGGCCGCCGTGTGGATGTGGCTCACGACCGACGTCCGGCGCGCCACGATGTTGGAGGGATGCGGTGGACCTCCGCCCGAGGCCTACGAGGCCCCGGGTGCACCGGTGCTCGCCGACTAGGCGCTAGCCGGCAGGGGGCGCCGGCGGTGCAGGCGGCGCCCCGGGAGGCGCGGGCGGCGCCTCGGTGGCCGGCCGGAGCCGGCGGGTTCGGCGGCGCGACCGGATCGGCGGCCGGGGTGGAGAAGTCGACCTGCGGTGCGCCCGCCTCCCGGATCTCGTCCGGGATCTCGAAGAACTCCGCGGGCTCGAAGTGGAACATGCCGGCGATGACCGATGAGGGGAACGCCTGCAAGCGCGTATTGAACTCGCGGACGTTCGCGTTGTAGAAGCGCCGGGCGGTCTGCAGACGGTCCTCCGTGTTGGAGAGCTCGGCTTGCAGCGCCAGGAAGTTCTGGTTGGCCTTCAGGTCGGGATACGCCTCGGCGACGGCGAACAGCTTGCCGAGCGCGGCCATGAACGGACCCTCGGCGGCGGCCTGCGCCGCGGGCGAGCCGGTGGCTCCGGCGGCCGATGCGCGCGCTCGCGTGACCTCCTCGAACACCTCGCGCTCGTGCGTCGCGTAGCCCTTGACGGTCTCGACCAGGTTCGGGATGAGGTCGTATCGGCGGCGGAGCTCGGTGTCGATGTTCGCCCATGCATCCTTGATGAGGTTCTTCTGCGTGACGAACCGGTTGTAGGAGATGACGCCGGCGATCGCGACCAGCACGATCACACCGAGCACGATCCAGACCACGATCACGGTTGTTCCTTTCGAAGAGGTCGGGCCAGCTTAGACGCTGCCCTCGGGCGGAGCCAACGGTTCGGCACGCGGCGCATCCGGCGCGTCGGGTGTGTAGTGCCCGGCCAGCCACTTCGCCTCGTTCGCCGTCTCCTGATCCTGCGTCGCCTGAGGCGCGAGCGGTGTCGGACGCGCGTAGAGGGAGTACACGACCTTCGGGACCCGATCCAGGAACGCCTTCGAGAGGCCGAGCAGCGTGACGATCTCCATCGGGGACAGCTTGCGTCGGTAGCACATCAGGCGATCGCCCATGATCTCGAACGCCGTGCCCTTTCCCGTTCTGCAGGAGCCACTGCATCATCCGCGCGTCCACGAAGTCGTTCGCGAACTTCTTGTCGGGCGACTTCACGTTGAACGCGCGGTTGAACTCCTCCGACTCGAACTCGATGTCGTGGAAGCTGAGCGCATCGGCCAGCCGCGTGAGGACGTTCTCGTTGTCGATCGTGAGCGGCGAGCACGCGGCGTCGATCGGCACGATCACGCAGTCGAAACGGTAGTACGTCTTGCTGGTCTGGCCCTTCGAGTCCGTCGATTCGTCGTAGTACCAGTAGTCGAAGGCCTTCACGTCCACGGCCTGGTACGCGCCGGCGAGCACGTTCTCGATCCCGCGACCGTCACCCTTCTGGAAGAGCGCGAACGGCTCGGCGAGCAACCCGAACGGATCCTCGGGCCAGTACTCCATGCCGAGCTGACGAGCGACGAGCGCGAACCCCTCGCGCCGCTTCTTCTTCAGGTAGTACGAGCCGACCAGCGCCACGACGGCGACGGCCACGAGCCCGGTGAAGAGCAGGAACCCACCCATGGGTCAAGTATCGGACGTTCGTGGAACGGGATGAAGGCGGGCGGAGCGCCACGCTCATCCGATGCCGAACACGAGTCCGCCGTCGCCCGCGTCGATCTCGATCGTGTCGCCGTCGTGGATGTCGCCCGACAACAGCTTCATGGCGAGCGGGTCCTGGATCTCGCGCTGGATCAGCCGCTTCAACGGCCGGGCGCCGAACGCCGGGTCGTAGCCCTTGTTCGCCAGGTAGTCGCGCGCCGCGTCGGTGAGCGTGACCGTGAGCTTCCGCTCCTCGAGTCGGCGCTGCAGCCCGCCGAGCTGGATGTCCACGATCTGCCGGATCTCGTCGCGCCCCAGCGGGTCGAACACGACGATCTCGTCGATCCGATTCACGAACTCCGGCCGGAACGCCGATCGCACATCCTCGAGCACCGCCGCCTTCTGCTTCTCCCGGTCGATCGACGTCTCGCCGAACACCGCCGAGCCCAGGTTCGAGGTCATGATCACGATGGTGTTCCGGAAGTCCACGGTCCGGCCCTGGCCGTCCGTGAGGCGCCCGTCGTCGAGCAGTTGGAGCAGCACGTTGAACACGTCGGTGTGCGCCTTCTCGAGCTCATCGAGCAAGACCACGCTGTACGGCCGGCGGCGCACCGATTCCGTGAGCTGCCCGCCCTCCTCGTAGCCGACGTAGCCGGGAGGCGCGCCCATCAATCGCGACACGGTGTGGCGCTCCTGGTACTCGCTCATGTCGACGCGCACGATCGCTCGCTCGTCGTCGAACAGGTAGTCGGCGAGCGCCCGCGCCAGCTCCGTCTTGCCGACGCCGGTCGGCCCCAGGAAGAGGAACGATCCGATCGGACGGTTCGGGTCGGACAGGCCGGCACGTGACCGACGGATCGCGTTCGCGACCGCCTCCACGGCATCGACCTGGTCGACGACCCGGGCATGGAGAGCCTCCTCCAGGTGGACGAGCTTCTGCATCTCGCCCTCCATCAGCCGCGAGACCGGGATGCCGGTCCACTTGCTGACGACCTCGGCGACGTCCTCCTCGGTCACCTCTTCCTTCAGCATCTTCAGCTCCGACTGGAGCTCCTCGAGGCGCTCGTTCTCCTGCGCGAGCTGCTTCTCCAGCTCGACCAGCCGGCCGAACCGCAGCTCGGCGGCCCGCTCGAGGTCGCCGTCGCGCTCGGCGAGCTCGAACTCGTTCCGCACCTCTTCGATCTGCGCCTTCAGCTCGCGGATCTTCCCGATGCGCTCCTTCTCCTGCTGCCAATGCGCGGTCATGCCCTCCGCCTGCTCGCGCAGGTCGGCCAGCTCCTTCTCCAGGCGGTCCAGCCGCTCCTTCGAGGCGTCGTCGCTCTCCTTCTGAAGCGCGACGCGTTCGATCTCGAGCTGCTGGATGCGCCGGGTCACCTCGTCGATCTCGATCGGCATCGAGTCGATCTCGATCCGCAAGCGCGACGCGGACTCGTCGATCAGGTCGATCGCCTTGTCCGGGAGGAACCGTCCCGTGACGTAGCGATCGGAGAGCACGGCCGCGGCCACGAGCGCCGGATCCTGGATCCGAACGCCGTGATGCACCTCGTACTTCTCCTTCAGGCCGCGGAGGATCGCGATCGTGTCCTCGACGCTCGGCTCCTCCACCAGCACCGGCTGGAACCGCCGTTCGAGCGCCGGATCCTTCTCGATGTTCTTGCGGTACTCATCGAGCGTGGTCGCGCCGATCGCGCGAAGCTCACCGCGCGCGAGCATGGGCTTCAACATGTTGCCGGCGTCCATCGCGCCCTCGGCCGCGCCGGCACCGACGATGGTGTGCAGCTCGTCGATGAACGTGATGACCTCGCCCTCGCTGTCGACGATCTCCTTCAGGACGGCCTTCAAGCGCTCCTCGAACTCGCCGCGGTACTTGGAGCCCGCGATCATCGAACCCAGGTCCAGCGCGATCACGCGCTTGTTCTTGAGCGATTCGGGGACGTCGCCCGCCACGATGCGTTGCGCGAGCCCCTCGACGATCGCGGTCTTGCCCACGCCGGGCTCGCCGATCAGGACCGGGTTGTTCTTCGTTCGACGGGAGAGCACCTGGATCACACGACGCACCTCTTCGTCGCGGCCGATCACCGGGTCGAGCTTGCCGCGACGCGCCTGCTCGGTGAGGTCGCGGCCGTAGCGCTCCAGCGCCTGGTACTTCTCCTCCGGGTTCTGGTCGGTCACGCGTTGACGTCCGCGCACCTCGGCGAGCGCCGACAGCACGCCGTCGCGTGTGAGCCCGGCCTCCTTCAGGATCTGCGGCAGCGCCCGAGTCGACGTCGAGCAGCGCGAGGAGCAGGTGCTCGGTCGAGATGTACTCGTCGGTGAGCGACTCCGCTTCCCGGCCCGCCTGGTCGAGCACCCTTCCGGTGGCGGGTGATATCCGCACGTCGGCGGCCTGGCCCTGCGCGTACACCTTCGGGATCCGGTCGAGCGCCTGATCCACCTGGTCACGCACCGTCTTCGGCGTCACACCGATCTGGTGCAGCAACGGGTAGACCACACCTTCGGGATCCGAGAGCAGCGCGAGCAGCAGGTGCTCCGGCTCGATCGTCTGGTGGTTGCGCGCCACGGCCTGTTGGTGTGCGCCCTCCAACGCGCTCTGCGACTTGATCGTCAGCTTGTTCATGTCCATCTGGTCTTCACATCCTCGTAGTCGTCCTCGGTCATCGCGTAGATCGCGTAGTCGCGCGGGCCGTCGGTCGACGGCATGAAGCTCCGCATCACGCCTTCGAACCCGAAGCCGAGCCGTTCGGACAGCATCCGCATCGCGGCGTTGTCGACGTCGGTCGTGAGCTGGACGCGGTGCGCGCCCTCCTGCTCGAACAACCGCTTCAGCAGCTGTGTCAGCGCGAGGCGACCGATCCCCTGGCCGCGGTCCGCCACGTCGAACAGGTCGATCCCCAGCTCGAACACGCCGGGCGGCAGACCCATCCGGGGCTGTCGCGCCTGCACCTCGCCGACGAGCCGACCGTCCGCCTGGATGCCCAGCAGCAGCTCGGTCCCGTCGAACTCACCGGAGCGATCGATCCGCTCGACGAGCTCGGCGTGCTCCGCGGGCCCGAACGCGTCCGGGAACCCCTGGGCGGCCGTCCAGTCCTTGCGGGCGCGCGCCATGACGTCGAGGTCGGCGGAGCGCAGTCGCACCAAGCGCACGTCCGTCATCGCGCCTCTCCCTGCCATGGCATACGGATGACGGTGCGCGCCGGCACCATCTCCCCGCTCGTGCGGCGGCCGGTCATCGCGATGGCGCGACGATGCGCGAGCTGCGTCTGCAGCTCCTCGACGCGACGCGCGGAGCTCGTCCATCTGCGCGCGCATCTCCATGATGTGCTTCACGCCGGCCAGGTTGATGCCTTCGTCCTGCGTCAGCGCCTGGATCCATCGCAGGAGCTCCACGTCCGCGTCGGAGTAGCGGCGCGTGTTGCCCTGCGTCCGCTTGGGTCGCACGAGCCCCTTCCGCTCGTAGATCCGCAAGGTCTGCGGGTGCACCCCCGCGAGTTCCGCCGCCACGCTGATCATGTAGACGGGGCGATCGCCCCCGTCGTCGTTGCGATCCACTCGATCCACCATCAGGCCACCCCCAGTCGCTTCCGTGGGGAATCCTTCTGGGCTTCCTGCAACTGCTTGAGCAACTGCTTCTCCTCGCGGGAGAGCTTGCCCGGCACGTCGACGCTCACCGTGACCAGCATGTCGCCGTGGCCGCCCTTCTTCGGGGCTCCCTTGCCGCGCACCCGGAACGTCTTGCCGTTCGGCGTGCCGGCGGGCACCTTCAGGGTGACCGGGCCGTTCAGCGTGGGCACCTCGACGTTCGCGCCCAGCGCCGCCTCCGGATAGGAGACCGGCAGATCCACGGTCAGGTTGTCGCCCTTGCGGCCGAACAGGGCATGCTCACGGACGCGTACCCGCACGTACAGATCTCCCGGTTGTCCGCCGGCCGGCCCGGGCTCGCCGCGACGAGCCAGCTTGATCCGCGCACCGTCCCTCACGCCCGCGGGGATCTTGACCTGGAACTTCCGCGTCCGCCGCTCCGCTCCCGACCCGTGGCAGGTCGGACACGGGTGCTCGATGATGCGACCGCTTCCTCGGCATTCAGGGCACGGCTGCTCCATCGAGAAGAACCCCTGGTTCACGCTGACGGAGCCGGAGCCCAGACACGTGGGACACGTGATCGGGTTGGTACCCGGCTCCGCGCCGCTCCCGTGACACGTATGGCACACCGCGGGACCGGTGATGCGAACCGGCACCGTGGTCCCGGACATCGCCTCCTCGAACGAGACCTCCACCGTCGTCTCGAGATCGGCCCCGCGCTGCGGCCGCTGCTGCCTCCGGCTTCGACCTCCCGCGGTGCTGAAACCCCGCAGGAGATCGCCGATGTCGAAGTCGGCGGTCTCGTACCGCACGCCGCCCGGGCCGCCGACCCCCCCGGGCCAGCCCGCGCCCGGCGCGCCCTGGCCGTACCCGGCGGCGCCCATCTCTCGCACGCGGTCGTAGCTCGTCCGCTTCTCCTGATCGGACAAGACGTCGTTGGCCGCCGAGATCTCCTTGAACCGCTCCTCGGCGTCCTTGTTGCCGGGGTTCGCGTCCGGGTGGAACTGCTGCGCGAGCTTGCGGTACGCCTTCTTGATGTCCGCCTGCGACGCGTTCTTGGGCACGCCGAGGACCTGGTAGTAGTCCTTGTCGAACCACTCCCTGCGGACCTCGTCTGCCACGGTTACCTCACTCCCTGTTGACCCTGACGCCGGCGGGACGGACCACCCGTCCGCGCAGCGTGTACCCCGGCCGCAGCACGTCCGCGACGACCAGGTGATCGCCCTCCCCCGTCTGCATCAACGCCTCGTGGTGCTCGGGGTCGAACGGCTTGCCCAGCGCGTCGATCCGCTCCACACCTTCGGCCTTCAGCGTGTCGGCGAGCTTCGCGTAGACCAGTTCCACGCCGTGCAGGAACCGGTCGAAGTCGGGCTTCTCGGTCGCCGACATCAGCGCGAGGTCGAAGTCGTCGAGCACCTCGAGCAGCCGCTGGATCGCGGGCACCGCGGCGCGCTCGACCGCATCGGTCTGCTCCTTCAGCACCCGCTTGCGATAGTTGTCGAACTCCGCCTGGAGACGCCGGAGGTGATCGAGGTACTGCGCGGCCTCCTCGCGGGCCGCCTCCAGGTCGGATGCGACGTCGCCGGCCGAGCCGTCGTCCGCGCCGGACGACGGGCTCCTCCACCCCGGCCTCGTCGGCCGGGGTGGAAGCGGCGTCGTCACGCTTCCAGCGCTTGTCCGTGATCTTGATCGGCGGCCGGTCGTCGTCTTCGCGGTCGGGAGCCACTTACGAGGCCCCCCCTTCGTCGACGATCTCGCCCTCGACCACGTCGTCCTCGGACTCGGTCTCGGCTTCGGTGCCGGCGTCGCCGGCGCTCGATCCCGCGCCCTCGCGACGGCGCGGACTGCGCCGACTGCTGCTGGTCGTACATCGCCTGTCCGACCCGCTGGAAGACCTGCATCGTGGCCTCGGTCGCCGCGGTGATCGTCGCGGCCTCGGCCGCCTCGTCCTTCAGGACCTCCTTCAGCGCATCGTTCTTCTGCGCGAGCTCGGTCTTGTCGGCCTCGGAGACCTTGTCGCCGTTCTCCTCGACGAACTTGTCGACCTGGTACGTCAGCTGGTCGGCCTGGTTGCGGGCCTCGGCGACCTCGCGGCGCTTGTGGTCCTCGGCCGCGAACTTCTCGGCGTCCTGCGACCATGCGCTCGACCTCGTCCTTGGACAGGGCCGTGCCGCCCGTGATCGTCATGGCCTGCTCCTTGCCGGTGGCGAGGTCCTTGGCGCTGACGTTCACGATGCCGTTCGCGTCGATGTCGAACGCGACCTCCACCTGCGGCACGCCGCGCGGTGCCGGCGCGATCCCCATCAGGTGGAACCGACCGAGCGACTTCACGCCGGGCGACATGACGGTCTCGGCCTCGCCCTGCAGCACGTTGATCTCCACGGTGTTCTGGTTGTCGTCGGCGGTCGTGAAGATCTCCGACTTGCGCGTGGGGATCGTGGTGTTGCGCTCGATCAGCTTGGTGAAGATGCCGCCCTTCGTCTCGACGCCGAGCGACAGCGGCGTGACGTCCAGCAACAGGATGTCCTTCACGTCGCCCTTCAGCACGCCGGCCTGGACCGCGGCGCCGACCGCGACGACCTCGTCGGGGTTCACGCCCTTGTGCGGCTCCTTGCCGCCGGTGAGCTTCTTCACGAGCTCCTGGATCATCGGCATCCGCGTGGAGCCGCCGACCAGGATCACGTTGTCGATCGCGGCCGCGTCCTTGCCCCAGTCCTTGACCGCCTGCTCGAACGGCGTCTTGCAGCGCTCGACCAGGTCCTCGGTCATCCGCTCGAACTCGGCTCGCGTGAGCTTCATCTCCAAGTGGAGCGGACCGTCTGCCGTCGCCGTGATGAACGGGAGGTTGATCGTCGTCTCGGCGACCTGCGACAGCTCGATCTTGGCCTTCTCGGCAGCTTCCTTCAGCCGCTGCATCGCCATCCGGTCGTTCGACAGGTCGACGCCGTGGTTGTCCTTGAACGTCTTCACCAGCCAGTCCATGACCCGCTGGTCCCAGTCGTCGCCACCCAGGTTGGTGTCGCCGTGCGTGGCCTTCACCTCGAAGACCCCGTCGCCGATCTCGAGCAGCGAGACGTCGAACGTGCCACCGCCCAGGTCGAACACCAGGATCGTGTGGTCGGTGCCCTGCTTGTCCAGTCCGTACGCGAGCGCCGCGGCGGTCGGCTCGTTGATGATCCGCAGGACCTCCAGCCCGGCGATCTGCCCGGCCTCCTGCGTCGCCTGCCGCTGTGCGTCATCGAAGTACGCCGGCACCGTGATGACGGCCTGGGACACCGAATCACCCAGGTACGCCTCGGCGTCGCGCTTCAGCTTGCCCAGGATCTGCGCGCTGATCTCCTGCGCCGTCCAGGCCTTGCCGTCGACGTCGACCGACCACGACTTGTCGCCCATGTGCCGCTTGACCGAACGGATCGTCCGGTCCGGGTTCGTGATGGCCTGCCGCTTGGCGACCTCGCCGACCAGGATCTCGCCGTTCTTCGCGAAGCCGACCACCGACGGGGTCGTCCGAGCTCCCTCGGCGTTCGGCACCACGGCCGGCTCGCCGGCTTCGAGCACCGCGACGACGGAGTTGGTGGTGCCCAGGTCGATCCCTACTGCTCGTGCCATGTGTTCCTCCTCGTGAATGCCCTCGACGGACAGAATCTAAGTCTCATCGCAGGATAGAACCTGCATACGTTACTAACAACTTCGAGGTCGCTGCGGGCATTCCTCCCTCGGGGGTAGACTCCGGCCGATGGTCGCTCGAGCCGTCGTCCTGGTGCTGGCTCTCGCGATCGCGGGCGCCCTCTTCGCTCGGCGAGCGCGGCTGTTGACCCGGCTGGTCAACCTCGGGCGGCCGATCGACCGGCACGGTGACGTCGATCGCCGCGTCGCGAGGGAGGCCGGGCAAGTGCTCGGCCAGCGCAAGCTCTTCCAGCGGGCGTTGCCGGGGCTGATGCACGCCTGCATCTTCTGGGGATTCCTCGTCCTGCTGACCACGATCGTCGAGGCGCTCGGCCAGGCGATCGACCCCGGCTTCGCGCTCCCCTTGATCGGTCATGCGGGCTGGCTGGGACTGCTCCAAGACGTGTTCGCCGCGCTGGTCCTGGCCGGGATCGGGATCGCCGTGTGGATCCGCGTGGTGCAGCGGCCCGAGCGGTTCGTCGGGTCGCACCGGACTCGACGCGTTCCGGATCCTGGGCCTGATCACGTGGATCATCCTCACGCTGTTCCTCCTCCGAGGCGCCCGCATCGCGCTGGGGGATGCCGCCTACCCCACGGCGTGGACGCCGATCTCGACCGCTGTCTCGCATCTGTTCACGTGGATGAGCGAGGACTGGCAGTCGTTCTTCGCGTGGTTCTTCCTGTGGGCGCATCTCGCGCTCGTGTTGGGGTTCCTCGTCTACCTGCCGTACTCCAAGCACCTGCACATCATCACGAGCGCCATCAACGTGTGGTTCGCGAGCACCCGGCCCCGCGGCGCGCTCGAGCCGCTGCGGATCGACATGGAGCAGCTCGAGTCCGGAGAACAATCGCTGGGCGCCCAGAGCCTGTCGGATCTCACCCGCAAGGAGCTGCTGGACCTCTACGCCTGCACCGAATGCGGCAGGTGCCAAAGCGTCTGCCCCGCATGGAACACGGGGAAACCGCTCTCCCCGAAACTGCTGATCATGGACCTGCGCGATCACCTCCTCGAAGAAGGACCGAACGTCCTGCAGGTGCTGGCCGCGGGCGAGACTCCCGACCAGGTGGCGCTGGTGCCGGGGATCGTCGACGACGACGTCGTGTGGTCGTGCACGACGTGCGGCGCGTGCGTTCAGGAGTGCCCCGTGGACATCGAGCACGTCGACACGATCGTCGATCTCCGCCGGGCGCTCGTGATGGGTGAGTCGCGGTTCCCGGCTGAGGCGGGCGCGATGTTGCGCAACCTGGAGAGCCGCTCGAACCCGTGGGGGGTCGCCCAGTCGCAGCGGGCCGATTGGGCCGAAGGGATGGACGTGCCGGTCGTGAACGGCGTCGCACCCGAGTACCTCTACTGGGTCGGGTGCGCCGGCTCGTTCGACGAGCGGGCCAAGGACATCTCACGAGCCGTCGCGGAGCTTCTGCAGCGGGCAGGGGTCTCGTTCGCGATCCTCGGGCCCCGGGAGCTCTGTACGGGCGACCCCGCCAGGCGGATGGGCAACGAGTTCCTGTTCCAGACGCTCGCGGAGCAGAACGTCGCGACGATGAACGAGGTCGGGGTCACCAAGGTCATCGCGAACTGCCCGCACTGCTTCAACACGCTCCGCAACGAGTACCCGCAGTACGGCGGCAGCTACGAGGTCATCCACCACACGGAGCTGCTGGGCCGGCTGGTGGCGGACGGCCGGCTCCGCCCGACGGAGGCAGGTCGAGACCCTCCTCGCGTACCACGACCCGTGCTACCTGGGGCGCCACAACCAGGTGTACGACGCGCCCCGCGACGTCCTGGCGAGCGTCCCCGGGGTCCGCACGGTGGAGATGCCGCGGCACAAGGAACGCGGGATGTGCTGCGGTGCAGGCGGCGCGCGGATGTGGATGGAAGAAGGGATCGGCAAGCGCATCAACGCCGAGCGGATGGACGAAGCGGCGGCCACGGGCGCCGACACGGTCGGAGTGGCGTGCCCCTATTGCCTGATCATGCTCGACGACGGGGCGAAGGGCCGGGGTGACACGACCGAAGTCCTCGACATAGCCCAAGTGGTCCGGCGATCGCTCCCGGACGTATCACCCGCGCCCGGTTCACCCACGCACGTTTGACCTTGCTCGATCCGGGCATTTCTCGTCCCTCCGATGGGTCAAGACGTGGGGCCCGCACGCCGATGAAGGGACTAGAACCAACGGCCCCTGACCGAAGGGATGTAGCCAGAGATGAGCGCATCCAGCGCCCCCGTGCGCACCGTGCGCGCGCCCGACGCCGTCGATCCGACGGTGGAGGCCCGCGTGCTCGAAGAGCGCGCCCGGTGGGCGATGCGCATCCACGACGGGCTGACCCAGACGGTCACGAGCGCCGTACTCGAGCTCCAGACGCTGCGGACGCGCATCCTGGCCGATCCGGCCGGCGCCGTCGCATCGCTGTCGGGGGTCGAGGCCGCCATCCGTGCCGACCTGCGCGAGGTTCGTCAGATGCTGTTCGAGCTGTACGAGGATCAGCGTCCGCCCGAGCCGCCGCTCGCACGCTTCATCGATGAGCTGCTCGCACGGTGGGGTCTGCCCGCCCGCGTGACGATCGTCGGCGATGTGGACGCGCTACCGGCAACGGTCTTGGAGACGGCGCACGCCGTGCTCGCCGAATCGCTCGCGAACGCCGCGAAGCACGCAGGAACGACCGATGTGTCCGTGCAGGTGGACGCCGGAGAGACGTGGATGCGGATCACGATCGAGGATCGTGGCTTGGGCATCCGGGACGCCGAGGACGGCGATCCGCACTTCGGGCTCAGCATGATGCGGGTCCGCGCCGAGGATATCGAAGGAACCCTGGAGATCGGATCGACGCCCGGGGGTGGGACCCGCGTGGTCGCACTCCTTCCCGTCGGAGGGCGAGGAGAGGAACGATGAGGATCTTGATCGTAGATGACCACGCGCTGGTGCGCCGTGGCATGACCTATGTCGTGAAGGAAGGGTTCCCCGACGCAGACGTCGTGGAGGCCGAGGGCGCCAACGCGGCGCTCGACATGATGCGGAGCAAGGCCGCAGATCTGGCGCTCGTCGATGTTCGCATGCCGGACCTGGACGGGCTGGAGCTGCTGCGCGCCATGAAGCTGGAGTGGCCGGACGTTCCCGTCATCATGCTGTCGACCTACGAGAACGCGCCGTACGTGAAGCGCGCGCTGGCCGACGGTGCCGCAGGCTACCTGCTGAAGGACGCGACGCCCGAGGATCTGGGACAGGCGATCAACGTCGCGATCTCGGGTGGCGGCAACGTCTTGTCACCGCGCGTCATCCAGAACCTGTTCGAGGACGTGGAATCCTCGGGAGGTCCCAACGGCAACGGCCACGCGAAGTCGCGCCGAACCGAATACAACCTGACGCAGCGCGAGCACGACATCCTGGCGCTCCTGTCGGAGGGTCGCAGCAACCGATCGATCGCGCAGAACCTGTACCTGTCGGAGAAGACGGTGAAGGCGCACCTGGCCGCGATCTTCCGGAAGCTCGGTGTCACGAACCGCACGCAGGCCGCGATGATGGCCGTGCAGCTGGGCGTGGGTCCCGCGCAGCCGGCGGTGGGCGCGGGCGAGTAGCTCGACCCTCAGGCGTCGCGCTTCGAGGAGAACTCCTCGAAGAACCGGCTGGCCGTCGGTCCGCGCTGTCCTTGGTACTTGCTCTTCGTGGACGAGGATCCGTACGGCACGTCCGCGGGCGTCGAAAGGCGGAAGAACGAGATCTGCCCGATCTTCATCCCGGGGTAGATCGTGATGGGCAGGTTGGCCACGTTCGAGAGCTCGAGCGTCAGGTAGCCGTCCCACCCGGGATCCACGTATCCCGCGGTGGAGTGGATCAACAGGCCCAGCCGCCCGAGCGACGACTTGCCCTCCAGACGGGCGACCAGATCGTCGGGGAGCGCCACGCGTTCAGCCGTAGAGCCCAGCACGAACTCCCCCGGATGCAGGATGAACGGCTCGCCGTCGGGGACGTCCACCAACTCCGTCAGGTCCGGCTGCTCGTTGCGGACGTCGATGAACGGGTACCGGTTGTTGCGGAAGACCCGGAACTGGCCGTCCACGTGCAGGTCGACCGACGACGGCTGGACGCAGGTCTCGTCGAGCGGCTCGATCACGATGCGGCCGGCGGCGAGCTCCTCGCGGATCGTGCGGTCGGACAGGATCATCGGGCGCTGATGCTACCGGGTCGACACACCGTCATGCGTTGGAGACGGCGAGCCACCGCTGGAGGGTCCGCGCGGCCGCCCCGGAGTCGATCGCCTCGCCGGCGGCGGCGATCCCCGCTTCGAGGTTCGGCGCGTGGCCTGCCACCTCCAAGGCGGCCCCGGCGTTCAACAGGACGACGTCGCGTCTGGGACCAGGCTCGCCGGCGAGCAACGCTCGAGCGATGCCCGCGCTCTCGGTCGCATCACCGCCCCGGAGGTCATCGATCGTCGCGCGTGGCAAGCCGAAGCGAGCCGGATCGAGATGGCCCTCTCGGACGTCGCCGTCGCGCACATCGAAGACGGTGGAGATGCCGGTCGTGGTGAGCTCGTCCAGGCCGTCCTCGCCGCGGAACACCTTGGCCCGCACCCCGCGGCGTGCCAGGACCTCGGCCATCAGCGGCAGCATCCGTTCGTCCGACACGCCGACCACCTGGGCGAACGGCCGCGCAGGGTTCGTGAGCGGTCCGAGGAAGTTGAAGACCGTCGGCACGCGGAGCTCGCCGCGAACCGGCCCGGCGTGCCTCGCCGCGGGATGGAACACGGGAGCGAACATGAACCCGATCCCCGCCTCGGCCAGGCATCGCTGCACGCCGGCCGCGTCGAGATCGATCTTGACGCCGAGCGCCTCGAGCAGGTCGGCCGATCCGCAGTGCGACGAGGCGGCGCGGTTGCCGTGCTTCGCCACCGGTACCCCCGCGCCGGCAACGACGATCGCCGCGATCGTCGAGATGTTGAACGTCCCGCTGCGGTCGCCGCCGGTGCCACATGTGTCGACGACCGGCGTGGCGGCCACGACCGGGTTCGCGAAGCCGAGCGCCGTCTTCGAAAGCCCCTCGAGCTCGTCGACGGTCTCACCCTTCGTCCGAAGGGCCATCAGGAACCCGCCGATCTGGCCCGGGGATGCCTCACCGCTCATGATCACGCGCATCGCCTCCGCAGCCTCATCGGTCGACAACGCCTGGTGAGCGATGAGTCGCGTGAGCGTGCGCGGCCAGAGGTCGGGGTCGGGCTCAGGCATGGGAGCGGAAACGTAGCAGGTCGCACCCGGCGCCTGTCGCTCGCTACACTTGTGGTCCTTCGGGCTCGTCCGGAGGAGCCACGCGGGTGTGGTTCAATGGCAGAACGTAAGCTTCCCAAGCTTGAGACGGGGGTTCGATTCCCCTCACCCGCTCGATCGTTCGGGCCGAGAGGAATGGTGAGCGAGGCCGACGCCCCCATGCGATAGTCGACGCCGATGCGCAGACCGTTCGACCGCAGAACGTTGCGCGACGATGCGGTCGCGGGCGTGGTCTTGGGCGTGGAGAGCGTTCCCGACGGATTGGCGTTCGGATTCCTGGCGGGAGTGAATCCGCTCGCCGGGCTGTACGGCTACCTCTACGGCACCGTCGGCGGTGCGTTGTTTTCCAGTACGTCGCTGATGGCCGTCCAAGTCACCGGGGCGATGGGCATCATCGTCGCCGACACCGATCTGGCCTCACACGACGACCCGGCCCGCGCGCTCTACACGTTGTCGGTGCTCGCCGGGGTCCTCATGGTGCTTGCCGGCGCCCTCCGCGCAGGGGTCCTCTTGCGCTTCGTCCCCCGGGCAGTGATGGTGGGCTTCATCACCGGCGTCGGCCTGAACATCATCCTCGGCCAGCTCGGCAACTTCACCGGATACGAGGCGTCCGGAGCGAACCGGGTTCTCCGCACGTTGAACCTGGGCATCCATTTCTGGAAGGTCGACCTCCCGACCCTGGCTGTCGGGGTGCTCACGCTGGTGCTCATCGTCGTACTCACGAAGACCCGCCTCCGGGCCCTCGGCCTCGTCGTCGCTGTCATCGTGGGCTCCGGCGTCGCCGCGGTGTTCTCACATCTCAACCACCAGATCGCCACCGTGGGCGACGTCACGACGCTGCCGAACGGGCTGCCGATGATCACCGCCCCGATGATCCGCGAGATCCCGGGGCTGCTGGTTCCCGCCGTTGCACTCGCGTTCGTCGGCATGGTGCAAGGCGCCGGGGTGTCGGCCGCCTTCCCCAATCCAGATGGAAGCCCCTCGAGCGCGTCACGCGACTTCATCGCTCAGGGTACGGGCAGCATCCTGTCCGGGCTGTTCCAAGGGATGCCGGCCGGCGGCTCCATGTCGGCCACTGCGCTTGCGGTGCAAGCAGGCGCCCGTACACGCCTCACGCTCTTCATCGCCGGCGGCGTGATGGCATCCGTCATCCTCGTCGCCGCCGGCGCGGTCGGCTACGTCGCGTTCCCCGCGCTCGCGGCGCTGCTCATGGTCGTCGGCTACAGCACGATCAAACCGGCCGACGTCAGGTCCGTCATCAAGAGCGGGCCAGTCCAAGCGGCGGTCGTGCTCGTCACGTTCGCGCTGACCGTACTGATCCCCGTCCCTCAAGCAGTGCTCGCCGGCGTCGCCCTCGCGATCGTGCTCTTCGTCGTCGAGCAGTCCAACCGGGTCGTCGTCAAACAGTTGCACCTCGACGAACACGGACGCATCCGCGAGAGCGACCCACCCGACATCGTGCCACCAGGTGAAGTGATCCTGCTCCAACCGTACGGGAGCCTCTTCTTCGCCAGCGCCGCGACCTTCAACGAAGCGCTGCCGGCGGTGGTGGCCCGCACCAAGCACTCGGTGGTGATCCTTCGCCTGCGCGGCATCGACGACCTCGGCGTGAGCATCACCAACGTGGTCGTGCGCTTCGCGGCAGACCTCGCCGGAGCCGACTCGAAACTGCTGCTCAACGGCGGCGAGCAGCTGCGCGCGCGACTCGCCAAGAGCGGTGCCCTCGACCAGATCGGGGCCGACAACTTCTACCTCGGCGATGCCTGGCACGGGAGGACGCTCAGCAAGGCCGACGTCGACGCCCGGAACTGGATCGCCGAGCAAAGCGGAGCGACCGGCGGATGACCACGACCGCCTGACTCACAACGACAGCTGTCGCTATGCGCTGCTCAGAGGTACCGCGGCGCGGTCGGACAGAGGTCCTTCAGCGGACACTGCCGACACAGGGGCGTCGGCGCCTTGCAGATCTCCCGACCCAATCGGATCAGCGCCACGTGCAACGGCGTCCGCAGCCCGTCCGGCACCAGGTCGTGCAGGAGCCGGTCCGCCTTCTCGGCGCTGGCGTTCGCCGGTATGAGCCCCAGGCGCTTGGAGACGCGATGCACGTGCGTGTCCACCGGGATCGCGTCCCTCCCCAGCGCGAACGACAGCACGACCGCGGCCGTCTTCGGACCCACGCCCGGCAGCGACGTGAGGTACGCGCGGGCATCCCCATCCGAGACGTCGCGCAGGCGGGAGAGATCGAGCCGGCCCTCACGGTCGTCCACGGCACGGAGGATCGACTGGATACGAGGTGCCTTCGTCTCGGCGAGGCCGCCTGAGCGGATCGCGTCCGCCACGGCGGGTGTGGGCGCCGCCATCACCTCCGACCAGGTGGGGTAGACGGCGCGGAGCTGCGCGAACGCGCGCTCGGCGTTCAGATCGCTCGTGTGTTGCGACAGGACCGTGAGGATCAGCTCGTCGAGCGGGTCGACGCGGCGCGGCGGCGCCAGGACACCCCATCGCTTCTCGAGCCGCGCGAGGATGGCACGGACCCGGCGCGGTGTGGCCGTGGCCGGCGATGCGATCACTGGGGTGCGTCGCGTGCCGCGTTGCGGAACTGCGTGAGCGACGGCTCGAAGTCCAGCCGGATGTTGCCGGTGGGTCCGTTCCGGTGCTTCGCGATGATCAGCTCGGTCTGGCGCTTCTTCTCCGGATCGGCGTCGTCTCGATGGATGAACATGACGACGTCGGAGTCTTGTTCGATGGCGCCGGACTCGCGGAGGTCCGACAGCTGTGGACGTTTGTCGGCACGCGCCTCCGGGTTGCGGTTGAGCTGCGAGAGCGCGATGACCGGTACGTGCAGCTCCTTCGCGAGCAGCTTGAGCGAACGGCTGATCTCGGCAACCTCCTGCTGGCGGTTGTCGGGGCGCCGAGTCAGCGGGCTGGTCATGAGCTGGAGGTAATCGACGATGATGAGCTCCAGGCCCTGACGTCCCGTTCGCATGCGCCGCGCCTTGGCGCGGATGTCGACGATGTTGACGTTGCCGGCATCGACGATGTGGAGCGGCACGTCGTGCAGGACCTCGGCGGCCTGCACGACACGGGACCAGTCGTCGGGACCGACGCGCTTGTTCCGGATCCGATCCCACGCGACCTTCGCCTCCGAGCACAACAGCCGCATGCCGATCTCGTAGCGGGACATCTCGAGGGAGAACAACGCCACGGGATGGCGCCCGATCGCCACGTTGCGGGCGATGTTCGTGGCGAGCGACGACTTGCCGACGCCCGGTCGTGCCGCGATCACGATCAGGTTGCCGGGCTGCAGCCCAGAGGTGAGGTCGTCGAGATCGCGGAACCCCGACGGCAGCCCCGTGTATGCCGTATCCCGGTTCTGGATGTTCTCCAGATCCACCATGGCCTGATCGACCAGGTCGCGCAGGATGGCCACCTCGTCGGCATCCTCGCGACGGGCCACGTCGTAGATCCGCTGTTCCGCATCATCGGCCACGCCCTCGGGGTCGGCCGGAGCCGCGTACGCCATGTCCATGATGTCCGCCGCCGCGCCGATCAGCCGTCGGAGCAACGCGGTCTGCGAGACGATGCGCGCGTAGTGTTGCGCGGAGGCGGGGGTCGGCACCTGCTCGACCAGGTCGCGCATGTAGAGCGGACCGCCGACGTCGTCGAGGATCCCGGCGCGCTTCAGCGCTTCGATGCCGGTGACGATGTCGACGGGCTCGCCCCTGGCGTAGAGCCCGCGCAGGACGTCGTAGATCCTCCCGTTCACGGATCGGTAGAAATCGTCGGCCTGCACGACCTCGACGACGTCGGCGATGGCCTCGGACGAGAGCATCATGGCGCCGAGGACCGACTCCTCGGCCTCGAGGTTCTGGGGCGGCACGCGAGAGTCGCTCCTGGCGATACGACGTACGTCTTCCACCGTGCGCGCCAGGACCCTCACCCCTCCCCGTCGATCGCCCCGTGGAACAGGTCCGCGCCACGAGTCACTCGACCTGTGGAGGCTACGCTTCGCCCTGGGAACTTCCATTGGATAAGTGGTGTGGATTGCTGCACCGCAGGTGGCGGTGAAAGATTCCTTGTCACTCCGGCCTTGACCTGCGCTTTCCCCATGTGGACAAGCATGTGGACAAGTGTGAATCACACCTCTGACATTCCGAGGAAGGGCAGTTCGCCCTGGCAAGCTACAAGAACCGTTGTATCTTTGCGTGGATGACCGAACCCGCCGCGTCCCCCCTTCGCCTGAGCGGCGTCGAGACGATGCGTGCCCTCGCGCATCCCACCCGGATCCGCATGCTCGAGCTGCTCCGGCGGGAGCCGCTCTCCGCCTCGGAGCTCGCCCGCCGGCTCGAGATCCGGTTCGGCAGCGCTCGGTTCCACCTCCAACAGCTGATCAGGGGCGGCTTGGCACAACCCGCGGGCGATCGACGCGGGCGCGGCGGACTCGAGCTGCTGTTCTCTGCGCCCGAGGACGTGCGCGTCGACATCGATCCTGCGGAGCCGGCGACGACGGCCGCCATGCATCACGCGCTCGTCGCGGAGCTCGGAAGCCGGCTCCGAGCGGCCGCCATGGACCAGCGGCGGGGCGACTCGGATCTCGACATCGTTTCCCTCCGGGAGGTACGGCTCACGCCCGACGGGCGCGAGGAAGCGCAGCGCATCGCGGCGGAGGCACTCCGGCGGATCCGGGCGCTGGACACCGCGTCCGCCGACGGTGCTGCGGAGCCGGTCACGCTCGGCCTCTTCCTCGTCCGGACGCCGAGCGCGTCCTCCACCTCGAACAACGCGGCCCGGGGATGAGCGAGGTCCGGCGACGCAACGTCATGCTCCGCAACCCCGTATTCCGGCGGCTGTGGACGGCACGTGCCATCTCGTTCATCGGCGACGGCATCGCGATCACGGCCCTGGTGCTCCACGTGGGGTCGACGAACGGCACCGGCACCGCCGTCGGAGCCCTGCTGCTCGCGCAGGCACTTCCCCACTTGGCGGGCCCGATGGCCGGCGTGATCGCGGATCGGACCGATCAACGCCGGCTGATGATCGCGTGCAACGTCGGGAACACGGTCGTCTTCGCGGTGGCCGCGTGGCTCCTACCCGGGCTGCTCGGTCTCATCGTCCTCGTGGCGACCTCGTCGATCCTGGACACGATCTTCGGGCCGGCCGGACGCAGTGCGATCCCGGCGCTCGTCGATGAGGACGACCTGCTCCCTGCGAACGCCTGGCTGGGGACCGCGCTCAACATGCAGGTCGCGATCGGCCCGTTGCTGGGTGGGCTGTTCGTGGCCACGCTCGGCATCCGAGGCGCGCTGGTGGCCGACGCGGCCTCGTTCCTGCTGTCGGCGGCGTTGCTCCTGCGCGTGCCACCGTTGCCGCCGCATCGCGCGGGGTCGGAACGGACGAGCTTCCTGGCGGACACGTGGGCGGGGCTCGCTTACGTCCGTCGCCACGCGGTGGCTCGCGCGGTCGTCATCACGCTGTTCCTCGGCGTGGCGTTCGCCGGCATCGACAACGTCGCACTCGTGTTCCTGTCGCGCGAAGTCCTGGGAGCGGGCGCGATCGGGTTCGGGGTGGTCGCGGCCGCGTTCGGGATCGGCATGCTCGCCGCTTCGATCGCGCTGTCCGGCGGCCGCAGCCGGTCGCCGCGAGCGCTGTTCCTCGGCGGCTGGCTGCTGACCGCGGCCGGGACACTGCTCACCGGGTTGGCGCCCGCGGTGTGGCTGGCCGTGACGGCTCAGGCGATCGGTGGCGCGGGCAACGGCGCGGACAACGTCGCGTCCGACACGTTGGTCCAGCGGAGCGTGCCCCGCGCGATGCTCGGCCGCGTATTCGGTGCGACGTCCATGGCGGCGTACGTCGGCGCCGGCATCGCCTACGCGGCAGGGGGTCCGCTGCTCGACGCGACGTCACCACGCTTCGTGTTCCTGGTCGCCGGCGTCGGCGTGCTCGGCCGTCGTGGGGCTGGCGCACATCCTCCTGCCGAAGGAAGCCTGACGCGCCGAAGGCCGGGCCGCAGGCCCGGCCTTCGAGGGCCGATCAAACGTGGAACGGAAGGCCTACTCCTCGGCGGTGACCTCGAGGGTGAGCACCGGCTCGACCTCCGGGAACAGATGGACCCGGACCTCGTGCGTTCCGAGGGAGCGGATGGGCTCCTCCAGGTGCACGTCCTTGCGATCCACCTGGATGTCGGTCTGCGCGGCGATCGCCTCGGCGACGTCGGCGGCCGTGACGGATCCGAAGAGCTTGCCCTCCTCGCCGGCACGTGCGGCGATCAGCACCTTGGAGCGCGATCAGCTTGGCAGCGAGCGCCTCGAACTCGACCTTCTCCTTGGACTGACGGGAGACGTGCGCGCGCTTGAGGTTCTCGGCGTGTTTCAACGCCCCCTTCTCGGCGCGAACGGCGAGCCCGTGAGGGACGAGGTAGTTCCGCGCGTACCCGGCCGCGACCTCGACGATGTCGCCCGGGTCGCCCAGCTTCTCGACGGGCTTCTGGAGGATGACCTTCATCGCGCCGAATACGGTAGGAGCGCCATCTGACGGGCGTTCTTGACGGCGGTGGCGACGTCCCGCTGATGCTGCACGCAGTTGCCCGTCACCCGGCGCGCGCGGATCTTGCCGCGCTCGGAGACGAACTTCCGCAGCGAGACCACGTCCTTGTAGTCGACGTAGTCGATCTTCTCCTTGCAGTAGACGCACGCCTTGCGCTTGGTCTTCTTCCAAGGCTTGTCGTCCTTCTCGCGTTTGGGGCGCCTGGCCCCGTCGCGTGGTTTCCCTTTACCCGCCATCCAGTGGTGTCTCCTCTGTAGTCGAACCGCCGACCGGCGCGGCCACCTTCTCGCCCCAGTCTCCGGAACTCGAACCGGAGGAAGAACGAGGGTTCCGCTCGATGCGAGCGGTGGCCCATCGCAGGCTCGGGCCGATCTCGTCGGCCTCGATCTCGACGGCACTTCGCTTCTCGCCGTCCTGGCTCTCCCAGGCTCGGTACTGCAGTCGGCCGGACACGACCACGCGCGTCCCGCGTGTGAGCGTCTCGGCCACGTTCTCCGCAAGGCTGCGCCAGCAGTTCACGGAGAAGTACGACGCCTCTCCGTCCTTCCACCCGCCGGCGCCGTCAGGCGTCCGGCGGTTCACGGCGATCCGGAACTTGCACACCGCGGCCCCGTTCGGCGTGTAGCGCAGCTCGGGGTCGTCGGTCAGGTTGCCGACCACGGTCACCTGGTTGTCGTTCGCCATGTCAACTCACCACCTCATCGTTGATCCGCACCGCGACGCGTATGGCTCACGCCGGGGTGGGGGAAGGTGCCTTGTGCTTCTGCGGCTTGTCCTTCTTCTCGGGCACCACCAGCACCTTGTGCCGGACGATCTCGTCGGCCAGGTTCAGCGTCCGCTCGAGCTCGGCCGCGGTCGTGGGCTCCGCGGTGAACCGCACGACGACGTAGTACCCCTCCGTCTGGTGTGCGATCTCGTACGCGAAGCGCCGGCGTCCCCACCGATCGATCTTCCCGACCTCACCACCAGAGGTGGACACCACCTTGGTGATCCGGTCGACCGCCGTTCCGACCAGCGCTTCGTCGGCCTCGGCGGGCAGGATGAACATGATCTCGTACTCCCTCAACTCCACCTCCTCTGGTCTGGACGGCCCCCTCGGAGAGGGAGCAGGGGGTCTTACGAGGGCGTCCAGAGTGTACGGGACACAGCGCGACCCTAGCAGCGAGGGCTGACACGGCCGGGCGATACAATCCCTGCGACTGCCGTGCACTCAACCCGCAAGGAGGCGCGAGCGATGCGAGTATCGATCCACGACCTGCGTGCACTGAAGGCGGACGGCAAGCGGTTCGTGATGCTGACCGCGTACGACTTCCCCACCGCTCAGATCCTCGACAGGGCGGGTATCCCGGTCCTGCTGGTCGGAGACTCCGTGGGACGCAACGTCCTCGGCTACCCGAACGAGCTTCCGGTCACGATGGAGGAGATGCTCCACCACGTGAAGGCGGTGGCGCGCGGAGCCGAGCACGCCATGGTCGTGGGCGACATGCCGTTCATGTCGTTCCAGGCCTCGGTGGAAGACGGCGTGCGGAACGCGGGGCGCTTGATCAAGGAAGGCGGCGCGCACGCCGTGAAGATCGAGGGCGTGCAGCTGGACCTGGTGCAGCGCCTGGTCGACATCGGCATCCCCGTCATGGCGCACATCGGCCTGACCCCGCAGTCGGTCTACGGGCTGGGAGGTCTGAAGGTGCAGGGCCGCGGCGAGGCCGCCGCGAAAGTCATGGAGCAGGCGACGCAACTCGAGAAGGCCGGCGCGTTCGCGGTGGTGCTGGAGGCCATGCCCGCCGATCTCGGCGAGGAGATCTCTCGATCCCTGCAGATCCCGACGATCGGCATCGGTGCGGGCCCCGGTTGTGATGCCCAGGTCTTGGTGATCCACGACCTGCTGGGGCTCACCGAGAGACCGCCGAAGCTCGCGAAGGCGTACGCGGATCTGCGGGGGATCATCACGGGGGCGGTGGAGGCGTTCGTCGCCGACGTCGAGCGGGGCGAGTTCCCCGACAGCGACCACAGCTACTCGTAGTCCGACGCCCGGGATGAGGGCTGGGGGCCAAGCGCGGTCCTAGACTCAGCCCATGCCGAGCGACCGGGGCCGGGTGGCGATCTTCCTTGGGTTGATTGCCGTCCTGTCGCTCGCGGTCCTGGCGACGATCGGCGTCCACCCCCATTGGTCGCCGGACGGACGCGCCGCCAACGACGCGCTGCTCGTGGGCTTCGGGCTGAGTGGCGCTGCGGTCGCCTTCACGCGGTACCGCAGCACCCGCAACACGCACCCGCTGTTCGTGGGCGCCGCGCTGCTCACGGTCGCGGTCCAGACGATCCTGTTCGACCAGCACTGGATCTTTTCCCCGGCCGCCTCGCCATGGGAGGGCTTATCGTTCGCGTCTCTCGGATGGTTCGTGGGGTGGCTGGTCGCCGCCGCCGGCTTGGTCCTCGCCCTCCCCTGGTGGGATCGACGGGGACGCAGGCCGCTCCGCCCGCCGCTCGTCCTCGGGACGGCCGCGGCGGCGCTCGTCGTCCTGGACGGCATCTTGTACGTCTATCGCCACTCGCTGCCGCGCGTGAAGAACGTGGATCTGGTCACCGGCGATCCATTCTCCGAGACGTCGCCACTGCTTTGGCTCCTCGGCGGCATGGTGATCGTCCTGATGGCGATCGCGGCCGTCCGCCAGATGCGCGTAGGCGGCGACGTGCGCTCGCCGCATCCGTGGTTGGCCGCCGCCTGGATGCTGGCCACCGCGGGCCAGATCGTGTTGCTGGCCCACCCGGTCTCCTATCGCTCGATGATCGTTCCCGCGGACGTGGCCGTGGTCGCCGCGGTCGTCCTGGCGCTCTTCGCGTTCCTGGCCCCGCAACGCTCCGAGGCGTTCCGGGCGCGGCGCGCCAGCGACCGCGCACAGGAGGTGATGGGCGGCCGGGCCGAGATCGCGGCCATGATCGCGCACGAGGTCCGGGGTCCGGTCAGCACCGTCCGCGGGCTCGCGGGCACCGCACTCTCGCATTACGACCGCTTGGACGACGACGAGCGACGCGAGCTCCTGGGGCTCATCGAGCAGGAATCCCGCCGGCTTCTCGCCACGGTCACGCAGGCGTCCACGGCGCTGAAGGTCGACGCGGGCACCGTCACCTACGACATCCGGCCGCAGGGGCTCGGAGCGACCGTCCGTGAGGGCATCGCCTCCGCCGACGTCGGGGAGCACCCCGTGGAGCTGGATGTGACGAACGAGGAGGTTGCGCTCGACCGGAAGTGGATCATCGAGGTCGTTCGTCAGCTGGTGGACAACGCGGCGAAGTTCTCGCCGCAGGACGCCCCGATCCACGTGAACGCCCGGGTCGAGGACGGCGCGGCGACGATCGACGTGATCGACGAGGGACCGGGCATCCCCGCGGAACACCGCGACGACGTGTTCGACAAGTACCCGAACTGGCGTCCCGACGGATACGAACAGGAGGCCGGATCCGGCTTGGGGCTCTTCCTCGTCCGCGGCATCGTGCTCGCCCATCGGGGAGACGTGCACATCGTCGACGCTCCCGGTGGGGGTACGATGCTCCGCGTCCGGATCCCCATGGAGGGCTAGTGGACGAAGGACCGCGGCCCGTCACGCTGCTCATCTGCGACGACCATCGGGTGCTGACCGATGCCCTGGCCATCGTGGTGGGCCTCGACGGCGGACTCGAGCTGGTGGCGCCGCCGGTGCAGGACCCTCAGTCGGCGATCGCTCTGTGCGCCGAGTTCCTGCCCGACGTCGTGCTGATGGACGTGGACCTCAAGTCCACGATGTCGGGGATCGACGCGACCCGGGCGATCAAGGAGAACTCCCCCGCCACGAAGGTCATCATCATGACCGCGCACGATGACGACCGGCTCCTCGTGGATGCCGTCGAGGCGGGCGCCTCTGGGTTCCTCAGCAAGGACGACGCGGCTGAGGCCGTGCTCGCCGCGGTCAAGTCCGCCGCCGACGGCGAGGTCCTCATCGACCCGGCCACGCTCGCACGGCTCCTCCCGCAGGTGGCCCGGGAGCGCGAGCAGCAGCGGGACGCGCTCGCGTTGCTCAACGATCTGACGGACCGCGAGCGCGAGATCTTGACGTTGCTCGCGCAAGGCATGCGCAACGACGACATCGCGACGCAGCTCTACATCAGCCCGCAGACCGTGCAGACGCACGTCCGCAACATCCTGGGCAAGCTCCGCGTGCACTCCAAGCTCGAGGCGGTCGCGTTCGCGGTCCGTCACGGGGCTATCGCCGTCTAGCGCATCCGTCGTAGTCATCCGCGGACGTTTTTCCCTACGCCTTTCGGCCACCCCGCTGGCCGGAGCGTGCAACCTCGAGTCGCGCCGACAGGAAACCCATGCGTGACCAGCCCACCCTGGAAATGCCGGGAAGGGTTGCGTGTTCACACATCCCCGGACCCCTCCGAGTTACCGCTCGACGAACCTCGCCACCGACCGAAACGCCTTGCACCGCATTCAAGACCGTCGTTCCGGCGCCCGAAACCTACCTGGGCCCAAAGCGGGCGACGGCCGACGGCCGAGGAAAGCAACGAGGAGGTCTGGCATGGACAGGATCCACCGCATGAGCCGGGGGCGGAAGACGCTCCTGTCGCTCCTTCTGGTCGGGGCGTTGGGCGCCGTGGCCGGCATCGGCACGTTCTCCGCGTTCTCGGCGACGACCGTGAACGCCGGCAACACGTTCGACGCCGGGACGGTCGTCGATCTCCGACAACGACGCCGGACGCTGCGATGTACAACATCCCGGCGCGAAGCCCGGCGTCGCGGTCGTGCGGTGCATCCGAGGTGACGTACACCGGATCGCTCGACTCGACCGTGTCGCTGTACGCCTCGGCCGTCGGCGCGATCGGGCCGTTCGTCAACCTGACGATCGACAAGGGCACCGGCACGGACCCGTTCCCGGACTGCACCGGCTTCACGTCTGAGGCCAACGTCGTTCACGCGGGACGCTCGGCGGCTTCGCCGCGGCGCACACGAACTTCGGCAACGGATCGGTGGCCGCTCCCGGGCGCGCAGACGGTGTGGAACACGAACAACACGCTCGTCTACCGCTTCACGTTGACGCTCCAGAACGTGCCGGCCGCAAGCGGCCTCACGTCGGGCGACCACAGCTTCACGTGGGAGGCGCAGAACGTCTAACGCCTGCTGATCCGGGCGGGCCGCGAAGCGGCCCGCCCGGGCCTCCTCGGGGGGCTCCGGTCCAACTCCTTCCTGGACCGGGGTCTCCCGACCAAAGGAGGTCGCACCCTGCACCGAGCGAACCATCGGAAGGATGAGGAGGGGTCTGGCATGAGGAAGATCGATCGTATGAGCAGGGGACGCAAGACGCTCCTCTCGCTCCTGCTGGTCGGCATGGTCGGCACCGTCGCGAGCATCGGGACGTACTCCGCGTTCTCGGCGACGACCGTGAACGCCGGCGACAGCTTCGCCGCAGGAACCGTCGTGATCTCCGATGACGACGCGAACGCCGCGATGTACACCATCACGGGCGCGAAGCCCAACGACGTGGTCACCCGGTGCATCCGCGTGACGTACACGGGTTCGCTCCCGGCGCTGGTGCGGCTGTACACGACGACGCCGATCAACGCGTTCGGTCAGTACGTCACGTTGTCGATCGACAAGGGCACCATGCCCGGCGCGACCACGTTCCCGAACTGCACGGGCTTCACGCCCGACGCCGTCCCGAACATCTTCACGGGCACGTTGTCGAGCTTCGGCACCGGCAGGACGAACTTCGCGACCGGCGTTCCGGCCAACCCGGGTGCCGCCGTCCAGTGGGTCAACAACGACACCGTCGTGTACCGCTTCACGCTGACGATGCAGGACAACGTCCTGGCGGTCGGCGGGTCGTCGGGAGTGCACAGCTTCACGTGGGAGGCGCAGAACGTCTAGACGCCTGGAAGCACCGGGCGGGTCGCGCACGCGGCCCGCCCGGGCTCCACCCAGGTCGGCGTCGGCCGAGTCGTCGGCCAAGGTGTCGGGAGGGACGACGAACGTGGAACGTAAGGACAAGGAGCAGCGGATCGACTCGCGCGTGCGGGTCATCGGGTTCGTGCTCGGCATCGCGATCGCCGCGAGCATCGTGACCGAGTCGAGGATCCCGGCGGGCGCCGGCGTGCTCGGCGCGGACGCGCACATCGTGGTCGCGCCCAGCGGCGAGCTGGCGGTCAAGCCGTCCGGCCTCGTGCTGGAGGGGACGGGCCTGACGCCCGCGTCCGAGCCCGCGACCGGCTCCTTCCAGCTGATGAACCAGACGGGAAGCGTGCTCGACGTTCGCCTGCACGGGATCCCCGATGCACCCGGTCTCGACCGTACGTTGTGGATCTCGGTGACCGGGCCGGACGACGAGACGATCTACCGCGGCTCGCTCGGAGGCTTCCGCGACTGGACCACGTCGGGCCTCACGCTGCGCCCCGGCGAATGGCGCACGCTCAGCTTCGAGGTGTGGATCCCCGGTGACGTGGGGCCGGGCTACGTCGGCCACATGGCGCAGATCGACCTGGGCTTCCGTTCGACGGTGGAGGACCGGCCGTGAACCGCCTCACCAGGATCCTCGCGGCATTGATCGCGACCGGGCTGGTCGCGGTCGCTTCCGGCCGCGCGACGTTCGCCGCGTTCTCGGTGACGACGCAGAACCCGAACGACTCCTACGTGGCCGGCAACGTCTCGATCGCCGACAACGACGCCGGCACGCTGATGTGGGACGTCGCGAACCAGCTGCCGACATCGGCGGCGATCGTTCGCTGCATCCGGGTGACGTACACCGGCTCGCTCGTCGCCGGCGTCCGCCTGTACACGACGACGCCCAGCGTCGCCGCTCGACCCGTACCTGAACATCACGGTGGAGAAGGGTTCGATGCCCGTGGGAACCGTCTTCCCCAACTGCACCGGCTTCACGTCGGAGGCCACCATCGCGCCGGCCGGCACGCTGGCAGCGTTCAAGACCGCGCGGACCACATGGGCGAGCGGCATCGCGACGTTCCCCGGCGCGCAGACCGCGTGGAACCCCAACGACTCGCTCGTCTACCGCTTCACGCTGCAGGTGCAGAACAACGTCGCCGCGCAAGGGCTCACCGGCATGGCCGGCTTCACCTGGGAGGCGCAGAACCAATGAAGCGCATGCTCCGCCGATGCCTGCTCCTCGTGGCGTGGATCGTCCTGGGGACGTTCGGCGGCCTGGTCCTCGCGGTCGGGCTGCCCAACGCGTTCCACGCCAAGAGCCTGACCGTGATGTCGGGCAGCATGGAGCCCACGATCGGCACGGGTGACGTGGTGGTCGCCCGCCAGACGTCGCCGATGGACGTGCGTGTCGGCGACATCGTGACGTTCCGCGATCCGTTGGAACACGACCGGCTGATCACCCACCGCGTGCGCGAGATGCATGTGGAAGGCGACACGGTCGTGTTCGTCACCAAGGGCGACGCGAACACCGGCGTGGAGCACTGGGCACTCCCCAAGGAGGGAACGATCGGGCGCGTGGCCTTCCACGTGCCGAAGTTCGGCTACTTCATGGTCTGGTTCCACTCCCGGTACGGCCTGCTCCTGCTGATCGTCCTCCCCACGCTCCTCCTCGGGGTGTCGGAGCTCTGGCGGCTGTGGCGTCCGCGCGGGAAGCACGAGCCGAGGCCCACCGATCGAGCGCGGACAACGCCGGATCCGGGCGAGCCGGCGCCGCGGAAACGGAGAGGAAGGCTCCCCGATGAAGCGGTGGCCTAGACGACGCCTCCTCGTACCGATGACGATCGGCTTGGTGATCGGTCTGAGCGGCGGGGCGCTCGCCGCGTTCGCGGCGACAACGACCGACGGTCCGAATCGCTTCATCGCTGCCCCCGACTGGGAGCCGCCGCACGTGACGAGAACGGTGGTCGCCAAGACCGTCGGGTACCTCGCCGGGACGATCCGCCAGGGTGGCCAGTTCTACGTCTACGCACAGGTCGATGACAGCGGGAACCCACCGGCCGGAGTTGGCGTGGTCACGGTCGACGTGTCGGCGTTCTCCACGGGGGGCACCGCCGTCGCGATGGTGGCGGGCGCGTTCTCCGCCCAGGGCGTGCCATACAACTACCGGAGCGTCGCGCGCATCGCCGACAACCCCATGGCGAACGGCACGCGCACCTACGCCGTCACGATGGCCGACGTCGCCACGCCGGTCCATTCGCAAACGCAGACGGGGTTCACGGTCATCATCGACAGCACCGGACCAGCCCCCGTGAACATGACGTCGGCGAACCGGGCGGGCGGGACCGCAGGCCGCGCTGAGCAAGGGGACAGCATCACGTACACGTGGAACACACCCATCGACCCGGAGTCGCTGCTGTCCGGATGGGACGGCGGATCACCTGCCACGGTCACCGTCGAGATCAAGAACATGGGCCCCAACGACCGGCTCACCATCGAGGGTCCGGCCGGCACCCTGAACTTCGGCACGGTCCTCCTGCAGAAGAACTACAGCCAGGGGACGCGAGACTTCACGGGCTCGACCATCACGATGTTCGGCAACACCGTGACGATCGTGCTCGGGATCCCGGATGGCGCGGTCAACACCGTCACGGTGGCGACGCCGACGACATGGCAAGCCGACAACGGCGCGTACGACGCCGCAGGCAACGCCTGCTCGACGGCCACGATCACCGGGTCGGGCTCGCCCAGGATCGACTTCTAGGGAGGTGGAGAGCATCCAGACCTTCGGCCATTACCCCTTCGGAGGTATCAACTCTTACCGGACGACGTGCCGAAAACTCGGATGCGGACGCCTCGGCAGCGGTAGCCGCATCGTGGGATCACCACCCCCTCGGTGATCCCCACAAGATCGGAGGCCCGAGCCCACCCCTCCCGGGCTCGGGCCTTCGTCTCTCCTGTGACGCTCACCGCGGGAGCGCTCCGCGCCGGATCTTGCCGGACGCCGTGCGAGGGAGCTCCGTCATCGAGACGACGGCTCGGGGGAGCTTGAACCGCGCGATCCGCTCCGCACCGTGCTGCCGCAGCTCCTCCAGGGTGGGTGGATCGCCGCCGCTCACGGGCACGACGAACGCCACGACCTGCTGCCCCCACTCCTCGTGCGGCCTGCCGGCGACCGCGATCTCCGCGACCTTCGGATGTTCCCGTAGGGCGTCCTCGACCTCGTGCGGCCACACGGTCTCGGCGCCCGTACGGATGGCCTCATCGGATCGGCCGTCGATCCGGAGCCGGCCGTCGGGCTCGAGCGCCCCCGTGTCGCCCGTGCGCAGCCATCCGTCCAACGTGAACGCGACCGCCGTCGCCGCGGGGTCGTGGCGGTAGCCCTCCATGAGCGTGGGCCCGTGGATCTGCACGCCTCCGGTCGCGTCGATCCGCGCGCTCGTGTCGTCGAACAATCGACCGTCGTACGCGATGCCCCCGCAGGTCTCCGTCAGACCGTAGGTCGACACCACCCGGATCCCCCGTTCGGCAGCGGCGCGGACGAGCGCGGAGTCGACGGCCGCTCCCCCGATCAGCACGATGCCGAACCCGGAGAGGTCGGCCCCCGACCGGAGCAATCGATGGAGCATCGTGGGGACCAGCGCCACGTGTGCGCCCTCGGGCACCGCGCGCGCAGGGTCCTCGGGATCCGGTCCGATCCGGTCGAGGACGGTCACCGGCGTGCCGAACACGACGTGCCGCATCAGGACGAGCATGCCGCCGATGTGCGCCGGAGAGAGGCAACACACCCACGGCTCCGCCGGTTCCAGCGCGACGCCACCCGACGTGGAACCCAGCGCGGCGAACGACAGCCCCACGGCCGCGGCGACGGCCGGCCGCGACAGCTCGACGAGCTTCGGCCGGCCGGCGGTGCCGGATGTCGCGACGACGAGTCCGACGCGATCGGGCTCGGGCGGCGCGGGATCGGCGAAGACCGTCTCGTCGTCGGCGGTGATGACGGAGGCGGGACGCGCCAGATCCACGATCGCCCGCCGTTCTCGGGCGGTGAGACGTGCGTCGAGCGGCAGGACGGCGGCCCCCGCCTCCCATAGCTCGGTGATCACGTCCAGCCAGGCGGGTCCCGGCGGCAGGTCGACCGCGACCAGGAACCCCGGCGCAGCGCCCAGGTACCGGCTCACGTCCGGTAGGCTAGCGGAAACGTTCGAGTGCACGCTCTAGGAGTGATCGGTCGCATGGACAACGTGCTCGCATGGCAGGCATCCGGTGACTACACGGACATCCGGTACGAGACCCTCGACGGCATCGCCAAGATCACGATCGACCGCCCGGAGGTCCGCAACGCGTTCCGCCCGCTCACGGTGAAGGAACTGATCCGCGCGTTCGACGTGGCACGCGACGACCCGACGGTCGGCGTGGTCGTGCTGACGGGCGAAGGGCCCGACGCGTTCTGCAGCGGCGGAGATCAGAAGATCCGGGGCGACGACGGCTACGTGGACGAACAGGGCATCGGCCGCCTGAACGTGCTCGATCTCCAGATCCAGATCCGGCGCCTGCCGAAGCCGGTCGTCGCCATGGTGGCCGGCTACGCGATCGGCGGCGGGCACGTGCTGCACGTGTGCTGCGATCTGACGATCGCCGCGGACAACGCGCGGTTCGGACAGACCGGCCCTCGCGTGGGATCGTTCGACGGCGGATACGGGATCAGCCTCCTGGCGCGGCAGATCGGCGAGAAGCGGGCGAAGGAGATCTGGTTCCTGTGCCGGCAGTACGACGCGCAGACCGCGCTCGCGTGGGGGCTGGTGAACGCGGTCGTCCCGCTGGCCGAGCTCGAATCCACCACCGTCTCGTGGTGTCGCGAGATGCTCGGGCTCTCGCCGCTCGCTCTCCGGCTGTTGAAGGCCGGTGCGAACGCGGGCATGGACGGCCTGGCGGGCGTGCAGCAGCTCGCAGGCGACGCCACGCTCCTCTATTACATGAGTGAGGAGGCGCAGGAGGGGCGCGACGCGTTCAAGGAGAAGCGCGCCCCCGACTTCTCGCGGTTCCCGAAGCGCCCGTGAGCAGCACCTCGGCGCGCCTGTGGTGGCGCGGCGCGCGGCCGCGCACGCTCGGTCTGGGCGTGGTGCCGGTGCTGGTGGGGGTCGCGGCAGCCGGTCACGTCATCGCGTGGCGCCTGATCGCGGCGTTGCTCGTCGCGGCCGGTCTGCAGATCGGCGTGAACTTCGCGAACGACTACTTCGACGGCGTGCGCGGCGTGGATACGGCGGAGCGGATCGGTCCGCCGCGGTTGGTGGCGAGCGGCGCGGCATCACCTCGCGCGGTGTTGACCGCCTCGCTGCTCAGTCTCGGACTCGCCGGCGCCTGCGGGCTGGCGCTGGCGCTCGCGACGACCCCGGTCCTCGTCCTGGTGGTGGGCGCGCTCGCGTTGGTGGCCGCGCTCCTGTATTCGGGTGGCCCGCGTCCGTACGCCGGGATGGGGCTCGGCGAGTTGATGGTGTTCCTGTTCTTCGGGCTGATGGCGACGTGCGGTTCGGCGTACGTGATGGTGGAGACGGTGCCCTCCGCGGCGTGGTGGAGCGGCGTCGTGATGGGTCTGCTGGCCGTCGCCGTCTTGGTGGCGAACAACCTGCGCGACATCCCGACCGATGAGACGGGCGGCAAGCGGACGCTCGCCGTCAGGCTGGGCGACCGACGGACGAGGGCGTTCTACCGCGCGTGCGTCGTCGGCGCGTTCGCGACGATCGTGCTCGGCGTGGTGGTGTTCATCGTCGACGAGTCGATGGGATTGACCCAATGGGGGCTGTTCGGGTTGATCGCGTGGCCGCTCGCGATCCGACCGCTGGAGCGCATCCGTGCGGCGACCGGCCGCGACCTGATCCCCGTGCTGACGGGGACGGCCGCGTTGCACGCAGCGTGCGGCATCTCGCTCGCGCTCGGGCTCGCACTGTCGCACGTGGACTTCGCGGTGCGGACGGTGCCGCTGACGTGATGGCGACGGGCGACATCTCCCTCGCGTGCGCCACCGTCCTGATCGACGAGCTGGTCGCGGGCGGGATGCGCCACGCGTGCGTGTCTCCCGGATCGCGCTCGACGCCGCTCGCGCTCGCGCTGGAACGGCACGCCGGAGTCACGGTGCATGTCCATCTGGATGAGCGCTCGAGTGCGTTCTTCGCCGTCGGGCTGGCGAAGGCGCTGCGCCGTCCGGTCGGGGTCGCGTGCACGAGCGGCACGGCGGCCGCGGAGTTGCTCCCCGCCGTCGTGGAAGCGTCGCAGGCTCGGGTGCCGCTCTACCTGCTGACGGCCGACCGGCCGCCGCGGCTCCGTGGCACCGGCGCCAACCAGACGATCGACCAGGTGCGATTGTTCGGGACGTATCCGCGCGCGTACCTCGATCCCCCGGTGCCGCTGTCTGCGAACGACGCGCTCGAGTGGCGGCGGATCGGCCGCGACGCCGTGGCGGCCTGCGGGGGCCCCCTGCCGGGACCGGTGCACATCAACTGCTCGTTCGAGGAGCCGCTGGTGCCGACCGGTGACGTGGTCGACGTGCCGGAGCGCGACCCGTCGCGGGTAGAGCGCGCCGATCGGAACCCCGAGCCGCTCGCGGCCGACGTCGATCGTGCCGCTCGGGAGCTGTCGAGCGCTCGCGGCGTGGTCGTCGCAGGATCGAACTGGTGGGTGGCTCCCGGCGAGGTGGCACAGCTCGCACAACGGCTCGGGTGGCCGCTGCTCGCGGAACCCACATCCGGGCTCCGCCGTCCCGGATGGGCGCTCGCCACAGGGCAATCGCTCATCGCGTCGATGGCGTTCCTGGATCGCCACCGGCCGGAGATCGTGCTGCAGATCGGCGCCACGCCGACCACGCGCGCGAGCCAGGCGCTCGTGGCCGCCGCCGAGCGGCTCCTGGTGGTCGACCTGTTCCACCCGGATCCCGACCCCGAGGGACGAGCGACGTGGCGACTGGCGGCCGACCCCGACCGGCTCGCGACCGGAGTGATGGGACGACCGATCGAGCCGGCACCCGGCGGATGGCTCGCGTCCTGGCAGGTCGCCGACGAACGCGCGCGGAGCGCGATGGACGAGGTGCTCGACGCGACCGACGAACCGACGGAGCTCCGACTCGCGAGGGACCTGGCCGCGGCCGTTCCCGACGGGGGCACGCTGTTCATCGGGAACTCGACGCCGATCAGGGACCTCGATGTCGCGATGGCGCCGCGCGACGGGCTCCAGGTGCTGGCGAACCGCGGTGCCAGCGGGATCGACGGCTTGGTCTCCACCGCGCTCGGCATCGCCACCGCCGGGACCGGTCCCACGGTTGCGTTGATCGGCGACCTCTCCTTGGTCTACGACGCGGGCGCGCTGCTCTGGAACGGGCAGCGGCTCCCGGCGGATCTGGTGATCGTCGTGCCGAACAACCGAGGCGGCGCCATCTTCGGCTCGCTGGATCAACGGGACCTGCCGGAGCGCGACCGGTTGTTCGTGACCCCACAGGACGTAGACCTCGCGGCGCTCAGTGCGGCCGCCGGCGTGGGGCACACGCGCGTGGAGCGGATGTCGGATCTCGTCGGCGCCGTCCGCGACGCGGAGGCCGGAGGCGGCATCCGGGTGATCGAGGTCCCGACGCCCGCCGAGCGGAGCCGACGGCAACGCATCGACGTCCGAGCGGCGGTCGACGCCGCGCTCGCCGACCCCTGAGGACGCCGCTACGCTGGCTCCCGACGAGAGGAGCCTGGATGGAGCTGGAGATCAAGCGGTTCGACGCGCCGGACGAGACGCGCGCGTTCGACAAGGGATCGTTCGAGGTGGTCGAGATCGGCGGGATGACGATCGGTCGTGCTCGGTACGAGCCCGGCTGGAAGTGGTCGGAGCACGTCGGCGCGATCACCGGAACCTCGACGTGCGAGGTCGAACACCTGGGCATGGTCGTCTCCGGCCGCGCGGCCGTCTCGATGAACGACGGACGTGAGCTCGTGATGGAACCGGGAGACGTGTTCGCGATCCCGCCGGGTCACGACAGCTGGGTGGTCGGCGACGAACCGTATGTCTCGCTGCACTTCCTCGGCGCATCCGACTACGCCGCCGCGCACGACTGAGCACGAGCCATGACGTCGAAGGGCCATGTCGGTGCGATCGCCTACTGGACGCTCGTCGTCCTGCTCATCGGGTTCGGTGCCCTTGCGATCCTGACGATCGGGCTCCCGTTCCTCCTGCTCGGGCTCATGCTCGCCATCGTGTCGCAACGACGCCATGAGACCGGGGTCGTCGCCGCCGGGGTCGGCGCGATCGTCGGGTTCATGGTGGGCTACATCCTGATCGCGCCGACGAGTTGTTCGACCGGTGCGAACTCCATCGATGGCATCGAACACCGTGCATGCACCAACATCCTCGGCTTCGGCTACTCAGGCACCGACACCGACAACCTCGGCGTGATCCTCGGACTCCTCGCCGGCCTGGTCGTCGCGGTGCTGTTCGCGCTCGGGGCGCGATGGCTCGCCCGGCGGATCGCCTCGCGTCGTACACCTCCTCCCCCGGTGCCGGCGTGACACCGACCGTCCGATCCGCGAACGCCGATGACATCCCCGAGCTCGCTCGCCTGCGTTGGCAGCTCTACACCGAACGCGAGACGCACGACGAGCCGCTTCGAGCCGTACGTGCGAGCGGTTCACGGTGTTCGCCGCGCGACGCGCTCGCCCGCGACGACTGGCGAGCCTGGTGCGCCGAGCAGGACGGCCGCCTGGTGGCGGCGATGTGGCTGCACACGGTGCCACGCGTCCCGGCTCCCGGCCACGGCGCTCCGCGCCCGATGGGCTACCTCACCAACATGTACGTGGAGCCCGAACACCGGTCGCACGGCCTCGGTTCGCAGATGCTCCAGATGCTCATCGAGAGCTGCACCACAGGCGGATTCGAGCTGGTGCTCACGTTCCCGGCGGACGATGCTTACGGCTTCTACGAGCGGAACGGATTCACACGGCCACCGGACCCGGTGGTGCACCGTCTGGGCCACGGGCCTCCTGCCGGAGGGGGTTTGATAGCGTGACTCGATGACCGTCCGCTTCGTCGTCGATCACGTCCTGTTCGTCGTTGCAGACCTTGACGCGAGCCGGGCGCTCTATACCGCGGCGCTCGCCCCACTCGGCTTCGAGGAACTGTACGTTCAGGACGACGGCCTCGGGTATGGGGCGGAGGGACGGGACGACTTCACGATCGCTCGCGGAGCGCCCGTGACAACGGCGGCGCATGTGGCGTTCTCGGCTGAGGGTCGGGACGCAGTGGACGCATTCTTCGCGGCCGCCGTCGCCAACGGCGCCACGGTCCGAGGCGAGCCCGGGGTCTGGACCCAGTACTCCGAGCGGTATTACGGCGCGTTCGTCAACGACCTGCATCAGAACAACGTTGAGGCCGTGTGGCACGCCCCCGAGCCGGTCGTCGACGCCCCACACCGTTCCTTCGTTCCCTAGATCCGCGAGGCCGAGTGACCGCCGGGTGGAATACCCCTACAAGGGGTGGGCGAGAGGGCAGTGAGCACCGCGGTCCGCCGATGGACTAGCGTTGCGGTCGATGGTGTTCCGCAGCGTCCTGCCCGACATCGACATCCCGTCCACGTCGCTGCCGTCGTTCGTGCTCGAGCACGCCGCGGAGTTCGGCGACAAGCCGGCGCTGATCGACGGGCCGAGCGGACGCACGATCACGTACGCGCAGCTCGGCGGCATGACCCGGGCGCTCGCGTCCGGCTTGGCGGCGCGCGGCTTCGGCGCCGGCGACGTGTTCGCGATCTTCTCGCCGAACGTGCCCGAGTACGCGGTGGCGTTCCACGGGGTGCTGATCGCCGGTGGGACGAACACCACGATCAACTCGCTGGCCTCGGCGCAGGACATCGAGAGCCAGCTGCGCGCGACGCGCGCCCGGTTCCTCCTGACGATCCCGCAGTTCCTGGATCGGGCCCTCCCGGCTGCGCAGGCGGCGGGCGTCGAAGAGGTGTTCGTCCTGGGCGAGGCCGTGGAGGGAACGTCCGCGTTCTCATCGCTGTTCGCGACCGGCGCGGCGCCGGTCGATGTCGACGTCGACAGCGCCCAGGCGATCGCGGCGATGCCGATGTCGTCGGGCACGACTGGGTTCGCGAAGGTCGTGCAGCTCACGCAGCGGAACCTGGTGGCGAACGTCCTGCAGTCGGACGCGGCGATCGGCATCCGCCCCGACGACGTGATGATCGGCGTGCTGCCGTTCTTCCACATCTACGGCATGACCGTCCTGGTGAACCTGGCGCTCCGCAAGGGCGCGACCGTGGTCACGATGCCGCGGTTCGACCTGGACGAGTTCCTGCGGCTGATGGAGGAGCATCGCGTGACGTTCGCGTGCCTGGTCCCGCCGATCGTGCTGGCGCTCGCGAAGCACCCGGCGGTCGACAAGCACGACCTCTCGGCGCTCGAACGCGTGATGTCCGGCGCGGCGCCGCTCGATGCCAGCGTGTGCGAGGCGGCGGCGGCGCGCCTGGACTGCATCGTGCTGCAGGGCTACGGCCTGACCGAGACGTCGCCGGTCATGAGCGCGCCCACGCGCGACCCGTCGCAGGGCCGCCCGGCGTCGAGCGGCTTCATCCTGCCGAACACCGAGATCCGCGTCGCGAACCTGGAGACCGGGGACGACTGCGCCGCCGACGAGGACGGCGAGATCTGGATCCGTGGCCCGCAGGTGATGAAGGGCTACCTGGACGACCCCGAGGCCGACGCGTACACGCTGCCCGGCGACGGCTGGCTGCGTACCGGCGACATCGGCCACGCGGACGCCGATGGCTACCTCTACGTCGTGGACCGCTTGAAGGAGCTCATCAAGTACCGCGGCTTCCAGGTGCCGCCCGCGGAGCTCGAGGCGTTGCTGGTGCAGCATCCCGCGGTCGCCGACGCGGCGGTGATCCCGTCGCCGGACCACACGGCCGGCGAGGTCCCGAAGGCGTTCGTCGTGAAGCGTGCCGACGCCGAGGTGACCGAGGGCGAGCTGATGTCGTGGGTGTCCGAGCGCGTGCCGTCCTACAAGAAGGTGCGCCGCGTCGAGTTCATCGACGAGATCCCGCGATCGCTGTCAGGCAAGATCCTGCGCCGGGTGCTGGTCGAGAAGGAACGAGCCGCGGGCTCGTCGTCCTAGTCCGCGAACAGGTCGAGCCGCCACACGTTGCACCGCATGCGGTTGCCTGGTGGGTACTCGAACTCCTGAGCCTCCAGCAGCGTGAAGCCGAGCTTGCGACAGATCGCGTTCGACGGCGGGTTGTCGACCGAGGGGTACGCGTACATGAAGCGGTGCGTCCGTTCCGAACGCGCCATCTCGATGACCAACGCGGTCCCCGCGCCGGCGATACCCCGACCTTGGAACGCCGGGATCACCGACCAGCCCGTCTCGAAGACCGTCTCGCCACCCCACTCGCGATCCCAATAGCCGACCGAGCCGACCGCCCGACCGCTGGCCTCGTCGATGACCTTGAACATCCGGCCCGTGCCCAGGTCGCCGATCTGCTCGTACCGCTGTTGGCGCTCCACGAGCTGGTCATGGGTCTCCGGTCCGCCCAGGTGTTCGGTCATGGCCGGGTCGCCGAGGAGCTGCTCCAGGAGCGGGAGGTCGCCCGCTGCCCACGGCTCGATGCGAACGGCGCTCGGCTCCGGCATGGCACGCAATCTACGTTGCCCTCGTGACACGGTCGTGGATGATGGTGGTCGCATGACGACGACCAAACCGATGCTCGCGAAGTCCCAGGAGGACCTCCCGCGCGGGGACGGCTGGCGCTACGAGCCGAAGTGGGACGGCTTCCGCGCGATCGTGACGCGCGACGCGGACGGTGTCCGGATCGACTCGCGCGGCGATCGTCCTCTGGGGCGCTACTTCCCGGAGCTCGTGGAGCTGCTCGCGGACCAGCCGCCCGCCACGTACGTGATGGACGGCGAGATCGTGATGATCGCGAACGGCGTGATGGACTTCGAGACGCTGCAGCTCCGGCTGCATCCGGCCGCGTCGCGCGTGAACAAGCTCGCCGGCGAGATCCCGGCGACGCTGGTCGCGTTCGACCTGTTGGAGCTGGACGGCCGCGACGTGCGGCCGCTCGACACGGACGAGCGGCGTGTCGAGCTCGAGGGGCTGATCGAACGACTCGGCGCCGAGCTCGCTCCGGACTCCCCCGGCGGCCTGCACCCTGGCCCGGCGCTGATCCTCACGCCGCAGACGGCGGACGTGGCCACGGCGGAGCGCTGGTACGCAGACGTCGACGGCGTGGGGCAGGACGGCATCGTCGCGAAGCGCGCCGAGCAGCACTATGTCGAGGGCGAGCGCGTGATGGTGAAGATCAAGCACCATCGCACCGCGGACTGCGTGGTCGGCGGCTATCGCGTGGAGCGCAACGGCGACGGCGTGGGCAGCCTGCTCCTGGGTCTCTACGACGACGAAGGCACGCTGCAGTACGTCGGCCACACGTCGGCGTTCAAGGCCAAGGAACGCCGCGAGCTCCGCGAGACGCTCGAGCCACTCGTCGGCGGCGAGAGCTTCGGCGTGGGCCGGACCCCGGGCGGACCGAGCCGATGGAGCGCCGGCCGCGACACCGAGTGGGTCACGCTCGAGCCGAAGCTCGTGTGCGAGGTCCGCTACGAGCGCTTGCAGGGTGGCCGGTTCCGCCATTCGGCGTCGATCGTCCGGTGGCGGCCGGACCGGGACCCGAAGAGCTGCACGTTCGACCAGCTCGCGCTCGGCCCGGGCTGACGCGTCGCCGTCAGCCGGCGAGCACCTGCATGAACATCCAGCGGTGGCCCTCCGGGTCCGCCGCGTTGTACAACCGGCCGTACGGCTCGTCCTTCGGCTCACGCAGGATCACGGCGCCCTCCGTGCGGGCACGTTCGCAATGCGCGTCCACATCCTCGACGTAGATGAGGACCCCGTCGACGATGTAGGGCACCGCCGACCAGCGTTCCGCGTCCTCGCATCCTCGCGCGTGGCGGGCGGGACCCTGATAGTCGGGACCGGGCCATCCCAGCATCACCTGGGCGCCGTCCAGGTCGAGCTCGGCGTGCGTCACGCGACCGTCCGGCTCCGTGTAGCGCTCTCCCCGCTCCCGGAAACCGAACGCGCGGGTCAGCCACTCGGTGGCAGCGCCGACGTCTTCGTACGAGAGCATCGGCACCGCTCGTTGCGCGATCTCCACGGTCGTTTCACCCATGGTCGACTCCTTACGGTCGGGTGCGTCGCCCATCCTGACACCTGCGAACGGAACCGTCAGGGCTCTCGCCGCGAAGCCTCCCACTCGGCCACCTTGCGAGCGCGCGACGGGTTGACACGCACGGGCTCGCTGTCGCCCTTCGGGAAGTGTGGCGGCCACGGCGCGTCTCCCAGGCCCCCTGCCTCGTCCCTCGCGGCGAGCTCCAGCAGCCCAGCGAGGCTCGACCGCTCGTCCGGGTCCGCACCGGCGCCTGGATCGCCGATCGACGCGAGGCGATCCGGGACCGTCGTGATCGTGAAGACCGACGGGTCGACATCCGGAACCTCGTCCCACGAGAGCGGCGTGGCCACGCGCGCGTCGGGCACCGGTCGTACCGAGTACACCGACGCGACGGTGCGGTCACGCGCGTTCTGGTTGTAGTCGACGAACACGCCCTGCCGTTCCTCCTTCCACCACGCGGCGGTGGCGACGCCGGGAGCGCGTCGCGTCACCTCACGCGCGAGCGCGAGCGCCGCTCGCCGCACGTTGGTGAATCCGTGCTCGCGGACGATGGGCACGACCAGGTGCATCCCCCGCTTGCCGGACGTGGCCGGGAACCCCACGGCGCCGTGCTCCTCCAGCACCTCGCGAACCAGCAACGTCACGTCTCGCACGTCGCCCCACGGGACGCCGGGGGTCGGGTCCAGGTCGACGCGCAGCTCGTCGGGATGGTCGACATCGTCGCCACGCACCGGCCACGGGTTCAGGTCGAGGCACGCGAGGTTCGCCATCCACACCAGGTGCGCGGCGTCGGCCGGCGCGATCATGACCGCGTGTCGGCCGCTCGGGAACGTGATCGTGGCCGTCTGCACCCACGGCGGCCGCTGGGTCGGGACGCGCTTCTGATAGAACGGCTCGCCGTCCACACCGTTCGGGAAGCGATGCATGATCGTCGGACGGTCCCGGCAGCCGACGAGCGCCGCATCCGCCACCGTCAGGTAGTACTCGACCAGGTCCATCTTCGTGACGCCGATATCGGGGAACAGCACCTTGTCCGGGTTCGAGACGCGGATCTCGTAGCCATCGACGTCGACGGTCGTCGCGGGAGTGGGCATCGTTCCTCAGCCCCAGCGCAGCGAGTCCAGGAACGCGCGGAACTTCCGCTCGGTCTCGTCCAACTCGAGCGCGGGATCCGAGTCGGGAACGATCCCTGCGCCGGCGAAGAGCGTCGCCCGCTCGCCCGCGAGCTCCGCGCACCGCAGCGCGAGCGCCCATTCACCGTCGCCGTCGGCGTCGACCCAACCGACGGGGCCGGCGTAGCAGCCGCGATCGAACGGCTCGAGCGCGGCGATGACCTCGAGCGCGGACGGCGTCGGCGTTCCCGCCACCGCCGGCGTCGGATGGAGCGCCGCGGCCAGCTCCAGCGCGGACGGAGCCGGCTCGCGCAACCGTCCACGGAACCGCGTCGAGAGGTGCCAAACGTTCGCCGTCGGCAGCAGCACGGGATCGGCGTCGTGGTGCAGCTCCGTGCAGAGCGGATGCAGCGCAGCGAAGACCGCCTCCACCACGATCGCATGTTCTTGGCGATCCTTGGCAGACGACCCGAGCGCTTCAGCGTTCGCGCGGTCCTCGTCCGGGTCACCCGCCCGAGGAGCCGAACCCGCGAGCGGGTTCGCGCGTACCTCCGACCCATGCCGTGACACCAACAACTCCGGCGACGCGCCGACGAGGACGCTGCCCGTTCCCGTCGGCGCCGCGAACGCGAAGCAATCGGGGTCCACCGCCCGCAGACGATGCACGAGGCGACGCGGATCGAGCGCCCGTCCCGCGTCCACTTCCATGGTCCGCGCCAGGACCACCTTGTCGAGCCCACCGTCGCGCAGCCGGTCGAGCGCCGCGTCCACCGCGCTCGCGTACGACTCGCGCGGGGGGACGGCAGTCACCTGCATCTCGGCGAACGCCGCGTGCGGCGCGGAGTCGCCGCTCAGTCGGTCGAACGACATCGGCGCGGAGCCGTCACCGCTCCCCACGAGGGTCTCTCGGGTGATGTCGTCCGTACCCCGGCGGACGACGTGGGCCGGAACCGTGAGGAGTCCGTCGCGGGTGGCGCCGAACGGCAACGCGCCGACCGCGATCGGCGGGGAGTCGCCATCGCTCCTCGCGGAGGCGAACGTCTTCCGCACCGCCGCGACGGCGCGGCCGACGAGGTCATCACCCGCCGGGATCTCGATCCGCGCGAACGTGCCACGGCCGGCGACGCCATGGCCCGCGCGCTCGAAGAAGAACCCGTCCGGCGGGTCGTAGACGGCCAGGAGGTCGAACGCCGGACCCAGCGTGCGGCGTGACGGAACCTCCACGGGATCGCTCACCCCCGGGTCCCGACCAGGAGCTGCGTGATCCCGCCGGACAGCTGGTGGCGCTCGGCGTCGGGGAAGCCCGCGTCCCGCAGCATCGCGAGCATCTCGGTGGGCGGCGGCAGGTACGCCATGGACCGTGGCAGATAGGCGTAGGCGTCACGGTCAGACAGCAGCCCGCCGATCCGCGGCACCACGTGTCGGAAGTACACGCCGTGGCCCGCACGCATCACGGCATTGTCCGGCTCGCTCGCGTCGAGCAGCGCGATGCGTCCGCTCCCGCGAACGACCCGCCCGAGCTCGGCGAAGAACGCAGCCAGGTCCACCACGTTGCGCAGCGCGAACCCACACGTGACGCCGTCCGCGGCCCCGTCGCGCATCGGCAAGCGCAGGACGTCAGCCTCCACCAGCGGTGCCGACGTCGTCGCCGCCAGGAGCATGCCGTGCGAGAAGTCGACTCCAAGCGCGCGATATCCGTTGCGCTGCAACTCTCTACAGAGGTCACCCGTCCCGCAGGCCAGGTCCAGCACCAGCGCTCCTCCCGGCAGACGCAGCTCGGTCACCGCGCGCCGGCGCCACCCCACATCCATCCCGAACGTCATGACACGGTTCACCACGTCGTAGCGACCCGAGATCGAGTCGAACAACGACCTGACGGCGCGATGCTTCTCGTCCCCCTCAGGCAGCGGCGCATCCGAGCGAGCGGCGGTCACGCGCCCCGCTCCATGCCGCCGCGCACGGCGCGCACCTCCTCGTCGTCACCCACGCGTTCGATGTGGGACTCGGCCGTCTCCAGCAAGACGCGGCGGAAATGGTGCGAAACCAGCTGCGTCACGGCCGGCAACAGCTCGCCGAACGCCACCACCATCTGGTCGGCCGCCTCGCCGTCCGACCCGGCGGTGTCGCGGATGGGCTTGCGGACGTGCTCGTCGAACAGCTCGACCGCCCGTTCGGCAAGACCTCGCATCGCCGCGTCGGCGTCGCGAGCCAGCGAGAGCAGATCGCCGAGCGGCAACCCGAACTCCAAGAGTCGAAGGGCGGTCCGCACGAGCTCGATGTCCGAGGCCGTGTAGCGCTCCACACCGTCGACGTGACGCCCAAGCCGGATCCCCTCGCGCTCCACGGCTTGGATCAAGGACGCGGGCACGCCGCTGCGGTCGGCGAACTGCTCGAGCGTCAGCAACCGATCGTCGCCGTCCGCGCCGCGAGCCGCGGCGACGGCGGCGGCCAGATCGGCGTCGGCCGGTCCCAACTCGCCGCGCACGACCCGCCGGATCGCTGCGAGCGTCAGCCCCTTCCGTTGCAGCGTGCGGACCTCGCGGATCCGGTCCGCATGCTCCGCTCCGTACCACGCGACGCGCCCCTCACGGGCCGGCGCCGGGAGCAACCCGAGGGTCTGGTAATACCGGACGGTATCGACGGAGACATCGCACGCGGCGGCGAGTTGCTCGACCCGGTACCTCACGACCATCCACTCTACGAGTGTTCGCTCGTACGGTCCACGTGTGATGCCCGGGCTACGATGCGCCTCGTGGAACGCGCCGCTCGCCCGGTCAGCCTCATGCTCGTCCTGGGGTGTCTCGGCGTCACGCTGATCCTGGGGAGCGCGCTGAAAGGGCCGTGCGCCAACGGGTCGTGGGCCGACGGACGACAGTACCGGCAGTTCTGTTACTCGGACATCGTGCCGTTGCTGAGCACCGAGCAGCTCACGGGGAACCGGCTCCCGTTCCTCCAGGCCTGCCGGGAAACCGGAGGCCAGTGCGACGAATACCCCGTGCTCACGATGTACTTCATGCGGGTCGCCGCGTGGATCGGCGGGAACACGACGGCCGGGTTCTTCACGGCGAACGCGGTGCTCTTGTGGATCTGTGCCGCCGTCATCGCCACGATCATCTACATGCTCGGCGGCAAGGCGCTGTGGTTCGTGCTGGCGCCCACGCTGCTGATCTACGGGTTCATGAACTGGGACCTGTTCGCGGTGGCGCTGGCGACCGGCGCGTTGCTCGCGTTCGCGCGCCGTCGAGACGGCGTCGCGGGGCTCCTGCTCGGGCTGGGCGCCGCGGCCAAGTTCTACCCGGCCCTGCTGATGGTTCCGTTGATCGCGCACCGCCTGTCCAAGCGCGAGCCCGATGCCGCGATCACCATCGGCTGGGCGACCGTCGGGACGTGGTTCATCGTCAACCTGCCGTTCGCGATCGCCAACCCGTCGAGCTGGTCGACGTTCTTCCGATTCAACTCGTCCCGAGGCGCGGATTTCGACAGCCTCTGGTACATCGGCTGCCGGCACGTGAACGTCGGCGCGATCTGCGGGCACACGTCGCGGATCAACATGGCCTCCTTCGCGCTCTTCGCCGTCTCATCCGTCCTGGTGTGGCTGTGGAAGCAGCGGCGGGAACCCGACTTCTCGCGGTGGAGCCTCGCGTTCCCGCTGCTCGTCCTCTTCTTGTTGTCCAACAAGGTGTACTCGCCGCAGTACGGGTTGTGGCTGTTGCCGTTCTTCGCGCTCGGCGGGTCGGACCTGAAGACGTTCGTGGCGTTCGAGGTCGCCGACGTCGCGGTGTTCGTGACCCGCTTCTCGTTCTTCGGTGATCTGAGCGGCTACGGGGGCTTGCCGTTCGGCGCGTTCGAGATCGCGATCGCGGCGCGCGCCGTCATCCTGATATGGGCCGTGATCGCGTGGGTCCGCCGTCCGACGCACGATCTACCCGATCTCGAGGCCGAGGTCCTCGATGCCAAGCTCGCGGACGCCGGAGCGCCCGTGTGAGCGATCCGACGACGACGGCCCCGCGTCTGCGAGACGGTCTGCGCCCCTGCCTGATCACGTTCCTGGGGGTGCGGGTCGGCCTGATCGTGCTCGCGGCGATCGCGGTGGGACTGTTCCCCGCGCGCGACGCGGTGAGCGTCCCGGGGTGGGTGGCGCCTCCGCTCGGGCACGGATGGCACGCGATCGCCACCTCGTTCGAGCGACAGGACGCCCTGTGGTTCCTCCGGATCGCGACCACGGGGTACGCGGCAGGCGACGGCAGCGCCGCGTTCTTCCCCCTCTACCCGCTGCTCGTGCGGGCCGTCTCATGGCTCCTCGGCGGACACCCGCTCCTGGGCGCGCTCCTCGTGTCCCACATCGCGTTCTTCGGATCGCTGCTGGTCCTGTACGACCTGACCACCCGGGAGTTCTCGGAGCCGGTCGCTCGGCGGGCGATCGTCTACATCGCGATCTTCCCCACCGCGTTCTTCTTCTTCGCTCCGTACAGCGAATCGCTGTTCCTGCTGCTATCGCTCGTCGCGTTCCGTGAAGCGCGCCTGGGTCGCTGGGCGGGTGCCGCGCTCGCGGGCGCTCTGGCAGCGCTCACCCGCAGCCTGGGGATCGTCCTGGCGCCAGCGCTGATCGTCATGGCGCTCGAGCAACGTCGGGACGACGCTCCGTTGTGGCCGAAGCTGGTCGCCGCTGTGGCGGTGTTCCTCGGACCCCTGGCGTACCTGGGGTGGTGGAGCGTGGCGCACTCCGACGCGCTCGCGCCCATCCACGCCCAGGCGAACTGGCAACGCGAGGCCGCCATCCCCACCACCACGCTCTGGAACGCCGCCAAGCTGGCGTTCGGCGTCGGCGTGCCGGACCCGAACTACTGGCTCATCGACTTCCTCGTCGTCGGAGTCGCGCTCATCGCCATCATCGCTGGCGCACGACGTCTCCCGCTCCCGTACCTGGTGTACGCGCTCGGGAGCCTGCTCATCCCGCTCTCGTATCCGTTCCCGCCCCGCCCGCTCCTGTCCATGCCACGCTTCGTGGCGGTGATCTTCCCCGTCGCCTGGGTGCTGGCCGACTCCACGGAACGGGGCCGTCTCCCGCACACGGCCGTCGTCGCGACGTTCGCGGGAGGCTTCGCGCTGCTCGCGACCCTGTTCATGAACTGGTGGTACATCTTCTGAACCGGGCATCAGGACCGTTTAGGATGGTGCGAACCGCGTCTCGGGCGCGGACGGAGGACGGGGCATGATCAAGGTAGCCATCGCCGACGACCACTCGTTGGTGCGCCAGGGACTCCGCCGGTATCTGGACATGGCGGACGGGATCGAGGTCGTCGGCGAAGCGTCGGACGGACGCGAGCTGCTGACGTTGATCGAGGAGCACGACCCGGACATCGCACTCGTCGACATCCGGATGCCGGAGATGGACGGACTCGAAGCCGCCCGCGAGATCCGCGACCGGTTCCCCAAGGTCGGCGTGATCATGCTCACCGCGTACGACGACCGGCAGTTCGTGGTCGAGGCGGTGCGCTCAGGCGCACGCGGATACGTGCTCAAGGCACGCGATGCCGAGCACCTGATCCAGACGGTTCGCCTGGTCGCCGGGGGGAACATGGTGATCGATCCGCAGCTGGTGGTCGCGCTGGCCGAAGAGCTCTCCACCGCGAAGGAACGCGACCGCCGAGCCGAGACCCTCACGGCTCGCGAGATCGAGGTCCTCCAGCTGCTCGCGTTCGGCCATACGAACCGCGATATCGCCGAGCGTCTCTATATCTCGCCCGACACGGTGAAGACCCACCTCGAGCACATCTTCGAGAAGCTGGGCGCTTCGGACCGTACGGCGGCCGTCGCAGAGGCGCTCCGGCGCCGTCTGATCGAGTAGCCGTTCGGTCCGTACCGGAAGCCGCATCCTCGCGATCGATGGGGTTAGTCCGTCCGGTCATGCTTGTCCGACGACCGGGTGATGGAGGGTGAGGGGCTGAACCGGCAAGATGGACCCCGCATGAACGACGCCTCCGCTCGACGACGTGCTCGTTCCGCTGCCCTCGTGCCACTCGTGGCCGCGGCGGCGGCCATCGTCGTGTGTGTCATGGTGCCGGCCGGCCGAACGCAGACCCTGGTGAGCGAGGCCTCGGTCGTCCTGCTGAACGTCATCGCCGGCGCATCGATCCTCAGGCGGAGCCGCCTGGACGAATCGTGGCGCTCGTCCCGGTACTTCGCCGCCCTGCTGGCGATGCTCGCGCTGGCGGCGGCCGCCTTGTTCGTCGTCGACCTGCGGCGGGACGAGCCGGAAGCCGCGATCGCTCGACCTCGTCTTCTTGCTCTTCCTGATCCCCGTGCTCGGCGCTGCTCGCGAGGAGTACAGGGGCCACTTCCCGCCGGAGGACCGCCGCGAGATCGCGATCGACGCGACGCTGATCGCCGCGTCGCTCGCGGCGATCGCCTACGCGCTCATCCGGCCGATGAACGCCGACGGCACCGGGTCGCTGTCCGCGGGGACGTTCGCCATCGTGGCGGCCACGATGTTCGCCGCGTTCGGCGTCCTGGCGCTCTGGGTCCCGTCGCCCGCGCACCTCGTGCAGTGGCTGGTGCTCACGGCCGTCTCCGGCGCCACGCTCGTCTTCGGCTGGGGTTGGACGCGTGGGTCGTTCGACGCGGACTTCCCGGGATGGTCATCGTGTTCATGGTCGCCGGGCCGATATTGGCGGCGACCATGGCCTGGATCCCTCGTCGCGCCGAGTCCGCGCCCGATCAGCACGGACCCTGCACCTGGTCCGCCCGATCCTCACGAGCGTATCCGTGGTCTCAGCGTGTGCGGCGCTCGTCACCGTCGCGACCCTGGACGATGCCCGTGGGCTCTCCACGGTCCAATCGGCGGCCATCATCGGCGTGCTGGGGGTCGGCGTGGCGGCCCGCATCATCGCGAACCAGATCCGCAGCACGCAAGCCCACGCCGATGCCCGGCGCGCGCTGGGCGACAAGGAGCGCGCCCTCGCCGAGGGCGATCTCGCCCTGGAGCGCGTCCGCGAGGCGAACGAGACCCTCCGCCAATCCGAGGAGCATCTGCGGCTGGTCTTCGAGGCGGCCGTCGACGGGATCGTCGAGCTCGACCATCGCGACGTGATCCTGCGGGCCAACGACGCGTTCTGCGGCATGGTCCGGATCGATCGGGCATCCATCGAGGGGTTGCCCTGGACGGCGCTCGCCGCGTCGGTGACGGGGGCGGACTCGTCGTTCGTCTCGCTCCCCGCGACCGGGCAAGGCACGATCCAGCGGTCCGAGGGTCAGCCCCTGTACCTGGAGTCGCGCATCTCCGAGGTGCCGATGACGCCCCCGCGCCGCCTGTTGCTCGTGCGCGACGTCACCGCCGGCAAGATCGCCGACCAGACGATCCGCTCGCTCTTCAAGTTCCTGCAGGACCGCGACGAGGATCGGACGCGCCTGCTTCGGCGGACCAACAGCGTCGTCGAGGCCGAACGCAACCGCATCGCCCGCGACCTCCACGACGGCCCGGTGCAGGGGGTGTCCGCGGCATCGTTGTCGCTGGAGGCGGCGCTGCTCATGATCAAGGCCGGCGACACGGACCGAGGCACCGAGATCCTCACGAAGATCCGCAAGGAGCTCGCCGAAGAGGCCGACGGGCTCCGGAGCTTGATGTCGGGGCTCCGGCCACCCCTGCTGGAAGAGCGTGGGCTGATCCCGGCGATCCGCGAGACGCTCGCCCGCTTCGGGACCGAGCAGGGGATCCGCACGGAGTTCTCGGGAACGGTGGGCGCCGAGATCCCGGACGATCTGGAGACGCTCGCCTACCGCGTGGTGCAGGAGGCGCTCTCGAACGCCGCGAAGCACTCGCAGGCGGCGCACGTCGCCGTCGCGGTCGAGCTCGATCAGTTGCAGCTCCGCGTCGAGATCACCGACGACGGCGTCGGGTTCGACAGCGCTCGCCGGCGGGAGTTCTTGCAGATGGGCAGGGTGGGGCTGGCGGGGATGCAGGAACGCGTGGAGCTGGCGAGCGGGACGTTCGTGGTGCGGTCGACGCCCGGCCGCGGGACGACGATCGTCTCGACGCTCCCGATCGACGTGTCAGCGGCGGGCCGTCAGCTCAACATCACCGACGCAACCTGATCGGCGTCGGCCCGGTTCCCCCCGGACCGGTGGGACCCGTGGGACCCGTGCCGGTAGGCCCGGTCGGGCCGGTGGGCCCCGTGCCGCCAGTGCCGCCCGACGGGCCCGTGGGACCGGTCCCGGTGGGGCCGGTGGGGCCGGTCGGCTCCGGCGTCGGCGTGGGACTCGGTGCCGGTGAGTACACCGGGTGCTCAGGGCCGACCGTGTGTCCCTCGAACGAGGGGGTGGTGAACGACTCCACGGGCTTCCCCTGCATCGCGACCGTCATGAAGTCGTGCCAGATCGCGGCCGGGATCGTGCCCCCGAAGACCGGGCAGACGCCCTCCACGCATTCCATCGGGATCTCGCCCTGGGGGTATCCCACCCACACGCACGTGGCCAGCTGCGGCGTGTAGCCGCAGAACCAGGCGTCGACGTAGTCCTGCGCGGTCCCGGTCTTGCCGGCCGCCGGGCGATCCGAGAGACGGGCCGCCGTCCCGGTCCCGGATGTGACGACGTCCTCCAGTGCGTACGTGACCAGGTCCGCGTCGTTCGCGTCCAGCACCTGCTTCGGCTTGCGGGTGACGTCGGCGATGACCTTGCCGTTGTGGTTCGCGAGCTCCACCAGAGGGGTCGCGTAGCGGCGCGCACCGTGCGCGGCGAGCGTCGCGTACGCGTTCGTCATCTCGAGCGGGTTCACGGCCTCGACACCGAGCGTGATCGAGCACACCGGATCCAGATGGCTCCGGATGCCGAGCAGGTGTGCCATATCCACGATCTTCTCCGGACCGAGCTGGGCGGCGACCTGCGCGAATACCGTGTTGACGGAGTTCGCGGTGGCCGACTTCAACGAGAAGTAGCCCGCCTCGGAGTCCGACGCGTTCGACAGCTCCCAGGGCGCGCCGTTCGTGTAGCAATCGGTGTCCGGGATCGTGATGGTCCCCGGCCCGTACCACGTGGAGTTGAGGTCGAAGCCCTCGTGCATCGCGGCGGCCAGCGTGAAGGCCTTGAAGGAGGATCCGGCTTGACGACCCGTCCCGCCGAACGTCTCGCTCCGCAGCCGCAAGCCGGAGACCGCCAGGTTCACCTGCGAGTTCTTGAATCCACGGCCGCCGACCATCGCCAGGATCTCCCCGGTCCGCGGGTCGATCGCGACCAACGCTCCTTCCGGATCGGACGGGCTCGGGAGGTGCGCGTTCACGGCCGCCTCCGCGGCCCGCTGTAGGCCGAGATCGAGTGAGGTCGTCACCCGGAGACCGCCGCCGAAGACGGCAGGGCCGCCGTACTTGTCGATCAGGTAGCGCTTCGTGTAGTCCACGAAGTACTCGGAGTTGGCCGGCGCGTTGATCACCTCGGCCTGCTCGTCGGTGGTCACCTTCTCCGCCTTGATCGTGTCGGCCTTCGCCTGATCGAGGTACCCGTAGTGCACCATCTGGTCGAGCGCGTAGTCGCGGCGCACCTTCGAGTCCTCAGGATGGTCGATGGGGTCGAACCGGCTCGGCGACGTGATGAGACCGGCGAGCGTGGCGGACTGCTTCACGGTGAGATCGGCGGCGTCGACACCCCAGTACGTCTGCGCCGCCGCCTGCACGCCGTACGCGCCGTGCCCCAAGTAGATGGTGTTGAGGTACCGCGCCAGGATCTGGTCCTTCGAGAGCGTCTTCTCGAGCTTGATCGCCAACAGGGCCTCGCGGACCTTCTCCTTGATCGTGCGCGGGGGCACGACGTACTCCGTCGTGCCGTTCGGCTGCTTGACGTAGCTCCCGGCGTAGACCTGCTTCACGAGTTGCTGGGTGATCGTCGAGCCACCCTGCACGGTCTCGTGCTTGATCAGGTCGGTCCACGCTGCGCGGAGGATGCCGACCGGGTCGATGCCGGGATGGTCGTAGAAGCCGTGGTCCTCGACGGAGAGGACGGCGTCGCGGAGCGACTCGGGCATCTGGTCGAACGGGATGATCGTCCGGTCCACCGCGCCGTGGATCGAGGCGAGCAGCGAGCCGTTGCGGTCGTACATGAACGTCGACTGGATCGGGGGCAGCGCCTTCGGCAGCTCGATCTGCGAGTACGCGTAGACCAACCCCCCGCCGACCGCCAGGACGACGACGATGGGCAGCGCGACGAAGACCCACCAGAACCGCCGGAAGAAGCCCTTCTTCGGCTTCCCCGACTTCCCGCGGGTGTGCTTCGGGGCGTAGGAACGACCCCGGGACGTTTGGGGGGTGGTGTCGGTCGACACTGCTTGCGATTGTATCCAGGGCAGCCGCTAACCCAGGTCAGCCTGGTGTGGTGTTCCGGTGCTGCCGTCCAGATCAGACGGCCGCGGTCCGCCTGGCGGTGAACGCTTCCTTCAGATGGTTCCACTGGCAGTTGCGGCACACCTCGACGACGTAGCAGCACGCTCCGGGATGCGCTGCCGTCATCCGCAGGCCCGTCTGGATGGACCAGACCCGCCCGCTGTCGGCCTTCAGACCGTCGCCGTACACGTACGCGAGCAGGACGAGCTTCTCCTTGCCACACACCGGACAGTCGTTGTCGGTCGGCTCGCCCACGTGGCGGGCGGCACGCATGAGCTCTGGATGCGCGTCACAGACGTCGGTGAGCCCGAGGACGCCGATGCGCGCGTCGCGCAGGAGCGCACGCTTCGCGAGCGTGTAATCGATCACGCCCAGCTCGGCGCGTCGGCTTCCCAGCGGCTTCCGCGTGCTCGCCATGGTGGCCAAGTCTACCCCCGCTCCCCGACTCGGGGGACCTGCCGTCGGACGTACGCCGTTGGATACTGGACCGATGGATACTTGCCCGATGGGACGGGGGACATCCCTTGCGCATAAGGAGCGCCGACATGTCTGAGATCACGGTGGTGGGCAGCGCGGATCGGACGGGATGGACGCCGCTCACGGACGCTCCGGGCCGCCTCCCGTCGCCGGGGCGTGAGGTCGACGTCTTCACATCCGGCGACGAAGCGTTCACGTGCGGCCTGTGGGAACGAGAGCCCGACACGTGGTCGTTCGAGCGGCCGTACGACGAGGTCGCCTACATCCTGGAGGGATCGGCGGACGTCGAGGCGGACGACGGACGCGTGCTGCACCTGGGTGCGGGCGACATCTTCGTCACCCCGAAGGGGTCGAAGGGAACGTGGCGTATCCACGAGACCGTGGCGAAGTGCTTCACGATCTACACGGGCGGGCCGATCGGTGACACGACGATGCGCGTGATCGGCGCGAACGATCCCGTCGAGTGGATCACGCTCGACAACCCACCGGGCGACGAGAACGCGCCCGGGCAGGAGTGGTACGCCTGGCGGAACCCCGACGCGAAGTTCTCGACCGGCGTGTGGCGGCGCGATCCGGAGACGGGCACGTTCGATCGCGAGTACCACGAGGTCGCGTGCCTGATCGAGGGCGACGTGGAGATCGAGACCGACGACGGTCGCGTGCTCCCTGCAGGTCCGGGCGACGTCATCGTCACCCCGGAAGGGTCGTCGGGCATCTGGCGTGCATCCAGCCCCGTCAGGAAGTTCTGGGCGGTCCACCACGAGTGACCCGTACGGCTCGCTGGATCCCGAGGAGCGGCCGCGCGCGCAACCACTCCTGATCGAGGCGGGTACGGCGACCGTCCTGCTCCGCGGGTTGCGGAAGCGGTGTCCCCGGTGCGGTGAACGCCGCATCTTCAGCTCCTGGCTCCATCTGATCGAACGCTGCCCGTTCTGCGCGCTGACGTTCGAACGCGAGCAGGGCGGGTTCCTGGGCGCGATGACGATCAACTTCCTGGTCGCCGTCGTCCTGTGGGTGATCGTGCTCGTCGTCGTGCTCGTGATGACGGTGCCCGACGTGCCGGTGGTGCCGCTGCTGATCGCCAGCACGGTGGTCCTGGTCGTGGTGCCGCTCTGGTTCTATCCGCGGTCCAAGACCCTGTGGGCGGCGATCGAGTTCCTGGTGGCCAGGAGCGACCCGGACTATCGGACTCCGGTCAGACGCGACCCACGTGCGAAGGAAGTGGAGTAGTCGACGATCAGGCGACGGTCCAGGCGCGCTCGGCGATGAGCGACTGGTTGCCGGCAGCATCGACCGCGTAGACCTCGAACGTGTGCTCGCCGGCCGATAGATCCGAGTAGTGGACGGGCGACCTGCACGTCGTGAACTCCACGTGGTCGAGCGAGCACCAGAGTTGACCCTTCTCGCTCTGCGTCACGTTGAACGTCACCTCACTTGGTTCGCTGGACGAGCCTTCGATCGGGCCGCCCAGCAGGCTCAGGACCGGAGCGGTCCGGTCGATCCTCCAGACGTACGTGATCGGGACGGAGCGGTTGTACGCGAGATCCACGGACCACACCTTCAGACTGTGCCGGCCTTCCCGCAGGCCGTAGAAGTTCGGCGAACCGAAGCACGGCATCTCGACGCCACCGTCGAGGCTGCAACCGAAGAATCCCGGCCCTTCACTCGACCACAGGTTGAACGCGGAGATGTGCTCCTTCGAAAGCTTCCGTGGGAAATCCTGGATGACGACGTTGGGACGGAGCCGATCCACCGTCCAGCCGTACGTGGTGGTGCCGCTGTTCCCCGCGACATCCGAGGCCTTCACGATCAACACATGTTCGCCGTTCGCGACGTGCGGCAACGAGATCCGTCCATTCGAGCAGCCGACGGCCCTGCCGTCCACCGTGCAGGTCATCGAGCCGGCGATCGACTCCTCCGGCTCGAACCGGAAGGACGCACGATCCTTGCGGGTGTTCGGCAGGGGCGCGGTGGAGAACGCCACGGTGGGTCCGGTGGTGTCGACCCGGAAGAACCATCCGGCCGCGGGCTGGCTGACCTCGTCGGACGTGTCCCGCGCACGGACGTCGAAACGGTAGCTGCCTTCAGCGAGGCCGCTGAACGTGGCCCCGGACGCGTCGCACGGCCCCCAGGGGACCACCATCTCGAGCGGAACCAGGCGACACTGGAACTGGGGGCTGGACATCGTGCTGCTGTACGTGAACGACGCGTCGGCAGCACCTCCGGTCGCTGCCGGGTGGCTGACGAGCGAGACATCGGGACCGCTCGCCGCCAACGTGAAGCTGCGGGACGCCGGCGAGCGATCGATCTGGCCGCCTTCCGAGACGCCTGCGACCTCGAACCGATACCGCCCGTCGACGAGATCGTTGAAGGCGACGAACCCACCCGGGCAGGAGCGCCAGGGAACGGCCTTGCCGTTGCGGACCAATCGGCATCGGTAGGTCGCGAACCGGGACGGCGAGAAGTACGAGAACGCCGCGACACGGGACGGTGACACGCCGGGGCCGGTGGCGATCGTCGTCTGCAGGCGAGGCCGGACGAGCGCGTGGAGCTTCGCGACCATCTGCCGTTTGAGACCGGCGCTCCCGGGGTTCCTCGACAGATCGTGGAACTCGTGAGGGTCCTTCTGCAGGTCGATGAGCTGGCTCGACCCGTCCTCGAACTCGACGTATTTGTAGTGGTCCGTGATGACGCCCTCGAAGCCGGGCGTCATCGTGCGCGCGCCGTTGAAGTTGTAGCCCGAGCAATCCGGGATCCCACGCGACTCGCCCCGGCATTGCTCGATCAGCACCGCCGTGCGGACCGTGTGCTTCTTGCGTTCGATCACTGGCAGGAACGACAGACCGTCGCCGCCCCACGGGATACCGACGGCGTCGAGGATCGTCGACGCCAGATCCACATTCTGCACCAGCGCGTCGCTCGCGAACGCCCGGGTGGCCGGCAGGGCGGCGGGATAGCGGACGACCATCGGCACCTTGACGGACTCCTCCCACGGGTCGTTCTTGCCGGTCCGGCGATGCTCGCCGTACATGAAGCCGTTGTCGGAGAGATAGATGACCATCGTGTCCTGCGCACGGTCGCCGAGCGACCCGAGCAGCGCTCCGACCGAGTCGTCGAACGAGCGCGTGGCGTGAGCCATGGACGCGTAGTGCTCGTCGGACGTCGCGATCTCCTCCTTGGTGAGCGCCGGCCGGCGCGCGTACAGCGGGGTCGCGGACGTCATGGTGTTGGCGTCGAACGCCGCTCCACGCGGCGGCGTCACGGGCATGCTCGCGTACCGGGGGTCGTCGGCCGGGAGGTGCGGCGTCGTCGGCGTGTACATCACGAAGAACGGCTGGTCCGCGGGCGTGTCCTTGATGAAGTTGGACGCCAGGTTCTCCAACACATCCGGCTCGTAGCCGGTCTTGCGCTGCCAGACCCCGTCGATGTTCACCATGGGATCAACGAGTGACAGCGAGGAGATCTCCGGGGTGGCGACGCAGGCCCAACGATCGAACTCGGCGCGCGGATCGCACGGCCAGCTGTTCATGTACTTGCCGGCCAACATCGTGCGATACCCGGCGTCGTGGAGCGCCATCGGGAACGTCGGCCGTGTCAGCATGACCTCGTTCTGATCGACGCCGGTGTCGTGCTCGTAGAGGCCGGAGACGATCTGGGCCCGCGAGGGACAGCACAACGACGTGTTCACGTACGCCCGCTTGAACAGGACCCCCTGGTCGACCAGCTGGCTGTAGACGCTGGGCATCAGATCGCGGGAGAACGTCGACCACGCTTGATCGTCGCTCACGATCAGCAGGATGTTCGGGTGGGAGGTCCTTGCTGCGGCGGCTGACGTCTCGCCGTCGGCGAGCGCCGGCGATCCGGCGGTGGCGAGCGGAAGCAGCGCGAAGAGCATCGCGACGCTCACCAGACCGATACCTACCTTGCTTCCCCTCATCCCAAAGGGGTTCTCGGCTGGGAGAAGGCAAACCTTCAGTCCTCGGGGCATGAAGGCTCGTTCCAACTGACTATCCGGAAGGCGGTTCGGCCGGCAGATCGACGACCGCCCGAGCCTGTGCCATGACGGTCCTGGGGCCGGTGACCAGCAGGAACCCGTGGACGACGATCGACACGGTCACCGTCGCGTCGAGGGTTCCTGCGACACACACGCAGTCCGTCACGATCGCGTCGTTCCGCACCGCGTAGTCGGCCGCGACGTCGGCCGGGGCCATCCCGGAGGGCAGCGCCAGCTCCTGAGCGACGGCGAGCGCGGCCGCGTCCGCCGCCGTGCGCGCGTGGGCGCGAGCGACCAGCACGCGGGCAACGTCCGCCACCCCGAGTGACAGCACGAGGGCGAGCAGGATGATCGCGGCCACGACGATGGAGACCGACCCCTGCTCCCTCTTCACGAGAACTCCTGCCGGTCGGTGGCGCCCGCGTCGAGCCGGATGGACGCGCCGAAGAGCCAACCGATCAGGGGCACGTGGACGACCTCGTCGTAGCTGACGGAGACCGTGACCGGATCGCCCTGGGTGCCCTGACGGGTGACGTCGACGCTCGCGTGCGCCGGGTCGAGGTCCGGCGCGGCGGCGAGAGCCGCCGCCCGGACGGCGGCCACGTCGGCCTCGAGCGCGGCGACGCGCGCTCCCGCGCGCGCCGCCGCTTCGATCAGCAACCGATCCCGAACCAGCAGGCCGACCTGGACGAGTGACAGCGCCACGACGAGCACCAGCGGGAGCACCAGAGCGAACTCCACGACAGCGCTGCCCGTCTGGGAGCGATCAGGCCGCGTCGGCATCGCCGACGACGTTGTCGATGATCTGGTCGAAGAACGCCGGCAGCTTGCCCGACGAATGTGCCCAGGCGATCAGCACGACGGCGACCGCCGCGGCGGCGAGGATCACCAGCGCGTACTCGGCGGTCGTCTGTCCCTCCTCGCGCGACAACCTTCCCCACGCACGGAACACCAAGCAGTGCAGCAACAGCATCGTTCACCTCCTCTCAACGGATGGACTGCACGGTGGTGAGCAGCACCGGCACCACCGTGAGGAGGAGGAACGCGGGGAGGACGAGGAACACCAAGGGGAACAACATCTTGACGGGGGCGGTGCGAGCACGCTCGGTGACGGCCGCACGACGCGCGGCCCGCACCGAAGCGGCCAGCTCCGCCGTGGAGTCGGCGAGGGACGCACCGAGGGTCTCCGTTCGAGAGAGTGCCGCCACGGTCCGTCGGAGCTCGGGCAGCTCGAGCCGTTCGGCCGCGGCGGCAAGTTCGTCACGCCAGCGTGCTCCGAGATCGACCGCGTCCAACACACCGCCGAGCTCGGCCGCGAGCGGGCCGCCGAGTGCGGCCACCGCTCGCCGGAGCGCGAGTTGGCCCGACAGCCCGGCGGACGAGGCCGCCGCCAACAGATCCAGCATCTGGGGGATCTGGGCGTCCATCTCGCTTCGCCGTCGTCGGCCCGTGCGACGTTCCAGGATGGCCGGAACACGAACCCCCACGATGCAGAGCAGCGGCGCCAGCACGATCCCCGGCCACGGAAGCGCGAGTCCGAAGCACAGTCCGAGCGCTGCGCCGATGCGACGGCTCGTCGCGGATGACGGGCGCGCCATCCGGTCATGGACGAGCACCGGCGGGGCGATCGGACCGCGGAGGACGCCGTCGCCCGTAGCGACGATGGCACCCGAGGCCACCACGACGACCGCGGCGCTCGCGAGCACCGGTCCCATCCACGGGAGAGCGGTCACGCCACCTCCAAGAGGGAGCGGATCCAGAGGAACGCGATGCACTCGAGCACCACGCCGATGACGATCGCCGTGATACCGATCGGCGACTCGAACGCTCCTTCGATGTTGCCCCGTGACGTCGTCCAGAGGAACGCGAAGAACCCGATCGGCAACAACCCCAGGATCGCACCCGATAGGCGCGCTTGCGCGGTGAGCGCTCGGACCTCGCGGGCCGCCTCGCTTCGCTCTCGCAGTGTGGCGGCGACCTGATCCAACACGTGCGGGAGATCGCCGCCGCTCCGGCGATGGAGCGTCAACACGCCCACGACCAGCCGGGCGTCGTCCGTGCCCACCTCCCCGGCCCATGTATCGAGCGCTTCGTCGAGGCTTCCACCGAGGCTCACGCCGTCGACGAGCCGAGCCAACGTGGGCGCGAGCGGTGGATCCCCTTCCTTGGCGGCGAACGCGATCGCTTGCGTCAACGACAGGCCGGCGCGCATGCCCGCCGCGAACGACCGGACGGCGTCCGCGAGTTGCTCGTCGACGGCTGCGGCGATCCGGGCGTCACGTCGTCGGCGGACCCACGTCGTGGCCACCTTGACGACGACGGCACCGAGGACGGCTCCCATGAGATCGCCGACGAGCCAGCCGGCGACCGCTCCCCCGACCGGCCACCACGGCCAGTCGGGCCCGGGAACCGTGGGCGACCGGCGCCCCGGCGTCCCGGACGGGTCGTCGGAGCCGATGCGACGGACGACGACCGACCGCCGAGCGCACGCGACGGCCGCGCCGGCGGCGATCCCCGCCGCCACGATCATCACAGGAGCGGCGATCATCGATCGGCTCCGGCCTCGAACAGGTCCGGCCCGACCGACTCGCCACGGTTCGCGAGCGCTGCCACGACCTCAGGGATGGCCCCGGTGGCGTCGAACCCGCCGTCCGCGCCGTCCCTGGGCCGGAACCGGAACAGCGGCGTCACAACGGGTTCGGCTCGATGTGTCCCTTCGACCGCCGCGATCTCCCACACGACCCGCCGGCCGCCTCGCATCCGAGCGAGATGCACGATCACATCGATGGCGGAACAGACCTGCGTGCGGATGTGGGCGGCCGGCAGGTCGACATCGGACATCATCGCCATGGTCTCCAGACGCCATAACAGGTGGCGCGTGGAGTTCGCGTGGGCAGTCGAGAGCGAGCCCTCGTGTCCGGTGTTCATCGCCTGGAGCATGTCGAGGGTCTCGCCGCCGCGGACCTCGCCGACGATGATGCGGTCGGGCCGCATGCGGAGGGCGTTGCGGACCAGATCGCGCACCGTCACCTCGCCTCGTCCCTCGACGTTCGCCGGGCGTGCCTCCAGCGAGACGACGTGCGGCTTCGCCAGTCGCAGCTCGGCGGCGTCCTCGATGGTGATCAGGCGCTCGTCGTCGGGGATGGACTCCGACAGGATCCCCAACATGGTCGTCTTGCCGGTTCCCGCACCGCCCGACACGATGATGTTCGCGCGACCGCGCACGCACGCTGCCAGGAATCGAAGCATGCGCGGCCCGAGGCAACCGGTCGACACCAGATCCTCCGCCGTGATGGGCACCGGCGAGAACTTGCGGATCGTGAGCGCAGGACCGCGGAGCGAGAGAGGCGGGATGATCGCGTGGACACGACTGCCCTCCGGTAGTCGCGCATCCGCCCAAGGCGATGATTCGTCGACCCGGAGACCCAACGGTCCCACGATCCGTTCGATCAGGTGCAGGACGGCTTCCTCCCCCTCGAATAAGCCGTCCGGCGCCCTTTCGATCCGCCCCTCCCGCTCCACGTACACGTCGTCGGGTCCGTTCACCATCACCTCGGTGACGTCCGGGTCCTTCAGCAGGAACTCGATCGGACCGAACCCCACGACCTCGTCCGAAACCTCGTTGACCATGCGCGTCAGCTCGCGTTGCGGCAGGATCGCGCCGCTCGCGCGAAGCAATGCGAGCGCCTCCTCGCGAACGCGCAACCGCCGTTCGGTGCGCGGCGCGGTCGCAAGCCCCCGCGCGTCCACCCGTTCCCGGAGTTGCTCCCGCAGTTGGCGCCGCACGTTGTCGATCGTCATGCCCTTCCGTTCCTCGGTCGTACACGCGAGGGGAAGGCGCGATCAAGGGGAAGGAGGGAGAGGATCGCCGGCGATGGAGGGCTCCGCCGTCGGGGGATGCGCACAGTAGCGTGAGACGACCACGCGCATCCATCCCCAAGCCGGCCGATTTTCGCGAGTGGCGAGGGTGACGGCGCCGGGGAACGCGGGGGATCCCGCGGGCGACGAGCGGCGGACCGCTACTCCTCGCGTTCGAAGAACAGGAACGGGTCCGGGGTGTCTCGGAAGCGACCCGACCGTCGCGCGTCGTTCAGGCGATCGTCGCCCTGAGGCTCGACGATCACCCGGCGACGGCTCGCGAGCGCGAGCGCGAACAGACCGAGCATCGCCAGCCCGAACATCCACGCGATCACGGCGGCGGAGGGGAACCCGGTGAACGCCGTTCCGCCGTCGTCGACGCCCGGTCCTCCTGCCGCTTCCACCACGACGACGGGAGCCGTGGCGTCGTCGTCGCCCGGCGTCGGATCGCCTTGGTCCACGGCCGAGACGAGCGCGCGGTTCGTGACGGTCGTCCCCGCGGTGCCGCCGTCCACACGGGCACGGATCTGCAGGCCGGCGGTCTCGCCGACCACGAGCGACCCCACGCTCCACACGCCGGTCGACGCGTGGTACGAGCCTTGGCTCGCCGTGGCCGAGACGAACGTGAGGCCCGCGGGGAGCGCGTCGGTGATCTCGACCCCGGTCGCGTCGTCCGGGCCGCCGTTGGTGACTGACACGACATAGGTGAGCGTGTCGCCCTCCGCGGGCGAATCGTCGTCGACGGTCTTGGTCACGGTGAGGTCGGAGGCGCCCACGAGCTCGCCGATCGTCGTCGTTTCGCTGGCCGAGTCGTTCGTCGGATCGGTGTCGCCGGTGCCCGACACCGTGGCCGTGTTCGTGACGGTCCCCGAGGGCGTGCCGAGCGGCACACCGACCTGCACCGTGATCGTCCACGTGGCTGCTGCCGCCAGCGGATCGATGGCGCAGACGATGGTCTGCCCGGTCGTCAGGCACGTTCCCGTCCCGGACGACGTCACCGTCGAGATCGTGAGCACGCCGGGGACGTTGTCGGTGAGCGCCACGTCACGGGCGTCGTCGGGGCCGGCGTTCGTGACGACGATCGTGTACGAGAACGCGTCGCCCGGCATCACGGGGTCCGCCGAGTCGGTCTTGACGATCGACAGGTCGGCGTCGAGCGGCGTGACCGTGTCGGCGTCGCTCGACGTGTCGTTCGCAGGGTTCGGGTCGGGCACCGGCGACGCGGTGATCGCGGCCGTGTTGACGAGGGTCGCCGACGCGTATGCGGGATCGATCGCCAGCGTCAGGCGGTAGGCGACCGAGGCGCCCGCCACCAGCGCGGCCGTCGTCGTGCACGTGAACGTGGTCGCGGTCAGCGTGCAGTTCGCCTCGCTCTCGGAGGCGACCGTGCCGGCCGGGAGCTGGTCGGTGACCACGATCCCCGCGGGGACGTCCGACGGCCCGTTGTTCGTCACCGTGATGGTAAAGGTGGTTGACGTTCCTGGCTTGACCGCCGTGACGCCGTCGGTCTTGTTGATCGACAGATCGGCCGAGGCCGTGACGGTGTCCACGTCGGTCGCCGCGTCGTTCGAGGCGTCCGGGTCGACGATCGGCGTCGACGTGATCGACGCGGTGTTGGTCAGCGCCGGCGGGGCGTACCCGGAGGCGACCGCCAGCGTGAGCTGGTACGTGACCGACGTGCCGACGGCGAGGGGCGCCGACGTCGTGCACGTGAACGCGCCCGCGCCGATCGAGCAGTCGAGCTCGGACTCCGAGCCGGTCGTCCCGGCGGGGATCGGATCCGAGACGACGACGCCCGCCGGCTCGACGGACGGCCCGTTGTTGGTCAGCGTGATCGTGTAGGCGGTCGACGTGCCGGCGACGACCACCAGGACCCCATCCGTCTTGGCGATCGCCAGGTCGGCCCAGGACGCGACCGTGGTGTCCTGGCTCGCGTCGTTGTTCCCGGGGACGGGATCGGGCGTGGTCGCCGTCACCGTCGCCTGGTTGGTGATGACGGCGGCGACCGTGGTCGCCACGACGACGGTGATCGTCGCGACGCTCCCGGCGGGCATGACACCCAGCGGACACGTGACGATGCCGGCGGCCTGCGAGCAGCTCCCCTGGCTGGGCGTGGCCGACACGAAGGTCGTGAAGCCCGGCAGCGCATCCGTCACGACGACGCCGGCAGCGTCGCTCGGCCCGTTGTTCGTGACCGTGATCGTGTAGACGACGTTGTCGCCCAGCGCGACCGGATCGACGGCGTCGGTCTTCGTGATCGACAGGTCGGCGCTGGTCGTGAGGGCGTCGACGTCGATGGCCGAATCGTTCGCGGGGTTCGGATCGACGATCGGCGTCGAAACGATCGTCGCCGTGTTGGACACCGAGGGAAGCGCGTAGTCGGCCGGGATCCCGAGCGTCAGCTGGAACGAGATCGAGGCGCCCGACGCCAACGGCGCCGGCGTGGTGCACGTGAACGTGTCGGACGACGATGACACAGTTGGCGTCGCTCGTCGAGCCGTTCGTCGGGGCCGGGATCGCATCGGTGATGACCACACCGGCCGGCTCGGTGGAGGGTCCGTCGTTCGTCAGCGTGATGGTGTAGGTCGTGGACGTGCCGGCCACCACCGAGGCGACGCCGTCGGTCTTGGCGATGCGCAGATCGGCGGCGGGCGTCACCGTCGTGGTCTCGCTGTCCGTGTCGTTCGCGGGCACGGGATCGGACGTCGTTGCCGACACGGTCGCCGTGTCGGTGATCGGCCCGTCGATCGTCGTCGTGACCACGATGTTGATGGTGGCGGTCGTCCCGAACGGCACCACGCCGAGCGGGCAGGTGACGACGCCGGCCGCCTGCGCGCAGCTCCCCTGGCTGGGCGTCGCGGAGACGAACATCACCGAGCCGGGAAGGGTGTCCGTGACCACGACACCCGCCGCGTCGGAGGGGCCGAGGTTCGTCACGGTGATGGCGTACGTCACGTCGTCTCCGGCCAGCACCGGATCGGCCAGGTCGGTCTTCGTGATGGCGAGGTCGGCCGACGACGTCACCGTGTCGACGTCGGTGGCGGAGTCGTCCGTGGGGTCGGTCTCCGCGATCGGGTTGAACGTGACGGAGGCCGTGTTCGCGACCGTCGCCGATGCGTACCCCGGCGGGATGAACAGCGTGAGCTGGTAGGAGACCGAGCCGAACGGCGCGATCGGCGCGGTCGTGGTGCACGTGAACGTCCCGGCCGCGATCACGCAGTTGGGCTCGCTCTCGGAGCCGACCGTCCCGGCCGGGATGGGGTCTGACACGACGACGCCGGCCGGCGCGGTCGACGGACCGCCGTTCGTCAGCGTGATCGTGTACGTGGTCGAGGTGCCCGCAGCGACCGTCGTTACACCGTCGGTCTTCGTCACCACCATATCCACCCTCGGGAACACGACCGTCGACTCGTCTTCGGAGTTGTTCCCCGGCAAGGGATCCGGCGTGGTCGAGGTCACCGTCGCGGTGTCCGTGTAGAGCCCGCCGGGCGTCGCCGGGTCCAGCAGGATCGAGATGGTGATCGTCCAGGTCGCGCCCGGCACGAGCGTGCCCAGCGTGCAGGTGACGTCGTTCCCGACGTTCCCGCAGGCGCCGGCGCTTGCCGCGATCCCGGTGATGGAGAAGGAGCCGGGCGCCGGAATCGGAGTCGGTCACCGTGAGGTTCTGCGCGTCCGACGGCCCGTTGTTGGTCACCGTGATCACGTAGTCGAGGACGTCCCCCGGGCTGATCGGGTCGGCCGAATCGGTCTTGGCCACGGCGAGGTCGGCCGACGTCGTCACCGTGTCGGTGTCGGTCGCGGCGTCGTTCGCCGCGTTCGGGTCGGCGATCGGTGTCGAGGTGATCGTCGCCGTGTTGACCAGCGACGCGAGCACGGAGTTGGCAGGGACCGCGAGCGTCAGCTGGTACGACGCGGAGGCCCCGGGCGCGAGCGGCACGGACGTCGTGCAGGTGAACGTCCCCGCGGCGATCGCGCAATCCGCCTCGGACGCGGACGGCGTTCGTCCCGGCCGGGATGAGGTCGGCGACCACGACACCGGTGGGCTCCGTCGACGGACCGAGGTTCGTGACGGTGATCGTGTAGGTGGTCGACGTGCCCGGCGGTCACCGACGCGACGCCGTCCGTCTTGCTGATCGAGAGGTCCGCCGACCGCGTGACGCATCCGTGTCGGTCGCGGAGTCGTTCGCCGCGTTCGGGATCGACGGCCGGCGTGGAGGTGATGGAGGCCGTGTTCACGAGGTTCGACGGAGCGAAGCCGGGCGCGACGGCGAGCGTCAACTGATACGAGCGCGAGCCGCCGGGTGCGATCGCGCCGAGGTCGTGCACGTGAACGTGCCGGCGGCGATCGCGCAATTCGGCTCGGACTCCGAACCGATCGTGCCCGCCGGGATCGGGTCGGAGACCACGACGCCGCAGGCTCGTCCGACGGTCCGTTGTTGGTGACGGTGATCGTGTACGTGGTCGACGTCCCGGCGACCACCGACGCGACGCCGTCCGTCTTGGCGATCGCGAGATCCGCCGACTTCGTGACCGTGTCGGTATCCGTGGCCGCGTTGTTCGCAGGCGTCGGGATCCGAGGCCGGCGCCGACGTGATCGTCGCGGTGTTGACGACCGTGGCGGGTGCGTAGTTGGCGGGCACGGCCAGGATCAGGTGGTAGACCACCGAGCCGCCCGAGGCGAGCACGGCCGTCGTCGTGCACGTGAACGTGCCCGCCGCGATGGCGCAGTTCGGCTCGGTCTCGGATCCGACGGTCCCCGCGGGGATCGGGTCCGAGACGACGATACCGGGCAGCGACCGCGGACGGTCCGTTGTTCGTCAGCGTGATCGTGTAGTCCGTTGAGGTGCCGGCGACCACCGACGCCACGCCGTCGGTCTTCGTGACGGCGAGATCGGCAGAGACCGAGATGGTCGTGGTCTGCGACGCGGAGTTGTTGGCCGGCACCGGGTCGGACGTCGCGGCGCTCACGGTGGCCGTGTTCGTGAACGTTCCCGCCCGGCGGGACGCCGCGGTCGTCACGAAGACCGTGATCACCCACGTCGCGGCGTTGACGAGCGTGGGACGCGTACACGTGACCACCTGGCCGGCGAAACCGCATGCGCCGGCGGGCGACGTCACGTTGGTCACGGTGAACTGCGCGGGCACCGAGTCCGAGACCGAGAGCGTCGCGGCATCCGACGGCCCGCCGTTCGTCACCGTCAGCGTGTAGGTGAACGCTTGCCCCGGGACGACGGGATCGGCCGAATCCGTCTTGGTGATCGACAGGTTGGCGGACCGGACCACCGTGTCGGTGTCCGAGGCGGAGTTGTTCGTCAGGTCGGGGTCGACGATCGGCCTGATCGTGATGTTGGCGGTGTTCACGACGGTCGCCGGCACGTATCCCGACGGCACGGCGAGCGTCAGCTGGTAGGACCTGGACGCGCCGGCGGCGATCGTGGTCACCGTGGTGCAGGTGAACACGCCGGCCGCGATCGCGCAGTCGGCCTCTGCCTCCGACCCCACCGTGCCGGCGGGGATGGTATCGGTGAACCGCACACCCGCGGGCTCCGTCGACGGCCCGTTGTTCGTGATCGTGATCGTGTACGTGGTCGACGTGCCCGCGGTCACCGTCGCCGTGCCGTCCGTCTTGGTCAGCACCAGGTCGCCGTACGCCGTCACCGTGTTGTTGTTGTTCGCGGTGTTGTTCGCGAGCGCGGGATCGTTCGGCGACGCCGCGCTCACCGTGGCCGTGTTGACGTACGTGCCGCCCGGGGTCGTGGTCTTGGCCGTCACGTTCACGGTGATCACCCACGCCGGCGCCCCGGACGCCATCGAGGCGAGGGTGCACGTGACGACGTTGCCGACGTTGCCGCACGCAGCCGATCGGCGACGTCACCGTCGTCACGGTGTACTGCGACGGCACGGTGTCCGACACGGTCAGACCGGTGGCGGTCGACGGGCCGGCGTTGTTGACCGTCAGGGTGTAGTTGAACGACTTGTCCCGGGTTGACCGGATCGACCGAGTCCGTCTTGGTGATCGACAGGTTCGCCTGAGGCACCGTGTCCGTGTCGGTGGAGGTGTTGTTCGCCGCCACCAGGTCCGGGATCGGGAACGTCGTGATCGTCGCGGTGTTCACGAGGGTCGCGGCCGCGTACGCCGCGGGAAGGGCCAGCGTCAACTGATAGGACCTGGACGCGCCGACCGCGAGCGGGGTCACCGTCGTGCAGCGGAAGACGCCGGCCGTGATCGTGCAATCCGCCTCGGTCTCGCTGGCGTTCGTGCCCGCCGGGATCGTGTCCGAGATGATGATGCCCGCCGGCTCGATGTCCAGCCCGTTGTTCGTCACGGTGATCGTGTAGGTCGTCGAGGAGCCCACGTTCACCGTCGCTGCGCCGTCGGTCTTGGTCAGCGCGAGATCAGCGGTGGCTCGCACCGTGTTGTTGTTGTTCACGGTGTTGTTCGCCGGGGTGGGATCGTTCGGCGAGGACGCGCTCACGGTCGCCGTGTTCACGTACGTGCCGCCCGGGGTCGTGAGCTTGACGGTGACGTTGACCGTGATCACCCACGCCGGCGCCCCGGACGCCATCGAGGCGAGGGTGCAGGTGACGACGTTGCCCACGTTCCCGCAGCTGCCCGTCGGAGAGGTCGCGCTGTTCACGGTGTACTGCGACGGGACGGTGTCGGACACGGTGAGGTTGGTCGCGGTCGACGGACCGGCGTTGTTCACCGTCAGCGTGTAGTTGAAGGACGCACCGGGATTCTCTGGATCGGTGGAGTCGGTCTTGGTGATCGACAGGTTCGCCTGCGGGACCGCGTCGGTGTCGGTCGCGGTGTTGTTCGCGGCCACCGGATCGGTGAACGTCGCCGGGAGCGTGGTGATGGAGGCGGTGTTCACCAGCGTCGCGGTGGCGAAGCCGGCCGACAACGTCAGCGTGAGTTGATAGGAGTTCACCGCGCCCACGGCGAGCGGCGCCGTGGTCGTACATCGGAAGACCCCGGCCGTGATCGCACAATCCGCCTCGGCTTCGCTCCCCACCGTGTTGACGGGGATCGTGTCCGACACGATGACCCCGGCCGGCACGACGGTGGGGCCGTTGTTCGTCAAGGTGATGGTGTACGTCGTCGACCCACCGACGTTGACCGTCGCGATGCCGTCGGTCTTGGTCACCGCGAGGTCCGCCGTGTTCCTCACGGTGTTGTTCTGGTTCACGGTGTTGTTGGCCGGCGTGGGGTCGGCCTCGGTGGCGCTCACGGTCGCGGTGTTCGCGTACGTGCCGCCGGGCGTGGCCGCGTTCACGGTGACGTTCACCGTGATCACCCAGGCGGCGGCCCCCGACGCGAACGCGGGACGGGTACAGGTGACGGCGTTCCCCACGTTCCCGCACGTGCCGGTCGGGGACGTCACACCGGTCACCGTGTACTGCGACGGCACCGTGTCCGAAACGACCACGTTCGTCGCGTCCGACGGCCCGGCGTTGTTGGCGGTCAGCGTGTAGACGAACGACTGACCGGGGTTCTCGGGATCGGTCGAGTCCGTCTTGGTGATGGAGAGGTTCGACGACGCGGTGATCGTGTCGACGTCCGTGGCGGTCACCTGCGGGAAGGCGTTGCCCAGCCCGTCGGTGTAGTTGATGCGCGCCGTGTTCGTGATGCTGCCGGTGACGCCCTGGTTGACCGTGCCGGTCACGCGGAGCACCGCAGCAGCACCGCGGTTGATCCACCCGGTCTGGGTGAACGTCACGACGCCGGCCGCCTGCGAGCACGTCCACGTACCCTGCGTTGGCGTCGGGATCGAACATCCGGTGTACGTGAAGCCGGCCGGGATCGTGTCGGTGACGACCACGTTGTTCGCGGCGCCTCCCCCGGCGGCCGGTGCGTTGTTCGTGGCCGTGATGGTGTACGTGAGGGCCTGCCCCGGCGCCGCGGTCGCCACGCCGTCCGACTTCGTCAGCGTCATGTTGGGCGTGGGTGGCTGGGTGTAGTAGGACAGGACTCCGGGCTGACCCTCCTGGATCAGTTGGTTCCCGTTGTTCACACAGTTGACGATGCGCCACCAACCAGTGGTCGGCGACGCGATCGTGTCGCCCACCCGGGCTGCGAGCGTCCCTCCGTTGTTCCAGATGGCGTCGCCGGACATCGTTCCCACGGTTCCACCCGACGTCGCGGTGGCGTTATAGGCGGGATCGCCCGGCGCGTAGTACCGGAGCCGGGTGTTGCCGTCCATATCGAAGTTGTTGAACGTCACCGATGCCTGGCCCGGGGTCGTGTACTCGTAGAAGGTCTGGCAGGCGACCGCTCCGGAGTTCTGCTGGAAGGAGACCTGCGCCATGCCGATCACGAGCTCGTCGTTCGTCCCCGCCACGCCGTCGGGGTTGTCGTAGTTGGCGGGCGTCGCGTTGTTGGGGTTGGCGTCGTTGTCGTTGCCCACCCGGAGCTTCCAACCGTTCTCGTCGTCACCCGTTCCACCTGGGTTCAGGGGGTCGGCGGAGAGCACCTGCGAGCGCACCACGTAGGACCCACAGGCGACCGGAGCGCCGAGCGTCGCGAACCGCACCCAGGCCTCCGCCACACCGGCGGCTCCCGGCTGGTACGTGGTCTGGGTCCCCGCGATGCCGGCGCCAGGTGCCGGGTTGGCGAACCCGGGTCCCACGGTGGCGCCCGGCCCGTACAGCTCGAACTGGGTCGAGTCGAAGTTCCCGTTCGGCTCCTCATGCGTCACCGGAGGCGTGCCCGCCACGCGGTTCTCTTCGGGGCTGAACAGGTCGACGGAGATCGGGGTGCCGGCGGGCCACCCGCACGGCACCTGGAACTGGACGTAGTGGTATCCGGCCCCTCCGCCCGCGACGCCGGACGTGTACCAGTCCCCGAGCGCGATCGCCGAGTTCGGACCGTTCGTCTGGATCCAGAACTGGTTCGCCGGTGGCGGCAACTCGACGGCTGAGGCCGTGACGGGGGTGAGGGCGACCGCGACGGCCGCGAGGAACGCCAGGGCGCCCGCCAGCAAGCGGATGGCCAGGCTGGCGCCGACGCCGTCCCGTTCACTCGTATAGGCAAAGCTGGCGCTAGCTATGGGTGGATCGCGGACAGGCTCTCGCCCGTTCGCGAAGAAAGGGATCTCTTCGGGAAGCACGTGTACTCATAGTCTTCGGCGTTGGTGGAGGAGCCCTGGAGCATTTCGCTACTACGCAACCCCCAACGCACCGGCGAGCCGATCGAAGGCTCTGCCCGTACGGCTCCGCGCGCCCACCAGGCGCCCGTGATCCTGCGCTCGAGCAACGGCTCGATCCCGGGGCACCACCGCCAGCGGCTCGCACCCGAACACGCGGACGACGTCCTTGGGGGTGATCTCGGCGCGCGAGGCACGATTCACCACGAAGCCGAGCCTCCCATCGATCCCGAGGGGCCTGAGCGCGTCCACGGCACGCTTGGACGAGCGGAACGAGAGGACGTCGAGCGTGAGCACCTCGACGATCCGGTCCGCCGTCTCGAAGCCTGCCCACGCGTAGCCGTCGATCGCGTGCGGCAGGTGCAGGACGACGACGTCCGTGGCGGTGGCGGCGACCTCGGCCGCACGTCGCACGTGCGATGCCTCGACGTGGGATGACGTTTCGGCCGGAGGCGCCAGCAGCACCCGGAACGCCTCCGGGTGCGTCCACAACATGTCGTCGAGATGGGCGGGCGTCAGCTCCGCCGCCAACGGCACCAGATCCGACAGCGTGTACACGCCCTCGTCGGGAGCGCCGACGGCCGCACCGATCTCTCCGGACGAAGGGGCACCGTCGATCAGGATGCACGCCTGCCCACGGCGAGCGAACGCGCGTGCAAGATGCGTCGCCACGAACGTGGCGCCCGCTCCCCCGCGAGCCGCGTGCACCGCGACGACGTTCGCGCGCCGGTCGAGTGCGACCGGTCCCGCCCTGGTCGCGGCCGCCGCGGTCGACAACGCCTCGCGGTCTGCCGGCCACACGAAGTAGCCGTCGGCGCCCGCCCGGATGGCCGCCCGGAGCGATCCGACCGATTCCCGCGTGTCGACGGCCAGGAACGGCCGCGTCACGGCCGCGTCCGCCAGGAGCGACGGCTGGCCGATGACGGCGTCGGGCTCCAGTTGCCGCACGGCCTCTCGCAACTGCCGGTCGTCTGCCGCGGTGGCGACCACGCGCGTGTGTCCGCTCCGATCGAGGAAATGCATGACCTCTTCGGCCACGTCGTGGTGCTCCAAGGCCAGCACGACCCGTGCGACGTCGTCCACGTCCCCTCCCGTTCCGATCGAATCGTGATGCGCCGTGAGGGAGAGGCTGCGTCGCGTGATGATCGAGCGACCATACCGACGGGCAACGACACGGGAGCCGCGAGCGGAGCTACGGCGGGTCGGCGAACAGGTAGCGGACGCGGAAGAACGCGTAGACCGGCCCCGTGGGCGGTGAGGTGGCGATCGCGGTCGGGCGCGACGGCTCGGCGATGGAGAGCGACAACGTCACGTCGTCGCGCCCGGGCTGGTTCGGATCGTACAGACGGAGCTTCAAGATCTCGCCCTGCACGTCGTAGCCGTACGCCAGGACCTGATGGTCGTGCTTGAGCTGCCGTGGGTCATTCGACCTCACCTTGATGAGGCCCAGCGCCGACGGATGTCCGGCGTCGATGTCCGCGCGGACCTTGGGCCACTCGTCGCGCACCGTCTGCCAGGCCCGACCGTGTGGGGCGAGCCCGACGCGACTCCAGAGCGTCTCCCCGTCGGAGAGCAGCGGACTCATCAGCGCCAGGTAGCGTGCGGGTCCCAACGGGAGGTCGAAGCTGTCGAACAGCCGATCGACGATGTAGTCGAACAGCTGACCCGCAGCCGGTGCGCCGGCGTCTCCGGGTGGTGGCTTCCCCGCCTCGAAGTAGTCGCGCGCGGCGAACGCCATGCCACCGCACAACCCGTTCGACGCGTCCCCGATCGGGAGGCTGACGACGCCGGGGATGCCGATGCGGCGGACCGGCACGTGCGGGAACGCGTTCGGGAAGTGGAAGCCGGATGTGCTCGGCAGGAACCCCTGGACCGAACGGCTGACGATGTTCGTGTCCTTCCTCGTCTCCGGCCCAGCCTCAGCCGGCGTCGATCGACGTCTCGTGCTCGGTGAGATCGATCGTGTCCCCGCTGCGGAACTCCTGCACGTACGCGTCGAAGTCCCACCACTTCAGGAACTCGTTCCCGCCGGCGAGACCGTTCGTGAACAGCATGTCCTGCGTGGGCTCGTCGATGTCGAAGTCGGTCGCCTTCACGCGACCCGTGTCGACGAACATCGTTCGCGCGAGGACGGCCGGGTCGTCGATGTGCATCTGGTCGTGGAAGTTCGTCATGGTGCCGACCATCGCACGCGCCAGACCGAACGCTCCGTCGACGTCGAACCGCTCCAGCACCGGAGCGGCGGGCCGCGCGGAGAGCTTGATCCCGAACGTGGGCCACCGAGGCGGCTTCCCGTCGGTGCGGTCGAACACCTCGATGGGGAAGTTCGAGAGCATGCCGCCGTCCACCATGTATGACTGCACCGGCTTGCCGAGATCGTCGCGGCCGGTGAACCTGAGCGGCTCGTAGAAGAACGGGATCGACATCGAGGCGCGCACGGCTTCGGCCACCAACTGGTCGTCGGCCTCCAGGCCGTAGCGCGGGTAGTCCCACGGCAGCCGCACCAGCTGACCCCGCGTGACGTCCGATGTCATGACGACGAGCTTGTACCGCTTCTCCGGCGGCAGCGACGAGTCGGGGTCGTCGATGCGCAGATCGCCGAACGTGCGCATGCCGAGTGCCGAGAGGATCTGGTCCAGCCACTCGACCAGGTAGTGCCCCTCGTAGATCCCCTTCTCGAACAGGACCGAGAACCCTTTGCCCACCAACCCCAGGTGGTCGATGAAGCCCTCGTCCTGGAACCGCCCGTAGTCGACCGTCCGCATGATGTCCTTCAGGTCCTCGGGTCCCATGCCGGCCGCGATCAACGCCCCCACGATGGCCCCGGCGGACGTCCCCGCGATCCGGTGGAACGTGTATCCGGCGTCGCTGAGCGCCGAGTACGCACCCACCAGACCGACGCCTTTCACGCCTCCACCTTCGAGCACCAGATCGGCGTCCATGGTCCGCTCCTCTCATCCCCCGGGCGGCCCAACCGTAGACCCGGAGGACAACGGTGAGCGTCGGCCATCCGACGTCTTTCCTCCCTCCCCCAGTCGGCCGACGGCGGTGGCGCTCGCGAGCCAACCCGTCGATACACTCGACGCCGTGATCGTCTGCCCCCGATGCGGAACGAAGAACCCCGAGGGCGCCCGTTTCTGTCTGAACTGCGGGTCGCCGCTCACGAGCGTTTCCATGGGCGAGGAGCGCAAGGTCATCACGGTCTTGTTCTGCGACCTGGTGGGGTTCACGGAACGTTCGGATCAAGCGGACCCCGAGGACGTGAAGGCGATGCTCCGCGTCTATCACACGCTGCTGAAACGCACGATCGAGCATTTCGGCGGCACGGTCGACAAGTTCATCGGCGACGCGGTGCTCGGCGTGTTCGGCGCCCCGATGGGCCATGAGGACGACCCCGAGCGCGCCATCCGCGCCGGCCTGCAGATCCTGGACGACGTCGAGGAGGCCAACATCGAGCAGCCGGGCCTGGAGCTTGCCGTCCGCATCGGGATCAACACCGGCGAGGCCGTCATCGCGTTCGGTCAGGGACCGCAGATCGGGGAGAGCGTGACGGGCGACGTCGTGAACACCGCATCTCGGCTGCAGAACGTCGCCCCCAGCGGGACCATCGTGGTCGGTGAGGCGGCGCACCATGCGACCGCCGGCGTCTTCGAGTACGAAGAGCTCCCGCCGGTGACCGTGAAAGGGAAGGCGGATCCGCTCGCGATCTGGCGGCCGCTCCGGGCGCGCAGCGTGATCGGCGTCGACCCGCGCGAGCAGCAGCGGACCACGTTCGTTGGGCGCGCCGACGAGTCGGCCACGCTCCGCCAGGTCTTCCGCACGATGGAGCAGTACCGGGAGCAGCTCGCACGCCTCGGTTCGCCGCAGCTCGTCACCGTGACCGGCGAGCCCGGCGTGGGCAAGACGCGACTGATCCGCGAGTTCTCCGCGTTCATCGATGAGCTCCCCGACCTGATCCGGTTCCGGCAGGGACGCTGCCTGCCGTACGGCGACGGGGTCGGCTTCTGGGCGTTCGGCGAGATCGTGAAGGCGCAGGCCGGCATCCTCGACTCCGACGATCCCGAGGAGGCAGGGGCGAAGCTCGCCGAAGCGGTCGACGCCGTCGTCGACGATCCCGCGCAGCGTGACTGGATCCGTAGCCGGCTCGCGCCGCTGATCGGCGCCGGCGCCGGCTCGGCCGACGTCCCGCGCGAGGAGCTGTTCACGGCGTGGCGTCGGTTCGTCGAAGCGCTGGCGTACGAGGGCCGGCTGGTGCTGATCTTCGAGGACCTGCACTGGGCCGACGAGCCGATGCTCGAGTTCATCGAGCACCTGATCGACGACGGCGAGCGGCCGTTCATGGTGGTGTGCGCTGCCCGCCCCGAGCTCTACGACCGCTACCCGCAGTGGGGCGAGGGCAGGCGCAACGCGATCCGTCTGGCGCTCCCGCCGCTGAGCGACAGCGAGACCGCGGTACTGGTCTCGTCGCTGCTCGAGCGCGCCGTGCTTCCCGCACCCACACAGGCCGTGCTGATCGAACGTTCCGGCGGGAACCCCTTGTTCGCCGAGGAGTTCATCCAGCTGCTGGTCGACCGCGGGCTGATCGACCTCGAGAGCCGCGACCGTCCGGTCGCCGAGCTGCACGACATCCCCGTCCCCGAGTCGCTGCAAGCGCTGATCGGTTCTCGCCTGGACCAGCTGCCCCATGAGGACAAGGCGCTCCTTCAGGACGCGGCGGTGGTGGGCAAGGTCTTCTGGTCGGGGGCGCTCGCCGCGCTCTGCGGCTGCGACGAGCCGTCGGTCCGCGACCGTCTGGCGGACGTGCTCCGCCGCGAGCTGGTGCGACCCAACCGCACCTCGGCCCTGGAGGGCCAGACCGAGTACACGTTCTGGCACGCGCTGATCCGTGACGTCGCGTACGGCCAGATCCCGCGCGCGGGACGCGAGCTGAAACACCTGAGCGTGGCGCGCTGGCTGCGTGGGACCGTCGCCGACCGCATCTCGGACTTCGCCGAGGAGCTGGCGTACCACTACACCGAGACGATCGACATGGCGCGCGCGTCCGGCGTGACGATCGCGCCCGACGTGCAGGCGGAGGCGGCGAGCGCGTTCCTGCTGGCGGGCGAGCGCGCCGCGTCGCTCGACGCCGTCCGCGCGACCGGCTACTTCCGCGGGGCGCTGGAGCTGATGACGGCCGAGGATCCCCAGCGCCCTCGCGCCGCAGCGCGCGCGGCGGAGATGGCCGAAGCGCGCGGCGACTACGAGGAAGGAGAGCAGCTCTACCTCGCCGCGATCGCCGGCTACCGCGCGATCGGCGACACCCTCGGCCTGGGCGAGGCGCTCGGCCTGCTCGCTCGCACGCATGCGCGTCGGGGTCAGCGGGCCCGCACGGAGCAACTGATGAGCGAGGCGATCGAGGTCCTGGAACGCGAGCCGCCCAGCCGCGAGCTCGCGCGCATCTACTCCCGCCAGACCGGGGAGCTGCTCTCCAGCGATCGCAACGCGGAGTGCCTGGAGTGGGCGGAGAAGACGCTCGAGCTGTCGACCCGGCTCGGTCTGCAGGATGAGTACGCGCGGGCGTTGCAGTTCCGCGGCGCGGCGCGGTGCGAGTTGGGCGACGAGCGAGGCCTGGACGACCTGCGGGAAGCGATCCGCCTCGGGGAGGAGCACGGGTTCGGACAGGTGATCGCGCTGGCACGCGCCAACTACGCGTTCCAGCTGTGGTTCCGGGACGGGCCGGCTGCGGCGCTCGAGGTCTGGCGCGAGTCGCAACGCGCCGCCGAGACGCGCGGGTTCGCGGGCCTGGCGCAGATGGCGCGGATGGGCCAGCTCGAGACGCTGTTCGACCTGGGTCGCTGGGACGAGGTGCTGGCGATCAGCAAGGAGATCCAAGCGTGGATCCTGCCGCGCGGGGAACGGACCGAGCTCGCGGCGTACGCGTCGATCTTCGAGTCGTGGGTGCGGCTCCGCCGCGGCGAGTCCGAGGGACTGGCCGAGGTCGCCGACGCGCTCCTGGAGTTCGCCACGCCGTTCGGCGGGGAGTTCGGAGCGCCCGCGGCGCTCCTGGTCGCCGAGACGCACCGAACGCAAGGTGACGTCGCCGGAGCGCTCCGGGGGATCGACACGTTCGCCGAGCTCACGGCGAGATCGCCGAACTTCCGCGCGTTGTTCGCTCCGATCGCCGCGAGAGCGTTGGTCGCGCTCGGCGAGGTCGACCTGGCCGAGCGACTGATCCCCGATCACGCCGACGCACGGACGAAGCGCCACCGCGTGAGCCTGATGACGGCAAGGGCGGTCGTCGCCGAGGCGCGTGGGCTCACGAACGACGCGCTCATGGGCTACAAGCTCTCGGTCAGCCAGTGGCGCGCGCACGGCTTCCGATTGGAGCTTGGTCTCACGTTGATCGGCGCCGCCCGCTGCCTGCTCGAGCTCGACCGCCGGGACGAGGCGGCGGACGCGCTCGTCGAGGCACGCGACGTGTTGCGTCCGCTCCATGCGGCTCCCGCGCTCGCGGAGATCGCCGACCTGCTCGGCGGGGACCTCGAACGCCAGCTCGGGTCGGCCGGCGCCTAGGAGCGGTGCGCCGGTCACGAGGACAGGGCAAGGAACCGCAGGTGTCCGTGTCGCCTCGTCGACCTAGACTGCTCGCGATGGCGGTGGTGATGTTGCGTGCGCCGCTCAAGGACCGCGCCGACGGGCAGGGGCAGCTCGACCTCCCCGGCGACTCCTTGGGCGAGGTGCTCCGAGAGCTGGAGCGGCGGTATCCGCGCCTGGAGGGCTGGGTGCTGGACGAGCACGGCACGATCCGCCGCCATGTCAACGTGTTCGTGAACGGCGAGCGCGGTCGCGCGGACACCTCCGTGTCGGCCGATGCGCGCGTCCACGTCTTGCCGTCGATCTCCGGAGGGAGCTGATCATGACCGAACTGCTGGTGGGGTCGAAGAAGGGGCTGTTCGTCCTGCGAGGCGAGCCCGGCGAGCCGTTCGACATCGCCGCGCGCGCGTTCCCCGGCGACGTGGTGGAGTACGGCACGCGCGACCCGCGCACCGGCCGGTACTTCGCATCGGTGACGTCCGGGTTCTACGGGCCACGGCTGATGTACACGGACGATCCCACCGGCGATTGGGAGCAGGCGAAAGGCCCGGCGTTCCCCGAGGACATCCCGGACACGTCGCTCGATCGCATCTGGATCGTGCAGCCCGGCGAGGCCGACGGTGTGTTGTACGCGGGCGTCGCGCCGGCCGCGTTGTTCACCAGCACCGACTCGGGCGCCACGTGGGAGCTGAACCGCAGCCTGTGGAACGTCCCGACGCGGCCGGAATGGAACCCCGGCGCCGGCGGCCTCGCGCTGCACTCGATCTGTCCCTGGCCGGGTGATCCGCAGCGACTGGCGGTGGGCATCTCGGCGGCGGGCGTCTGGCTGTCCGAAGACGGCGGCGAGACGTGGCGCACGGGCTACAAAGGATTGGTCCCCTTGTACGTGCCGGAGGACGAGCAGGAGAACACGCACGCGCTCTGCGTGCACAACATGCATCGTGCGCCCCAGCGGCCCGAACGCCTGTTCCTGCAGTTCCACGGCAGCGTCTACCGGTCCGACGACACCGGCGAGACGTGGAACGACATCGCCTCGGGACTCCCGTCGGGCTTCGGGTTCCCGCTGACGATCGATCCGTCCGATCCGGACAACGCGTACGTGATCCCGCTGACGGCCGACCTCGACCGGGTCACGCCCGAAGGGAAGGTACGGGTGTTCGAGACGCGCGACGCGGGCGGGAGCTGGATCGCGCGGGGAGACGGGCTGCCGTCGGACGATGCCTACCTCACGATCCTGCGGCAGGCGTTCGGTCACGACGGCGGCACGCCGCTCGGGCTGTTCTTCGGGGCCACCTCGGGTGAGGTGTTCGGCTCGGCCGACGCGGGAGCATCGTGGTACTCGGTGCATCAGCACCTCGCACCCGTCACGTCGGTCCGCGTCTCCGCCTAGACCCGCTCCCCCTTCGCGGAACCTTCCCGGCCTTCGGTCGGTCTGCTCTTCCTGGCCCGGGGAACCGGCTGCCGGCTGGGGGCATAGGCTGGGAACGCCGAGGGATCGAAGGGGAGAGCGAGTGCAGGAGCCCGATCCTCGAACGCTGGCGCGAGCGCGCCAGGGTGACCTGCCGGCGTTCGAGGAGCTGGTTCGCGCCTACCAGGCCGAGGTCTATCGGTTCGCGCGTCACCTGACACGCGACCGGACGGCCGCCGAGGACGTGACCCAGGAGGCGTTCCTCCGCGCGTTCCGGTTCATCGGCGGCTACCGCGGCGAGACCCGGTTCTCGTCGTGGCTCTTCCGCATCGCCCGGAACTGTGCGATCGACGCGTCCCGCAAGCAGCACTATCCCGTCGTCGACCAGGACGCCCGTCCCGAGCGTGCCAGCAGCGTCGCCGATGCCGTGGTCCGCTCGGAGATCGACGCGGCGCTCGGCACGCTCGGGGCGGAGCACCGCGAGACGTTCCTGCTCGTCGAGGTCCTCGGTCTGTCGCACCAGGAGGTCGCCGATATCCAGAACGTCCGCGTGGGCACCGTGAAGAGCCGGATGTTCCGGGCGCGTCAGGCGCTCTGCCGCGCCCTCGAGGACGAGGAGGCCGCCCGATGAACTGCGACCGGGCGCAGGCCGTCCTCTCCGACCGGCTCGACGGCGAGCGAGCACCGGATCGCGTCGGAGCGACCGTCGACGAGCACATCACCACGTGCACGCGGTGCCGGGCGTTCGAGGCGAACGCGCTCCGCCTGCGGACGTCCCTGCGGGTGCGGCTGGCGGAGCCGGTCCCGGACCTGGTGGGGACGATCATGGCGCGCGTCGCATCCGAGTCGCTCGGCGAACGCCCCGCTGATGCTGCCGACGACCGTGCGCCCACGCTCGAGCACGCGACGTCGCCTCACGCCGTTGATCGCGGCCACGCTCGCCGGACTCATGGCGGGCAGCGTGGTGGTCGGCGGACCGTGGCAGCGTCCGAGCACGCGGCCGATCGCTGCCGCGACCGTCGTCATGGACATCCAGCGAGCCGCCCCGTCCCTCGACGCGTTCGCGGCCACGTTCGCGATCACGGAACACGGCTTGTCGCCCGACGTGCCCGAGCGACGGTTGCGGATGGACGTCGCATTCCTGGCACCGCTGCGGTTCCGGCTGGACGTGCACGACGAGACGACCTATCCGTCGGCGCGCTGGACGCCGACGAACCTGACGTTCATCGCCGCCGGCTCATCCACGTATCGGTCCGGCGCGACCGGATGTCCGGCCGATCTCCCGGCGGGTGGGTGCCCGCCCACGCGGACCACGATCACGAAGCGATCCGCGTACTCCGTGCAGGCGCCCGCCCCCGCTGATCTGGTGCTGCCGCTGACGACGTTCTCGTCGGCGGACGGCATCCAGGTGGTGGGGACGGATCGCGTCGCGGGACGCGACGCGATCCGGGTGCGGCTGACGTTCGCACGTGCGCACGCGCTGTTCCCGTTCCTCGAGCTCGGTGGGACGTGGCGTCCGTTCTTCAGCGACGACCGCGTGGACCTGTGGCTGGATGCGTCGGGTTGGTTCCCGCTGCGCTACACGGTCTATCCGTCGACCGATCCGTCGCGTCAGCCGTGGGAGCTCCGGTTCGGTCTGCCACGCGAGCCGAGCACCCGGCCGATCTTCGACGTGCGCCTCACGTCGGTGGAGCGCGACGCGCCCGACGCGGCGACGTTCGACGTCCCCGGATGGACGCGGGCGGACACCGTCCCGCTCGAGGCCGTTCCCACGGCGGGTCGGCTACCTGCCCGTCACGCCGACCGCACCCGGGGATCTGATGCTGTCGTCGGCCGTCGTCCCGCCCGGAACCGATCCCGACACGCCGCGATCCGTCCTCCTCTACACGGACGGCATGGCGTACGTGCGCATCGGCGAACGACCCGACTGGTCGGGCACCACGTTATTCGGCCCCGTGGGACAGGCGGCGCAACAGGTGAGCCTGGCGACCGGCGGCGTCGCCTACTACGAGCCGGCGGGCGACGGGATCGGCCGCCGGCTCGCGATCCACGCCTCGAACACCAACGTGTTCCTCGAATCCAACCTCCCTCGGGCCCAGCTCCTGGCGCTGGCGTCCACACTCCCGATCCGAGGCGAAGCCCGGCCCGACGCCTGGCGAACGCTCACCGGCTCCGGCATCTCGGTCGAGCAGGTCACCCCCCAGGACGCGCTCTCACGGTCGCCGATCCCCGTGGAGCTCCCCCGTGCACTGCCGAACGGATACGTCATGGCGAGCGCGGAGGTCGAATCCGACATCGCGGACGGCGACGTGGTCGGCGTGACGTTCGTGTTCCGCCAACGTGAGAGCGACGCGGCCGGCGGGCCGATCGTCCTGCACGTGCGTGCCGGACAGATGCTCCCGCCCGCGTCGTCCGCCGACCAGTCCTTGGTGGACCTCGGCGGGACACGGGTGCGCTGGACGCCCGGCCGCGGGCAGCTGGAATGGATCGCGGACGGCGCCTACATCTCGCTCGAGGGCACGGCCGATCTCGCGAGCATGCTCGACCTCGCGTCGCGGTTCCACGCCGTTGTGGCGGAGGCGGTTCCGTGAGGAACGTCCCGAAGGTCCTCGCCGGCTTGGTGGTCGGTCTGATCCTCGGCGCCACGCTGACGCTGGCGGTGCAGAGCCGCGGCGAGCAGGTGTTCGACGCGCCGGTCGATACGCCGGACGCGCCCACACCCGCCCAGACGCAACCAGAGGCACCGGCGACGTTCCTGGCCTGGGTGCCCGGCGGGCTGCCACTGGGCTTCACCCGCGCCGTCGCCGGCCTCCCGGCGATCGACCGCGTCACGTCGGTGGCCGAGGACAACGTGTGGATGACCAGGTCGTGGTCGCCGGACGGGGCGCTGGTCGATCACCCGGCGCGGCCGTACGCACTGCCGATCGACGCCGCGGCCGTCACGCCTCGGTCGTTCGGGGCGTTCCTGCCGCCACCGGATCGAGCGGTGGTCGCGGCGCTGGCGGACGGCCAGGGGGTCTTGGGGGCGACGTCGGCCGCGCTCCGCGGACTCGGACCCGGCGCGGTGCTCGCGTTCCAGGGCGGCGCGCGCATCCGGATCGCCGACGTCCTGCCCGACGAGTTGGTCGGCGCGGCCGAGCTCCTGGTCTCGAAGGAGACGGGCGAGTCGATCGGCGTCCATCGCGACCGCTACCTGCTGCTGCAACCGCGTGGTGGTGGTTCGGTGACCTCCACCGATCTTCGCGCACGCCTCCGTCCGTTGCTCCCGGCCGATCTCGGCATCTATCGCCGCGTGCAGGTGCGTGCCCCCGGGGAGACACCGTTCTTCCGTTCCGGCGACGCGGTGTTGCCGCCGGTGATGATCAAGACGTTGTTCGGCGAGTTCGCCGCGCGTCCGTCACCGGGACGTCCGGGCTACCTGGACGTCGATCCCGCCTGGGTGCGAACGCACATCGTGACCGTGAGCGTGCCGCTCCTGGGGAGGGTCACGTGCAACCGAGCGCTCGTGCCGCAGCTGCGAGACGCGATGTCCTCGCTCGATCGCCGGGGCCTCGGCGGGTTGATCGACTCATACGACGGCTGCTTCGCGCCGAAATTCGTGAACCGCGACCCGACGGCGATGCTCTCTCACCACGCCTGGGGCATCGCGTTCGACTGCAACTTCTCGGGGAACGCCTACGGTCAGCCTCCCGACCAGGACCCGCGCCTCGTGCGCACGATGGCACGCTTCGGCTTCATCTGGGGCGGCACGTTCATCGTCCCCGACGGCAACCACTTCGAGTACCGCAGGGCGCCAGCCGCCACCGGTTGATCGCACGCACCTGTTGGAACGTTCGCGCTCCGGGGGTCTGTCGTCGCGATCCGCTCGGAGATGGTGCGAGACGGACGGCGCCCGAGGGTCAGCTCGCCTTCCAGTCACGGAACGCCTGACGGAGGCGTTCGCGATGCTCGGCGGGAACCTGCTCCTCGGTCAGCATGCCGGTCAGGCGGATCGATCTCGCGCATCTGCTCGACGTACGTGGTGCAGCCGGCGCACCCGCCAGATGCGCTTCGAACCGCGCGCGGTCCTGGGCGGAGAGGGCGTCCTCGAGGTAGTCGGAGACGATCTCGACGACCTCCTTGCAGGTCATGTCTCCTCCGCTCACTCCTGCTGTCCCTTCTCCAGATACTCGTCGACCGCGCGACGGACGCGCGCGCGCGCCCGATGCAACAGCACCCGTTGATTGGTCTCCGAGAGGTCGAGAACGTTACGCACCTCTTCGGAGGTCCATCCCAGCACGTCGCGGAACCGGATCACCTCGGCCTGGAGGGGCGGCAGGCTCGTCGATCGCCTCCCCCACCACGCGAAGCGTCTCACCGGCGAGCAGGCGGTCCTCCGGGACGCCGCGCCAGTCGTTCGGGAACGTCGTCCAGCCGCCCGGCCAGCGATCATCCGGCGCCCGGAACCACGACTCGGGGACGGACGCCCCGTCGTCCTCGTCGATGAGCGCCGAGAACGGCTGGCTCCGGCCCTCGCGCACGCCACGCGTCTTCGCGATGTTGGCGAGGATCCGGTACATCCACGTCCGCAGCGACGAGCGCCCCTCGAACGTGTCCAGCCCTTGCAGGATCCCGAGCCACGCGTCCCCCACGACCTCCTCGGCGACGGCCTGCGACGACACGTACATCCGGGCGATCCGCAACATCATCGCCTGGTGCTGTTCGACGAGCATCATGAACGCGTCCTCGTCGCCGGCCCGCAGGCGTTCCACGAGCGCCAGGTCCTCGGACGATGCCAGCAGGGTCGGTTCGGTCACGGCGCAAGAGCCTAGCCGTTCTCCCGCTCAGGTCGTCGGTTCCCAGATCAGTTCGGCGACGTCGATCACCACGTCGTACCCCTCGCCGTCGGTACGAGGTCGTACCTCGCCGGCCACGGCACCCACCCGATCGTTGAGCCATCGGTAGCGCTCGTCGTCGCTCGTGTGAGTGATGCATCCCACCAACTCGCGCATCCCTCCGGAACCGTTGCGCGCCAGCCCGCTCCACGAGAACAGGATGGTCGCGCCGTCGTCCGTCTCCAACACGCCGCGGAAGTCGGGCGTGAGCGCGCCATCGGTGCGGCGGCGGGGGAAGTTCGCTGCCCGGTACCTCGCCGAGAGGCGCCCCTCGGAGCGCCCCTCGGCGATCAGGAAACTCTGTCCTTCGGTCCCGGTCGTGCCCTCGAGCTCCACGCTCCAGCTCTCCGGCGTGGTGAACGTCACGCGGTAGAGCGGCTCGAGTCGCACGATCGCTCCTTCCGATCCCGTTAGCTCGCGGCCAGTCCCGCGACGGATGCGGGGATGCCGTCCCACGAGCCCACCGCTGCCAGCGTGCCGTCGCCGGCGACGGACCAGCCGAACACCCGGCGGGCATCGGCGTCGATCGCGTAGAGGAAACGGCCGTCGGCGGTCAGGTCCTCGTCGCGGAGCCCGGTCATCCCCTCGACCGCGGTCCCTGCGACGGCCTCCTCCAGCGTGAGCTCGCCGCTCGTCCCGATCGCGTAGCGCGACACGGCTCCGTCGGCGAAGTTCGTGGTGAACGCGTATCGGCCGTCGGGGGTCACCACGGCCCAGCAGATCTCGCTTCGGCCGTTGCCGACCGAGGCTGTCACCGGTGTCACCGAACCCCCGCCGACGGTGTACGAGGACGCCGCCGCCGCGCCTTTCTCGGCACGGAACGCCTCGGTCACGATCAAGGAACCGCCGCTCGTGAACGCGAAGCCGTACGGTGTGGGCCCCGATGACGGCACGGATGTCGCTTCGCCGAGCGATCCGTCCGCGCCGACCGCGAACGAGGTGATCGCGTCGGTCCCGCGCTCGGTGACGACGAGCGTCGAGCCGTCCGGCGAGAAGCCGACCTGCGCCGGATCCGCGTTCATCGCGAGGGTCCGCTCGGAGCCGGCGATCGGCGACAGATCACCTTCCGTCATGCGGAACCCGGTCACGCTCGGTGCGCCGGTGTTGAGGACGTACATCACGCCGGCGTGCTCCGTGATGCTCTTGGGCGCGGGACCCGTGGGCACCGCCGTGGCGGCACCGAGCCCGTCCACGTTCACCGGGAGGATCGTGACATCGTCGCTCGCCGCGTTCGCGACGAGCAGGTGACGACCGTCCCCGGTCAGGATGACCGAGCCCTGCGACGTCAGGTGCGGCATCCCGTCACCCTTGCCTCCGGTCGCGTAGCGACCCTGCTCCATCAGGCCGCCGTCCGAGCCGCGAGCGAAAGCGATCACGTGGTTGTCGGGCTCGTTCGTCTGCACGTAGACGGCCCCCGACCTTTCCATGCTTCCGTTCTGCATGTTCCCTCCTCCTTGCTGGTCCGATCCGACGGGCATGTTGTGGTGCCGTCCATGCCATCCGTTACATCTCCGGCGGGGATTTCCCGCCCTTCTCCCGGTTGCGTTGACGGACGGCCCGCGCACCCGGAGACTCGGGGCCTACGTCGGCCGGACGCTCCGGTCGGCGGCCCGATTGGGGGGTTCATGGTCCGGCGGTTGATCGCGTTGGTGTGCTGTGCGCTGGCGGTCTCAGCGGCGGCATCCGGTGCGGAGGCTCCACGCGCCCGGGCGGGCGACACCACGACCACCCCGATCGCCCGGGCGGCCGACCCGGAACGCCCGAACATCCTGCTGTTGATCAGCGACGACCAGGCGTGGTCCGACTTCACGCCGGCGCTCATGCCGAGCGTGTACGCACAGCTGGTCGATCAGGGCGTGCTGTTCAAGCGTGCGTACGTGAACACGTCGCTCTGTTGCCCGTCGCGCTCGCAGATCATCACCGGCCTGTACGAACACCACACGGGCGTCGACGCGAACACCGTCCCCCTCGAACGACCGACGATCGTCGAAGCGCTGCACGACGTCGGCTACCGCACGATGCTCGCCGGCAAGTACTTGAACAGTTGGCCGTGCACGCCACGCCCCGAGTTCGACCGATGGGCGTGTGTCGGTACGCCCCTCCCGTCGACGTACTCCATGATCGACCCATTGATCAATGTGGACGGCGAGTGGGCCAGCTACCAGGGCTACCAGACCGACATCCTGGCGGATCAGCTCGTGTCGTTCGTGCGATCCACGCCGGAGGACCAGCCGTTCTTCGCGATGTACTCGCCGACCTCGCCGCACATGCCGTCAGACGATCCTCGGTACGACTCCATGACCATCACCCCGCCGCGCGACCCGGCGTTCGACGACGACACCATGCGTGACAGCTCGCCGGTGTACGCACGCCGGCCGCCACTCACCGAGCGCGAGATCGCGAAAGCCGACTTCCGGTACACGCGGATGGCGCACGGCGTCCGGTCGCTCGACGACTCCATAGCGACGATCTTGAGCGGCCTCGGCGACCGAACCCGCGACACGCTCGTGATCTACCTGTCGGACAACGGATTCCTGTTCGGCGAGCACCGACGGTTCGGCAAGGAGAACGCGTACGAAGGGTCCGTCCGTGTCCCGATGGTGATCCGCTATCCCGCGACGCTTCCCGCGACCACCGCGTTCACGTCTCATGCCCTGGTCTCGAACGTGGACATCGCGCCGACGCTGGCGGCGGTCGCGGGGTTCCCGTGGCAGGCGGACGGTCGATCGCTGGTCCCCTTGCTCGACGGCTCCACGAAGAGCGTCCGTTCGGCTCTGCTCATCGAACATTGCCGGGGCGTCAACGTGGGTTCCGTCCCGTGCTCCGGCCTGTCGTTCGTCGCCCAGACGACGCGGGTCGCCGGCTACTGGGGCGTGGTGACGGCGCGCGACAAGTACGTCAGCTACGACACCGGCGACCGCGAGCTGTTCGACCTCGAGACGGATCCGTCCGAGCTGCACAACCTGATCGGCTCATCCGGGTCGCCCGCCACGGTTGCCGACATGGAGACGAAGCTGTCGGCGCTGCTCCGTCCCGCTCTCGGGACGACGATCGTGACCGGTCCCTGGCCGTCGGGAGCGCCGCCCAGCCGGATGGCGGCGTTCACGTTCTTCTCGCCGTCGCGCTTCTCCACGTACCGCTGCCGCCTGACTCGGGATAGCGCTCCGAGCACGTGGCACACCTGCGGCCCGCAGGCGGAGGCGTTCGGCGGTCTGGCCGACGGCGACTACCTGTTCGAGGTGGCCGGGATCGATGAGTTCGGCAACGTGGACAGGACTCCGGCGAGCCGGAGCTTCACGATCGCGTCGAGCGGCCCGGCCGTCGCGATCGGATCCCATCCCCCTGCGGCGCAGGTCGGCGGCGACGTCGCGTTCTCGTTCTCGAGCACCGCCGCGAACGCCTCGTTCGAATGCCGGCTCTCGCTCGTCGGCGAGCCGGTGTCCGACTGGGGTCCGTGCGATCCGGCGTCCGGCTCGAGCTACTCGGGACTGGCTGATGGACGCTGGAGCTTCGAGGTCAGGGCACGCGACCCGCAGACCCAGGTGTGGAGTGCCCCGCCGGCGGAATGGCTCGTGCATATCGACACCATCGGGCCCGCGTTCGTGACGGCGGACCGGCCCGTCAGCCCCACCTCATCGCGCGACGCCGACATCCGTTTCGTGGCTTCGGAGGCGGTCGATGGCCCGATCACGTGTCGGCTCGACGGCGGACGCTCGCGCGATTGCTCGAACGGCAGGTTCACCGTCACCGGCGTGAAGAAGGGCGAGCACACCGTGCGCATCACGGCGTCGGACCCGCTCGGCAACGTCGGGCAAACGGAGGTGGTGTGGACCGTCGACATCGGTCCGCCGCGGATCAAGCTCGCGAGATCCCCCGATCGGTTCACGTCCGTGCCCGAGACGGTGTTCCGCTTGTGGTCGAAGACCGACCCCGCGCTGTACCTGTGCTCGTTCGACGGATCGGCCGTGATGCCGTGCGACGACAAGTTCACGATCGGTCCGTTGCCCGACGGCCCTCATCGGCTGCGGGTCTGGGGGTTCGACGCGGCGATGAACCGCTCGGAGCCACTGACGTATCGCTGGGACGTGGACACGATCCCGCCGGGCTTGCTGCTGACCGGCATCCCCGAAGAGGGCGCGGTCACCACGGAGACGACCGCCGCGTTCGACATCTGGCAGAGCGAGCCGGGGACGTTGTTCTGCGCGCTCGACGACGCGGAGTTCTCGCCGTGCCTCACCCCGGCCGTGTACGTCGGGCTGCTGGACGGCACGCACACGTTCCAGGTGTACGTGCAGGACAGGGCGGGCAACGTCTCGATCACGGCCTCTCGGACCTGGACGGTGGTCGCCGTTCCCTGACCTTGTCAGACCCCTGGCCTATGGTGGCGTCATGGGGAACGTGATCTCGCTCGATGACTACCGCGCCCGCCGCGATCCCGCCACGCCGGTCGATCGGTTGGAACTCGCGGTGAGCCGGCTGGATCCGCTGGTCAGGAGCTCGCCCGACCGTATCCAGGCCGGGGTCGAGCGCGAGCTGGTGCGGATCTCGCGAGCGGTTTCCGCGGGCCGTCCCGTCGAGGCGGCCGAACGCGCCGAGCGACTCGCCGATCGACTGGAGCATCCGGCAGCACACGGCTAGCCGCCGCAGCGGTTCCCTCGCGAGACCCGCCCTCGCCGCCTACACTCGGCCGAGCCGAGAGGAACCGAGGGAGTGATCGTTGCAACGACGGGCGCTGATCGCCGGGATGGCCGCGTTCCTCGGCGTATTCGTTTCCGGATCGGTGTTGGTCTCCCTGATGCGCCACGCCGATGAAGCCGACGCTGCGGCCAGTCCATCCGCCTCCGCCACGCCGACGTCGCCGCAACCCGAACCGGGTCCCGTCGTCGACGCCTATCTCGCGTGGGTCCCCGACGGGCTGCCACCCGCGTACGGGGCCACGATCGCACGGCTCCCCACGGTCGGGAAGCTCGCCGTGGTCGCCTCCGACACCATCTGGATGACCAGCTCGTCGGACGCGGACGGGAACCTGATCGACGAACCACCCGCGCCGTACATGATCCCGATCGACGCGATCGCCATCGACCCGAAACCGTATGCGCGGTTCCTGCCTCCGGAGACGCGAGCGATCGTGGGGAACCTCCTCGAGGGACAGGCGATCTTGGGACAGACATCGGCCAAGCTCCGCCACCTCGGACCGGGGAGCGTGATGCGGTTCGAGGGGGGCTCGAGCGTGACCGTCATCGGGGTCCTTCCCGACGAGCTCGTGGGAGCCGCCGAGGTCGTGGTGGACCGGGCGACGGGCGGCACGATCGGCGTCACGCAGAACCGGTACATGCTGTTCCAGCCGTCCGCCGGTCTGCAGCCGTCCAGCCAGCAGCTCGAGAAGCGGTTCCGGGCCGTGCTCCCGCCCGGCCTCCTCTATCCCGTGGTGCAGGTCCGTGCGCCAGGCGAGACCACGTACCTCCGCGCAGACGACGACACGCTCCCGCCGGCGTTGGTCAAGCGTCGGTTCGGCGAGTGGGCCGGCCGCCCAACGTCCGAGTCCGGGGTCGAGGTCGATCCGACGTGGGTGCAGGACCACATCGTGACGGTCACCATCCCCGTGCTCGGGCGCGTGGCCTGCAACGAACGCCTCCTCCCGCAGCTCCGCGGCGCCATGAAGGATCTGGTGGCGCAAGGTCTGGAGTCGACGATCCACTCGTTCGACGGATGTTTCGTGGCCCGGTTCGATCCGTCGTCGCTCTCGGGGTCGATCTCGCTCAACGCGTGGGGCGCGGCCGTCGACGTCAACGCGGACACGAACCGGACCGGGTCTCCCCCCGTGCAGGATCCCGGACTCGTCGGGGTGATGAAGGCCTGGGGCTTCGGCTGGGGCGGCGACCTGATCATCCCGGACGGGAAGCACTTCGGCTACCTCAGCAAGCCGGTCAGACCGTAGGGCAGGAGGTCACACCGGAGGCCATAGTCGAGGGGAGCAGGTATCAGGCGCATGTCTCACGTGCTCGGGAGCCGGGTGGCAACGCGCCCCCGGGTCCTGAGCATGCCTCCCGCGGCGTGACTCGCGCGTGGGTTCTGCTCCCCTCGAGCCTCCGAAGAGGCTGTCCCGACGCTACACCCGGTATCCCGGATCCGCAACGCGCGGGGCGACGGCGGCGCGGGATGACGGGTCAGGCGCGTCGGCGACGGCCCGCGTTGCGCGACCGGAACACGACCCAGACCAGGACCGCCGCCACGGCGACGCCCCCCACCGCGGCCACGATCGACGGCTTCGGCGTGGGAACCGCCGATGCGATCCGCGAACGCAACCGCACCGGCCTGCGGAAGTCGCGGATCTGCCAGTCGCGTTCCTCGGCGATCTTGCGGAGATCCTTGTCCGGGTTCACCGCTACCGGCTCGCCCACGATCTCGAGCATCGGGAGGTCGGTGATGGAGTCGCTGTACGCGTACGACCGTGACAGGTCGATCCCCATCCGTGATGCGATCGCGTCGATCGCCTCCGCCTTCTGTTCGCCGTACGCGTAGAACTCGAGATCGCCGGTGTAGCGGCCGTCGTCGCCGACCTCCGCGCGTGTCGCGATCACACCGCTGACGCCGAAGTGCCGCGCGAGCGGCCGGACGATCTCCTCGGGAGACGACGACACGATGTAGATGCGGCGGCCCTCGCTGCGATGCAGGTCCATCAGATCGAGAGCTTCTTGATAGACGTACGGGTCGATCACGTCGAGCAAGACGTCCTGCACGAGATGTTCGATCTGCGAGCGGTCCCACCCTTTGGTGAGCGCCAGCATGCCCTCCTTGAGTCGCTCCATCTTGTTCTCGTCCGCCCCGACCAACAGGTACACGAGCTGCGCGTACGCACCGCGCAGGAGCTGACCGCGAGAAACCATGCCCGCGCGATACAAGGGCCGGGACAGGGCGAGCGACGATGACCGCGAGATGATCGTCTTGTCCAGATCGAAGAACGCCGCTTCCATCTCATCGCATCCTATCGAGGGTCCCCGACACCACACCTCGGCTGACCTGCGCGTTCACTTGATGTTCCGTCGGTATTCCTGGCTCCCGCCACCGCTACCGGCGGATCCGCCCGAGCTCCGTGCGGAACGCCTTGATCCACGCGAGCTCCGCCTTGGCGAACGACGCCTGACGGTCCAGCATCGCCGTCGAGACGGAGCGCCCGGCGCCCTTGTCGGCGGCGGTACGGGTTCGCTCGGTCTTGAGCGCGTCCAACAGATCGCGGACCGCCGCCTCGCGTTCGTCCACGACCGCTCGCGCGTCGGCCGCCGGGAGCAGGTGGATGAAGCCGAGGGCCAACCCACCGTCGGTCTCGTAGGGCTCGAGCGCGGCCGCCCGCTCCGAGAGGCCGCGCTGCAGGCGTTCCCTGCCTGCCCGAGTGATGCGATACACGCGACGATCGGGACCCTCGGGACCTTCCTGCGAGCGACCCCCGACCGAGCCGTCACGCTCCAATCGGCGGAGCGTCTGGTACACCGACGCCTTCCCGACCTCCACCCAGAAGCCCATGCTGCGCGAGCGCAACCGCTCGAGCAGGTCGTATCCATAGAGGGGCTCCTCCGCGAGGAGCCCCAACACCACGACCTCCACCTTCGACGTCCTCAACGACGACCTCCCCGAGCTGTCTCACTAGTCTGGAACAGACCAGGAACTCTAGTCCATCGCGGACTAGAGTTCCAGGTGATGGAGCTGCACATCGGGATGCGTCAGATCGACACCTGACCGACACACGTTTCGCCGGTCGACGGGTTGGTCGCGCGTGCCACGAACCGGTCCGTTCCCGCCGCGTCGTTCGGACGCCGCTTCAGCTCGAACGATCCGCTCGGGCCCTGCGTGACGCGGGTGCCGGCGAAGATCCGGTTGCCGTTCTGCTTGATGCGGACGTTCCACGACTGGCCGTTCACGTTCGAGTCGACCTCGAACTCCAGCTCCAACCGGCCGTTGTCGGGCTTGACCTTCAGCTTCCAGTCGGTCCGTCCGGAGCAGCTGCCCCGGGTGATGACCTCGTCGCTCCCGCCACCGCCACCGCCGGCCTGTGCCGCCGGCGCAACCATCAGCAGCGACGCGACGACCACCGCGCCCGTCACGATCATGTTCCGCATCCTCATCGTGGATCCCTCCTTCGTCGGCGCGCTCTCCGATGTCTCACCGCGCGCATCGTTGGTACTACGGAGAGCTTGCCCGGACCGCCCTCAGCCCCTGGACAAGGTCGGGTAAAGGAACCGGTAAGTCGTCGAGACCCACCGCAACCAGCCAACCCCGGTAACCTGCTCGGCGGAGGCGTCAGGGTTCCTGGTGGGCCCCGCGGTCTTCAACACCGTTGTGGGGGCGCGAGCTCCCAGGCGGGTTCGATTCCCGTCCGCCTCCGCCAACGAGCCTGGGCCGCCTCGGCATGCGAGCGGTCCGCGCATGGAAACGCGGGTTCTGGGTAGGGTGCTCCCGTGAACGCGCGCATGCAGGAGATGGCGGACCGGATCGACACCACCGTCGAGGAGCTGCTGGCGTTCCTCGACTCGCCGAGCGGCCGGCGACTCCGCAAGATCGTCGCCACCGGGCTCATCATCTCCGTCCCGCTCGTGATGCGCATGCCGTGGCTGCGCCGGACGCCGATCGGCAAGCTGATCGAGCTGGGGGGCGGGGCCGCGTTGGTCGTCAAGTTCGCCGAGATGATCAGGGATTGGGAGCGCGAGCAGGAAGCCACGGCGCCGCCTCAGGTGATCGACGTTCCGCCGGTCGGCTCCGTGTGACGACTGGCGTCAGACCACCGGGCGCGCGCCCGGCGTCCGGTCGCGTGGATCACCTCGCGCGCCGTCCGTCTCGACGCCGCCGCTGAGGTAGCCCTGGCTGTACGCCGACCGTGCGCCGGCCCGCGAAGTGGATGTAGACGATGACGCCTACGGTTGGATGATGCGGAAGAACGCCTCCTCGAGTTCATCGGACTGGCGGCGCATGTCGGCGAGCGCCGCGATCGCGCCCACCCAGAAGACGGCGAACCCCACACCGAGGTTGAACAGGCCGCCGATCTCATAGATCCCGAGCACCATCAGGACGAACCCCACGACGAGCAGCGCGTCCGCGAGGATCTCTCGGAACCCGATGACAGGTTTGCGGATCTCGGGGCGGCGTAGCGTATCCATCTGCCGGCCCGATCTAGACGGGCAGGCGGGTGAGCACCGCGTCCAGCAGCTCGACCGCCTGCGTCGTCGTCGGGTCCCCCGCCTGCTCGGCCGAGCGCGCGAGCAGCGATTGGCGCGCTCGAACGACGGCGACGCGACGTTCCCCGCTCACGGTCAGCAGCTCGCGCACGGCATCCTCACCCACCGCACCTGCGCTCGCGAGTGACAGCGCTTGCTCGGTCAACACCTCTGATGTCGTCATGTCCGGATCCCCCTTCGATACGTCGTGACTCGCCGGGGCCGACGACCCGCAGCGAGGGGCTAGGTGCCGGAAGGGAACGGTGGGCCGCGGCGGACCACACCCGTGGCGAGCGGCGACATGGCCATCAGGGACGTGGGGAAGCGAACGTCCCGCATGACCGACAGCAGGGCGGCGCGCGTGCCGGCGTCGGCCGAGACGACCGCGGGGATCGCCACCGGGTGGTCACTCCGCCGGAGGTCGAGCGACGCCGTGGGACGGTCCGACGCGACCGCCTCCAACGAGGCCATGGGGCCGATCCTGGCGCCGACGGGGTCGAACGTGAACGAGCGCAGGTCAGCGGCCGGCAGCATGAGCGACGCCACGGCCCACACCAGGAGAACGCCGATGATCGCGTTGACGGCGCTGCGCGAACGAGCGTCGAGCGTTCCCACGAGGATGAGGGTAGGCGGTCGCTCCCGCATGGCGCAACCGCACCCCAACCGATCTGTGCGAGCATCGGGGCCGTGGCCGTCGAGCACGTCGCCGAGGAACACGAGGACCGGCCGTTCGCGGTGCTCGATGTCGGCTCGAACTCCGCGCGGATGATCGTGTTCCGGCTGCGGGACGGCGAGCACCTGGACGTCATCGAGGACGCGCGTGCGCCGCTGCGGCTCGCTCGTGAGCTGCATGCCGGCGCCGAGCTCGGGCCCGAGGCCATCGATCGCACCCTCGAAGCCCTCCGGGACTTCCGCGCCGTGGCCGAAGGCGCCGGCGCCGGCCGGATCCTCGCGGTCGCGACCTCGGCGGTCCGCGATGCGCTCGACGGGCGACTGCTGCTCGACCGGGCGAGAGAGCTCGGAGTGCCGTTGCAGATCATCGACGGCGACACCGAAGCGCGCCTGGGGTTCGTCGGTGCCGTGCACGACCTGTCCGTGACGAGCGGCGCCACGCTTGACGTCGGAGGCGGCAGCGCGGAGGTCTCGCGCTTCCACGATCGACGTCTGACGCAGACGTGGTCGTTCGAGCTCGGTTCGCTCCGGGTGAGCGACCGGTACCTCGCCGACGACCCGCCGACAGGCTCACAGCTCAAGAAGCTGCGCAGGTCGGTCGCCGAGATCCTCCACGGCGCCGATCTCGAAACGCTGAAGAGCGCCGAGCACCTGATCGGCATCGGCGGGACGGTCCGCAACCTGGCGAAGATCGACATCCACAGGACGGAGCATCCGCTCCGACTGCTGCACGGGTACGAGCTCGCCGCCGATCGGCTGGAGGTCATCCTGCACGATCTCGCGAGCAAGACGATGAAGCAGCGCGCACAGATCGGCGGGCTGAACCCCGACCGGGCCGACTCCGTGATCGGTGGGGCGGCCGTGGTGCTGGAGATCATGGCCGCCCTCGGCGTGGACGGCATGGTGGTGTCGAGCCGCGGGGTCCGTGAAGGACTGGCGCTCGGTGGCCCGGACGCGACGATCCCACCGGCTCGCTGGGTCCGCACGATCTCGGTCGCCACGCTGTCCGCCCGGTTCGCCACCTGGGACTCGCTCGCAGCCGAGCGGAGGACCACCGTGGCCACCCGGTTGCACGACGCGCTCGACCCGGAGTCGCGCGAAGTGATCCACGAGATGTTGGTCCACGCATCGAACATCCTCGACGTGGGTCGGGCCATCGACTACTACGACCGCTTCGAGCACGCGGCCATGATCGTGACGTCGGCCGACCTCGGCGGATTCACGCACGAGACGCTCGGCATCCTGTCGGCGATCCTTCGTCAGGCCGACGACGACATCCGCCTCGGCCCGTATCGGCGCCTGATCGGAAGCGAGGATCGTTCCGCGGTGCTGCGAGCGGCCACAGTGCTCGCGCTCGCCGACGAGTTGAAGCGGCGGATCCCGCACGAGTTGCCCGCGATCATCTCCTGCACCTGGCACCCGTCCGCGTTCGTCGTCGAAGGTCCGTTCCCTCCGGGATGGCGGCCGCGCGGGGTGGCGGATCGGTTCCGACAGGTGTTCGGGCGACCGCTCCACGTGCTGAGCAGCCGCTCCGCCTAGGATGACCGTGTCTCCGGAGCGAGGTGACAGCGATGCGGATCCTCACGATCGACCTGGGTACGAGCGCCACGAAGGCTGCGCTGTGGTCCGAGGACGGTCCGCTCGCCATGGGACGAGCCACGGTCGACGTCGAACATCCCCGTCCCGGATGGGTGGAACAGGACCCGGAGACGTGGTGGTCGTCGACGCTCGACGCGTGCGCGCAGCTGCCTGAGGACGAACGCGCGCAGGTCGACGCGGTGGGCTTCTCGAGCCAGCGCGACACGTTCGTTCCCGTCACGACCGCCGGCGAGCCCGTCGGCCGGGCGATCGCATCCGCCGACCGCCGAGCCGGCGAGATGGTCGCCGGTCTCGGCCGGGACTTCCAGGTGCTCACGGGGGTCGTACCCGACGCCGGCACCGTCGCCGCGAAGGTCGCGTGGATCCGCCGGCACGAACCCGACCGGCTGAGCGGAGGCCAGCGCTGGATCATGGGACCGAGGGACCTGGTCGCGTTCCGGCTGACGGGCCGGGGCGTCACCGACACGTCGGTGGCGTCACGGACGGGACTGCTCGCCCTGGACGGCGCCGGGTTGGACGGCGCCGAGCTCCTCCCGGAGGTGGTCGGCCCGGCGACGGTCGTCGGAGATGTCCTCGCGCCGATGGCGGCATCACTGGGCGTCCGTGCCGGCACGCCGGTCGTGACCGGCGCGGGCGATCGGGCGTGCGAGTTGCTGGGCGTCGCCGCGACGACCGCCCGACCGATGGTCTCGTGGGGATCGATCGCAGGCGTGTCCGTCCCCGTCGGTCACGTGCCGCCACCCGATCCGGGGATCGTCGTCTCGCGCGGCGCACTCGGCGGGTACGTGATGGAGGCCGACCTCTCCATGGCGGGGTCGGCGCTCGCGTGGCTCGGCCGGCTCACCGGCCGCCGGCCGGACGATCTCGCGCACGAAGCCGACGACGTGGATGCCGGCGCCGCGGGTCTGCTGGCGCTCGCGTGGCTCGGTGGTGCACGCGCTCCGTGGTGGGAGGCGCGCACGGGTCTCACGTTCGCCGGGCTGACGCCCCAACACACCGCCGCGCACCTGGCACGAGCGCTGGTGGAAGGGGTGGCGTTCGACGCCGCCCGCTGCCTCGACCGCGCGGCGCCCGACGCGGTCGAGCTGTCGCTCGCCGGTGGCGGAGCGTCGATGCCGCTGTGGCGCCGGGTGCTCTCCGGCGTCGCCAACCGCCCGGTCGCCGCCCGAACCCACGGCGAGGCCGCATCCGTCGGCGCGGCCATCATCGCCGGACGAGCGCTCGGCTCGCAGCTCGACCCCGACCGACTTGACCCTGTAGGCGTGCGCGAGCGGCCGTTCGACTCGGACGTCGTCGCCTACGGCGACCTTCGGATGCGCCACGAGATGGTGGCGCGCGCCACGATCAGCGCGCTCGCCGGCGGCTAGCCGCGCTCGATCCCCGCAGAGACATAGGCCTGCTCGACCACCTGCATGACGACGCGGCCGTCCTCGCCCGACGGCCGGGGCGGGCGCCCCTCGCCGATCGCATCCAGGAACTCCGCCACCTGCGCGCTGTACATCGGCTGGCTGCAGTGCTCGTAGTCGGCGGAGGGAGGCTCGGGTGGCCAGATCCGCGCGTACGCCTTCGTGCCGTAGACCTCCGTATCCGCCTCGAGCCCGCCCAGGTGCGGCTGCCACCAACCCGACTCCACCACGCTGGTCACGCCGTCGCTCCAGAGAGATCAACAGGACGCCGTCGTCGTCGACCGTGTAGCGCCCCTCGGCGTAGCGCGTGCCGATCGCCGCGCAGACATCGGCGGGCACGGGGTCGCCGAGGAGGAACCGCGCGGTGTCGATCGCGTGCACGCCCATATCCACGAGCGCGCCGCCCCCGGCGAGCGCGGGATCCGTGAACCATCCGCTCGGCCCCCATCCGGCGTGCACGCCGTAGCCGTGTGTCCGCACGACGTCACCCAGCTCCCCCGACACGATCCGGTCGCGCATCGCGCGGACCTCGTCGCGGAAGCGCCAGCAGTGCGCGACCATCAGCGACGCGCCACCGTCGCGCGACGCCGCGATCATGGCGTCGCACTCGGCCACCGAGACCGCCATCGGTTTCTCGACCATCACGTGCTTCCCGTTGCGCAGCAAGGCGATCGTTTGCGGGGCGTGGAGCGCGTTCGGTGTGGCAACGACGGCCGCATCGACGTCGGGGTCGGCCGCCAGCGCCTCCCAGTCCGTCGTCACGCGAGGGATCGCGTACCGATCGGCGAACGTCCGAGCGCTCTCCTCCCGGTGGTTCGTCACGGCGACGAGTTCATCGCCGTGCGCGATCACACCTCGGGCGTGGAAGTCCTGGATCCAGCCGCACCCGAACAGCGCGACGCGCGTCACTGACGGCTCACCCCTTGACGCCGGTGAGCGTCACACCTTCGACGAACGCGCGCTGGGCCAGGAAGAACAGGATGATGACGGGCAGCATGAACATGAGCGATGCCGCCATCGTCAGGTTCCACTCGGTGCCGTGCCGCTGTTGGAACTCCGTGAGACCGATCGTCAACGTCCACAGCTTCTGGTTCTGCCCCAAGAACAGCAGAGGCGAGAACAGATCGTTCCAGTTGTAGAGGAAGTTGAACAACGCCACCGCGGCGATCGCCGGCTTGGCCAGAGGGACGATCACGCGCGTCATGATCTGGAACTCGCTCGCGCCGTCGACCCGAGCTGCGTCGGACAACTCTTCAGGGATCGTCAGGAAGAACTGACGGAGCAGGAAGATCGAGAACGCGTCGCCGAGGAAGCTCGGCAGGATCAAGGGCGTCATGTGGCCGATCTGCCCCACGCGCACCCACAGGATGTAGAGCGGCACGATCGTCACCTGGACCGGCAGCATCAGTGTCGAGAGCACCAAGAGGAACGCGACCTGACGCCCCTTCCACCGCATCCGCGCGAGCGCGTACGCGACGGGCACGCACGACAAGACGATGCCGACCGTGGACAGCACCGCGATCTGGGTCGTGTTCCAGACGTAGGTGAAGAACGGGATGCGGTCGAAGACCTCGGCGAAGTTCCCCCACACGAAGGGATTCGGGATGAACGACGGCGTGACGGCCTGTTGGTCGGTCATGAGCGCCGTCATCACGATGAAGAAGAACGGCGCCAGGAAGATCGTGGCGACGGCGATCAGCCCCGCGTGCTGTCCCACCGTGATCAGGAACCGATGCCGACGGACCTCCGGTGGAACGAGACGTTGCTCGACGCCCACCTCGGAGTACGCCGTGCCGACCCGTTGGAGCCGGGTCTGTTGATCTCCGACGCTCGTCCCCGTCATCGGAAACCACCTCCCTGGTAGTGCACCCAGCGACGCGACCCTTTGATGATCGTCACCGTGCAGACCATCGTGATCACGAACAACACCCAGGCCATCGCAGACGCGTATCCCATCCGGAAGTCCTGGAACCCCTGTTGGTACAGGTAGATGGCATAGAACAGCATGGAGCCCTGCGGGTCACCCAGGTTGGCGGCCGCGTCCGTGACGGTGCTGCCCGACGCTGCAAGGCTCGCCGCGTACGCCTGCGTGAACAACTGGAAGCCGTAGATCACGCCGATGACGGTGGAGAAGAAGATCACCGGGGAGAGCATGGGCAGGGTGACGAACCGGAACTTCTGCCGGCCGTTCGCCCCCTCGATCTCCGCGGCCTCGTACAGCTGGCGAGGAACGTCCAGCAGGCCGGCCAAGAAGATGATCATCGCGTCGCCGATCCCCCACAGCCCGAGGAGCACCAGCCCCCACTTGGACGAGTTCGGGCCGTAGAACCAGAGCGGCGGATCGTTGAAGCCGATCCCGCGCAGGATCTGGTTCACCGGTCCGTACTCCGGGTTGAAGATCAGGACGAACGCCAACGCGGCCGCGACCGGAGGCGCCATCGACGGCAGGAAGTACAGGGTTCGATAGGTACGCCCCCCCGAACGCGGGAGCGTCAACAGCCACGCCGTGAAGATGCCGAACACGATCCGCAACGGCACACCCACCGCGATGATCCAGATCGTGTTGCGGAACGCGAGCCAGAAGAACGGATCCTTCGTGAACATGAACGTGTAGTTCTCGAGCCCGATCCACACCGGCTGTTCGAGCAAGCTGTACTTCGTGAACGAGAAGTACAGGCTCGAGAGCATCGGATACAGGATCAGCAGCAGGAACCCCAAGATCCACGGAGACATGAACAACAGCACGGTCAAGCCGTGTTTCACGTTGCGCTTCCGTGGCCGGCGCTGGATCTCGCCGGCCACGGAAGCGATCCCCGTGGATCTCACGTCGGTCGCGCTCGTCGTCGCGTCCTTCCGCTAGATCGCCGCTTGCGCCAATTGATCGTTGATCTGCTGTGCCGCGCTGGCCAGCCCCGCGTCCAGATCGGCCTCCTTGCCCACCTGCCACTTGGTGGCGAACGACGCCAAGATGTTCTGGTCGGACGCACCGATGGCGGATGGCTCCTTGTATGCCGTCGATGCCGGGTTCTCGAACATGTCCAAGAACGTCTTGAACTGCGGCGTCACGTCCAGGCCGGGGTCGCTCAACGACGCGATCGTCGTCGGCACGTTCCGGACGTTGTTCGCCATGAACACCAAGGTGTCGGTGTCCGTGGCCATGTAACTCAGCAGGAGCCACGCCTCATCCGGGTGCGGCGACCCCTTCGGGATCCCGATGATCGTCCCGCCCACCGGCCCCCGGCCGTACGTGTCGGCCTGGTCGTCGGGCACCGGGTACGGCGCGGTCGCGTACGGGAGGTCGGGCACCTCGTCGGCGATGAAGGCGGTGCGCCACTCGCCGTCGAAGTTCATGGCGGTCCTTCCCACCTCGAAGTCGTTCGCGCTCGAGAACTCATCGCCCGCGCCTGCGGCGAACCGCTCCAGCTTGTCGGCGCCGGTCTGGAAGTCGCCATCACCGTACACGTCGGCGATGAAGTCGTGCTGCCACTGGAACATGGCCTTCCATTGCGCATCCGTGTCGACCGCCGACGTGGAACCGTCCTCGCTGTACCACTTCGCGCCGAACAGGTTCCCCAGGTTCGGGGTGCTGAACTCGTAGTAGCCGAACCACGGCACGAACCCCGCGACCTTGATCGAGCCGTCCGAGTTGAACACGGTCAGCTTCTTCGCGTCTTCCTGCAGCTCGGAGAGCGTCTGAGGCGGTCCGTCGATCCCCGCGGCCTCGAACATGTCGGTGTTGTAATACAGGCCTTGGAGGTCCGTCAGGAACGGGAACGCGCAGCGGCTCCCCGCGTAGCTGGTGTACACCTCGACCGACGGCGGGAACTGGCTCACATCGAAGTCGCTCTGCTCGATGTACGGGTTGAGGTCCTGCCACGCGCCCGTCGCGCAGAACTGACCCACGCTGTCGAGCGTGAACGACAGCACCGTGTCCGGTGGGTCCCCCGCACTGATGGCAGCCAGGATCTTCTGATCGTTCACGCCACCGGTGCTGTTCACGGTGATCCATGGGTACTTCTCCGTGAAGCCGTCGAAGATCGTGTTGAACTGCTTGAGCTCACGACCGGTCCACGCACCCCACATCTCGAGCGTGACGGGCGCGTGCGAAGCGCCGCTGGCCGTGTCGACCGCCGACGGTGTGTCGTCGCCGCCGCTCGCGGTGCATGCTGCCGCCACGAGCGCGAACGTCGCCATGGCGATGAGCCATCGCTTCATGTTCGTCTCCTTCCTCCGGGATCGGAACCACTGCCCCTGATCCCCTCGTTCTTTCACTGGTCTACGATCATGCGCGCCATCCGGGATCACGCGGACGCCTCTCCTCGTGCGAATAACTGGTCCTGTGCCGCCTGCAGCGCCATCGACACCGAGCCGTACAGCGTCGCTTCCTGCTGCAACGTGGAGATCTCGACGCGAGGTCGGAACGGCGACAGGTCGCGGAGCTCCTGCCCGACCGGCTCGAGCAGCAGATCCCCGTTCGAGCCGATGCCACCGCCCAGGATCACCAGCTCTGGATCCACCACCGCGGCGACCGCCACGATCGCCAGGGCGATCCGATGCGCCTCGCCCGCCACGACCCGTCGCGCCTTCCGATCGCCGCGGCGGGCCTCCTCGAACACCTTCTTCGCGGTGAGAGGCGGCGACATCCCCAGACGTCGCGCCTCCGCCACGACCCCTGTCGCGCTCGCCGCCACGTCGAGTGCTCCACGTCGACGGTTCGACGGGTCCCGCATGTCGGTCTCGGCGAGCGGGAGGTAACCGACCTCCCCCGCCGCGCCGGAGCTTCCCCGGTACAGCTCCCCGTTCAGCACCATCCCCATGCCGACGCCGGTTCCCAGGTGCAGGTACACGAAGTTCTCGACGCCTTTGCCGAGCCCCTGCCACTGTTCGCCGATCGCCGCCAGGTTCACGTCGTTCTCGAACGCGATCTTCGTGCCCAGCTCCTGTTGCACGAGTTCGACCAACCCCTGACGTCCCCATCCGGGCAACGCATATGCGAGCGCGACCTGACCGCGTTCCTGCTCGAACACGCCCGGACTCCCGACCGTCGCGAACGTCACCTGTCGCCACTTGATGCCGGCGTCCGCCGCGAGCGCGTGCGCGATCGCTCCGATCTGCGTGATGAGCGTCTTGGCGCTCTTCACGCGGGCGCGCTCGTCGCGACGGGCCACGAACTGTCCGGTGACGTCGGCGATCGCCGCACGCACCCAATCGCGGCCGACGTCGATACCGACCACCCATCCGGCCTGCGGGTTCAGCTCGTAGAGCACGGCCGTGGGACCCTTCCCGCCACTGGTGCGCCCGGCCTCCCGGACGAGGCCGGCATCGAGGAGCGTCACGAGCGCCTGGGAGACCGTCGGCTTCGACAACGCCGTCTCGCGGGCGATCTGCGCGCGCGAAACGGGTCCGACCCGGCGCACGCTCTCCAGGACCGTCCGCTCGTTGATCGCTCGGAGGAGGCTCGGTGTTCCACCGACAGACGTCCGGTCGACGGTCGTTTCGGCCCCTCCCCCCAGCGCAAAGGAAACTTTCCTAACTATTCCGAGGGATGCTACGCTGCGCCCTTCGCCGGAGTCAAGGCAGGCGCCCGACGACCCGAGCGTCGATGCGCGACATCATGCGGACGAAGAGAGGTCGCACATGAGCGGAGGCGCGAACCGATGAACGAACTGGCGCTCAACGGCGGGACACCCGTGCGCTCGAACCCGTATCCCTCGTGGCCGAGCGGGGATGATCGCGAGATCGACGCCGTTGCCGACGTGATCCGGAGCGGCGATTGGGGTGGATACCCCGAGCCCGGCCGCTACGGCGGGCGGTTCGAAACCTCGTTCGCGGAGTACCAGGGCGCGAAGCACGGCATCCTGATGTCGAACGGCACCATCACGATGGAGGTGGCGCTGAAGGCGCTCGGCATCGGCTGGGGCGACGAGGTCATCATCCCGGCGCTCACGTTCGCGGCCACGGCGTACGCGCCGATCGCCGCCGGGGCGCTTCCCGTCATCGTGGACGTCACCCCCGACACGTGGTGCATCGATCCCGATCTGGTGGAGGCCGCCATCACTCCGAAGACCAAGGCGATCATGCCCGTCCACCTGGGTCATCACATGGCCGACATGGACCGGATCATGGCGATCGCCACGAACCACGGACTCGCGGTGGTCGAGGACTGCGCGCACGCGCACGGACAGCAGTGGCAGGGCACGGGCGCGGGCTGCATCGGCGACTTCGGTTCGTTCAGCCACCAGTCGTCGAAGATCCTGACGTCCGGCGAAGGAGGTTCGCTCCTCACGAGCGACGACGACCTTGCCCAACGTGCCCACTCGCTGATCGACTGCGGGCGCGCGAAGGACGCGGACGAGAAGCAGTACACGTTCGGCGCCAACTACCGCCTTGGCGAGTTGCACGCGGCGCTCCTGGTCGTCGCCATGGAACGGTTCCCCGCGCAACAGGCGGAGCGCGCCGAGTCCGGCAAGCTGTTCGAGGAGCTCGTGGCGCAGGTCAGCGGCGTTCGCACGATGCCGGTCGATCCCCGCGTCACGCGCTGGTCGTTCTACAACTACATCCTGGCGATCGACCCGGATGCGTTCGCCGGTCGCACCAACGAGATCGTCTGCGCGGCATTGGAGGCCGAGGGCATCCCCGCCGAGGTGCAGTACCCGTCGATGAACCACTACGAGCTCTTCCAGCCCTCCCTCTCGCGCTTACCGGTCTGTGTGGAGTTCGCCGATCGGCTGGATCCGCAGACGATGTCGTTCCCGGTGGCCGAGGCCGCCGGCCAGCGCGAGTCCGTGTACTTCATGGAGAACGTCTTCCGCGACGGGACGAAAGGCATCGAGGACGCCGTGGAGGCCGTCGCGAAGGTCCAGCGGCACGCGGCCGAGCTGCCGAAGGGATAGACGCGGACCGCGTCAGTTCGCGGCGTAGAACCGCGGCAGGTGATCGCGGTTGGCCTCGAGCAGCGCCTCGAGCAACGGCTTCGCGGTGTCGTAGTCACCGACGAGAGGGTTCGTCATGAGCGCCTTCAACGCATCGCCCCGGTCGCCGGACATCGCCGCCCGCGCCGCCAGCAGCTCATACGCCTTGGCGTGCTCGACCAGCCCGAGCATCTCCGGCGGGAGCGGATCGACGGGAAGCGGATGCGCACCTTCGCGATCGACGCGAGCCGACACCTCGACGACGGCGTCGTTCGGCAGGTTCGGGATGGCGCCGTCGTTCCGCACGTTCACGACCTGAACGTCGTTCGTCCCGGCGTGCAGCGAGGCCACGAGCGCGGCGGCGGCATCGCTGTAGAACGCACCGCCCCGCTCCTCGAGCAGCTTCGGCTTGGTGTCGAGGGTCGGGTCCTTGTACAACTCGATCAGCCCGGCCTCGATCTCCATGACCTCCTCGGCGCGCGTCTTCCCCGTTCGCTGCTGCTCCAGGACGCGCTGCGTGAGGTAGTAGTAGTGCAGGTAGTACGAGGGGATCGCGCCGATGTCGCGGATGAGGTCCGCGGGCATGTCGGTTTCGTCGGCGACCTCATCGATCCCCGTGTCCAGGATCTCGGGCAGGCGATCGACGCCGTCCACCAGGACCTTCCGTTCCCACGTCAGATGGTTGAGCCCGACGTGCTCGAGCTGCACGAGCTCGGGTGCCACCTCGAACAGGGCCGCGAATCGTCGTTGGAAGCCGATCGCCACGTTGCACAGGCCGAGCGCCCGATGGCCCTCATCCAGGAGCGCCTGCGTCACCAGTCCCGTCGGATTCGTGAAGTCCACGAACCACGCCCCCGGCGCGCCACGGCGGGCGGTTTCCTCGGCAAGATCCAGCACGATCGGGACGGTGCGGAGCGCCTTGGCGAACCCGCCCGCCCCGGTCGTCTCCTGACCGATGCTGCCGAACCGCAGCGGGATGGTTTCGTCCTGGAACCGCGCGGCCTGGCCACCCACCCGCAGCTGCACGATCACGAAGTCGGCGCCCTCGAGCGCCTCGTGTCGATCGGCGGTGAGGGTGAGGTTCCCCGACCAGCCGGCCCGGCGCATCATCCGCTCCGCGAGCGCGCCCACGATCGACAGGCGCTCTGGATCGATGTCCAACAGCACCAGGTCGTCAACGGGCAACCGGTCGCCGCGGGTCACGAACCCCTCGACGAGCTCCGGCGTGTACGTGCTCCCGCCGCCGACGACCGCCACCTTCACACCCATGCCGCGGGCATCGTACACTCCGAACGATGAAATCGTTAGGAAACTTTCCTGACCCATTCATCGCCGAGATCTCGGGGCAGCCCGAGGCCATCAGGCGAGCGGCCTCGGGCCTGGCGGGTCAGATCCAGGTGCTGGAACACGTCGCGGCGATCGGCCACGGACGGACCGTCGTGTTCACCGGGATGGGCAGCTCGTACGACGCGTGCTATCCGTCGGTGACCGCGCTCGCGGCTGCAGGGATCCCGACCCTGCACATCGACGCGTCGGAGCTGCTGCACTTCCGCAGGAACGTGCTCGCCGACGCGGGCCTGCTCGTCACGGTGAGTCAATCCGGAGAGAGCGCCGAGGTCGTGCGGTTGATCGAGGGACTGGGTCGCGACGACCGCTCACCCTTCGTCGTCGCCGTCACCAACGGGATCGACAACACGCTCGCCCGCCTGGCCGGAGGCGTGCTCGACACGCGCACCGGTGACGAGGTCGGCCCATCCACCATGACGTTCGCCGCCGCCCTCATCGTGATCGCGACGGTGGCGCGTGTGCTCCGAGGAGAAGCGCCGAAGGACGCCGTCTCGGCCACCCGGCAAGGTGCCGAGGCGGCAGCCGGGTCGATCGAAGCCCTGCTGTCGCGCTCGACGCTCCCCGACGAGCTGACCGCCTGGCTCGGCGACCGCCTCCACTCCGTCATCCTGGCTCGGGGTCCGGCCCGAGCCGCGGCAGAGATGGGCGCGCTGACGTTGAAGGAAGCGATCGGCATGCCGATCGAGTCCCTCCAGACCGCCCAGTTCCGCCACGGACCGCTCGAGCTGGCCGGACCGGAGCTCGCTGCCATCGTCATCGCCACCGAACCCGAGACGCGTGACCTGGACGTCGGGCTCGCGGGCGAGCTTGTCGCGCTGGGAGCGGCCGCGATCGCCGTCGTCGAAGGCGGAGAGACCCCCGAGGGCGTGATGCGGATCGACATCGGTTCGCAGGACCGGTTGCTCGCATCCGCGGTGTCCATCCTGCCCGCGCAGCTCCTCGCGTGGAAGCTCGCGGTCGAACGAGGCCGTCCTCCCGGCTCCTACATCCGTGCGTCGAAGGTCACGACACGTGAGTGAGGGGGCCCTCCTGCGGGTCGCGTTGACGTTCGACGCCGAGCATCCGGACCGGCCGTGGTGCCCGCCGCGCAACGCCGAGCACATCCTCGACACGCTCGGTGACGCCGGCGTGCGCGCGACGTTCTTCGTGCAAGGACGATGGGCCGAGTCGCAACCGGCAACGGCGAGACGGATCGCCGACGAGGGCCACCTGGTCGGACACCACTCCCACTACCATGCGCGGATGCCGCTCTTGCACGACCAGGGATTGCAGAGCGACGTGCTCGACGCGCAGGCCGTGATCCAGTCCGCCACCGGCAAGGACCCGCGTCCGTGGTTCCGGTGCCCGTTCGGTGCGGGAGCAGACGACGAACGGGTGTTGGGCGTGCTGGACTCGCTCGGATACCGCAACGTGCATTGGCACGTGGAGCTCGAGGACTGGGAGGCGCATCGCACCGGGTCGATGATCGCGCACGACGCGATCGAAGGTGTCCGGGCACACGGCGACGGCGCCGTGGTCCTGCTGCACACGTGGCCGGGCGGGACCGGCGAGGGCATCGGGCCGATGATCGCGGGCTTGCGGGACATCGGCGCGACGTTCGTGTCGATCGACGAGCTGGACGACCTGCCGTGACCCGGCGCGCGGCCATCCTCGCCGTCGACGCCGGCGGTTCGAAGAGCGACGTCGCTCTCCTTCGGCGCGACGGCACGGTCCTCGGCGCGGCACGCGTGCTCGGCGGCGAGATCGACAGTCGGACGTGGCTGATGCAGCAACACGTCGAGGAGCGCCACCTGGTGCCGGTCGGCGTGGCGATCGCGGAAGCCGCCCGTCGAGCGGGCCTCGATCCCGAACGCCTTCCCGTCGCCGACCTGGGTGTCTTCTGCCTCGCCGGCGCCGACCTCCCTGCCGACGATCGCCGGCTCCTCCGATGGATCCGTTCGAACGGGTGGACGGAGACGGACGTGCTGCGCAACGACACGTTCGCGGTGCTGCGCGCGGGAACCGACCGCCCGTGGGGGGTCGGTGTCGTGTGCGGTTACGGCACGAACTGCTCCGCGGTGTCGCCGGACGGCCGCATCACGCGATTCCCGGCGATCGGACCCATCTCGGGAGACTGGGGAGGCGGCGGCGAGCTCGGCAGCCTGGCCGCATGGCACGCGGTGCGCTCCGAGGACGGCCGTGGGAGGAAGACGGCGCTGGAGCGCGCGGTGCCCGCGTACTTCGGCTTGAAGCGACCGCGGCAGCTCATGGAGGCCATCTACTTCGGGCGCATCGACGAGAAGCGGCTGGCCGAGGTGGCGCCCGTCTTGTTCGAGGTGGCGATCGGCGGCGACGCCACCGCGCGCGAGGTCGTCGACCGGCAGGCAGATGAGGTGGTCTCGCTGGCCGGAACCGCGATCCGGCGGCTCCGGATGCAACGACTGGACGTCCACGTCGTGCTCGGCGGCGGGATCTTCCGCAACGGCGACCATGCGTTCTTCGATCGCATCCGCGCCGGGCTCCGCGAGGTGGCGCCGGCGGCCGAGGTGCGCGTGCTGAAGGCCCCTCCGGTCGCGGGGGCCGCCCTCATGGGACTCGATCGGATCGGCGCGCCCACAGCCGCGCAGACCCGCGCGCGGCGTGCCTTGACCCACGAGCGTCTGGGAACACAGACTCTCGCCCGACGGAAGGAGCGGTAAGCCATGGCCAAGATCGTTCTCGATGGCGTGAGCAAGGTGTTCGGCAGCGACGTGATCGCCGTGAACAACGTGTCGCTGGAGATCGGAGACGGCGAGTTCATGGTGCTCGTGGGGCCGTCCGGGTGCGGCAAGTCCACGATCCTGCGGATCCTGGCAGGACTCGAGGAGGTCACCGCCGGCGAGGTCATCATCGGCGATACGCAGGTGACCGACCTCCCGCCGAAGGAACGGGACATCGCGATGGTGTTCCAGAACTACGCGCTCTACCCGCACATGACCGTCGAGCAGAACCTCGGGTTCGGTCTCCGCCTGCGCAAGACACCGAAGGTGCGAGCTGAAGCGGCGCGTCGACGATGTCGCGACGATCCTGGGGCTCGATCCGCTCATGCAACGCAAGCCGGGAGAGCTCTCGGGTGGGCAGCGGCAGCGGGTCGCGATGGGACGGGCGATGGTCCGAGAGCCCCAGGCGTTCTTGATGGACGAGCCACTGTCGAACCTGGACGCGAAGCTCCGTGTGCAGATGCGCGCCCAACTCGCGCTCCTCCACGATCGCCTCGCCACCACCACGATCTACGTCACGCACGATCAGGTCGAGGCCATGACGCTGGGCCAGCGCGTCGCCGTACTCAAGGACGGCATCCTCCAACAGGTCGACTCACCGCAGAACCTCTACATGCATCCCGCGAACCTGTTCGTGGGCGCGTTCATCGGCTCGCCGCCCATGAACCTCGTCGAGGCGCAGGTGTCGCAGGGGCGTGTGTCGTTCGCCGGGTACGACATCGCGCTCCCGCCGGGCTACGACCTGCCTGCGTACCAGGGCCGGACCGTGATCCTCGGCATCCGCCCCTCCGATATGCAGGACGTGGCCGTGTGGAAGAACGACCAGTTGTCGACGATCGACGTCGTCGCCGAGGTGACCGAGGAGCTGGGCTCCGAGGTCAACGTGATCTTCACCGTGGACGCTCCGCCGGTCCTCACGGAGGACACGATCAAGGCGGCGTCGGACGAGGGGGAAGCGGACAACATGTCGCTGTTGGCGGACGAGAAGCAGCTGGCGCGCTTCTGCGCACGGGTCGACGCGCGGAGCAGCGCGGCACCCGGGCAACCGGTCACGCTGTCCATCGACGCCGCACGGTTCCACTACTTCGACCCGGCGACCGGCGCGTCGATCGAGGTCGACCGCGCGGTCCCGGCCGGGGTCTGACGCGAGCCGCGCCCGCCTGACGGCGAGCGGTCGATGACGGCGATCATCGGCGGCTTCGGCGCCGCGCTGTGCTGGACGGTCGCCATGCTGTGCTCGTCGCGCGCCAGCCGCGATCTGGGCGCCTTCCCCACCCTGGCCTGGGTCATGGCCGTCGGATTCGTGATCGTGGTGCCGTTCGTGATCGTCGCCGGATCCCATCCGACCGGGGTGGAAGCGGCCTGGCTCTTCGTCGCGGGCGCCGGCAACATCGTCGGCCTGCTCTTCGAGTACACCGCCGTGCGCTCGGGCAAGGTCGGGATCGTGGCGGCGATCGCCTCGACGGAGGGGGCCGTCGCGGCGCTCCTCTCGGCGTTCGCCGGCGAGCCGATCTCCGCCGGCGTAGCGGCCGTCCTCGCATTGATCGCCACGGGGATCGTGCTCGCGTCCCTCGAGCAGACGGACGATGATGCGAACCGCCGGAGCACGAAGGCGATCGTCTTCGCGTCCTGTGCCGCGCTGTCGTTCGGCGTGAGCCTCTACTCGGTCGGACACGTGAGCGGGGACGTCGCGTTCGCATGGCTGCTGATCCCGGCGAGGCTCGTCGGGGTGGTCGTGATCACGCTTCCGCTGGCGATCCGAGGCACGCTCCGCATCGCGAGGCGAGCCACACCGCTCGTGGTCGGCGCCGGGGTGGCGGAGGTGTTCGGCATCGCCTCGTTCGCCTGGGGAGCCCAGGACTCGATCGGGATCACCTCGGTCCTCGGTTCACAGTTCGCGGCGATCTCGGCCGTCGGCGCGTACTTCTTCTTCGGCGAGCGCCTTCGCCGGATCCAAGTCGTGGGTGTCGCGGCGATCGTGGTCGGCGTGGGGCTGCTCGCGGTCCTGCGGACGGGGACGTGACGCAGCTCGTCGGCGCGCTTCCGCCGGCTAGACCCGCGAGATGAGCCCGGCCAGGAGCGCGACCCGAGGCACGACGCTCGACAGGTCCAGCCATTCGGCAGGCGCGTGATCGTCGCCGCCCACCGGACCCAGGCCGTCGATCGTGGGCGTGCCGGCCGCGGACGTGGTGTTGGCGTCTGATGCCCCGCCCGTCGCCGCGTCCCGCAACGCGAACCCGAGCTCCCCGGCGAGCTCGACCGCGATCTGCACCAAGCGGTCGGCGCCGGCCTTCTTCTCCATCGGGCGGTGCCACCCGTGTCCGACCACCTCCGTGATGACGTCCGGCACCACGTGCTCGGCACAGATCCGTTCGATCTCGCGCTCGGCCTCCTCGAGCGTCTCGAGCGCGGGTGCGCGCAGGTCCACGTGGAGCTCGCACCGCTCGGGGACCACGTTCGTCCGCGTTCCCCCCTGGACCACACCGACGTTCACGGTGACGCCCGGCCAGCGACCGTTGAGCCCTTGCAGCGCCACGATCGCGTGCGCGGCCTCGAGCACCGCGTTCCGACCCTTCTCCGGTTCCACGCCGGCGTGCGCCGCGCGGCCGGCGATCGTGATGCGGAAGTCGGTGATCCCCTTCCTCGCCGAGACGATGTCGCCGTTCGCGCGCGCACCCTCCAGCACGAACGCCGCGTCGTGTTGCGGCGCCAGCTCGCGGATCACGGGACCGGAGTACGGAGAGCCGATCTCCTCGTCGGGGTTGCACACGTACGTGATGGTCCCGAACCCGTCGAAGCCCGCTTCCTGCAGCACCTCGGTCGCGACGAAGCCCGTCAGCAGACCGCCCTTCATGTCGGAGACCCCCGGGCCGCGCGCGATATCACCGTCGACGCGGAACGGACGCTCGGCCACGGTCCCCTCGTCGAACACCGTGTCCATGTGACCGACCAGCAGCACGTTGGGTCCACCGGTGCCGCGGAGCCGGCCGATCACCAGGTCTCCGAGCTGCGATGGGTCGCCGTCGCCCGCCTGATGCGGACGGCGCTCGACCTCCCAGCCGTTGGAGACGAACCTCGCGGCACACATGTCGGCGATCACGTTCACACCGAGCGGCGTGTACGAACCGCAGTCGACGTTCACCATCGCTTCCAGCGCGCCGACGAACGCGTCGTAGCGGCGAGCGGCGATGTCGCGTAGGGTCCCGACGTCCACGCGGGGCAGTATAGGGAGCGCCGCCGGAGCGACGGGAGCGGGATGACGAGCGGAGCGGTCGGGGCGATCGTCGACGAGGCAGGCGGTCCGATCGTCGTCGAGCCGATCCTGGTCGACGAACCACAGGCCGGCGAGGTCCAGGTCCGGATCGTGGCGAGCGGCGTCTGCCACAGCGACCTCTGGGCGCGCGACAACGGCAACTGGGGCATGCCGTTCCCGATGCTGCTCGGTCACGAAGGCGCCGGCATCATCGAGCAGGTCGGTGACGGCGTGGAGAGCGTACGGCCCGGCGATCGCGTGGTCCTGTCGTGGGCGGTCCCGTGCGGCACCTGTCGGTCGTGCATCCGCGGGATACCTAGGCGTTGCTCCCACGCGTGGGTCCAAGCGCCCCGGCTCCGCCGAGCACGGGACGGCGCCCCGCTCGCCGGGGTCCTGGCCTGCGGAACCCTCGCGACCCGCACCGTCGTCCATGCGGCACAGGCGATCCCGCTGCCGGACGGCATCCCGCTCGATCGCGCATGCCTGCTCGGGTGCGGGGTGTCCACCGGTGTCGGGGCCGCGATCCGGACCGCGAAGGTGTGGCCGGGTGCCTCCGTGGCGGTGATCGGCCTCGGCGGCATCGGTCTGTCCGCGATGCAGGGAGCGAAGATCGCGGGCGCGGAACGCCTGATCGCGATCGACGTCGCTCCCGCGAAGCTGGGGTGGGCCACCGCACTGGGCGCGACCGACGTGATCGACGCGTCCACGGTGGATGCGGTGACCGCGGTGCGCGATCTCACCGGAGGCGATGGCGTCGACGTCGCGTTCGAGGCGACCGGCGTGCCGTCGTGCGTCCGACAGGCCGTGCAGATGCTCGCGTACGCGGGAACTGCCGTCGCGATCGGCGTCCCACCGGTGCCCAGCGACGTGCTCCTGCCCTGGAGTGGCTCCGACGGTGCGGCGTACCCGAACAAGGCGAGCCTGCTCATCACGGACGGCGGCGATCCCATCCCGTCGGAGGACTTCCCGCAGATGGCCGGCTGGTACCTCGACGGGCGACTCGACCTCGACCGCATGGTCACCCGCACGCTCGGTCTGGACGACCTCGACGAGGCGTTCCGCGCCATGCTGGCCGGCGAGGTCATCCGTTCCGTGGTCCGGTTCGCCGACGAGTGATCAGGCGGGGGTAGCATCCGCCGCGTGCGAACGTCCGAGCTCAACGCGTGGTGGGCGGTCGTGTCCGCCGTCGCCAACGCCGCGATGCGCATGGTCTTCCGGGTCCGGGTCGAGGGAGACGGGAACGTGCCGTCGAAGGGATCGGCGATCATCGCGTTCAACCACGTCAGCGTCATCGACGGTCCGGCCGTGGGCATCGTGGTCGCGAGGAGGTGCCGGCGACGGTCCCGCTTCCTCGTGGCCGCCGAGGTGTTCGACAAGCACCTGCCGGGATGGATCCTCCGTTCGTTCGACCAGATCCCGATCCGACGCGGTCAGGGCGACGTCAACGCGCTGGACGAGGCCATCCACACCGTGAAGGCCGGCGCGATCGCAGCGCTCGCCCCGGAAGGCCGGGTCAACGAGGACGGAGCCACCGAGATGCTGCGCTTCCATCGCGGCGTGGCTCGGCTGGCGCTGGCGACAGGGGCCCCGGTCGTGCCCGTCGGGCTCTGGGGAACACAGTCGCGGTGGCCGAGGAGCGGACGTCGGTACGGGAAGCCGTGGCGTCCACGGCTCGCGTTCGTGTTCGGAGAGGTCGTGGCCCCTCTCGGGGATCCGGGCGACGCCGACGACCTGGCGACCTTCACACAGCTCGTCAGAGAGGCGATCGAGGTGCAGGTGGCGCGAGCACGCGCGATCACGGAGGTCGGATGAGCGGATCCCGTGTGTCGATCGCTGTGCGATGACCCGCGCTCTGGCCCGGAACGCACGAAGGGCCGGCCCGCAGGGCCGGCCCTTCAGTGATCGTCTGTCCGTGGGCGTTAGCCCAGCGCCACCGCCGTGATGAGGTTGGAGTCGCGCAGCTTCCGCAGCGCCTCCCGCTCGATCAACCGGACGCGCTCGCCCGAGAGACCGAGCACCTTGCCGGTCTCGCGGAGCGACAACGGCTGGCCGTTCTCCAGGCCGTAACGGAGGGCCACCACGTGGCGCTCGCGCTCGTCCAGCACGCGGTCGACGGCGTCGCCGATCTCCTCGCGGAGCAACGCGTCCTCGACCTCGTTGAACGCGGCGTCGGAGTCGACCTCTTCGATCAGGTCGCCGAGCTCGGTGTCCTCGCCGACGGGAGACTGCAGGGACAGCGGCTCACGGCGGCCCATCTCGGTCAGATCGTCGATCTCCTCGACCGTGGTGTCGAGCGCCTTCGCCAGCTCTTCGCGGCTCGGCTCACGACCCATCGACTGCGCGAACTGGAACCGCGTGCGGTTGAGCTTGCGCAGCCGGTCGTGGATGTGGACCGGGAGACGGATCGATCGCGAACGATCGGCGATCGCGCGCGTGATCCCCTGTCGGATCCACCAGGTCGCATAGGTCGAGAACTTGAATCCGCGGCGCCAGTCGAACAGCTCGACCGCGCGCATCAGCCCGATGTTCCCTTCCTGGATCAGGTCGAGCAGAGGGAGACCCTGGCCCTGGTACTTGCGAGCCACGGACACCACCAGTCGGAGGTTGGCCATGATGAATCGCTGACGGGCCGCCTCGGCGTCGCGGACGTCGCGGCGGGCCTTCGCGATGCTCTTCTCAGAACGCAGTCGACCGGCCCGGAGGCGATCCTCGGCCTCCTTGCCCGCTTCGATGGTCATGGCGAGCTCGACCTCTTCCTCCTTGGTCAGCAGCGGCTCGCGAGCCGCTGCCTCGAGGTACAGGCGAAGATCGTCTGCGTCGTCGGTCCCTAGGGGACGCGCTGGTTCCGGCACTTCGTATCACTCTCCTCCTCGAGGCGGCCGGGTTGTCGCTTGAAGCAACCGTACCGATCCTCGGGAACTCGGGTACTCAGGTGGCCGCAGGAGTGCAGGCGCGCGAAAAGAGACGCCTTGGCAGCCGCTCAAACGTATGGTAATGCGTCTCGGTGGCATATGTAAAGGTGGGGGTGTGTGAACGTCTTGTGACGACGCGTCATCGCGAGTGCCTGCGTGGCCCGATAGGGCCTCGCTCTGATGCAATCACCTCCCTGATTCCTTAGGCAGAAACGCCCCCTGACCAGCGAGATATTCCCCCTCCGGTCGCTTGGCCGTCGCTTGGCCGTCGCTTGGCCGTAGGCTGCCTTCGTGAGTCTCGACCTCCCCGAGCTTGCCACCATCGATCTGGACGGGCCGGTGCGTTACCGAGCCTGGGATGGGCCGCCGGACGCGACGTTCGTGCTGATCCACGGCCTCGGTGGCTCGCATCTCAACTGGCTGCGGGTCGCGCCCGGATTGGCGGGCCTGGGCAGCGTCTTCGCGCTCGACCTCCCGGGCTTCGGATGGTCGCCACGTGACGGACGTGGATCCGGTCTCATGGACGAGCGGCGGATCGTCTCCCGGTTCATCGCCGAGAGAGGCACCGGGCGCGTCGTGGTGGCCGGCCACTCGATGGGCGGCGTGATCGCCATGCTCCAAGCGGCCGTCGAACCGTCCTCGGTCGCCGGCCTGGTGCTCACCTCATCCGCGTTGCCGTGGACGAAGGGTGGCTTCCCGCATCCGGCGGTCATGGGCGCGTTCGCGTTGTACGACACCCCGGGCCTCGGCGACCGGTTCGCGCGGCTGCGGATGCGCCGGATGGATCCGGAGCAGGTCGTTCGGTTCGGCTACCGGATGGTCATGGCGGATCCCTCGACGCTTCCCGAGGAGATCGTTCGGCTGAACGTCGACCTGGTGCGGGAGCGGCAGGGCGACCCGGACGCCCCCGACGCGTTCCTGGACGCGGCGCGATCGATGCTCCGATTGGGGAGGCGACCACAGGTATCGACCCGTGCGCTCGACGGCATCGGATGTCCCGTCCTGGTGCTCCACGGCCGGCGGGATCGCTTCGTGCCCGCACCGTTCGCGGAAGCCGTGCTCGCAGCCCACCCGACGTGGCGAGGGCGCATCTTCCCCGGCCTGGGTCATGCGCCCCAGTTGGAGGCGCCCGGGCGCTGGCTGGCCGAGGTCGCGGACTGGTACGCCGAGATCGTCCGCTAGGTCGGACGGGAGTCGGCGAGGTCGCGGAGGGATCGTTCGATGCCTCGCGCCAGCACCTCGATGTCGGGGAGCGCGTCCCAATCGGCGGTCAGACCGAACGACATCGTTCCCCCCAAGCTGGTGCACGCGATGGAGAGCGCGCAGCTCTCACCCAACGGCATCGCCGGATAGCTCGCCCTGAGTTGTGCGCCGGCCATGTACATGGGGACCTGCGGCGCAGGGATGTTGGACACGACCAGATTGAACCAACGGTTCCGTGAGACGAGCCTGGCCGCCATGGCGTGGAGCGCGGGCGGCGCGTAGGCCCCGAGCCCGATGATCGAGTCGGCGCTCACCGCCATGCCCGACCCCTTGAGCGCATCGGTCGCGGTGCGAACGCGACGCAGGCGGGTCGCCGGCCGCAAGGTGCCCACCGGGATGTCCACGAACGCAGGCGCGACACGGTTCCCCACGTCGCCCTGCTCGGCCTTCGAGCGGACGGAGACGGGAACCATCACGCGGAGCGTCCGGCCGCGGGTCTGCTCACCGCGCGCGTCCAACAGATCGTGCAGGCCCCCACCGACCCCGGCGAGCACCGCGTCGTTGATCGTGCCACCCAACGTCCGTTTGACGTCGCGGAGCAGCGCGAACGGCACCTCGGCGGTCGCGAACCGGCGATTCGGCCCGACGCGAACGTCGAACGGTCCACGCGGCGGAGCTCCCATCCCCACGATCGATCGGAGTCCGTCGAGCGTCTCGCCGACGACGGCCGCGGCGTGCATCGGTGCCTCGGCCACCCGAACGAGGGCCTCCATCGGGTGCAGCACCAGATCGTGCACGGCATCGGTCGCGAGCTCGAACCCGCTCGGCGCGGGCTCCGGCACCCACGGCTCCTTCGGCGGCGTGCCGACGTCGGCGTCGGGTGAGAGATCGAACAACGCCGACGCGATCAGCATCCCCGAGATCCCGTCCGCCAGCGCGTGGTGCATCTTCAGCAGGACCGCGGTTCGATCGTCCTCGAGCCCCTCGAAGACGTAGAGCTCCCAGAGTGGCTTGCCACGGTCGAGCGGACGGGACAGGACCCGGCCCACCGCCCGCTCCAACTGCAGACGACGTCCCGGTGCGGGGATGGCCGCGCGACGGAGGTGGAAGTCGAGGTCGAAGTGGTCGTCGTCGACCCAGAGTGGCCGCGTCAGGCCGCCCGGCAGGTTGAGGACTCGCTGCCGGAGGCGCGGCGCGAGATGCAGACGCGCCGTCGCCACCTCGGCGACGTCCTCATACGTGAGCGGTCCGTCCTCGCGAGGTGCGAACACGGACACCCCCGCGACGTGCATATGCATGGCGGGACGCTCCAGGTAGAGGAAGCTCGCGTCGAGGCTGGAGAGCCGTTCCGTCGGCATGGCGGCTCCACGGTACCGAAGTGCTAGGGTCCGGGCCGATGATGCGCCGTCTGGCAGCGGTCGGGTTCACGGTGCTGCTGACGCTGGGACCGGCGCTCACGGCGCGCGCCGGTGACTACGACGCGGAGATCAGCGCCATCGACAACGCGTTCGACGCCGGGATCGTCCGCATCCAACCGGGCCAGTCGATCGAGTGGTCCAACGACGGGAACAGCCCGCACACCGTCACGGCGGATGACGGATCGTTCGATTCCGGCAACCTGGCGCCGGATGCGACGTTCACCACGGCGTTCGATCAGCCGGGCGTGTACGCGTACTTCTGCAAGTACCACGGAGCGCCGGGCGTGGGGATGACCGGCATCGTCGTCGTGGGCGACGCGGCGATCCCGAGCCCGAGCGGTGGTGAGGTGGGACCGGGACGCGAGCCGGTGCCGGCCGGGTTCGCCGCGACGGTTCACGTGCCGGCGGATTTCCCGACCGTCCAGGAAGCGGTCGATCACGCGAAGCCGGGCGGGATGGTGCTGATCGCGCCCGGCGTCTACCACGAGGCGGTCGTGGTCACGACGCCGTACATCACCATCCGTGGCGAAGATCGCAACCGCAGCATCATCGACGGGAGGGACGAGCTCCCCAACGGCATCCACGTGATCGAGGCGGACGGCGTCGCGATCGAGAACCTGACCACGAGGCATTTCGTGCTGAACGGTGTCCAGTGGACGAGCGTGTTCGGGTATCGCGCGTCATACGTGACGGCGCACAACAACGGCGACTACGGCATCTACGCGTTCGATTCGCAGTACGGGCAGTTCGACCACTCGTATGCGGGAGGCTCCCCCGACTCGGGGTTCTACATCGGGCAATGCGACCCGTGTCACGCGGTGATCATCGACTCCTTGGCGGAGCACAACGCGATGGGCTACTCGGGGACGAACGCCGGGGGCGACCTGGCGATCGTGAACAGCGAATGGCGCGACAACATGGCGGGGATCGTGCCGAACACGCTGGACTCCGAGGCGAACCCGCCGCAGCGCGACGTGCTGATCGCGGGGAACTACGTGCACGACAACAACTCCGAGTCCGCGGATACGAAGGACCTGGAATACCCGACGTTCGGCGTGGGGATCCTGATCGCCGGAGGCGTCGAGAACTCGGTCGTCGGCAACCTGGTCGAGGATCAGGCGACGTACGGCATCGCACTGATACCGAACCTGGATGCGAACCTGTGGACGACGCGCGACAACGTGGTGCGCGAGAACCTTGTCCGGCGGAGCGGCCGGGCGGACCTGGCGCTCGGTGCGCCTTCGTCCGGTGGCGACTGCTTCTCGGACAACCGGTTCTCGACGAGCGCACCGCCGCGCATCGAGACGTTGTACGGCTGCGACGGACCGTCGCTGAGCGCGGTCGGCGGCGGTGATCTGGCACCCACGCTCACCACCGGGTTCCGCTTCCTGGACGCCCTCGACGGCGAGTTCCCCCACGGGGACTGGCGAACCCAGCCGGCACCGGAACCGCAACGCCAGATGGAGAACCCGCTGACCGCGCCGGGGATACCCGCCGACCCGTCGACGCTGCCGCAGAGCTATCGGATCCGCGACCTCGCCGACATCACGCCGGCGGCGGGACCGCGGGTGAGCAAGGAGGTGCTCGTGTTCGGGATCCCGCTCGCCACGTCGTGGTGGAGCCTCATCCTCGGTCTGTACGCGTACGTGCTCCCCGGTTTCCTCTACGCGGCGTGGGTGACCATCGCGCTCTGGGATCTCATCCGCCAGGAATCCGTGCCCGTGTCGTTCCGGGCTCGCTGGATGGCGATCGTGATCGTGGTGCCGCTTCTGGGGCCGATCATCTACTACGTGTGGGGCCGCTCACCGATCCCGAAGCAACTTCGGCTGATGCTCACGCTCGGAGGCGCGCTGGTGTACGTGGTGATCGCCGCGTTGGCGGCCGTGTTCGGCGGCTAGACGGATCAAGACGAAGGGCCCGCTGCCTTCGCCTGCCCGACGATCTCGTCGATCCTGCGCGAACGCGTCTCGGCGCGCTTCGCGCTGTTGAGCCGGTGCAACGCCAGCTTCTTCACCGACGGCGCGTACGCCTCGAAGCGCGAGTTCGCGATCGGGTCGGCGGCGAGCGCGGCAGCGAGATCGTCCGGGATCCTGAGTGCCTCGACGGCATCGAGCGAAGCCCATGAACCGTTCGCCTTGGCGGTCTCGATCGCGGCGAGGCCGGCATCGGTCATCGAGCCGTCACGGATGAGCCGTTCCACGCGCGCTTTGTTGACCTTCGACCACGTGCTGGCCGGCCGGCGCGGCATGTACGACTGGCGGTAGCGGTGATCGTCGAGCGGCAGCCGCTTGCTGTCGATCCACCCGAAGCACAGCGCCTCGAGCCCGGCCTCCTCCAACGTGACGCTCGGCGTGGTGCTGCCCTTCTTCGCGAGGATGAGCCAGACGCCGGGCGAGGTCGCGTGGTGCTCGGCGAGCCATCGCCGCCAGGCCGCGCGGTCGCCCGCCGTCACCTCCTCGAGGCGGTCGAGCGCGGAAGGGCTCACGGTCAGGCGGGCGGGAGCGGCGTACCGACCGGCACCTGTTGGGTGATGCAGTGCGGTCCACCGCCCCCCTCCAGGATGATCGCGCCCGGCACGGTGACGATCTCCCGGTCGGGATACGCCTCCTTCAACTGCACCAGCACGCCTTCGTCGTTCGGCTCCCCGTCAGCCGGGACGATGACCCCGCCGTTCACCAGGTAGTGGTTCATGTAGGCGGTGACGGCGGGCGTTCCCGCATCGAAGGCGAGGACCTCGAGCGCTCGTCCCGCAGCGTCATGCGCCGCGTGCAACCGGGCCAGGTTGTCCTGACCGTTCGCGTGGTAGGGATCGACCGGATCGCCGGGCACGTCGAGCAGGATGTGGCCGGGCCGGAGGTATTGGGCGATGGCATCGATATGCCCGTCGGTGTCGCGATCGAGCGGATGCCCCTGACCCAGCCAGATCACGTGATCCACGCCGAGGTAGGCGCCCAGCACGAGTTCGATCTGTTCACGCGTCATGTCCGGGTTGCGGTTCGGGTTCAGCAGGCACTGCTCGGTCGTGATCAGCGTTCCTTCACCGTCCACGAAGAACGAGCCGCCTTCCAGGACCATCGGCGCTTCGTACCGGCGCATCCCCAGATGCGCCGCGATGTGCTTCGGCACCTCGGCGTCGCGATCGAACGGGAGGTACTTGTTCCCCCACGAGTTGAATCGGAAGTGCACGAGCGCCACGCCACCGTGCTCGTCGGTCACGAAGATCGGACCGTTGTCCCGCATCCACGAGTCGTCGATGGGTATCGGCAGGATCTCGACGCCCTCGCCACACATCGCTCGAGCCTCGGACGCCTGCTCGGGATCGGTGACCATCACCACCGGCTCGAACGCCGCTACGGCGTTGGCCATGGTGGCCCAGTCCGCCTTGGCACGCTCGAACAGCTGGCCCCAGAACTCCGTTCGGGTGATCGTCGGCCACTCCATCAGCGTCGCCTGATGAGGGGCCCACTCGGCGGGCATGCGCAGACCGTCGTCGCGCGGCGTGCTCACCGATCGGCCAGTTCGATCCGCATGCGCTTGTTCGCTTTGCCTTTCGATTCCGTCTTGACCACGCGGACCGTGCCGACCTCGGACGTCGAGCGGACGTGCGTGCCGCCGTCGGCCTGCTTGTCGAGGCCACTGATATCGATGACGCGGATGGGGTCCACGGTCTCGGGGATCAGGCTCACCTTCGTCCGGATCAGGTCGGGGTCCATCAATGCTTCTGCGCGCGGGATGAAGCTGACGTGCACCTCGTGATCCTGCTGGAGCGCGGTGTTGAGTTTCGCCTCGACCTCACGCCCGAACTCCTGCGTGATGCCGTCGAGCTCGAAGTCCATCCGCGCGACACCGGGCTCCATGTTGCCGCCCGTCACCTTGGCGCCGTAGTCCGTGAAGACGATGCCCGAGAGCGCATGGAGCGCGGTGTGTGTGCGCATGAGCGTATGGCGCCGCGCCCAGTCGATCTCGGCGACGACCGCGGCACCGACGGGTGGCGGGACGGCTCCCTCCTCCAGCACGTGGATGACCTCCCCGGCGGATTTCACCGTATCGGCGACCCGGGTCTCGCCGCCGTCCCAACGGAGCGTGCCCGTATCGCCGGGCTGCCCACCGCCTCGCGCGTAGAACACCGTCCGGTCGAGGACGATGCCGTCGTCCCGCACCTCGACCACCGTCGCCTCGGTCGAGGCTTGGTACGCGTCGCGCGAGAAGATCTCGTCGGTCACGCGGCGAACCTATCGCACTCCCGCGCTCGTGCGTGAGGCGCATCAGATCGGGGGCTCCGCGGTCCTCGTCGTGCGGATCAACATCGCGAGCACGGCGCCGCCCAAGATGAGCGCACCGCCGACGACGATGGCCAGCGTGATCGGTTCGTCCAGGAAGAAGAACGCCAGGACGGCGACCGTGAGCGGCTCCATCACGCCGATGATCGCGTTGCGGACGGCACCGACCAGCTGGAGCCCAACGAGCATCGCGACGAACGCCGCCGCAGAGAACACGATCATCCCGAGCAGCCGCCACCAGTCACTCGCCGGCGGGAACACGACGGCGTTGAACGCCACGCTATAGGTGACGTTCGCCACGGCGGCTCCGATGCCGAGCCAGGTCGCGGCGGTCAGCGGATCCGTGATCTTCACGTGCCGGTCGGTGCCGACGAGATAGGCCGTGTAGGTGAACGCGGTGCAGAGCGCGAGCACGATGCCGATCGTCTCGATCTGCGCGGAGCCGGTGCCGAGCACGACGAACGCGCTGCCGATCAACGCGAGCGCGAGGGCCAAGAACAGCGCGCGCGGCGGCGCCTTCCGGTCGAGGCCCATCGTGACGAGCATCACCCAAACCGGATACGTGTAGAAGAGCAGCGTGATCGCGGCTGCGCTCCCGTGGTTGAGCGCGCTGAAGTAGAACGCCGCCTCCGACCCGTACCCGATCGTGCCGGCCACCGCGAGCGGAAGACGCTCCCCCTTCGACGGCAGGATCGGTCGCCGGAGCAGCAGCAACGCGCAGAGCAGCAGCAGCGATTGTCCCCCGAACCGGATCGCCAGCATCACGAACGGAAGTTGCCCGGCCTGCACCTGCTTGCCGAAGATCACGACGGCGGCGAACAACACGGCCATCGCCGCACTCGCCAGCGAGCCAGCGAGCTCGCCGCGCGGATCCGTCGCGCGACGGGAGAGGACCGCGTCGTCGCTCAAGCGGCGCCGTCTTCCAGGAACGCCTTGACGCGACCGACCAGCATCGGGATCGACGCCATCAGCTCTTCCTCTCCCGACATCATGATCAGCTCGGCGTTCGGCATGAGCTCGGCCAGCACTCGACCGAGCTCGGCGGGATGCACCCGATCGCCTTCACGGCTGATGATCATCGTGGGGGCCGTCACCCGGCGGAGCATCTCTCGATCCTCGACGGCGACGTCGCGCACCACCTCGCGGATGGCCCGGGCCACGCCCTGTGGGTTCATGTCCTGCCACAGGAGCGCGTCGAACTCGCGCAGCCAGGGCGCGCGCTCGTACAGCTCCACCCGGTCGGGCGACGTCAGGATCGCCTCGACCGCCTCCTCCTTCGAGAGCGTTTCCAAGCGCTCGGCGGTGCGGTCGAAGTCGCGATGATCCGCGAGCGGAACGTCCAGGGCGGCGGGGAGCAGGAAGACGATCCGTTCGAAGCGGTCGGGCTCGCGTGCGATGAGGTTGGTGATCGCGCCGGCTCCCAGCGACGTGCCGACGGCACGTGTCGCGCCGTACTCCGCGGCGACGGCGTCCAGGTCGCGTGCGAAGTCGGCGAAGCGATATCCGGTCTCGGGGACGCTCGACAGCCCGTGTCCGCGGAAGTCGAACCGAACCTTGGTGCCGGCGAGGAACGGTGTGAACGCGGCGAGCTCGTTGCGCGAGTTGGTCAGGCCGTGCGCGAACACCGTGACGGGCGGCCCGTCACCCTCCACCTCGACGTGGAGCGTCGCGTCCTGGGTCGTGATGTCGGGCATGCGTTCGCGGGACCCTTCTGCCGTTCGGCAGAGCGTACGATGTCGCGCGCCGACCGATGCCCGACCGTGAGGGAGCACCGCATGTCCGAGATCGCGGTCACGACCGTGGACGTGGAGCGCCTCGCGTCGCGGTTCGATGTCCGCGTGACCGACGACGACGGGAGCGCTACCGAACACGACGTCACGTTGTCATCTGCCGATCACGAACGCCTCGGTGCCAGGTATCCGGATCCTGAGACGTTCATCCACGCGTGTTTCGTGTTCCTGCTCGCCCGGGAGCCGAAAGGATCGATCCTGCGGTCATTCGACGTGAGCCAGATCGCGACGTACTTCCCGGAGTTCGAGGCGGAGATCACGCGGTAGCTCGAACGACCGGGCGTTCCTACTGGGCGTCGACGAGATCGTCCTGGGGAGCGAACTGATCGCGGATCCGACGGGACCAACGGTAGATCACGAGCGTCAACGCGACGAAGATCAGCCCCGACACGACCAGGATCGCGCGCGTGCGCGTGGCATCGTCCTCGATCCACACGAACGACAGGATCAGCGCCGGGATGATGAATCCCAGGTTGTAGGCGATGTCGAACAGAGCGAACGCCCGGCCGCGGAAATCGTCGGGCATCGACTGCTGCATGATCGTGTCGGCGGAGATCTTCCCCAGGAAGAACGTGAAGAACCCGACGAACAGCAGCGCCGCGAATCCGGGCAGCGAGACCTGCGAGCCGAACACGATCGTCGCGGTCCCGAGCGCGAACATCGCCCCCATCAAGAGACGGATCGGCGCGACGCGGTCCTTCCACTTCTGCGCCAGGACCAGGCCGAGCGCACCGCCCAGGAACCCGCCACCGCCGACGAGCGCGAGCCCAAGGTTGTCGGCGCCGCTCTCCACCAGGTTCTTCGCGTAGAGGCCGAACGTGAACAGGCAGAACCCCCAGAACTGGTAGCGCAACATCTGGAAGGACGACAAGCCGAGCGCCGCCGGCGGACGGGAGGCGACCTCCTTCAACCCGGCGACGATGCTGGAGACGACCTGCTTCGCCTCCTGGCCGAACGTCGTCTCGTGCGGCTCCGTCTCCATGCGTTCGAGCCTGTTCGCCACCAACGCGGCGACGATCAGGACGCCCGCGCCGATGACCACGACGATCCACGAGGGGAACGCCGCCGCCGCGCCGAACGCGAACCCGATGCCGACCACCTGGAACAGCGCCCCGCCCGCCTGCGAGAGGCCGTTGCCCTGGAGGAGGTCCTTGCCGGACAAGACGTCGGGGATCGCGGCGGACTTGACGGCGAGCGCCACACGCGTGCACCCCTGGATGAACAGCAGCCCGACGATCAGGGCGACGGTCGCGCCGACGTTGCCCTCGGACGTCTCCTTGCCGAGCGGCAGCATGACGGCGAGCGCGACGACCGAGACCACGACGGCCGTGACGATGTTCGACAGGCTGAGGATCCGCCGGCGTTCGAATCGGTCGATCCCGACGCCGATGAACGGGCTCACCAGCGTGTAGGGGACGTAGAGGGCCAGCACCACCTTCAACAGGTATTGCGCCGAGGGGACGACCGTGACGTCGAATCCCTTCTCCCCGCCGAACGCGATCGACTTCGCGAACGCTCCCTGGATCACGCCCTGTCCCGCCTGCACCAGGAACTGGACGCCGACCAACGTGGCGTACGCGCGGTTGGAGAAGACGGAGAACATGTTGTTGAAGAACCCGCCGAACGACCCGAGCACCCGGTTGAGCCGAGAGGCGCCGACCCGGAACCCGAGGGCGACGGCGGTGGCCACCCCGACCACGACCCAAGCCTTCGTCGTGGTCAGCGGACCGCGCCACACCGCCAGGACCGCGATGCCCGACAGCAACGTCAGGACGATCGACATCCCCGGGATCAAGGCCACGCGGCTGGGCGCATCCCGCAGCTCGAACCACGGCGCGGCGATCAGCCCCGGCAGGAACGCGAGGAAGAACAACCCCACGAGCACGCGGAGCGTGTGGAGCGGGTTCGCCAACGCGCCCGGGTGGTTCTCGAGACGGGTCTGCTCGGCGACCGCGGCCGCCTCGGCGCGATCGACCACGTCTTGGGGTGGCGTGTAGAGCCCGTCGCCCTGGAGCACGTACGTGTCGGGGCCGACCTCGATCGCGTTCTCCAGCGCCGACTGCACACGATCCTGTTCGACCTCGTCGGTGCACTCCGTGGCGCCGTTGCAGAGCCCCTTGTAGTACTGGCCGATCAGGAACACCACGGGATCCTCGGGATAGTCCTGCAGCCGCGTCTGCAGCTCATCGAAGTGCTTCTGGGAGGCGTCGTTATAGCCTTCGCTCGCGCCGGTCGTGCGCTCGCCTGCGAGGAAGTTCTCCGCGGTCCCCAGGTACGTGACGTGGTACTTGACCATGTCGCCGGGGATGCCGGTGCGGAACACGTTCGTGAACGTCTTGACCCAGCCGTACGCCGTGTTCGTGCCCGGTCTCGTCGTTGGTGTCGTTGTAGTTCATCACCAGGACGCTCGGACGCGTTCCGGCGTCGGCCACCACCTCGTGGACGGCCGCGAGCGACGAACGCACACCCTGGTTCGCCCACTGGTTCCGCTCGCTGACCCATCGGTTCGTCAGGCCGTCGTTGAGGACCCAGCCGATCGAACCGAGGATCACGACCACCCCGAGCACGCCCGCGATGCGCTTCGGCCCCTCGAGCCGCAGGAACCAGCGGATCGCCACGAACGAGCCGAGACCGGCGAGCGCCATAGGCGCCGCGGTCGCGTTCATGAACCGGTAGTACGGGACGACGGTCGCGGTGAGCACCGTGAGCGTTCCGAGGAACGGCAGCAGCCACCAGATCGCGGCCTGGTCGTACGTGTGCGCCGGACGTCGCTCGCGGCGAGCCATCATGATCGTCGAGACGATCGCGATGATCACGAGCGGACCGACGATCAGCGGCTGCAGCGACATCACCCACTCGCGCAGGCGCGCCGCGAAGAACTCCTTGGTGTAGGGCGGTGGGAGCGCGGCGTCGGCGAGGCTGGCGGACTTGCCCCAGATGCCGACCACCCACATCGCCAGGCCGAAGATCATCCCGAACCCGACGGACATGAGCATCGGGCCGTCCGCGCGGAGCGCCGATCCGAACGAGAACCGGCTCGTGAGGAAGTGGAAGCCGAAGATCGCCAACAGCACGACGCCGAAGATCACGCACGTCGTCGGGTGCGTGAACGCCGCCGCGATCGCGATCAGGAACAACGCGGTCCGCGCGCCCCACGAGGTCCGCGCCGCGTGCAGGAACGGGAACGTCAGCCCCAGCAGGAACAGGACCGTGATGTTGTCCAGGTAGCCGACGTACGGGGTGGTGAGGAACAGCGCCGCCGACACGATCATCGTCATGAGCATCGCGAGCGGGTCGCGGCGGCTGCGGAACGCGCCCGCTCCCAACGCGAGCCCGGTCAGCACCGGGACGCCGATCATGAGGAACGCGCTGAAGCTGTACTGGTCCAGGCCGGACACGCGCTGCAGCAGCGCTCCCGCGAGCGGCACCGTGATCCGGTACCCGCCGGAGAACAGCCCCGCCGGCCCCCACTCCTGTGCGACCGTCACCGGGTTGGACTGCAGGATGACGTTGGCGCGCCACGTGTACCAGGCGGGGTCGCGCGTGGGTGCGGAGATGGACGGGTCCGCCATGAACTTCCAGCCGAGGATGACCAACAGCAGCACCGCGAGCCCAGCGATCACCCACCAGGCGCCGAGACGGCTCTCGATCGCGGGCGGCGTGTCGTCGGTCGCGGCCTGAGCTCGCTCGGTATCGGTCAACGCCATGCGGGCGACATCCTACCGGCAGGTCATTCGGCCGGACCGCCTATGCGGCGGCTTCAGGCAGACAGGGCAGGTCCTGCATCAACGCGGACGGGAACGCCGCCTGGAACACCGGGTCGTTCGCGGTCGCGGGATCGACGGTCTGGGTCGGCGCGGCCGTCTGCGACTGGGTGAGCGTCATCACGTAGCGCGCGACATCACCGACCGTGAAGCCGTTCTGCTCGAGCTCGTCGACGTTCAGGAACACCTGCGACGGCTGCACGAGGTCGACGACGGGCGTGTCGTCGCCGTCCGTATCGAAGTGCTCGTTGATCCCCGCCTGGATCGGCGGGGTCTCGATCTGGAAGCCGCCGCTCACCGCGGGATCGGGCATGGCGCCGTGGTCCGCGGTGAGCACCATCGCCCAGTTGCCCTTGCCGACCTGCTCGTTGAGGAACGACACGAATCGCTTGAGCGCCAGATCCTGCGCCACCACCGCGTCGCGCATCTCCAAGGAGTTCATCGACCACACGTGGCTGACGTAGTCGATCTCCTTGAAGTTGAGGTAGAGCAGGTCGGACACGTCGTCCTTGCCGAACTTCTCGTTCTGGATCACGGTCTCGATCACGCGCTCCTGGTAGGGCGTGCGAGCCGGTGTGTCGAAGCCCTTCAGCAGCTGGTCGATGTTGTTGTCGCGCCACAGGCCGTCGAGCTTGCCGTCCGCCTGGTCCACCTTGCGGACGTCCTCCTCGAATCCCGGGACGTCGTTCGCGTACTTGGGGAGCTTGTAGTACGCGGCCTCACGCGGAGGCAGGTTCCACTCGAAGCCCTCATCGGTGAGCGTCTCGCCGCCGATCACCGAACGCGTGAGCGCGATATCGCGGTCGCCCCCGGTGAAGAACGAGCCGTGCCCGAGCATCCCGAAATGGATGTCGACCGTGCCGACGATGCCGACGACCGGCTTGTTGTCCATCGCCAGGTCGTACACGTCGGCGAGCGTCGGTTCGATCAGGAACGCCGGACCCTCGTTCCACGGGCTGGTCAGGCGGTCCCCGATGATCAGGTGGTGTCCGGTGATCCCGTTGTGGTTCGGGAACGCGCCCGTGCCGATCGTCGCGTGGTCCTGTGCGGTGCTCGTCGGTGACGATCCGACGCTGGCGTCCTGGAACCACGTCCCCTTCTCGATCAAGGAGTCGAGGTACGGATGCGCGTCGGGCCACTCGTCGATCACGTTCATGCCGCCCGCATCCCAGACCATCGTCACGACGAGCTTCGGCGTGGCGTCGGTGTCCTCGACGGCCTCGTTCATGGGCTGGCCGTCGATCGCCTTGAAGCCGTCGAAGTGCAAGAGCTTCGCGACCGTCGGAGCGATGCCCGCGAGGGTGACGGGCCGCTTCACGCTCACGCCCGCCGGCACGAACCCGGGGCCGTACCAGAGCATCGGCACGTCCTCGACGTAGTCCCACGGACCGACGTGCGGCAGCCCTGAGCCGACGAAGTTGGGCTCGAGCGGGATGTAGGAGAGCTGCGCGCCGCGATCCGCGCGCCAGCCCCGCCACGTGCGCAAGAGGAACTCGTGCGGGACCGAGCATGCGAGGCTCACCAGGTCCTCATCGCCCGTCTGCGCGCGCGCGGCGAAGCGCGGCACGGTGACGGCGGAGGTCACGAGCAGGCCGAGAGCGAGCGCGAGCAGGAGGAGGCGCTTCGGGGTCACAGGGCGACTAGCGTCCCGGACCTGGCACCGAACGACAACCGAGGCGGTAGCCTCGACCACGTGGCATCCGGGCGGCGCCTCATCATGCTGGTCGCCGCGATGGCGCTGGTCGGAGCGCCCGCGGTGGCCCTGACCGCGTTCTGCGTCGGCGAGAGCTGCGCGCCGGAGGACGGGGTCGCGACCGCCGTTCCGTTCTGTCCGCTGCCGGCCGATCTCCGCGCCGGCATCGAGGCGGGGTTCCGGCAGGGCCGGTCCCCGGATGTGATGGCGGCCACCGCGGGCAGCGAGGTGGTCACGATCGTCGACGGCACCCCGGTCTCGTGGCCATCGACGTCCCCACACGACGCCCGCGTTCCGATCGTGTTCTGGGGTGCGGGGGTGAGCGACGCGCCGCTCCCGGACGGGACCGGACTCGATCAGATCGCCCCGACGCTGGCATCGATCCTGTCCTTCGACCGACCCCACCCACAGGTCCGCGCCGGCGTCGCCGTGGACGGCGTGGCATCGGGTCAACGTCCAAGATTGGTCGTGGTGATCGCCATGAAAGGCGTCGGGACCGCGGCGTTCGAAGCGAAGAGAGCCACACGGAGATCCATCCGCAACCTGACCAGCGAGGGCGCGGGCACGCTCGAAGGATCGACGGGTTCGCTTCCGCTGGATCCGGCGGCGTCGCTGACCACGATCGGCACCGGCGCGCTGCCGACCCAGCACGGGATCACCGCTTCGTTCGTCCGCAACGACAAGGGCGAGTTGACGCCGGCGTGGGGCGACGACGCTCCGTTGTCGGTGGTGTCGACGCTGGCTGAGGATCTGGACCGACGCTTCGGCGAGCGGTCGTCGATCGGGCTCGTCGCCCGCGATGCCTCCGATCGTGGCCTGGTCGGAGGCTCGTGGTACCCGGAGCACGACCACGACGACGTCCGTGTGGGGGCCGACCCGCTCGCGTCGGTCGGCTCGATGCTCGATCGAGGGTTCGGCGCCGACGACACCCCCGACCTGATCGCCGTCTCCCTCGGCGGGACGGCGGCGAAGATGATCAGGACGACGATCGCGATCGACTCCCTGGTGCGGCAGGCACACGTCCCGGCGACGTTCGTCCTCGCCGGGACCGGACAGGCATCGACCGTCACGACGGGCAGCTCGATCGCGGACGATGTCGACACCGCGATCGGCGCTCCTGTGGTGACGGCGGCTGTGGCCGGCGGGCTGTTCCTGGATCAAGCGGTCATGGCCGCGAACGACATCACGTCCGACGACGTCGTTCGGGCGATGGACGCGATGAAGGCGCCCGACGGCACGCCCTTGTTCGCCGATGCGTATCCCGGGTTCGCGATCTCGTTCTCGAGGTACTGCTGATGGCCGTCGACGTCGCGCGGCCGGAGATCTCTCCCCCGCGGACGGGTGCCTCGCGGCGGACGGGGCTGATCGTGATCGGCGGGCTGGTCGCGGTGGCGGTCGTGGTCCGCGCCACCGATCCCGAGAGCGTCGCGTGGCTGCAGAACTTCCTGATCGTCTTCAGCTCGCTGCTCGTGGAGGCGACGCCGTTCATCCTGTTGGGGGCGTTCGTCTCGGCGGCGATCGAGGTGTTCGTGCCCACGTCGACGTTCGCCCACCTCGCACGGTTGCCGCGCCCGCTCCAGCTGCCGGCCGCCGCGCTCGCCGGGATCGCGTTCCCCGTGTGCGAATGCGGCTCGGTGCCCGTCGCCCGACGGCTGGCGCGCAAGGGTCTGGCGCCATCGGCGGCCGTGACGTTCATGCTCGCCGCGCCCATCCTCAATCCGGTCGTCGTGGCATCGACGTACGTCGCGTATCGCGGGCGCGACACGCTCTGGGTGATGGTGCTCGGACGGATGGGTCTGGGATTCCTGGTCGCCGTCGCCGTGGGCTGGGTCGTCGGCAACACGCGCAAGGAAGACCTGCTGAAGCCGCGCCCGGACGAGGATGACGTCGACGAGGAGGTCGGTGCGGATGAGCCGCGCCTGCCCCGGTTCATCTCCCATCTCAGCGGCGACTTCTTCTTCATGGGTCGGTTCCTGGTGATGGGAGCGGCGATCGCGGCGGCGGTGCAGACGTTCGTGCCGCAGACGATCGTCTCGAACGTGGCCAGCCTGCCGGTGCTCTCGCTCCTGGCGATGATGGGGCTCGCGTTCCTGATGTCGCTCTGCTCCGAGTCGGACGCGTTCGTGGCGGCATCGTTCACGCAGTTCGGGCCCGCGGCGCAGCTCGCGTTCCTGGTGTCGGGGCCGATGATCGACCTCAAGCTCGGCGCGCTCTACGCCGGCACGTACAGCAAGGGGTTCGTCCGGACGGTGACGGTGACCGTCGTCGCGGTGACCTTGGCCGGGACGTTGTGGCTGCAGGTGGTGTTCGGATGACGGTGCGTCAGGCCACGTTGCGCCAAGATACGCTGCACTGGAGCCCGTCCCGTGTGGCCACTGGGGCAGTGCTCGGCGCGTGGGCGGGCCTGTTCTGGTTCCTGCTCGTGACGGACCGATGGTCGCTCTACCTGTCGACCCGAACGTTCTGGGTGGTCCCCACCGGGGCGATCCTGCTGACGATCGCGGCGGTGGGAAGGCTGATGACGGCGCGCGTCCCCCGGCCCGAGCCCGTGCCGAGCTCGTTGTCCTGGACGCTGGGCGTGATCGCGCTCCCGGTCGTCTTGATCCTCGTGCTCCCGCCGGCGACCCTGTCCGGCTACGCGCTCGGACGTCGCGGGGGGTTCGTGGGCTCGGGGGTGAGCGTCTCGACGTCCGACATCGCGTCGGGGACGCTCTCGTTCATCGACGTCGCGGCGGCGCAGTCGTCGAAGGCGGGCATGGCCGCCCTGCGGTCGCGCGCGGGCGAGCAGGTCACGTTGGAGGGATTCGTGTGGCGTCAAGACGGCGCGGCGGCCGACGAGATCCTCCTCACGCGCTACGTGGTCACGTGCTGCGTCGCCGACGCGACGAGCGCGCAGGTGCGCGTGGTGAACGTGCCGCCGGGACGCTTCGCCCCCGACGACTGGGTGAGCGTGACCGGACGCATCTATCCGCTCGGGAACGAGATCCTGGTGGACGCGAGCGCGGTCCAGGCGATCCCGCAACCGGAACGGCCGTACCTCACCCCGTAGGAGCGATCAGCCGCGACGCGCGCAGTCCGCGCAGGTCCCGATCAGGTCCAGGCGATGATCGACGTCCGCGAACCCTGCGCGCTTCGCGAGCCGATCGAGCGTCCGGTCGAGCGTCCCCTCCAGGTCGGACGGCACCGTCACGTCCTCGACACGGCCGCATCGTGAGCAGATCAGGTGATGGTGGTGCTCCGTCAGCTCCTCGGTCAGCTCGAACCGCGCGAACTCCCCCTCGGTGATCACGCGCCGCACCACGCCCGCATGCTCCAGGACCGCGAGGTTCCGATAGGCGGAGCTCTGCGGGGGTGCCGACCGCCCGGACACGACGTCGGTCATCGAGACCGGCTTGCCCGCGCGCCGCAGCATGTCGACCAGGGCTCGACGCTTCGGCGTGTATCGCTGACCCACAGCCCGCAGCCGCGTCTCGATCGTCGCGTGGAGATCGCTCGGCACGGCCGCCATCATAGGTCTGCCTCCTCCGTCGCGGGCAGACGGGAGACCACGCTCCGCCGGGCCACCGAGACGACCGCGAACACCGCCGCCGCGATGAGGACGATCGTGCCTCCCGGCGCCGTTCCCCAGATCCTCGACGCGGCCAATCCCGCGATCACCGAGGACACGCTGACCGCGATCGACCATCGGAGCGTGGAACGGAACGACCGCGCCAGGATCTGACCGCTCGCCACCGGCAACACCATCATCGCGGCGATCAGCAGGATGCCGACGATCCGCATGGCGGCGACGACGGCCACGGCCGTCAACACCGCGAGCACGTTGTTCACGAACCCGACGGGCAGACCCGAGACACGCGACCAGTCCTCATCCGTCACGACCGCGAACAACACGCGGCGGAGCGCCAGCATCGACAGGACGATCACGAACCCCAGGGTCAGGATCACCACGAGCTCGCTGTCGTTCACGGTGAGCGGCTGGCCGAACAGGTACGTCAACAGGCTCGCGTTGAGACCGCCGCCCAGACTCACGAGGACCACGCCGAGCGCGATGCCCGAGTAGAAGAACAAGGCGAGCGCCAGGTCTCCGGACGCCTTGCGACGCGACCGCAGCCACTCGATGCCGAGCGCGCCGCCGACGGCGAACGCGAGCGCCGTCCAGATGGGCCAGATGCCCGCGATGAGCCCCGCGCCGACGCCGGCGAACGCGACATGACCGATCCCGTCGCCGATCAGCGACATGCGCTTCTGAACCAGGAACGTCCCGATCATGGGTGCGAACACACCGACCGCGATGCCCGCGACGAGCGCTCGCTGCATGAACCCGAGCTCGAACGGATACGGCAGCGCAGAGATGGGCCACGGCATCAGTGCAGCCCCTCGAGCCAGAGCGGGAGGTCCTCGCGGTGCACGCCCAGGCTGACGCCCTCATCGGTCAGCCGGGACGGCGGCCCGTCGAACAGGACCGTTCCCTTCAGCACCACGACCCGGTCGAGGTCGCCGGCGACCGCGGAGAGCTCATGCGAGACGAGGAGGACGCCGGCCCCGTGGTCGTGCATCAGGTGGACGAGCGAATCGCGGAAGCGGCGCTGGGACTCGGCGTCGATCCCCGCGATGGGCTCGTCGAGCACCAGCAGCTCGGGATCGCTGGCGAACGCGCGAGCGATGAACGCTCGCTGCTGCTGTCCTCCGGAAAGCTCGTTGACCGGCCGCTCGGCGAACTCCGCCAGTCCCACCGACTCGAGCGCATGTCGCGCGGCGTCCCGGTCCTCCTTGCGGAGCGGACGCCACCATCCACGGCGCGCGAGCCTGCCGGTGGCCACGATCTCCTCGACGGTCGCGGGAACCTCCGACCCCAGGACGGGACGCTGGGGCACGTACCCCAGTCGCCATCGGTCCTTGACGTCCCGGGGAGGCGCGCCGAACAGCCGGACCTCACCGACCGAGGGCGTCAGCGACCCGAGCAACAGCTTCAGGAGCGTCGACTTGCCGGAGCCGTTGGGACCGACGAGCGCCACGAACTCCCCCGGAACGACGCGGAGGTCGACGTGCTCCAGGACCGGCGCCCGCCCGTAGGAGAACGAGACCCCGGTCGCCTCGAGCAGGGGAGCCACGCTCCGGCCGAGCGCCTCGTGACGTTCAGGAGCAGCCAAGCGCCACCCGCAACGTCGAGAGGTTCTCGCGCATCTGCGAACCGTAGTCGGCTCCGGCGGCGACCTCCTCGTCCGACAGGCCTTCCAGGGTGTGGAGGACGGCCGTTCGCACGCCCGCCTCGTCGGCGAGCGTCTGCGCGACCTTCGGAGACACGAGGTCCTCCGTGAAGACGGTCGTGACGCCGTCCTCCTCCACCAGGGTCTTCAGCTCGGCCAGCCGCTGGGCGCTCGGCTCGGCGTCGGGGGCCAGGCCGCTGATCGACTCCTGCGTGAGGCCGTACGCCGCAGCCAGGTAGCCGAACGCGGCGTGGTTCGTGACGAGCAACGATCGATCGCAATGCGCCAAGCCGGTCGCGTACTCATCGGCCAGCGAGCCGATCTCGCGCGTGAACACGTCGGCGTTCGAACGGAACGTCGACGCGTGCTCGGGCGAAGCCTGTGAGAACGCCGTCCGCACCTCGTCGACCATCCGGGCGTAGAGCGAAGGATCCAGCCACACATGCGGGTCGACGGTGAGTCCCGCCGGGCTCCCGCTCGGCGGTTCGACGGTCGGGAGCCCCGCCAGCAGATCGACGGTGCGGCCCTGCGCGTCGCCGATCGCGTCTTGCACCGCGGGCTGGAACCCTTCACCGAGATACAGGACCACGTCGGCCGTGGCGATCGCCTCGGCCTGATCGGGAGCAAGCTCCAGGTCGTGCGGCTCCACCCCCGGAGCCGTGAGGTTCGTGACGTCCACCAGGTCGCCTCCGACACGCTGGGCGGCTTCGTCCACCGGATAGAACGCCGCGACGACGGAGAGCGCCCCCGGCGATCCCTCGTGTGAAGCCCCGGCCGACGCGCATCCGGCCGCGAGCAGGACGAGCAGGCCGAGCCCGATCGCGCCGACGAGCATGTCGGGCATCCGCTTCCGCGACGACGCTTGGGATGGAATAAGAATCGCTCTCATTACCAATGAAGGTAGCAGGGGTGGCCGCGACGGGTCAAGACGCGTGGATGTCCGCGAGGGTGCCGTCAGTGCGGGAGGCCGACGCGACCCGAGCCGGTGCGTCGCACGAGGCCGTCGCGCTCGAGCGCGTCGACCGCCAGGTCGACGCGCGTCACCGGCATGTCGAGCGCCGCGGCGATCGTGCCGATCGTCGCGGCGCGGTCACGTCCGCGGAGCTCTCGCAACACTCCCCCACGCGCTTGACGCATCGATCCCGCGAATGCCGCCTGGCGACGCCCGCTGCGGCGCCCGACGCGCCCGCTTGCACGGAACGCACACGCGGCGGCCAACGGGCACCCGTCGCATCTCGGTGTCGGGCGACACACCTCGCGGCCCAGGTTCATGACCGCCTGGTTCCAGTCGCCGGGGGCCTCGCTCGCCAGCCAACGCGACGCCGCCCGGGCGACATCGGCCTCCGCGACCTCGTCGGGCTCGGCGGCGAACTCCAGCCGCGCCACCACCTTGCGGACGTTCGTGTCGATCGCCGCGACGGGAACGCGATACGCGATGGACGTCACCGCGGCCGCCGTGTACGGACCGATGCCCGGGAGGGCGAGCAACGACGAGAGGTCGGTGGGGACGGTTCCGTGGTGTTCGCGAACGATGCGACGAGCGGCCTCGTGCAGAGAGGCGGCGCGCCGCGGGTACCCCAATCCGCCCCACGCACGAACGACGTCTCCGCGCGACGCCCCCGCGAGCGAGCCCACGTCGGGGAACCGCTCCATGAACACGGGGAACGCCTCGGCCACGCGCGATGCCTGCGTCTGCTGGAGCATCACCTCGGAGACCAGCACCGCGTACGGATCCCGCTCGCGCGCACGCCACGGATAGACGGGGCCGTTCGTTCGGAACCACGCGAGCAGGGATCGCTGTGCCGCGGAGCGTGCGCCGCAGGCCGCGAGCGCCTTCCGCGGAGGCCACGAGCCGCTTAGAAGCCGGCCTTGGTGTCCTTCGGGACCATCGTGGCCGCGGTCTCCTTCAGGGCCTGATGGATCTCACGGAACACGTCGGCCACGTAGGACGCCGGCTGACTGCCGCCCGCCGTGCCTCGGACCGCGGAGGCCGTGACCTCGACCGCCTTCTCGAAGACCATCCAATCGGTTTCTCGGGACATCGTGACCTCCATCGGCACTCCTCGGTTGGGTGGATCCGCGACCAAAGGCTACCTGACCTCGCGACGTGGCCGGTGCCGTGAGCTCAGTCGAACGCGCGCTCTCCGCTGAGCGCCTGACCGAGGATCAGCGTGTGGATCTCGCTCGTCCCCTCGTACGTCAGGACCGACTCGAGGTTGTTGGCGTGACGGATCACCGGGTACTCCAGCGTGATCCCCGACGCCCCCAGGATCGTGCGGGCCGTCCGGGCGATGTCGAGCGCCTCGCGCACGTTGTTGAGCTTGCCCATGCTCACGTGCTCCGGCCGCAGTCGCCCTTCGTCCTTCATCCGCCCGAGGTGCAGCGCGAGCAGCGTGCCCTTGTTCAGCTCGGTCGCCATGTTCGCGAGCTTCTCCTGCGTGAGCTGGAAACCGGCGATAGGCCGCCCCCACTGCACGCGGGTCTTCGAGTACTCGAGCGCGCACGCGAAGCACGCGCGCGCTGCGCCCATGGCACCCCACACGATCCCGAACCGCGCCTCGGAGAGACATGAGAGCGGGCCCTTCATCCCCGCGACGTCGAGCACCGCGTCCTCGGGCACGCGCACACCGTCGAGCACCAGCTCCGACGTCACGCTCGCGCGGAGCGACAGCTTGCGGTGGATGTCGTTGGCGGAGAACCCGGGCGTATCCGTGGGCACCAGGAACCCTCGGATGCCGTCGTCGGTCTGCGCCCAGATCACCGCGAGGTCGGCGATCGACCCGTTCGTGATCCACATCTTCGAGCCGTTGAGCACCCAGTCGTCGCCGTCGCGCTTGGCGGACGTGCGCATGTGGTTCGGATCGCTGCCGAAGTCGGCCTCGGTCAGCCCGAAGCATCCGATCACCTCACCGGTCGCCATCCTCGGCAGCCAGCGCTGCTTCTGCTCCTCGGTGCCGAACCTCCAGATCGGGAACATGCAGAGCGATCCCTGGACGCTCACGAACGAACGGAAGCCCGAATCGCCCGCTTCCAGCTCCAGGCACGCGAGCCCGTAGCTGACCGCGTTCGCGCCCAGACACCCGTAGCCCTCGAGGTGCATGCCCAGGAGCCCGAGCGTGCCGAGCTGGAGCGCGACCTCCTTGGGGAACGTTCCCGCCTCGAACCACGCGTCGATGTCCGGGAGGACCTTCTCGTCGACCCACTCGCGCACCAGATCGCGCACCTGTCGTTCCTCCTCCGACAGGAGGTGGTCGATATCCAGGAAATCGAGTGGATCGGGAGCCATCATGGGCTCGTAGCCTAGCGTGCCCTCAGCGACGTCAAGCGTCTCGCCGGGACGACCGATGGAGGAACGTGGGGGGAGCAACGGCAGCCACACCGAACGCTTCGCGCCGCCGCATCGCGGTGGCCTTGTTCGCGTTGGCCGCGTTGGTCGGAGCCGCGTCCGCCGCGGTGGCCCGGACGCCGGTCGAGACGGCGCGCGAACGCGCAGCCCGGCTGGGGCAACAGGTCGTGAACGCCCACGCATCCGTCTCTGAGCTCCAGCGTCGGATCCTGTCCCTGGCATCCGACGTGACGGCCGCACGCAGGAGGCTCGACCACCTGCAGGGACGGCTGGTCGAGGCGGAGCACGACCTCGCGCGGGCGCGAGCGGAAGTGGCATCCGTCAACGCCCGGCTGAACGAGCGCGCGCGCCAGGCGTTCATGACGTCCGGGCCGGGTGCATCGGCGGCCTACCTGCTGGAGGCGGACTCCTTCGCAGACCTGATGGATCGCACCGTGATGCTCGACAGCGTGCAACGCGCGGACACGCTGCTGGGGGCGGAAGCCGCGATCGAGTCGTCGGAGATGGCCGTCAAGCAAGCGTCCCTGGAGCGCGCGACGCGACGACGCACAGCGTTGCTCGCCCAGATCGAGTCGAACCAGGCCGACCTCCTGGGAGCGTTCGCCGCTCAACAGGACGCGCTCGCGCAGCTCGCCGGGCAGCGCCGGGACGCCCTCCGCGACGTTCGCGCGATCGAACGTCGGATCGCGCGACGGGCGGGGGCGCTGCCGTTCGGCGACTGGGCCGAGCGGTTCTTGAGATACCTCTCCGCGCCGACCTGTCGCGACAACCTGGTGGTCGTGATGGCGTGGCAGGCGAACGAGTTCACGCAAGCGCGATGGAACCCGCTCGCCACCACGCATCGGATGCACCGCTCCACGAGCTTCAACGAGGTGGGCGTGCAGAACTACGTCTCGCTGACGCAAGGGGTCCGCGCGTCCTCCGAGACGCTCACCGGAGGTGCCAGGTCGTACGGCTACCGGGCGATCCTCGACGCGTTGGGGAGGTGCGACGACGCCATGGCGACGGCGGAGGCGATCCGCGCCTCGGCCTGGTGCCGCGGCTGCTCGAACGGTGGCTACGTCACCGAGCTGGTGCCGATCGTCGAGCGGTACTTCGACCGGTACACGGCGCTCCACGCCTGACCGCCTGGACGGACCTGTCGATATCGCATCGGGCCGTTCGTCGGTAGGGTGATGGCAGCCGACGGGGCTGCGACGACTCGAAGGAGGCGCCATGCGCTACATCCTGCTGATCTACGCCGACCAGACGATGTGGAACACCATGTCCGAGGCCGACCAACACGCCGGCTTGCAGGAGTACGAGAAGTACTCCAACTGGCTCGGTGAGAAGGGTTGGATGCGCGCGGGGGATCAGCTCGCCGACACCGACCAGGCCACGACCGTCCGCGAGGCCGAGGGCAAGATCCTGGCGACCGACGGGCCGTTCGCGGAGACGAAGGAACAGCTCGGCGGCTACTACATCATCGAGTGCGCCAACTTGGACGAGGCGATCGAGGCCGCCGGGAAGCTGCCCGCCGTCAAGTACGGGTCGGTCGAGGTCAGGCCGCTCATCGACATGTGACCGAGACATCGGACGTCGTCGACCGCCTGTTCCGCCGCGAGTCGGGGCGAGCGGTCGCGACGCTCATCCGCGTGCTCGGCGACTTCGAGCTCGCGGAGGAAGCGGTCCAGGAGGCGTTCGCGATCGCGCTCGAACGCTGGCCGGTGGACGGCGTGCCCGACAACCCCGGCGCGTGGATCACGACCACGGCACGCAATCGGGCGATCGACCGCCTCCGCCGGGAACAGCGGCGACGTGAGAAGACGGACGCCGTCCAACGCATCCACGACCTCGAGGCGCTCGACGACATGCATGAGATCACGGACGACCGGCTTCGGTTGATCTTCACGTGTTGCCACCCCGCGCTCCCGATGGACTCGCGCGTCGCCTTGACGCTCCGAACGGTCGGCGGGCTCTCCACGCGTGAGATCGCGCGCGCGTTCATCGCGACGGAGCCCACGATCCAGCAGCGCCTGGTCCGCGCGAAGCGGAAGATCCGGGCCGCGGGCATCCCGTATCGCGTTCCGCCGGTCGATCTCCTGCCCGAGCGGTTCGGCGGCGTGCTCGCCGTCCTCTACCTGATCTTCAACGAGGGATACGCGGCCACCGAAGGGCCGCTCGTCCGCGTCGAGCTCTGCGATGAAGCGATCTGGCTCACGCGCGTCCTGACCCAACTGCTGCCGGAGGAACCGGAGGGGATGGGCTTGCTGGCCCTCATGCTCTTGCAGCACTCCCGGAGCGTGGCGCGCGCGGACGCCGCCGGGGATCTGGTGCTGCTGGAGGATCAGGATCGCGCGAGCTGGGACCGCTCCATGATCGACGAGGGGATCGCCACGCTCGATCGCGCGATGGCGTTCGACGCTCCCGGGCCGTATCAGGTCCAAGCCGCGATCGCCGCGCTCCACGCCCAGGCGCTCAGGCCCGAGGACACCGACTGGCCGCAGATCGCGTCGCTCTACGACACGCTCGCGCTGATGGCGCCGTCGCCGGTCATCTCGCTCAACCGCGCGGTGGCGATCGCGATGGCCGACGGCCCCCAGGCCGGGCTCGCGCTCGTCGACGACCTGGCCACGGACCTCGACGCGTACCACCTGTTCCACTCGGCGCGCGCCGACCTGCTCCGGCGCCTGGACCGGCCTGACGAAGCCGCCATGTCGTACCGGCGCGCGCTCGCGCTGGCCACGAACGAACGCGAGCGCGCGTTCCTCGAGCGACGCCTGCAGCACCTCCCTTCGGCCTGACACCCCGACGGGAGCCCACGACCCGGTCATCCCGAACAGAGCCCTCCCGGTGGCGTCGCTCGACCCGAGGACTGATCGCGCCGAGGTTCGCCGTTCGATCGCCGACGGTGGTCGCCCCCCTGCTCTAGAGTTGCCGTCGATGCTCTTCCCCACCGTCGACTTCGCGATCTTCTTCTGCCTGGTGTTCCTCGGACACTGGCTCCTGAACGCGCGGCCCCTGCCGTGGAAGCTCTTCATGATCGGCGCGAGCTACGTCTTCTACGCATGGTGGGACTGGCATTTCGTGTGGCTGCTCGCGGGGGTCAGCCTGGTGGCGCAGGTCGGCGGGCTCGCGGTGTCGAAGCAGGAGGACCCGTTCCGCCGGCGACTGGTGATGGCGATCGCGGTCGTGGCGACGCTCGCGCCGCTCGCGTTCTTCAAGTACTACGGCTTCTTCGCGGTCAACGCGACGAACGGGCTCTCACGCCTGGGGATCCACGCCGGACCGCCGCTGATCCAGGTGGTGCTGCCGGTCGGCATCTCGTTCTTCTCGTTCATGGCGGTGTCGTACATCGTGGACATCCAGCGCGGCGACACGAAGCCCGCGAGCTGGATCGACCTCTTCCTGTACCTCTCGTTCTTCCCCCACCTTGTCGCCGGACCGATCGTGCGGCCGAACGAACTGATCCCGCAGCTCGACATCCGCCGCGACCCGCGACACGTCGACGTCGGCGGTGCGGCCTGGCTCATCTTCGGTGGGCTCTTCAAGAAGGTGGTCGTCTCGAGCTTCCTGGCGTCGGCGATCGTCGATCCGGTGTTCGGCGATCCCGCGCGCCACGGGGCGATCGAAGTGTTGTTCGCGGTGTGGGGATACGCGATCGTGATCTACGCCGACTTCAGCGGCTACACCGACATCGCGATCGGCATGGCCAAGCTCTTGGGGTTCCAGTTCCCGCAGAACTTCGACCGGCCGTACACCGCTCGATCACTGCAGGACTTCTGGCGCAGGTGGCACATGACGCTCAGCCGCTGGCTCCGCGACTACCTCTACATCCCGCTCGGTGGATCGAAGAAGGGCGAGTTCCGCACGTACGTGAACATCTTCATCACGATGCTCCTCGGCGGCCTGTGGCACGGAGCGGCGTGGACGTTCGTCTTCTGGGGCGCGTACTACGGCGCGGGTCAGGTGATCGGGGCGTACCGACGGAACCTCCGAGCGCAACGCGGGACACCGCCCGCTCCGACGAGAGGGCCGGTCGTGTGGCGACAGCAGTTCCTGACGTTCCAGCTCGTCTGCCTCGGATGGGTGTTCTTCCGCTCGGACTCGCTGTCGACCGCGTTCTCGCTGCTCGGGCGCCTGTTCACAGGGTGGAACGCATCGACCGCCCTGGTCACACCCATGGTCGTGCTGACGATCGCGTTCATGCTCGTGTTGCAGTACGCGCCCCACGGCGCGGCCGAGCGCATCATGGAACGCGTCGAGGGCCTGCGACCGGTGGCGATGGGCGCGGTATTCGCGGTCGTTCTGTTCATCATCACCACGCTCGGACCACAAGGTGTGGCGCCGTTCATCTACTTCCAGTTCTGATCATGACGACACCCACGACATCCAGAGATCATCCGGCACCGGCGAAGGGGCCGGAGCGTCCCGTGCGCCGAGGCCGGCGGACCATGCCGGCCGGCCGGGTCTTCATCGTGATGCTCGTGTGCCTGTTCGGTTGGACGCTGCTGTTCGCGCCGACGATGAAGCGCGCCGCGGAGGCCTCACCCGACGGCGCGCGACGGACCGCCGCGATCGCCGTCCTGACGCCGTTCGTGGCCATCAGCAACGCGTTCCGGATCACGGACCTGACCGACGGTGTGGAGCAGGCGCTGGGTCGCGATCCCGACGAGGCCCCCGGCGGCGGCATCGTGGTGCCGCCCGAGCCGATCCCGACGGCCCCCGGCGATGACGGCGGGAAGGACGGCGGCGGAGCAGGTCCACACGCGTGGCCCGATCCGCAAGCCCACCGGCAAGAACAAGCTCCGCGTCGCGGTGATCGGGGACTCGCTCGCATCGGGGCTCGGCGTGTACCTCGAGCGCGTCCTGCGGCCCGCGCTCGTGCGCGTGTCTCGCCAGGGCCGCATCTCCACCGGGCTCGCGCGCCCGGACTACTTCGACTGGCCGGTCGCGATGTCGGAGATCGTCGACAACTTCCAGCCGGACCTGATCGTCGTCATGCTCGGCGAGAACGACAACCAGTCGCTTCGGAACGCCGCCGGTCGCGAGGAGACGCCGGTCGGCACGTTCGACTGGCCGCAGGCGTACGGCGAGCGCGTCGAGGACTTCATGCGCTTGGCGACGTCGAAGGGCGCACGCGTGGTCTGGGTCGGGCTCCCGATCGTGAGCGACAAGGGGCGATGGGGCATCGTCGAGCGACAGAACGCCGTGTTCGATCGATCGGCCGACAGCCGTGCGACGACGTGGCCTACCTGGACACGTGGGACATGTTCGAGTCCCCGGACGGCGGGTACACGGCGTACTACCGCAGCGACGGCAAGGTGGAGCTGATCCGCGAGTCGGACGGGCTGCACTTCAACGCCGCCGGCTACGAGTTGCTCGCCCGCGCCGTGGTGGAGGCGGCCCAGCAGGAGTTCGGGTTGACCCCGCGCGTCCTGGCCGACTAGCGCGCCTTCGTCAGGCCAGCGCCTTCGTCAGGCCAGCGCCTTCGTCAGGTAGGACATCACGGCACCGACGTGGATCGGACGTCCGTCGTCGTCGAACAGGTCGGTGCTGGAGATGAACGGCCCGTGCGCGAACGCGTAGCCGAGCTTCCCGTAGAGGGCGCGCGCCGGCGCGTCATCGTCGGAGAGCGCGACCGAGAGGCCGATCCGAGTCATCCCGCGTCCGGCCGCGGCGGATTCCAGCGAAGAGATCATGGCCGTGGCCACACCACGGCGCCGGTGGTCCTCGACGACGCCGACATCGCGGATCTCGGCACATCCCTCACGCTCCGCCGAGACGGACCACTCTTCGTGGCTCGGGAACAGGACCATCGCCTTGCCGACCGGGCGTTCGCCGTCCCACGCGACCACCTGCACCAGCTCGCCACGCTCCTGTGCCGCCAGGCGGCGTCCGTACTCGTGGTCGTTCCACGCCGGCAGGCCGGATCGGAACGCGGCCAGCTCCTGGGCGCTGAGACGGGCGATGCGGATGGTGCTCAGACCTGGATCGGCACGTCGGGCAGCCCCGCCAACGCCGCTTCCTCGTCGGCCGGGTCGAACTCGACCTCGGGGAGGCGGCCGTTCAGGAAGTCGTCGTACGCCTGCATGTCGAAGTGCCCGTGACCGCACAGGTTGAACAGGATCACGCGTTCCTGGCCGGCCTCCCGCGCCTCGATCGCCTCCTCGATGGCTCCGCGGATCGCATGCGCCGGTTCGGGCGCGGGGATGATCCCCTGCGTCTTCGCGAACTGGACGGCGGCGCCGAAGATCTCGTTCTGGGTGTAGGCCTTGGCCTCCATGTAGCCCTCACGCACCAGCATCGACAGCGAGGGTGAGTCGCCGTGGTAGCGCAGCCCGCCCGCATGCACGGGGGCCGGGACGAAGTCGTGACCCAGGGTGTACATCGGGACGATCGGCCCGATCTGCGCGGTGTCGCCGTAGTCGTAGGCGAACGTCCCCTTCGTCAGCGTCGGGCAGGCGGCGGGTTCGGTCGCGACGAACCGCATGTCGGGCGTCTCACCGCGCAGCTTCCCGGCCATGAACGGGTACGAGATGCCGGCGAAGTTCGACCCGCCACCCACGCAGCCGACGACGACGTCCGGCTGTTCGCCCGCCATCTCCATCTGCTTCTGCGCCTCCAGCCCGATCACGGACTGATGCAGGAGCACGTGTCCCAACACGCTCCCGAGCGCGTAGTTCGTGTCGTCGTGCGTGGCCGCATCCTCGACCGCCTCGCTGATCGCGATACCGAGGGACCCGGTGGAGTCGGGGTGCTCGCCGAGGATCGCGCGCCCGGAGTTCGTCGTATCGGAGGGAGATGCCAGCACGTCGGCGCCGAACGTCTCCATGAAGACGCGGCGATACGGCTTCTGCTCGTACGAGGCCTTCACCATGTAGACCGTGCACGCCAAGCCGAAGATGCTGCACGCCATGGCCATCGCCGATCCCCATTGTCCGGCGCCCGTCTCCGTGGCGATCCGGCGGATCCCCGCCTCCTTGTTGTAGTACGCCTGCGGCACCGCGGTGTTCGGCTTGTGCGACCCGGCCGGCGACACCCCTTCGTACTTGAAGTAGATGCGCGCGGGCGTGTTCAGCGCCTCTTCCAACCGTGTGGCACGGAACAACGGTGTCGGCCTCCACAAGCGGTAGATGTCGATGACGGGACCGGGGATGTCGATCCACTGGTCGCTCGAGACCTCCTGCATGATCAGCGACTCGGGGAAGAGCGGCGCCAGATCCGCCGGCCCGAGAGGCTCCTTCGTCACGGGGCTCAAGGGAGGGAGCGGCGCGACCTTCTGGGCCAGGTCCGGCATGATGTTGAACCACGCCGAGGGCACGTCCTCGGGTCGTAGATCGAAACGGGTGCGCTGCTCGCTCATCTAGGGAAGCCTCCCTCCGACACGCCGATCCGGGGCGCGAGCCTATCGCGCTCGGAACCGGATGGCTACGCCGGCGGCGAACACGACAACGTCACACGCTCCCCCCTTCACGGCATCCTCAACGGTGGGAGGATGAGGCGAGCGAGGCAACCTCCCGGACGTTGTGCGCGTCAGAGGACCGGGGAGACACCGCCCCGTCATCGACCGTCGGCTGGGAGGAACGCATGTCAGCTCCACGTGGGCGCCGCTCGGGCGCCATCGCGCTCGCCATCACGGTCGCCCTCGTGGCGACCGGCTTCATCTCCGCCCCCGTGGTGCACGCCGCAGGCAACGGGCCATCCGTCCGCCTGGTCGCCGGGACGGACAAGGTCACGCTGAAGCGGCCCCCCGGGCGCCGCGCGTACCTGGACATCGGCGCGTACGTCGCATCGATCGGCGGAGCGTTCGAAGTCTGGGCGAGCCGCCCCGACTACGACTCGCCCGTCTCGGTATGGCAGGTCGTGCGCTCGGGCGGCACGATCACGAAGTACGCTCTCCCGTCCTGGGTCGAGCACGACTGGATGGGGCTCTCGAAGTTCATCCACGTGGTGGTGACCGATGCCCACGGGAAGACGGTGCTCGACCGCTACCACTCCTTCTGTCCCGGCGCCGGCGAGCTCGCGCGGGTGAGCGACGACGGACCGGACGTCTCGACGTATCCGCAGTTCTGTGGCGGCAACCCGTTCACCCTCGGCGCGGTGTGGGGGATCGACAGCGGATGGGCATCGAGCGCGTTCGGCTACGGCACGAACGACACGATCAAGGGGCCCGACGGCCACTACACGGCAACCGTGTCGATCAACCCCGAGTACCAGACCCTGTTCGGCATCGATCCCGCGGACGCGTCGATCAGCGTCGACGTTCGCGTCAAGACGACGAAGGGCAACACCTGTCTCCCCTTCTGCTGGGGGACGGATGGCGCCGGAAGAGCCGGTCGCCACGGGGATATGTCCCTCGGCACGCCGTCGGCATCCGTGCCGATCATGACGAACCCGGATCTCAGCATCCGTCCGGATCTGGTCGCACTCCCTGCGTGGGGCATCTCGATCAACCACCAACGCCGGGGCAACCGGGACTTCCTGGACTTCGGCGCGACCGTCTGGGACCGGGGGCCGTCGCCGATGGTCGTCGAGGGTTTCCGCCGTCCGGGCGAGCCGATCATGGACGGCTGGGAGTACTTCTACGCCAACGGTGAACCGGTCGGCCGGGCACCGGCAGGCGACCTGATGTACGACGCCCGTCCGGGACATCAGCACTGGCACTTCGAACAGTTCGCGCGGTACTCGCTCCTGGGCGCGGACGAGACGCAGATCGTCCGCAGCGAGAAGACGGGCTTCTGCCTGGCGCCGACCGATGCGATCGACATGACCGTTCCCGGCGCTGACTGGAGCCCGTACTCGATCGGGCTCTCGACCGCCTGCGGCAGCAGGAACTCCATCTGGACGCGTGAGGTCCTTCCGTCGGGCTGGGGCGACACGTACTTCCAGGGTCTTCCCGGTCAGTCGTTCGACGTCACGGACCTCCCCAACGGCACGTACTTCATCGCCGTCGAAGCGAACCCGGACGGTCTGCTGATCGAGGGCAGCACCGCGAACAACACGGAGCTGCGGGAGATCCGGCTGCGTGGCACGCGGGGCAACCGCTCGGTCATCGTGCCGCCGTGGCACGGGATCGACACGGAGGGCAACGGCGGCAACAGCGGAGGCGGAGGAGGGGTGCCCGTCCCGACGCCCCTCCCCCCGCACGCGGAGGTGCGGTCGCTAGTCGTCGGCTGACGTATGCCACTTGCGCGGCGCGATGAGGGCGTCCGCCTCGGGCGGCCCCCATCCGCCGCGTGGGTATACGTGAACCTCACCGGGCACGTCGAGGACGGGCTCCAGGAGCTCCCACGCGCGCTCCACACCGTCCTGCCGCAGGAACAGCGTGTGATCGCCCTCCATCGCTCCAAGGAGGAGCAACTCGTACGCGTCGATCAACGGTGAGTGGAACTCGGTGTCGTAGTCGAAGTCCATGGTGACGCGGCCGAGCTCGATCCCCGGGCCGGGCTTCTTCGCGTTGAGCGCCAGCGTGATGCCTTCGTCGGGCTGGATGCGGATCGTGAGGTGGTCGCGTTGCGGGAGATCGATATCGCTGCCCCGGAACACGTTGAACGGCACCTTTCGGAACTTCAGCGTGATCTCGGTCGACTTCCGGGCCAGGCCCTTGCCGGTCCGCAGGAAGAACGGCACGTCGGCCCAGCGCCAGTTGTCGATATCCACCTGCAGCGCCGCGAACGTCTCGATGTTCGAGTGATCGGAGATGCCCGGCTCTGAGCGGTAGCCCTGGTACTGCCCGCGCACCAGCCGCGTGGGATCGCAGAACTGCGCCGACCGCAGCACCTTCACGGTCTCGTCGCGGAGCCGGTTGGGTTCGAACGAGACGGGCGGCTCCATGGCCAGGAACGTCATCATCTGGAACAGGTGCGTCGAGACCAGGTCGCGGATCGCGCCCGTCTGCTCGTAGAACGCGCCGCGGCCCTCGATCCCGATCGATTCCGCCGCCGTGATCTGCACGTGGTCGATGTAGCGGCGGTTCCAGATCGGCTCGAACAGGCCGTTCGCGAACCGGAACGCCAGGATGTTCTGGACGGTCTCCTTGCCCAGGTAGTGATCGATCCGGAACACCTGCGACTCGTCGAACACGCCGAGGATGCACTGGTTCAGCGCGCGCGCGCTGGCCAGGTCGCGTCCGAACGGCTTCTCGAACACGATCTTCGATCCGACCTGCAGCCCCGCCTCGCCGATGCGTTTGACGATGTCGGGGTACGCGTCGGGCGGGGTCGCGCAGTAGAAGAAGCGGTTGCCCTGCGTGCCGTGCGTGGCGTCGATGTCCTGGAGATCCGCCGCGACCTCCTTCATGGCCCCGGGGTCGGAGAACTCTCCCGGGACGTAGCGGAGGTGCTTCGCGAAGTCCATCCAGACCTCGCCGACCGGCTCCCGCTTGCCGAACTCCTTCACCGCGTTGCGGGCGTGCTCGCGGAACTCCTCGTCCGTGAACACGGTGCGCGCATAGCCCACGATCGCGAACTGCTCGGGGAGCATGCCCTCCAGGTAGAGATGGAAGAACGCGGGCAGCAGCTTCCGCTTGGTCAGGTCGCCGGACGCGCCGAAGATCACGATCGCCTGCGGTGCCGCGGGTCGGCGAGCCACGTCAGCCATGCTCCTTGGCATGCTCCTTGCCAGACTCCTCGGCAGACTCCTCGGTCTTCACCGCGTGCCCGCCGAACTCGTTGCGGAGCGCGGCGATCACCTTCGCGCTGAACGACTCGTCCTGCCGCGACGCGAACCGCGAGAACAGCGCCAGCGCCGTGATGGGAGCGGGGACGTTCTCCGCCATCGCCGCCTCCAGCGTCCAGCGTCCCTCGCCGGAGTCGTCGACGTAGCCACGGATGTCGGCGAGACCGGGATCGTTCGCGAACGCGTCGTGCAGCAGCTCGAGCAGCCACGAACGCACCACGCTTCCGTACCGCCAGATGCCGGCGATCTCCTGCAGATCCAGATCGAACGGCGATCGCTCCATGATCTCGAAGCCCTCGCCGTACGCCGCGAGCAAGCCGTACTCGATCCCGTTATGCACCATCTTGACGAAATGTCCCGCGCCCGACGGGCCGACGTGCGCGTATCCGTCATCCGGGGCGAGCGCGCGGAACGCCGGCTCGGCCAGCGCGACCGCGTCGGGCTCGCCGCCCACCATCAGGCAGTAGCCGTTGGCGAGTCCCCACACGCCGCCGCTGGTGCCGCAGTCAAGGAAGTTGATGCCGCCGGCGACGAGCTGCTCCGCCCGCCGCTGCGAGTCGTGCCAGTTCGAGTTGCCGCCGTCCACGATCACGTCGCCGTGCCCGAGGATGCCCCCGAGCTCGCGGACGGTCGACTCGGTGATGTCACCGGCGGGCACCATCAGCCAGACGACCTTGGGCGACGCCAGCTTCGCGCACATGTCGGCGAGCGACGTGGCTCCCTCCGCTCCGGCGGTCACCGCCGCCTCGACGGCGTCGGCCGACGGGTCGTACGCCACCACCTGATGACCGTGCTGCTGGAGCCGGACCGTCATGTTGCCGCCCATCCGGCCGAGCCCCACCATGCCGAGCTTCACTCGTCACTCCCGGCGTGTGTCGCCAGCTCGACCCAGCCGTCGTCCGTCATGCGAGCCGCGAAGACCGGCACTGGATCGACGGCGGGTCCCTCGACCGGCTCGCCCGTCTCCACGTCGAACACGCTCCCGTGGCACGGACATTCGACCCGTGCCTCGCGATCGTCGAACTCCCCCTCCGCCAGCGAGCAGCCCTGGTGCGTGCATTCGTCGCCGAACGCGAACACCCGATGCTCCACGTGCGCGACGGCGACGCGGCCCGCGGCCGTGTCGAACACGCGCATCTCGCCTTCGGGGATCTCGGCGACCCCGGCCACCCGGACGAACTCCAACGCCACGCCTCCCGTCATCCGCAGGGAACACTACCGGCCGGGATGCTCGACCAGTCGGTCATCGCGCGTCCTGGACGGCGGACCACGCCCGTTGCAGCAGCGTGATCCCGCCGAGCACCGTGAGCACGATCAGGACCGGCAGCATCGCCCCCGGGACCAACAGGCCGATCATCAACGCGAGGAACCGTTCGAGCCGTTGGAAGAACCCCTCCGTCAACGACACACCGACGGCCTCGGCCTCCGCGCGCACGTGGCTCACCGACAAGCTCACGACGAGCGTGACGAGCGCGAGCGCCGCTTCAAGGTCGTCGCCGTTCGCGGACAGCGCCCAGAAGAGGCACGAGAACAGGATGGCGTCGGACACGCGATCCAGGACCGAGTCCATGAACGCCCCGGACCGCTTCTCCTCGCCTCGCTGACGAGCCACGGAGCCGTCGAACACATCGCTCAGCCCGGCCACGGTCAACAACACGCCGGCGACCAACCAGTCGCCGGTGATGATCAAGACCCCGACGATGACGTTGAGCGCCAGCGACAGGAGCGTCAGCTGGTACGGCCTGATCCCCGTCCACAGCAGGAACGCCAGCGCCGCGCGATACGGCCACGCGAAGATGCGCTGCATCGCCCCGCCGGCCGCACCCTCGCTCTTGCGAGGCGCCGGCATGTCGCGAACCCTCGCGGCGTCGTGTTCGAGGTCCGCGTCCCGCTTGAGCGTCACTAGTCCATCTCAGACTAGCTCGCTAACCCGTGTGCGGCTCGAAGCCGACCACGACGTAGCGGAAGCTGCCGCCCGGGGCCTGGTAGACGATCTCCTCGCCCTTGGCGACCCCCATGAGCGCGGAGCCGAACGGCGACGTGATCGTGACGGTGCGCGCGCCCGACGCCTTCTCCTCGGCGTGCTCGGCCAGGAGGTACGTCTCGTCCTCCTCGTCGTCGTCGTCGATCGGGCGAACGGTCACGAGCATCCCCGGACCGACGGCATCGGCCTCGGTGGGCGCCTCGATGATGTCCGGATCACGGAGCATCTGCTGGAGCTTGCGGATCTTCGACTCCATCAGCCCCTGCTCGTTCTTGGCGGCGTCGTACTCCGAGTTCTCTCGGATGTCGCCGTGCTCCCGCGCGATCTTGATGCGCTCGGAGATGTATGGGCGCCCGTTCTCGATCAGATCGGCCAGCTCGGCCTTCAGCCGGTTGTAGGCGTCGATCGTCACGCGCGCGGTGGGCTCCAGGCCCTCCTTGCGCGGCTGACGGTTCCGGAGCTCTTCGGGAAGTTCGACCATCCGTCGAGTCTAGCTCCGGACCGGACCGGCTACCCCCGGCCGGTCACAGCTCGGAGAAGTAGATGTTCTTGAGCTCGGTGTAGAGCTCCGCCGCGTGCATCCCCATCTCCCGCCCGATGCCGCTCTGCTTGTACCCGCCGAACGGCGCCTCGGTGTGGACGCTCGAGGACGAGTTCACGCTGATGTTGCCGGTCCGGATGCCCTTGGCGACGCGGATCCCGCGGCCGAGGTTCTGCGTCCAGACCGACCCCGACAGCCCGTATGGGGAGTCGTTCGCGAGCTGGATCGCCTCCTCCTCGGTCTCGAACGACATGAGACACGCGACGGGCCCGAAGATCTCGTCCTGGGCGACGGCCATCTCGTTGTGGACGTCGGCCAAGACCGCGGGGCGCAGGTAGTAGCCGGGGCGCTCGGGAACGTCTCCCCCGGTGACGCGCCGCGCGCCCTCGTCCACCCCCAGGTGGAGGTACTCGAGCGACGTCTGCCGCTGCCCGCTCGAGATGAGCGGTCCCATCTCCGTGGCCTCGTCGAGCGGCTCGCCCACCACGATCGACTCGGTGCGTTTCGCGAAGCGTTCCACGAACTCGTCGTAGATCGGCTCCTCGACGAACGTCCGAGAGCGCGCGCAGCAATCCTGGCCCGCGTTGTCGAACACGGACCAGATCGACTTCTCGACGCACAGATCCAGATCGGTGTCGGCGAAGACCACGTTGGCGGACTTGCCGCCCAGCTCCAGGGAGACGCGCGTGATGTGGTTCGCGGCCTCCTGCATCACCTTCGTACCGACCTCGGTCGACCCGGTGAAGCTGATCTTCGAGACGCGAGGGTCGGCGATGAGCGCACCGGCGACCGAGGAGCCCGGACCGGGCAGGACCGAGAGCGCGCCGTCCGGGAGGCCGGCCTCGGCCAGGATGTCCGCGATCGCCAGCGCCGTGAGGGGTGTCTGTGACGCGGGCTTCACGATCGCCGTGTTCCCGCACGCGAGCGCGGGCGCGATCTTCCACGAGGCGATCACGGCCGGGAAGTTCCACGGGGTGATCAGCACGCAGACACCGACGGGCTCGCGGAGCGTGACGTCGATCCCCGGCGGCACGATCGGGATCGTCTCGCCGAAGATCTTGTTGGCCGCCCCGCCCCAGTACTCGAACACGTTGGCCACCAGGTCGATCTCGCCGCGCGCGGCGTTGATCGGCTTGCCTCCGTTCCGCGCCTCGAGCCGCGCCAGATCCTCTTGACGTTCGCGGATCAGGAACGAGGCCTTGGTCAGGACGCGCCCACGCTCACGGGCGCTCGTCCTCGGCCAGAGGCCCTCGTCGAACGCGCGGACCGCGACGTCGACCGTGCGCCTGACGTCCTCAGGGCCGGCCTCGGCGACCTGCGCCATCGGCTCGGCGGTACCGGGCTCGACGACATCGAACGTCTTTCCCTCGGCGGCGGCCGTCCGCTCGCCGCCCACGACCAGCAGTTCCGCCATCCGCTCGGGTCTCCTTCGGTGTCGACGTTCGGATGATACGTGCGCGCCCGACGGGCGTACCCTTCACCGGCACACGACACAGGAGGCTCCAGATGCGTCTCGAAGGCAAGGTCGCGCTGATCACGGGCGGTGCGAGCGGCATGGGCAAGGTGGCGTCCCAGCTGTTCGCGAACGAGGGCGCCAAGGTCGTCCTCACGGATGTGTCCGACGAGGCCGGCACGGCAACGGCCACCGAGATCGGCGCCGGAGGCGGCGAGGCGTTGTACGTCCACGCCGACGTCTCGAAGGAGACCGACGCCCAGGCGATGGTGGACGCGACGGTGGGGCGGTTCGGGCGGCTCGACATCCTCTACAACAACGCGGGGATCATGCCGGCGGACGACGGCTCGGTGCACCTCACGACGGAGGCGATCTGGGACGTCGTGTTGGCCGTGAACGTGAAAGGGGTCGCGTTCGGCTGCAAGTACGGGATCCCGGCCATGCTCCAGACGGGAGGCGGCTCGATCATCAACGTGGCGTCGTTCGTCGCGTGGATGGGCGCGGCCACGTCACAGACCGCGTACACCACGTCGAAGGGGGCGGTGCTCGCGATGACGCGGGAGGTCGCCGTCGAATACGCCCGCAAAGGCATCCGGTGCAACGCGCTCTGCCCAGGTCCGATCGAAACGCCGCTCCTGATGCAGCTCCTCTCCGACGACGAGAAGCGTCAGCGGCGGTTCGTGCACATCCCCATGGGGCGTCTCGGCCAGGCCGACGAGCTGGCCAAGGCGGCGCTGTTCCTGGCCTCGGACGACTCGTCGTTCATGACCGGCGCGTCGCTGATCGTGGACGGTGGGATCACCGCGGCATACGTGACGCCGACCGACTGAGTTTCGCTAGCACGCAACAGCTTCGAGCACCTCGTACCATCAAGTGATGGTCCCCGCCATGTGGTCGTTGATGCAGAGCGTCCTTGCCACCGGTCACCCGGCGATCCCGACGGGTGACTTCGACTTCACACCGTTGGTGTACGTGGCGATCATCCTCGTCGCGCTGCGCCGGGCACGCGTTCCGTTCCGGATCTGGGTGTTCCCCATCGTGCTCGTGGCCGGTGCCCTGATCGACTCGATCTCGGACGGGTTGCACCTGTCGGCCGTCACGACCGTCCCCGTCCTCGCGCTGGTGGCGCTCCTCATGCACTCACGGAGACGCTGGACCCCTCGGTTCCCTCCCTCGGAGGTTTGACAGACAAACCTCCGATGTGGCTCGATACGCGGTGCTTCGCGTCGGCCGATTCGGGAGGGGGATCGCATGTCCGAACGGAAGGTTGGTTCCGTCACCTACCAGGAGGTGGGTGACGAGTACTTCAAGGAGCGAGGGCTTCGGCGACACGCCGGCGTCTGGTCGCTCTGGGCCCTCGGCGTGGGCGCCGTCATCTCGGGCGAGTTCTACGGCTGGAACTTCGGTCTGGGCACCGGCGGGTTCGGCGGCCTGCTGATCGCGGCCGCGCTCATGGCGGTCATGTACTACGGCCTCGTCTACTCCATCGCCGAGATGTCCCCCGCGCTCCCGCACACGGGCGGTGCCTACTCGTTCGCCCGCTCGGCGATGGGACCGTGGGGCGGGTTCCTCACGGGCTTGGCCGAGAACATGGAGTACGTGATCACGCCGGCCGTCGTCGTCGGCGCGATGGCGTTGTTGATGCAGGAGATCGCGGCGGGCCTGTTCAACATCGACAGGTAGCCCGTGGTGGAACAGCCTGCCGATCTGGTGGGCCGTCTTCTACGTCATCTTCGTCGGGATCAACATCATCGGGATCGAAACCACGATGCGGTTCACCGTGACCATCACGGTGTTGTCGATCGCCGTCCTCGTCTTCTTCTTCCTCGCGGCGATCTTCTCGGGGAAGCTTGACTTCAATCTGTGGACGAACATCTCGAAGGCGGGAGAAGCGATCCCCGGAGGAGGTGGTTCGTGGCTCCCCTTCGGCGTCAGCGGGATCTTCAAATCCCTCCCGTTCGCGATCTGGTTCTTCCTCGCGATCGAGGAGGTGCCGCTCGCCGCTGAGGAGTCGATGGACCCACGACGTGACGTCCCCAAGGGATCGATCTTGGCGATGCACACGTTGCTGATCGCCGCCGTCCTGACGCTGGTCTTCAACACGGCCTTGCCGGGTGGGGCCGCTCTTGTACGGTGCCTCGGGGTTCCCGCTCCTGGACGGCCTGTACGCGATCTTCGGCAAGGGCAGCGCCACGGAGCTGCTCGGGTTGTTGTTCATGATCGGTCTCGTGGCAAGCTTCTTCACGATCATCTTCGCGTACGGGCGGAACACGTACTCGCTGTCGCGCGCCGGCTACTTCCCGAAGTTCCTCTCGAAGACGCACGGCACGCGGAAGACGCCGCACGTCGCATTGATCGCGGGCGCGGTCGTCGGGTACGTGGTCGCCGTCCGTCGTGTACATCCTCCAGCGGGAGGCGCTGGGCCCGCAGATCGTCGGTGCACTGCTGAACATGGCGGTGTTCGCGGCAGTGATCTCCTACATCTTGCAGATGACGTCCTTCGTCATGCTCCGCAAGAACCTGCCGAACATCGAGCGACCATACCGGAGCAAGTGGGGGATCCCTGGCGCCCTCATCGCCGGCGTTCTCGCCGCGATCGCGCTCGTCGCGCTCTTCCTGAACGAGGCCTACCGTCCCGGCCTGTACGGCGTCGCCATCTACTACGTCCTCGGGGTCCTGTACTTCGCGATCGCCGGCCGGCACCGGTTGGTGCTCTCGCCCGAGGAAGAGTTCGCCCTCACGTTGGGCGAACGAGGCGTGCCCGCACAGGAGGGATACGCGACCTCGAAGGAAGAGCAGGAGGCGATCCTGCGGGGCGGCTCCGAAGCACCGGCCCAGCCGTCGGGATCATCGGAGACTCCTCCTCCCACGGGCTAGGGAGCGAGTCGTCAGCTTGGAACGCTGAGGGCGGTGGGCGAACGCCCACCGCCCTCAGCGATGACCGGAGGGAGAGAAGGTGTCTGCACAGGGGTTGCTCGACGTCAAGGAGTTGGAGGAGCTCTCCGCGGCCGGTGAGATCGACACGGTCCTGTGCATGTTCACGGACCTGCAGGGCCGGTTCATGGGCAAGCGTGTCGTTCCCCACTTCTTCCTGGAGGAGGTGCTGGGCGAGGAAGGGCTGCACGCCTGCCTCTACCTGCTCGCGATCGACATGGAGATGGAACCGCTCCCCGGCTACGAGTACGCGAGCTGGGAGACCGGCTACGGCGACTTCCGCATGGTTCCCGACGTGTCCACGTTGCGCTGGTGCCCGTGGCTCGAGAAGACCGCCATGGTCATCTGCGACATCGCCGACGAGGACACGGGTGAGCCGGTGGAGGTCGCGCCCCGGCAGATCCTGAAGCGCCAGATCGCGCGTGCCGCCGAGAAGGGCTTCGTGATCAAGACGGGGTCGGAGCTGGAGTTCTACCTGTTCCGCGACGGCTACGACGACATCGCGGACGGCGGGTACCGCAACCTGCGCCCGAGCTCCACGTACATCATGGACTACCACATGCTGCAGACGACCAAGGACGAATGGGTCATCCGACAGATCCGCAACGGGATGCTCGGCGCGGGCATCCCGATCGAGTTCTCGAAGGGCGAGTTCGGCAAGGGCCAGCACGAGATCAACATCACGTACGCCGACGCGCTCACGACGGCCGACTACCACTCGATCTACAAGCACGGCGTGAAGGAGATCTGTCACGCGAACGGTGTCGCCGCCACGTTCATGGCGAAGTGGACGATGGATGAGGCCGGCTCGTCGTGCCACATGCATTCGAGCGTGTGGAACAAGACCGGGAAGAAGTCGCTGATGTACGACGAGAACGGCGAGCACCACCTGTCGGAGACGTACCGCCACTACATGGGTGGGCTCATCGCGACCGCGCGGGAGATGTCGTACATGTTCGCGCCGTTCGTGAACTCGTACAAGCGGTACCAACTTGGCTCCTGGGCGCCGACCGCGATCGTGTGGAGCCGCGACAACCGCACGTGCGGCTTCCGCACCGTGGGCGAGCACACGGGCGCGCGGGTGGAGGACCGCATCCCGGGCGGCGACGTGAACCCGTACCTGGGGTACGCGGCGACGATCGCGGGCGGGCTCTGGGGGATCGAGAACAAGATCGAGCCGCCGGAGATGTTCAAGGGCAACGCGTATGAAGCCAAACGCGTTCCACGGGTCCCCTACTCGCTGCACGAAGCGATCGAGACGTTCCGCAAGAGCAAGGTGGCGCGCGAGGCGTTCGGCGACTTCGTCTTCGAGCACCTGCTGAACACCGCCGTGCAGGAGCAGACGATCTTCGACAACACGTGCATCACCGACTGGGAGCTCGGCAGGTACTTCGAGCGCGGCTGACGCGCGTCGGGATCAGCCGGTGGCGAACGTCGGCTTCAGCGCGAAGTACACGTCGCGGTAGCGGCGGTAGGCATCGTCGTACGCCTCCCGCGTCTCCGGGTCGGGTTCGTGTTCCTCGGGTTGGTAGCTGACGAACGCGTCGACCGCGTCGGCCACCGTGGCGTGAACGCCCGCGCCGACCGCCGCCAGGATCGCGGCACCGGTCGCCGTCGTCTCCACGCTCGTCGGTACCCGCACGGGCAACCCGGTCACGTCCGACTTGATCTGCCGCCAGAGCGGCCCCTTCGCACCGCCCCCCACGATCGTCAGCCGGCGCGTCTCCAGGCCCGAGTTGCGCATGGCCTCCAGGATGTCGCGCAGGCCGAACGCGCTGCCCTCCAGGACGGCCCGAGTCATGTGCGCGCGGGTGTGTGCGAGCGTGAGCCCGTAGAACACGCCACGGGCGGCGCCGTTCCACTCGGGCGCCATGGCGCCCTGCATGCACGGCAGGAAGACCAGTCCCTCCGCGCCCGCGGGAACCGTCGATGCCTCCTTGGACAGGAAGTCGTACGCGTCGCCCGAGCCCTTCCGCCTCCGCTGAGCGCTCGATCGGCGCGAACTGGTCGCGCCACCACCGCAGGTTGCCCCCGGAGACGAAGCCGGGGTTCTCGAGCAGCCACGCGTCGGGGTCCGCGTGCGGGTGGCACTCGACGAGCATCGTCGGGTCCTCCCGCGGCTCGGCCGACGCGGCGCACACCGGTTCGGCGGTGCCGACCACGTCGCAGACCTCACCCGGTGAGAAGACGCCGGCCCCGAGCGTCGCCGCCATCTCGTCGCCGCACCCGACCGCGACCTGCGTGGTCGGCGCCAGGCCGGTCGCCTCGGCGAACGCGGCGGTGATCGTGCCGACGGACTGCGTGCCGGCCGCCAGCTCGGGCAGCATGGAGCGGTCGATACCCGTGGCTTCCAGGACGGGCTCCGACCACGTCCGGGAACGTGGATCCAGCAAGGCCAGCGACGACGCGTTCGAGTAGTCCACGGCGGTCACGCCGCTCACCGCGCGGAGGGCGTACGTGCCGGGCGACATCAGCGTCGCCGCGTCCTTCCAGAGCTCCGGCTCCTCGTCTCTGACCCACAGCGCCTTGAACACGGCGTGCGACGAGTCGAGATTGGCCCCCACGTTCCGGTAGAACTCCTCGGGCGACATGGCCTTGGCAAGCGTCGCCGACTGTTCCTCGGCGCGGCGGTCCATCCAGATCATCGCCGGACGGAGCGGACGGCCCGCGGCGTCGCACACCACCATGCCGTCCAGCTGCGATCCGAACGAGACGCCGCGGATCGCCTCCGCGCCGTCCGGTGCCTCGGCGACCAACCGTGCGACCGTTCGCTCCAGCGCCGCCACCCAGAGATCGGGATCCTGCTCGGCCCACGTCGGGTACGGGAACGAGAGGTCGTACGCCTCGTACGCCGACGCCACCAGCGTGCCGTCGGCCGCGTACAACGCGGAGTTCGTCCCCTGACTGCCGACGTCGCACCCGATGACGTAGGGACCGCCGGCGCTCACGGGATGATCACCATCTTCAGACCGGCACCCGAGCGGATCGTCTCGAACGCCTCGCCGATCTGCTCGAGCGGGAACCGGTGCGTCACGACCCCTTCCAGGTCCGGGCGGCGGCGGTTCAGGTAGTCCATCGTGATGCGGTACTGCCGGTGCGACGCGCCGTACGCGCCCAGGATCGACAGCTCCTTGTAGTGGAGCTGGTTCATGTCGAGCGGACTGACGGGGTCGTGCTTCGGCAGCCCGGCGAAGTAGACGACCTTCGCTCGCTTGGCGGCCATCTCGAGCGCGGCCTGCTGCGCCGGCTTCGCCGGCGCAGCGACGCTCACCCGTTCCACGCCGACGCCGTCCGTCCGCGACAACACGTCCTCGACCCCGTTGTCGTCACCCGCGACCCATGCGTCGTCGATGAACTTCCCGACCACGCCGAGCGCGATATCGAGCCGGTCGCGACTGACGTCGGTCATCCAGACGCGGCTCGCGCCGCGATCGCGCGCCATGACGGCTTGCCAGCACCCGATGGGGCCGGTGCCCAGGATCATCACCGTGTCGCCGAGCTGGATGTCCAGCTGCTCGATCCCGTTCAACGCGCACGCGAACGGATCGGCGACGGTCGCCAGATCCGACGGCAGGTCGTGCGGCAGCGGGATCAGGTTCTTCGTGGCGATCGGCGGCACCGCGGCGTAGTCCGCGTACGCCCCGGGGAACGGGTCGTACCCGTACAGCAGATGGTGCTCGCACAGGTTCTGGAACCCTTCCGTGCACCACCGGCACTCCCCGCACGTGAGGATCGAACCGAGGAAGACGCGGTCGCCCTCGGCGACGCCCGGCGGCAGGTCGGCATCCGGACCGACCTCCACGAGCGTGCCGACGGGCTCGTGGCCCAGCACCCACGGGACGGGGGCCTTCGGGTCGCCGTTGAAGAACGTCCGCGCGTCGGTCCCGCAGATGCCGCACGCCTCCACCTTGAGGGTCGCGCCCCGCGGATCGAGCTTGGGCTCCTCCGCATCGCCGACGCGCACGGCGTTGACCTCGGTCATGAACGCGGCTCTCATGCGCTCAGCTCCTGCTGCAGCTCGTCGTACGCCTTCTCGGCGCTCCAGCGTTCGCGGATCACGCGCGACAGCGCCCGGGTGATGGCCTCGGGCGACGCATGCATGAAGATGTTGCGCCCCACGGAGCATCCGATCGCGCCGGCGCTCACCGCCTGTTCCATCCGCACCAGGAGCTCCCTGTCCTCCAACCGCGAGCCGCCCGCCAGCACGACCGGGATGCCCGACGTGGCCTCGACCAGCTTCGCGAACGACTCGGCATCGCCCGGCCAGTTCGTCTTGACGATGTCGGCGCCGAGCTCGCCGCACAGACGAACGTTGCGCCGCAGGTACTCGAAGCCGTACTGCTCCTTCAGCGCCTCCACCGACGCGTACGTCGTGGGGAACTCCGCCTCCGCGATGAACGGCATGCCCAGCACCTCGCACTCGCGCCCGACCCCGGCCAGGATCTCGATCATGCCGGCCTCGGTGTCGCCGCCCAGCGCCGTGAACAGCACGACCGCGTCCGCCCCCAACCGCAACGCCTCCTCGACGTCGCCGATCTGCACGATCTCGGGGCGGTCGCCGTCGGGGCTCGCGGATGCGGACAGCAACATGGCGAACGACGTCTCCCGGGAGAACGCCGGCTGCGCGATCCGGATCATGCCCTTGCTCGCCATGATCACGTTGGCGCCCCCCGCCACGGTCTCGGCCGCGCGCGTCGCGATGTCCGCGAGCGGCTCCAGGAACGTCGGCGACGTCATCCCGTGGTCGAGCGCACAGATGATGGACACACCAGCCGGGTCGATCACGCGCTTCAGTCGCATCGTCTTGCCGATCGTCATCGGGACCTCCTTCCAGGACCTCGGCGGACGACGCTGAACTCGAACGCATCGCCGAGGTGGTACTCGTGAGAGAGCAGGACCGGATCGCCGCTTCGGTCGTAGTCGACCTGCCGCAGATAGAGCAGCAGCGAACCGACCGGGATCTTGAGCTTGCGGGCGAGGGAGCGGTCGGCGGTCATCGGCTCGACCGTCACGACCCCGTGCTGGATCGCGACATGGGCCGAGGACTCCAGCAGGTCGTAGACCGAGCCGTCGCCCAGACCCTCGAGCCTGTCGCCGCCGATCAGCGCCTGGGAGACCACGTCGCGGGAGAACACCACGCGCCGGCCATCAGCGGTCCGCACGCGTTCGATCGTCACGACGGGATCTCCCGCGGCGATGTCGAGCGCCTGCGCCTCCGGAGCGCCGGCAGGGGTGATCTCCACGTTCGTCTCGGCGGTCCCGGGCTCCATCCCCGAGGCTCGGATGGCCTCGGTCACGCCGAAGTTGACATCCAGGTTGTTCCGTAACCGGGGGTGATGCGTCGCGAACGTACCGGCGCCTCGGCGCCGGGTGACGAAGCCGTCCTCCTCCAGCGATCGCAGCGCCTCGCGGAGCGTCGCCCGCGACACCCCGAGATCCTCGGCGAGCTGCGGTTCCGTGGGAAGGCGACTGCCGGGGGGGATCGCACCGGAGGTGATCCGCCACGCAAGCTCGTCGCGCACCGAGAAGGAAAGAGGTCGCATCAGCAGCAGCGGAGCCTAGTTTGTCGGACAAAGACCGTCAAACCGTGACGTGAGGGACCCGATGGGCGCGCCGATTAGACTCGCCGGATGAAGCCGATCCTGTTCGTGCGTTGCGACGCCGTGGACACCTTGGGTGTCGCCCCCGACGCGATGTTGACGAGCGGCGCCGAGATCGAGGTCTGGGACAGCGTGGACCCGGACGCTTCTCGGCCGGATCTCAGCGACATGGGCGGCGTCGTGCTCCTCGGCAGCACCTACAACGTCGAGCACGCGGAGGAGCAACCGTTCATCAAGGAGGTCCGTGAGCTGACGCTCGAGGCGATAGACCGCGAGATCCCGTTCCTGGGCATCTGCTTCGGCGCGCAGGTCCTGGCGTGGTCGCTCGATGCCGAGATCGGCAAGGCACCCCACCGCGAGGTGGGGTTCGAGCCGATGCACCCCGATCCAGCCGCGGCCTCTGATCCGCTGCTCGGCCACTACCGCGACGGCGACATGGTCTTCCAGTGGCACATGGACACGTTCGAGCCCCCAGCGGGAAGCACGATGCTCGCGACCGGCGATCGGGTGCGCAACCAGGCGTTCCGTACCGGCGACCGCACGTGGGGCGTGCAGTGGCACTTCGAGATCGACCGTCCCGAGCTCGAGTTCTGGCTGGACACGTTCAGCCGCGAGGGCGACCTGGTCGCCGAGTGGGGAAAATCGACCGAAGACGTGCGCGCCGAGGCCGACGCCTACATGACCACCCACGAGCAGAAGGGGCGCGAGCTGTTCGCTCGCTTCGTCGGGGTGGTGCAGGAGGCTGCACGGTGAGTGAGTCCTACCGACCGCTGATCGCGGTCGTCGGCTATCACCTGGCACCCGGTCGCGTGACGCGCTGGCCGGAAGGCGGCTACGGCGTCCCGGGCCCGTACATCGACGCGCTCCGACGTTCCGGCGCTCGCGTCCTGATCGTGAGCCCCGGCGAGACGAACGACCCCGAGGAGATCCTGGCCCCGTTCGACGGACTGGTCTTGGTGGGCGGCGGTGACGTCGACCCGCCGCGCTACGGCGGTGACGCGACGCGTGGAGCACACCTACGGCGTCGAGCCCGACCGCGACCAGCTCGAGATCGACCTGCTGCTCGCCGCCGACCGGCTCGGCGCTGCCGACGCTCGCGATCTGTCGCGGCATGCAGGTGATGAACGTCGCGTTCGGCGGCACGCTCCACCAGCACCTTCCCGACATGCCGGGGCATGCTGGAGCACGGCGTCCCGACCGCCGACACGGTGTCGACGCACGACGTGGAGCCGGTGCCCGGGAGCCGCCTGCTCGGCCTCGACGAAGTCGGCGTCCTCACCTGCTCGTCGCATCACCACCAGGGCGATCGATCGTCTCGGCGAAGGCCTCGCTCGCGACGGGCTGCAGCGAGACGGTCTGGTCGAGGCGATCGAGCGCGGCCGTGAACGACCCGGACGAGGACGTCTGGATGGTCGGCGTGCAGTGGCATCCGGAGGACACCGCCGCGGACGATCCGGCGCAGCAGGCGATCTTCGACGGATTCGTCCTGCTCGCGAAGGTGGCGAGGATCGCGGGCGAAACCCGGCGAGACAGCAGGGACGCACCCGCGCCTATGGCCTCGGTCGACTACGACGACGCACTGGCCGGCACGGTTCGAGGAGGAGGCGAGCGCCTCCGCGAAGCGCTCGGCGACGCTCGCGGTCCGCGATCGACCACGTCGGCTCGACGTCGGTGCCGGGACTCGGCCGCGAAGCCCGTCATCGACATCCAGGTGTCGGTGGCGTCACTCGATCCCGCGCGCGCCTGTCGTCGATCCGCTCGTCGCCGTCGGGTATCGGCACTGCGATCGATCCGATCGAGACCGAGCACGAGTTCCTGAGCCGCGGGTACACGACGACGGCTATCCGCGAAGCGTGCACGTCCACGTATGCGAGGTCGGCAGCGCGTGGGAGCGCCGACACCTCGCGTTCCGCGACGAGCTCCGAGCCGACCCGACACCGCCGCCGAATACGCGCGCCTTGAAACGACGGCTCGCCGCCGAGCATCCCCGACGACATCTTCACCTACGTCGACGGGAAGACGGCCTTCATCCGGTCGATCGAGGAACGCGCGCTCGCCGACACATAGCCCGAAGTAACTAGCGTGCGCCCCGTTCGGGGGACATAATCCGCGCGTGGGAGACATCCGGGTCGTGCGGGCGCAGGGCGACGGCTTCGACCGCGGGATCCACATCGGCAAGGAGCTCGTCGACCTGATCCAGGCCTCGGTCGGCTTCTACCACCGCTACCTCGACCGGCGCGGCGTCTCGTCCGAGCAGCTCCAGGACCTGCTGACGCCGTACCTGGTGGCGGCCGAGACCACGTACCCCGAGTCCATGAACGTGCTGAAGGGCATGTCGATCGGCGCCATGGTGCCGATCCTCGAGCTGTTCGCGATCAACGCGTTCGAGGAGCTCGAACCACTGCTCGAGTCCCCCGAGGGCGAGCTGCTCTTCCTCCAGCGGAAGGAGGGCTACGTGCAAGCGCCCATCACGTCGCCCGGATCGCCGTTGGAGCGCTGCTCGAGCCTCTCGGTGAAGCTCACCGATACCACGCTCATCGCGCACAACGAGCATTGGCTGGCAGGCGATCTGGGCAACGTCGCCGTGATCGTCGACATCCCCGAGGACGGCCGCGTCCCGGTGGCCTCCCCGACCGTCGTGTGCTGCCTCCCCGCGGTCGGGCTGAACGCGCACGGCGCCGGCCAGGGGATCGGATCGTTGAACGCCAGCGACGACGGCGTGGGGATCCCGCGCGTGCTCGTGTCGCGCAGCTCGCTCGAGTCGCGCTCACGCGCCGACGCGATCGCCCGGGCAGCCATGCCGGGCAGGGCCGGCGGGTACGGCCACGTCTTCGCGTTCGCCGACGACGCGTTCACCGTGGAGACCACGGGCCGCGAGCATCGGGTGCTGGACCACGACGGACCGCACACGAACCACTACCTGGACCCCGACCTCGCCGCGCTCTCGCCGCCGCCGTCGGAGGGCAGTCGAGCTCGGCTCACACGTCTCCGAGAACTGGTCGAGGAACGGCGACCTGCGACCCCGGAAGCGCTCATGGACCTCATGCGCGATCACGACTCCGCGCCACAGGCCATCTGCCTTCACCCCGAGCCCGACGAGGGCGACGAGGCGTCAGCGGTGATGTTCTCGATGGTGGCCGACGTGGCGGCCAAGCGGATGTGGGTCACGGCCGGGAACCCATGCCAGTCCGAGTACGTCCAAGTCGATCTCGCCGATCTGGCTCCGTGACCTGGGGACAGCACCGGGGCATGGCGAGGCAACGAACCTCAACTATCCGCCCGGCGGCGGCGCATGCTATACAGACCCGCTCGCAACCGAGGGTTCGACCTGGAGATATGACTGCCATCTTGCGACCGGACACAGGTACGGAACGACCGGGCGAGGCCACACGCTCGTAGGACAAAGCAGGACCCGGCAAAGGGAGGCGCGAATGTTTCGAGTCACGAGGACGCGACGCACGAAGCGACTGTTGATCACCATCATCTCGGCGAGCGTGATCGCCTCGACGGTGTTCGCCGGCGTGGCGTTCGCTCAGGATTCGCCCTCCGCCTCTGCAGCGCCGGACAAGGTCGTCTTCACGTATGCGGACGTCTCCGAACCGAGCTCCCTGAACCCGATGGTCGGGTACCTCGGGACCGACTACACGTTCTGGGCACTGGCGTACGACATCCCGATCAACTTCTCCACCAAGGACTTCAGCCCCGACTACGACCACTCGATCGTGACGAGCGTGGATGCGAGCGACGACGGGATGACGTTCACGTACCACTTCCGCAGCGGCGTGAAATGGTCCGACGGCGAGCCGTTCACGGCCGCGGACGCCGCCTGGACGCTCAACTATCTACAAGGAGAACAACGTTCCCAACTACAGCGCCGACCTCGCGCTGATGGACACGGCGACCGCGACGGACGACACCACGATGGTGTTGACGAGCAAGAAGCCGACCTCGTTCTACTCCGGCGAATCCGTCTTCCTCTACGAGTACCTCCTGGCCGAAGCACATCTGGGGGAAGTTCCAGGACGACTACAAGGGCGCGAAGCAGGAGACGGGCTTCCCGTCGGTCGGCACCGGGCCGTTCATCATCACGGACTACGTGAAGAACCAGTTCGTGCAGTTGGATCGCAACCCGTACTACTGGGGTCTCGACGACGGCATGACGCCCGAAGGTCGACCAGATCATCTACCGGATCTACGGCAACCAGGACGCCGAGGCCGCCGCGCTGCAGTCCGGCGAGGTCGACTTCGGCTACTTCACATCCGCGAACATCCTGAACACCCTGAAGTCCCGCGGGCTCGAGACACGGGGTGCGGTCGTCCCCAGCTTCGGTGAGATCGGCATCAACACGGGCTCGGCCTACCAGACCGATCCGGCCGGTGGCTTCAAGCCGCACGGCGACGGTCATCCGGCGCTCCAGGACGTGGTGCTCCGACAAGCGATGCGGCGCGCGGTCGACAACCAGACGCTCGTCGACAAGGTCCTGCTCGGCTACGGCACCCCCGGCATCTCCCCCGTGCAACCGGGCGCGACCACCGGCGCGTGGGAGCCGGGACCCGACGATCCGGATCTGTCGTTCAACATCGACGCGGCGAACCAGATGCTGGACGACGCCGGCTACACGATGGGCTCCGACGGCGTCCGGGTCGACCCGAAGTCCGGGCAAGCCGCTGGAGTTCCGGTTCTACAGCCGCGCCTCCGACCAGACCTCGATCGACATCGTCCCGTACGTGTCCGGGTGGATGGAGCAGATCGGGATCAAGCTCGACGCCCAGACGCTCAACAGCAACAAGCTGGGCAACGTGATCCTCGCGGGCGACTACGACCTGTTCGAGTGGGGCTGGTACCCGAACCCCGACCCGAACTACATCCTGAACATCTTCACGTGCGCGCAGCGTCCGCCGGACGCCAACACCTACCGCAACTCCGACAGCTACTACTGCAACCCCGACTACGACAAGCTCAACGAGCGAGCAGGGCTCGGTCACCGACCCGGCGGAGCGGGTCGACATCGTCCACCAGATGCAGTCGATCCTCTATCGGGACCAGCCGTACCTCGTGCTGTGGAACGATGCGGTCGCTCGAGGCGTACAGCCCGGACTGGACGGGGTTCATGCCGCAGCCCGATCCGGACGGCGACGTGCTCGCCACGTACGGCCCGCTCGTCGTTCATCAGCATCCACCCGTGAGCGGAACGTCGGCCGGCGGCGGGGGCTCGTCGAGCGGTATCTCCGCCGGCGTGTGGTTCGCGATCCTGGCGGCGGTCATCATCATCGTCGGCGGCTTCTTGATCGCCCGTCGACGGCGCGAGTCGGACGAGGACGAGGCGTAACGACCTCGCAGACAGGGTCGAGGAGGACGAACGAAGGGTGAGCACACGCCGGTACCTGCTTTCCAAGATCTTCCAGGCGGTGCTCACCCTGTTGTTCGTCTTGGTGTTCAACTTCTTCCTCTTCCGCGGTCTCGGTGACCCGACGCAACTGCTCGCGAAGCAGCGAGGGAACCTCACCCCGGCCGCCTTGGAACAGCTCCGGTCGCAGCTCGGCCTGGACCTGCCGCTCCCGCAGCAGTTCGCGAACTACCTCAAGCAGACCGCGCAGGGCAACCTCGGGTTGACGTTCGACAACCAGCCGGTGTCCTCGACGATCGCCGACGCGATCTGGCCGACGGTGCTGCTGATCGGCACGTCCACGATCGCATCGATCGCGCTGGGGATCTGGATCGGCATCCGACAAGGGTGGCGCTGGGGATCACGCTTCGATCAGGGGGCGCTGGGGGTCACGCTCGTCCTCTACGCGATGCCCGAGTTCTGGTTCGGCCTCCTCATGATCATGCTGTTCTCCGTCACGTGGAACATCTTCCCTTCCGGTGGCATGGAGACCGCGGCGTCGACGCTCACCGGACCGGCCCACGTCGCGGACGTCCTGAACCACCTGGCGCTCCCGTTCTTCGTGCTGACGGTGTCGTACCTGGCCGAGTACTCGTTGATCATGCGGTCGTCGTTGATGGAGGTGCTCGGTGACGACTTCATCCTCGTCGCGCGCGCCAAAGGCGTGCGTGAGCGGATGGTGCGCAAGCGCCACGCCGTACCGAACGCGCTCCTGCCGGTGATGACCGTGACGATCCTGTCGCTCGGTTACGTGCTGGGTGGCGCCATCGTGATCGAGACGATCTTCTCGTGGCCGGGTCTGGGACGACTGACGTACACGGCGATCGGCAACCAGGACTACGCGCTGCTGCAAGGGTTGTTCCTGTTGTTCAGCGCGGCCGTCATCGCCGCCAACCTCGTCGCCGACCTCCTCTACTCCTACCTCGACCCGCGCGTGAGGGCGGCCTGACATGGCGACGCGCACGGACGTCACGCCGAACGCAGCTCCTCCGCCGGCGGTGAACCCGAAGGCGATCGCTCGCAAGCGACGCAAGGACTCGCTCAGCCGGATCTGGAAGCAGTACCGGCAGAGCTGGATGGGGATGATCGGGCTCGGCATCCTGGTGTTCTTCGTGATCATCGCCGTGTTCGCCCCGTTGCTCGCGGACAAGTGCGATCTCTCACCCCTCTGTCACCCGGAGAACCCGGCGCTGTCACCGCCGAGCGCGCAGTTCTGGTTCGGGACCGACTGGCAGGGCCGCTCGGTGCTCTCGCTGACCATCTGGGGATCGCGGGTCTCGCTGATCGTCGGCCTCGCCGCGACGCTCATCACCGTCGTGATCGGGACCGGCATCGGGCTCGTCGCCGGCTACTACGGCGGGTGGAAAGAGACCGGGCTCATGCGGCTGACCGACTGGTTCCTGGTGATCCCGTTCCTGCCGCTCGCGATCGTGCTGTCCGTGATCTTGAAACCGTCGCTGTACACCGTGATCTTCGTCATCGGCATCACGTCATGGCCCAGTACGGCGCGCGTGATCCGCGCGCAGGTGCTGACGCTCAAGACCCGGGGATACGTCGAGCGTTCGCGCGCGCTCGGCTCCAAGGACTTCCGGCTGGTCACGCGCCACATCCTGCCGAACGTGGGGCCGCTGATCTTCGCGAACACGGTCCTGATCGTGGCCATCGCCATCCTCACGGAGACCACGTTGTCGTTCCTGGGACTCGGCCCGGACCCGACGGTGAACATCTCGTGGGGGACGATCCTGGAGCAGGCGTTCGGGCAGGGCGCCGCGTTCTCCGGATACTGGTGGTGGATCGTGCCGCCCGGCGTGGCGATCGTCCTGCTCGTGCTGTCGTTCACCATGATCGGGTACGCCCTGGACGACATCCTCAATCCGAAGCTGAGGGGCCGATGAGCCTGCTGGAGATCGACGACCTGCGCGTCACGTATCAGACGAAGGGCGGCCCGGTGCCGGCGGTCCGCGGCGTGACCGTTGCGGTCGAGCGTGGGCAGGTGATGGGGCTGGCGGGTGAATCCGGTTGCGGCAAGTCGACGATCGCCGGCGCCATCCTGCGACTCCTGCCCGCCTCGACGAAGGTCGAAGGGCGGGTCGTGCTCGACGGCGAGGACATCCTGGGGTTGTCGCCGGGCCGTCTGCGAGCCGTCCGATGGGCGGGCGCCTCCATCGTGTTCCAGGGCGCGCAACACGCGCTGAACCCCGTCCAGCGCGTGTCCGACCAGATCGCCGAGGCGATCATCGTGCACGGTCAGGCGAGCGAGAAGGCCGCCAAGGTCCGCGTGGGCGCGCTGTTCGAGCAGGTGGGATTGCCGCCGCGGCGCATCAACGACTACCCGCACGAGTTGTCCGGCGGCCAGAAGCAGCGCGTCATGATCGCGATGGCGCTGGCGTGCAACCCGTCGCTCGTGATCGCCGACGAGCCGACCACCGCGCTCGACGTCATGGTGCAGGCACAGGTCCTGCAGCTCATGAAGGATCTGCAACGCGACCTCGACCTGTCGATGATCTTCATCACACACGACCTGTCCGTGCTGGTCGAGGTCTCCGATGTCCTGGCCATCATGTACGCGGGCAAGATCGTGGAGCACGGGCCGGCCACGGAGGTCTTCTACGACTCGAAGCACCCGTACACGAAGGCGCTCGCGGCCGCGTTCCCCGAGATCGGCGATCAGCGCTTCCGGCGGAAGCCGACCGGGCTCGGCGGGGACCCGCCCGACCCCCAGAAGATCCCGTCGGGGTGCTCGTTCCACCCTCGCTGCCCGGTGGCGTTCGACGAATGCCCGACGCGCGAGCCCGAGCTGTACCCGGCCGGCCCGGGCCGCAAGGCCGCCTGCCTGCTGGTGGAACCCGCACGCGTGCAGGCGGGGACGGAGCCGGCATGAGCACGACCGAGACGACGACGCCCGGCGGTGGACCATCGGCCGGCGACAACGTGATCGAGGTCCAGGACCTGCACGTGACGTTCGCCGGTCACGTCGGGCTCGATCGCGGGGATCTCCGGGAAGAAGGGGTTCGAGGCGAGGGCCGTGGACGGCATCTCGTTCGAGCTGCGGCGCGGCGAAGTCCTGGCGCTCGCCGGAGAGTCGGGGTGCGGCAAGACCACCACCGCGCGCGCGATCATGGGCCTGCAGGAGGTCAACGAGGGCACGATCGTGTTCGAAGGGAACCCGATCGGGAGGAAGCTGCAGGCGTACCGGCGGCGGGTCCAGATGGTCTTCCAGGATCCGACCGGCAGCCTGAACCCCCGCCAGACGATCTACGAGATCATCGCGGAGGGGTTGCGGATCCACGGCATCACCGAGGGACCGAACGGCGAGACCGAGGAGCGGCTCGTCGGCCGCGCGTTGTCGCGCTCGGGCCTTCGTCCCCCGGAACGCTTCTACCTGTCGTACCCGCATGAGCTGTCGGGCGGCCAGCGGCAACGCGTGGTGATCGCCGGGGCGCTCGCGCTGGACCCGGAGGTCATCGTCGCCGACGAGCCGGTGTCGAACCTGGACGCATCCGTCCGCGGAGAGATCCTTCAGCTGTTGATGCAGCTCCGCGCAGACCTCGGACTGTCGATCATCATCGTGACCCACGACCTGGGCCTCGCCTGGACGGTGGCGGACCGCATCGCCGTGATGTACCTGGGCCGGCTGGTGGAGCTGGGGCCGACCGAGGACGTGCTCCTTCGCCCCCTGCACCCGTACACACGCGCCCTGCTCGACGTGGTGCCGGAGGCCGGCGGCATCGACCGCCCGGTCCTGGAGGGCGAGGCGCCGGACCCGACGAAGATCCCCTCGGGATGCCGGTTCCACCCGCGCTGCCCCGTCGTCGCGTCCGGCCGTGCCGAAGAGCTCGGCATCCTGGAGAAGTGCACGGGCGAGGACCTGATGATCGAGGAGATCGCTCCCGATCACGGAGCCGCGTGCTGGGCGACGAAGATGGGCGAACTGCCTCGGGCCGCCGCCTCCGCCGACAGCTAGTCGGGGATCCGCGCGACGGCCGCTTGCTCCTCGGCCTCATCGCCGCCCTTGAGGACGCCGAGGATCGCTTCCATCTCGGAGTCCCCCACGGGCGCGTCGCGCTGCGCTTCACGCCCGCGAACGGACGCCAGCAACGTCCGCAGGTTGGCCTCCGCCATCTCCGCCCGGGCCTCGAGCTCGCGGAGCTTGGACGCCATGACTTCCGCGCGTTGCTCGGCTCCCACCCGCGCCTCGCGGGAGGCCCGCGCCTCCTCGCGCGCGGTCCGCAGGCTGGCACGCAGCTCCGCGGCCTCGCGACCCAGCTCGACCAGTCGATCGACAGCCGCTCTCCCCACGTCGGAGTACATCGGGGCCGACGATGACGACCCGGTGCTCGTGCCCGATGCGGCCGCCTTCGGCTCGCGCGGCTTCCGCGGACGGCGACCCAGCACCTCGCGCTCGCCGGCATCGATCGGGCCGCGCGTCCAGCAGACGGTAGGAGCCCTCAGCGGCCTCCAAGCGGCGCCGGGCGATCAGCGCCCTCACCGCCCGGGCGGTCGACAACGCATCGGGGAACGAGAGCTCGTGGCCGACATCCGCCGGCGTGCCGGGCAGGACCTCGCCGACCTCGGTCCTGGCGGCGACGGCCGCCAGGAACGCGTTCGCCCGCTCCAGGCTCTGTGGGTTCATCGCGACAATCATGCCCAATCAACCACTGTCGTGGCTAGGGGTGCGGGCCGGAGAAAGAGTGACAAGAACAACATCTCCGGTTGACCACGAACGACCGCCCGGTGTACAAATGCCCCGGAACCGCTGGAGCCTTCGGGTTTCGGCGGTTCCGCTTTTGTGGGGTCTCCCCGTCGCCGGTGTAGCCTCTCGCGAGTCCGATGGCGAACCCCGAGGATCCGACCCCGACTCCCGCCCCGCCCCCTGCTCCTCTGGCCGGCGTGAGGATCGTCGACCTCTCCCGCATCCTGGCCGGTCCCCTGTGCACGATGGTCCTCGCCGACCTGGGCGCGGACGTGATCAAGGTCGAGCGCCCGGGTGAAGGCGACGACACGCGTCACTGGGGACCGCCGTTCGCCGGGGACGACGCCGCTTACTTCCTCTCGTTGAACCGCAACAAGCGCTCGGTGACGGCCGATCTGGGCTCGCCGGAGGGCGCTTCCTTCGTCCGACGGCTGATCGCCTCGTCCGATGTCGTGATCGAGAACTTCCGCCCGGGGTTGATGGAGCGGTTCGGCCTGGGGCTCGAGGATCTCCGGACAACGCAGCCGAGCCTGGTCACGTGCTCGCTGACGGCGTTCGGGCCGGCCGCGCCCGAGACGGCCTCTCGTCCCGGCTACGACATCATCGTGCAGGCGCTCTCCGGGCTGATGAGCGTCACGGGCCAGCGCGACGGGGAACCGACCAAGGCGGGTGTCGCGCTGCTCGACGTCATCACCGGCCTGTACGCGGCGGTGGGCGTGCTGGCCGCGCTCCGCGAGCGCGACGTCACCGGCCGCGGGCGCCACGTGAGCGTCGCGCTGTTCGACGCCAGCGTCGCCGCCATGGTCAACCAGGCGGCGAACTACCTGATCGGCGGCGTGGTCCCGGAGCGGATGGGGACCGCGCACCCCAACATCGTTCCGTACCAGGCGTTCCATGCCAGCGACCGGCCGTTCATCCTGGCCGCCGGGAACGACCGGCTGTTCGTCAGGACGTGCCAGGTCGCGGCGCACGAGGAGTGGGCGGACGATGCGCGGTTCGCCACGAACGAGGGACGCGTGGTGCATCGCGACGAGCTGATCCCGCTGCTCGAGGACGTCTTCGCGCAGCGTCCGATGCAGGAGTGGCTGGTCCTGCTGGAGGAAGCCGGCGTGCCGTGCTCGCCGATCCTGGCGATGGACGAGGTGTTCGCGTCGGACGACGGCGCGGGCCTGATCGAGCTGATCGATGACCCCGTGCGCGGCTCGCTGCGAACGGTGGCGAGCCCGATCCGGTTCGACGGCGTGGCGACGGGAACGCGGACCCCACCGCCGCTGCTGGGCGAGCACGACGCCGAGGTCCGACGCGATCTCGAAGGCGGCACGGGCGCGTGACGACGGCGGACCGGTGGCGCGAGCAGCTGGCAGCATGGGCCATCCCCGAGGACATCCTCGCGAACGCGCCCGAGTCGCCCTGGGGGTTCGCGACCGAGTGCTTCCGCCGGCGGGGTGAGGCGGCGCCCGCTCCCACGCCCACACCCACCACGCGCCGCGCGCTCGAGGCACTGCCGGAGGGCGGCACCGTGATCGACATCGGCGTCGGCGGCGGCGCCACGTCGTTGCCGCTGGCGGGCCGCGCCGGATCCATCCTGGGGATCGACGCGCAGGCCGACATGCTCGACGGGTTCCTCGCGAACGCCGCCGCGGCGGGCGTCGAGGCTCGCGGCGTCATGGGCACGTGGCCGGAAACAGCCGGGGAGGTCGAACCGGCGGACGTGGTCGTGGCCGGGCACGTCCTCTACAACGTCGCCGCGATCGAGCCGTTCGCTCGAGCGGTGGATACCCACGCGCGCCGTCGAGTGGTGCTCGAGCTCACCGCGAAGCATCCGCTCGATTGGATGCGCGACCTCTGGCTCCGATTCCACGAGCTCGAACGGCCCGTGGGGCCAACCGCGGAGGATGCGCGTGCCGTCCTCCGCGAGCTGGGGTTCGCGGTGGAGCACGAGGACCGTGTGGTGGCCGGGGAACGGGTCAGCGGCGGCTTCGGACGCCGCGAGGACGCGATCCATTCGATCCGCAAGCGCCTGTGCCTACCAGCCGACCACGACGCGGAGATCGCGGACGCGCTCGGTGACCGCCTCCGAGAGTTCGACGGTGTGTGGGACGTCGGTCCGGTGGAGCGGACCGTCGTCACGCTCTGGTGGGATCAGCCACCGACCGCGTGAAGGTCGAAGGTCGTGGACACGGAGTAGGTCCCGCGGCCCTGCTCATCGACGCGGCGACGATCGATGGTCATGTTCACGGCGTCGTCCTTCGTCGCCAGCAACGTGCGGAACGGCAGGAAGGCGCCGAACGCCCCGAAGTCCCGGCCGTTGGTCGGATCGATGGACAACTGCGCCAGTCGCAACGCCATCCCTCCGGGCAGGATCCGCCCGTGAACCGCGAGTTCGAAGCGCCGTACCTGCGTCTGCGCGATGGGGAAGTCGCACCGCAGCGTGCCGAGCAACCGCATCTGACCGGTGCCGTCGATCTCACCTTGGTCGTTCGCGGTGAATCGAAGGATGCCGCGCCACCTCGTGGTACACCGACCGCCCACGTACAGCTCGTGGTAGGTCACGCTCTTGACGTTCCCCGCCCAGACGACGGGCTGCGGCGAGGTGGAGGGCGAGGCGAGCGTGGCCGGCGACGATGATCCGCTCGGCCGGTCGACGCCCGGCGGGAACGGATCGGAGTGCGCGGCGATGTACGCGCCCACACCGGCACACGCCAGGAAGACGGCGGCCCACGCCGCCACCTTGACGCCTCGACGCATCAGCGGCGGCCGCGGCGCTTGACGTAGTCGCGCACGACGAAGTCACCCAAGCGCTCATCATCCATCAGGAACACCCGCCCGGACGTGATGCGGGCCAAGCGTTCCATGAAACCGATCAGCCCCTCGGACTCCTCGAGCATGAAGACGTTCAGCGTCACGCCGGCCTTCGACAGCCGCATGGCCTCGGCCAAGGTCAGGTTGATCGTCCTCGACACCGGGGGCCACGAGAAGAACGCTTGATCGCCTTCCAGGTGCGCCGTGGGTTCTCCGTCCGTCACCATGATCACCTGCCGCGCGGCGCGCGGATGCTGCGCGAGCAAGCGGCCCGCCAGCAGGAACGCGTGCTGCATGTTCGTGCCGTAGACGCGCTCGAACCCGGGCGCGGTGAGGTCCTCCGGCTGCAACTGCCGCGCGTAATCGCTGAAGCCGATCAGGTAGAGCGAGTCGTGCGGGTACCGGCCTTCGATCAACGCGTGCAGCGCGAGGGCCATCTTCTTCGCGTGGATGAAGTGCCCGCGCAGCGGCATGCTGAACGACAGGTCCAGCAGGAGCGCCGTTGCGGCCTCGGTGCGCTGCTCGGCCTCGACCAACTCGAAGTCGTCGGGGGTGAGGCGGATCGGCTGTCCGGGCTCGGAGCGGACCACGGCGTTGAACACCGTGCGCTGCACCGCGATCTGTCCGGTGTCGCCGAACCGCCACGGCCGGGTGGCGCCGGTCGGCTCGGCCATCCCGCCCGCGTCTCGCGCCTCGTGCGTACCCTCACGGTCGCGCCTCAGCTCCTCGAACACCTGGACCAACGCGCGCTCACCCAGCTTGCGCGCACCGCGCGGCGTGACCTCCAGTCGGCCGTTCCTGCGGTTCATGAGCCCCGCCTCTTCGAGCGCGCGCTCCACCTGCTTGAGCCGGCGCAGATCCTGCACGGCCGGTTCGCCCAGGATCCGCCGCAGCGCCTCCTCGTCAACGTCATCGACGGTCGCGCCCGGATAGTCGCCGCGGATCGCTCGGTCCAGGTCCTCGTAGTCGTGCATGCGCTCCATCGCGTCGACGGTGGCCGACAGCGGCATCGGCTCGTCGCCGTCGCGGTCGCCCATCGTGGGTTGACCCCACGGCATGTCCGGGAACGCGTTCGCCAGGTTCGACGCCAGGCGGTTCGCCTCGAACGCCAGATCCATGTCCTGCATCACCTGATCGGAGAGCTCCATGAGCTCCGCACGTTGCTCCGAGCTGAGCGACGCCATGAGCCGGCTCATCGCCGCCGAGCGGCGGGCCATGTCCTCCAGCAGCTCGTCCAAGGTCTTCGGGTCGTTCGGGATGAGATCGCCGTAGCGCTCCATGAACCCGTCGAAGTCGTACTCCTCGCCTCGCGCCCGTTGCTCGATCATCTGGTTCAGCTCGGCGAGCATGTCGCGGAAGCGTGCGAGCGTCTCAGGAGACATGTTCTTCAGGCCGTCGGCCATGTTCCGGAAGTGCGCGCCCAGCACCTGCTCGCGCAGATGCTCCATCAGCTCGTCGAAGAGCCGCTGCGCCTCGGGATCCATGAACCGGTACTCCGAGAGCTCGCGGACCTTCCCGGGCGCGTCGGGCGGGAGCGACTCCAGGAACATCTCGCGCATGCGGGCGTCGTCCTCGGCCTTGAACGACAGCGTGCTCCGTTCGCGGTCCAGGATCTCCTCGAGCTGTTCGCGGATCTCCTCGAGCGGACCGCGGAGGTCGAGCGCCTCCTCCTCCTGCTGGCGCATGTTGGCGAGCCGACGACGGAGCGCGTCCAGGCCGGAGAACCGTCCCTGCATCCCTCGCCGCATCAACCGTCGCAGCGCGCTTTCCACGCCCGTGCCCATCAGGACGTCGTCGGCGAGCTCCTCCAGGACGTCGGACGCGTCGACCTCGGGACCGAAGGGATCTTGGGTGCCGTCCCAGCGCGAGTAGCGGTATCGCACCCGTTCAGCCTACGCGGGGTCGCGCGTTCGCACGCGCGACCCCGCCAGGCGTCAGTTCTGGAACGGATCGAACCCGTACGTGGAGCCGATGGGCGAGACCAGGCGCATCCGGCGCGCCCACTCCAGCGCCACGAGTCCGAGCGAGGCCAGGAGCATGAACCACGGCATCAGCTGGCCGGCCGTGAATCCGGTGAACGCCGTCGAGCCACCAGTGCCACCGGACGTGCCGCCGGTGCCGCCGGTCCCACCCCCGCCCGTTCCACCACCGGCGTTGCCGTTCGCCCCCGAGATCGTGATGTTCAACGAGTCCGAGTCGTTGGCCGGGACCGGGTCTGCTTGGTCCGCCGACACGATCGACGCGGTGTTCCGCAGCGTGCCCGAGCTTGCTTGCACCCTGACGTTCAGGATGACCGCCCCTGCGCTGCCGGCAGGGATCGACGCCATCGAGAACAGCTGCGACGACTGCCGGCGGATGCCGGACTGCGCGCACGGTGTGGGCTCACACGAGTCGTACTGCAAGCCGGTCGGCAACACGTCCCTGATCACGACGTTCGTCGCGTCGACGGTCCCGATGTTCGACACCTGGACGCCGATCTGGATCGTGTCGCCCTGCTTCGGCTTGTAGTCGTCCGCGACCGTCGTGATCGTCAGGTCGGTCGACTTGGCGGCGATCGTCAGGTCGGCCGTGGCCGTGTTGTTGGTCGAGACCGGATCGGTCGTGGTCGACGTCATGGTGACCGTGTTCGTGATCGATGTCAGCGTGGCCGGCTCGTCCACCGTTGCGGTGAACGTCGCGGTGACGGCGTTCGATGTCGCCGGAGCCACGGCCTTGGCGACCGTTGGGATCGTCCACGTCCACGTGTTCGCGGCGACCGCAGCGGTGCCGGTCGTGGGAGCCGATCGGCGGCGTGACGGCTGTCAAGCCCGCCGGGAGGGCGTCGGTCACGACGACGCCCGTGGCGTCCGTGGTCGTGCTGGGGTTCGTCACCGTGACCGTGTAGGTCACGGTGTCGCCCGGAGCGGCAGTGGTCGGGAGCAACCGTGATCGCCGACGCCGAGGTCAACCGATGCCGCGCCGACGGTAAGCGAGTCGGTCGCGGACGTGTTGTTCGCCGCCGTTCGACTCCGGCGTGACGTGGTCGTCACGGATGCCGTGTTGTTCGGGATGACCGGTGCCGGCTGCGCACAGACGCACCGATCGTGGCGACGAAGGTCACGCGTGCGCTCCCGCCTGCGGGAATCGCGCTGGCCATGGTGCAGGAGACGACGGTGGCAGTCGCAGCCGGCCGGTGCATCGCGGAAGCCGAGCGACTTGAACGTGAGCGCCGGTGTTGAGCGTGTCGGTCACGACGACGCCCGTCGCAGCGCTCGGGCCCGTCGTTGTTGACCGCGAGGTGTAGGTGACGTCCGACCCGGGTGTGACCGCGCCGGAGTGGCGTCTTCGTGATCGTCAGGTCGGCGTACTCGACGTGGTGACTGGCCGTGTCGTGCCGGCTGTAGAGGTCGAGAGCGTGGACGTCGTAGCGACTCGGCAGTGTTGTTGATCGGCCGTGTCAGCCGCACTCGGTGCAGCGGCGCGTTGACGTGGATGACGTCACGGTGGTCGTCAGCGCCCAGCGAAGTCGAGCGGACAGTGCAGGACGTCGCACGTCGGCGTGGTGACGGCGCAGGTGCCAACCCGGGGGCCGAGTTGGCGACGTGGTCACCGTTGCCGACGTTCGATCGGTGTCGGTGAACGACGACGCTGATGTCGCGGCGCCGGCGTTCGGTTGGTGACGTGATCGTGTACGTAGTCGACGCCCGTACGGAGCGGCCACGGCGCGGACCGGAGTGGTGACCACGAGTCGACGGCTCCGCAGCCAGCGCGGGAAGGGCGAAGATGGTGGAGATCAGGGTCGCAAGCATGAACGCGGCGAGGAGCCGCGTGTAGGGCAACCCGTTCGAAGTACTGTGACGACCGTTCGTGGCTCGCAACGTTCACTCCCTTCATTCTTGGCTCAGATGCGTCCCGAAGGACGCCGTGCGCCAGCCAGACTCTCCGGATGTGCATCGGCACGGCGGGGCAAGAACTTTCGCCCTAAGGCGGGAGAATCCGGCTAGGCGAAATGCCGCTTGCGGTCGCCGGCGATCTGGACGCCGAGCACGCGTGCGGCCCGTTCCACACGGGAGTGCTCCAGGATGCGGGGCCGCGTCACCAGGTCCTTGAGCAGGTCGCCCAGCGCCACCACGTGGACGCCCTTCACATCGCGCGGCATCCCCGCGACGCCGTGGGTGAGGCAGATCACCGGCTCGAACGAGCCGGACACCGAGGCGGCCGACAGCTTGGCGCTCAGGGCCTTCGCGTCCGAGCGCAACGCGCGAACGCCCGGGATGGGCTCGTCGCCCACCATGGGACGCCCGCGGGACACGGAGAACGCGCCGGGAGCCGGCCACACAGCCATCAGGAACAACCCGGTCGCGCCGGCCACGATCAGATCGGCCGTGGTCGAGAGCGAACCGGCGGGCAGCACCCAGAAGCTATAGGGGTCCAGGCGGCCCAGTTCCTTGGACAGGCGGGCCAGCCCCTCGAGGTGCGCGGGGTCGTTGTTCTTCGGCATGTGGTTGTGGATTCGACAGTCCCGTCAGGTTGCTTGAGCGGACATCTCCTACGTGCCGAGCCCGGTCATCACCGCTCGCAACGTCAATCCGAAGCAGATGAACGCCACCCACGCGAACGGGATCCACGGCCGCTCGCGGAAGTCGGGCCGTCGAGCGAAGACGTGCGCCGCCGCCAGCGCGACGATCGGGAAGATGCCGTAGGCGTAGTGCAGGATCGACTCCGCTCGGTACCCGGAGACGAACACGACGACCCCGATCAGCGCCTGGAGACCGGACACGATCTGGGCGACCGTCACCCAGACCCAGAATCGCTCCCCCGGTTCGCGCTTGGCGATCCACGCGACGAGCCCCCAGACCCAGCCCACGGTGAACAGCGCCACCACGAAGAACCCGACGTACTTGTGGACCTCGACCACGAGGACGGAGCTTACGAGCCGCGGGCCGGTCCGATCCCGATGCGCCGACATCGACCCGCGTTGCGGATGTCGGCGGCCGCCTCTAGGGTCGAGGCATGTCGAACACACCGATCATCCTCGTGCCCGGGTTCTGGCTCGGTGCGTGGGCGTGGGACGAGGTCGCGGCGGCGTTGCGCGCCGGCGGACACGACGTCACCGCGCTGACGTTGCCGGGTCTCGAGTCGGCCGATATCGAGCGATCCGCGATCACCTTGTCCGATCACGTCGACGCGATCTGCGATGCCGTCAAGGCGGCAGGGCGTCCCGTCGTGCTCGCCGTGCATAGCGGGACCGGGTTCTCCGGTTACGCGGCGACCGACCGGATCCCCGAGCTGATCCAGGCGATGATCTACGTCGACTCCGCCCCGGGCAAGCCTCCGTTGGATCCGGGCTTCGACGCCGCGGAGAAGCCCTTGAACTGGGAGGAGCTGGCGGCGGAGGAGAACCTCGACGGCCTCACGGAGCAGCAGCTCGAGACGTTCCGGCGTCGCGCCGTGCCCGTTCCGGGCGGCGTGATCCGCGACGCGATCGAGCTGACGAACGACGCACGCCTCGACGTGCCGAGCACGCTCATCTGCACGGGGTTCACGTCTCAGCAGTACAAGGACGCCGTCAAGGACGGCTATGCGTGGCTCGCCGGCCTGACCGAGCTGCGCGACGTCACATGGGTCGACCTGCCCACGAGTCACTGGCCGATGTGGTCGCGTCCGCAGGAGCTGGCCGCGATCATCGGCGAAATCGCGAACGGGACCGCGGCCGTCACCGACTAGCTGGAAACGGGACCCTCGTAGCGCACGCTGCCCGGTGCGTCGCCGCCGTCCTTGTTCAGTCGCCTCGACAGGTAGAGACCCTCCAGCACGAACTCGAGCGCTGAGGCCGCCACGCCGGGGCTCTCTTCCTCCACACCCAGACGATCGAGCAGCTTCGACAGTCCGGGCAGGTCGCCGAATTGCGCGAGCAGATCGCTCGCGGGCGTGAGGTCCGACGTCTCCGCGGTGAGCCCGTCGTCGAAGCGATGCAGCAGCGGTTGGAAGTCGAACCCGGATAGCCGGCGGCGGAAGACCTCGAGTTCGGCCGTCCGCATCGCGCGGGACAGGATGTCTCCTTCGCGCCCGTCCTCGATCGTGTCGAACTCGACGCGTCCCTCCGACGACGCCAGCACCGCGGGCAGATCGCACACGCGCGGCACCGCCTCGGGCTCACCCGCCCGCGCCGCGCGCCTGACCGCCGCGGCGGAGAGCGTCTCGACGTTCCCGATCGAGTAGCGGACGCTGACGCCGCTCCGATGGTTGACGTGCGGTGAGCGGCGGAGCTCGGCCGTGAGCGCTGCGACGATCTCTTTCATGAACGCCGGAACACGGACCGGGATGTCGCCCGCCGGGGAGCGAGCCTCCTGATCCATGATCACGATCTCATCGCCCAGCTCCTCGGGGTAGTGCGTGCGGACCTGCGTCCCGAACCGGTCCTTCAGCGGCGACACGATGCGGCCGCGGTGCGTGTAGTCGTCGGGGTTCGCGGTCGCGACCAGCAACAGGTCGAGCGGCAGACGGATCCGGTAGCCGCGGATCTGGATGTCGCGCTCCTCCAGGATGTTGAACAGCGATACCTGGATGCGCTCGGGGAGGTCGGGGAGCTCGTTGATCGCCACGATGCCGCGGTTCGTGCGCGGGATCATGCCGTAGTGGATGGTCAGCTCGTCCGAGAGGTAGCGGCCCTCGGCCACACGGATCGGGTCGACGTCGCCGATCAGGTCGGCGACCGACGTGTCGGGCGTTGCCAGCTTCTCCGCGTACCGATCCTCGCGCGCGATCCAATGGATCGGTACGGCGTCGCCGTCCTCCGCGACCAGCGCGACGCACCGCGCGCAGATCGGTCGGAACGGGTGATCGTTGATCTCGCAGCCGACGATCACGGGGATCGAGTCGTCAAGTAAGTTGACTATCGCGCGCACCAGCCGCGTCTTCGCCTGGCCGCGCTCCCCCAGCAGGATCAGGTCGTGGCCGGCGAGGATCCCGCGCTCCAGACCTGGCACCACGGCTTCCTCGAACCCGACGATCCCGGGGAACAGCTCGTCGCCTCGCTCGAGCTTGCGCAGCAGGTTCGCACGCAGCTCGTCCTTCACCGTGCGGTCCTGGTATCCGGAGTCGCGGAGCGCTCCGATCGTCGTGGCAGGCGTCACTCGGCCAGGGTATCGCGGCTCACCGATAAGGCGGCGGGCACGAGGAGGTGTCGGCGGTCGCTGGTAGGTTCGATGGGTGGACGCTGAGCAGATCCTCGAGAACCTGAACGAGGAGCAGCGTCAGGCGGCCCGCGCGAACCGTGGCCCGGTCGCCATCCTGGCCGGCGCCGGCACCGGCAAGACGACCACCATCACGCATCGGATCGCCTATCAGGTCGCCACCGGGACGTTCCCGGCGGACCAGATCTTGGCGGTCACGTTCACCGAGAAGGCCGCGGGCGAGCTCAAGGGCCGGCTCGCGGGGCTCGGCGTCGAGGGCGTGGACGCCCGTACGTTCCACTCGGCGGCCCTTTCACACCTGCACAAGCTCTGGGAACGATGTTCGGGGACGCCCGTCCCGGCCGTGCTCGATCACAAGGCGCCGCTCATCTCCTCGCTCGCGAACGCCCTGCCCGCCCCGCACAAGTTCATCCCCCGGCGCGAGCTGGCCGGTGAGATCGAATGGGCGAAGAACCGCATGGTCGAGCCCGACGGCTACCTGGCCGAGCTCGAGCGGTCGGATCACGAGCCGCCGATCCCGCCCGAGCTGATGCTCCGCGTGTACGAGGGGTACGAACGGCGCAAGCGGACGAACGGCAAGATCGACTTCGAGGACATGCTCGGGCTCGCGGTCCAGATGTTCGACACGTACCCGGAGGCCACCCAGGCGGTCCGCGAACGGTTCCAGGCGTTCACGGTCGATGAGTTCCAGGACGTGAACCCCCTGCAGTCGGCACTGCTCGACCGCTGGCTGGGCGATCGCGACGACCTCTGCGTGGTGGGCGACGATTACCAGACCATCTACTCGTTCACCGGCGCCTCGCCCGACCACCTGCTCGGGTTCACGGATCGGTTCCCGAACGCGACGATCGTCCGCTTGGAGCGCAACTACCGCTCGACGCCGGAGATCCTCGGTTTCGCGAACGAGCTGGCCGCGCACCTGGGCGGGTTCCGCAAGACGCTCGAGGCGACGGTGGAGTCGGGACCGCCGGTGATCGCGCGTCCCATCCACGACGTGGAGGAGGAGATCGCGTCGGTCGTCCAGGCAGTCGACAAGCTGCGCGCGGACGGCGTCGCGCTGGAGCAGATCGCGGTCCTCTACCGGATCAACGCCCGCTCCGAGCCGTTCGAGGAAGCGTTCGCGGCCGCGAGCATCCCGTATCAGGTGCGCGACGGCGCGTTCCTGCGTCGCCCGGGACCGAAGTCCGTGCTGCAGCAGCTGAAGCGACCCGCCCGCGGGATCCGTCGCGGACGTCGTGAACGGCATCACGGACGCGCTCGGGTTCGACCCCGAGAGCGACCACGACTCCGACGACGAGATCACGCGTCAGGCCGACCTCGGTCGGCTCCGCGCCCTGGCCGCGGAGTTCCAGCTCGCACACGACCACGGCCTGGTGGCCGCGTTCGTCGAGGAGCTCGGTCGTCGCTTCTCGACCGAGCACAGCGGCCGCGGCGTGAACCTACTCACCTACCACCGCGCGAAGGGGTTGGAGTTCGACGCGGTGTTCCTGCCGCGCCTTCTCGACGGCGAGCTCCCGTTCCGTTCCGGCCGCGCGAAAGCCGAGCCGGACGAAGAGCGCCGACTGCTCTACGTCGGCATCACGCGGGCGCGCACCTACCTGTTCCTCACGTGGGCGACCGACGCCAAGACGAAGCCGAGCCCGTTCCTGGACGAGCTCGGTGTCCGGACGCCGTCGGCGCCGAAGCGAGCCGCGCCCTCGCGCATCCGCCTGCCGAAGGCGGGCGGGCCGGTGCTGGACCGGCTGAAGGCGTGGCGGAAGTCCCGGGCCAAGGCCGACGGCGTGCCGGCGTACGTGATCTTCCACGACAAGACGCTCGAGGAGATCGCCGACCTGCTGCCGAAGGACTGGGCGGACCTGGCGTCGATCTCCGGCGTGGGCCCGACCAAGCTCGAGCGGTACGGGGACGAGGTACTCGCGGTCGTCGCGACGGTCTAGTCTCCGTCCGTGCGCCTGACCCCCACCGAGGAAGAGCGGCTCCGCGTCTTCGCCGCGGCCGAGCTCGCCCGGCGCACCCTTTCGCTCGGCCTGGCCCTCAACGCGCCGGAAGCCATCGCCGTGGTCTGCGACGCCATGCATCTCGCCGCTCGGACCGGGGCCACGTACGAGGACGTCATCGACGCCGGCCGCTCCGCGCTCGCTCCCGATCAGGTGATGGACGGCGTCGCCGACATCGCGACGGAGATCCGGCTCGAGGTCCTGCTGGACGAGGGGTCACGGCTCGTGGTCCTCCGAGAACCGTTCGGCCCCGCGTCGACCGACGGTCCGGGCGCGATCCGGTTCGCCGAGGGCGACGTGGCTCTGGTGCCGGAGCGAACACGCATCACGCTCAGCGTCACGAACACGTCGGAGCGGCCGGTGCGCGTCTCGTCGCATTTCCCGTTCCACGAGACGAACGCGAAGCTGACGTTCGACCGGGACGCTGCGCGCGGGTTCCGGCTGGACCTTCCGGCGGGTGATTCGCTTGCGATGGGCGCCGGGCGAGACCAAGGACGTCGACGCTCGTCGCGTACGGCGGCGGAGGTGCGCCCGATGCCTGAGCGGCTCTCCCGTAGCGAACACGCGCTCCGTCACGGACCGACGACGGGCGACCGCGTGCGGCTGGGCGACACGGACCTGTGGATCCGGATCGAGCGGGACCTGACCGAGCCGGCCGATCAGGTCCTGTGGGGCTACGCGAAGAACTTCCGGTCGCGGATGGGCCAGCACGATCGCGCGACGTCCGAGAGCGAGCTGGACGCGGTGGTCGGCGGCGCCATCGTCATCGACCCGCTGCTCGGCATCATCAAGGCCGACATCGGGATCAAGGACGGGCGCGTCGTCGGGATCGGCCGAGCAGGGAATCCCGACATCACCGACGGCGTCGACCTCACGATCGGGCCCGGCACGTGGCCGATCCCGTGTCACGGCCTGATCGTCACGCCGGGCGCGATCGATTCGCACGTCCATCTGTTGACCCCGCGACTGGTGCCGGTCGCGCTGTCGGCCGGCGTGACGACGCTCATCACCGCGGGGTTCGAGGAGCCCGCGTGGCGGATGCTCCGCACGCTGGAGGCGTTCGAGCGCATGCCCGTGAACCTCGGCCTCCAGGCGTCGGCGCGCACGGACGTCGTCGGCTTCGCCGACGACGTGATCGCGTCGGGCGCGATCGGGCTGAAGGTCCACGAGGACTGGGGCGCGTCGGCGCGGATCATCGACGCCGCGCTGACCACGGCCGAGGTGTTCGACATCGCCGTGTGCATGCACACCGACGGCCTGAACGAGTCGGGCGAGCTGGAGGAGACGGTGGCGGCGATCGACGGCCGCACGATCCACGCGTACCACGTGGAGGGCGTCGGAGGCGGCCACATCCCCGACCTGATCGGCATCGTCCGCGAACCGAACGTCATCTGCTCCTCGACGACGCCGGGCCTCCCGTACGCGCGCGCGACGGCGGCCGAGCACGTCGACATGATCCTCATCGTCCACGAGGGCAACCCGGCGCTCGCCGAAGATCTCGCCGCCGCGCGCGAGCGGATCCACCCGGCGACCATGGCCGCCGAAGGTCCGCTGCACGACCTGGGCGCGATCTCGATCATCAACAGCGACTCGCAGGGCATGGGACGGATCGGCGAGACGGTGCGCCGCACGTGGCAGCTCGCCCACGTGATGAAAGCGTGGAGGGCCTCCGAGGCGGGCTCCGGCTGGCCGAACGAGCCGGCGGACGACAACGAGCGGGTGCTTCGGTACCTGGCGAAATACACGGTCGAACCGGCGCGCGTGCACGGGATCCAGGCCGAGGTCGGTTCGCTGGCGCCGGGGCACGTCGCGGACCTCGTCCTGTGGGAGCGCGGCCTCGTTCGGGACGAAGCCGGTCGCGGTGATGAAGGGCGGCGTCGTCGCGTGGGGACCGATCGGCGAGGGCAACGCCTCGGTGCACGGAGCCGAGCCCACCCGGTACGGTCCCGACTGGGGAGCCACGGGCGATGCAGCCGCGGCGCTGTCGACCACGTTCGTGTCGGGCGCCGCGCTCGAGGCGAACATCTCAGCGACGCTCGCCACACGTCGCCGGGTCGTCGGCGGTCAGCGGGACGCGAGGCATCGGACGCTCAGATCTGGTCGCGAACACCGCGGTACCGGCGATCGAGGTCTCGCCCACCGACGGCACCGTCACGCTCGACGGACGGGTCCTGGCGGCGGAGCCGGTGGACAGCGTGCCTCTCAACCGGCGCTATTTCCTCACGTAGTCCCAGCTCACACGGTGCGTTGCGCCGTGGGTACCTTGCGCCGCAGGGTGCCTTTCCCCCAGACTCCATCGGATATGTCCGAGGAGGGGGGGACCGGCACCGTCGGCGCCGGCGATGGGTCCGTCGAGCTGATCGATGTGGTGAAGCGGTTCGGCGCCATCACGGCCGTCGACGACCTCAACCTCCTGGTGCAGGCCGGCGAGTTCCTGTCGCTCCTCGGGCCGTCCGGGTGCGGGAAGACCACGACGCTCCGGATGCTCGCCGGCTTCGAGGATCCCAACGAGGGAGAGATCCGGATCTCGGGTCACGCCGTTCAGGGCGTTCCTCCGCACAAACGGGACGTGAACACCGTCTTCCAGAACTACGCGTTGTTCCCCCACATGACCGTCTCCGAGAATGTGGCGTACGGGTTGCGGCAGAAGAAGGTCGACAAGGGTGAGATCGGCCGTCGCGTCGGTGAGGCGCTCGAGATGGTGAAGATGAGCAAGCTGGCGAACCGCAAGCCTCGCGAGATGTCGGGTGGACAACAGCAGCGTGTGGCGCTCGCCCGAGCGCTCGTGAACCGGCCGAGCGTGCTGTTGTTGGACGAGCCGCTCGGGGCGCTCGACCGCAAGCTCCGCGAAGAGATGCAGATCGAGCTGAAGCTCCTCCAGTCGCAGGTGGGGATCACGTTCATCTTCGTCACCCACGACCAGGACGAGGCGCTCTCGATGAGCGACCGTATCGCGGTGATGCTGGACGGGCGGATCGAGCAGCTGGCGGACCCGGACACGATCTACGACCACCCCACGACGGCGTTCGTCGCGGGCTTCATCGGCAAGCAGAACTTCTTCGAGGGAACGTCGCGCGAGGGCGGCAAGATCGTAGAAGGTGATGGGTGGACGATCCGATCCGCCCTGGAGTCGATCGGCGCAGTGGATGGGCGTGCCGCGCTCGCCGCCGTCCGCCCGGAGGCGATCATGGTGTCGGACGAGCAACCAGCGGCCGGACAGAACGCGATCTCGGGAGAGCTCGCGAGCATCTCGCACCTGGGGGACGTCATCCAATTCGTGGTGCTCACGCCTGGACGCAAGGAGATCATCGCGCGGCTCCCCCGGCCGCGAGCCCCCCGGCTCGACGTCGGCGGGCCGGTGTATTGCTCCTGGGGAGCCGACCACACGCATGTGTTCGGTGCCGAGCAGGCCAAGATCGTGCTGGCCGATCCCACGAGCGATCAGCCGGTTTCCTTAGCCGGCTGACACATCCGATCGTGAAAGGGAGGGAGAAACGTGACAGAAGAAGATGAAGGTCTGAAGATCCTGGCTTCGGCGTCGGCGGCGCAGCGGATCAGCCGACGCGCGTTCATGAGTGGCTCGGTCGTCGTCGCGTTGACGGGCGGGAGCTACCTGCTCTCGGCGTGTAGCAAGAGCAGCGACACAACCGGTGGCACGTCGACCGGCGCAGGAGGTTCGACGGGGACGGCGAGCCCGGTCCTCGAGGACCAGTTGAACTTCTTCCACTGGGCGCAGTACGACGACCCCAAGCTCTTCAAGCGCTTCACGGAGGAGCTCGGCCCCGTCACCTCGATCGATACCTATAACTCGAACGAGCAGGCGATCGCGAAACTGACCGCCGCTGCCGGCAGCAGCGGCTACGACATCGTCGTGCCCACCGGCGTCTACATCCCGCTCATGGTTGAGAACGATCTGCTCGAGGAGCTCGACCTGTCGAAGATCCCGAACTTCAGCAACCTCGACGCCGCCTACACGAACCAGCCCTGGGACCCAGAGAACAAGCACTCGGTCTGCAAGGACTGGGGCACCACCGGCTGGATCGTCGACAAGTCGCAGATCTCGCGACCGATCAACACCTGGAGCGATTTCATCGACGTCGCTATGAACGAGGCGAGCGGGAACGTCTCCCTGCTCGACGCACCGAACGAACTCGCAGGCTTGTACTTCTGGGCGAACGGGATCGACTGGACCACGGAAGACCCCGCAGACCTCGATGCCTACGAGGCGTTCATGGTGGATCAGCTCGCGCCACACGTGAAGACGTTCGAGTCGTACCCCGGCTATCAGTTCGCAGAAGGGAACTGGGCGTTGTCGCACGTGTGGAACGGCGATGCCCGCCAAGGGTTCAACTCGTTCGAAGACCCGAGCCGATACGCGTGGGGCTTGGGCGCGCCGGTCACCGAGCTGTGGATGGACAACTGGACCATGGTGAAGGGAGCCACACATCCAGAGGCCGCCTACGCATTCATGAACTTCATCCTCGATCCGGCGAACTCCCTGCAAGACATGCAGTTCCACGGCTACAACACGGGGATCAAGGGTCTCGAGGAGGCGGCGACGGCAGCCGACACCACGTTCCCGGACATGATCTTCTTCACCGACGACCAGGTGGCCACGTTCCGGGCTGGCGCGGTGAACTCGGCCTTCGATCGCGAGGTGGAGATCTACAACAAGGCCAAGGCTGCGGCGGGCGGATAGGTCGGGCCGAGCTTGGTCCAACGCGTATCGGAGACGGAGCGAGGGGCTCGGAGGATCCGGGCTCCTCGCTTCGCGCTGGCGTTCCCCGCTTGGATCTGGTTCGTGTTCTTCTTCACGCTCCCGCTCCTGTGGATCATCTACTACTCATTCGGCTACAAGCCGAACATCTTCCACCCGATCGCGACCGACAAGCTGTCGCTCGATCGATACAGAGAAGGTTTCTCCGGCGCATTCGTGCACGTCTTCTCCCAGACGCTGCAGATCTCGATCCTCGGCACCGTGCTTTGCCTGTTGATCGGATTCCCGTTCGCGTACTGGCTCGCGACCCGCGTGACGGCCAGGTGGCGGGGCGTTCTCCTCGGACTCGTCATCGTGCCGTTCTTCGTGAACTTCCTGATCCGCACGATCGGATGGCTGATCCTCTTGGCTCCTTCCGGACCCGTGTCGACCCTGCTGCAGGACTGGGGGCTCCGCAGTGAGCCATTGCATCTGCTTCAGACCCGTGGCGCCGTCCAACTCGGGGTGGTCTACAACTACCTGGCGCTGATGATCTTTCCGCTGTTCGTGACGCTCGATCGGCTGGATCCAGCGATGCGTGAGGCCTCGAAGGATCTCGGCGCCAGCCGCTGGAAGACCTTCCGCCAGGTGACGCTCCCGCTGGCGGCGCCCGGCATCGTCGCCGGACTGCTCCTGGTCTTCATCCCGCTGTCAGGCGACTACATCACTGCTTTGGTGCTTGGCGGAGCGAAGGGGAACATGGCGGGAGCGATGGTCGCGACCCAATTCAACACCGGGCTCAATTGGGCCCTCGGTGCGGCGCAAGCGGTGATCCTCATCATCATGATCCTGTCGACCGTGGCCGTGTTCGCGCTGCTCGGTCTCCTCGTCAGGTCGATCGCTCGAGCGCGCCGCAAGATCACCCTGCCTGCGGCGATGGAGTCGTCGTCGTGAGCGCCGTGGCGTCCGCGCGGGTGAAGTCCAGGCGTGATCCCGTCAGCGTCGCCCTCAAGGTCTGGGGAGTGTTGGTGTACGTGTTCCTGTTCCTGCCCATCCTCGTGATCGTCATCTATTCATTCAACAACGGGCGGTCGATCCTGACCTTCGACGGGTTTGGGCTCAACGGCTATCGAACCGGCACCACGGATCCGACCATCATCGACGCCGTGAAGACCTCGATCGTCGCAGCGACCGGGACCGCGCTGATCGCGACCATCCTCGGATCGTGCGCGGGCATCGCCCTTGCTCGGCGAAAGGGGAAATGGACGCTCCCCTTCCTGGCGCTCGTCTTCTTGATCCTGGTGACGCCTGAGATCGTCGTCGCGATCGCCCTCTTGATCTGGTACGTGCGCCTGGGCGGGCCCTTCGGCCCGACCATGGCGATCCCAGCGGTCAGTTACGGGATGCTTCGCCTTTGGGTGGGACACTCCCTGTTCGCCACCGCGGTCGTTGCGCTCATCGTTCGCGCACGGCTCGCCGGCATCGAAGAGACGCTAGAGGAGGCCGCCGCCGACCTCTACGCTTCGCCTTGGCGTCGGTTCCGACAGATCACGCTTCCGTTGATGTTGCCGGCCGTGCTCGCTGGTGCGTTGCTCGCGTTCAGCTTCAGCCTCGACGACACGATCATCTCTTCGTTCGTGAGCGTGGCCGGCTCATCGCCATGGCCGGTGTACGTCTTCAGCGCCGTCCGCAACGCGCTCAGGCCCGAGGTAGCTTCCATCTCGACGTTGCTGTTGTTGCTGACGCTGTTCGCGATCGCGTGTGTGGCGCTCGTCCTCCGTCGCGGCGGTCGATCGAGCGAAGAGGTCGCGAAGACGATGACCGGCGCGGGCTAGTCCGGCAGCCTCGGCAACAACATCGCGAGCGCGAGCAACGGCATGGCGAGCGACATCCATCGGAGCGCCCGCTCCGGAGCGGATCGGAGCGTGCCGGCGTCGATCGGCTCGACGCCGCCGTCGCGCGACGTGATCGTCCCCTCGACCGCCGTGACCTGGCGTCGGAGCCGTCTGACAGGTGTCGACAGGACCCGCTGGGCCGCAGAGATGCCCGCGCACGCCGCGGCCAACGCGATCGCCTCCGGTTCGATGCGCGCCGTCTGCGCGAAGGACGCCGTGAGGACGGGGAAGGCCCCCCACGCCAGAGCGAACCACAGATCGGAGTGCACCAAGCCGCCGAACAGCTCGAGGTTGTAGGCGAGCACCAGGAACACGCCGGCCACGATGAACACCCAGATCCACGGTGAGACCTCGCGCGCGCCATCGATGCCGAGCGCGACCGCGCCGGCCAAGCCGATCGCGGCCAGCGTCCACAGGACGGCGTCCGGGATACGCGTGTTGAGCGGTCGACCGTTCAGTTCATCCAGCGCGTGCGCGGCGATGCCCATCGCAAGGAAGAACGCGCACAGCGTCTCCGCGAGCCAGCGGACGTTCACCACCGACGCGAGAGAGGCGCCCATCACGACGTAGGAGAGGTGCCAGATCGTGTACGGCGGGTGGAGCAGCGTCCAGTAGTCGCGCCAGCCACCCGGGGTCAGCGCGTAGAACGCGGCCCGGTCGCCGTCGGCGGGTTGTCCTTCAGACGACACGGGAACCGTCCTTCACCGCCCAGAAGACGATGCCGGCGCCGAGCGACATCACGCGCGTCCGCACATGCCGGAGCCCTGCCGCCTGCCACCACCGCACCTGCTCCGGGAGCGGGTACCGGTCGTAGAACCCGCTGATGCTCGGTCCGAGGAACCTGCCCGTGTATCGCCACGCGGGCGAGACGACGGCGCCCACGACAGGCATGACGAGCCGGGTGTACACCCACCACCCGGCGTGCAGCGTCCGGTCGTCGGGGCGAGAGAACTCCAGGCACGCGAGCGTGCCGCCCGGACGCAGGACGCGCGCGAGCTCACGCAGGGTCGCCTCGGGATCGTCCACGTAGCGGAGCAGGTACGTGAACGTCACCGCGTCGAACGTCTCGTCGGGGAACGGGAGCCGCTCCGCGCGCCCCAGCGTCTGGCGAACCTGCGGCGCGAGCCCGGCCTCCGCCGTCACCGGGATCCCCGCGCGGAGCATGGCCTCGCTCGGATCGAGCTGCACCACACGGAACCGCTTGCGCGCGGCGAGCTCTCGCGCCACCAACCCGGTGCCCGAGGCGACATCCAGGACGAGCGAGCCGGGCAGCGCGTTCACCTTGGACACCATGGTGCGACGCCAGCGCGCGTCTTGCCCGAACGAGAGCACGGCACCCATCCACTCGTACTCGGGTGCGATCCCCGCGAAGAGCGTTCGGGCGTGACGCGCGCGATCCGTCATGACTCAGCCGCTCTCCAGGATCGACGGCAGCGCCGCGAACGAATCGATCACCTTGTCCGGCGTGCCGTCGTCGCGCTGGAGGTCCACGTCCCGGAACTTGCCGGTACGAACCAGGACGCCCGTCATGCCGATGGCTTGTGCTGCCAGCACGTCGTTCACCACGTCGTCGCCGACCATCGCGGCGCGGTTCACCGGCACGCCGAGCTGCTCGAGCGCCGTATGGAAGTAGGTAGGCGCCGGCTTCCCACAGATCGTCGCGTGGACGCCGGTGGCCTCCTCGAGGCCTGCGATGTACGCGCCGCCGTCCAGCTCCAAGCCGTCGTTCGTGCGCCAGAACATGTTGCGGTGCATGCCGACCAGCGCGGCGCCGTTCATCAACAGCCGGAAGATGTGGTTGATCGTGGCGTAGGTGAAGTCGTCCGAGGCGCCGCCGATCACGACGACGTCCGCCGGGTCGTCCGGCCCGACGAGCGTGATCCCGTCCAGATCTTCACGGGCATCGCCGTCGGACAACAGGGATACCCGTGCTCCAGGGTGAGCGGCGCGTATGTACGCCGCGGTCGCGACGACGGCCGTGATGATGTCGTCGGCGTCCACGGTGAACCCGGCGGTGCGAAGGGTGCCCGCCAGCGCATCGCGGGTGTGTGTCGTGGTGTTCGTGATCAGCCGGAACGGCAGGCCGCGATCGCGGAGCCGGTCGAGCGTGTCGATGGCCCCGTCGATCGGCTCCCACGACACGGTCAGCACGCCGTCGATATCGAGGAGCAGTCCATCCACGTCCATGCCGTGGAGTCTCGCATAGCGCCGGATGCGGCTCGCGGCCGGAGCCGTCACGCCGCTCCTATGGCCTGAGCCTGATCCCCGCCCGCCTGCGTGCTTCCTCCACCTCGTGTGAGGGCTCGATGCCTCGCTGGCGCAACCGCCACTCCTGATACGGAGCGATGTAGCGGACCTTCGCCGGCAGGAGCGGCCGCGCGAACCTCGTCGCGGCGAACGTCGCGGCCATCGCAGCGCGCTTCGCGGGACCGAGCGAGATACCGAACTCCTCACGCAGCGGCGCCGGAAGCGTCGCGAACGCCAGCCGGGAGACGCCCTTCAGCACCGGACGCCATTCCGCCTCGGCCGGCGGGTGGTAGAAGAGCTCGGCCACCCTGCGCGCCGAGTCGGTGACCCGCAGGTCCCCGCGACCGATCACATCCGCCATGTACGCGCGGAGCGCGGGAACCGTCGGCGGGATGATCTCGCGGGGGATCTTCACCATCTCCGCGGCGAGCATCTGCTCTTCGTGGAACCGTTGACGGCCCGCGTCGTTCAGCTTGCCCACGGTCAGCTCCTCGAACAGCAGCGCGGAATCGACCAGGCACGCGTGCACCCACAGCAGCAGTTGCGGATCCAGCGCGTCGTATGGACGGCCGGTCACGTCGTCGACTCCCTGGATCCGCGCATGGACGTCGTTGATGCGATCGGCCGCCGCGTGCGCCTCTGCCTTCGTGCCGAACGTGATGGTGTAGGTCAGGATCAACGTGCGCTGCAACCGTTTCCACGGATCGCGTTCGTAGAAGCCGGTCGCGCGTGCCCCGGCGATCACCAATGGATGCGCGGCCTGCATCAGGACCGCTCGCGCGCCTCCGAACAACACCGTGACCTCGCGATGCACCTGCCAGCTGACGCTCTTCGGCCCGAAGTAGCCGAGATCGCCGTCCGTGGTCATGCCGCCACTGTATCGGCCGTCGCCGGGAACGAAGCGGTCGGCGACGTCTGGACTTCCGACGGTCGCGTGCGCAAGAATCCGCTCCCCGAATAGGGTCATCCTCATATGACCATCGTCGTGCTCGTCCTCGCGCTCGCGGTGCTCGCCGGGATCATCGCCGGTGGCTCGGTTCGCTTCCTCGAGCACATCCGCGTGCATTGGTGGGGGCTTGCACCGATCGCGCTGGTGCTCCAATCGTTCCCGCTCCCGGTCGGGAGCGCCGAGCGCGCGGGGTTGGCGGCGGCATCACTCGTCGCCAGCTACGTGCTATTGCTCGCCGTGGTGGCGGTGAACCGACGGGTCCCCGGTGCGGCACTGATGGCGACGGGACTCATGATGAACCTGGCCGTGGTCGCGTTGAACGGCGGGATGCCGGTGAGCCGCGATGCGGTGCTGGCGGCCGGAGCGGACGGAGCGATCGTCATCGAGGACGGGGCCAAGCATCACCTGATGACGGAAGCGGATGTGCTGCGGCCCCTGGCCGACGTGATCCCGGTCGGACCGCCGTTCGGCGTGGTGCTCTCGTTCGGCGACGTGCTGCTGTACGGGGGGATGGCGTGGTGGTGTTTCACCGTCACGCGTGGACGGTTCCGCGAGAACCTTCGGCCGCCGGCTCGCCGATTCCTGATGTACCGGGGGAAACATGCCCCGGAGGCGTATCGCCTGCCGGCTCGGTACCGGCGGGCTCCGGAGACGGCTCCTGTTGGAGCAGCGAGGTTGGGAATCGGACCGTGATCGTCGTCCCCTGACCGGGGACGCTGAAGACCTCGAACGTCCCACCACCGATCTTGGCGCGCTCGCGCATCATGGTCATGCCGAAGTGCCCCTCCGGCCCGGGCAACGATGAGTCGAACCCCACGCCGTTGTCGCGAAGTTGCAGCTCGAGGAACTCCTCGTCGCCCTGAACGATGATCCAGAAGTCGGACGCCTCCGCGTGCTTCAGCGCGTTCAACAAGCCCTCGCCAGCGATCTTGTAGATCAGGAGCGCGATCGGCGGCGGGCACCGCGACGTCGTGCACGTCGAGATGGAAGTGCACACCCGAGTCGCGTCCGACTTCGTCCGTGAACGACTCGAGCGCCTCGGCCAGCCCCTTCGCACCGAGCGGGGACCGATGCAAGTGGCGGATCAACGCGCGGATGCGATCGGACGTGTCCTGCTTGGATTCGCGGATCTTCTCGAGCTGCTCGCCTGTCTCGACGAGGTCGCCCTTGTCGAGCAACTTTCGCGCAACGTCCACCTGGATCGAGAGCCGGAAGAGCACCTGGGCGAGGTCGTCGTGGAGGTAGGCCGCGATCTGCTGTCGCTCGTCGGCGCGCTCTTCCGCCATCGCGTTCGAGAGCGTGCGCAAGACCTGCTCGCGATCCTTGAGCTCCTGCGTGAGCTTCCTCCAGCGCCTGACTTCGGAGAAACATCTGCCGAGCGAAGATCAACGGCGCGAACACGGCCGGTAGGACCCAGAACTCAACCTTGTCGAAAAGAATAGCCAGGGCAAGACCTAGGAAGGCCAATCCCAAGTAGCTGACAAGGAACTCGCTGAGCCGCCCGATTCGTAGTTCCTTCATCACGGCCCAGGGAGCCAAGCCCGTCTTGATGGCTACATAGAGGGTAACGATGCCTGAATTGATGAGGTAGTCGGCGACTGCCGCCAGCATCGCCGCGAACACTCCCTTGACTCCGCTGTGGAGGCCGGGGCCCGCGATTGCGTGGTAGACCGCACTTGCTGCGACAACCGAGAGCGTCACCTGACAGCGATTGAAGACTGCGTGAAGCAACGAGACCTCTCGCTTGTACTCGCGGGGGTCCGTCGTACCCAGAAGCGCTACCACCCCCACGACTGCCGGCGAGTAGTAGATCCCCACCGTCATGAGCAGGGGGAAGGCAAGGCTGACCTGGAGACCACGCCAGGCCGCGACTGGCAGCAGGTCGGTGATGGCTACCAGGACGATCCAGACCACGAGTTCAGGCTTGAACAACTCCGCATCCCGGACAACAAGAAGCACACCGCCTGCCAACGTGGGCAAGACGATTCCGAGTTCGAACGCGATGAGCGCGGCGTTTCGCCGCCTGCTCATGCCAGACGCCATGAGGCAATCTTGGACGCTTGGCCAGTGGTTTGGAAGCAAGATGGTTCCTATTGATAGCCAACTAGTGCAGTCGCCGTAGTCCCAATAGTGGGCTTGTCCCCCAACCGGTCGACCCCCGATAGTCAGCGGAGTGTCCCCTTCATGGGGGCGTCCGAGTCGTACGGAGGAGGTGGACGAATGAAGACCGTGAAGCGCATCGCTATCGCGCTAGGGGCTCTTCTCGCCGTCGCTCTCGCGGGTGGCGCCCACTGGAAGGTGTGAACTAGCTGCCCGCAACAAGCAATCGCGATTGCCTGGGGTCCCGAAAGGGGCCCTTTGGCGTTTCTACGTTGAGTGACGCCTAGAACTCTGGCGGAAGACTGGCCATGATCCTTGTCCCGCCGCCGAGTTGAGAGTCCACAATCATTCGCCCACGACTCGCTTCGACCCGCTCCGCCATGAGCTGCAGCCCGAAGTGTTCGTCCGTGTCTATGTTGCTGGGATCGAACCCGACTCCGTCATCCTCTACGATCAGTCGTATCAGGCCCGAATCGCGGAAGAGACGAACAGAGAGGCGAGTGGCGCGCGCATGCCGCGCCGCGTTGTTGAGAGCTTCGCGAGCGACCTGATACGTGATGAGTTGAGCGACGCTCGACCCACCGACGTCACTCAAGTCAAGATGAATCGTCGGGGAACCAGCCGCTTCCAGCTGACGCGCTAAGAGTTCAATCGTTGCGTTTAGTCCCGCCGGACCTATCGACGACTGTCTGAGATCGCGAACCATCCCTCGGATCGCGGACGCAGCCGCTTCTGTTGCGACTATCAACTCGGGAAGGTCATCATCAAGGTCGAGCAATCTCCCTGAGCTCAAATCCTGTCTGAGCACCTGTCCCATGAGGTGCACCTTGAATAGTGGTGGAAGGACCTCATCATGTAGCTCACCGGCGACTGCCATCCGTTCATCCCTACGTTCGAGGAGAGTTCGTTCGGCCGCATCGATCAGAGCCCTATCCTTCGCAGCAAGCTTCCTGGCGGCGTCCTCTAGTCGTCGTCCTCGCTTAAACATCTGCCGTGCGAGCGCCAGCGGAATGACGGCGGCTACCAACCCCCAGCCACCAGCCACGCCGTACACCGTCGCCAAGAGGACTGCGAGCAGTCCGAGACACAAGTAGCCAACGCCGTGATCAATACGGGTGATCGCCGTGAACCCCTTGGATGACTTGTGCCATTGAGAGGCGTGTCATCATGGCCACTGGCACCATCACGAGCACTGTATTGACAGCCCAGTCGACCGCCAGGGCAGTGAGTCCGAGCGCCAAGACCTCAGGCCAGTTGGCCGGTGTTCCTCCCAGCGCATGGAACGCCGCGGACGCCAAGATCACACTCGCCGCGATCTGACTCCTGTTGTAGAGCCCGCGAAGGACGCTCACCTCTCCGCGGAACTCCCTCAAGTCGAGGGCGGCTATGAAAGCGACCAAGCCGGCATTCCACGGTGACAGAACCATTCCCGCAGCCAGAGTCACCGGCAGCGACATGCTTAGCGACACGTCGCCCCACAACTGCACCGGCAATAGATCCGCGACTGCCGCGACCATCGCCCATACAAGCAAGGCAGCAGCGATTTCCGCGATGTCGCTCCATTGGGTGGCGACGTATGAAGCGAGTAGCGCAACGACGACGGCTGTCACGCCTAGGAAGAGGATCCTCACGGCGACTGGTTCGTTACTCCAGCGTGCCCGCCCTCGGACCTTCCCTTGACTGGTTGCGGTGGCAGACATGGTCCCCCTTCCTTGGCCGGTGGCGGGGAAGGGCGACAGCCGGAGCCTGCGTAGTTGTACCGAAGCCATCAGACAGAGGCAAGAGTGACAAGTTCGCTGCGAACGGGCGGCGATACGATGCCCGCATGAAGCCTCGGGTGCTGGTGGTGGAAGATGAGGTGACGATCTCCGAGCCTCTCGCCGAGCACTTGGGACGAGAGGGCTTCGACGCGGAAGTCGCGGGGACGATCGAAGCCGCCACGAACGCCTGGCGCGCAACGCCTCCCGACCTGATCCTCCTGGACATCATGCTGCCGGACGGCGACGGTCGTGATCTCTGCCGGCTGATCCGGACCGAGTCCGACGTTCCCATCATCATGCTCACCGCGCGCGGCGAGGAGATCGATCGCATCGTCGGCCTGGAGCTCGGCGCGGACGACTACGTGGTCAAGCCGTTCTCCGCCGGCGAGCTCGTCGCGCGCATGCGGGCGATCATGCGGCGTGGCCGCGGCACCGCGCGCAGGGGTCCGATCGAGATCGGCACGCTGCGGCTCGACCCCTCCTCACGGACGGTCACGAAGGACGGCGAACCGGTCGAGCTCGCCGCGAAGGAATTCGACCTGCTCCATCTGTTGATGGCCAACGCCGGCGACGTGATGCGTCGCGAAACGATCATGGACGAGGTGTGGGACCCGCATTGGTTCGGACCGACGAAGACGCTCGACGTGCACATCTCGTGGCTCCGCAAGAAGATCGAAGACGATCCCTCGGAGCCGCGGTTCATCGCGACGATCCGCGGCGTGGGCTTCCGGTTCGCGGCGCCGCAGGACATGGCGACCGACGCCACCTAGTCGAACATCAGCGAGAGGGAGAGACCCACGAAGGTTCGGAGCCGGCTCGTCCTCGCCTTCTCCTACGTGGTCGTCGCGGTGTTGCTCGCGCTGACCGTGCCGCTCGCCATCAGCCTCCGCGACCGGGCGCGCGCCGAGAAGAAGACAGAGGTCCTCACGAGCGCGCTGACGATCGCGGCGAGCTTCGACACCGAGTCGCTCCAAGCAGGACCGGCGCTCGACAGGAAGATCGAGCGCTACGCCGAACAGGTCGACGGGCGGGTGATCGCCCTCGACCGCGACGGTATCGTCCTGGCCGACTCCGACGGGAAGGCGGTCGGCGACAACTTCCTCACGCCGTTGCGCCCCGAGCTGCACGATCACGCGCTCTATGCGGCGGCCCCGAGCGCCGCAGCGGAGATCCGATTCAGCAACACGGAAGGATCGGACATCATGGTCGCCGCGGCGCCCGTGGTCGATCCGGGACTCATCGGCGCCGTTCGTATCACCAAGCCCATCCAAGCCGTGAACGACGCCGTCCGGCGAACCACGATCGGCTTGGTCTCGGTCATCGGCGGCGTCGGCCTGGTGATCGGCTTGGTGATCGCGTTCATCGTGTCGGGTTCGCTCGCGCGTCCGCTGACGCGTCTCGCGGCGACCGCACGACGTCTCGGCTCCGGAGATCTGTCCGCCCGTGCGCACGACGTCACGGGAGCCGACGAGATCGAGGAGCTGGCAGGCTCGTTCGATGACATGGCCGACCGCGTCGAGCGCACCGTGCAGGCACAACGCGAGTTCGTGGCGAACGCGTCGCATCAGCTCCGGACCCCACTCACCGGGATGAAGCTCCGCCTGGAGTCCGCGATCGAGCGATCCGACTCTCCCGAGATGACGCACGACCTCACAGCCGCGGACAAGGAGATCGACCGGCTTGCGGCGACCGTCGATCGGCTCCTGGTGATGGCCCGAACGCTCGAGGAAGGCGGTTCCACCGAGATCGAGCTGCACGCCGCCACCGGCCGTGCCGTGGAACGCTGGAAGGAGCGGGCCGCCACTCACCGATCGACGCTATCGGTCGACGGTGAGCCGGTCGTCGCACAGGCGAACACCACCGATGTCGACCAGATCCTGGACAACCTGCTGGAGAACGCCGTGACGTACGCGCCAGGAGCGATCGAGCTGCAGACCGGCACGGCGGAACGGCGGGCGTTCATGGCGGTCCGCGACCACGGACCGGGCATCCCCTCCGAGGAACAGACGAAGGTCACCGAGCGGTTCTATCGGGGCAAGGCCGCTCCCCCCGGCGGATCCGGCCTGGGTCTCGCGATCGCGGGCGACCTCGCCGAGCGTTGGGGCGGTGCGCTCTCCGTGCAGAGCGCCGACGGCGGCGGCACCCGGGTCGAGGTCCGGTTCCGTGTCGCCTCGACGCCCGCGAGCAACTCGCCTGACGATCAGGGGCACGCGTGATGCCGACGCCCGTCCGACTGTGGGTGGATCCGAGCTGCCCGTGGGCGTGGCAGGGGGCGGTGTGGCTCAGACGACTCGCAGGACGCCGGCCTCGTGGAGCTGGACTGGCGGATCTTCAGCCTGGAGCTGAACTCGTCCGAGCCCGATACGCCGTTCTGGGACGCCTGCCGGCGCCACGGCGAGTCGCTGGTCGCGCTCGCGCTCGCCCGCCGCGACGGAGGCGTCGACGCGTTCGATCGGCTGTACCGCGAGATCGGCCGTCGCCTGCACGACGACAAGGAGGAGACGTCGCCGGAGCTCGTGCGCGCCGCGGCGGCGGCGGCCGGCATGCCCGACGTGGTCGACCGTGCGGTCGCCGCACCGGACGTTGCCGACGAGGTGCGGCAGGAGTTCCTGGACGCGCGGCAGGAGAGCGTGTTCGGGGTCCCGACCCTCGGTGTCGCCGACCTGAAGGTCGTGTACGGCCCCGTCTTCGCGCTCGCCCCCGACGGCGATGAGGCGACGCAGCTCTGGGAGCACACGATGTGGCTGATCGAACGGCCGGACTTCTTCGAGATGAAGCGGTGGCCACGTGACATCCGGCCCGGGGCGATCCCGCTCGCCACGGTTGTCTCGAACGCGAACGATCCTTAACCGCCCGTTATCACGCGGACGGGTAGGTTCGTTCCATGAAGCGAACGCTCACGATCATCGGACTCGGCGTCGCCGGCATCGTCCTTGCGGTCGCGCTGTCGGTCGGCGCGTTCGCGTTGGTCGGCGATCCGCTCAGCGAGCCCGCCACGACGATCCAGGTCCCGACGAGCCCCACGCCGAGCCCGACCGAGGATCGCGCAACCCCCACGCCGACGGACCGGCCATCGACGCCATCGGGAACCCCTTCCTCGAGCGCATCGCCGAGCGACGATCACGGCGGCAACAGCGGCACCGGCGGAGGCGGGGGATCTGGGTCTGGCGACGACCACGGTGGGAGCGGCGGCGGACACGGCTCCGACGACTGACGACCGACGTTCCTGCAGGTCAGGGCCCAAGCGACGGTTCCATCCGGAACGTGGCAGAGTACGGGTCGATGAGCGACAACCTCCACCGACGGGATATCTGGGGCGACGACCCCGAGGAACGCGACGCGAGCGAGGTCGTGGCCGAGATCGCCGCGGTCGACCCCCAGTCGGCGCGCAGATGGCATGACCACCCGGCCGTCGTTCCGTTCAAGGTGGTCGGCCGGTTCATCGCGAAGAACGGCCGACGGATCGCCATCACGATCGTCGGGGCGGTCGTGCTCCTGGCCGGCCTCGCGTTGCTGGTCCTGCCCGGCCCCGGCTGGCTGTTGATCTTCGTCGGGCTCTCGATCCTGGGCACCGAGTACGTCTGGGCGCAGCGGATGCTCCGGGTCGCCAAGGAACAGGCGAACAAGGCGAAGGACAAGGTGCTGCGTCGCAAGCAGGCGAAGGAAGACCGTCGCAACGACGCGTCTGCCGACGGCCCCGACGTGTCCTGATCCCTCGATAGGCTTCCACCCGTGAGCGGCCGCATCCTGATCGGCACGTCGTCGTGGACCGATCCGACGCTGGTGAAGGATGGGAACTTCTACCCGCCCGGCACCACCAGCGCCGAGGCACGGCTGAAGTTCTACGCGTCGCGGTTCCCGCTGGTCGAGGTCGACTCCACCTACTACTACCCCCCGTCGGAGAAGAACTCGGTGCTCTGGATCGAGCGCACGCCGCCGGAGTTCACGTTCAACATCAAGGCGTACTCGCTGCTCACCAACCACCCGACGAAGGTCGACTCCCTCTACAACGACATCAAGGCGGAGCTGCCGCCGGAGATGCTCGAGAAGCGGAACGTGTATCGCGACAAACTTCCCGACGCGGCGGTCGACGAGGTGTGGCAGCGGTTCCGCGACGCGCTGATGCCGCTGCACTCGGCCGGGAAGCTCGGCGCCGTGTTGTTCCAGTTCCCGCAGTGGTTCGTGATCGCGAAGAAGAACAAGGCGTACATCGAGGAGTGCGCGGCGCGCCTCCCCGACTATCGGGTCGCGGTGGAGTTCCGTCACGAGTCGTGGATGAGCGAGCGCAACCGAGAGGAGAGCCTGTCGTTCCTGGAGGAGCGGAACCTACCGTTCGTCTGCGTCGACATGCCGCAGGGCTTCGTCTCGAGCGTGCCGCCGATCGCCGCGACCACGGCCGACGATCTGGCGATGGTGCGGTTCCACGGGCGCGACCCCGAAGCGTGGACCGCGAAGAGCGAGAGCGCGTCGGTCCGCTTCCGCTACGACTACTCGGCGTCCGAGCTGCAGGAGTGGGTGCCGCGGATCAACCAGCTCGCGTCCAGTGCCCGGGAGACACACGTGCTCATGAACAACTGCTACCGCGACTTCGCCGTCCGGAACGCGAGCGAACTCGGCGGGCTGCTGGGCCTGGACGACCTCATCTGACGTGGTTCGTGGAGGGGGGCGGTAGGCTCGGAGGATGCTGACCGGGCACCGCTGGAAGATCGCGACGGTTCGAGGCATCCCGCTGTACGTGAGCACGTCGTGGGTGTGGATCGCCGGCATCTACATCTGGTCGCAGTACAACTACCTGACGCTCAACCGTGGCGTGCAAGAGGGATCCGAGGCGATCATGCTCGCGGTCCTCGCGGCCGGGCTCTTCTTCGCGAGCATCCTGGCGCACGAGGCCGCCCACGCCGTGATGGCGCGTGGGCTCGACCTCCCGGTCCGCGGTGTCACGCTCGTGTTCTGGGGCGGCGCGACCGAGACCCGCGCCGACCTGCACGGACCGCTCGGCGAGTTCCTGGTGGCGTTCGTGGGACCGGCGACGACGCTGGCGCTCGCCGGGGTGTTCTGGGTGGCGCACATCGCGACCGAAGGGGTGGTGTCCGAGATCGTCGGGTACCTCTCGTGGCTGTCGCTGATCTTCGCGGGTCTGAACGCGCTCCCGGGGTTCCCGCTGGACGGAGGACGGATGCTGCTCGCCGCCGTCTGGGGGCTCACGAAGGATCGCCGGCTCGCGCTGCGGGCGGCGGGATGGTCCGGGATCGCGATCGGGTTCGCGTTCGCCGCCGTCGCGATCTGGTCGCTGAGCAACGGCGACGTGGGCATGGGCATCTTCACCGGCTACATCGCGATGGTCCTGATCACGACCGGCCGCGGCATGGATGGGCGGATCGCGCTCCGCGATCGACTCGCGACGGGACGCGTCGCCGACGCCATGCGACCGCCGCCGCCGACGATCCCCGCCACGATGAGCCTGGCGGAGGCGCTCGACCACGCGCTGCGAGGCACGACGGACCAGCCGTTCCCGGTGGTGGACGAGGGCGAGCACTTCATCGGCTCGGTCTCGATGCGGAGCGCGCGCCGGCTGGGCGGCCGCGATCCACTGCGGCCGGTGCGAGATGCACTGATCCCGTCGAACCAGACGACGGTCCTGCAGAGCGACGAGACGCTCGACGGAGCATTCGAATGGCTCGGCGGTCAGGACGGCCTGGTGGTGGACGACGGGAGGCCGGTCGGGACGCTCGGTCCGCGCGACGTCGAGGAGTGGTACCGCCGGGTGATCGAGGGACGTTCGACGCCCACGGGTTTCGCGGCGCTCCCTCCCCGCCCGGATCTCTGAGCGTGCTGAGCTGCGGACCTGTCGTTAGCGCGCAGTAGCATCGTCGTTGATGACAACCCCCCTCTTGCCGGACCCGCAGCAGGCGCGTGTCCTGGCGCACCGGGCGGGCGCCGTGTTGGTGACCGGCGGGCCGGGCACCGGCAAGACCGCGGTCCTGCGCGAACGGTTCGCCCAGCTCCTGGAGGGCGGCGCCGACGCGGAGCGGGTCGCGTTCGTCGTGGGTTCTCGACGCGCTCGCGACGAGGCTCGCGAGGCACTGCTCGCGCGCTTCCAGGGATCCCTGCCCGAGCTCCGCGTCGTGACGATCCACGGCGTCGCGCGTCACGTCCTGAACGCACGGTTCCGACGGCTGGACTATCCGGAGCCGCCCGATCTGTTGCCCGCCGGCGACCAGTTCGCGTTGGTCCAGGAGCTGCTGAGCGAGCAAGACCCGGGGCAGTGGCCGGCGTACGGTCACATGCTGGGCATGCGCGCGTTCGCCGACGAAGTACGGCAGTTCCTCTCGCGAGCGCAGGAGGCGCTCCTCACGCCCGACGACATCCTCGAGCGGGCGGAGAAGGCCGGACTGGGCGGATGGAAGGAGCTCGCCCGCTTCTACCGGGAGTACCAGGACGTGATCGACGGGCGGAACGTCGTCGACTTCGCGGCGCTGCTGCAGCGTGCGGCGCAGGTGGCCACGGACGGCGAACCGCTGTTGGACCACCTGCTCGTCGACGACTACCAGGACTCCACACTGGCCGCCGAGGCGATCGTGGCCGGGCTCGCGCCGGCCGACCTCATCGTGGCCGGCGACGCCGACGCGCACGTCTTCTCGTTCCAAGGGGCGACCGACATCCCGATCCGCCGGTTCGCCGAACGGTTCGGCGGTGCGGAGGTCATCGCGCTGGAGACTCCCCATCGCGCGGAGGGCGGCGTGACCGTCGAGGCGTGGCTCGCGCCACACACGTCCGAGGAGCATGCAGCGATCGCCCGCGAGCTCCGTCGTCTCCACGTGGAGGAAGGCGTCCCGTGGAACGAGCTCGCCGTCGTGGTGCGACGGCAGGGAGCGCACGTCGGATCGTTGTTGCGCGCGCTGGACGACTCAGGTGTTCCCCGCGCGCTCCCCGAGAGCGGCATGGCCCTCACGGCGGAGCCCGCGACGTTCCCCTACGTGTTGGCGCTCCGGTGGTTGACCGCCGACGGCGAAGCGCGCGAGCAGCTCATCGAATCCGTGCTCACATCCGACCTGGTCCGGCTGTCGCCGGCGGCGGCGCGCGGGCTGATGCGCGCGGCACAGGCGATCGACGGCACGGTGGCCACGGCCATCGAGCACACCGATGGCCTCACGCAGGTCGAGGCGTCCGAGGTCGAGACCGTGCGCGAGGTGCTCGCACGAGCCACGATCGTCTCGGACCGGTCGGTGCTGGACGCGTTCCGGATCCTCTGGCAGGACCTGCCGTACTCGGCGAGACTGGTGGCCGCAGCCGATCGTTCATCCGGCGCCCGGCGCGAGATCGACGTCGTGGTCGGCCTCTCCGGCGTGGTCGCCGAGGCCGGCGAGTCGCCCGACCCGTCCACGGAGGCATTCGTCCGCGCGCTCGATGCCGGCGAGCACGGGCCGGGGTACCGCAGCATGGATCCCGCGTCGTCCGACGCCGTGCGGGTGTTGACGGCGCACGGTGCGGTGGGCACCGAGCTCGACACGGTCATCGTCGCGGGAACCGTCGAAGGGAACTTCCCCAGCTTGTCCCGCCCGGAACCGATGTTCGACCTGGCCGCGCTCGAACGGCCGATCTCGCAGTCCGAGCGCAACCGCGCCCGTCTGGAGGACGAACGTCGGCTGTTCCGCATGATGGTCGGGCGCGCGAGGACACGGGTGGTGCTGACCGCGAGCGAGACGCACGCCGACGGGTCGGTCGCCGCGTCGAGGTTCGTCGACGAGCACGACGTGGCGTGGTCGCCGATCCCGCTCGGCCCGTTCGAGGAGCCGGTCTCGGTACGAGAGGCGACCGCCACGTGGCGACGCACGCTCGCGGACCTCGACGTACCGGCCGCCAGACGCTTGGCCGCGCTCGAAGGGCTGATCGCGCTCGGCCTGGATCCGGGACGCTGGTGGTTCCAGAGAGGATGGACCGACACCGGCGCGCCGCTGCACGAGACCATCCGCGCCTCGTACTCCAAGCTCTCCACGCTCGAGAACTGCGAGCTGCAATACGTCTTGTCAGCGGAGCTCGGGCTGGGCGGCATGGTCGGCTATCACGCGTGGGTGGGCAAGACCGTCCACAAGATCATCGAGGACTGCGAGAACGGCACCGTCGGACGGTCGCTGACCGAGATGGCGGCGGTCGTGGACGACCGCTGGCGACCGCAGGAGTTCCCGTCCACGGCGGTCTCCGAAACGTGGAAGCGCCTGGCCAAGGAGACGATGCTGCCGAACTGGTTCGGCAGGTTCGGCGAACATCCCGCCACCGGCACGGAGCGCGGGTTCGAGTTCGAGTACGACGGCGTGACGCTGAACGGGTACATCGACCGGATCGGGCCCGACCCGCTCGGGTTCGGCACGCGCATCACCGACTACAAGACCGGCGGCACGTACGCGGCACCCAAGGCGAACGAGAGCCTGCAGCTGGGGATCTACTACCTGGCCGCGCAGGAGGCGGACGACCTGAAGGAGGTCGGTGCCATCACCGGCGTGGAGCTGGCGTACCTCAAAGGCGACTACAAGACCGGCGAGATCGTGATGCGCGAATGGGAGGTCGGCTCCGGAGACCGCGAGGCCGAGTACCAGGAGCGGATGCGCGCGCGGCTCTCGTGGCTGATCGCGGAGCTCAAACGCCTGGACGCCGAGGAGCGGTATCGGCCGAACTCGCAGGCCGACTGTTACTTCTGCGACTTCAAGACGCTCTGCTCGCTCTATCCGCAGGGCGCGCCGTTGTTCCCGACGGAGCGCGCGACGTGACGGGAGGCGCGTACCCGCCCGAGATCGTCGCCGTGATGGGCGGCCGCGAGCCGACCGCGGAACAGTGGAAGGCGATCTCGTGGCCCCTCGAGCCGTTCGTGCTCGTGGCCGGCGCGGGATCGGGCAAGACGTCCGTGATGGCCGCGCGCGTCGTGTACCTGGCGCTCGCGGCATCCGGGAGGCTCGACGCCGACGAGCCGGGCGTGTTGCCCGGCAACGTGCTCTGCCTGACGTTCACGAACAAGGCGACCGAGAACCTGCAGCAGCGGATCCGCCACGCGCTCGCGGGCTTGGATCTCGCCGAAGGCGAAGAGCCCGAGATCATGAACTACCACGGCTTCGCGGCGCAGCTGCTCACGCGCCACGGCATGCTCGCCGGCATCGAGCCGGCGCAGCGCGTGCTCTCCCCTGCGCAACGCACCGAGCTGTGCGCGCGTGTCATGGATCTCATGACGTTCGAGTACGTGAAGACCGAGAACCAGGGCGGCGTGATCGACAACATCCTGCTGCTCGACGATCAGGCGTCGAACCATCGCCGCACGCCCGAAGAGATCATCGCGTTCAACGAAGCGCGGCTGGAACAGCTGCAGGAGCATCGCTCCGACCGCGCGTACCGGTCGTCGCTGGAGCGGATCGAGCTTGCGCGCGGTGCCGCGATCTTCCGACAGCTCAAGCGCGACCTGGGAGCGATCGACTTCGGCGACCAGATCTCGCTGGCGCTCGAGGTGGTCGAGCAGCACCCGGAGGTGGCGGCCGAGTACCAGCAGCGCTTCGGCGCCGTGCTCCTCGACGAGTACCAGGACACCGACGTCGCGCAGGCGAAGCTGATCGCGGGCGTGTTCGGTGACGGGCATCCGGTGACGGCGGTGGGCGACCCGGACCAGAACATCTACGCGTGGCGCGGCGCCAGCCTCTTCAACCTCCTGGACTTCCCGGAACAGTTCCCGCGCGCCGACGGCTCTCCGTCCACGCAGCTCCCGCTCTACACGAACTTCCGCTCGGGCGCGTGGATCCTCGAGGCGGCCGACGTGGTGATCTCGAAGCTGCCCGAACAGCAGCGGCCGGATCCCGACAAACGACTGGTCCCCTGGATCGAGAACGGCACGGGTGAGGTGCACGTCGCACGGATCTCCGACGAGTGGAAGGAGGCGGAGTGGATCGCCGACCACATCGTGGAGTTGCACGGAGACGGCGCGAAGTGGTCCGACGTCGCCGTGCTCTGCCGCTCGAGCCGGCTGTTCTTCTCGCTGCAGCAGGCGTTCGCCGAACGGGAGATCCCCGCGGAGATCCTGGGGCTCGCCGGGCTCCTGCGGCTTCCCGAGATCGTCGAGGTCTTGGCGTACGCCCGCGCGGTGAGCGACCCGCTCGCGAGCGTGGCCCTCGCCAAGATCCTGCTGGGGCCCCGCTACCGCGTCGGCTACAAGGACCTCGCGCGCGTGGCGGCGCTCGCGAAGATGAAGAGCTACGCGCTACGCGTGGAGGACGAGGAGGAGGGCGAGGCGACCCCGTTCCTGTTCGCCGAGGCGCTCGAGCATCTCGATCAGGTCGAGCGGCTCTCGGACGAGGCTCGCGTGCGGCTCGAGGAGTTCCGGCGTGAGCTGGCCGAGCTGCGGATCGAGGCGCGCAAGCCCGTCGGCGAGTTCCTGGGCGAGATCGTCCGGCGCACCGGTCTCCTCGCCGAGCTCGACGCCCGGACGGATCAGGTCGCGGCCACCGCGGCCAAGCGGAACCTCGCCGCGTTCATGGACCAGGTGCACGCGTTCGAACCGGTCGAAGGCGAGCTGACGCTCCGCGCGTTCCTGGACTACGTGGACACGGTCGAGCGGATGGACAAGCAGGAGTGGTCGCCGGTCCAGCCGTCCGCGGAGGACTCCGTGAAGGTCATGACGATCCATGCCGCGAAGGGCCTGGAGTTCGACAACGTGTTCGTGCCCGGGATGGCCAAGGGGCTCCTTCCGAGCACGCGGATCCAGCACAACCCGGCCGAGCGCGCGAAGTCGATGGACTTCGAGCTCCGCGGCGACGCCAAGATGCTCCCGCGCTACGACGGCGTCCTGAAGCACTTCAAGGAGCAGCTGCAGGCGCAGGAGGAGTACGAGGAACGTCGCACCGCCTACGTCGCGCTGACGCGCGCGCGCAAGCGCCTCTTCACCACGGGCGCGCATTGGTACGGCGAGAACATCAACGCGAAGGAGGGTGGCAAGTTCCTCCGAGAGCTCGCGGGATGGGTGATGGACGTTCGACATGGATCGTGGGACCCCGGCGAGGACATCGACGAGGAGACCAACCCCCTGCTCGGGTATCGGGAGCGGTTCGTGAAGGACTGGCCCGAACCGGCGCGGCCCGACGACTCGGACGAAGTGTTCCCGGACGGGTGGCGGCACGCTGCGCTCGACGCCGTCGCGATCGGCGGCGTGCAACCGACGCTGCTCGAGCCGCTCCAACCGGAGGAGCGCGAGTTGTTCGAGGAGCTCGCCGCCGAGCGGCGACACCACGCCGGATTCCTGCTGGAGCGCGAGGGCACGGACGCCGTGAACGGCTCCGCAGGACCGTTGGCGCGGCGCACCGTGTCGGTCGGCGGCGTGATCGACTATGCGCGGTGTCCGAAGCGCTTCTACTGGACGGCCGTCCGACCCCTGCCGCGGTTCAGCGGACCCGCGGCGCGCATCGGTACCGAGGTCCACCGGTGGATCGAGCGGCGGGCGATCGGCCAGGCGGTGCTGCTCGAGGTCGACGAGACGCCGGATCTCACCAGCGAGGAGCTCGCCGGCGAGCCCGGCAAGGTCGAGCGCTTGCGAGAGGCGTTCCTGGGGAGCCGGTTCGCCGATGTCACCCCGCTCCACGCCGAGCGACCATTCCTCCTGCGGCTCGAGGGGTTCACGGTGGGCGGACGGATCGACGCCGTCTACGGCGAACCCGACGGCGCATGGGAGGTGGTGGACTGGAAGACCGGGCGTCGCCCCGCCGACGACGACCCGCTCGCGGCACTGCAGCTCGACCTGTACGGCCTGGCGTGCGTCGAGATCTGGGCCAAGCGCCCCGAAGACGTCACGCTCACCTACCTCTACCTGGCGAGCGGCGAGGAAGTGTCGCATCCGATGGAGGATCCCGAGGTCGTGAAGGCGCGCGTGGTGGCGGCGCTGCGATCGATCGACGCGGGCGCGTTCGATCCCACCCCGGGGCCGCATTGCACGTACTGCGACTTCCGCGCGTTCTGCTCGGAGGGCAAGGCGTGGCTGGCCGCGAAGGACGCGAGCGCGGTTACGTCGTGAGCCGTTCGATCTGCTGTTCGAACGTCCGGTAACCGGCCGCGGGGTCGAAGCCGCCCTCGGTGACCCCGGGGACGAAGCGCGCCACCAAGCTGGTCTCCGCCGGGATGCGCGTCTGGACGAGGGCTCGGAACCATTCGAGGTCGCCGGGTTGGATCAGGACCTCCCCGGACGTCCCCAGCCGCCGGTACGACGCATCGTCCAGCACGACCGGTGTCCGGCGGAAGACCTTCTGGAGCGACGCGCGGAGGATGTCGTCGGGCGTGTCGATGACCGCTCGGCCGTCGGCCCACGCGATCGTGGCGACGACGGTGTCCGGTTCGTCGGGGCGGAAGAGCTCGACCTTCACGTGGGGAAGGCTACCCGGCGAGCGAGTGGTCGAGCCGACGAACGGTACGGGCCATGCCTTCCAACAGACACAGCGTGATCTCCGGATCCTTGGCGAGCAGGCCCAAGAAGTCCTTCTGGGTGATGATCACGAGCGTCATCTCGGTCTCGGCGACGACCGACGCGGTCCGCGGCTTCCCATCGAGGAGCGAGATCTCGCCGAAGTGTTCCCCCGGGAGCAGCCGGTTCACGGTTCGCCCGCTCACGACCACCTTGGCTTGTCCCGTCAGGACCACGTAGAAACTGTCGCCGATGTCACCTTGCTTCACGAGCGTGGCGCCGGCCATGAACCGCCCGACGTCCGCCAGGTCGGTGACCTTCCTCAGCTGTTTCTTGGTCAGACCTTCGAACAAGGGGACGGCGCCGAGCACCGCCGTGAGCTGCTTCGTCGTCGCCTTGGTCGTCGCCACGGGCCAAGCCTACTCCGGGGGTCACCGGGCGCGCCAGGAGCCTCGGTGTCGGTGGCTCCGGATACGGTCTGCGCCGCACGGCGGAAGGAGCGGCGTGTCGGTCCAGGTGCGACGCGGCCCACAACCGCTCCCCCTCACGCTCGTCCTGCGGCAGCGCGGCACGCTGATCCGGCAGGGCGCGCCCGGAGACGGCCTGTGGCTGGTCGAGTCCGGCGCGCTCCGCGTGTCGGTCGTCTCGGGCGCCGGCCACGAGCTGGTGCTCGACGTCCTCGGGCCGGGCCAGGGAGCGGGCGAGGTCGTCGGCGTTCCCTCCCCGGTGACCGTGCGCGCGCTCCGGCCCTGCCGCCTGTCCCCCGTCGGCTCCCGGGCGGCGGCCGACCTCCTCACGACCCGAGCCCACCGCGCCGCCGCCCTCGCCGAGGAGCTCGCATGGCTGGGCGTCCGGACGCGGATCGCCCACCGCCTGGACGATCTGGCGGAACGGTTCGGGCGCGCGGTCGAGGGAGGGCGGCTGATCCTGCTCCCGCTCACGCAGGACGAGGTGGCCGCGCTCGCCGGCACCACCCGCGAGTCCGCGAACCGGGCGCTGCGATCGATGGTCGCCGACGGCGAGATCCGGATGGCCGCGCGGGGTCGATACGTGGTGCGCACGCGGCTCCGGAGCCTCGATGACGCGTACCCGTCCGATCGTCGACCTTGACGAGGCGCGCCGCCGGCTGCTTGGCTTCGTCGATGGGCGACCACACCGAGGGATACGGACCTTCCACGTACGGGGACCGGATCGCTGACGCCTACGACGACATGTATCACCACGCTCCCGGGTTCGGCGACGTGGCACGCCCGGTCGCGTTCCTCGCCTCGCTCGCCGGCGACGGGCCCGCACTCGAGCTCGGCATCGGCACAGGACGCATCGCGCTCCCGCTGCAAGCAGCCGGGGTTCGGGTCCACGGGATCGATGCGTCGGCCGAGATGGTCGAGCGGATGCGTGCGAAGCCGGGCGGAGGGGACGTCCAGGTCACGATCGGCGATTTCAGCGACTTCTCGCTGGACGATCGGTTCCCGCTGATCTACGTCCCGTTCAACACGATCTTCGCCCTCCTCACGCAGGACGACCAGGTGACCTGCTTCCGAGCCGTGGCTCGCCACCTCACACCCGGGGGCGCGTTCGTGATCGAGGCGTTCGTACCGGACCTCGGCAGGTTCGATCGCGGGCAGCGCGTCTCAGCGGTCCGCGTCGACCCGGACTCGGTGTCGCTGGACGTGTCGATGAACGATCCCGTCGAGCAGTTCGTCAGCTCACAACACGTCGTGATCCGCGACGGGAAGGTCAACCTCTACCCGGTGTTGGTCCGCTACGCGTACGTCGCGGAGCTCGACCTCATGGCGACGACTCGCCGGTCTGCGACTCCGCGAGCGGTGGGCCGACTGGGACCGGACCCCGTTCACCAGCTCGAGCGGGAAGCACATCTCCGTCTGGGAGCTCGACCCCGCCGCCACGTAGCGCGATCGCCTAGCCGCCGGTGCCCGCGGTGTCCTGGAGCACCGCCAGGCTGCAGGGACCGCACAGCCGAGCGCGCCCCTTGACCGGACGGCCGCACCGATCGCACGCACGCGGCTCGCTGATCGTCCAGGTCCCCCCGTTCGCCTTGCCCTTGCGCGCGGCACGCCCCTCGCCCTCGAGCTTCAACAGGTGCGCCAGGACGGAGCGCTCGGCCAGCGCGTGCACCTCGGGCGGGTACTCGGCATAGATGGTCGCGACCAGGTCCGGGATCGAACGACCGGTCGTGCCGAGCTCCTGGTGGATCTGACGCTCGCGATCGGCGCGGTGCGCGACGTACTCGTCCAGCTTCGCGCGCGCGTCGATGACGATCGGCCCGTGCCCCGGGTAGATCGTCCGCGGGTGACAGCTCCTGCATCCGATGCAGCGAGCGGAGGTACTGGACCAGATCGCCGTCCGGGGGGTCGATGAAGCTCGTCCCACGACCCACGACGGCGTCCCCGGTGAACAACGCGAGTTCCGACGGCACGAAGAACGCCACGTGATCGGAGGAATGGCCGGGCGTGTACTCCGCAACCACCTCGGCGCCGTCGGACGCGGCGAACCGTTGGCCGTCGCGCAGATGTTCTGCGCCGTTCAGTCGGAACGCGTAGAACGGCGCTCCTACGCGCTCGGCGAACGCGGGAGCTCCCGGCGCGTGATCCTCGTGGTCGTGCGTCACCAGGACCGCGGCGACGCGCCCGGCCACCTGGGCGACCTCCTCGAGATGGGCGCCGTCGTCGGGTCCGGGGTCGATCACGATCGACGGGTCGGCGCCCACGATCCACGTGTTCGTCCCTTCGAGCGTGTAGATGCTCGGGTTCGGTGCGAGGACGCGAACGATCCGCAGCATCAGTCCTGCCAGAACGTCGAGCGCGGCATGCGCTCGACGTCCTCGTTCGTGGGCTCGCGGGTCTCGAAGCGAAGCGCGAGCAGGTCCGCCACCGAAGAGCACGTGGCGAGATGGGTCAGCGTGAAGTACGTCGGCCAGTAGAGCTTCCGCGTGCCGGCATCGTGCTCGGCGAGCAGTTCCTGCGCGGTGGTCCACCACGCGGACGCCGCCTCCGAGCCGTCGGGGGTCGGCTCCAGGCCGTCGAACCCCTCCGCCGCGTAGTAGCGCGCGTCGAACCGGACCGGCACCTCCTCGGGCGCGATCCAGTGCGCGATCTCGGGGAGCTGGTCGGGCGAGGGCGGCGCCATCCCCACCGGACTGAGCGGATCCCAGCTGCCGATCGGCCCCATGCCGTCGACGGTCACGACGAGCGCCGTCTCCTCGGAGAGCTCGCGGATGGCGCACGCACGCGAGATCTCGTCCGCGGTGCCGAACCATTCGGCGGCCAGCGCGGCGTCTCCCACGTCGGTGGCGCCGCCGGGGAACGCCACGTAACCGGGCAGGAACCGGCTCGACCGGCTGCGCTCGATCACCAGCAGCTCGAGCCCACCGGCGCCGTCGCGCCCGGCGACGACCGATGCCGCGAGTCGGAGTTCGTCGACCACGCCCGGATTCTCCCAGGCGTGGACGGCGGCATACTCCTCGCCATGAGCGAGCAGGTGGCGGAGGCGATCCGCGGCGCGATCCGCGACCACGGACCCATCACGTTCGCCGAGTTCATGGAACGCGCGCTCTACGGACCGGGTGGCTTCTACGAAGATCCGCCGGTCGGGGCGGACGGCGACTTCGTGACCAGCCCGCACGTCCATCCGGTGTTCGGAGCGATGCTGGGCACGGCCGTGGCCGAGCTGTTCGCGATCCTTGGGGAACCGGAGCCGATCCGGATCGCCGAGGTCGGCGCGGGCGACGGCACGCTCGCGAGGCAGGTGCTCGGCGCGCTCGCCGACGCGACGTGGACTACGAGGCCATCGACGTCAGCCCCGGCGCGCGTTCGGCGCTGGCCGCGATCGACGGCGTGCGCGCCGGCGCGACCCTGAGCGATGCGCCGCATGTCGTCATCGCCAACGAGCTGCTGGACAACCTGCCGTTCCGTCGTGTGCGCGGCGATCGCGAGGTGCGCGTCGGCGTGGACGGCGACCGGTTCGTCGAGATCGGACGCGGCGTGGGACGGCGACCCGTATCCAGCCGACGACGAGACCATCGTCCCGGTCGGCGCGTTCGCGTTCATCGATCGCCTCGCGTCCACGCTCACGCGCGGCTATGCGTTGCTGATCGACTACGGCGACGTCGGCACACCGGGCGGCGACATCCACGGCTATCGCGACCATCGCGTCATCGAGGACGTGCTGGCCGACCCGGGCTCCACCGACATCACCGCCGGCGTGGACTTCGCGCTGATCGCGAACCACGCCGAGCAGCGCGGCCTCGTGGCGTTCCCGACCGTCACGCAGCACGACGCGCTCATCGCGCTCGGGTTCGAGGAGTGGCTCCGCGGAGAGCTGGAACGTCAGACGTCGCAGCTCGACGCACGGGAAGGGCTGGAGGCGGTCCGCACGTGGAGCGGACGGAGCCGGGCGACCCTGCTGATCGATCCGTCCGCGCTCGGGCGGCTCCGATGGCTCCTGCTCGCCACGCCCGGCCTGCCCGCACCGGACTGGCTCGACGCCGCCGGCCAGTAGTCTGCGTCAGACTAGCGAGCGGTCCGCTCCTGTTCGTTGAGGAACCGTTCGATCAGACCACGTGCCACCGCCGCCATCGAGAAGCCGTTCGTCGTGGACCACCGGCGGAGGCGGTCGTGCAGATCGGCGGGCAGGCGGACCAGGAGTGGCGCCGTCATCTGCTTCGAGGTGTCGAACGCCGGCCCGGGGGTCACGGTGAAGTCGGATCCCATCTGTTGCGGGAAGACGTCCGACCCATGAACCGGATGCGGCGTGCCCGGGCCCCGCGAACGCCCGGCCGATGAGCGACCGCATGACCGCATCCTGCTCGCTCTGCGGCAGGCTCCGGATGGCCTTCAGCAGCAGGTCCTCGGCGTCCGATCCCTCCATCACATCTCCTCAGATATCGGTGGCGATATCTGAGCACGATATCGCTCGGCGGAGACCTCGTGCAAGGCCGGCGCTTCCTTGACGTTCATGGCGCGGCTCGCCCATCCTCCTTCGGTGCGGAAGTGGGTGGCGATACTCGTCGGCGCGATGCTGGTGATCGGCGTCGTCTCCGCCGTCTTCGCACGTCTCGGTTCGACACCCGACACGCACGTCGCGGACGCGATCCAGGAGCCGACGGAACCCTCAACATCCGAGGGGTCTGATGAAGGGGAGGAAGAAGAGGAGGCGGAGGAGCACACCGCCGAGGGCGAAGCGCGCGAGGCGGCCGAGATCACGAAGGCGCGGATCGCCGCGTTCGACGACGCTCGAGCTCTCGGCAACGTCCACCTCGAAGGTCCGATCCGCTCGGTCCCGAATCCCGGCTGGACGGTCGAGCATGTCTGGAGCGCGACCGACGACGATTGGGAGCCCGCGATCGCGGCGGATCCGAACGCTCCGTTCGTCTACGCGCTCGCGACCCGCTACACGCTGCCGCGTCGCTGCCACGGATGCGCACGTGCCGAGCATCATCCTCCGCGTCTCACCCGACGACGGGAGGACGTGGCGCCGCGATCGGTTCCTCTGTCGCTGCCGCGACATCACGAACGGGCAGTACGACCCGATCATCGAGGTGGACGGCGTGGGCACCGTCCATGCCGTCTGGCTGCAGGGCTATTCGCCGGGTGTCGTGTACTCGCGGTCGGACGATCACGGCAGGACGTGGACGATCCCCGTCCCGATGCCGGTCGCGTGGTCGGACAAGCCGCAGCTCGCGGTGTCGGCGGATGGGCAGGACGTGTACGTCGACATGAACGGGCCGAGCCACGGCGACAGCCGGGTCGCCGTTTCGCACGACGGCGGGGCGAGCTTCTCGCTCGTGCGGGTCACCGACGACGAGCGATACAACTTCGCGGGCGGTGCGTGGACATCCGCGGACGGCCAGCATGTCGCCTTCGCGCAGACGAGCTATGACCAGCACTACCGCGGGAGGATCCATTCGGACCTCGCGCTCTCCGACGACGGCGGCGCGACGTGGCGCTCGGTTCGCGTGGCCACCGGCGATCGGCAGCCCGACTGCACGTCCGACGGATGCCCCGATGGCTACTACGGCCCGACGCCCGCGCTGGCCGGAGACCCCGACGGCAACCTCCTCTACGTCTACGCCGCGAACGACGCGCCGCGAGCCCCGCAACGGGTCTTCCTGACGCTGTCCACCGACGGCGGCGACACGTGGGGCACGCCGATCCCGGTCTCGCCGAGCGGCGCGAACGCGATCTTCCCGGCCGCGACGTCGGGCGGTCCCGGCGACTTCCGCGTGTGGTGGATGGACACGCGGACCGGTCGTTGGAACGTCTGGTACACGAGCACGACCGACGGAGGTGCCACCTGGTCGCCTGCCATCCGGCTGTCGAACGCCGTATCCGGGGAGCCCTACAAGAGCCGGCGAGGGTTCGCGGAGGCGTACGGCGACTACGGCGAGATCGCCGTGACGGATACCGGGGCGACGATCGCGATCTGGGGAGAGGGAGCCAGCTACACGGGCCCCGGGCAGGTCTGGTTCACCCGGCAGCGCTAGTTCAGCGGATCGACGGCGCTCGGCGAGTCCTCCGGCTCAGCGGTCGACGTCGCCGACCACGAAGAAGATCGAGCCGAGGATCGCGATGAGGTCGGGCACCAACGCGCCGGGCAGCATCGCCGGGATCACGCTGACGTTCGAGAACGACGGTGTACGCATCTTCAGACGGTAGGGCTCGACGTGGCCGTCGCCGACCACGTAGTAGCCCATCATGCCGAGTGGGTTCTCGGTGCGGACGTAGACCTCACCGCTCAGCTTCAGCGTCTTGGGCAACTTCTCCGCGCGGAACTGGCCCGGCGGAAGCTTGTCCATGCACTGCTCGATGATGTTGCACGACTCCTTCATCCGCTCGATCAGGACCCACAGTCGGTCGTAGCAGTCGCCGGTCTGTCCGACGGGAACGTTGAACTCGACCTCGGCGTACTTCTCGTACGGCTCGTCCTTGCGCGGATCCATCGGCACGCCGCTGGCGTGCAGGACCGGCCCCGAGCATCCGTACGCGACCGCGACGTCCGTCGCCAGCACGCCCACGTTGCGGGTCCGTGCGAAGACGATCTCGTTGCCCATGATGAGCGTCTCGTACTCCCGGATGCGCTTGCGGGTCTCGGCGAGGACCTCGGCGGAACGCTTCAAGAAGCCGCGCGGGAGGTCGTCCTTCAGACCCCCCACCCGGCAGTACGAGTGGTGCATGCGGGCGCCGGTGACCGACTCCAGCATGTCCTGGATCATCTCGCGCTCGCGGAACGCGTAGAAGATCGGCGTCATCGCACCGAGCTCGAGCGGGAACGACCCGCTGAACATCAGGTGGTTCAGGATGCGGTTCCACTCGGCGAACATCGTGCGGATCCACTGCGCACGCTCCGGCACCTCGATGCCGGCGAGGCGCTCCACCGCGATCGTCCATCCGAGCTCGTTGTTGAACGCGCTGATCCAGTCGTGACGATTCATCAGGACCAGGACCTGTCTCGCGTCGCGATACTCGGAGAGCTTCTCGGCCGCCCGGTGCATGTACCCGATCACCGGCTCGGCCCGCGTGATGACCTCGCCGTCCAGCTCGAGCACCACCCGGAGCACGCCGTGCGTCGACGGGTGTTGTGGGCCGATGTTGAGGATCATCTCCTCGGTCTTGAGCGTGCCCGAGGGAACGACGTCGATGTCGAGCCCGCCGCCGCGGACGAGGGATGCGACCTGCGAGGTCTGGAACGCGGGGCGCTCGGTATCGACCATCGCCGGATATCCTACGCGAACCCTCGAACGGCCCGAACCGCCAGGTGGCTGGGGCCCCGTCAGGCCTCCCGCGGAGTCCTAGACTCCGGGTCATGCCGGTCGACGTGCGTCGCAAGCTCCCCTCGGTCGATGCCCTGCTGCGGTCGGACCCGGGCAAGCGAGCCGTCGCCCACTTCGGGCGCCCCATCGTGAAACGGATGGTCGCGCAGACGCTCGTCGAGGCGCGAGCGGCCGCCGAGCGAGGGATCCAGCCGCCGTCTGACGACGAGCTTTTCGCGCACGCGGTCGGCCTGGCGTCGAAGGTCGCGACCGGGCTCACGTCGGTGATCAACGCGACCGGCGTGGTGCTGCACACGAACCTCGGGAGGGCGCCGCTGCCGGAGGCAGCGGCGCGCGCCGCCGCCCGAGCCGCCCGGACCTACTCGGACCTGGAGGTCGACCGCGAGACGGGGAAGCGCGGCAAGCGCTCGACGCGCGCCGAGGCGCTGCTGATCGCGCTGACCGGAGCCGAGGACGCGCTCGTCGTGAACAACTGCGCCGCTGCGCTCCTGCTCTCCCTTGCGGCGCTGGCGCGCCGCAAGGAGGTCCTCGTCTCACGCGGAGAGCTGATCGAGATCGGCGGTGAGTTCCGGATCCCGGACATCATGGCCGCGTCGGGCGCGAAGCTCGTCGAGGTGGGGACCACGAACCGCACGCGAACGTCCGACTACCGCGGCGCGATCACCGACCGGACCGGCGCGATCCTCAAGGTGCATCCCAGCAACTACCGCGTGGTCGGGTTCACGGCCTCGCCGCCGGCCAAGGATCTGGCGGTGCTCGCCGCCAAGCGCGGTATCCCGTTCCTCTTCGACGTGGGCTCCGGACTGCTGCATCACGAGCAGAGCATGCCGCCGGACGAACCGTCGGTCGCCGACGCGCTCGCCGACGGCGCCGACCTGGTGACGTGTTCCGCAGACAAGCTGCTGGGCGGGCCACAGGCCGGCATCGTCGTCGGGCGAGCCGACCTCGTCGCCAAGATGCGCGCGCATCCGATCGCCCGCGCCGTGCGGGTGGACAAGATGCAGATCGCGGCGCTGGAGGCCGTCCTCGCGATGCACGCGTCCGGCCGCGCGGACGAGTTGCCCGTCCGACGGATGCTCTTGGAGTCGCTGGACGACCTCTCGAAACGCGCGCACCGGCTCGCGGAATCGCTCGACGGCGACCTCGAGGGCGCGCATGTCCGGAAGACGCAGTCCGTGGTCGGCGGGGGTTCGATGCCCGGAACGACGATGCCGTCGTGGGGCGTGGCCGTGAAGACGGCGGATCCGGCCGCGTTCGCCGCCCGGCTGCGCGCGGGGAGCCCGTCGGTGTTCTGTCGCGTCGAGCCCGACGCGGCGTTGTTCGACGTGCGGACCGTGTTCACGGATCAGCTCCCCGACCTCACCCGCGCGATCCAGTACGCCCTCGAGGGTGACGACGTCGACGAGGACTGACCCCGCGCCGGCAGCGCTCCGGGTCATCGCGACGGCCGGCCACGTCGATCACGGCAAGTCGTCGTTGATCGTTCGGCTGACCGGGATCGACCCCGATCGCTGGGCCGAGGAGAAGCGTCGTGGGCTCACGATCGATCTCGGCTACGCCTGGTGCACGCTCCCGTCCGGTCGCGAGATCGGCTTCGTCGACGTCCCCGGCCACGAACGCTTCATCGGGAACATGCTGGCCGGCGTCGGTCCCGTCCGGCTCGTGCTGTTCGTGGTCGCGGCCGACGAGGGATGGAAGCCGCAATCCGAGGAGCACCTGCAGATCCTCGACGTGTTGGGCGTGCGAGGGGGTGTGATCGCGGTCACGAAACGCGATCTCGTGGATGACGAGATGCTCGCACTGGCGACCGAAGAGATCCGCGAACGCGTCGCCGACACCGGACTCGCGGACGCGCCCATCCTGCCGGTGTCGTCGGAGACCGGCGAAGGCATCGATGCGCTCGCGACCGCCCTCGACGCGATGCTCGACGGCGTCGGACCACCGGACGAAGCGCGCGCACGTCTGCACATCGACCGGGTGTTCACGATCAAGGGGGCGGGAACCGTGGTGACGGGGACCCTCTCCGGGGACTGCCTCGGCGTCGGCGACGAGGTCGAGCTGTATCCCGCCGGCGCCCGAGCGCGGATCCGCTCGCTGCAGACGCACAAGCAGAGCGAGGATCGCGCATGTCCGGTGTCGCGCGTCGCGGCGAACCTCGTCGGGGTCGAACGAGATCGGCTGGGACGTGGAGACGTGCTCGCGTCACCCGCTGCGTGGCGCCCGACCCGCGTGTTCGAGGCGCGCCTCCACGCGGTCGGCGGACGCTCGCGCGCCGTCACCGCACGCGGCGCCTTCAAGCTGTACGTCGGCGCGGCGGAGGTCGACGCCCGTGTGCGCTTCTACGGAACGACGAAGCTCGAGCCCGGCGCCGAAGCGTTCGTCCGGATCACGGCGACCACGCCGTTGGTGCTGGACGTCGGCGACCGGTTCGTGGTCCGGGAGGCCGGCCGTCGAGAGACCGTGGCCGGCGGCACCGTGCTCGACGTCGCGCCTCCGGCGAGGGCCGGGCCCGACCCCGTCGTCCGGCTCTCCGCGCGCGCCACCGCATCCCGCGACGCGCTCCCCGAGCTGCTCGTCGAAGAACGCGGCGCGATCCGAGCCGCCGACGTGTTCGCCCTCACCGGTTCCACGATGGATGGCGGCGTCGCGGTCGCCGAGTGGCGCGTCGCCGACGCGCTCCGCACCGCGGTGCAGACGTCCGTCGCCGGATCGCTCGCCGCGTATCACGCCGAGCACCCGCTCGAGGTGGGCGCCGCCCTGACGCTCGCTCGGAGCGCGGTGACCGGCGCCCTTCGCGCCGCGCGCGCTCCCACCGATCCGGCTCTCGCCGACGCGCTCCTCACGGACCTGACCGACCGTGGCGTCATCGCCCGCGACACGACGACCGTCCGCCTGATGTCGCACCAGGTCGTCCTCCAGGAGCGTTCGGCGGATGTCGAACGGCTGCTCTTGGCCATCGGCGGCGAACGCGAAGCGACCCCGCCGACCGTCCGAGAGCTCGTCGCGGCGGGCATCGGCCGCGACGTGATCGACGCCGCGGCGCGGGAAGGTGTGGTCGTTCGCGTCTCCTCGGACCTCGTCATGACCACCGACCTCGTCGCGCGCGCCGAGGCGACCGTGCGCGCGAGCGGTGCTGCGGGCATCACGGTGAGCGCCCTTCGCGAGTCGCTCGGCACCAGCCGGAAGTACGCGGTACCCATCATGGAATGGTTCGACCAGCGAGGCGTGACGCGCAGGGACGGCGACGTTCGTTTCCCGCGCGAACGCCCGCGCGAAGGGGCCTAGCTCGGCGTCACCTCGGCCGTGACCGCGACCTCGATGCAACCGCCGAGCGGGAGCGACGCCATCCCGATCGCCGCACGAGCGTGCTTGCCCGCATCGCCCAGCACCGCGACCAGGAGGTCGCTTGCGCCGTTCGCCACCTTCGGGTGCTCCGCGAAGTCCGGCGTCGAGGCGATGTACACGGTCATCTGCGCGATCCTGACGAGCCGGTCGAACGAACCGAGCTCGGCGCGGAGCGCGGAGAGCGCCTGGAGAGCAGCGCGTCGTCCACCCTCGATGCCCTGCTCCACCGAGACCCCGTCGCCGAGCAACCCGGGATGCAGGACCTGCCCGTCGATGATCGGCACCTGCCCGGCGACGAACGCCAGGGTTCCGGACACGACCACAGGCACGTACGAGGCCACGGGGATCGGAGGTGCGGGAAGCTCGAGTCCTTGCTCGGCGATGCGCTGCAGGACGTCCGCGTCGTTCATGGCGCGCATCCTCCCACGAACGCGCCGACGTCCGCGACCCGATCGATCAACGATCGCGGACGACGATATCCGTGTGGTGTTTCCGTGAGCTCTGCGTGAAGGTCACGGAACGATCGGAGCGCGCCCGCTACGTTCACCCCGTGTCCACGCTCCGAGAGTCTCCCGTGGGATCTTCGCCGCCGGGCAAGCACGTCCGGTCCTCCGGTTCGGGGTGGAGGGAGCGATCCGCCGCGCGTCGTTCCATCGCACCGCCCCTCCTCGCTCCGGCGATCGCGCTGGTGGCAGGCGTCGTGACGGGATGCCTCGTCTTGTTCATGCACGAGTCCGGCAGTGCACTGCGTGTCGGCGGCGATCTCGGAGGGCCATGGCTCCTCGCGGCATTCGCGGCCGGATCCATCTCGAAGAACCGGACGCTGGCCGCGGTGACCGGGTTCGCCACGCTGCTCGCGATGCTGCTCGGCTACTACTGGATCGGCAACCTGGACGGGAGCGCCGAGATCGCCCACACGTTCCGGTTCTGGCTCGCGGTCTCGCTCGTCGCGGGACCCGTGATGGGCTGGGCAGGATGGTCGTGGCTCGGAGCGACCGCGCTGGAGCGCGTGGCGGGGATCTCCATCCTCGCGGGCTGCTTGATCGCGGAGGGGATCTTCTTCTGGTCGTACGGCCACCGCACCGTGCCGGTGGTGGAGGTGGCGATCGGCGTCGCCGCCGCGTTCCTCTTACCTCGATCTGGGCGCGAACGAGGCCTGACCGTGCTCGGGACCGCGGCCGTCACCGCCGTCGCGTCCGTGATCTTCGCGATGCTTCAAGCCACCTACACCGGGCTGTTCTCGCCGGTGGTCTAGAGCCGGCGGGGACCGCCTCTCAGACGGCTTCGGCCGCGCGTTGGCGCAGCATGGCCCGCCGCTCCATCTCGTTCAGGCCACCCCAGATCCCGTGACCTTCACGAACCTCCAGGGAGTACTCGCGGCACTCGTCCAGCACCGGGCACGCACGGCAGATGGCCTTCGCGACCGCTTCACGGGCGTCCTTCTCCCGTCGCTTCTCGAAGTAGCTCGGCGCGAAGAAGTACGAGGAGTCCTCACCTCGGCATGCTGCGCGCAGCTGCCAGCCACTCGTCCACGTGTCGAGCACGATCCCGGCCGGAAGGCCTTCCCTCCCACATCGGCCCACACGGGCCGTTCACTTTGTCATTCGTAAGCGGAGCCGAAGGGGATTCCCGCCGGGAGTGAGGAACACAGGAAACGGATGGGTTCAGTGGCTGATCGGGTCGGCGGAGACGTCGTCCGAGGTCGCCGATCCCGGCTCGGCCTCCACCCGCAGGACCAGGCCGTCCACGCCGCGGACCCGGACCGCCGTTCCCGATGCGATCTCGTCGCCGGTGGAGCGGCCTCGCCACATCGCACCTTTCACGTAGACCGGGCCGTCCGGTGCCAGTTTGCCGCGCGCCTCACCGACCAGACCGATCAGTCCACGCTGGGCGTTCACGATGCGGTCGCGCGACTGGATCGCCACGGTCAGCGCGAATCCGTAGTACAGAGCGCTCGCCACGACCGCGCCGCCGATCAGCCACGGCGAGATGCGCATGGGCGAGGCCATGCCGCTCCAGGCGAGCACCGACCCCACCGCGAACGCCACCAGTCCCACCGCCGTCAGTGGGCCGAGCCTCCGGGCGCGGACGTCGAGGACCATGAGCCCGATCCCACCGACCAGCAGCGCGAGCCCGACCCAGTTCACGGGCACCACGGTGAGCCCGTAGAGGCCGAGCGCGAGCATGCCCAGCCCCGCGAACCCGGCGAAGCCGAACCCCGGCTGGGTCAGCTCGAACGCGAGCGCGGCGAGCGCCAGGACCAAGCAGGAAATACACCATCGACGGTGACGCGACGCCGTGGAGCACACGGTTGACCGGTCCGAGGTTCTCGAAGCGGATGTCCACGGTCCCTTCGTTCGCCTCGGTCTCCGTGGTCGCGATCTTGGTGTGGAGGACGACGGGGCCGCCCGGCGTCTGGACCGTTCGGCCGTCGATCGTGTCCAGCAGATCCGGTATCGACGTGGCTGCGACCTGGGCGATGTCGAGGTGCCGGGCCTCCGCCGCCGTGAGCGGTCGGTCGATCCAGTCGATGTCGGTGTCCTTGTCGCGGGCCGCGATCCACCCGGCGATCGTGTCGTGCAGACCCGGTGGCCGGTCGTCCGGACGGGAGAGGTCGATCGGATGGAGGGGCCCCGTCTGACTCCCCGGCGAGACCCCGGCGAGGGAGGACGCGTACATCAGCAGCAGTCCGGCTCCGCTCGCACGAGCCGGCGCCGGTCCGACCCACGCGACGACCGGCACGGAGAGGTCTGCCACGCGTTGCGCGAACGCGACGCCGTCCTGATCGAGCGTGCCGGCCGTGTCGATCTGGAGCACCACGATCGCGCCCGACCGTTCCGCGGCATCCAGCCGGTCGTTCAGGTAGCCCAGCAGCGGCCGGTCGATCGCCCCCTCGACCTTCACCACCTCCACCAGCGTGGGCGTCGCGGCGACGGCGGCCCGCGGCCAGAGCACGAGCAGCGACAACGCGGCGAGGAGCAGGGAGAGGCGGCGCATCGGGCTCATCGTACCGACCGTGGGGCGAGGGGTATCCTGAGGCCCTCCATGGCCCGAACCGCGCCTACCGGACGCCACGCGGCGGACCGGCGATTCGCTCCCCTCGCCGTGCTGCTCCTGGCACCGGTCATCGCGGTTGCGGCCGTGCTCATCGCCATCCTGATCGCGCCGCCGATCGCCGGTCTGGCGTTCGGCGCGAAATCGATCGACGCGCGGCTGACGTTGCTGGGCGCGGACTTCACGCACATCCCCCGCTTCCCCGAGCGCTCGACCATCTACGCGGCCGACGGGAAGACCGTCCTGGCGACGCTGTACCTGGACAACCGCGAGATCGTGGACCTCCCCGACATCAGCGAGATGGGCCGCAAGTCGGTCCTGGCGGTCGAGGACGCGCAGTTCTACGAGCACGGACCGCTGGATTGGACATCGCTGATCCGCGCTCTGCTCACGAACGCGGCGACCGGTGAGGTGGTGCAGGGCGGTTCGACGATCACGCAGCAACTGGTGAAGAACGCCATCACCGGCGACACCTCGCAGACCTTCCAGCGCAAGTTCCAAGAGCTGGCACTGGCGATCAAGGTGGAGCAGCGATACACGAAGGACCAGATCCTGGCGCTCTACCTGAACGACGTGTACTTCGCGAACGGCGTCTACGGCATCGGGACGGCGGCGGACTTCTACTTCCACGTCCCTGCCTCGAGGTTGAAGCTGACCCAGAGCGCGATGCTCGCCGGCCTGATCCGCTCTCCGAACTATTACGACCCACTCGTGCACCCGGTGAAGGCGCGCATCCGCCGCAACGTCGTGCTGGACCGGCTGGCCGAGCTCGGCTGGGTGCCGCAGGAGCGCATCGACAAGGCGAAGGCGTCGCCGCTGAGGCTGGCGCCCGGCATCGGCAGGCTCGGTCTGCGCCAGCCGCCGTTCCTGGTGCGCTACCTCACGGAACGGATCGTCGCGAACACGGACGGCGAGTACGACGCGTTCGGGAAGTCGGAGAACGCGCGCCGCCGGCGCCTCTACGAAGGCGGCCTGCGGATCTACACCACGCTCGACCCCGACTGGCAGCAGGCGGCGCAACAGGTGGCGAACGAGCCCTACCGGGAATCCGTGTCGAACCCGAACTACGAGCAGACGCCCGATACCGCGATCGTCTCGGTGGACAACGCGACCGGCGCGATCCGAACGATGCTCTCGGGCCGCAACTACCTGCAGGATCAGGTGAACCTGGCCGACGCGCGCCGGCAGCCGGGATCGTCGTTCAAGCCGTTCACGTTGGTCGCGGCGTTCCGCGAGGGGATCGCGCCGGGCTCGGTCTTCTCGACGAAGTCACCGTTGTTCCTCCCGGAGTGGAGCGGGAACGACTGCTCGTGCGTGTCGAACGCGGAGGGCGCCGGCGACGCCGGGTACGAGAGCTTGTGGGGCGCCACGCAGGACTCGATCAACGTCGTGTTCGCGCAGCTGATCCTGGAGGTCGGGCCGGAGCAGGTGGTCAAGGCCGCCCACGACATGGGGATCGAGTCCGAGCTCCCCGCGGTGCCGTCGCTGACGCTCGGGACCGCGGACGTCACGCCGATCGAGATGGCGTCCGCGTATCAGACGCTCGCGAACGACGGGAAGCACTGCGAGCCCTTCGCGGTGGCGAAGGTGGTGGGCGCCAACGGCGTGCTGTACCGGCACAAACCGTCGTGCAAGCAAGTCGTCTCACCCGAGATCGCCCACCTCGTGACCGCGATGATGCAAGGGGTGGTCTCCGGGGGGACAGGCACGGCGGCCGCGCTCGGCACCTGGCCGGTGGCGGGCAAGACCGGCACGACGCAGGACTACACGAACGCGTGGTTCGTGGGGTTCACGCGGCAGGTCTCCACGGCGGTGTGGGTGGGGTTCCCCGGTACGCCGGATCCGCTCTCGAACTACTTCGGCGGGTCGGTGTTCGGTGGCACGCTGGCCGCGCCGATCTGGCACGACTACATGTTGCGCGTGATGGCCGGGATGCCGGCCGAGAGCTTCCCCGCCCCGCCGGCGCCGGCGTACGGTTCGGTGCCGAACGTGGTCGGACTCAAGTCCGTCAGCGCACAGAACAAGCTGGCCGGGGCGAACTTCACGCCGCTCGTGGAAACGGTCGACTCGGCAGAGCCGAAGGGGATCGTGCTGGCACAGACGCCGGGAGGAGGCGCGTCGGCCGAGCTCGGGTCGCTGGTCACGATCCAGGTCAGCAGCGGCGTCCCGGCCAAGGTGAAGATCCCCGACGTCACGGGGATGTCACGCGCCGACGCGGAAGCAGCGCTCGAGACCGCTGGGTTCCTCGTGGAGGTCGTGGAGAAGCACGTGAGCGATCCCCACAACGTCGATGTCGTCCTGGATCAGGATCCCGAGGCCGGAACCAAGGCGCTGCAAGGCACCACGGTCACGATCACCGTCGGGACGGACGAGGAGCATCCAGGACCGAGCCCGAGTCCTCAGCCCAGCCCGACCCCGAGCCCCAGTCCTGACGTGCGTCATCGAGCCGGGGTCAGGGGCCGGTGAGACGGGCGAGGACCTTCTGCTGCACGACGGTCCCGTCGGCTTGACCTTTGGCCTTGCCCATCACGAACCCCATGACCTTGCCCATCTCCTTGGGCGAGGTGGCGCCCGTAGCGGCGAGTGCCTCGTCGATCAGCGCGTCGACGGCGTCCTCCGATAGCTGCGCGGGGGCGTAGACCGAAACGATGTCGCGTTCCTCCCGCTCCTTCGCCGCGAGCTCGTCGCGGCCGGCCGCGTCGAACGCCTCGATCGACTCGGTGCGCTTCTTCACCTCTTTGCCGGCGATCTCGCGGACCTCGTCGTCGCTGAGCTCGTGACCGACCTCGACCTCGCGGTTCTTGATCGCGGCGGTCAGCAGGCGGAGGGCGCCGAGACGCACCTTCTCTCCGGACTTCATCGCCAGGTGCATCTGCGACTGGATCTCGTCCTTCAGCGTCGACTCGCTCACTAGACTGCCTCCGTGCTTCCCCGGATCGTGATCGCGGTGCTCGTCCTCGGCGTGTGCTGCGTCCTGTGGGGGATCTTCGTCGAGCGGCGCCGCTACCGGCTGGTCCGGCACCGACTCGACATCCTACCGGCGACGGCCGTGGGCCCTCTGACCGTGCTCCACCTGTCGGACCTGCACTTCGTCCGCCGCGATCGGGGCAAAGCCGCGTTCCTCGCGACCCTGCCCGCGGCGGACGTCACCGTGGTCACCGGCGACTTCCTGGCCGAACCCGAGGCGGTCGAGACCACGGTTGCCGCGGTCCACGCGGTGCGCGGTCGCCTGGCGTCGTGGTTCGTGCTGGGCTCGAACGACTACTTCGTGCCCCGGCCGCTCAACTACCTGGCGTACTTCCGGGGGAAGCGGAAGCCTCGTCGGGCCGAACGCGGACGCGCCGCCGACCTGGTGTCGCAGCTGCGAGCCGACGGCTGGGACGACCTCACGAACGTTCGCCGCGACATCGACATCAACGGGGTGCCGATGGAGCTGCTCGGCCTCGACGATGCACATATCGCGTGGCACGACCTCCGCGTCGCTCCTCGGCGCTCGCCCGATCGGTTCGGGTTCGCCGTGATGCACTCGCCGGACTCCGCTCCGGAGACCGCCGCGCTCGGGTACGACTTCATGGTCGCCGGCCACACGCACGGCGGTCAGGTCTGCCTTCCGGTCGTCGGAGCCCTGGTCACGAACTGCTCGCTCCCGGCGCGGTTGGTGAGCGGCATGATCCGCGTGGGCGATGCCGTCGTGAGCGTGTCGCCCGGCCTCGGGACGAGCAAATACGCGCCCTTCCGGTTCTTCTGTCGGCCCGAAGCCACGCTGCTGGAGCTGCACCCGCGACCGGCCGATCGAGCGAGCCGCTAGACTGACGAACCGCTCGGGACGTAGCGCAGCTTGGTAGCGCGCAGCGTTCGGGACGCTGAGGTCGCGGGTTCAAATCCCGCCGTCCCGACCAGAGCAGCGGCGTGGGGGCGGGCTCCGGCCCGCCCCTGCCCGTTCTGTCCAGAAGCAACGCCAGTCGTTTGACGAAGGCCCCTCACCCCGTTAGCCTCGTTGCACAGCTCCGGAGACGGAGCTTTTTGCATATCACCACGTTCCGCCGACCCCGGGGGCAGATGACAAGCTCGCGCAAGACGATCCTGCGGCTCGTCGTAGCCGCGATGCTCGCCGTCCCCAGCGTCGCCATCTCGGTATCGGTGTCGTCGGCCGCGCCCTCGAAAGCGCAGGTCGAGGCAGCGAAGGCCAAGCTCGACGATCTCAACCTGCAGCTCGATCAGCTGGTCGAGCAGTACAACCAGGCGCAGGTCCGGCTGCAGGAGACCGAAGCGAAGCTCATGGACGCCAGACAGGCGAAGCAAGCGGCGGACGCCATCGCCTCCCGCGCCAACGCCGAGCTGTCCAAACGAGCCGTCGCCGCCTACACGGGCATGGGCTCGCAGCTCGACGTCCTGCTCGGTGCGGACAGCTTCACGGAGTTCTCCGATCGTCTCCAGTTCATGGGCGCGCTCGCCCAGGATGACGCCGACCTGGCCACCGAGGCGCAGATCGCCGGTCAGAAGTCCCGGTGGGCGGCGCAGCAGTACGGGGATGCGCTCACGGAACGGCAGGCGACGCTCGACGAGATCGCCAGCCACAAGGGGCAGATCCAGAGCGCTATCTCGGAACAAACCGCCCTCTACTCGCAGCTGAGCACCAGCTACAAGAACGCCCTCGCAGCGCAGGCGGCCGCCGCCGCAGCTGCGGCGGCGCAATCCTCGTCGGGCGGCTCGTCCTCCGGATCCAGCGGAGGAGGCGGCCCGGTGTTCGTTCCCCCGCCGAACGCGTCCGCCACCCAGATCGCCATCGCGGCCGCGCAGTCCGTGATCGGCACGACGTACGTCTTCGGCTCGGCCGACCCGAACGTGGGGTTCGACTGCTCCGGGCTGGTGATGTGGGCGTACGCACAAGCCGGCATCTACCTGCCACATTCCTCCGCGATGATGTCGGAGATGCTGCCCCGCCTCTCGCAGAGCCAGCTGGTGCCGGGCGACCTCATGTTCTTCTACTCGCCGGTCAGCCACGTCTCGATCTACCTGGGTGGGAGCTCGATGATCGACGCGAGCCACCCCGGCCCCGGCGGCGAGGTCGCGATCCGGACCGTCTATTGGGAGAATTTCGACTGGGGCGGACGGATCGGCTGAGGTCGTTCCGACCTCGCTAGGCCAGGTCGTCCTCCGCCGCGAGAGCGTCCAGATCGGCGAGTCGCCTCTCCGCCTGCGTCACGAGCGCGTCGTTGTCGATCTCGCGTGCCGCATCTCGCGCCTGTTCGAGCAGCTCGCGCGCCTGGCCCGCACGGAGGTCCCCCTTCCCCGGCTTGGCGTACTTGATCCTCTCGTCGGCCTTGATGATCAGCTCGAAGATCTCGTTCGGTTCCACGATGTCCCCTTTCGATCCCGTTCCGCGGCTCGGACGTGCTGCCGCATCGACTAGGTTGGCGCACATCATGACCCGGATGATCGATGTCACGCTCCCCATCCGTGCCGGGATGCTGACCTATCCCGGCGATCCCGTCGTCGCGATCGAACGCACATCGGACATGCGGCGCGGTGACGTCTCCAACCTCTCGGTCATCACCATGAGCACACACACCGGGACCCACGTCGATCCGCCGATCCACTTCGTGGACGGCGGCGCGACGATCGATCGCGTGCCGCTCGACACGTTGGTCGGCGACGCGTTCGTCGCCGACGTGCGTGGCCTGCAGACGATCGGTCCCGCGGAGCTGGAGGCAGCCCGCCTCCCGGTCGATGTCCAGCGCGTGCTGTTCCTCACCGATTGGTCGGCCCGTTGGGCCGAGGGATCCCCGGCGTTCCCCGACAGCGTCACGTGCGTCTCGCACGACGGAGCGCGATGGCTGGTCGACCGCGGTATCCGCTTGGTGGGAACGGACTTCATCTCGATCGAAGCAGGCGATGACCCGACGTTCCCGGTCCATCGCGCGCTCCTCGGCGCGGGCACGGTGATCGTCGAGGGACTCGATCTCCGCGACGTTCCCGCGGGTCGCTACACGCTCTGGTGCCTCCCGCTCAAGCTCCGTGACGGCGACGGTGGGCCGGCGCGCGTCGTGCTGGTGGCGGACTGACGCGTCAGGCGCGCGGCGAGGACGGGTCGACGACCAAGCTGGCGAACGCCGACGACGACTTCCCGAACTCCCACCACCCGTGCACCCACGGCTTCACGAACGCCATGCTGCGGCCGTAGACGAGTGGGATCAGCGCGACGCGATCCGCCACCACCATCCGATCGGCCTCGTGGAACAGCTCCAGCCGCGAGCGGTCGCTCCGTTCCCGTCGGGCCCGTTCGATCAACTCGTCGAACGGCGGGTATGAGAACCCGCCCTCGTTGGTCTTGCTGTCCGACTGGAAGAGCAGCCGCAGGAAGTACTCGGGGTCGGCGTAGCCGGGCAGCCAGCCCGTGAACACGATCGGCGCGACCTCGCGGATGTTCGTGAGCGTGAGCGCACGGTCGAGCGTCCACGACTCCACCCGGACGTCGAGCCCGAGGACGTCGTGCCACGCGTCCGCCACGGTCTGGAGGAACGTGCCGACCCACGTCTCGATGCCCGCGATCGTGATGCTCCGCTCCGCGATGCCGCTCGCGGCGAGGTACCGGCGAGCCTCGTCCGGATCGAACCGGGGGACGATGTCCGGCGTGTGCCCCTGGAGCGCGGGAGGGACGACGCCACCGGTCGCGACCACCACGTTGTCCGGGACCGCGCGTTCGAGCGCATCTCGATCGACCGCATGCGCGAGGGCCCGCCGGAAGTCCACGTTCGACATCACGGGGTGGGCGTGGTCGAACCCGAAGTACCCGGACCACGCAGCCGGCCCCAGCTGGGCGTCGTCGCGCACGGTCGGCACCAGATCCGCGAGCTTCGGCGTATACCGGACCGTCGCGATGTCCAGGTCGCCTCGTTCGTACGGCTCGATGGCATCGGCGACGGAGGACCTCACGAACTCGACACGCCGGATGTTGCCGACCCGAGCGGCGATGTCGTTCGGCTGTCGCTCGAGCGTGAGCCGCTCGTCGTCCTCCTGCACGACCCGGAACGCGCCGCTCACCACCTGGCGGCCCGCTTCCGACCACGACGCTCCCTCGACCTCGATCGCGTGTCGCGGCTGAGGCCCGCCGTCGGGGCGGTTCATGACGCTCATGAAGTACGGCGCAGGAGCCACCAGCCGGAATTCCACCGTCCGATCGTCCAGCGCCTTCACCCCCACCCGGTCCGCGTCCGCGTTGTGCCCGAGGTAGTAGTCCTGGCCGTTCTCGAGGACGAAGTAGATCGCCACCGACGAACCGGGCGTCACGGGATCGAGGACGCGCTTGATACCGAACTCGATGTCGCCGGCCGTGAGCGGCGTCCCGTCGGACCACATCAACCCTTCGCGGAGATGGAACACGTATCGCAGACCGTCGTCGGCGATCTCCCATCGGTCGGCGAGCGACGGCACGATCGTGCGCTCGGGCCACTGCTCGACGAGACGATCGAACAGCTGCATGCAGAGCTGGATGTCGGGCCACGAGATCGCCGACCGGGGGTCGTGGTCCCGCGGGCGGTAGCTCGACGCCACCTTGACCGTCGCCGTCGGTTCGCCGGGATACGGCTCCGGAGGCGACCAGAACCCGAACGCGCGCTGATACGTCTCGTTCGCCTCCTTGAACCGGAGCGACACGTGCAGCGCCAGCGCCAGCTTGAACAGCACCAGCGCGATCTCGCGATCCTCGCCGCGCCGTTCCAGGATCGGGAGCAGCTCGCGATAGTGACCGATCGCCTCGTCGAGCGCGTACTCCTGGCGGGCGCGGTCTCCCGCGATCGTGAGGTAGGTGACCGCCTTGTCCTCGTCGTCGGCGGCCAGCCAGTGGTGGGCCAGCAGGCCCGCGACCTCTTCCTCCCGCCCGGCGTACCGAGCCTCCAGCCACCCGGCCGCCTCCCGATGCAGACGGTTCCGATCGGCCGTCACCAACGTGCGATACGCGGCTTCCTGGATCAACGCGTGCTTGAAGCGGTACTCGGGCTCGGGCCATCGATGGCCCTCACGCACCAGATCCAGACGCATCAGGTCGAGCAGCGACTGCCGCACTGCACCTTCCTGGGCGCCGACCACGGCCTCCAGCAATGACACGCCGAACTGCCGGCCGAGCACCGATGCGGCCACCAGCGCCTCACGCGTGCCCGCGTCCAGCCGGTCGATGCGCGCGAGGATGACCTTCTCGACCGTCGGCGGCACCTCGAGCGGCGCGTCGTGGACGAAGTGCCACCCCTGCTCGTCGTGCACCACGGCCCCGGCATCGACGAGCGACCTGATCAGCTCCTCGAGGAAGAACGGGTTCCCCTCGGCGGGCTCGAGGATCCGGCGCTCGATGTCGGGAGGCAGCGTGTCGTCACCGACGAGCGCGTGCAGCAGCTCGCGTCCGGCGTCGCCCGACAACGCCTCGAGCGTGGTGTCGGTGATCCGGTGCGGGAGCTCGCGGGACACCTCCTCCTTCACTCGCCACCAGGGGTGGTCGCGCTCCAACCGGGACGTCAGGACCAGGAGGAGCGCCGTGGACTCCGTGTCGGCGAACAACCGCTCGAGCAGTTGCAGCGACGTCGCGTCTGCCCAGTGCAGGTCCTCGAGCACGACCGCAACCGGGCCGTCTTGGGTGAGCCGCGTGATCAGCTCGCGCATGACCTCGAACGTCCGATACTGCAGCGCTTCGGGGGAGAGCTCGGCCAGACGTTTCGCGGCGTCGGGCTCGAGCGTCAACCCCAGCAGCACCGCAAGGTACGGCGAGATCTCGGCCGAACGAGCGCCGAATAGCCGCTCCACCGTCCGGCGGAGCGCGACGCGGACCCGCAGCTCCGGTTCGTCCGCGAGCACCCCGATCCAGGCACGCAGGAGGTCCCGGAAGGGCCAATACGGCATCGACTCGCCGTAGGACACGCATCGCCCCTCGAGCCATAGTGCCCGGCCGTGCTGGGGGACGCCCGCATCGAACAGCTCGTGCAGCTCGGCGAGCAGCCGTGTCTTGCCGATGCCGGGCTCACCCGTGACGAGCAGGATGGCGCCTGTGCCGGCGAGGACGCCGTCGACCACCTCACGTCCAGCGGAGAGCTCCCGCTCGCGGCCGATCAGCTGCGCCTCCACGCCCTCGAGGCCCCGCGTGCGCACGGGGGTTCCGGTCGCGGCCAGCGCCACCCGCGCCACGACCGGAGCCGACTTCCCCTTGAGGTCGAGCTCCGTCGCCGGTCCCCACTCGAACATGGGCTCGACCAGCCGGAACGTCTCCTCCCCGACGAGCACGGTCCCCGGCTCGCCGAGCGACTGCAGCCGGGCCGCCGTGTTCACCGCATCGCCGAGGGCGGAGTATTCGACGCGGCTACCCGCGCCGATCGCGCCCACGACCACCGGCCCCGTCTGCACGCCCACGCGGACGCCGAATCCCGTCACGCCCCAGGCTGCCTCGACCTCGCGGGCGTAGTCGGCGATCTCGTCAACGAGCTTCAGCGACGCGCGCACCGCACGCTCGGGGTCGTCCTCGTGGGTGGTCGGAGCGCCGAACAGCGCGAGGACGCCGTCCCCCGCGAGGTCCTTGATCATCCCTCCGAACGCCTCGACCGCGTCGATCATGCGCGCGATGGCGTCGCCGACGATCACCTTCAGCTCTTCGGGATCGAGACGTTCGGCGAGAACGGTCGAGCCCACCAGATCGGCGAAGACCGCCGTGATCACGCGTCGCTCTTCGCGGACCTCGCGCGGATCTTGGAGCGATGACATGGGGGCTATTCTGCCGGACCCGACTGCGTTCGGCGCCCCGCGAGCTCGGCCAGCGCCCCCGCCTCGGCTTCCACGGCCTCGCGGTCGGCCAGGCGTTCGAGCCAGGCCGCGGGAAGCCCGTCCCGGCCGTGCAGCGCTCCGAGGAGCGCCCCCGTCACCGCGGCGTTCGTGTCGGTGTCACCGCCCAGCCCGACCACGTGGCGAAGCCCTTCCTCGAACCCGGGCTGCTCGGCGGCGACCTGCAGCGCGAGCCCGGCCGTGAACAACGTGAACCCCATGTCCGGCCCGTCGATCGGACGCGCACGCCCTGCCTGCTCCACGAGGAACTCGAGCTCCTCTCCGCCCTCGCGGTCCGCGACCGCGGTGACGGCGACGATCACCGCGCGGTCGCCGGGGTCGCCACGCACGAGCGACGCGACCGTGAGCGTGATCGCGAGGCAGGCGGTCCGACACCGTTCGTCCCAGTGGGTGACGGCAGAGAGCGCCGGCGCGAGCGTCGAAAGCTCCTCCGGACGGTTGGCGTACGCCACGCCGAGCGGCGCGCAGTACATCACCGAGCCGTTGCCGGCGCTGACCTCCGGACCTCGCTGCTCCACGTACTCGCGCGCGGCGTCCATCACCCCGTCCGCGGAGCGGGACAGCACGATCCGGGTGAGGTTCCCGACGTCCGGGGGACCCGTCCGGAGCCAGGCGATGTGGCGCGCGAGCACGTCATCCGTGTCGAGCCCATCGCGTTCGACCAGGGACCGCATCAGGTTGCGGGCCATCGCCGTGTCGTCAGTGGTGGTACCGGGTGGAAGGCCCATCCACTCGAGTTCCAGCGCGGGCAGCGGAACGGGCACCTGGGCGGCTCGCCGGAACTCGAACGGCGCGCCGAGGGCGTCCCCCAAGGCGAGACCGAGCACGCTTCCGACCGCTCGCTCCGGCAGGTCCATGACGTGGCATCCTCGCAGTTCCACCGCATCGTCGCAGGTCACGAACGCAAGACCTTTGGTACGCTTGGCGACCGCATGCAGAAGATCGGACCCAAACACAAGATGTGCCGGCGTGTCGGCGAGCCGCTTTGCGGCCGTCCGAACTGTCCGTCGAACAAGCGACCCTACCCGCCTGGCCAGCACGGCCGCGGCCGGAAGCGGATCTCGGAGTATCAGACCCGCCTGGTCGAGAAGCAGAAGCTGCGGGCCATCTACGGGGTCTCCGAAGCCCAGATGAAGCGGTATTACGAGAAGGCGTCCAACAGCATGGACGTCACCGGCGAGGAGCTCATCCGCCAGCTCGAGACGCGTCTGGACACGGTCATCCTGCGGCTCGGGTTCGCCCTCACCACCCGCCAAGCCCGCCAGCTCGTCTCACACGGCCACGTGAAGCTGGACGGCAAGCGGATCAACGTTCCCAGCGCCCGGGTCAAGGCAGGTCAGACCGTCGAGCTGTCGGCGAAGGCGAAGAACTTCATCTCGGTGCGCGAGGCACTCGAGATCACGCCGGACCCTCCCGGCTACCTCTACCGGAACAAGGACGACGCGCAGGGCGTGCTCTCCCGCCTGCCGGATCGCGAAGAGATCCCGCTCCCGGCCAAGGTCGAAGAGCGTCTGATCGTCGAGTTCTACTCCGGCCGCTAGTTCTTCCCTCGTTCGACCCCTCTCCGATCGATCAGCGCTGAGCGCCTCCCACGACCCTTCGATACAGTCCCCGGATGCTCGACGATCACGTTGCGGTCAACCGTGCAGCATGGGACCTGGACGCACCCAACTGGGTCGAGTCCGGTCGCCGTGCGTGGGCTACCGGCGAGCCCACCTGGGGCATCTGGGGCGTCCCCGAGACCGAGCTGAAGCTCCTCCCTGACGCGACGGGTCTCGACGTGGTCGAGCTCGGCTGTGGGACGGGCTACATCTCCGCATGGCTCGCTCGCCGCGGTGGTCGCTGCATCGGGCTCGACAACTCCGCGAAGCAGCTCGACACCGCGAGGATGCTCCAGCGCGAATTCGACCTGCCCTTCCCACTCGTGCATGCCGAGTCGGCCCGTTCGGACGTTCGTCAACCCTCTGCGGGCGGCAGCATCGCTGCTCGCACGAAGCTGATCACTTCGCGCTCACGGCGTTTCAGCGAAGCACGACCCTTGTCGGCGCCGACCACGACGTTCAGCACGCTCGCCTCGGTCAGCGAACCCACCACGCCGGTGTAGAGCGTGAAGAGCAGCATCGCGGGGTCCTGCTTGCGGATCTCGCCGGTGTCCATCCCGGTCTGCAGGAAGTCGATCGCGCGCCGGCGGAGTGGGTCGAGCACGCCGGCGAACCGCGCGAACGCATCCGGGCCGAGACGACCCGCCTCGCGGATGAACATCGGGAACTCCGGCCACTCCTCGGCGAGGCCGAACACGGCGTGGATCACCGCCTCCGCGCGATCCCAGTACGTCTCCTTGCCCTCGAGCGCCTGCGCGATCTCGATCACGAGCCGTTCGCCGGCCGCCGCGAGGCACGCCTCCAGCAGCGCTTCCTTCGTGGGGAAGTAGTACAGGAGCGTTTGCTTCCGCACGCCGACGGCCGTGGCGATCTGATCGAGGCTCGCACCGTTGTATCCCTCGCGGCCGAACTGACGGATCGCCTCTTCGATCAGCGTGCCCTTGCGCTTCTCGCCGCCGGTCCGAGGCACGGGTTACTCCCAGGTCCTGGTCTCGCCCCGACCGGCGAGCGGCTTCGAACCCTCCCACCGCTTCAGCCACTCGGGACCTTGGGGACCGGCCAGCGACGGCGTCTCCTCGCGTTGCGCTCGCTGCAGCGAATCCCACCACGTCGAGCGGTCCTCGTCGAAGAGCTGCGCCACCGCCTGCGCCATCCGGCGCGACAGGTCCTGGTGCGTCTCGCCCTCGATCGGGTACAGCGGCGCGCCGTACCGAAGCGTGACGGTCGGGCGGCCGGCCTTCGGCCAGAACCGTCCCTTCGGCATCGCCTGATACGCGCCGAGGATCGCGATGGGCACCGCGGCGACGCCGTGCTCCAGGCAGAGCCGGGAGGCACCGTGACGGAACCGCTGCACGTGTCCGTCCTGCGAGCGCGTGCCCTCGGGGAACACGACCAGGCTCCATCCGTCCTCGATCAGCTCGCGCGCCTTGTCCACCGCGCCTCGACCGCCGCGCGCGCGATCGATCGGGAACGCCCCGTAGACGAGCGCGGTGAACGCCTGGCGCCACCACACGTCGAAGAAGTAGTCGCGCGCCGCGCCCACCGCGGTCTTCGCCTGCCACACGTCGGGCAGCGTGGTGAGGATGAGCGTCGCGTCCAGGTGGCTCGAGTGGTTCGAGAAGAACACGACCGGGGCGTCGACACCCTTCAGGTTGTCCAAGCCGAACACGCGCAACGACAGCTCGTTCTTCAGGAGCGGATGCATGAAGCCCTTCAAGATGGCTTGCCGCGCAGCGGTCCCCGCCTGGGTGCGAGCCCAGTCGGTCGGGAACCCGACATCGTCCTTCTCCTCGGCGAACGGCTCCGCCGATCGCGGCACCAGCGGGCGCCGGCCCCAGCGGAACCCCCGGGACATCTCCTTCAGCTCGTCGCGCAACCCGCTCACGTACCGCCCCCTCACTTCACGTCCGCGATCGAGAGCGGCGGCGTGTGCATGTACGTGATCGACGGGCTGGAGCCGACCGTGTCCTTCGCCATCTCGAGCGCATCGCGGAACGTGCCGGCCGTGCGATAGCCCAGGCGTGCGACGGACTTCGGGTCACCGCCCACGAAGATCACGTCGCCCGCGTAGTCGCGGCCGTGCGCGCCCCAATACCACATGTAGAACGGGTGCACGCCGTGGTACGCGTGGCTCGTCCGATAGAGGTGCGTGTACCACGGGTCGTTCGCGTAGCGCTCCTCGAACTTGGACTCGAGCGTCGCTGGATCCGTGGTCTCGCGCAGCACCTCTTCGAAGAAGTCGATGTAGCTCGGGTGGTGGATCTGGTGGAACTCCCACGGGACCGGGTGGAACATGATCACGACGCCGCCCGGCTTCACGAGCGGCTTGTTGCGGTACATGTTGAACAGGTAGCCGAGCCCCAGGCAGTGGACCAGGATCGGGTTCAGGATCGAGTTCACGTTGTACGGGCAGACGTAGGGCAGGCCGAACACCAGGATGTCTGACTGGCCCTCGACCTCCACGAGCTGCTGGCGGTGGAGGTTCTCGAGCGTCCGCGCGTGCACGGCCTCGACCTCGCCGGCGTTGATGCCCGTCAACTTGTACGGCGCCTCGATCCGCCGGTAGAACTCGCGCCGCACGCGCGGCGGCGCCATGTCGTTCGCCTTCTTCGCGGTCATCATCAGCGCCTGGTCGTACGCGGACCATTCCCACTCGCGCTTGTTGAGGAAGCCCAGGTTCGACGGGAACGTGTCGTTGTTGACCGTGGTCTCGATCTGGAAGATCTTCACGCCGCTCGCGGCCAACAAGCGCCCCATCCTCGTGGCTGAGTCGTTGATCGCGCTGTGCCCAGGACGCGGGTCCATGTACGAGCGCGAATGCATCATGGTCTCGACGTTGTGGTGGTGCTTCAGGCTCCGGTAGCTCGCCAGCCCGACCGCCACGGACTTGTGGCCGCCGTCCATCGCCACGAGGTTGATGTTCACGTACACGATCAGGTCGGAGTCCGCCGCGCGCTTCGAGATCTCGACCACCTCGTGCTGATCGGTGACGCCGATCTCGGTCAGCTCGTCGCGATCCTCCGCATCGAAGTTCGCCAGGTCGTCCGGCCAGAACGAGCGGAACACGCGCTCTCCGACCATCCGCTTGATCTCGTCGGCGGTCATGCGCCGGTGCAGCGCGTTGGCGACGACCAGCTTGACGTCCTCCACACCCTTGCGCGCCGCCAGCTCGATCACGTGCTCGATGATCCGCTGACGGATGTCGGGTGTCGTCATCGGGCGGGAGCGGGAGCGAGATGTCGTCGATCGCGATCGTCAGCTTCATACCTGGCGTGAGCAGCTCGGTGAGCGGCTCGGCATCGATCGGGTTCAGCAACGCGTGGCGGATCGCCCCGTTCACGTCCTTGATGCCGGGCAAGGAATCCGGCGGGTACACCACGCGCGACCCGAGCGGGAACCGTTGCAGCCGGAACCCCTCCCCTTGGTGCACCAACAGGGGCGGGGTCCGTTCGTCGACCTCCAACACGAATCCGGGTCTGGGCATCGGTCTGTCGTCTCCTCGTTAGGTCTCTTGGGGCGCGAACGCCACTTTGAACGTGCCGAGCCTGCCGGCTCCCAATGCGTGATCGATCGCCTCACGCCAGCGAGCGAGCGGGTACCGCGCCCCGACCATGTCGGAGAGCATCGGCAGGCCGCTCGCCAGCTCGATCGCCATGTCGAACGTCGAACGGTCGACCTCGCCGACGCGCTCGGTGCCACTGGTGTACGCGCCCACGAGCTCCAGCTCGCGGAACCAGACCGGCGTGAGGTCAGCGCCCGGGCCCGGGATGCCGCTCAACACGACCCGCCCGCCGGCTTTGGTGGTGCGGAGCGCCAGGTCCAGAGCGCTCTTGGAGCCGGTCGACTCGATCGCCACGTCCACGCCGCCCAACAGGAAGTCCATCCCGCGCTCGGGCGTGAGCTTCATCGCGTGCTCGGAGCGACGCACCGCTTTGACCGCGTGCTCCGGAACCACCACGACGTCCGCGCCCGCCAGACGGGCCGCCACGCGTTGCGCGGAGTGCTTGGCGGCCACGATCACGTGGTCCGCACGGGTGAGGAGCTTCACGGCCAAGAGCGTGAGGATGCCGACGGTGCCCGCGCCGACCACGAGCACCGAACCGCCGTCGGGGACGTTCGCGCGGAGCGCCGCGTGGATCGCGCACGCGAACGGCTCCAGCAACACGGCAACGTCGTCGCTCATGGAGTCGGGAACCCGGTGCAGCTGCGAGTGGTGCGCCACCATCATCCGGCTCCATCCGCCGCCGGTGTCGGTGCAGTACCCCGTCTGCAGACCGGCCTTCAGGTCGCCGGTCGTCACGGCGTCACATCGGTTGAACGCACCGAGCCGGCAGTTCGGACACGGATCCAGCCCGCGTGTCGCGCAGTTCAGGACGCTCGAGAGCACGACACGGTCGCCGGCGGAGAAGCCCTCGACGTCATCCAGTACCTCCCCGACCACCTCGTGTCCGGGTACGAACGGCAGCGACACCAGCGGTGAGAAGTAGAACGAGGACTTCCCGGCCAGCGTCGACAGGTCGCTGCCGCAGATCCCGGCGAGCGCCGGCTTCACCCGGGTCCAGCGCTCGTCACGAGGCGCGGGGTCCGACCGGTTCGCGAGGCGGAGCGGCGCCAGCGGTCCCGCCACCAGGCCGGGAGCCTTCGTGCCGACCGCGCGCGCGGCGAGGTACCGCGGTGCCGATCGGAAGAGCTCGAGCGCGAGCGCCATCAGGCCACCGCCGCTGCATCTCGAGACGTCATCGGACCGCCGGCCTCGGGAAGCGGACGCGCGGCATGCCTTTCGACATCGCCCACGGCTCGATCGGCCAGCGCCGCCTGCGCGCGTATCGATAGAGCGCGGAGTCCGGAGACACGGCCACGGGGTTGCCCACGGCCCGCAGGAGCGGAAGGTCGGAGTACGAGTCGGCGTACGCGTACGACTGTTTCAGGTCGACGCCCTCCTGGTCCGCGTAGCGACGCAGCCACGCGGCGCGCGCCTCACCGACGAGTGGCGGCGAGGCCATGAACCCGGTATATCGGCCGTCACGCACCTCGAGCTCGCACCCGATCACGATGTCGAACAGCGGCGCCAGCGGTCGGACGAAGATCTCCGCGGCAGCCGTGATGAGGATCGTCCGGTGACCGGCCGCGCGGTGTTCGCGGATCCGGCGGATAGCGGCGGAGCTGGCCTTCTGGAGCATGAACTCGCCCACGTGGTGGTCGATCAACCGCTGGACGCCCTCGACGGACGCGCCCTCGTACCGGCGGAAGAACGTCCGGAGGAAGTCCCCGCGGTCGCGCCGGTCGATCTGCAGGTAGGACGGGATCTTCCCGAACACGCTCACGAGCTCGCGCGGCCACTCGTCGGGAGGCAGGTCGGCCATCCGCGTCCAGACGTAGGACTCGACGACGTTCGACGTGATGATCGTGCCCTCCATGTCGAAGAGCGCGACGACCGGATGTTCGCGTTCCTGGATCTTGACGGTCGGCGTCTGGCGTTCGCGTCGGGACAGCTCGCGGAGGCTCTGGGTCACCGCCGGGGAGTGCACATCCTGCAGGTAGTACCGCCAATCCATGATCGCGGAGTCGAACGGGAACCGCTCGCGATCCTCCGGCGTGAGCGAGTCCGACAGCGCGAGCATGCGATCGTCGGTGTAGATCACCTCGGCCTCGGTGTACGCGCCGTACAGATCCGAGTAGCGCTTCACGAACTCCACGCGCGCCTTGTCGCGATCCACGCGCGAGACCAGGTCGCGCATGCGCTTCGACTTGGGCATGTGCGTCACGATCTTCTCGGCCACGTCGGTCAGCTTGTCCGCGCGATCGATCATCCGCTCGACGCTCAGGCTGCCGGGGAACGACCACTCCGGCACCTTGTGCTCGCCGCGCCCGCGCTCCGGCAGCGGATGCGCCTCGAAGTACGCGCGCACGTACCGGTAGAGCTCGTGGTACTGGAGCGGGTTCCGGCTGCCCGAGCTCACGTGGTAGTAGGCCGGGCGTCGCGGCTCGGGCGGGGTGCCCGCGACGGCGAGGATCGCGTTCACCACCATGTCGACCGGGATGATGTCGACGATCCCTTCCGGGATGCCGGGGAACTCCGGGATCTGCCCCAGCCGTACGCCCGGATGATCGGGTCCGCCATCTTGAAGCCGTCGATCCAGCCGGGCGCCGGGTGGAACAGCGCGCTCTCGATGATGGACGGCCGAACGATGGACAGCGGCAGGTCCTCGAGGTCGGCGAGCTCCTCCACGGCCCGCTCGCCCATGGCCTTCGTGAACGTGTAGACGTCGGGCCAGCCGAGCGAGCGCGCGCGCGACCGGCCGTAGCGCGTCAGCCGCTTCGAGACCCAATCCTTGCGGCGCTGCTCGGCCTCTTCGGCCACCGTCATCGGACCGGCGCGCGAGTGTTCCTTCGACGCCTTGTCCATGAAGTCGTCGAGCATCTCGGGCCGTCGAGACTGGGCCTCCACGTCGCGTCGCGCCTGCAGCGCGAGCTCGCCCTCGGTCCGCCAATCCACCTTGTGGTCGAGCGTGTCCTCCGGGACCACGCCCTTCGCGACGCCTGCGACGTAGGCGGTGGAGACGTGCACCAAGCACGGCCGCGATCCGCTGTCGATCACACCGCGGTACAGGTTCATCGCGCCGAACAGGTTCGTCTGGAACCCCTCGTCGATCGGCGGATCGAAGCGACACGGTCGCGGCCGAGTGGATCGCGATGTCGATGTCGCCCGGGAGCTGCGGCACACCGCGGGAGAAGTCACCGTCCACGATCGTGACCCGTTCGTCCAGGATCGCGCGCAGCCCATCGTCGCCGAAGCGGTCACGCAAGACGTCGAACGCCGGCTTGCGGAAGAGGTACTCGACGCGTTCGCGCGACGTAGAACCGGTCTGTGAGCGGACCAAGAGGACGATCCGGCCCTCGGGGACCTCACCGATCAGCCGTTCGAAGATGACCTGCCCCAGGAACCCCGTGACCCCGGTCAGCAAGATCGTCTTGCCCGTCAGGCGATCAACGATCGAGCGAAGCCGCCGTGGCCATCGGTTCTCTACCATGCGGCAGATTATACGCTATCTACCAGATGGTAGACAAGTCCACGCCGCGGCCGAGCCTTGGCGCTCGCCATTTAGACTCGTCGGCTCCATGGACATCCACGACCTCCAGGAGACGATGCGTGCCACGTACGTGGAGCGCGATGCCGCGCGCGGGCGGGACGCCACGTTCCGCTGGCTCACCGAGGAGGTCGGCGAGCTCGCGCGCGCGCTCCGAACCGGCGATCGCGACAACCTGATCCACGAGTTCGGCGATGTGCTGGCGTGGCTGGCCTCGCTCGCGAACCTGGAAGGGGTCGATCTGGACGAGGCGGCCGCGAGATACGCGCACGGTTGTCCGCGGTGCGGGAAGCTCCCATGCGGCTGCGAGCCCCGATGACCGCCGAGATCCGGACGCCGATCGAGGACGAGCGCACACAGGTGATCGATGTGCTCCGCACCTCGCTCAACTTCCCTCGGTCATGGGCGGAGGAGCGCGGCGCGACGACGCCGCTCGTGGACCATCGATGCGCGTACGTGGACGGCCGGATCGTGGCAACGGCGGCCGGGTATCGGTTCCGTCAGTGGTTCGGCGGGCGCGATCTGATGATGTCGGGCGTGTACGCCGTGGCGACGCTGCCCGAGCATCGCGGGGCGGGCCTGGGCAGCGAGGTGGTGCTCCGGGTCCTACGGGACGCCCGAGACGAAGGAGCATCGGTCAGCGCGTTGTATCCGGCGGTCCTGCGCCCCTATCGCTCGATCGGCTTCGAGCTCGGCGGAACGTTCAGCGAGCATCGCCTGGCGCTGGAGGCGATCCCGTCCGACCTGGGAGATGACCTCCCCGCCGTCGTCGAGCTCGACCTCGATCGCGACCTCGAAGGACTGCGCGCCTGCTACCGAGAGTGGGCGCGACACGGGAACGGGCCGTTGGAGCCCACGGACGACGGTTGGTGGACCCGACGGATCCTTCGCCCGTTCGGCGAGGCGATCACGCGCGCCGTCGTGGTCCGTGGGGAGGACGGAACGGTCGAAGGGTTCGCGTCGTTCCGCTACGCCGACGCCGAGGGCGGTCACCTGGAGATCGACTTCGGCCTGGAATGCCAGGCGTTCTGCGCGATCACGGAACGTGCCACACGCGCGCTGCTCGCCTACTTCCGGTCGTTCCGTGGCGTGGGGCTGTGGGTCCAATGGTGCGGCCCGCCGGAGGATGCCATCGCCATGCTTGTCCCGGAGCAGCAGATCACGACCCCGTTCCGGTTCCGCTGGATGCTCCGGCTGCTCGACGTGCGGACGGCGCTCGCCACACGCGGGTATCCGCCGCTCGATGCGGAGGTGGTGGTGGCGGTGCACGATCCGGCGTTCCCGGAGAACGCGGGACCGTGGCGGTTGATCGTGCGCGCCGGCGAAGCGCAGGTGGAACCGGCGCCGGATGCCCGGGTCGCGGCGCTGCCGATCGGCATCCTGTCGACGCTGTTCACCGGCTTCCTCACGGTGCCCGACGCCGTCCGTCTGGGATACCTGCGCCGCGACGACCCCGCCGTTCCGGGGCTGCAGCAGCTGCTGGCAGGCCCCGACCCCTGGTGTCCGTTCTTCTTCTAGGCCGAGCGGATGAGGGCTCGATGACCGTGATCGTGCGCGCCGCGAGAGCCGATGATTGGAGCGCGGTCGCCTCCCTGCTCGTGGAGCTCGGCCGCGGCGTGGCCGCCGGGACCGCCGATGACCCCACGCACCGCATGCAGTTCGGTGGACATCTCCGACGACTGGACAGCGTCACGTTGGTCGCGGAGCTGGACGGCGAGGTGGTAGGGGTCGTCGACATGGAGTACCACCAACGCCTGGGAGATCATCGCCCGCAGGCGCGCATCAACGACCTGGTCGTCACCGAGCGCGCCCGACGCGAAGGTGTGGGCACCCGATTGCTCAGCGGCGCCGAGGCGCTCGCCCGCAAGCGAGGGTGCTTCCGCATGGCGCTGGTCACCGCGGAGTGGCGTGAGGCGACGATCGCCTTCTACGCCCGAGAGGGATGGTCCGACTACGGCCGGTGGTTCGTGAAGCCGCTGGCCGAGGGCGTCGGGCCCGGCGGCCAACCGACCGACGACAACTAGTCCGGTGTCAGACACGTCGAGGCTCCGTACGCGCCGCGGTGTCTCAGCGCAGGAACAGGTGTTCCGCGATGTGCACGGCGTCGAGGGCCGCGCCCATGCGCAAGTTGTCGGCGCAGCTGAACACCGTGAGCGCGTCGGCGCGGTCGGGCACCTGACGGATCCGTCCCACGAGCGCCACGTCGAGACCGGCCGCCTCGAGCGGGCTGGGATAGACGTCGTTCGCCGGATCGTCGCGCAGCTCGACGCCGGGCGCGCTCCGCAACAGGTCGCGCGCCTCATCGGCGCCGATCGCCCGGTCGAACTCCGCGACCAACACCACGGCGTGACCCACGGGGACCGGCACGCGGACCGCCGTCGCCACGACGTGGAGGTCCGGGAGGCCCAGGATCTTCCGGGGCTCGGCCATGATCTTGGTCTCTTCTCCGGTGTACCCGTCGGGTCCGAACTCGCCGATCTTCGCGACCACGTTGTACGCGATCGTCTTGCCGAAGACCTCCCCCACGGGGAGCACGGCCGCGTCGGGATGGCCCAGGTCCTCCTCCTGCCCGTGGAGCTTGTCGATCTGCTCCACCAGCTCGCGGGTGCCCTTCCATCCGGCGCCGGACACGGATTGGTACGACGAGATCATCAGAGAGCGCAAGCCCGCCGCGCGGTGGAGCGGGCCGATCGCCAGCAACGCGGTGACCGTGGTGCAGTTCGGGACGGCGACGATCTTCGGATCGCCCTCCAGGGCCTCGGGATTCACCTCGGGGATCGACAGCGGCACGTCCGGCTCCATCCGGAACGCGCTGGAGTTGTCGATGCACGTGGTCCCGGCGGCGGCGGCCTCACGGATGAACGAGCGTGAGACGTCGGCCCCGGCGGAGACCAACGCGACATCCACACCGGCGAGCGCCTCCAGCGACAGCTCCCGCACCTCGTGCTCGTCGTCCGCGAACCGCACGGTGCGCCCCGCGGAGCGCGCGGAGGCGAGCGGGACGAACGTGTCGACGGGGAAGCTCCGCTCTTCGAGGATGCGGGTGATCTCCCTGCCGACGGCACCGGTGACTCCGACGACCGCGACCTTCATAGACATCCATCGTACCGGGCGATCCGTTCAGCTCAGCGGAACCGCCACGACCCGAGCATCCGATCCAGATCGGCGACGCTCTCGTCGAACGCATCCGTGACATCGGCGAACTGGAGCCGCCAGGCGATGCCGTCGCGCGCGAACACGATCGTCCGCGTCGTGATGTCCCCGGAGGCTCCGAGGGTGGCGTCCCACCGCAGCGCGTCGACGCCGGCGACCGTGAGCGTCCGGATCCGCTCGAGGTTCAGGCCGTTGTCGGTCTGCAACCCGCGAACGTCCTCGGCGAACGACCGCAGGTCTCGTCGGGTATCGACCGCCTGGATCATCAGCGTGGTCGCGCCGTCGGGCCGGAACAGCTGGTCGGCCGGGAGGTCGTCGCCGACATCCGCCACGCGCCACCCTTCCGGCACGTGATGCAGTAGCCGAACCGCTCGGACGTGACGCTCGCGTCGTGACAGATCGAAGGCTGGTTGGCCCAGCTCCACAGGAGCCCGCCGCCACCGAGCAGCAGGACCGCGAGCAGCACGCCCACGACCAGCGGGGTGCGCGACGGCCGGGTGTCGTCGTCGGGAGGACGGAGCTCCGGCGGTGGCGGGATCGAGGGCGGGTCGGGTATCGGGGGCGGCGGGAGGCTCACGGCGCGTCGGTCGGCCGGGCTCCGTCGCGATCCAACTCGAACCGCGCGTGGATCGTCCGCACGGCCTGCTCCGCGTCCGCCTTGCGGATCACGCACGAGATACGGATCGGCGACGTGGAGATCATCTCGATGTTGATCCCGTCCTCGGCCAGCGCGTCGAAGAGGTCTGCCGCCACGCCCGGATGGGACTTCATCCCGGCGCCGACGAGCGACACCTTGGAGATCTCGTCGTCGATCGAGAATCGCGTGGCGCCGATCTCCTTCACGACCCGCTCCATCACCGGCTCCAGGCGCGGGATCTCGGCGAGCGGAGCGGTGAACGACAGGTCGGTGGCGCCTTCGTGTGACACGTTCTGCACGATCATGTCGACGCTGATGCCCTCGCCGGCGATGGCGCGGAACACGGTCGCTGCCACGCCCGGCCGATCGGGGACGCGATCCAGCGTGACCTTGGCCTCGTCGTTGTCGAGCGCCACGCCCGAGATCAGCACGCCTTCCATCTGCTGCTCGTCCACCTCCCGCACCCACGTGCCCGGCTCGTCCTCGAACGACGACCGCACGTGGATGATCACGCCGTGCCGCCGAGCGTACTCCACCGACCGCGAGCTCAGGACCTTGGCGCCGGCGGCCGAGAGTTCGAGCATCTCTTCGTAGGAGATCGTCTGCACCTTCCGCGCGGCGGGTTCGATCCTGGGGTCGGCGGTGAAGACGCCTTCGACGTCGGTGTAGATCTCGCAGACCTCGGCGCCGACCGCCGCCGCCATGGCCACGGCGGTCGTGTCGGACCCACCGCGGCCGAGCGTGGTGATGTCGTAATTCGTCGAGAGCCCTTGGAACCCGGCCACGATCACGACGTTGCCCTCGCCCAGCGATCCCAGGATGCGTGTGGGTCGGATCTCGACGATCCGCGCCGCGCCGTGTTGCGTGTCCGTGATGATGCCGGCCTGCGAACCGGTGTATGAGGCGGCCTTGCAGCCCCGCGCGTTGATCGCGATCGCGAGCAACGACATCGCGATCCGCTCGCCGGCGGTGAGCAGCATGTCCAGCTCGCGAGGCTCGGGGACGAGCGCGATCTGTTTCGCCATCGCGAGCAGGTCGTCGGTGGTGTCGCCCATGGCGGAGACGGCCACGATGACCTGGTACCCGTCCTCCTTGGCACGGACCACTCGATCGGCGACGGCCTGGATCCGTTCGGTCGTCCCGACCGACGTTCCGCCGTATTTCTGCACGATGATGGGCACGCTGGCGAGGCCTCCGTTCGCGGTCGGGGCCAGCCTAGCAGCGGGCTCACGCCCGATCGGCCACGTCCGGTTCGGGGAGCCCGAGCGCCTGGCGGAGGAAGCGGACCTGCAGGAGCAACAGGTTCTCGGCGACCTCCGGCCGACTCGGCGCGTGCGTGATACCGGAGAGCGGGATCACCGAGTGGAGCCTGCCGGCCTCCAGCAACGCCTTCGACAACCGCAGCGTGTTCGCCACGTAGACGTTGTCGTCGGCGAGCCCGTGGATCAGGAGGAGCGGCCGCGTGAGGTTCGGCGCGTCGTCGAGCAGGCGGTAGCGCGCGTACGCCTCGACGTCGGTGTCGGGCATGCCCAGGTACCGCTCGGTGTAGTGCGTGTCGTAGAGCGTGCCGTCCGTGACGGGAGCACCGCTGACCGCCGCGTGGAAGACGTCGGGCCGTCGCAGCACCGCCATCGCCGCCAGGAACCCGCCGAAGGACCAGCCGCGGATCGCGACCCGATCGAGGTCGATGAACGGATGCGCCTCCGCAGCGGCGTGCAGCCCGTCGACCTGGTCCTGGAGCACGGGATCCGCGAGGTTCCGGTACACCTCGCGATCCCAGCCCGGACCGCGACCCGGGGTTCCCCGCCCGTCGATCACGAGCACCGCGAACCCCTGGTCCGCGAACCACTGCGACTCGAGCTGCAGCGTGAGCACCTTCTGGACGACCGCGAAGTGCGGACCCCCGTAGGGGTCCAGCAACACCGGCAGCGGACCATCGGGCTCGGCACTGCCGGGCGTGAAGAGCGACATGCGGAGTTCGCGCGCACCGCCGACGAAGAACGTCGGGGCCGTGAAGAGCACGGGGGTTTCGGTCGTGGACGCGATCACGCCGACGGACGCACCGTCGACGAGCACGCGGGTGGAGGGCAGGCCGGTCATGGTGGCCGACGTCAGCACCGTGACGTTCGAGCCGACGACAGCCGTGTGCACCCCCGGCTCATCGGTGAGTCGCGTCAGCGTGCCGGCGACGTCGACGCGCCACACGTGCGTCTCGGTGGGATCCTCGTTCGCGCGGAACACGACACCCTCGCCGACATCGAGGACCTGCGCCACCTGCAGGCCGACGGGCGTCACGGGCTCGTCGTCGAACGTCAGCCGCTTGGTGTCGTCGACGTCCACCGTGCGCACCAGGCGGCCATCGGGAAGCCAGGCCGGGACACCGACCGTGATGTCGAGCCACCGGTCGTCGTGGTCCTCGCGGACGAGCGCGTTCGCGCCGGTGTCGGGATCGACCCGCAGGATCTGCATCGTGCGCTGATCCCGCGACTCCACCAGCACGGTCAGCGGGCCGTGCGCGTTCCAGTCCACGTTCACCAGGTACGGGAAGGCGTCGCGGTCCCACTCGACGTCGACGCGTCGGCCGGCCAGGTCGACGATCGCGAGCGTGACGACGGCGTTGTCGGTGCCGGCACCCGGATAGCGGACCGGACGCGACGGCGCCCCGGGGTCGACCGGCGCGGCGATATGCCAGATGTCTACGGGGCGTTCGTCGACGCGAGCGACCGCGAGCCGATCCCCTTCCGGCGACCACCAGTAGCCGCGCAGACGCTCCATCTCCTCGGCCGCGACGAACTCCGCGAGGCCCCAGGACACGTCGGGGTCAGGATCGGACGCCAGCTCGTGGTCGTCCGCGCCGTCCGTGCCCACCACACGGAGCGCCCCGCCCGCGACGTATGCGATGTGCCGCCCGGTCGGGTCCGGGCGCGGATCGAACGGATCGTCCGCGCCGATGTCCACGCGGCGGGCGCCTCCGTTCACCAGATCCGCCACGTGGAGTCCACCGTCCATCGCGAACGTCGCGATCGACCCCGCACGATCGGTGGCGTAGTCGGTCACCCCCGTGAGGGATTCGCGTCGCCGCTCGCGACGATCACGCTCCTCCGCCGAGAGATGCTCCTCGCCCGAACCGGCGGGGTCGAAGACCACCCGCTCGGTCGAGGAGGCCACGTCGAAGACCCAGAGGCAACCGACCGGGTCGTCGCTCGCCCGTGAACGGAGGAACGCCACGCGTGAGCCGTCTTCCGCCACGGTGAACGTCCGTGGGCGGCCCAACGTGTATCGCCGGGTCCGTGCCTGCTGCCGCGGAAAGGTGTCGGCCGGGAACTGCGCGTCGCTCATCGGGCGTCTCCTCCACAGGTCGAGGTTGGGTGTCACAACCGGGGACGTCTGCGGCATGGTACGGGCAGGACGGCCGGTCCATCCGCGGTGAGCCGGACGAGAGGGAGGCCGTGAGCACGGAACGTACCGATAGCGAGCTGCTCTTGGCGTCCCGCGAGGATCCCGAGTCGTTCACCGAGCTCTATCGGCGGCACGCCGAGGACATCCTTCGGTACTTCGCGCGCCGGACGCTGGATCCGGAAGCGGCCGCAGAGCTCACGGCGGAGACGTTCGCGCAGGCGTTCGCCTCCAGGCAGACCTACACGGACACGGGGGTGAACGGCGTGGCATGGCTGTACGGGGTCGCTCGTCACCAGCTCGGACGGTTCTTCCGCGCCGGGCGTGTGGACTCCGACGCACGGCGCAAGCTAGGGATGCCCGAGCGTTCGCTCCCGCCCGAGGACTACGAGCGGATCGAGGACCTCGTCGACTTCGCCCCGATCAAGGACGCGCTCGTCGACGCCCTAGAGACGCTTTCGAGCGATCAGCGCGAGGCACTGAAGCTGCACGTGATCGGCGGCCTGGCGTACCCCGAGGTCGCGCGACAGCTCGCGTGCACCGAGGACAACGCGCGCCAGCGCGTGAGCCGCGGCCTGCGGCGCCTGGCGATCGAGCTGCAGGAACGCGGGCTCCGGCCCGCAGCGGAGGTGGAGACCCCATGAAGACCGACATCGAATACCTCCGTACGCTCGATCGCGACCTGCAGCAAGTCGCGTCGCGGGAGAAGTGGAGGCAGGCGGCACCGCCGGTCCGTCGCGGTCGCTCATGGGGCGGCTGGGGAACGGTCGCCGCAGGCGTGATCGGGTTCCTCGTGGTCGCTGGCCTCATCGGGATGTTCGCGACGAACGGCGGTCTCGGGAGCTCGGCAGACGACGCGGGGCAGGCGGCCTCGTCTACCCCGGCGGGCAACGAGCGGCAGCTCGGGCCGGTGCTGGGCGCCTCGGGAGCAGCCGGGCTGCCGGTGTCGCGCGGCCGTCGATCGGTCAGGGCCTCGCCGCGGTCACCGGCGAGCAGGGAACGGACATCTCCAAGATCATCCGGGACGGTTCGATGTCGATCCAGGTGCCGAAGGACGACTTCTCGAAGGGGTTCGCGGCCGCCACGCGCATCGCGCAGAACAACGGCGGGTTCGTGCTCTCCTCGCAGACCCGCGGGCAGCGCCGCGGCACGCTCGTCCTCCGCATCCCGGCCAAGCGATTCGACGATGCCATGGTCGCGCTCCGCGCCATCGGCGTGGTGCAGGCGCAATCCATCACCGGTAAGGACGTCACCGCGCAGTACATCGACCTCAAGGCGCGGCTGGAGAACGCGATCGGCCAGCGGACCGTGCTGCGGAACCTGATGGCGCAGGCGACGACGATCCAGGAGACGATCACCGTGCAGAACCGCCTGAGCCAGGTGGAGCTGGAGGTCGAGCAGATCCAGGGCCAGCTGAACTTCATCGACGATCAGGTGGCCGAGGCGACGGTTCGCGTGGAGCTGCATGAGGAAGACGCCGCGCAGCTCCAACAGACGAGCGACGTGGAGAACCCGAGCCTGGGCAGCGCGTGGGATCGGTCGATCCAGGGGTTCTTGAACGTGGTGTCGGCCGTGGTGATCGGGCTGGGCTACCTGCTGCCGCTCGCGGCGCTGGGGCTGATCGTCTGGCTGATCACGGCTGCGGTGCGCCGGCGTCGCGCAGCCAGCTGAGCGCCCGGTAGCGCTCCGCGGCAACCGACGCGATCGTGGCATCCTCGCCACCACGGTCCTCGGTCGCGCCGACCCAGGCATCCGCCTCCATCCACGCGCGATCCAGGTCCTCGTCGTCGCGGAGCAGTCCTTCGGTCTTGAACCCGGACACCGAGCCGTAACGCACGATCGCGTCGTCCAACACCGCCTGATCGAACTCGCGATCGTACGGGGGCATCTCGGCGACGTGTTGCAGCGCCCAGAGCAGCGCACCCAGGGATTCCTTGCGCCACATGGCGTCTGCGGTGGCGCTCGCAGGCCACGAACCGGACGGTGCGTCGAACAAGCGTTCCTCGACCTCGGTCAGCGCGTCACGCAGCGATTCACGCTCGAGCCAGCGATCCGTTTCCTCGCGTGCCGTCTCTCCCTGGCGGATGCGCAGCGGTTCGCCGCTGGTGTTCGCGATGATGTGTTCGATGTAGCCGCGGCGAACGAGCGCGTAGAGGACGAGCGCGCGGTCGGCGACCTGGACGGCGGTCGGCCGAGCCGCGTCCATCACATCTCGCGGCGGCCTTCGAGGGCCTGAGAGAGCGTCACCTCGTCGGCGTACTCCAGGTCGCCGCCCACCGGGAGGCCGCTCGCCAGCCGCGTCACACGGATGCCCGCCGGCTTCAGCAGCGCGGCGACGTACATCGCGGTCGCGTTCCCTTCGAGGTTGGGGTTCGTGGCCAGGATGACCTCGGTGACGTGGTCACGTTCCACGCGATCCAGGAGCTCCTGCACGCGGAGGTCGTCGGGGCCGATCCCGTCGAGCGGGCTGATCGCCCCGCCGAGGATGTGATAGCGCCCCTTGATCAGCGATGCCTTCTCGATCGTCGCAGCGTCCTTCGGCTCCTCGACGACACACAAGACGGTGGCATCACGCGACGCGTCGGCGCAGACGCGACACAGGTCGCCCTCGGCAACGTTGCCGCACTCGCGGCAGAACGCGATGCGGTCCTTCGCCTGCACGATCGCGGCGGCCAGGCGCTTGGCGTCCTCGGCGGGCGCCTTCACCAACCAGAACGCGAGCCGCTGCGCGGACTTCGGCCCCACGCCGGGGAGCCTGGCCAGCTCGTCGATCAGCTCCTGGATCGGGCCTTCGTACGCCACCGGCTAGTCCCCGGACTCGGACGACGGGGCGGTCACCTGCGCGCCGAACATCTCCTGCACGCGCCGCAGCGCCTCTTCGTCCGACGGCGGATCCTCGTCGTCGACGATCTCGAGCAACGTCGGTCCATCGGCGTTGTCCCGCGCCTCACGGACCACGCAGGTGATGGCGGGCCGGATGCCGAAGAGATCGGCCAGCGCCTGCTGCAGCTCGTCCGTCTTGCCCATGACCTTCTCGACCGTGAACGTCTTCGCCGGCGGGAACGCCAGCTCCAGCGTCTCCCCGTCGTAGGTCGCGACCGTCGCGCTCTCCAGCGACGCCTTCAGGATCATCTTCCGCGTCGACTGCAGGTGCTCCATCAACGACGGCCACCCCCGCCGCAGCATCGCCACGTCCACGCTCCCCGCATCCGCCGCGTGCACCTGCGTCTGCACACCCTCGTCAGCGACTCGGCAGCGACGGTCGGGGTCGCTCGTCGGGGCTCCGTCTGCGCTGCTCGCCGCTTCGCGGCTCCGCTCCTCAGGGTCGCCCCTCCGCGCGACCCCTCCCTCCGCAGACGTGACGTCGGCGGCCGCCTCCGGAACGGAGACGGGGGGCGGTGCGTCGGTAAGCGGCGACCCTGAGGACCGGAGCTCCGAAGGAGCGAGGACCGGAATAGTCGCCGTGTCCGACGTGCCGCCCGCCGGCACCACGCCGGATGACGACGCCACATCCAGGTTGGCGAGGCGTTCGAGGCGTTCGAGGCGGGCGACGACGCCGGCGGGGTTCGGATCGGTCTCGGGGATGGTGGCGCGGACGAGCGCGAGTTCGAGCGAGAGGCGGGGGGAGGTGGTCCAGCGCATGTCGTTCTGGGCCGCAAGCAGGAGCGAGATCACGCGGGCGATCTCGCCGGGGGTGAACTTCTCACCCTGGACCCGGAGCTGTTCGTAGCCGTCGGCCGGGATGTCGAGCAGGTCTTCTTGGCCGGGAGCGGTCTTGACGAGGAGCAGGTTGCGGAAGTGGGCCAGGGCTTCGGCGGTCACGTTCCGTAGGTCCTGGCCGTCCTGCACCAGCCGGTTGACGATCTCGAACGCGGTCCGGGCATCGCCCACCGCGATGGCGTCGGCGAGCTCGTGCTGGACCTCGCCGCGCGGGGCGCCCAGGAGCGACTGGACCACCGCGTCGTCGATCGTCTCGCCGCCCATGACGCTCGCCTGATCCAGCAGCGAGAGCGCGTCGCGGGACGAGCCCTCCGCCTGGCGTGCGATCGCGAGCGCCGCGGACCTGGTGATGGTGCGGCCCTCGGACGCGGAGATCGCCTCGAGCTGCTCCGCGAGCGTCTCCATGGTGAGCCGCCGGAACTCGAACCGCTGGCACCGGCCCACGATGGTCGCCGGCATCTTGTGGGGCTCGGTCGTGGCCAGCACGAATCGCACACCCACCGGCGGCTCTTCGAACACCTTGAGCAGCGCGTCGAACGCCTCGCGGGACAGCCGCTGCGCCTCGTCGATGATGTAGACCTTCTCGCGACCCATCGCGGGAGCCGTGGGGGCGCGCTCGCGGAGCTCGCGCGCGTCCTCGACACCGCCGTGCGAGGCCGCGTCGATCTCGATGACATCCAGGTGCTGGCCCTCGCGGATCGCGACGCACTGCGTGCAGACGCCGCACGGCTCGGCCGTCGGACCGTTCTCGCAGTTGACCATCTTCGCCAGGATCCGGGCCGTGGACGTCTTGCCGGTGCCCCGGGGCCCGCAGAACAGGAACGCGTGGTGCAGGCGGTCCTCGCGGATGGCGCCCGTCAGTGCCCGGATGACGTGTTCCTGCCCCAGCACCTCGCTCGGTGTCTGCGGCCGGTACCGCCGGTACAGCGCCTGGTGTTGCTTCTCCTCCGCCACGTGGCTCCCCACACTAGAGAAGTGACCGTGCACCCGTCGTCGACCACGGACGACTCGGACGCTTCCTGGACCGGTAGCTCCGGTCAGGCACCCCTACGGCACCCGCCAGCGCCCGCTTACGGCTGCTTCCTTCCGGATCTGACCGGGTTCGCAGGTTGGCGTCGCGCAGGACCCGAACCATCAACGCTCCGTGCCCAGAGCTGCCCCGGACCATCCGGGCCTCGGACGGGGATTCAGCCCCGCAGAAGCGGATTTCGGGTACAGGGCACCGCTGGCTCCCCGCCTAGCACGGTCACGCGGGCGAGTATACGTCCGGTGCCGGACACGCCCCGAGGCGCAGCGAGCTACGCACGCCTCCGGATCCAGACCTCCCACTGCGCGACCTCGCGGAACCCGAGCCGCTCGTAGACGGAGCGGGCCTGGGCGTCGTCCGTGTGGAGCCAGGCGAGATCGGCCGGGAACGCGCGCGCGGCGATCACCGACAACGCCGAGGCGATCCCCCGGCGGCGCGCTGCCGGCACCACCGCGACGCCGAAGATCCCGATCGCACCCTCGTGCAGGTACGCGGCCGCCATGCCGACGGGGTCGTCCCCGTCCCACGCCACGAACGACCGTCCGCCCTCCACGGGGTACGACGACGCGGCGTAGAACCGTTCGGCGATCTCCTGCTCGGAGCCGAACCCCACCTGCTCGACGTGCGCGATCGCGGCAGCGCCCCGCTCGTCGGTGACCGGCTCCACGCGGATGCCGTCGGGGAGCACGGCCTCCGGCAGGGCGGCCACGTCGACCGCCATCCCCGGCCACGCGAACAACCGCGTGAGCCCGATCTCTCGGATCGCATCGTCCACCGAGGGATGCCGTCCGACGGCGACGTCCACGCCGATCGGACGGTCGCGCTCGCGGAACGCGTGCTCGGCGGCCGTGAACGCCGCGACCGGATCCGCCGGCTCCGAGAGGACGTGCACGGCGTTCACCGGTGGGTCGGGCACGTTGGCGAACGCGAGCAGGAGCCCGTCGATCTCGAACACCTCCGCGCCGGGCACGTTGGCCCGCCGCTTCCGATCCGCCTCGGCGAACCCGATCGCGATCCGTTCCTGCACGTCCATACCGCCATCGTCCCAGGCGAGAACCCTGCCGGTAGGCTCCCTCGATGCTTCCGGTCCGATCCGTCTTGGTGGACTTCGACGGCACGGCGTCGAAGGTCGACGTCACGGCGTCGCTCCTCGCGACGTTCGGCGATCCGTCGTGGCACACCTACGACGAGGCGTTCGCGCGCGGCGAGATCGGGCTGCGCGAAGCGATCCAGGCGCAGGACCGGATGCTCGACGCCGACCGAGAGACGCTGATCGCGTTCGCGCTCGAGCACGGGATGCTCGATCCGACGTTCCCGCCGTTCGTCAACTGGTGCGAGGCGAACGACGTCGACGTCGCGATCGTGTCCGACGGGTTCGCGTTCTACATCGAGCCGATGATGCGAGCGGCCGGGCTCGGCCACGTGACGGTCATCTCGAACGAGCAGGCGTGGCGCGACGACCGCCCCGATGGGCTGCGGTTCGTGAACGCGCACCCGGTCTGCGTCGGGTGCGGGACGTGCAAGATGCAGGCGGTCCTGCGGTACCAGGAGCGCGGACCGGTCGCGTTCGTCGGCGAGGGACAGACGGATCGCTACGGCGCGCTCTACGCCGACGTCACGTTCGCGAAGCTCGATCTGGTGGCGTTCTGCGAGGCGGACGGGGTGCCGTTCGTGGCCTGGGAGGACTTCGACGATGTCCGGCGCGCACTGGTGTCGGCGGCCGATCTGCCCGGCCCCGTTTCGCCGATAACCTGTCCCGGATGGACGACGCCGTAACGCTCCCGCATGGCCTGACGACACGTGCGCTCACCGTCGACGACATCGACGACGTCGTCGTCCTGGCGAACGCGTGCGAGATGCACGACGTCGGGTTCTCGATGTGGGAACGGGAGGACCTGACCGCCGACTTCCGCCTGCCGGGCGTGGACCCTCGGGCCGACTCGGTCGGCGTGTTCGACGACGCGCGCCTCATCGGGTGGGCGTTCTTCCCCGCCGAGCGCAGCGCATGGGTGGACGTCCATCCGGAAGCGCGAGGCCGAGGGATCGGGACCTGGCTCCGGACGTGGACCGAGACGAGAGGCCGTGGACGAGGGGCGGCTCGCGTCGGTCAGTCGATCAACGACCGGGTGACGGACGCGATCGGGCTCCTGACCGACGCCGGCTACACCCCTCGGTACACGTCGTGGATCCTGACGATGGACCACCCGGTGCGTCCCGCCGACCCCGCACCGCCCGAGGGCGTGACGCTGCGGACGTTCCGGCCTGGGGACGAGGACGAGGCGCTGCAGATGTTCGAGGACGCGTTCGCCGAGGTGCCGGGCCGGCCGGCGTCGACGTTGGCGACCTGGCGGGCGATGACGATCGAGCGCGACGGCTTCGCCGCGGAGGATCTCGTGCTCGCCGAGCTCGACGGGGCGATCGTCGGGGGCGCGTTCCTGATCGACTCCGAAGAGATCTGGGTCGACAAGTTCGCGGTCCGTCGTGACCAGCGGAACCGCGGGATCGCCCGCGCGCTCCTCCAGAGCGCGTTCCAGCGATCGTTCGATCGCGGCTACGCGGTCACGTCGCTCTCCACCGATTCCGACCGGAGCGCGATCACGTTCTACGAGCGCGTCGGCATGAAGATCCGCGAGTCCTACACGCACCTCGCGATCGATCTCTGAGTCCTCTGGCGGTGGCCGAGGGATTCGAACCCTCGGGAGAGTTGCCCCCCCACGCGCTTTCCAGGCGCGTCCCTTCGGCCGCTCGGGCAGGCCACCGCGACGAGTCTAGCGGGCGGTCCGGCGGACCTCAGCGCCGCTTCGCGACCGTCAGATGCTGCGGTCGAGGAGCGCCGCGTACTCGTCTCGCCCGACCGGACGCAGGTGGTACCCGTCGCTGTAGAACCATGTGCGGTGGTACCGGCTGAGGCCGTACCAATCGATCACCGACGCGTTGTCGTGCCGATGCGCGCAGGCGCGCAGGCGCGCGTTGTTCGGGTCGCGATACTCGCGGGGAACCTTCACGGTCACCAGCCAGACGTGGCGATCACGCCCCGCCACGTGCACCAACCGGTCGCAGTCGGCGCCGTCGATCAGTCCGTTCGTGCCGAGGTGCACGATCACGTTCACGGGCAGATGACCGCCGGCGGCCAGGTCCCGGACGAGCCGGATCGCGTCGTCGAACTGCCGGCTGACCTCGGCGTTCACCCGGAACCCGCGCGCGATCAGCGCCTGGCGGGCGCCGAGCATCACGGAGTCGCCGATCGCGTAACGACCCGCCGGGATACCCGCGACCGCGGGTGCGGCGGGCAGCGCGATCGCCGCCACGAGGGCGACGCCGATGAGCACGCGGAAGACGCGGGGGGTGCGCATGTGGCAACCATGGTAGGCGCCCGACGCAAAAGGGCGGGCCCGGAGGCCCGCCCGTGCTCTCGCGGAGGCGGCGTGATTTGAACACGCGAGGGGCGGTTTAGACCCCTAACCGCTTTCGAGGCGGTCCCGTTCGTCCGCTCCGGCACGCCTCCGTCGCCGAGTCTAGCAACTGCCCTGTGGGCGACCGGCCGCGGGTGGCGGCAGACGCCCAGCCGTGGCAGGATGCCCTGCACGAGAGGAGGCACGGGTGGACGCGAAGCGCTTGGAACCGCTCCCGCTGTTCCGCGACCTGTCCCGCAAGGAGCGCGAGCAGATCGCGCGCTGGACGGACGAGGTCGACGTGCCCGCCGGGTACGCCTTGCTCGAGCAGGGCCGCCTGCCGCACGAGTTCTTCGTGATCGAGAAGGGGACCGTCGCCGTCGCGAAGGACGGCGAGCACCTCGCGGACCTCGGGCCCGGCGACTTCTTCGGCGAGATCGCGATCATGGAACATGACCGGCGCACGGCGTCGGTCGTGGCCACGACTCCCGTCACGGCGATCGTGATGCTGGCCCGCGACTTCGAGACGATGGCCGGCGTCATGCCGCACGTCGCCGAGAAGATCCACGAGGCTATCCGCGCGCGGATGCAGCGCTGAGCCCGGCTCGTCAGCCCTGACGTCGCTCGCGGAAGAAGGCGCGGAGCAGCTCGCCGCACTCGTCCTCGAGCAGCCCCACCGTCACGTCGACCCGATGGTTGAGGCGTTCGTCCTGCAGCAGGTTCCCCAGCGAACCTCCGAACCCTGCTTTCGGGTCGCGGGCCCCGAACACCACGCGGTCGATCCGGGAGAGCACGATGGCGCCGGCGCACATCGCGCACGGCTCCAACGTGACGTAGAGCGTGCAGCCGTCCAGCCGCCACGAGTCCGAGAGGCTGCTCGCCTCCCGCAGGGCCAGCACTTCGGCGTGCGCGGTGGGGTCCTGCAACCGCTCCCGCGCGTTCCCGGCCGCGGTCAGCATCTCCCCGTCCCGCGCGATCACCGCGCCGACGGGGACGTCGCCGGAGTCCAGGCAACCCTCGGCCTCGAGCAACGCCAGCCGCATCATCCGTTCGTCGAGGTCGCCTTGGTAGTCTGACACGGACTAGTAGGCTCCGATCTCGCGCAGCCGGTCGTCGCTGATCCCGAAGTGGTGGGCCACCTCGTGCGCCACGGTGTGCGCGATCACGCGGCGCAGGCGATCATCGCTTCCGCGCGCGATCCGTTCGATCGGGCGGCGATACAGCGTGATGTGATCGGGCAGCGCTCCCGCGTAATGCGTGCCTCGTTTCGAGAGCGGCACGCCGTGGTACAGCCCGAGCAGGCCGGGTTCGTTCGGCGGCGGCAGATCCTCCACGAAGATCTCGACGTTGTCCATAGCGTCGTGCACCCACTCGGGCAGGCCGTCGACCGCATCGGCGGCGAGCTCCATGAACCGCTCTTCGGGGGTCCGCTCGGGCATCCGTGTGTAGCCTACGCGCATGCCGGGCGCGCTCCTGACGGACCTGTACGAGCTCAACATGGCCGCGAGCTACCTGCGCCGCGACATGACCGGTCCCGCGACGTTCAGCCTCTACGTGCGCAACCTCCCGCCGAACCGCGGGTTCCTGGTTGCGGCCGGGCTGCAGGCGTGCCTGGATGCACTGGAGTCGTTCTCGTTCGATGAGGACGAGCTCGGCTACCTCCGGACGATCGGGTTCGACGAGCAGGACGTCGAGGCGTTCCGCGGTGTCAGGTTCGACGGCGAGGTCTGGGCCGTGGCGGAAGGTCGCATCGTGCACGCGGGCGAGCCGATCATGGAGATCACCGCGTCGCTCCCCGCCGCACAGCTCGTCGAGACGTTGCTGCTGAACCAGGTGACGTTGCACACGACCGTCGCGACGAAGGCCGCGCGCTACCGGCTGGCGGCGCCCGACAAGGACCTGGTGGACTTCGCGTTCCGGCGCACGCACGGGCGCGAGGCGGCCATGGCCGTCGCGCGCAACAGCGCCATCGTGGGGTTCACGTCGACATCGAACGTCGAGGCCGCGCGCCGGTACGGCCTCGATGTCGCCGGAACGATGGCGCACTCGTTCATCGAGGCGTTCCCGTCGGAGATCGACGCGTTCCGCGCGTACGCGGAGGATCACCCCGAGCGCACGACGTTCCTGGTCGACACGTACGACACGATGCACGGGGTCGCGAACGCGATCGAGGTCGTTCAGGAGATGCAGCTCACCGGTCGGCTCGGCATCCGGCTGGACAGCGGCGATCTGCTGGAGCTCTCGCGGGGCGCCCGGAAGCTGCTGGATGACGCCGGCCTCACGCAGGTCCGCATCTTCGCGAGCGGCGGCCTGGACGAGCTCGAGGTCCGGGATCTGGTGGCGGAAGGGGCGCCGCTGGACGCGTTCGGGATCGGGACGCAGATGGGTGTATCGGCCGACGCACCGTTCGTGGACTCGGTGTACAAGCTCGTCGACTTCGACGGGCGTCCGGTGCTGAAGCTCTCCGCCGGCAAGGCGACGGCGCCCGGACGCAAGCAGGTGTGGCGCGGGCCCGACGGCGATGTGCTGTCGCTCCGCGACGAGCCCGGCATGACGGGAGCCGAGCCGCTGCTCGAACCCGTGATGCGCGACGGCGTACGGGCCGGATCGGCGCCGTCGATCGAGGGGATGCGTTCGCGATTCGACGCCGACCTGGTCGCTCTCCCCGACGGCGCCCGGCTGCTCCGCGACGCGACGCCGGTCGAGGTTCGGCACTCGGATGCGCTCGTCGCGCTCACGGCTTCGACACGAGACGAGGCGCTGCGCCGCTCGGGCGCCGACGACGGCTCGCGCTAGGCCGTCGGCAACCAGGACGGACGCTGTGATTCGTACGCGGCGATCTCGTCCAGCTTGCGCATCGTGAGCCCGATGTCGTCCAAGCCCTCCAGCAACCGCCACGCGGTGAAGTCCTCGATGTCGAACGTCTCGTCAAGGTCCGGCGCGGTGACCGAGCGGCGCTCCAGGTCGACGACGATCCGCGTGGTCGGGTCGTCGAGCACGGCGTCCATCAACGCGCGCACGCTCTCCATGCGCAGCTCGACGGGGAGCAGCCCGACCTTCGTGCAGTTGTTGCGGAAGATGTCAGCGAAGCTCGGCGCGATGATCGCGCGGAACCCCGCGTCCTCGATCGCCCACGGTGCGTGCTCGCGGCTGGACCCCGATCCGAAGTTCGCGCCCGCCAGCAGGATCGACGCACCGGCGTAGCGCGGGTCGTTGATCACGAAGTCGGGATCCTTACGCCACTCGGCGAACAGGAACGGCCCGAACCCGGTCCGCTCGATGCGCTTGAGGTACTCGGCCGGGATGATCTGGTCGGTGTCGACGTCGGAGCGGTCGACGGGAAGCGCGGTGCCCTCGATGACGCGGATCGGTTCCATCTAGAGGTCCTCCGGGGTGGTGAAGTGGCCGGCGATCGCGGTGGCGGCGGCGACCGCGGGGCTGACCAGGTGCGTCCGGCCGCCCTTGCCCTGCCGGCCCTCGAAGTTGCGGTTGCTCGTGCTGGCGCTCCGTTCGCCGGGAGACAGGATGTCCGGGTTCATGCCCAGGCACATGGAGCAGCCGGCGCCGCGCCACTCGAACCCGGCATCGGAGAACACCCGGTCGAGGCCCTCGCGTTCCGCCTGTTCCTTCACCGCGAACGAGCCGGGCACGACCAGCGCGCGCATCCCGGCGGCGACCTTCCGCCCACCGACCACGCCCGCCGCGATGCGCAGGTCCTCGATACGCGAGTTCGTGCACGAACCGATGAAGATCGTGTCCGGTCGGATCTCGCGGATCGGGGTGCCGGGCGCGAGCGCCATGTACGCCAGCGCGCGGACGGCCGCCTCCGCCTTGCCGGCATCGTCCATCGCCTCGGGGTCCGGCACGGCTTCGTCGATCGTGACGCTCTGGCTCGGGTTCGTGCCCCACGTGACGTACGGACGGAGCTCGGCGGCGTCGATCGTCACGTTCGTATCGAACGTCGCGTCGTCGTCGGTCGGCAGCGAGCGCCAATCATCGAGCGCACGCTCCCACTCCGGGCCGTGGGGCGCATGGGGCCGTCCCTCGACGTAGGCGAACGTCGTGTCGTCGGGCGCGATCATGCCCGCGCGCGCTCCGGCCTCGATCGACATGTTGCAGATCGTCATGCGGCCCTCCATCGAGAGCGCCTGGATGGCCGAGCCGCGGTACTCCACGATGTGGCCGACGCCGCCGTTCGTGCCGATGCGCGCGATGATCCCCAGGATCACGTCCTTCGCGGCGACACCGGCCGGCAGCTCGCCCTCGACCGTGACGGCCATGGTGTTCGGCTTCGTCTGCGGGAGCGTCTGCGTGGCCAGCACGTGTTCGACCTCGGACGTCCCGATGCCGAACGCGAGCGCGCCGAACGCCCCGTGCGTGGACGTGTGGGAGTCGCCGCACACGATCACCAGCCCCGGCTGCGTGTAGCCCTGCTCGGGACCGATCACGTGCACGATGCCCTGACCGGGCGAGCCCATCGGGAACAGCGTGATGTCGAACGCTTCCGCGTTCGCCGACAACGCGTCCATCTGCCGCTTCGAGATCTCATCGGTGACGGGCCCGGGGGTGGTCGGCACGTTGTGGTCCATCGTCGCGACGGTGAGATCCGGGCGACGGACCGTGCGACCGTGCACGCGCAAGCCGTCGAACGCCTGCGCGCTGGTGACCTCGTGCACCAGGTGGAGATCGACGTAGAGGAGGTCCGGCTCGCCGTCGGCGCGATGGACGACGTGGCGTTCCCAGACCTTCTCGGCGAGCGTCTGCGGTGACATCGATGGCTCCTCGCTCGGGTGCCCGGCGGGTTGCTCGTCCAGGCTGTTCCACTATGTGGAACTCTGATACCGTTATGCGGAACATGACCGTAGCAGACCCGTCCCGAACCCGCCAGGTGCTCACCACGGACGTCGGCGTGCTCGATCGATCGGTCGCGATCCTCGACGCGGTGGAGCATGGAGCGCGCACCCATGCAGCGATCGTTCGTGCAACGGGGCTCTCCCGAACGACCGCACACCGGCTCCTCACGTCCTTGGATGCGCACGGGCTCCTCGAGTACGTCGGTGGACGCGGGTACCGGCTGGGGCCGCGCCTCTTGAAGCTCGCGGCCCTGTCGCTGCAGGAACCATCGCTCCGCGACGTGGCACACCCGGCGCTCGAACGGCTGGCGGCCTCGACGGGTGAGAGTGCGCAGCTCTACGTCGCGTCGATCGATGGCCGCGTCTGCGTCGATGCCGTCGAATCGTCCAGCGAGCTGCGGACATTCGTGCCGATCGGCGAAGAGCTGCCGCTCTGGGCCGGGTCGGCCGGCAAGGTGTTCCTCGCCGCGATGCTCCCCGATCAGGCCGAGCGCCATATCCGGAGCATGCGGGCGCTCACGGCCGCGACACCGACCGAGGAGCGGCTCCGCCGCCAGATCGCCACCGTCCGCCGCCAGGGATGGGCCGCCAGCGCTGGCGAGCGCCAGGAAGGTGTGGGGTCGGTGAGTGCGCCCGTCCGAGGGCTACTCGGCGCAACGATCGCCGCTGTGTCGATCTCAGGACCGACGTCGCGTATCCGTCGCGCCGACGCCAAGCGCTACGCGCCGGCGGTCATGGCCGCGGCGCGCGATATCGAACGGGCGCTCGGCTACCAGGCGTAGGCCTCGGGCGCGGAACCGCCCGGACCCGGGAAGATCTCGTCCAACCGCTTGAGCACGTCGTCGTCCAGGTGGATCTCGAGCGCGCGCATCGACGCGTGGAGCTGGTCGGGCGTGCGCGGGCCGATGATCGGCGACGTGACGCCCGGCTGCGCCAGCAGCCACGCCAGTGCGACGTCGGACGGCCGTTCGCCGAGCTCGCCGCAGAGCATCTCCCACCGCTCGAGCTGGTCGCGGTGCTCCTGGATCTCGCCCTGCAGGTACTCGCTGGAGCGGCGCCCCTCCTCGACCTTGGACAACGCGCCGGCCAACAGCCCGCCCGACAACGGGCTGTACGGGATGAACCCCATGCCGTACTCGCGAACCGCGGGAAGGACCTCGAGCTCGACCGTCCGCGCGCCGAGGTTGTACAGGCTCTGCTCCGACGCCAGACCCAGGAAGTTCCGCGCGCGCGCGATCTCGTTCGCGCGCGCGATGTGCCAGCCCGCGAAGTTGCTGGAGCCGACGTAGAGGATCTTCCCCTGCTGCACGAGCAGCTCCATCGCCTGCCAGACCTCGTTCCACCACGCGTCGCGGTCGATGTGGTGCATCTGATACAGGTCGATGTGATCGGTGCGCAGCCGCTTGAGCGACGCCTCGCACGCCTTGCGGATCGCGAGCACCGAGAGTCGGCCCTCGTTCGGCCAATCGCCCATCTGCCCGTAGACCTTGCTGGCGAGCACGACCTTCTCGCGCCTGCCGCCGCCCTTCGCGATCCAGCGGCCGATGATCTCCTCCGTCGCTCCCACGCCGAGGTGACGCCCGTACACGTTCGCGGTATCGAAGAAGTTGACGCCGTGGGCGATCGCCGCATCCATGATCGCGTGGCTGTCGCCCTCGCTGGCATGCGGACCGAAGTTCATGGTGCCGAGGGTGAGGCGGCTGACCACCAAGCCGAGCCGACCGAGGTGCGTGTACTCCATAGACAGGAAGTTTACCGGTGCTCGGGGAGAGGCTCAGGGGAGACGAGCGAGCCGTCGCGCTCCGGATCACGCGCGCCGGGGATGAACATGAACCCGATCGTGACGGCCGCGCCCAGCAGGCCGGCCCAGATCATGGTGGTCTGGGCACCGAACGTGCTCGCGAGCGGCCCCACGATCGCGAACGAGATGGGCACGCCGCCGATCGACACCATCCAGTCCAGGCTGGACACGCGGCCCAGGAGATCCGGCGCGACGAGCCGTTGCAGCAACGTCACCCACACCACGACGAGGACGGTGATCGACCCCTCGGCGATGAACGCCACGATCATGGCCTGCCAGACCGTGTTCACCACGCCGAACCCGGTCGTCATCAGCATCCCCAGCGCCCAGAAGAGGTAGAGGATCGTGAGCGGTCTGCGGGGCAGCCCACCGCGCTGCCCGATGATCAACGCGGCGAGCACCGACCCCACACCCCCGGCGCCGAAGACCAAGCCGAGGTCGATCGCCGATCCGTGCAGCGCGTTCTTCACGATGAACGGCACCAACGTCTCCCACGGGCCCCACGTGCAGAGCAAGCTGACGAACGCGCCGATCAGCGCCGCCCACAACCAGGGCCGGTCCTTGACGTATCGGATGCCTTCCTTCGTGTCGGCCCAGAACGAGGCGTCGTCGGCCGGATCGCGCTCCGTGGGACGCGCATGGATCAGCATGATCATCACCGCGGAGAACGCGAACGTGAGCGCGTCGGCGATGAACGCCCACCCCGCGCCGACGCTCCCCACGAGCAGGCCGCCGATCAGTGGTCCCACGAGCGTCATGGCGAACGGCCGGACGAATTGCCCGAGCGAGTTGGCCTCGACCAGCAGCTCGGCCGGGACGATGCTCGGCACGATCGACGAGAACGCCGGACCGAACAGGGCCTGACCCACGCCGTAGACCACCACCAGCCCGATGAGCAACGGGATCGTGAGCTCGCCGGCGAGGGAGAGCACGCCGACCGTGCCGATCGCGAGCAGCCGCAGGATGTCGCCGGCGATCATCAGATGGCGACGGTCGACGCGGTCCGACAACACGCCGGAGCCCAGCAACAGGATGATCTGCGGGAGCGACCACGCGATCCCGACGGCCGCGAGCGCGGTGGGCGTGTTCGACAGCTGGTAGACCTGCCACGCGATGGCCACGATGTAGATGCCGTCCCCGACCATCGAGACGGTCATCCCGATCCACAGCCACGCGAAATCGCGGATCGAGAGCGGCTGGAGGATGCCGATCCGGCCGAGTCGCGTGCGGACGCTGCTCATCGACCGAGCATACGGAGTCGCGATGACCCCTCCCGACGTCTTGGTAGGGTCCGCGCGTGAGCGACATCGACGAACCGATCAGGTGGGGGATCCTCGGGACCGCCGGCATCGCGGAGAGCGCGTTCCTGCCGGCGCTGCGCGAAACGAACGAGGGTGTCGCGTTGACCGTGGGGAGTCGGACCCTCGAGCGTGGCCGGGCCTGGGCGGAGGAGCACGGCGTCACGCGCGCCGTCGAGGGCTACGACGCGGTGATCGCCGATCCCGAGGTCGAGGCCATCTACATCCCGCTGCCGAACGGGCTTGCACGCGGAATGGACGATCGCGGCGCTCGAGGCCGGGAAGGTCGTCTTCTGCGAGAAGCCGTTGTGCGGCACCGTCGAGGACACCGAGCGCGTCCTGGCCGCAGCGCGCGCGACGGGCGTGCCGTTGTGGGAGGCGTTCGTGTTCCCGTTCCACGAGCAGATGGAGCGCGTGCGCGCGATGCTCGCGGACGGCACGATCGGGCCGGTGCGCGAGATCCAGTCGCGCTTCCATTTCGTGCTGGACGACCCCGACGACATCCGGTTGTTCGCGAACCTGGCGGGCGGCTCGATCCAGGACGTCGGCTGCTACCCGATCCGGCTGGCGCGGTTGCTGTTCGACGCCGAGCCCGACCTCTCACGCGCGATCGCCGACGCGGAATGGACCGCGGACGGCGCCGACACGGAGCTGTGGGGCGCGCTGGTGTTCCCCGGCGACCGGCGACTGGTGTTCTCGTGCGGGTTCAGGAGCGGATACGACACGCTCACGCGCGTCCTCGGGACGGAGGGCGAGATCCGGCTGACCGGACCGTTCCATCCGGACTCCGACGATGAGATGACGATCGTGCGCGACGGCGAGTTCGAGACGCAGCCCGCGCCCACGTCGGGTGAGATGTCGTTCACGCCGGCGATCCGGCACATCCACCGCGTGATCCGCGGATCGGAAGAGCCGCGACACCTGGCGGTGGATGAAGCGCTGGGGAACGCCCAGGCGATCGACGCGTTGCTCGGTTCCGCCCGATCCCGCGGCTGATCCAACGGGCAAGCAACCGTCCGAGCCAGGCGCGCCTGGCGATCGCGCCGGGGCGAAAGACCAAGGGCCTTCGGACTAGCGAACGCGAGACCTCCGCCGCCCTAAACGGCCGACAGGCCGCTTCACGCCGAGCTTCCTCGTCCCTAACGTGACGAACCATGACCTACAGAGTGATACGCGACGCGGGACGTCGATGCGCCGCGCCGGGGTGCCCCACCGTCTTGTCCGTCTACAACTCCGACCACCTGTGCTTCACGCATGCTGACGAGAAGACCCGTGCTCCCTTCGAGCGAAGGGCGGCATCGGCAAGGATCGACCACACGAGCACTCCCCCTGATATCCACGCGCTTCGTCTCCTCGAGCCCGCGGTGCTCGCCCAACACGGCGGCAACAGCTGACATGAAGACGTACTGGGTAGTCACCGTGAAGGACGCAGGCGACTGCGGGGCGGGAGTATCCGGGTACGAGCGTCGGTTCGAGTTCGGTGACACGGAGGAGGCATTCCAGTGCGCGAAAGGCGCACAAGCGGCCGGGTTCGACGTGTCCGCCGCGAAGGTCTATGCGAGCAGAGAGAGGTTGTCGGCGAGGGTGTCGACGTAGCGGGTCCGTGTTGCCCTGCCTGGCGCGCCGGGAGGGAGTCGAACCCCCAACCTTCTGATCCGTAGTCAGATGCTCTATCCATTGAGCTACCGGCGCGGAACCATCAGTCTACCCAAGCGGCCGGACGCGGCCGAGAGCCTCAGGCGATCGCGGTGCGGGGGGTGTGGTCGTTCAGCAGGTGAGACGCGTCGGGAGCGGCGACCTCCACGATCGCCTCGGTGCCGCCTCCCACCCGCGGCTCGAACCGGATCGTGCCGTCGAGCACGGAGGCGAGCCGAGACGCGGCGAACAGGCCGAGACCCAGCCCCTGCGCGGTTCGCGTCATCGACGAATCGCCCTGCGTGAACGGCAACGGTGACCGGAGCAGGGTGTCGTCGATGCCCGGCCCGCGGTCCGCGACGCGCACCTCCAGCCGGCCGTGCTCGCGATGGATGCCGATCTCCACGAGCTGGTCGGCCGCGGAGAACTTCACCGCGTTCTCGATCACGTGTCGCAACAGCTGCCCGAGGAGTTCGCGGTCGGAGATGAAGATCTCGGCGTTGGGGTCCACCGCGACCGACACGCGGCTGCGAGGATCGCGCACCCCGAGGTGATCGAGGACGTGGTCCATCACGTCACGCATGACGATCGCCTCCAGCCGGACGAACTTCTGGTCCGGGGAGCCGTCCATCACCGCTCCGATCGTGTTCACCAGGTCGGTCAGCCGTTGCGCGGCATCGATCAGTCCGGTGAGGAGCGACGCTCCCTCACCGGAGACCATCCCGTGGACCTCGAGCGTCCTGGCGACACCGGTGATCACCGTGAGTGGAGTACGGAACTCATGCGAGACGGTCGCGATCACCGCGGCCTGTCGCACCGCGAAGTCCCGCTCCTGCTCCGCGAGTTCGAGTTCGCGTTCGCGATCCGAGACGATCCGGTCGATCAGCCCCGCGGTGACGACCCCCACCAACGCGAACACCAGCCCGCGACCGATCCACACGGCTGGTTGCTGATCCGACACCACGTCGACGGCCGGCCGCATCGGGCCCGAGAGGAGCGCGGCGATGCCGGCCGCGACGAGGGCACCCGCGTAGCGGAAGCGCGCGGCGGCCACCAGGACGAACAGGACGTACCACGTCGTCGACACCGACCGAGATCCGAACACCGCCGTGGCGGTGTAGCAGAGCAAGAACCCGGCGCACACGATGACGACGGCGAGCCATGTGGAGCGCTGCGGCTCGGGCACGACCACGCGGTCGATCCAGCCCCGGACGGCGGCGGAGGAAGGGCGCGACTGAACAGGATCCCTCACCTTCGCGGTATCGACGCGTTCGCCGTGGAGATTGAGCGCCGGCAGGACCGATCCGGCTAGGGCGCGACCTCGACGGGCGCCGAGAGCCAGATCCTCGGAGCGGAGTCCTCGTCACCCCCCGACGCACAGACGGCCGCGATCACCGAGGGAGGCACCGTTGTCTCTGCCAGACCCCCTTGGAGGAACGCGATGATCTCGAGCCCGTCCGGTGGCTGGGTCTCGGGGGGCAGGAGCGAACCGTCCGGTCCCAGGAACGTCCGCAGCTGGGGGTACGTGAACGTGTCGCTGAGCCCGGTCAGGATCGCCCCCGCCCCCTCTGGGTGCAGGGCGTCGGCGTACCCGATGACGAGATCGCCGGCGGCAAGGTGCCGCGGCCGGATCGCGCAACGCTCGCCGTCGAACGAGACGGTGACATCGGGATCGGGCCGGACCCGTGCCACCGTCTCGCCCGTGAGCACCGACAGGTACTCGCGCTCGAAGGCGAGCGGGTCGGGCACCCGGCTCGCGAATCGAACCGGAACCCCTTGATCCCATCGATCGATCCATCCGGCGCCCGCATCCTGCGACGCCGTGATCATGACCGGCGCCTCATCCCACGTGGCGAGCTCCGGCCGGAACACCAGCGCGGTCGCGAGCGTGTCCCAGAACGAGTACCCGGGGCTCGTGAAGATCGGCTCGTTCGCCGCGATGATGCGCTGCGCGGCGCGCGCCTCCGGACTCACGGCGTGCTCGGCCAAGACGTCCACGAAGAACGTGGTGAACGGCACGTCATCGGTAGCGTCCAGCGGCACGAGGGTCACGGGCATGCCTTCGATCACTTCTTTGGCCGCGAGCGGATCGACCCACACGTTGTATTCGGCCACGCCGTTGGGCGTGTTACCCGCCACGTCGATCGCCCCCGCCATCGAGACGACGGCCGGGACGCGTGACGCCAATCCGGGGTCCGTTCGGAGCGCTTCGGCGATGTTGGTGAACGGACCGAGCGTGATCAACGTGGCGTCGCCGTCGAGCGTGTCGATCAGCAGGCCCGTGGCGCCGCGCGGATCGGCGACGCGATCCACCTGAGGTAGGTCCAACATGGACAGGTCGTCCACGGCTGCCCGCCACTCGTCGGGGAACGCGTTACTCCCCTGCAGTGGCGTCTCCCGGCCGCACGCGACGGGCGTGTCGTGGTTGCCGCCCAGTGCCAGCAGCCGCAGCGCGTTCTGCACGCCGGGATCGCAGTGCGCCTCGCCGGTCCCCGTGATCGTCACGGCGTCGATCGCCACGTCGTCGCGCTGCAACAGGTAGAGCAGGGCCATGATGTCGTCGAAGGCCAGATCCGTGTCGAACACCACGTGGCGAACGGTGGTGGCGGGCGTGGTCGCCGACGGCGCGCCCTGGGTCTGGTCCGCCACGCAGGCGCCCGAGAGCACGGCGAGCACGATCGCCACCGCTGCTATCCGTCGCATGGGTCGAGCGTAGGGTCGCATGAGCCGCATCCCATCCTTGGTGGCACCACTCATCGGGGTGGTGCCCGCATCCGCCCTATCCCTTCGACGACCCATCGGACGCACCGCAACCTCCGACCACACGGCCTTCGCGCCGGAGTGACCCACCTGGTAGACCCGGTAGCTGGCGCCTAACGCGGTGATCACGACGACGATCGAGAGGATCAGCGCCACCGTTCGACCGGCGGGCTCCTTCGAGTCGCTCGATCTCGCTCCGGCCTGCGTACGGCGCTGCATCGTGTCCCAGATCATCAACGCCAGGAGTGCACCGAAGAACGCGATCGCGAACCACACGAACGTCTCGCCGAGCTCGGCGTGGCGATGGATGAGCTCCGACTCCTTGTCGAGCGCCTCTTGGAACTCCTCGCCGCTGCTCGCCGCCAGCTGCGACGCGACGACCGCGACGCCCGCGAGCATCACGACGACCCAGCCGATCCGCTGTCGCCAGGACGCAGAGACGACGATCACGATGGCTCCGACGGCGCACAAGGGGATCAACGCGACGGGGATATGGACCAGCAGCGGATGCGCGGGGAGTCCGAACAGGTTCCCGACCTCCATGACGAGGCTCCTTTCCCTCGGCAACGTTCCGATGCTATGCCGCCGGAGCGAGGGCCGGAGGTACGCAAGGCCCGCGCGCCGCGGGACCATCGGCGCTCGACCGCCGGGCACGACGCCCTACCGCAGCGGTCGTGTCTCCGCGATGAGCCATCGATCGCCCGTCGGCATCGGCCAGCACGAACGTGATCGAGAACGGCGATGACGTCCGCGCGGTCTGGTTGCCGTCGGCGTCGTACGTGATGTCCTCCACGGTGCCACGTGCCTCGACCCCCAGGCTCAGCGCGCCCTGGCCCGGGGCGCGGATCACGGAGCCGATGTGGAGCGAGTCGAACGCGTAGATGTCCACATCCGTCGTACCCGCCGCGATCGCGTCGTCGAACCGCCGCTGCATCTCGCTGAGGCGGTCGCCGTAGTCGACGGCCGACAGGAGCTCCTTGTCCGCCTCCAGCAGCGCCTGCGTCTCGGTCTCGAGGTTCTCCGCGAGCGTCACGCCGATCTCCTGCGCGTCTGAGCCCGCGAGTCCACTCAGCTCCGCGACGTCGGCGTCGACCGTGACAAGGGGAAGCGTCGAGGGGTCGACGTGCGCCGTCACCGGAGGAACCGACGACGCCTGGGCGACCTGCGGCGTCTCTCGCGATGACGCCCCTGCGGCGACGATGCCGGTCACCAGGAAGACGGCGATCGCCCCGCCGATCGCGCCGTGCGTGAACGCGCGTCGTGGAGTGCCGACGGTCACGTTACCCACTGCGGTCAACCGGGCGAGGAAGACACCAGGTCGGTCCTGGTCCGAGCGCGCGGCTGGGAAGAACCGTTCCAACGGATAGCGAGCCGCGCACATCACGACGAGCCCCGCGAGCAACGCGACCTTTGAGCTGAATTCGGTCGTCTGCGGTGCGATCAGCAGCGTGCTGACCAACGCGACGGAGGCGGCGAAGGCGAGTCGTGCCACCCGTCCGGCCGGCACGGTCTTGGGATCGGTGATCATGAAGAAGAGGAAGATCAACACCTCGGGCGACGTGACGATCACCCACCAGAACCGGGAGCCGCACACGGGCGCGAACGACCAGCGCGCCGTCATGCAGTGTCCCGAGGCCGCCACCACACCGATGCCGGCCGCCAACGTGATCCAGAACGCCGCCGACATCTCCAACAGGTGCAGGCGCCGCGTGATGAGCACGCCCCCCACGATGATGATCAGATACGCGGCCGCCATCCAGACGCCGAACGGCGCCCACCAGAAGTCGAGCGGTTCCACCCGCGTGCTCCCCAGGACCAAGAACGCAACGACGAGCCCGACGTTGGACGGGTTGAACACGTGTGAGCCTCGGTACTTGATCACGTACTTCGTGAGCAGGGAGAGCCCCGCCACGATGGCGAACAGGTACCAGCCGTGCCAGCTCCAATAGTCACCGTGCTCGGTGCCGATCACGCGGAAGATCAGCGCCACACCGCTTCCGGTCAGCATGGCGCTGGCCGGCCACACGAGCGATCGGGAGCTGGCGAACGTCCACGTCACTTCGATCACCGCGCACGTCAGGATGGCGACGAGGATCTGCACCACCGACACCCGGAACCCGAGGACCGTCTGTCCGAGGATGTGGATCGAGATGATGACCGCTGCCAGGTGCAACCGGGGGTCGCGGATGCTCGGGAGCACCAACGGGTATCGCTGCCTGCCGAGACGAACGGTGCGAGCGGGCACGGTCTTCGGGGTCGGCTCGGCCCCGATCGACGGGTGTCCAGCGGTCTGGACGGCCCCGGCATCACGTTCAGAAGGAACCAGCTGCCCCATCCGGGCAGCTTCCCATAGCGGCCGTTCGGACGCAGGTGGCACGGCCAGTACACAGCACTGGGCCTCGACGGGTCTGCAAGGTTCGGACCCGCCATCCCTAGAATCCTGGCATCCACCGAACGCGGGGAGAGCGTTTTGACCGGTGATGTCATCGGACGCGAGTCCGAACTCGCGATCCTCACGCGCTTCCTCGACTCGATCCCCACTGGTCCGACCGCCTTGCTCTTGTCGGGTGATCCCGGCATCGGGAAGACCACCGTGTGGAAGGAGGGGCTGGCGGGTGCTCAGCTTCGGCGCTACCGCACCCTCTCTTGCGGTCCGGTCGAGGCCGAGACACGCTTGTCCTACGCTGCCCTCGGTGACCTCCTCGAGCCCATCCTCGAGGAGGAGCTCCCCACCGTGCCGGAGCCACAGCGTCAGGCCCTCGAGGTGGCCCTCTTGCGCTCCCCGAGATCCGGTGCCCGAGCCGACCAGCGAGCCGTTTCCCTGGCCGTGCTCGGATGCCTTCGATCGGCGGCCTCCACCTCTCCCGTCGTGGTGGCCGTCGATGACATCCAATGGATGGACCTCCCCTCGGTCCGGGTGCTCCAGTTCGTCGTGCGGCGCCTGAAGGACGAGCAGGTTGGGTTGATGACGGCCGCTCGAGGCGCCCGTGCCGATGACGACCCCCTGGGCGTCGTGTCGGCCTTCGCCGAGGATCGCGTGCACGCCGTCCACGTCGGACCGCTGTCGCAGGACGCCCTCGAACGGGTGCTCCGGGCCAAGTTGGGGGAAGGGTTCTCCCGAACCACGCTCCTGAGCCTCCACGAGATGTCGGGAGGCAATCCCTTCTTCGCCCAGGAGATCGGACTGGCGCTCCTTCGCCGCGGAGGTGACGTGACGGCCGGCGAACGGCTCCCGATCCCAGACCGCCTGCAGGAACTCATCGAGGACCGCCTCGATGGTCTCCCTGCGCGGACCATCGAAGCCCTGGAGATCGTCTCGGCCCTGTCGGCTCCGACGTTCGATGTGATCGCTGCGGCGATCGCTCCTTCGCGCGGGGTCGACGATCGTTTGGGTCCTGCGATCGACAACGACGTCGTGGAGGTCGTCGGCGACGGGCTCCGGTTCACGCACCCCCTCCTTGCTTCGGCCGTCTATCTCAAGATCCCGCGGGCTCGGCGTCGCGAGCTGCACGCGCGGCTCGCGACGATCGTCCGCGATCCGGAGGAACGAGCCCGCCACCTGGCGCTGTCCGTCGAGGGCCCGGACGTCGCCGTCGCCGCCGCCCTCGAGGAGGCCGCCCTGCTGGCCTCCTCCCGGGGAGCGCCGCAATCCGCGGCCGAGCTCTGGGAGATGGCCCGCCGCGCCACGCCGCGGGATCGAGGCGAGGACCTGGTGCGTCGGACCCACCAGGCGGGCGTGGCGCACTACGAGAGCGGGGACCCCTCGCTGGCGCGGAGCGTCCTGGAGCAAGCGGTGGACCTCTCGACGGCCGGGCCCGCTCGGGCCCGCGTGCTGCTGGACCTGGGGATGGGCCTCGCCGAGACCGAAGGGTGGCGGGGTGCATGGGCCGTGTTCGAGGCTGCTCGGGGCGAGGCGGGTGACGATCTCGCGCTGCGGGCACTGATCGAGCAGAACCTCGGGTACGCCTGGCTGTTCAGGGGCGACCTCGCGGCATCGGAACGGCATGCTCGCGCAGCGCTGCAGCTGGCCGAGGCGCTGCAGGAACCACGGGTGATGGCCGAGGCGTTCCAGGCGTATCCATTCGTCGAGTTCCTCCTCGGACGCGGGGTCGATCAGGAGATGCTCGATCGCGGGATCGCCCTGGAAGGGCACATGGAGGGCGAGTTCAAATCCCACGTGCTGCGTGCAAGCTTCGTCGTGGCTCAGCTCCTCAAGTTCACCGATCGCCTGGACGAGGCCCGCCGGACGTTCACCGAGCTCCTGGGTGATGCCGCGGCGCACGGCGTTGAGACCCCGCAGGCGCAGATCCGATACCACCTCGCCGAGCTGGAGTGCCGGGCGGGCAACTGGGATGCAGCCATGGAGCACGCCCGGGAGAGCAGGGCGACCGCCCAGCGGAACCGCATGGGGGCCATGTCGTCGGAGGGCCACTTCGCGATGGGCCTGGTGGAAGCCCATCTGGGGCGGGCCGACCCGGCGAGGCTGGAAGCCCTCGAGGGGCTGCGGGTCGCCGAGGCGGCCGGCGAGATCCTCCTCCTGATCCCGAACCTGGCGGTCCTGGGGTTCCTCGAGCTTTCCCTGGGCCGACCCGCCGAGGCCGATGCGTTCCTGTCCAGGGCCGTCGAGCTCGAGCGAGCGATGGGCGTTCGGGAGCCTGCGTACTTCCGGATCGTCCCGGATGAGGTCGAGGCGCTCGTGGCTCTCGGGCGGCTCGAGGAGGCCGAGGAGCTCCTCGCGCCCTTCGAGGACGCCGGCCGGAGCCTCGATCGGGCGTGGGCCATGGCGACGGGAGCCAGATGCCGAGCGCTCGTGTTCGCGGCCCAGGGGGATCTCCAAGCCGCGTCGGCCGCAGCCGATGAGGCCGTCCATCAGCACGATCGCCTGCCACTTCCCTTCGAGCTGGGTCGGACGCTCTTGGTGAGGGGGGCGGTGCAGCGCCGGGCCAAGAGGAAGCGTGAGGCTCGGGACACGCTCACGCAGGCCCTGGAGATCTTCGAGGGACTCGGCGCCGCGGCATGGGCGGAGCGCACACGTGCGGAGTTGGCGCGGATCGGCGGGCGGGCCGCCTCGTCGGTTGACTTGACCCCGTCCGAGGCGAGGGTGGCGGAGCTGGTGGCCGCCGGCAGCACCAACCGAGAGGTGGCCGACGCCCTGTTCGTCAGCGTCCATACCGTGGAAGCCAATCTCAAGCGGATCTACCGCAAGCTGGGCATCCGCTCCCGCACGGAACTGGCCTCGAAGTTCCCATCCGGCCCCCCGGGATCCTGAGCCAAGACGTACCGGTCACCGTCTCGATCGGTACGGGTTTCGGGGATTCCTCGGGTCGGTGCTCTCTCTAGCCTCGGGATCAGAGATCGGTACCCGAGGGAAGGGAGAGGATCATGAGCACGAAAGCGGGAACCATGGGGTTCTCCGGCCGACCGGCGCTGTTCACGTTCTGGACCGTGACCGTGTCCGTTCTTGCGGCCGCGGCGCTGATCCTGAGCGCGGTGGCACTCAACGTTGCCGGTCGAGGCGATCGATCCGTGACGAGCGTGGAAGGCAGCGGTATCGGCGAGGCGGAGAGCAACGGAGCCCAGCTGTGGGACGCGGGCAAGCTCGATGCCATGCAGGGCCGTGTGATCGCAGAGACCGTTCGGGTCCAAGGCTCCGCACCGTTGTGGGACGCGGGCAAGCTCGATGCCATGCAGGGCCGTGTGATCGCAGAGACCGTTCGGGTCCAAGGCTCCGCACCGCTGTGGGACGCGGGCAAGCTCGATGCCATGCAGGGCCGAATGCTCGCCGGGTAGCTCGATCTGCTCGTTCGGCCGTTCCCTCGATCTTGACGATGATCCGCGAAGCGGGCGGCCGCATCCCGGGCCGCCCGCTTCGTCTGCATCTTCGTTGGGGCGCGTAGTCGATCCCGCGGAGACGCCGGGATTCGAACCCGGGAAGGAGTGTTACCCCCTTAACCGCTTAGCAGGCGGCTCCTTTCGGCCACTCAGGCACGTCTCCACGAAGAAGTCTAGAAGATGGGGACGCGGGAGCCGAAGGTACGGGAGTGGCGAGACGTGGTGCCGGGTGCCGGACGAGCAGGCCGCCACCGGCTAACGTCGGGCCGTGCCTGACATCGCGATCGTCGGGGGCGGGATCATCGGCGCCGCCTGTGCGTACGAGCTGTCGCGCGCGGGAGCGAGCGTCACGCTCATCGAACGCGACGAGCTCGCGGCGGGTGCCTCGGGTCGGAACCAGGGGTGGTTCGTGCTCCCGGAGGATCCGGCGCTGGAGCCGATGGCGCGCGCCACGCTCCCCACGTACCTCGAGGTCGCCGGATCCGCTGCCCTTCCCGTCTGGATCGACCGCTCACCGGTCGGCCATCTGCTCGTGGCGCTCGACGGCGAGGACGTTCCGCGAGCGCAGGACGCCTTGTCGGCCGCGACGGCCCAGGGCGTGGCGATCCGAGCGCTCGACGCCACAGAGCTGCACGAGGTCGAACCCGCCGTCTCACCCGACGCGGTCGCCGGGTGGCTCCTGGACCAGGGGCATCGCCTGGATCCCGCCGCGCTCACCGTGGCCCTCGCGCTCGCCGCCAAGGCGGCGAGCGCCGACATCCGGCATCACGTCCGGGTGCGCGCGTTCCTCCACGACGGCGACGCGATCCGTGGCGTCGTCACCGATGACGGACCGGTCCACGCCGACACCGTGATCGTGGCCGCGGGCCCATGGTCCACGGCGCTGCTGGATCCGATCGGGGTCCGCCTTCCGGTCACCGGCGCCCGCGGATGGATCGTCCGCGTGCAACCCGCGGGCCGGGACGCTCCGCCACATGATCGAGCATGCGGGCTGGCGGGTCGGACCGGAGCGACTCGCCGACGTCGCGCGACCGTCCGCGGAGAGCGTCGCGACGAACGGGATGCCTCCGGCAGATGTCGGCGCGATCCTCCACCTGCATGCGGACGGCACCGTCCTGGTCGGGTCGTCGCGCCAGCCCTGGGTCACCCCGGAGCCGGAAGACCCCGGCGTGCCTCAGCGCGTGCTCCGCGCGGGTATCCGCCTGGCTCCCTCGCTCGGCGATGCGACGGTCACGTCGACGTGGTGGGGTCTCCGCCCGCTCTCGCCGGATGAGCGTCCGCTGGTGGGAACCGTCCGGGAGGGTCTCGTGGTCGCGACCGGCCACGGTTCCGAGGGCGTGATCCTGGGCGCCGGAACGGCCCAGCTGATCGCCTCGATCGTGACCGGCGATCCGCCGCCGTTCGACGCGACGCCCTTCGACCCGTTCCGGTTCGACGGCTGAGGCGGGTCCTCAGCGATCCGCGGCGAGCCGGCCCGCACGCTCCATGAGAGGGAGCACGCGATCGACGGGCATCGCGAACAGCGTGTTCCCGTCGCGTCCCACGGTGGTCTCGGCCGCGAGGAGCGCGTTCACGACTGCCTCATCGGTGGCCTCCACCGTGGCGGCGAACAGCTGGCCCAACAACCAGGGCTCCCCCGGCCGCGCGTCGGCCACGGCGCGCATATCCACGACGGCGTCGGTCGCCCGCACCCGGATGCGGTTCGCCGTCGAGAACGCGAGCATCTGCTCGCCCGATCCGTTCGAGGCGTTCGAGCCCGTGCGCGCGAGCCCCATGCCCGCGCGTTGCGCGAGGCGACGGAGCTGATGCGGCAGGAGCGGCGCATCGGTGGCGACGATCACGACGCAGGACCCCTCGGTGTGCTGGACCGGCATCAGGTCCGTGATCTCCTCGCCCACGCGCACGCCGTCGATCCGCAGCTCCGGTCGGTCGCCGAAGTTCGTCAGGACCAGCGCCCCCACGGTGTACGAGCCGGCGTCGGCGGGAAGCACCCGCGATGCGGTGCCGATGCCCCCCTTGAAGTCGAAGCACTGCATGCCCGTCCCCGCGCCGATGCAGCCTTCCGACACGTCGCCCTCCACGGCCCCGTCCAGCGCCGCGGCCACGTCCTGGTCCGTGAGCGGGAACGAGAGGACGTCGTTCAGCCCCGAGTCGTCGCATTCCGAGACGACCGGCATGACTTCTTCGCCCGCGGCCATGTCGCGGCCCGAGAGCCATCGCACCGTGGCGTCGTACGCCCTGCCGATCGCGAGGCTCGACGTCAGCACGATCGGCGACATCAGCACGCCCCACTCCGTGATCTGGTTGATGCCGATCAGCTCGCCGTAGCCGTTGAGGATGTGCGTCCCGGCGTAGACGGGCTCGCGCCACGGGTCGACGTCGTGCGGGAAGACGGCCGTCACGCCGGTCCGGATCGCGTGGGGATCGCCGTCGGCGCCGGCCACGAGCGTCCGGTGCCCCACACGGACACCGGTCACGTCCGTGATGGCGTTCAGAGCGCCGGGCTCCATACGCCCGATCCGGATGCCCAGCTCGCGTGCCCGAGGCTTCGTCATGATCGCGCCGCATCGTACCCGGTGACCGAACCGAGCCGGGCCTGTGGTTCCGACCGCGGGGCCGCTAGAATCCGTCGGACCTTCCGATGCCCATCCTCACCCTCGGGATCAGCTTCCGACGTGCACCGATCGAGCTGCTGGAGCGGCTCTCGTTCGCCGACGGCGACCTGGTCAAGGGATATCGCCACGCGCTCGACATGGAGGCCGTCGACGAGGCGGTCATCCTGTCCACCTGCAACCGTGTCGAGATCTACGCGAACGTCCCCTCGTACCACGCCGGGTTCCTGGGGCTGAAGCGGATCCTGACCGAGACGCGCGGGGTCGCCCCTGAGGAACTGGCCGAACCGCTCTACTCGCACTGGGAGCAGGACGCGGCCGACCATCTCTTCGGTGTGGCCTCGGGGTTGGACTCCATGGTGATCGGCGAGACGCAGATCCACGCGCAGGTCCGCGAGGCGTTGCGCACGGCCGAGGCCGAGGGGGCATCGGGTCCCGCGACGCGCTCGCTGTTCCACGCGGCCGCGCGGGCGGGCCGTCGCGCGCGCGCCGAGACATCGCTCGGCGCCGCGCCGGACGCGTTCGTGGCGCTGGGGGCCGACCTCGCGACCGACGCGCTCGGCGACCTCCGAGGCCGGGACGTCGTCGTCGTCGGCGCCGGACGGATGGCCGGGATCGCCGTGAAGCACCTGCGCGACCGAGGGGTGGGCTCGGTGCGCCTGGTGAACCGTTCGCTGGAGCGCGCGCGCGCCCTGGCCGAGCGGAACGGCGTGGAGTACGCCGGTCTCGATCAGCTGCCGGCGGCGATCGCCGGCGCGGACCTGGTGGTGTCGGCCACCGGCGCCGCCGAAGCGGTGATCGACGCGAGCATGGTGCGTGCCGCGCTCAGCGGGAGCCGTCGCGCCCCACTCGTCCTGCTGGACCTGGCGGTCCCACGCGACGTCGCCCCGGATGTCGAGGCGCTCGACGGCGTCCGCGTGATCGACATCCGCGCCATCCGTGATCGTCTGATGGCGCGGGGCGACGCGACGACCGATGACATCGCGCGCGCCCACGAGATCGTGGCGGAGGAGGTCCGGCGCTGGGTCGTGCGCCGCCGATCCGACGCGCTCGCCCCGCTGATCCGCGCCGTGCGCGCGCGGGGCGATGAAGCCGTCCGGTCGGAGCTCGCTCGCTACGCGAGCCGCTTGAGCGACCTCACGCCCGAGCAGCGCGAGGCCGTCGAGGCACTCGCCCGAGGCATCGCGGCGAAGTTGCTGCACGATCCGATCGTCGAGCTGAAGGAACGCTCCGAGCCCGGCGACGACGATCTGCACGCGAAGCTGTTGATCGAGCTCCTCCGTCTCGACCCCGACGACGAGTGACGCTCCGGATCGGGACGCGCCGTTCTCCGCTCGCCCTCGTGCAGGCAGAGGAGGTCAGGCGCCGCCTCGCAGAACACGGGACCGACGCCGAGATCGTCCCCATGTCGACGTCCGGCGACGAAGGCGCTCCCTCGGGCGACGCCCCCGCCGGACTGAAAGGACTGTTCGTCGACACGATCCTCGACGCCCTCGAACGCGACGAGATCGACGTCGCCGTCCATTCGGCGAAGGACCTCCCCGCCGAGGACGATGAGGGGGTGATCATCGCCGCCGTTCCGCCTCGCGAGGATCCGGCGGACGTGCTGGTCCTGCATGAAGCCTCCCTCCCGCCCGGCGCGGTGATCGGCACATCCAGCATCCGGCGAAGGGCACAGCTCCTCCGAGCGTTCCCCGGCGTGACCGTGGACGATCTGCGCGGCAACGTGGACACACGACTCCGGAAGGTCCGCGACGGCACCGTCGACGCCGCCGTGCTCGCGCTGGCCGGGCTCATCCGCCTCGGCGTCACGCCGCCCCACTCCGCGCCGCTGGGTTCGGACGTGATGGTCCCGGCACCGGGACAAGGAGCGCTGGCGCTCCAGACCCGCGCGGATGACATGCCCACGCTCACCGCGCTCGCGCCGCTCGATCACTTCGAGAGCCGGTCCGCGCTCGAAGCCGAGCGCTCGTTGATGTGGCGGCTCGGCGGGAGCTGCGCGCTGCCGCTCGGCGCGATCGCCACCGTGAACGGCGCCCGCATCGAGATGCTGGCGGTCGTCATCGCCCCCGACGGTTCTCGGATCGCGCGCGTCGAGGTGGTGTCCGACTCCCCGGAAGGTGCGGCGGCGCTGGCGACGAAGGCGCTCATCGCCGAGGGGGCGGAGGAGATCCTCGAAGCCCTCGAGGACGAGGCCTTGGGAGACGAGGCCGGGGACGACCGAGGGTGAAGCCGCTCGCCGGCCGCACCGTGCTGGTGACGCGACCCGCGGACCAATCCGTCGAACTCGTCCGGAGGTTGCGAGCCCTGGGCGCCACCGCGCTCGTCGCCCCCGCCATCGAGATCGGGCCGATCCGGTCCGCCACGCTCACCCGCGCACTACGCGAACTGTCCGCCGGGGGATTCGCGTGGATCACGCTGACCAGCCGCGCCACGGTGGACGTACTGGCATCACGGCTGAACGATCCAGGCGACGTCCGCGCGAACGTGGCCGCGATCGGCGAGGGCACGGGGGCGGCGTTCCGCGCCTGGAGCCGGCGGAAGCCCGACCTCATGCCGGCGACGTTCACGACCACCGGTCTGGCGCGCGCGTTCCCTCGTGGCGAAGGACGCGTGTTGTGTGCGCGCGCCGACATCGCCCCACCGGGTCTGGAGGATGCGCTCGCCGCGAAGGGGTGGTCGCCCGAACGCGTCGATGCCTACCGCACGAAGATGGCACGATCGCTCCCCGCGGGAGCACGCGCGGCGCTGCGCGACGGCGAGGTCGACGCCATCACGTTCACGAGCGCGTCCACGGTCCGCGGTTTCGTCGGCGCGACGGGCGTGGTCCGGGGCAACCCGAAGGTGGTCGCGATCGGGCCGGTCACCGCGGCCGAGGCGCGCGCGCATGGGCTCCGCGTGTCGGCGGTGGCACGCCCGCACACGATCGAGGGACTCCTCAGCGCGCTCGAGCGGGTCCTGGGCGCGGCGTAGGTAGAATCGCCCGCATGAGCTTCCCCCAACAGCGGCCGCGCCGGATGCGCCGCACGCCGGCGCTCCGTGCGCTGATCCGCGAGACCGATCTGGTCCCCCGGCAACTGATCGCGCCGCTGTTCGTCAAGGAGGGCATCGCCGACGCCGTCCCCATCGCGTCGATGCCGGGTCAGTTCCAGCACACGCTCGAATCGTTGCGCAAGGAAGCCGTGGACATCGCGTCGCGCGGGGTGACGGCGTTCATGGTGTTCGCGGTGCCAGAGCACAAGGACGCAGACGGTTCCGAGGCCTCGAACCCGGATGGCATCGCGCAACGCGCGATCACGATGCTGCACGACGAACTCGGTGACGAGCACGTGGTGATCGGCGACCTCTGCCTGGATGAATACACGGACCACGGCCACTGCGGGGTACTCAGCGACGACGGCCACGTCGACAACGACGCCACGCTGGAGCGCTACCGCCGGATCGCGGTCGTGCAGGCGAACGCGGGCGTCACCATGGTCGGACCCAGCGGCATGATGGATGGGCAGGTGGCGGCCATCCGCGACGCGCTCGATACGGCAGGGCACGAGGACGTCGGCATCATGGCCTACGCCGCGAAGTTCGCGAGCGCGCTGTACGGGCCGTTCCGCGACGCGGCCGAATGCGCGCCGAAGTTCGGCGACCGAGCCGGCTACCAGATGGACCCGGCGAACGGCGATGAGGCGCTCCGCGAGATACGCGCGGATATCGAGGAGGGCGCCGACATCGTCATGGTGAAGCCCGCCGTCCCGTACCTGGACGTGATCCGCCGAGCGAAGGATGCGACCGCGTTCCCGATGGCCGCGTACCACGTGTCCGGTGAGTACGCCATGATCAAGGCGGCCGCGCAGAACGGATGGCTCGACGAACGGCGCGTCGTCCTGGAGACGCTGACGTCGATCCGGCGTGCGGGGGCCGACCTGATCCTGACGTATCACGCGAAGGACGCCGCGGACTGGCTGGAGGAGCGAGCGTGAGCCTCGCCGTCCAGGTGACGTTCGACGCGGCGGACCCCGCGGCGCTCGCCGGATTCTGGAAACAGGTCTTGGGCTACATCGAGGAGCCCCCGCCCGAAGGATGGTCGTCCTGGGAAGCCTGGGCCACCCAGATGGGCATCCCCGAGGAGCGATGGAACGACCAGAGCGCGATCCTCGATCCAGAGGGGAACGGACCGCGCATCTTCTTCCAGAAGGTCCCGGAGGGGAAAGCGGCCAAGAACCGCGTGCACCTCGACGTCCGATCGGCCCCCGGGCTCGACGGGGACGCCCGCCGCGCGCGCCTCAACGAGCGGGCCGAAGAGCTCGTCGGACTGGGGGCGACGAGGCTGTACGAGAAGGAAGAGATGGGGACGTTCTGGGTGACGATGCACGACCCGGAGGGCAACGAGTTCTGCCTGGACTGATGCAGCAGCCAGGCAACAGGTGGACTCAGTCCGACGCCAACACCCACATCTCCTTGAACGGCGTCGAGATGTGCCAGGTCGTTTCCACGCCCGGCGGGAGCGAGAACAGATCGCCCTCCTGGAGCTCCAACGTGCCGCCCCCTTCGATCTCGATCCGAACCGACCCCTCGAGGATCAACGCAACCTCTCGCTGCTCGGGAGTCCAACTGACCGGGCCCTCCACGTTCGTGAAGCGCGTGAACCCGGCCCACACCCCGTCGGCGTGCACGAGCTCATGCATCTGGCTGCCTGGCACGTCTGGGTCGAGCTTCCAGTCATCTGTCGAGGTCTTCGAGACGAAGACGCCGGGATGCGGTTCCACATCGTCCTCCTTGGCGACCCGTGAGGCTCACGATAGTGTGCGCGGCCGATGGCCGAAACTCGCAGGGACGGGCGTCCCCCGCACGTACCATCATCCGCGTGAGCTCGTCCGACGATCTCTTCGCGCGTGCATCGAACGTCATCCCCGGAGGTGTCGACTCTCCCGTGCGCGCCTTCGGCGCGGTGGGCGGGATCCCGCGATTCGTCGATCACGGTGAGGGCGCGTTCCTGACCGACGTCGACGGCATCTCGTACGTGGACTACGTCCAATCGTGGGGAGCGCTGCTGTTCGGACACGCGCGGGCCGAGATCGTGGAGGCAGCTGCGGCCGCCGCGTCGCGTGGGACGTCGTTCGGCGCACCCACGCAGCTCGAGGTCGAGCTCGCCGAACGTCTCGTAGAGGCCGTCCCCGGCATCGACATGGTGCGCCTGGTCTCCTCGGGCACCGAGGCGACGATGAGCGCGATCCGGCTGGCGCGCGGCGCGACCGGTCGCGACCTGCTCGTGAAGTTCGAGGGCTGCTACCACGGCCACTCCGACGCGTTGCTGGCGAACGGCGCGGGCTCGGGCGTGGCGACGCTCGGCATCCCTGGATCGCCCGGCGTCACGGAGGGAGCGGCCAAGGACACGATCACCGCGCCGTTCAACGATCTGGGCGCCGTCCGGTCGATCTTCTCGGAGCGTGGCGACGACGTCGCCGTCGTCATCGTGGAGCCGATCGCCGCGAACATGGGTGTCGTTCCGCCCGAGGAGGGCTTCCTCGAAGGACTCCGCGAACTCTGCGACGCGCACGCGGCGCTGCTCTGCTTCGACGAGGTGATCACGGGGTTCCGGGTCGCGTACGGCGGCGCGGGCTCGCTCTTCGGCGTGACGCCCGACCTGACGACGCTGGGCAAGATCATCGGAGGCGGATTCCCGTGCGCCGCGTTCGGCGGACGTCGGGACGTGATGGAGCGGCTGGCGCCGGTCGGGCCCGTCTACCAGGCGGGCACCCTGAGCGGGAACCCGGTCGCCGTCGCCGCGGGGATCGCGGCACTGGACCTGGCCGCCGAGGAGCAGCCGTACGAGGCGCTCACACGGCTCTCGTCCACGCTCGCCGACGGCCTCACCGAACGGTTGCGCGCCGCCGGCATCCCCGTCGCCGTGAACCGCGTGGCTTCGATGTTCAGCATGTTCTTCACGGACCGACCGGTGCGGAACTTCGCGGACGCCAAGGCCGCGGACCACGACCGATACGCGCGCTTCTTCCATCACATGCTGGATCGTGGTGTGTATCTCCCGCCCTCCGGCTACGAGCTGTGGAGCGTCTCCACCGCGCACGACGCCGCGACGACCGAGCTGACGCTCGATGCCGCGGCGTCGTTCGCGGGCTAGCCCCCCAGCGAGCCCAGCCCCTCACGCGACGGCGGGACGCTCCATGTCCTCGCGGACGTCGACGTCGTCGATGTGCGTCGCGACGCAATACGTCCCCGACATCTTCCCGAGCCCGTCGGTGACGGGTCCTACTCGGCAGCGGACGCTGATCCGATCGCCCTTCAACGTGAACGTCGCGGGATCGCCGGCGAGCGCGGCGATGTGCGCATCCAGCACGGTGGCGTTCGGGCCCTCGAGCCCGAACACCTCCAACAGGTCACGCCCTCGGCAGGCGTCGGCGGGCCGGCCGATCACTCGGGCTGCCGCGTCGCTCACGCTGAGCAGCCGCAGCGCACCGTCCGTCGTCCAGAAGAACACCGGCTCGTCGACGGTCGGCTCCGTCGCGATGTGCGTGACCGGACGCGGAACGGGATGAGTCATCACCGGTACCTGGTCGGTGATGCCGATCAGCTCCCACTGACGCATGTCCACCCCCCTCGGGTTGGAGTCCGCTGCCGATTGTGGGCGTCCGACCTGGCCGGGCGCATCGGGGGGGCGGCCCATTCCGGGCGGGTCCGGGGGGACGCTTGGATGAGTGATGCGGGGGATCCGTTGGCCTACATCGGAGGACCCTCGGCGTCGGCGTTAGGCTCGAAGGAGGTACAACCGGAACGAATCGTCTTCGATCGGTAGGACGTCGAAGCCGGAGAATCCGGCATCGAACGCATAGGACCGCAGCGTCGACGGACGCATGACCGTACCGGTGCCCGCCGAGCCGGGATCGACCATCGCCGTCGGGAGGCAGGCGAACACACTCCATCCGTAGTGGTACCGATCGAGATCGTCTTCGGCTCCGATGAACTCGTCGTTGGTGGGCTCATCGGCGACGAACACCACGCCGTCGCCGGTGAGCAACCCGCGCGCAACCCTCAGAGCGTCGACCGGCCTCGACATGTCGTGCAGGCACTCGAAGAACGTGACCACGTCGTACGCACCGGCATCTCCCGGCTCACCGGCATCCCGCGCCTCGAACGACACTCGGTCGGCCACGCCGCTCGTCTCGGCGTTACGGCGCGCGAACGCGAGCGACTCCTCATCCCTGTCGAAGCCGTCCACCCGCACGCCGGGATAGGCCGCTGCGATCGCGATCGACGACCACCCCGTGCCGCAGCCGATGTCGGCCACACGAGCCGGCGGCGCCGTGCGCAGGCGGTCGTGGATCTCTGGGATCTTCGGCAGCCAGTCCCTCGGCAGCACCTGGAGGTAGATCGGTCGGTTCGAGTCACCGACCGCTTCACGTGCATCCGTTCCGTACGCATCCCACGAAACGCCGCCGCCAGAGCGGAACGCTTCGACCAGCGCGTCCATCACCGGCGTGAGCGTCATCAGGCTGCGGACGGTCGGCGTCATGTACGACAAGCTGTCGCGGTCGAGCAGCACCTCTGCGTGGCCCACGGGGAGCGAGAACCGGATCGTGCCGTGTCCGGCGCCGTCTGCGCGAAGGATCCCGGCGGCCGTCTGTTGTTCGAGCCACTCGCGGGCGTACCGCTCGGCGATCCCCGCGCGCTCGGCGAGCTCGGACGGGGTGGCGGCGCCGCCTTCGGCGAGCGTCGCGTACAACCCGAGCCGATCCCCCAACCGGATCGACAAGACGTCGAAGAAGCCCAGCGCCGCCTCGTGGATCCGTTGCGCGAACGCGTCGCGCTCCGTCTCGACTCCGTCTGCCATCGATCGAGAAGCCTATGAGGACGGGGAAGCTGACGCCAGCGGAGGGCTACTTCCGCTTCCGAACGCCCTTGTCCTTGAGGATCTCGCGAACGCAGTGGTGGCCGGGCATGCCCGTCACGCCGCCACCCGCGTGGGTCGCGCTCGACGCCTGGTAGAGGCCGCGGATCGGCGATCGATAGTCCGCGTATCCCGGCGCCGGCCGCATGTGGAACAGCTGATCCACCGTCAGCTCGCCGTGGAAGATGTTGCCCCCGATCAGACCCCAGTCCTGTTGCATCTGCCGCGGCCCGATGATCTGGCGGTGCATGATCGACCCCTTGAAGTTCGGCGCGACCGCGTTCATCCGGTCGATCAGGCGGTCGGCGTACTTCTCCAGGTCCTCCTCGTGCCCGTCCTCGTCCGCCCACTCGGCGGGCACCCATTGCGTGAACATCGACATCACGTGGACGCCTTCCGGCGCAAGGGTCGTGTCGAACACGGTCGGGATCGCCGTGTCGCTGAACGGCAGCGTGGCCGCCTGTCCGAAGCGCGCCTCCTGGAACGCCTTCTCCAGATAGTCCAGATCGTCGAGCACCTGGATCGCGCCGCCGTGGATGTCCGGGTTGAACCCCGGATCCGCCGTGAACTCCGGGAGCTCCGCGAGCGCCAGGTTGATCTTCACGGTGCCGGACCGCGTGCGCCAGCTCTCGATGTCCTCGACGAACGTCGTGGGGAGCTGGGACCGTTCGATCTGCTCGAGGAACGTGATCTTCGGGTGGATCGCGGTGACGACGAGCGGGGCCGACAGCTCCTCACCCCCGTCGAGCGCGACGCCGACCGCACGGCCGTCGCGGATCAGGACCCGATCGACCCGTGCGTTCGTCCGGATCTCCGCACCGAACGACTGCGCCGCGGAGGCGCACGCGTCGCCGACCGCGCCCATGCCGCCCTCGGGATAGCCCCAGCTCGCGATCTCACCGTCGCCGATGTCGCCGACGGAGTGATGCATCATCACGTAGGCCGTGCCGGGCGCGTCGGGACCCGACCACGTGCCGATGATCCCGTTCACCGACTGCAGCCCGATGAACACGTCGTTCTCGAACCAGCGCCGGAGCAGGTCGGTGGCGCTCATCGTGAACAGCCGCGTGATGTCGGCGACCGTCTGCTGGTCGACCTCCTTGCGGAGCTGCCACGCGAGCTGCGCCACGTCCTTGATGTCGGCGGCCTTCTTGGACCCGACGTGCGGCGGCGTCTCCATCAGAAGCGGCCCCATGATGTTGGCGATCCGGCCGATCCACGCCTCGAACTTCGGCCACTGATCGGCGTCGTGCTTGGAGAACTTCGCGATCGACTCGTGATCCCTCGCCTCGTCGCCCGACTGCAGGATCGAGCCGTCGGGCAGCGGCAGATAGCCGTGGCCCTGCGGGAAGACCTTGTAGCCGAACCGCTCAAGGCCCAGATCGCGCTGGATCGACGGCGGCATCAGGCTCATCACGTAGCTGAGCGTCGTGACCTTGATGTCGGGCGCCTCCGGCCACGGCGCCATGGTGTCGGCCGCCCCGCCCGTCTTGTGCCGAGCCTCCAGGACCACGGTCCGAGCCCCGTACTTGGCCAGGTAGGCAGCGGCGACCAAGCCGTTGTGTCCTCCGCCGATCACGATCGCGTCGTAGCTGTTGGCTGACAAGATTGAATCTCCATTCAAACCGGGATGGGGGCAGCCTAGCAGCCGCTCAGACCGGAGCGGAAGCCGATCACGAGGACCTGCAACGTTCCGGACCTTCCCTGACACGATAGGGAAGAGCGAAAGGAGCACGCAGCATGACCACTCAGACCGTGACGTTCGGAGCAGGGTGTTTCTGGGGCGTGGAGTACGTGTTCCGTCGGGTGCCGGGGGTGACCGCGGTCCAGGTCGGATACGCCGGCGGCATCACGCCGAACCCCACGTATCGGGAGGTCTGCTCCCACACGACGGGTCACGCCGAGGTCTTGCAGGTCCAGTTCGACGACGAGCAGGTCTCGTTCGAGCAGCTGCTCGAGGTGTTCTGGGCGATGCACGACCCGACACAGGTGAATCGCCAGGGTCCGGACGTGGGCGACCAGTACCGGAGCGTGATCTATACGACCACCGACGAGCAGCTGGCGGCCGCGAACGCATCGAAGGAACGCGCGCAGGAGCGGTTCGACCGCCCGATCGCGACCGAGATCCGACCGGCGCCGGAGTTCTACCCGGCCGAGGACTACCACCAGGCCTACTACGAGAAGAACGGCCACACGCCGTACTGCCACGTGGTCCCGGTCAAGGTCCTCGAGGAGCAGGGGCTGCTCCCCGCTCGCAGCTGACCGCGAACGCAGAAGGCCGCGTCACCGGGCTCCTCGATGACGCGGCCTTCTCATCGCCGAAGGTGCCTAGAACGTGCGGACGGCGACCTCCGCCGGGCGCCTCGAGCAGCGAGTTGAGCTCGTCGTCGAGCTTCACCAGCGTCACCGAGCAGCCCGCCATGTCGAGCGATGTGCAGTACTCGCCGACGTAGCTGCGTCCGACGTTGATCCCGCGCGACGACAGCTGGTCGTGTGCCCGGCCGTACAGCAGGTAGAGCTCGCTGATCGGCGTCCCGCCGAGCCCGTTGATCATCAGCGCGACGTTGTCGCCCTTGCTGAACGGCAGGTCGGACGCGGTCGCCTCGACCAACTCGTCGACGATCGCGTTCGCGTCGGCGAGCTTCTCGCGGCGGCGTCCCGGCTCGCCGTGGATGCCGACGCCCATCTCCATCTCGTCGTCGCCGAGCTCGAATAGCGGCGAGCCCTTCGCCGGTGGCGTGCACGACGTGAGCGCCATGCCCATCGTCCGGGTGACGGAGTTGACGCGCTCGCCCAGCGCGACCAGGTCGTCGAGCCCGGCGCCCTTCTCCGACGCCGCGCCGATCGCCTTGATCACGAAGAAGTTGCCCGCCACCCCGCGGCGTCCGACGGTCCACGTGGAGTCCTTCACGGCGACGTCGTCGTCGACGATGACGGTCCCGATCGTGATGCCCTCGGCCTCCGCCATCTCCTTGCCCATGTCGAACGCCATGCGGTCGCCCGTGTAGTTGTTGATCAGGTGGAGCACGCCCTTCTTCGAGTTGAGGAGCTTCGTCGTCTCCAGGACGTAGTCCATCGGCGGCGCCGCGAACACGTCGCCCGGACACGCGGCGTCGAGCATCCCCTTGCCGACGATCATCACGTGCGCCGGCTCGTGTCCCGAGCCCGAGCCCTGCACGATCGAGACCTTGTCGTCGCTCGGCGCGTCGGTCCGCATGATCAGGTTGTACTCGGGCACGTACTTGAGCGTGTCGGGGTTCGCGAGCGCGATGCCTTTGAGCATCTCCGGCACGAACTCCTTCGGATCGTTCACGAACTTCTTCATACGACGTCCCCTTCCTTTACTCGGTGGCCGCCCACGCGTCGGCGACCTGTTCGAACATGACCGCGACGGCGACCGCCCCGGCGTCAAGCGTTCCGATGCTGCGCTCGCCCGTGTACGAGGCCCGTCCCCGCTTGGCGAGCATCTCCCTGGTGGCTTCGGCGCGTTCGCGGGCGACGACCGCCGACTTCCGGATGGCGACGTTCGCGTCGTCGCCGGCCCCGAGTGACTTCTCGAGCTCGTCGACGGCGGGCTCGAGCGCGTCCAACAGCGTCTTGTCCCCCAGGTCCGAGTTCCCTCGCTTCTTGATGCCCTCGATGGACGCGCGGAGCATCGCGATGGCGTCCTCCGACGTCAGCTCGGCCTTGTCCCCCGCGACGGCGCCGGCCCGCAGGAGCGCCGTTCCCCAGATCGGCCCCGACGTGCCGCCCACGCGGCTGGTGATCACGACCGCGATCTTCTTGAGGAACGTCCCCATATCCGTTCGATCGAACGAATCCCAATCGGACAGCACGATCTCGAAGCCACGAGCCATCGAGTAGCCGAAGTCGCCGTCGCCGACGACCGCATCCAGGTCGCCGAAGTACTTCTCGTTGTCGACGGCGGTCTGCGCCATCGTTCGCACGACCAACTCGACCCGATCAGCGCTCGGTTCTCCCATCCACACCTCCTGGTCGCTAGCTCCCGTGCACGCTCCGTACCGTCAGACATGCCTGCAGATCCGCCAGGTCGACGTAGCCGTCCGGCTCGGGGATGCCGTGCGCGGCGAGCACCGTCGTGCGCTCGCCGTCTGGATCGCCGAGCGACGACACGACCAGTGCCGCCTCCGAGAAGTCCTCGTTCCCCGTGTAACTGCTGACCGTGACGACGCACGACAGGTCGGCGCCGACGGCCGCGAGCATCCCGTTGCGGGAGTCCTCGACCACGAGCGCCTCGTCGGACGACACGCTCAGTCGCGAGACGGCGAGCTCGTAGATGTCCGGCGCCGGCTTCTTCTTGGGCACGACGTCGCCCGCCAGCACGTCGAAGCGCGAGGCGCGATCGACGCCCGCCACGTGCTCGAGCACGGCGCGCACGGACGGTTCCGACGACGTCGACGCCACCGCGAGCGCCCAGCCCGCGTCCTGCGCCGCGGCGATGACGCGCGCCACGCCCGGACGTGCCGGGAGGCGTCCGGCCGCCACCATCTCCGTGTAGATCTCGGTCTTGCGCTTGTGCCACGTCGCGATCAGCTCGCGCTGGCCGTCGGGATCGGAGGGCAGCCCGTTCGCACGCACGAAGTCGTCGGTCAGCAAGCTGGCCATCCGCTCCTTGCCGCCCGCGATCTTCAGCTTCTCCCCGTACTCCTCCTCCGACCAACGCACGGGCACGCCGAACTCCTCGAACATCTGGTTGAACGCAGGGAGATGTCCGTCACGCTCGGTGTCCGCCAGTACCCCGTCACAGTCGAAGATGAGCGCCGTCATCAGGCCTTGCCTTCGCTCCCGAACCGGCGGATGTGATCCTTGGCCATCTCCAGCACGTCCGAACGCACGTGGGTGAACAGCGAAGGCGGGTCCCACTTGTCCTTCGCTTCGGTCTCGCGCAGGAACGCGAGGTTCGACTGCATGTATGTCCGCTTCAGCGCGGTGGAGATGTTGACCTTCGCGCAGCCGCGGGCGATCAGGTCGGCGAACTGCGCGTCGGTCATGCCGCTCCCGCCGTGCAGTGCGATCGGGATCGGCTCGGCCTCGACGATGTCGGTGACGCGTTGCGCGTCGAGCGTCGGGGCGCTGGCGTACATGCCGTGCGCATTGCCGATCGCCGGCGCGAAACAATCGATGCCGGTCTCCCGGATGAACGTCAGCGCCACGTCGAGCGACTGCCGGGTGGACTCCTCGTCCGAGCCGACTCCGTCCTCGACCCCTTTGATGCCCTCGATCTCGCCCTCGACGTGCGCTCCGTACCGGCGCGCCTCGGCCACGACCTCCTTGGTCTGCCGTTGGTTCTCCTCGACGGGGAGCGACGAGGCGTCGAACAGGACGGAGTTCCATCCGCCCTCCAAACATGCGCTGATGACCTCGCGCTCGGGGCAGTGGTCGAGGTGGAGCGTGACGGGAACCTCGATGCCCGCGGTCATGGACCGCCACATCCCGTAGAGGACGTCCCTGCCGATCGACTTCACGGTCTTGACGGACGTCTGGACGATCACCGGCGCGCGGAGCTCCACCGCGGCGGCGAGGACCGCCTCGAGCGTCAGGTCGTTGACGATGTTGAACGCCGCGACGCCGTAGCGCTCCTTGAACGCGCGGTCGAGGACGTCCTTCAGTGGAACGACGGGCATATGGCACCCTCCGAGGCCGGCCGGACGCTCAGGGTAGGAGGCGCTCGAAGGCCGGTGCATCGGGGAGATCCCCCGTCTGCGGATCGGGGATGTCCCTACCCGGCGACGCGCTCCCGTGCCAGCGCCACCGCCTGGGTGCGGTTCTGGGCGCCGAGCTTGCGCAGGATCGAACCGACGTGCTTCTCCACGGTCTTGACCGAGATCGTGAGGGCGGCCGCGATCTCACGGTCGGTCGAGCCCCGTTCGAGCAACCGCAGCACCTCGCGTTCGCGATCCGTGAACGCGACCACGGCGGCCGAGCCGTTGAGGTGAGAGTAGAGCCGCTCGACGGCGGTCCCCGACACCACGACCTCGCCGCGGGCGGCCGCACGGATCGCCCGCGCCAGGTCCAACCCGGACGCCTCCTTGCCGATGTACCCGCGCGCGCCGGCGCGGAACGCGCCGGCCACCAACTCGTCGCTCGCGAACGCCGACACCGCGATGACGCTCGCCTCGGCGTCCTCCGCCCGGATCCGGGTGATCGCATCGATGCCGTCGCCGTCGAGCATCTGCAGGTCCATGAGGACCACGTCGGGACGGAGCGCGCGCCACTCGATGAACGCCTCGGCGCCCGTCGCCGCTTCGCCCACCACGTGGAGCCCCGGATCGGAGTTCGCCAGGAGTCGCGCGATGCCGGCGCGGGTCACCGCGTGATCGTCGACCACCAGGATCCGCACGGGATCGGCCCGGCGGTCGAGCGCGTCCGGCGCCTCGGACGGCGACGGGATCCACGCGCGGATCCGGGTCCCCCAACCGGGCGTGGAATCGAGCTCCAGCGTGCCACCCAACAGACGAGCGCGTTCGGCCATGCCTCCCAGCCCGAGTCCGTGTTCCGCTCCCTCCTCTTCCAGGAGCGATCGATCGAACCCCTCGCCATCGTCCTGGACGAGCAGCGTGACGCCGGTCGACGCATAGACGAGCCCGACCCGCACGGACGTAGCCCGCGCGTGACGGATCGCGTTCGTCAGCGCCTCTTGGGCGATCCGGAACAGCGTGTGCGCGACCTCCGGGTCAGGCACCACCGGGCTGCCGGCCGTCACCAGATGCGCGTCGATCACCCCGGTGCGGTTCGCCCACGCGAGCTCCAGCTCCAGCGCTTCCTCGAGCGTCCGCCCTTCGAGCGGGGAGGGCGCCAGCCCGAGCACGCTGCGCCGAGTCTCCTCGAAGACGGCCTCGGCCGCCGTCCGAGCTTCGGCGAGCGCCGCGGTCGCTTCGTCGGGATGTCCATCGGCGATCGCGCCCTGGGCGGCGCGAAGTTGCAGCAGCACCGAGACCAGCCCCTGCGCGAACGCGTCGTGGACCTCACGTGCCATCCGGTTGCGCTCCGCCGCGGCGGCCTCGGCTCGAGCGTTCGACTCCGCCGCCTCGTGCAGCCGTGCGTTCGTGATCGCGATGGCCGCGTGCTTCGCGAACAGCTCCAGCAGCTCTGCGTCCTCGTCGACGAACGCGCGGCTCGGATCGCGGGTGAACACGACCAGCGAACCGACGATGTCGCCGCGCCACCAGATCGGGACACCGATCACGCCCTTGAGCGCCTCTCGGTCCTCGGGGCGGACGTGCCCACCGGGGACGTCGGCGTAGTTCTCGAAGATCACCGGCCCTCTGCGGGAGACCAGCGCGCCCGTCGTCCCCTCCGAGAGCGGGAACACCTTGCCCGATTGGCAGGCGATCCCGATGTCGGCCTCCTTGCGATAGACCCCGGCCGCCTCATCCACCAGGCAGACGGAGCCCGCGTCGCATCCCAGCAGTTCCGTCGAGCGCTTGAGGATGCGTTCCAGCAGTGGGCGGAGCGAGAGCTCACCGGCCAGGTCCTCGACGACGGAGGTGAGCGCCGCGGCCCGTCCCCGATCTGCGTTGGCGACCATGATCAACGATGTCCGTTCCGGGAAGGGTCCCCTCACGGCCACCCTAGGAGCTTTCCCGCGAACGGGCAATCGGACGACCATGCCTGCGGCGGCACTTCAACCGTCGCGGAAAGACGCCCTGTGGGTGCCGTCGCAGAACGGATCGTTGTCAAGTGCCCGCAGCGTCAGCGTCCTCGGAGATGCGGACGCGACCATCCCGACCGCGAGCAACCGTCCTCGACCTGGCATCGAAGGGGTTGTAGGCTTCGAACACATGTTCGACGACCTCAACCCGGAGCAGCGAGCGGCGGTGCTGTTCGGCGACGGTCCGCTGCTGATCGTGGCGGGTGCCGGGACCGGGAAGACCACCACGCTCGCATCGCGCGTCGGTCACCTGGTGGAGCGCGGCGTGCGACCGGAGCGGATCCTGCTGCTCACGTTCAGCCGCCGTGCAGCCCGCGAGATGCTCTCGCGCGCCGAACGCGTGAGCGGTCACCGCGACACCGCGCATGTGTGGGGCGGCACGTTCCACGCCGTCGCGAACCGCCTGATCCGGCTGCACGGGCGTCCGCTCGGACTCCGGCCCGACTTCACGGTGCTCGACCAGGCCGACGCGGCCGACGTGATGAACCTGCTCCGCGAGGAGCTCGGCTTCGCCAGCAGGGAGCGGCGGTTCCCGCGCAAGGACACGCTCGCGTCGATCTACTCGCGGACGGTGAACGCCGGGGAGAAACTGGGCGAGGTCCTCAAGCGCCACTACCCGTGGTGCATCGACGAAAGCGACGGCATCCGCCAGGTGTTCCAGGCGTACACCGGCCGCAAGCGCGAGCAGAACGTCCTGGACTACGACGACCTGCTGCTGTTCTGGAAGGCGCTCGCCACGTCGCCGCAGACGCGCGAGCAGCTCGCGTCCATGTTCGATCACGTGCTGGTCGACGAGTACCAGGACACGAACGCGCTGCAAGCCGACATCCTGGAGGGCATACGGCCGGCGGACTCCGCGCGCAACATCACGGTGGTCGGCGACGACGCGCAATCGATCTACGGATTCCGCGCGGCCACCGTGCGCAACATCTTGGAGTTCCCCACGCGGTTCGAGGGAGCCACCGTGATCCGCCTGGAGCAGAACTACCGGTCGATCACGCCGATCCTCGCCGCCACGAACGCCGCGATCGCCCTGTCACCGCAACGACACGAGAAGACGCTCTGGTCCGCACGCGAGGGGGCGCGTATGCCGGTGCTCCGGACGTGCCTGGACGAAGCGGAGCAGTGCGACTTCGTGTGCCGGAGCGTGTTGCAGCATCGCGAAGAGGGTGTGGCGCTCAAGCAGCAGGCCGTGTTGTTCCGCGCGGCCCATCACTCGGATCTGCTCGAGGTGGAGCTGGCGCGTCGCAACATCCCGTTCGTGAAGTACGGCGGGTTGAAGTTCCTGGAGGCCGCGCATGTGAAGGACGCGCTGTCGCTGCTTCGGGTGTTGGAGAACCCGTTCGACGAGGTGAGTTGGTTCCGCGTCCTCCAGCTGCCGGAAGGGGTCGGTCCGGCCATCGCCCGCCGGCTGATGGACGAGCTCGGCGTCCGACGGATCGACGACGATCAGCCGTCGCCGCTGCTGCGGTTCCTGGAGGAGCCGGTCGGCGTGCCCAAGGCAGCGGTGGGCGGCGTGCGCGAGCTGCGCGCAGCGTTGGGCGACTGTTTGGCGGACGAGAGCCTCATGCCGCCGGCCGCGCAGCTCGATCGCCTTCGCGCGTTCCTCGAGCCGGTCTTCGCGCGCCGCTACGACGCGGCCGCGTCGCGCACGCGTGACCTGGAGCAGCTGGAGCTCCTCGCCAGTGGATACGAGTCGCGCGGACGGTTCGTCTCGGAGCTCACGCTGGACCCACCGTCGTCCACCGGTGACATGGCGGGACCCCCGCTCCTGGACGAGGACTGGCTCGTCCTCTCGACGATCCATTCGGCCAAGGGTCTGGAGTGGGACGTCGTCCACGTGATCCATGCCGCCGACGGCATGATCCCGTCGGACATGGCCACCGGGGACGACGACGAGATCGAGGAGGAGCGCCGGCTGCTCTACGTCGCTATGACCCGGGCGCGCGACGCGTTGATCGTCTCGTTCCCGCAGCGCTACTACCGCCGGCCGCGCGGTCTGGAGGATCCACACAGCTACGCGCAGCTCACGCGGTTCCTGCCCGAGGAGGTGCGCTCGCACTTCGACGAGATCGGGTCGGACGTCGTGCCGCTGCCCGACGCCGATGCGATCGACGGGACGGCCGACGTCGACGCGTTCCTCGCCGGGCTCTGGGCGGAGTGACCGGTACGCTACCCGGCGTGCCCGAGCGATACGACGCCGTCCTGTTGGACCTGTACGACACCATCGTGTGGAGCGAGTGGTTCCGCATGCGCGACGCGATCGCCGCCCGGATCGGCGACGGCATGGAGGCGGACCGCCTCCAGAAGGCGTTCGAGCAGACGCGTCCGGCGCGCGGCGTGGGCGAGTTCGGGAGCGTGGAAGGAGACATGGCCGCCGTCCTGGAGGCGGCCGGCGTGCCGCATGACGCGACGCTCGTCGACGAGCTGGTGGAGCTCGAGCGCGCGCACCTGGAACGCGGCATCCACCTCTACGACGACGTCCTCCCCGCCCTCGCATCGCTCCGCGACCGAGGCGTGCCGACCGCCCTCGTGAGCAACTGCTCGCATTCGACCCGGCCCGTCGTGGAACGGCTCGGCCTCGAAGAGGTGTTCGACCGGGTCGTGCTGTCGTTCGAGGTCCGCGCGATGAAGCCCGATCCCGCGATCTACCGGACGACGCTCGAGCAGCTCGGCGGCGTATCGCCGGAGCGCGCCGTGTTCGTGGACGATCAGCCCCAGTACTGCGACGGCGCCATCGCGATCGACATGGACTCGCGCCTGATCCTGCGGCCCAACGAGGACGTGCCCGCCGACCTCGGCCCGTACGAGGTCGTGACCGACCTCGGCTGGCTCCTGTAACGTCCCGCCGTGGGCAAGAACGCCGACCGACAGGACACGTACCCCAAGAAGCTGTACGAGAAGGAGCTGGAACGGCTCCAGGTCGAGCTCGTGAAGATGGAGGAATGGGGCGCGTCCACCGGGATGCGCCTGGTGGTGGTGTTCGAGGGCCGCGACGCCGCGGGCAAGGGTGGCGCGATCAAACGGATGACCGAGCACATGAACCCGCGCATCACCCGGCACGTCGCGCTTCCCAAGCCGACCGAGCGTCAGACCTCGCAGTGGTACTTCCAGCGGTACGTGGAGCAGCTCCCCGCGGCCGGCGAGATCGTGTTGTTCGACCGCAGTTGGTACAACCGCGCGGGCATCGAGCACGTCCTCGGGTTCTGCACCGCCGGCCGAGTACTACCGGTTCCTGCAGCAGTGCCCGATCTTCGAGCGTCTGCTCGTGGACGACGGCATCATCCTCATCAAGTACTGGTTCTCGGTGAGCGACGAGGAGCAGGAGCGCCGGTTCGACGGCACGGATCGATGACCCGATGCGTCGATGGAAGCTCTCGGAGACCGACCTGTACTCGCGGACGAAGTGGGTGGAGTACTCGCGCGCGAAGGACGAGATGTTCGTGCACACGGACATCCCCGAGGCTCCCTGGTACGTCGTGGACGCCGACGACAAGAAGCGGGCGCGGTTGAACTGCATCGCGCATCTCCTGTCGAAGATCCCGTACCAGGACCTCCCCGACCCGACGATCGATCTACCCCCGAGGCAGCGCGACGACGGCTACATCCGCCCGCCGCGCGACCTCTACACGTACGTCCCGGATCACGCCGGCGCGATCCTCGCGGAGCACGAGAAGCAGAAGCACAGCTAGTCTGCGACGGACTAGGCGCTCGGGGCCGCTACGCCAGATCGGCGAGCGCGTCGGCCACGCTCTTGCGGATCCCGGTGATGAACGGGATCTCTTCCTTCGTGTACAGGCGAGCCTTGGCGTCACGGAGGCGGCGGATGCAGTCCACCAGCATGTCGGCGCGGTCGGCCTCGAACGCCAGGATCCATTCCCAGTCGCCCAGCCCGAACGCGCTCGTGGTGTTGGCGAGCACATCGGGGAACTCGCGGCCCACGATGCCGTGCTCCGCGAGCAGCGCGCCGCGTTCCTCGCGCGGCAGCAGGTACCACTCGGGCGTGCGCACGAACGGATACACGCACAGGAACGTCTTGGGCGGAGCACCCTTCACGAACGCGGGCTGGTGATCGGCGGTGAACTCCGCCGGCTTGACCACGCCCATGAACGTCCACGCGATGTCGGTGAGCCGTCCCGCCTGCGTTCGGCGGAACTCGGCCAGGAATGCCTGCGCGTCCTCGGGTGCCGACGCCACGAGCCAGAGCAGCAGGTCCGTGTCGTGGCGGAACCCGACCGTCGAGTACGTGCCGCGGACCTGCACGCGCCCGTCGAACGACTTGTAGAGGTTCTCCACCTCCTGCACGACATCGGCCAATCCGTCGGCGGAGAGATCGCGGAACCCGTCGCGGGCGCGGAACGCCGGATACAGGGCGTAGATCGTGTCGGTGGTGTCGCTCATCGAGCCGTCTCCTTTTCGATCGTCGCGCGGTCGAGATGCGACAGGACCTGCTCGGCCGTCTCTCCCGCCCCGCGGACGCAGTCGGGGATCCCCACCCCGTCGTAGGCGGAGCCGACGACGAAGATACCTGCGGGCAACGACCGCCGGATCGCGGCGACACGATCCACATGCCCGACCTCGTATTGCGGCATCGCACGCATCCAGCGAACGACGGACGACGCCTCGGGCCGTTCCGGGAGATCGAGCACCGCGGAGAGATGCCGGACGCACGCGTCCACGAGCTCGTCGTCGCTCGCCTCGAGCACGTCGTCGTCGCCGACGCCTCCCACGTAACAGCGGACCACCGCGCGCGACCCGAACGCCGGGTCGGGCCACTTGCTGCTGATCCACGTGCATGCCGTCATCGGTGCCTTGCCACGCGGAACGACGAAGCCGGTCCCCTCGGGGAGCGACGCCTGCGTGCCCTCGCCGAACACGAGGAACACGACGCCGGTCGAGGCGTACGGGATGGAGCGCAGATCTTCTGCGGCGATCTGGGCGTGCGGTTCCACCAGGCGAGCCGCCTCGAACGCCGGCACCGCCAGCACGGTGGCCGTGACGTCGCCTCCCTCCGCCACGTCGGCGAGCGAACCGACCGGCGCCCCCGTCACGACCCGGTCGCCCAGCGAGGCAGCGAGCGTATCGGTGAGTCGTTCCACCCCACCCTTCGGCTTCACGAACATCGGCGTGGGCGTCCCGCGGCGAGCCGAGCGCATCGCGGCCTGCGATCCGCGGATCAGGCTCCCTTGCGTCGCCTCCCACGCCACCAGCTCCGGGAACGTGGCGAGCGCGGACAGCCGGTCGACGTCCCCCGCGTAGAGCCCCGCCAGGAGGGGTGCCACCGCCATGTCGGTCGCCTCATCACCCAGGCGGCGGCGCAAGAGCGAACCGAGCGTTTCCTCGGTTCCGTCCTTACGTTTGCCTCGCAACAGGTCCTGAGCTGCCCGGCGCCTCCCGGCCCCGGACACGCCGGGCCAGCGCATCACGTCGCCGATGTCGCCGGGGATGCCGAACGGCGCGTCCTTCAGGAACGCCACCAACCCGCGATCGGTCCAGAGGTACGCACCCTTCGCGCCAGGTGCGACGAGCTCCCCCGCCAGTCCGAGCTCCCGGCAGAGGTCCACCGCCCACGGCTTGCGCGCGACGAACGAGTCGGCACCCGTCTCCAGACGGACGTCCCCCACCTGCACGGTGCCGAGCTTGCCGCCCGGACGGTCGGACGCTTCGTGCACGGTGACGTCGACGCCGGCCGCGGCCAGCCGGTACGCGGTCGTCAAGCCGGAGACCCCGCCCCCGATCACCGCGACCCGGCCGGCCATCGTCATCTCGCCGGCACCTCCGCCACGTGTTCGCGGACAACCTCCGCGAGCACGTCGAGGTACTCGGGGTCCGCGTTCGGCATGCGGGTCCGCTCGAACCGGGTACCCGCCTGTTCGGCGATCTCGCGCGCCTCGATGTCCAGGTCGTAGAGGATCTCCAGGTGGTCGGCGACGAAGCCGGCGGAACACACGATCACGGCCGCTCTTCCCGCGCCGGCGAGCTCCTCGATCACCGACTCGATCGGCGGTCCCCACCACGGGTCGTTCGTTCGACCGGCGCTCTGCCACGCGATCAGGTAGTCCCGCAGCCCCAGCCGCCCGGCGACGAGATCGGCGGTCTCCTGCAGCCCGTCGCGGTAGCGGCACGAGTCGTCGCAGTCGCATGTCTTGCATCGCTGCGAACCGTCGTCGAGCGTCCGCACGGGCAGCGAGTGCGCGGAGAAGATCACGGTCGCGTTCGCGCGCTCGTCCGGGGTCAGTCGCTCCAACGCCTCGGCGACCCGCGCGGTCAGGAAGCCGATGAACGCCGGATGGTCGTGATACGTACGGACGAACGTGAACGCCGGGCCGCCCCCATCGTCCTGCGTCGCCTGTATCACGCGCTCGATGTACGTCTCGACCGACATCCCGGACCAATGCGGCGCCATCACGATGCCGATCGCTCGTTCGATGCCGTCGGCGCGCATCGCCGCGATCGCCTGCGGGATGAACGGCTCCGAATGCTTCATCCCCAGGTAGGCACGGAACGCGTTCGAGCCGCCGGTGTCGGCGTTCAGGCGCTCGACGATGCCCTCCGCCTGCGCGCGGGTCGTGTCCAGCAACGGGAACACGTTGCCGATCGCGGCGTAGCGGTCCCGCAGCTCCGCCAGATGTTCGGGCGACGGCGTCCGGCCCCCGCGGATGTCCGTGTAGTAGCGCTCGATGTCGCCGGGGCCGCTCGCGGTCCCGTACGCCATCACCAGGACGCCGACGGGCGCGTCGCTCAACGCGATCCCTCCTGTCGCTCGGTGCGCTCATGGACCAGATCAACGAGGCGTCGGAGCGTGTCGGGGTCGGTGGTCGGCGGCACGCCGTGCCCAAGGTTGAAGATGTGCCCGTCGCGGCCGTTCGCCTGGACCAGCACGCGATCCGTCTCAGCCTCGATCACGTTCCACGGCGCCGACAGCACGGCCGGATCCAGGTTGCCCTGCACGCCCGCCTCCGGCCCCACGCGCCCCCACGCCACGGCGAGCGGGGTGCGCCAGTCCACGCCGATCACGTCGCCGCCCGCGCGTCGCATCAGCCCGAGCAGCTCGCCCGTCCCCACGCCGAAGTGGATCGTCGGGACGCCCAGGTCCGCCAGGCCGTCGAAGAGACGGCGCATGTGCGGCAACACCGATCGCTCGTACGCGTCCGGACCCAGCGCTCCGACCCAGGAGTCGAACACCTGCAGCGCCTGCGCGCCGGCGTCGACCTGCGCGCGGAGATGCGGCAGCACGATGGCGACGAGCGTCCCCATCAGCGCATCCCACACGTCGGGTTCGCCCAGCATCAACGCCTTCGTCCGCTCGTGCGTCCGCGAAGGGCCGCCTTCGACGAGGTAGCTCGCCAGCGTGAACGGCGCGCCCGCGAACCCCAGGAGGGGAACCTCCAACTCCTTGCGCAGCAGCCGGATCGCATCCAGCACGTGGGGCACGTCGGCGTCCGGCTCGAGCGGACGGAGCCTCCGGACGTCGGCCGGCGTACGGATGGGTTCGTCGACCACAGGTCCCACCCCGGGCTCGATCCGGACGGGGACGCCCACGGCCGCCAGCGGCACCATGATGTCGCTGAACAGGATCGCGGCGTCGACGGCCATCCGCCGGAGCGGCTGCATCGTGATCTCCGCGACCAGGTCGGGGTGCAGGCACGTGTCGAGGATGTCGCCGTCCCCACGCACCTCGCGATACTCGGGAAGGTAGCGCCCGGCCTGGCGCATGAACCAGACCGGTGTTCGATCCACCGGCTCACGCCGGCACGCGCGCAGGAACCGGTCGGTGGAGGGGAGGTCGCTCACCCCCACAGGATACGGACGCTGGTCGTGAGAACGGGCGTTACGGGATCGTGAGCCGCCCGTCGTCGCCGATGGGGAACTCCGGGTTGTACGCGACCTCCCACGGATAGCCGTCGGGATCCGCGAAGTAGCCCGAGCGTCCGAACACGGCGTCCGTTCCCGGCTTGAGGACCGAGCCGCCGGCCTCGACAGCCGCCGCGATCGCCGCGTCCACGTCCTCGGGACGCTCCACGTTGATGGCCAGCGTGATGCCTCCGAACGAGCCGCGTTCCGGCGAGGGGATCTGCGCGTCGTCGGCCAGGTCCTGATAGGGGAACAGCCCCAGGTTCGTGTCGGCGGTGCGGAACCACTGGATCACGCCCTCGATCGACGAGGACGCCTTCTGCCAGCCGAGCGCCTGATAGAACGCCACCGAACGGTCGAGGTCGGCCACACCCAACGTCACCAGGCCCAGGCGTGCGGGGATCGTCATCGATGCCTCCTGTCGCAGATGCGTTCAGGCTACGCGTCCCCGCCGACGCGCCACGGTGCGCCGAACGACCGACTGACCGTCCTCCGGTGACCGGAACGGATCCGATCTGTTGCGTGAGGCGGGAGGAGTGGGATTCGAACCCACGGATGAGTTGCCCCATCAACGGTTTTCAAGACCGTCGCCTTCGTCCGCTCGGCCATCCTCCCGGGGCGAAGTGTAGTGGCGAGGCACTGGCCAGGGGGTCTACCCTGCAGGGATGAGTGCCGAGGGTACCGGGATCCCCGCGGCCGGGTCGGAGGTCCCTGACGACCTCTACCGGCGACTCGTCGAATCGATCTCCGTCGTCACCTATGCCCTTCCCGCTCGGACACGCCGATGAGCCGTTCCTCTACGTCAGCCCGCAGAGCGAGAGTCTCCTCGGACTGACCCACGACGAGATGATGGTCGGATCCGCCGAACGCGTGCGGCGGATCCACCCGGAGGATCGCGGGCGCGTCCTGCAGGACATGGCGTCGTTCGAGACGACCGGCGGATGGGACTACCGAGTATCGGATCGTGGTCCCGGACGGCTCGGTCCGCTGGATCCACGATCGCACCCGCTGGCGCCCGCAACCGACGATCGACCGGCCATGTGGTTCGGCGTGCTCACGCCTATCCCCGATAGGGATGAGTCCGCGCGTGAGCTCGCGGACGCCGAGACGAGGTACCAGGCCCTCATCGAGCAGCTCCCGGCCGTCGTGTACATCGACACCTACGAGGCGGAGCCGGTCACCCTCTACATCAGCCGGCAGATCGAGACCCTGTCCGGATACCGGCCCGAGGAGTGGATCGCGGACCCCGAGCTCTGGCTCCGGGTCGCACATCCCGACGATCGCGACGACCTGGCCATGCGACCCGATTGGCCCGCGCAGCTTGGGGATGAGAAGACCACCGCGAACGAATACCGTCTCGTGCATCGGGACGGCCACGTCCTGTGGGTTCGCGACATGGCGCGGTTGGTGCACTCCGCCGACGGCACACCGCTGTTCTGGCAGGGCGTGATGATGGATGTCACGGAGCAGCACGAGGCCGAGGACGAACGTCTGCGTTCGGAGGCCCGCTACCGCACGCTGGTGGAGCAGGTGCCGGGCATCGTCTACATCGACACGAACGAGCCCGATCCCGCGCCGATGTACGTGAGCCCGCAGGTCCTGGAGCTGACGGGCTACACCGTCGACGAATGGATGACGGACAGGAGCCTCTGGCTGAACGCGGCGCACCCCGACGACCGCGAACGCCTGCGCAAGGAGTGGGTGTCGTCGATCGGGCGGCGCGCGCCGTTCTCGATCGAGTATCGATCGGTGCACCGCGACGGTCGCGTCTCGTGGTTCCACGACAGCGCCCGCTTGGTGCGCGACGACGACGGGAAGCCGTTGTTCTGGCAGGGCCTGATCCAAGACATCTCGGACGCCAAACGCGCGGAGCAGATGATGAGCGAGTCCGAGCGGCGCCACCGGACGCTGGTCGAACAGGTCCCCGCGGTGGTGTTCATCGACTCGCACGAAGAGTCGCCGGTCTGCCACTACGTCAGCCCGCAGTCCACGGAGATGCTCGGGTATCGCCCGGAGGAGTTCCAGAACGACCCCTCGCTGTTCTTCAGGATCATCCATCCCGAAGACCTCGACCGCGTTGCCGCCGCGTGGGTCGATGCGGTTCGGCACGGCGACTCGTTCTTCTGCGACTTCCGCCTGTTCCGTCGCGACGGCGAGATGCTGTTCGTCCGCGAGGCCGCGGTCCTGATCCGCGACGTCGACGGCGCCCCCGTGTACTGGCAGGGCCTGATCCAGGATCTGTCCGACCGCAAACGCGCCGAGGACAGCTTCCGCGCCTCGGAGGCCCGCTACCGCATGCTCGTCGAACAGGTTCCCGCCGTCGTCTACGAGATGGACCCGGATGACGAACGACGGACCCTGTTCGTCAGCCCGCAGGTGGAGGCCCTGTTCGGCTACTCCCAGGAGGAATGGCTCGACCAGCCGGACATCTGGATCGAGCTCCTGCATCCGGACGACCGCGAGATCGAGCTCGCCGCCCACGACCTGCACAACGAGACCGGTGAACCGTGGATCCAGGAGTACCGATTGATCGCGAGCGACGGCCGCGTCGTGTGGGTGCGAGACCAGGCGCGGTTGGTCCGCGACGGATCGGGCAACGCCTCCACCTGGCAGGGCATCATGCTCGACATCACGTCGCAGAAGGACATGGAGGAGCGGTTGCGCCGGTCGAACGACGACCTGGAGTTCCGTGTGCTCCAGCGCACGTCCGAGCTGGAAGAAGCGAACGAGATGATGTCGCTCGAGATCGGCGAGCGCAAACGCATCGAGTCCGAGCTGCGGGAGACCCAGGAGCGGTACCGGCGGTTGGTGGAGGACCTCCCTGCGGTCGTGTACATGTGGCAGGTCCACGACGTCGGCATCTCCCACCTCTACACGAGCCCGCGCATCGAGAAGCTGCTCGGCTACTCCGCCGAGGAGTGGAACATCAAGGACGCGTGGAAGCGCCGCCTCCACCCACACGACCGCGAACGCATCCTGGCTGCCACCGCGCGTAGCGAGACCACCGGTGAGCCGTTCAGCGAGGAGTATCGCGTGTTCGCCAAGGACGGCCGACTCGTCGACGTCTTCGACCACGCGACGTTGCTGTCACGCGACGACCGGGGTCGGCCGCTCCTGTTCCAAGGCGTGTTGATGGACGTGACGGGTCAGCATCGTGCCCAAGCGTTCGCCGTGCAGAACGCGGAGCGCTACCGGGAGCTCGCCGAAGACGGGCCGGTGGTCTTCTCCGTGTTGGAGATCGAACCCGGCGCCGAACCGAAGCACCGGCTCCGCTACATCAGCCCCCAGATCCAGGACATCCTGGGCTACCCGGCGGCGCGCTTCTACGCGGATGGGTGGAACTGGCTCGACATCGTGCACCCTGACGACCGCGAGGTCGCCGAGGAGACCAGCCGCCGAGTGATCGACGGGCATCCCTGGGACGTCGACTACCGGATGATCGCGGACGACGGCCGCATCGTATGGATGCATCTCGAGGGTCGCACCGTGGAGCGCGACGACGCGGGCCATCCCGTTCGGCTGCAAGGCATCATGATGGACGTCACGTCCCGCAAGGAGCGGGAGATCCGTGTCGACCATGAAGCCACACAGCTGCGGTCACTCGTCGAGTCGATGCCCGGCGTCCCGTGGACGTACACCGTCGACGATCCAGCCGACTGGCGACCCGTCTACATCGCGCCACAGGTGCAGCAGCTCATCGGCTACAGCGCGGCGGAGTTGATGGCCGAGCCGCGGTTCTTCCAACGACTCGTGCATCCCGATGATCTCGATGGGATCTTGGCGTTGGCCGGACGCAGCATCCGTCGCGGCGAACCGCTGCTGGCGGAGTTCCGGGTCAAGACCCGCGACGGCAGGCTCCTGTGGCTCCGGAGCAGGGGGAACCCCGGCCGGGACGATCAAGGCAGACCGGTGCTCCACGGGGTGTGGATCGACGTCACCGCGGAGCGGGAACGCACCGGGATGGACACCCGGGAGCCTCACGAGCAACGCGAACGCTGACCGGCCCTGCGCTAGCCCTTCGGCTCCATCACCCACGCCGACTCCGGCAGGTACGGATGCAGCTTCGCGGGGAGCACGACCGAACCGTCGGCCCGCTGATGGTTCTCCATGATCGCGATCAACGTGCGTCCGATCGCCGTCGCCGTCCCGTTGAGCGTGTGGAGGATCTCGACCCCGCCGCCGGCCCTGCGCATGCGTGTCTTGGCTCGACGCGCGCCGTAGTCCGTGTAGTTCGAGCACGAGGTCAGTTCGCGGTAGCGTCCCTGCCCGGGGAGCCACCCCTCGATGTCGTATTTCTTCGCGGCTGAACCGCCCAGGTCCCCCGCGGCGATGTTGACGACCCGGTACGGGAACTCGAGGTTGCCGAGGATCTCCTCTTCGACGGACACGAGCAGTTCGAGCTCGTCCCAGCTCGTCTCGGGAGTGCTGAACGAGAACATCTCCACCTTGTCGAACTGGTGGACGCGGAACATCCCGCCGAGGTCCTTCCCGTAGCTCCCCGCCTCGCGCCGGAAACAGGTGGAGTAGCCGGCGTACCGGAGCGGCAGGTTCCCTTCATCCAGGATCTCGTCCATGTGCAGCGCAGCCAGCGGAACTTCGGACGTTCCCACCAGGTAGAGGTCGTCCTGCTCGGTCTTGTAGATGTTGACCGCCTCGGTCGGCAGGAACCCGGTGCCGTACATCGCTTCCTCACGGACCAGCACCGGCGGGATCACCGGTGTGAACCCCCGGGCGGTGAGGACATCGAGTGCATTCCGGACGAGCGCGAACTGCAACAGCACGATGTCGCCCATCAGGTACACGAACCGCGACCCCGATGTGCGGACCGCCCGTTCGATGTCGAGCACACCGAGGAGTTCGCCCAGCGCCACATGGTCGCGCGGCTCGAAGTCGAACGCCGGGGGCTCTCCGTGACGGCGCACCTCGAGCGCGTCCTCATCCGTGAAACCGTCGGGGGCGCTCTCGTGCGGGATGTTCGGCGTCTTCGCGAGGAGCGCGGTGAGGTCCGTCTCCGCGGCCTCCAACTCGGGCTCCACCATCTTGAGCTCGGCCGAGACCTTGCCGACGGCCTCGATCAGCTGCTGCTTCTCGTCTCCCTGCGCGCCGCCGATCGCCTTCGACGCCGCGTTCTGTTCGGTGCGGAGCGCCTCGGCTCGGCTGATCAGCGCGCGACGGCGTTCGTCGGCGGCGAGCAGCGCGTCGACCGCGTCAGCGAGGTTGCGACGGGCGAGGCCTTTGCGGAACGGTTCGGGGTCATCTCGGATCGCTTTGATATCGAGCATCTACGGCACCTTCACTTGCTCCGTCTTCTCGGTCGTGGACCCTGCAGCCGGGTTCGCGGGCTGTGCCTGCGAGCCGGCCTGACCGGACGACGACGAGCCCGTGGCGGCCCCGTCCATGATGCTCTGCCCGTGGAAGATGCCGCCCTCTTCGACGACGAGCGACTTCGACGTGATGTTGCCGTCGACGCGCCCACCGCGAGCGAGGTGCGCCTTGCCCTTCACGGCGATGTTGCCCTTGAAGCGTCCGGCGACCGTGACGTTCTGGGCGCGGATGTCGGCCTCGACCTGACTCTGCGGCGAGAGCGTGACGTCGCCGTCGGCGTTGATCTGTCCCTTCACCTGTCCGTCGATCCGCAGGCTTCCGGCGGAGACGACGTTCCCATCCAGACGTGCACCGACGCCGACGACCGTGACCTCACCGTTCTCCGCCATCTGCCTCTCCTCTCGCTTGTGTGAGCGTGCCTCCGACCCACGACCCGGCGACGCGGGTTCCGCGTCCTCGAGCTGGGTCTCGTCGGCCTCGTCCTTCTTGAAGATCATCGAGCCTCCACCGCTTGGACCGGCGCGGCCATGGCCTGCCGGATCGCCTCCTCCTCCTCGGAGGAGAGGTTGTAGGAGCTGCCTCCGTCCGTGATGGGCTTGGCGTAGACACGCGTCTCCTGGCGGCCGTTGATGGAGGTGAGTACCACGCCGGTGCCGTGGTCGTCGAGCATGGCGCACGAGAACGAGAGCCGTCCACCGACGTCCTCGAACGCGTCGTAGCGCAGCAACGCCACATGGCGAACGCTGCCCTCGATCAGCCCTTGCTGCTGCTTGTCCGTCTTGTTGAGCGTCCGCACCGCCTGCTCCAAGCGATCGATCTTCTTGGACTGTCCGTCCAACACGCCACGCAACGCATCATCCAGCCGGATAGGCCCGCCGGGCTCACGACGCTTGCGGCTGCCCCCCGCCGCGAAGATGGCGAACAGGACGCCGAGCAGGCCGACACCGAGCGCGATCAGCACCAGCAGCGTGAGCGTCTTGTCCGAGAAGGTCAATCGGTCTCCCGGGGGTCGCGGAAACGGCCATCTACCTGCGGTTTTCGGTGGGGCTTCCTGAGTATACGATGGGGCCCCTCGTGGACGAACGAACCCTTGCCCGGCTGCTCGACGACGTCGCGGCCGGCACGACGCCCGTCGCCGACGCCGTCGAGGCGCTGCGGACGCTCCCGTACGAGAGCGTGACGGACGCTCGGGTCGATCACCACCGCGAGCTGCGGACCGGTCACCCCGAGGCGATCTACGGGCCCGGCAAGAGCCTCGAGCAGATCCGCGATATCGCGTCCTCGCTCGCCGCGCACGCGAGCGGTGCGGTGCTGTTGACGCGCGCGACGCCAGAGCAGGCCGCGGCGGCGATCGAGGCCGTTCCCGGCGCGCGCTATCACGAACGGGCGCGGCTGGTGGTGGTGAAGTCCGCCGACCAGGTGATCGAGGCGACCGTCGCCGTGGTGGCGGCCGGAACGTCCGACCTGCCCGTCGCCGAGGAGGCCGCGGTCTCGCTCGAGGCCGCCGGCGTTCGCGTGGAGCGGATCACCGACGTGGGTGTCGCCGGCGTCCATCGCATCCTCGAGCACCGCGCGGCGCTCCAGGCCACGGATTGCGCCATCGTCGTCGCGGGGATGGAGGGCGCGCTCCCGTCGGTCGTGGCCGGCCTCATCTCCACGCCGATCGTCGCCGTGCCGACCAGCGTGGGATACGGGGCGTCGTTCGAAGGGCTGTCCGCGCTCCTCACGATGCTCGCGTCCTGCGCACCCGGCGTGGCGGTCGTGAACATCGACAACGGGTTCGGTGCTGCGCAGGTCGCGCACCGCATCGTCCGCGCCGGCCGGCAGGCGGCCGAGGCCAAGGCCGAAGGATGAGACTGCTCTACTTCGACTGCATCGCCGGGATCTCCGGCGACATGGCGCTCGGTGCGCTGATCGACGCCGGCGCCGACCTGGAGCCGATCCGCACGGTCCTCGAGCAGCTCCCGCTCGAACCCTTCGACCTCGATGTCGAAGCGGTCGAGACGGGCGGCATCGGCGCGACCAAGGTGCACGTGCGGACATCGACCGACGGGCTGATCCGGACGTACGCGAGCATCCGGTCGCTGCTGGACATGGCCGAGATGCCGCTCGACGCGAAGGCCATGGCGCAGCGGATCTTCCGGCGGCTGGCCGAAGCGGAGGCCATGGTCCATCGTCGCGACCTGGATCAGGTGACGTTCCACGAGGTCGGCGCCGTCGACTCCATCGTCGACATCGTGGGCACGGCGCTCGCGCTGGCCTCGCTGAAGGTGGACCGGGTGTTCGCGTCGGCGGTCCCGACCGGCATGGGCATGGTCAAGACGGAGCACGGCCTGCTCCCGATCCCTGCACCTGCCGTGATGGAGCTCCTGCGGGGGGCGCCGATGTACTCCCGCAACGTGTCGATCGAGCTGGTGACCCCGACGGGGGCGGCGATCCTCGCGGCGCTCGTGGAAGGCTTCGGGGAGCTGCCCAACATGCGGGTAGAGCAGGTGGGGTACGGAGCGGGGAGCGCCCACCTGGACTTCCCGAACGTCGTGCGCGTGGTGGTCGGTGAGGCCGAGCGCGACACCGTCTCCCCTGCCGACGAGACGCCGCCGGGCACCGAGCTGGTCCTGGAAACGAACGTCGACGACCTGAACCCCGAGCTCTACAGCTACGTCTTGGAGCGGCTGTTCGCGGCCGGCGCGCAAGACGCATGGCTCACCCCGATCGTGATGAAGAAGGGGCGTCCGGCCGTCACGATCAGCGTGCTGGTGTCTCCGTCGCGGCAGGAGGCGGTCCGTCAGGTGCTCTTCCGCGAGGCCGGGACGCTCGGCATCCGGGCATCGATCGTCGACAAGCAGATGCTCGAACGGGACTGGGTAGAGGTCACCACGCAGCACGGCTCGGTCCGGGTGAAGATCGGCCGGCTCGAGGGCAACGCGGTGACGGTCGCGCCGGAGTTCGAGGACTGCGTGAAGGTCGCACGCGAGGCGGGGGTGCCTGCGCGCGATGTGTACGAGGAAGCGACGCGCCTGGCGCGAGAGGCGATCGACGCGTGAAGCTGATCCTCCTGGTGATCGCCGCCGCGTTGATCGTGGGGCTGTTGACCGGTGGGAGCTTCCGGTACTTCCCGTCCATCCCGCTGGGGTGGTGGTCGCTCGCGATCGGGGGGGTCGTCCTGCAGTTCCTGCCGCTCGGAGGCGACGCCGGCTTCTGGGCGCTCGTGGCCTCGTTCGTGCTGCTGCTGGCGTTCGCGCTGCTCAACATCCGCGCGCCGGGATTCATCCTGATCTTCTGCGGCCTGTTGTTGAACGCGATCGTCATCTTCGCCAACCACGGCATGCCTGTCGCGCGAGAAGCCCTGATCCGGTCCGGCCAGGAGTCCTCGATCCCGGATCTGCGCGAGAACGGCGGATCCAAACACCATCTGGCGGACGACGACACCGTCCTGCTGGTGCTCGGTGACTCCATCGTGATCCCGCAGCCGATCGGGGTGGCGGTCAGCGTGGGAGACCTCTGCGTCTATCTGGGCGTGGCCTGGTGCTTCGTGGCGTCGATCCACCCCCGCGAACGCGGCACGGCAAGGATCTGAGAACCCGACTCACCTTCCCGCTCGTTCCGCCGATATCGAAGTCATGGCGGAGTCGGTCCAGCTCCCCGATGACATCCAGCGCCGGCTGGATACCTGGAAGGCGGTCGGCGCGCTCGGCGTGTGCGCGATCTACGGCTGGTTCGCGATCGTGAAGAACGTCCAGGTGCCCGTCCTCGTGTTCCTGGACATCGCGGTGCACGAGATCGGACACAAGGTCTTCTCCCCGTTCGGCAACCTCATCATGCTGATCATGGGGACCGGTACGCAGATCCTGTTCCCGCTCGTCGTGGGCCTGGTGTTCGGGATCTGGAAGCGGAACTTCATCGCGTGGGGCATCTGCTGGGCGTGGGCCGCGAGCGCCATGTGCGACGGGGCCAGATACATCTACGACGCTCCGCGCGGCGAGATGATGCTGCTCGGCGCCGGAGACGGCTTGGGCGACTGGTCGAAGATCCTAGGGCCCGAGCACTTCGACAAGCTCTACCTGGCCGATCGCCTCTCGTCCCAGCTGCGAACGCTCGGGATCGTGACGTGGTTCGTCGCCGTCGGCCTGATCGTGTTCTCGCTGGTGAGGGACCTGCAGGCGAACAGAGATGTGACCGCGGCGAAGGCTGCCAGGGCCACGGCCACGCCATCCGGCGCGCTGACGCCCGTCGGCGATGTCGACATGTGGCGTCGCTGACGCCGATCCTTTCGCATCCTTGCCATCCGGTTCCCCACGTCGGTCTCAGCCGGTACGTTGGGGCCATGGCTCGTCGACTCAAACCGTTCGTCGAACGCGAGGCGACCTGGGCGGTCGCGCTGGCCGCGCTCGGCTTCATCTCGATGTACGCGACGCTCCCCGCGGCCACGCTCCTGGGATTCCGCTCGCTCCGTCGTCAGCGCGGCGGCGACGGGTCCGAGCCCGCGATCGGCATGCTCGCGTTCGGCGTGATGCTCGTGTCGTTCCTGCTGGCGTACCCGGCCATGCGCGTCATCGTGATCGAAGCCAGCCGGCCCGAGGGATGGGCGCCGCGGGCGTTCCTGGGCACCCTGATCGTCCTGGCGGGAGCGATCGTCGCGCTCGCGACCGTCGCGGTCCGCATCCATCCGGAACGATGGATCGCGCGTCGCTGCCTGCTGGCAGGCATCGGCGTCGCGATCGCGGTCGTGTTCACCCAAGCGATGGTCCTGGTGCTCGGCGGTTTGCCCGCGTGGTCGTTCGCCTCCTAGGTCGCGGCGCGTGCGGGATCGGCCTCGAGCCGGAGGATGACCTCGACGATCCGCACCCCCGACTCCTCGACCGTCTCCTCGCCCACGATGCGGAACCCGCACTTCTCGAGCACCCGGATGGAGCCGATGTTGTGGTTCACGACGTGCGCGTGGAGCGGGCGCGTGTCGACCTCCGTCAGGAACAGCGTGAGCGCGCGGCGTCGCGACGCCCCTCCCCCAGTACTCGCGCCCGATCCAGTAACCGACGAGCGTGTCTCCGGACTGCTCCCAGCTCAGCATGTTCCCCACGACCTCGCCGTCTAACAGGATCGTCCGTTTGCGCCCGGTGTCGTTGCCCAAGATGTTCGCCGTCCAGTGCTGCATGAACGCTTCTCGGTCCCGCGCCGGGAACGCCGCCATCTCGTTCGCGACTGGATCCCGCTCGAACTCGAAGAAGACCGGGAGGTCAGCCTCGGTCACATCTCGTAGCGTGACGGTTCCGCGTGCAGACATGGTGTCGGCCAATATCGCAGGAGGAGGCAGCGGATGACGAACAAGACCGACTACACCGACGACGAGTGGACGGTGCTGCTCCGCGCTCCGATGGTCGCGGGGCTCGCGATCTCGTTCGCGGATCCCGGCGGCCCGATCGAGCTCACCAAAGAGGTCCTGGCCGCCCAGCGGACGTTGAGCGCGCCGGACAGCGACGAGGAACTGTTGGTCGCCGTCTCGCAGGATGCCATGGCACACGCGCAACATCGAGAGAACGTGATGCGCGGCTTCAAGCCGAAGGGCGCCATGGCCGGCCAGCAGATCATCGACGAGCTCCGCGCCGCGAACGACATCCTCACCGCGAAGGCCACCCCTGAGGAAGCGGCGGCGTTCCGCACATGGCTCGTCACCGCCGCCCAGGCCGCCGCCGATGCCGCCAAGGAAGGCGGATTCTTGGGCATCGGCGCCGAGCAGGTGAGCGACCGTGAGCACGACATGATCGCCCGCATCGCGAAGGAGCTGGGCGTCGATCCCGCCTGATCCCGACGCGCGGCTGGTCCTTCGTGAACCTGTGAGCGCGCGCCGCCCGATGCGGAGTACCATCCGCCCGTGATCTTCGTCATCTTCACCTTGGTCCTCGCGGTCGCCGCGATCATCGCGCTCATCCGGCTGAAGTAGCCGCAACGGTCGTGATCGCCGGGCGAGCGTGCGAGGGCCGTCGAGCGCGTTAGCGCCCGAGCGCCGCTAGACCCACACCATCGAGCACCAGCGTCACGATCTGGCGTGCCAGCCGGGGCGTGATCGGCCTGCCGGTGATCAGGGTCCGCATGATGATGGGGCCGACGAGGACGTCGGCCACGACCTCGACGTCCGCGTCCGGCCGGATCTCTCCCCGCGCGATCCCGCGCTCGATCAGGTCGAACACCACTCGTCGCCGGCCTGAGAGCAGGCCGGCGCGGACGGCTTCCGCCAGCTCGGTGTCCCGGGACATCGCGTCCACCAGCCCTGCCAGGATCCTCGCGTTGGGATCGTTCCCCCGCGAGCGCGTCAGCTCCTTGAGGAAGCGCATCAGGGCGTCTCGCGTGGTCATGTCCTCGGGGATCGGGACCGCCATCGGCGGCTTCATGTGGGTGAGCGCGTCGACCACGAGCGGGATCTTCGACGGCCAACGCCGGTAGACGGTCGTCTTCCCGACACCGGCGCGAGTTGCGACGGCCTCGATCGACAGGCCACCGAAGCCGTCCTCCGCGAGCAGCTCCATCGTCGCCTTCAGGATCGCGCGGTCCGCCTGCGGATCGCGCGGGCGGCCGGGTGCCCTGGTAGTGGGCGCTTCGGGCATGCTCACTCCGATCGCTCCGCCACCGTGGCGAGCTCCCCGTCATGGCGCCGGACGTGCAGCTCGATCGCGTCGGCCTCGACCGCCCGGTTCGGCAGCCAGATCAGGGCGACGAGGGCACCCAGCAGCGCGATGCCCGCTCCCACGACCAACCCGCGATCCATGGCGTTGATGAACGAGCTCTTCGCGGCCGCGGTGATGGCGGCTCCTTGCGTGCCGCCGATCTTCTCGCCGATCGCCAGCGCCGCTCCCACCGAGTTCTGCGCAGCCGCGATGGATGACTCGGGCAGACCGCGCAGCGACGACACGATGTGCGTCGCGTAGGACGAGGCGAAGATGCTGCCCAGGATCGCGACGCCCAGCGCGCCACCGATCTGGCGAGTGGTGTCGTTCATCGCGGACCCCACACCTGCCTTCGCGAGCGGCAACGAGCCCATGATCGACTCGGTCGCGGGAACCATGGCCGTCCCCATGCCGAGGCCCAGGATCAGCAACGAGATCACGACGTGACCGTAGCCAGACGTCACGCTCAGCGTGCCCATGTACCACAGGCCCACGGCGACGGTCGCCATCCCCGCCGAGACCAGGACCTTGTTCCCGAACCGAGCGGTGAGCCGGCCTGCGATCGGCGCGCCGACCATCAGGACGAGCGCGAGCGGCGCCACTCGGATCCCGGCTTGCAGCGCGTCGTAGCCGAGCACGAACTGCAGGTACTGCGTCAGGAAGAACAGCGAGCCGAACAGCGCGAAGAACACGAGCACGATCGAGATGTTCGCGGCCGTGAACCGTGCGTTCTCGAAGAACGTGACGTCGAGCATCGGGTGATCGCTCCGGAGCTCCCAGATCGCGAACGCCACCAGCACGACGACCGAGAAACCGAGCGTCGCCAGGGTCTGCGTCGATGTCCACCCGTGCGACGGAGCCTCGATGATCCCGTACACCAGGCTGACGAGTCCCACGATCGACAGGACCGCACCCACCGGGTCGAGCGCGCTCGGCGACGGGTCCTTCGAGTTCGGCACGATCATGCGACCGGCGACCAGCGCGACGATCACGACGGGGACGTTCACCAGGAAGACCGAGCCCCACCAGAAATGGCTGAGGAGCCAGCCGCCGACGATGGGTCCGATCGCGATGCCCAGGCCGGACACGCCGGCCCAGATGCCGATCGCGCGACCGCGCTCCTCGGCCGGGAACACGTTCGTGAGGATCGACAGGGTCGCCGGCATGATCAACGCGCCGCCGATGCCCATGAGCGCCCTCGTGCCGATCAGCGTGCTCGCCGATCCGGCGAACGCCGACAGGATCGAGCCGATCCCGAAGACCACGAGACCGATGGCGAGCGCGTAGCGGCGACCGTATCGGTCCGAGAGGCTCCCTGTGGTGAGCAGCAGCCCCGCGAAGACCAGCACGTAGGCATCGACCATCCACTGCAGCTGGCTGGTCGAGGCGTGGAGGTCACGCACGAGCGTGGGGAGCGCGACGTTCAAGATGGTGTTGTCGAGCCCGACCACCAGCAGGCTGAGACAGAGGACCCCGAGGATCCACCACCTGCGTTCGTACCCTTCGGCGTGCTCCATGGGGAAGACTCCTTTCCGCTACGTGGTCGTTTCGAAAAGCGTACCCGCTCGTCGGGGATTCCGCAACCCCACCGTATCGAAATCCGGCCACAGGGACGGTGGCGCCTCTCCGTCGTCCTCGGTCGCCGGGTTCACGGTGATAGGTTCCGAGTCCCGCGAGGAAGGACGGAACCGTGAACCTGAACAGCGTCATGATCGGTTCGGAGAACCCCCAAGCGTTGATCGACTACTACACGAAGGTGTTCGGCGAGCCCGCATGGAGCGATGGCGGCTTCACCGGATGGCAGCTCGGCACCGGCGGTGTCATGGTCGGCCCGCACGACCAGGTGCACGGCGCGAACACCGAGCCCGGTCGCGTGATGTGGAACATCGAGACTCCCGATGTGCAGGGCGAGTTCGAGCGGATGGTCGCCGCCGGCGCGACGGTGGTCCAGGAGCCCTACCAGCCCGACGCGGCCAGCTCGGAGATGTCCCTGTGCACGTTCTCCGACCCGGACGGCAACTACTTCCAGCTCGCCAGCCCGATGGCCTAGCGGGCCGTGCCGCGCCCTCAGAGCCGACTCTCACCCACTGAGCAGGAGGCGCTCGCTCGGTGGGTCGCGGCGCTCGACGAGGCCGATCAGCGCCGCAAGGACCTCCGAGCGGAGTTCGCGGCGTGGGTCCGAGAGGTCGGACCGGCAGCGGTCGCGCATGGACTGGGGATCTCGCGCAACGCGATGAACGAGCGTCTCAAGTCCTACGAGGGGACGTACCACCGGCGCGGCACCACGTGATCAGTCGCCCGGGCGACCCCTGGCGACCCGGGGTGCAACCACCCGGCCGGATCGGCTGCGCTGCCAAAGCACCGTGAGCCCCGCGACCACCGCGATGAACCCTGCGATCGACGAGATGAAGAACGTGCGCCAGAACTCCGCTGCATCCCCGTTCTCGAGGGAGGAGGAACCGATCGCGATCCCCGCGATCCCCACGCCGGTGCCGACGAGCAACGCGAGGAGGACGCCGGCGCGCGATCCCGGCGGCAGGAACAGTCCGACGGCCCCGGCGAGCGCCAAGGCCGCGCCGATCAGCAACAGGGACATCGTGGAGTCGTCGATGGAGCGAGCATCGACCGCGCGTCAGGGGATGGGAAGGCTCACGACGACAACGGCACACGCGCGGCACGGAACCGCAACGTCCGACCGTTCATGACGCCGCGTTCTCGATCGCGTGCACGTATCGGTCGACCGCGGTCGGCGAAAGCGATCCGCTCGGGAGTTCGACGACGAACGCGGCAGCCTCGGGATGCCAATGGTTCTGCCAGCTCGTCACGCTGCCGGGATAGCGGCCGCTGAGCCTGACCAACGGGAGTCCGACGCGTCGCGCGAAGCGGCGCTGGATCGTGATGTCCCCGGCAGATCGCACGACGAGCCCAAGGGGTTGGTGGAACCAGATGCTCACGTCGGGATGGAGGCGCGCGATCAGGCGTCTCGCGATGCGGTCTTCGGGCTCGGAAAGCGGATGCGGCCCGGGGAACTCCTTGTCCCACGGCTGCCCCGTCGCGCGCCAGCGGTACGGGAAGTTCCGGTTCAGATCGACGCCTCGTCCGTTCTGCCGGGTGCCGGCGCGGAACCCGTCCGGGTTCAGGTTGCGGATCACCCAGAGGTCGATGTCCGCCGGCGGACCGGCGATCAACGCGCGCGCGATCGCGGTTCCGGCGCATTCGTTCCCGTGGATGCAGCCAACGACCAGGATCTTCGTTTCGCTCGTGGGATCCCCCAGGCGGAACGCGATGATCGGACGACCCAGCACGGAGTGCCCGAGCACCATCCTTCGAACCATGGGCGGAGTCGCTGCTCGTCGAGGAGCCGTCGCGGCTCGGAACCCGAGGGACAACGGCAGCACGACCATCAGGATCGGGCCGACGAGCCATCGCTTCCGCCGGTCGCCGCTCACCCTACGGTTCTTGATCGATCCTGAACCTACGTTCGGGTGCGGTCCTGGTCCGCATGCATGGCATCGCGCGTCGTGGCCACGGCGTACCCCAGCCAGAGCAACAACGGAGTCGCCCCGATGGCCATCAGGACCGCGAACGCGACCACTACCTGAAGGATGGACGGGAGCCCGAGCATCCAGTCGCTGAACGTCGCCAACATGCGCGCATCGTAACGCAGCCGATCCTTCCCGGTTGCTTCGTTGCGGGACCCTCGATCTCCCGCAGGTCGGAGGTGGTGGGCGAGGGGGGAGTTGAACCCCCACGTCCTTTCGGACACAGGAACCTGAATCCTGCGCGTCTGCCAATTCCGCCACTCGCCCAGTGGGGAGCGTCATGGTAACAAGCCCCACTCACCCACCCCGGCGTGAGACGACAGGTGACTACCTAATCCGGGTGGTACGTCGTAGTCAGATGGGGTGAGTGCCCGAAACGGGCTGGCCAGCCGATAGACCACGGTGCGCGAGCCAGCGAGACTCCCGGCCATGACGACCAGACGGCGACTCGATCTCGACACCCTCCTCAACGACCTGACGCGAGCGGCGTTCGCCGTCCTCGCGGCATGGTCGCTCGTCGGGCTGTACGGCACGCTCGGCGGCTACCTTGAAGTCAACCGGCCGGCGACGCTCCGCTTCTTGCTCGTGGTCCTGATCCTGGTGTCCTCGCACCACGCGCTCATACGCGTCCGCGAGCGGCGGCTGCGCCAGCTGGATCCCGATGAGCGCTACGGGTTCGGCGACGCCGTGGAGCACGTCGCAACAGGGTCGCAACAGACCGACGGGTAGAATCGCCCGCGGGAGCGCAGGACCTGCCTACCTGCGCAAACGTTGACCCGTGGCGATCCTCCGCGAATTCGAACGACGACTCGGTGGTCTGGTCGAAGGACTGTTCGCCAAGACCTTCCGCAGCGGCCTGCAACCGGTCGAGCTCGCCAAGCGCGTCCTCAAGGAGATGGACGCCGGACGCAGCGTGGGCGTCTCGGAGGTCTGGGCGCCGAACGCGTTCGTCTTCCGCCTCTCGCCGTCTGACGCGGAGCATTTCCAACAGGCGGAGGCCGCGCTCGTCACGGAGCTGAAGGAGGTCGTCCGTGAGAACGCCTCCGAGCGCGGGTGGGGGCTGGTCGGGCCGCCCGAGATCACGTTCGAGACGGATCCACACCTGAAGAAGGGCGAGTTCCGCTGCAAGGCGTCGCTGGTGGAGGGCGCGGAGAAGGTCGAACCGGTGCCGGCGTCCGCCGCGTCGCTCGTGGTTCATGAGGACGGTGAATCGCGGACGGTGGTCCTGGCCTCGGACGCGATCACGATCGGCCGCCTGCCCGAGTGTCAGGTCACGATCAACGACAAGGGCGCATCGCGACGACACGCGCAGATCCGTCACGCGAACGGCACGTACGTCCTCACCGATCTCGGCTCCACGAACGGCACCCGCCTGAACGGCCAGACCATCCAGACGCGCGAGCTGGCGGACGGGGACCGGATCACGATCGGAACGACGACGCTGGAGTTCCGCGAGGGCTCCGGGTGACGCCGTTCGCGCTCTCGGCGTTGAAGTACGGCCTGTTCGCGCTGCTGTTCCTGTTCGTCTGGCGCTCGATGCGCTGGGCCGTGCGCGGACTCACCGTGGAGCCGTCGCCCTCCGGCCGGAAGGCACGCAAGAGCGGCGGCGCCGTTCCGGTCCCGACGGGGCCGAGCGCCGTCGTCGTGCATCCGCCCGAAGGCAAGGCGCGCACCGTCAAGATCGGCCCGAGCATGACGATCGGACGCGCGCCAGAATGCGAGCTGCTGATCGACGACACGTACGCCTCGTCGCAACACGCGCGCATCTTCGGCAAGAACGGGACGTGGTACGTCGAGGATCTCGGCTCGACGAACGGCACGTTCGTGAACGACCAGAAACTCGCGGCACCCGCCATGGTGCAGCCCGGCGACAAGATCCGCGTGGGAACGACCGTGCTGGAGCTGCGCCGATGAGGGTCGTGGTCGGCGTCGCCACGGATATCGGCCGCGTTCGCGAACGCAACGAGGACTCCTACCTGGTCGAGCCCCCGCTCTACGCCGTCGCCGACGGTATGGGCGGCGCGCGCGGCGGCGCCGTCGCGTCGAGCCTGGCGCTCGACACGGTCGAGGAGCTGCTCCGCGGCGGGAAGGCGTCGCTCGCCGAGATGATCCGCTCCGCCAACCGCGCCGTCTTCGAACGCTCGATCTCCGACCGCAAGGTCTCCGGGATGGGCACCACGCTCACGGCCACCACGGTCGACGAGCAGGGCGCGCACCTCGGCCACGTCGGCGACAGCCGCGCCTACCTCCTTCGAGCAGGCGCCCTCCGCCAACTGACGGACGACCACACCCTCGTGAACCGCATGGTCAAAGCCGGCGAGATCACCGCCGCAGAGGCCGGCACCCACCCCCACCGCAACGTCCTGACGCGCAGCATCGGCACCGAGCCGGAGGTCGTCGTCGACGAGAACGACGTCCCCCTGATCGACGGCGACCGCTTGTTGCTCTGCAGCGACGGCCTCACAGGCATGGTCACCGAACCCCAGATCCAAGCCATCCTGGAAACCACGCCCGATCCGCAAGAAGCAGCGGACCGCCTGATCAAGGCCGCCAACCGAGCCGGCGGCATCGACAACATCACGGTGGTCGATCCTCGACATCCACGAGGGAGCAGAGGATGCCAGCGCCGAGCCGCCGGGAAGAGGGGCGGGGGCCTCGCGGAGTGCCGACCCTGAGGAGCGGAGCCGCGCAGCGGCGAGCACCGCGATAGTCGGCACGCAGCGAGGTCGCCGCCCCTCAGCCGCCACCGTCAAGAAGTGGGCCATCAGAACAGGCATCGTGGTCGATCGCGGCGCTCGCCGTGTTCTTCGCCGTACGCGTCTACCTCGACCGTCAGTGGTACGTCGGCGAATCCAACGGGAACGTCGCCGTGTTCCAGGGGATCCCGGCGACGATCGGCGGCCTGCACTTCTCCCACGTGGAGCTGGAGACCGACATCCCGGTCGCCGACGTCGCCGCGTTGCCGCAGTACCCGGCGTTGGCCGACGGCATCACCGCGAACGACCGCGAAGAGGCGCTCGGCATCGTCGAACAGATCCGGACCGACCTCAGCGACGCGAGCGCCGGCACATGAGCCGCTCGGCCACGACGGAACGTTCGCCCCGGGTCTCCAACGGCCTGTGGCTGCTGCTGCTCGCGCTCGCCGCGGGCATCGGCGCGTACGCGTTGGTCGGGCTGGGCAAGCGCGGCCGCGTTCCGCCGAGCATCGAGCTGTACGGATCGCTGATCGCGGCGGGCTTCATCGGGGCATGGTTCGTCGTTCGCAAGGTCGCACGCCGCGCGGATCCCGTGTTGCTGCCGGCCGCGGCGCTCCTGTCCGCGCTCGGGTTCGCGGTGATCTGGCGCCTGAAGCCCGACCTGGCCGTCGAGCAGGTGACGTGGCTCGGCGTGGGTTTGGTCGCGTTCGTGGTGACGCTCGTGCTGGTGCGCGACGACCGGATGCTCGACGCGTACACGTACACGATCGGCCTGGCCGGGTTGATCCTGCTCCTGTTGCCGATCGTTCCCGGGCTCGGCAGGACGATCAACGGCGCGCGCCTGTGGGTGGCGATCGGCCCGATCTCGTTCCAGCCGGCCGAGTTCGGCAAGGTGCTGATCGTCATCTTCCTGGCGTCCTACCTGGCGGACAAACGCGAGATGCTGGCGGCGGGCTCCGGCCGGTTCTCGCTCCCGCGGGCGAAAGACCTGGGTCCGCTGATGATCGCGTGGGCCACCTCGCTCGCGGTGTTGTTCCTCGAGAAGGACCTGGGCGCGTCGCTGCTCTACTTCGCCGTCTTCGTCGTGATGCTCTGGATCGCGAGCGGCCGTCCGATGTTCCTGATCGTGGGCCTCGTGCTGTTCGTGGTCGGCGCCTGGATCGGCTACCTGGCGCTCAGCCACGTGCAGCTGCGCGTCGACTACTGGCTGAACGCGCTCAACCCCGACAAGGTCTATCAACTGGGGTACGGGCAGCTCGCGCAGGGGTGGTTCGGGATGGCGTCGGGCGGCATCGTCGGCACCGGGCTCGGTCTCGGGTCGCCCACGCTGATCCCGTACGCCGCCACCGACTTCATCTTCGCGGCGATCGGTGAAGAGCTCGGGCTCCTCGGTACCAGCGCGCTCCTGCTGATCTACCTGGCGCTCATCGGGCGGAGCCTCCGCGTGGCGGTCGAGCGCGACGACGCGTTCGGCAAGCTGCTCGCCACCGGCCTGACGACGATCGTCGCGGTCCAGACGTTCGTGATCGTGGGAGGCGTGACGCGGCTGATCCCGCTGACCGGCATCACGCTGCCGTTCGTCTCGTACGGCGGGTCGAGCCTGGTCGCGAACTTCGTGATCCTGGCACTCCTGATCCGCGTATCGGCCGGGCCGTGGTATCGGAAGGTGACCACGTGAACCGGCGCATCAGACGCCTGGGCGTCGGGCTCGTCGCGTTGATCGGACTGCTGTTCCTGCAGGTCTCCTACATCCAGGTGTTCGCCGCGGGCCGGATCGCCGCGGACCCGGCGAACGCGCGCCGCCAGATCATCGCGGAGTACAAGGTCGAGCGGGGCCAGATCATCACGGCCGACGGCACCGTGATCGCGCTCAGCGAGCCGACCGGTGCGAACGCCAGCCTCCGGTACGTCCGGCGCTACCCGGAGGGGCCGCTGTTCGCGGGGATCACCGGGTACTACTCGCAGGTCTACGGCCGGACGGAGCTCGAACAGGCCATGAACAGCTACCTCGCGGGCGACGCCCCGGAGCTGACGGTGTCGACGCTCGCCGACCTGGTGCTCGGCCGGCCGAAGAAGGGCGGCCACGTCATCACCACCATCAACGCGCGTCTGCAACGCGTCGCGGCCGACGCGCTCGGCACCCAGCCTGGGGCGGTGGTGGCGATGGACCCGCGCAGCGGTGACGTGTTGGCCATGGTCTCCAACCCCACGTTCGATCCGAACGAGCTGTCGTCGCAGGACACGGAGGCGGTCCGCGCCGCGTGGGAACGCCTGAACGCGGACCCGAGCACGCCGCTGCTGTCCCGCGCGAACGACGAGCTGTTCCCGCCCGGATCCACGTTCAAGATGGTCACCGCGTCCGCCGCGTTGGAGAACGGCTACGGCCTGGACAGCGTGTGGCCGAACCCACACGAGCTCGATCTGCCGCTCACCGAGGGGACGATCCAGAACTTCGGCGGCGAGACCTGCCCTGGCGGGGCCACGACGACGATGCTCACCGCGTTCACCAACTCCTGCAACGTCATCTTCGGAGAGATCGGTCTGAAGCTCGAGGCGGACGCGCTCTCCGCGCAGGCGCGCGCGTACGGCTTCTGCCCGACCGATCCACCCGAAGAGACCGAGTGCCTGGAGCCGACGATCCCGTTCACGATCCCGTTCGCGACCGGGCGGTTCCCGATCCCGAGCTACTTCGAGGGGAACGACCCGCTCGTCGCGATCTCCGCGATCGGGCAGGACAACGACCTCGCCAACCCGCTGCAGATGGCGCTCGTGGCGTCCGCCATCGCGAACCGCGGCGTGATGATGACGCCCAAGTTGGTGTCGCAGATCCGGGACCCGCAGGGGCGCGTCATCCGGGAGTTCCCCGACGAGGAGTACGGCCAGCCGATCTCGGAGAAAAGCGCGACGGCGATGCGCGAGATGATGGTGAACGTCGTGGCCAGCGGGACCGGCACCGCGGCGCAGATCCCGGGCTACGTGGTCGCGGGCAAGACCGGCACCGCGCAGCACGGCGGACCCGACTCGGCTCCCCACGCATGGTTCGTCTGCTTCGCGCCCGCGGGACAGGGCGAGGTTCCGACGATCGCGGTCGCGGTTATCGTCTTGGACGGCGGCGACCTCGGGAGCGAGGCGACCGGGGGGCAGGTGGCCGCGCCGATCGCTCGGCAGGTCCTCGAGGCGTACTTGGCGGGCTAGGGAGGGGCGTGCGTTGAACGGATCGGTGCTCGGCGGTCGATACCGGGTGGAAGCCCGGATCGGCTCGGGCGGGATGGGTGAGGTCTATCGGGGCGTGGACACCGTCCTCGATCGCACCGTCGCCATCAAGGTCCTGCTGCCGCAGTTCGCGCGCGACGCCAACTTCGTGGACCGCTTCCGCCGCGAGGCACAGGCGGCGGCCCGGCTGAACCATCCGAACCTGGTCGGCATCTACGACTCCGGCGCCGACGGCGAGACGCAGTTCATCGTCATGGAGTTCATCCAAGGACGGACGCTCGACGACTTCATGGGCTCGGGCGGACGGTTCACCGTGCCGCACGCGGTGGAGGTGGCCGAGAAGATCTGCGACGCGCTCGCGTATGCGCACGTGGCCGGCGTGATCCACCGGGACATCAAGCCGGCGAACGTCATGGTGACGCGCAAGGGCGAGGTCAAGGTCATGGACTTCGGCATCGCGCGCATCGTCGCGGGGCCGCAGACCGCGCCGCAGACGTCGGCGGTCCTGGGCACCGCGGCCTACATCTCGCCCGAGCAGGCGCAGGGCCAGCCGGTCGACGGCCGTAGCGACATCTACTCGTTGGGCGCCGTGCTCTACGAGATGCTGACAGGACGCCCGCCGTTCACCGGCGACTCCCCGGTCGCCGTGGCGTACAAGCAGGTGAACGAGTCGCCGGTGCTTCCCTCGGTCGCGAACCCCGAGGTCACGCCGCTCCTGGACGCCGTGCTCATGCGCGCGCTCGCGAAGAACCCCGCGAACCGCTACCAGACGGCCGACGAGTTCCGCGCCGACCTGGAGCGGGCGAGGCTGGGACAGGACGTGCTCGCGACCCCGTTGATGCCGCCGGGCGACGACGCGACGCAGGTGATCAGCCGTCCACAGGCGACGGCGGTGTTGCCGCCTCAAGAGTCGGCGCCCGGAACCGGCCGGAACGTGTGGCTCGGCGTGCTGATCGGCATCATCGTCGTCGCCGTCCTGGGGGGCGCCGGCTATCTGTTGGCGCAGGGCCTGTTGAGCAACAACGACGACACCACGACCCCGTTCCCCGTCGCGAACGTGATCGGGTTCACGCAGGAGCATGCGACGCAGGTGCTCGACGACGCCGGATTGGAGGTCAAGCCCGAGTTCAAGGTGAGCGACACGGCCAAGCCCGGCCGCGTCATCGACCAATCTCCGGTCGCCGGCACCACCGTCGACCCCGGCAGCACGGTGATCATCACCATCGCGAAGGCGCCCCCGCCGGTCGTGGTCCCGACGTTCACCGGGCTCACGCTCGGAGACGCCCAAACCCTGGCCACCGAGAACAAGCTGGTCCTGGTCCCGACGGAAGGCGTGAGCGACACGGTGGATGTCGGCTCGATCATCAGCCAGGATCCGCCGCCGGGCGAGGAGGTCCCGCAGGGGACCGAGATCCAGATCGTCGTGTCGGCCCCGCCCGCTACGGTGGCGGTCACCGATGTCACATGCCTCTCGTTCGGTTCTGCCAAGTCCGCGCTGCAGGCGCAGGGCCTGGTCGGCGTCCCCGGCGGGACCGCACCGGTGCTCCCCCAGTGTCCGAACCCGAACCGGGTCGCCGTCCAGGACCCGGCCGCCGGGACGGTCGTCGAGGTCGGAAGCACGGTGACGCTCTACACGGGTGAGGTCACGTCGCCGACGGGACCGACCGGGCCGTCGGGACCGTCGGGATGACCGTCCCGTACGCGGTAGAGGCGTTCACGCCCGACGAGCGCGCGATCCTCGAACGGCATTTCACCAACCTCGACGGCCCTGTCTTCGCGCTGACGAACCTGCCCGAGGTCGTGAAGGGGGCGTTGTTCGCGCGGTACTCCCGGACGAAGAAGTCGCTCCGACGCTTGTTCCTCGATGAGTTCGCGGAGGATGTCGGCGCGACCGGAGAGCTGACGCGCGCGGGTGAGGCGCGCGCGGAGCAGCTGTACGAGCGCGTGTTCGTCGAGTACGGGGACGACTCGGTGGCGCAGCTCGGTGGCGTCCACCTGGCGTGCGAACAAGCGTCGCAGCTGTTGTGCAAAGCGCTCGAGTGGGGGCGACTGGCCGCGTACCTGGAGCAGTCCACGCGCTACATGCGCTACGACGACCGGCCCGGCGATGCCTGGCGCGCCACGGTGCCGCCCGAGATCGCCGGGTCGGCGCTCGAGCCGAGGTTCCGGGCGTACCTCGACACCGTGTTCGGCGCGTACGGGCGGATGTACGAACCGATGGAGACGTTCTACCGGGACCGGTTCCCCAAGGACGACGCGGACTCCGACTTCGTGTACCGCTCGACGATCATGGCGAAGACCTGCGACACGCTCCGGATGCTGCTGCCGGCGGCGACCAGGTCGAACCTGGGGATCTACGCGACCGGCCAGTCGTATGAACAACTCCTGATGCGCCTGAGTGCCCACCCGCTCGCCGAGATGCGCGAATACGGGGCCCTGATGTTGGTGGAGCTCCGCAAGGTGATCCCGGCGTTCCTGAAGCGTGTCGACGTGGACGAACGTGGGGTGGCGTGGACCGCGTACTGGCGCGAGACGCGCGCCGGCGTCCAGGACGTCACGGCCAAGGTGCTGGCCGCGGTCGAACCGGAACCGCGGCCGGAGGTCACGCTCACGGACTGGGACCCCGACGGCGAGGTGAAGGTGGTCGCGGCGGCGCTGTACGCGGAGAGCGACATCCCCGACGACCAGCTGCTGGCCATCGCCCGCGAGCTGACGCCGGAACAGCGTGCCGACGTCCTCGCCGCGACGGTGGGCGACCGCGCCAACCGCCGGCACAAGCCCGGGCGCGCGTGGGAGCGCACCGACTACCGGTTCGACGTGTGCTGCGATTACGGGGCGTTCCGAGACCTGCAGCGGCACCGGCCGCTGACGATCGAATGGCAGCGGCTGACCACCGAGCACGGCTCCGAGGCCCCGGCAGCGATCGACGACGCCGGCCTGCGTGCGGACTGGGACGAGGTCATGGGCGCGAGCGCGCGCATGGAACGGGAGCTCCTGGACGCGGGTCTGGAGGAGACGGCGCAATACGCGGTGGCCATGGCCTACCGGATCCGGTTCGTCATGCAGATGAACGCCCGCGAGGCGATGCACCTCACGGAGCTGCGCTCACAACCGCAGGGCCACCCGACGTACCGGCGCGTGGCGCAACGGATGCATCAGCTCATCGGCGACGTGCATCCGGCGCTGGGCGCCGCGTTCACCTACGTGAGCCACGAGGACGTCGACCTGGAACGCCTGGACGCCGAGCGCCGGACCGAGGTCAAGCGCAACGCGTCTGAGCTGAGTCACCAGCCCTGGGTGCACTCCGCCGTCGTGTCGACGTCCGTATAGATCGCACTACGACCACGCGACGTCAACGGGCTCCCGGGGACCTGCGCGATGCAGAAGTAGGTGCCGGTGGCGGAACGCTCGATCAGCAGGACCGAGTCGCCGCTCGCGACCTCGATCGCGATCTCGGTTCCCGTCGGCATCGTTCCGCTCGCGACCCAGTTCAACCCGCTCTCGACCGACTGCGCAGCGGCGACGTCGAACGAGGTGTACGACTGCGCGGTCGCGTAGTGACGTGGACGCGGCGAGATAGCCGTTGCGGAGGTCAGCCTGCGCGGCACGATCCTGAGAGCGGGTCCGGGCACCGAGAAAGGTGGGGAGTGCGATGGCGATCAAGATGCCGATGATGAGAACGACCACCATGAGCTCGATGAGCGTGAAGCCCGCTTCCTGGTCCCCGCGCCGCGGCGCGAGGGATGTGGACATCCTGGATACCACCTTCCGTGGGATGACGGACGTTCCGTCCTGAGGGACTTGTCGGCACGCACCGGCCTCACCTGAAGAGGTGTTGCCTCACAACGTTGCAGGTCAAGGCCTCCGGAGCCTCGTGTACCCTGGGGGACCCATGGATCGACAGACCACGCTCCTGCTGGCACTCGGCATGCTGATCGCGGCCGCGCTGACGGTCGGCGTCAGCGGCTGGGTCCTGTTCGTCCGCGACCGGGCGCTCGTCCGGATCGGCCATGCCCCCTCGGCCACGCCCGAGGACTCGCACCATCACGAGGGCCTCGAGGGGTCCTGAGTGCTCGGGCTCCTCGACCTGCGCGAGCGGGGGGAGCGGCTCGAGCCCTCGAGGTTCGAGAGCGACCCCACCGTTACCGAAACCGTCCGCGGCATCCTTCAGCGCGTCCGGGAACAGGGTGACCCGGTCCTCATCGAGCTGGCGGAACGGTTCGACGGCGCCGACCTCCCTTCGCTGATCGTCGGTGACGACGAGTTCGCGCGAGCCGAGGCCGAGACACCCGAAGACCTTCGTGGCGCGCTCGACGCGCTGATCGTCCGACTGCACGACCTCCACCGTCGCCAACTCCCTCCCGAGTGGTGGGACGAACGGGACGGGGTCCGCTTCGGCGAGGTCGTCCGTCCACTCGCCGCGGTCGGCTGCTACGTCCCCGGCGGACGGGCCGTGTATCCGTCGTCCGTGTGCATGACCGTCGTGCCCGCGGTGGTCGCCGGCGTGAGGGAGATCGTGCTGTGCACCCCGCCGCAGCCCGACGGGTCGATCCCGATGCCCGTTCTGTACGCAGCCCGGAAGGCGGGGGCAACGGTGGTCGTCAAGTCGGGCGGGGCGCAGGCGATCGGGGCCTTGACGTTCGGCACGGACTCCGTGCCCGCCGTGGACCGCGTCGTGGGACCCGGCAACGCGTACGTCACCGAAGCCAAGCGGCAGGTCGCCGGCATCGTGGGCATCGACGGCCTGGCGGGGCCGAGCGAGCTGGCGATCGTGGCCGACGGCACGGTCGATCCCGCCGTCGCCGCGCTGGACCTGATCGCGCAGGCCGAGCACGACCCCGAGGCCCGAACGTTCCTGATCACCGCAGAACCCGGTGTGATCGATCGAGTCGGTGCCGCCCTGGACGATGCGCTCGCCACAGCCGGCAGGCGCGAGATCGTGGACGCCGCGCTGAGCCACGCACGCATGGTGCTCGTCCGCGATCGGCAACACGCGGCCGATGTGGTCGACGACCTGGCGCCCGAGCACCTGCAGTTGCTGGTCGCCGACCCCGACGCGTTCCTGGCCACGGTCCGCAACGCCGGCGCGGTGTTCCTGGGCCCGTGGTCCGCGGTGCCGTTCGGTGACTACGGCGTGGCATCGAACCACGTCCTTCCCACCGCGGGGACGGCGAGGTTCGCGTCCGGCCTCCGCGCGGCGGACCTCGTCACCGTGCGGTCGGTGATCGAGATGTCGCCGGCGTCGGCGACACGCCTGGCGCCCGAGACCTCGACGATCGCCCGGAGCGAAGGGCTCGTCGGTCACGCGGCGGCCATGGACGCCCGGATGACGAAGGACGCATCGTGACCGCGACCCCACGACCGGGATTGCGGGACGTGTCGCCGTACGTCTCGCCGCAGCTGACCGTGACCGCGCGGCTGAACACGAACGAATGTCCGCTGCCGCTCCCGCAGGGGTTCGCCGACGAGCTGGCGGACGAGATCGCGTCGCTCCCGCTCAATCGGTACCCGGACGCGCAGATGACCCGGCTCCGCGAAGAGCTGGCCACGTCCGTCGGTCACCCGTTCGACGGCACGTGGGCGGCGAACGGCTCGAACGAGATCCTGACCCAGCTCCTGCAGGCCTACGGCGGCGCAGGCCGGCTGGCTGCGGTGTTCGAACCGACGTACCTGCTCCACTCACGGATCGCGTGGCTGACGCAGACCGGCGTGGTGTCCCTGTCGTTGGACGACGGCTTCACGCTGTCGCGCGAAGCGATCGCGACGGCCATCGGCGCGAACCCGGACGTGGTGTTCGTCTGCTCGCCGAACAACCCGACCGGGAACGCCCAGACGACGGACGCGGTGGCGTCGCTCGCCGGCAGGACCCACGCGCTCGTGATCGTCGACGAGGCCTACATCGAGTTCGGCGGCGCGACGTGCCTTCCGCTCGTCGCCGAGCACCCGAACGTCGTCATCACGCGGACGATGTCGAAGGCGTTCGCGCTGGCCGGCGCGCGGATCGGCTACGCGCTCGGCGCGCCGGACGTGATCGACGACATGCAACGGGTCCGGCTCCCGTACCACCTGTCGGCGATCACGCAGGCGGCCGGCGTCGCCGCGCTCCGCCACGCCAAGGAAGCGATGGCGATCCTGGACGCGATCCGCGACGAGCGCGACCGGATCCTCGCCGCCCTGCGCTCCCTGCCGGACGTCACCGTCTATCCGTCGGACGCCAACTTCGTCCTGTTCGTGCCGCCGAAGCCGGCAGCGGAGGTGTGGCAGGGTCTGGTGGACCGCGGCGTGTTGATCCGCGACCTGTCGTCCGTCGTCCCGAACGCGCTCCGCGTGACGGCCGGTACCACGCACGAGGTCGATCTGTTCCTGTCCGCACTCGAGGAGGTACTCGCCGCATGACCGATACCCCACGCACCGCTTCGGTGGTGCGCACCACCAAGGAGACCGACGTCCGCGTGGAGCTGACGCTCGACGGCACGGGAACCGCGACCGCCGACACCGGACTGCCGTTCTTCGACCACATGCTGCAGCAGCTCGGCACGCACTCGGGGTGGGACCTCGAGGTGACGTCGAAGGGCGACCTGGAGGTCGACGGTCATCACACGGTGGAGGACGTCGGCATCGCCGTGGGGCAGGCGCTGGCCGAGGCGTTGGGCGACAAGCGAGGTATCCGGCGGTTCGCCTCGATCACCGTGCCGCTCGACGAGGCGGCGGTCGAGGTGGCACTGGATCTCTCGGGGCGCGCGTTCGTGGTCCACGAGGTCGAGATCCCCGCCGAGATGATCGGCACGTTCGATACGGGCTTGGTCGAGGACTTCGTCCGGGCGTTCGCCACGACCGCAGCGATGTCGATCCACGTCCGCCTGAAGTCCGGGCGCTCGCCGCACCACGTGGTGGAGGCCGAGTTCAAGGCCATGGCCAAGGCGCTCGGCGACGCGTGCAGCCTGACGGGACGCGGCACCACGCCGAGCACGAAAGGAACGCTGTGAGCGGAGCCGCGCGCTCGATCGCCGTCCTCGACTACGGGATGGGCAACCTCCACTCCGTCTCGCGCGCGATCGCGAAGGTCGGTGGCAACGCCGTCGTGACGCGCGATCCCGGCGACGTGGTCGATGCCGACGCGCTGGTGATCCCGGGCGTCGGTGCGTTCGGGGCGTGCGTCCGCGCGTTGACGGAACAGGGTCTGGACCGCGCGATCCACGGGTTCGTCGACACGGGCAGGCCGGTGTTCGGCGTCTGCTTGGGGATGCAGGTGCTGTTCAAGGAAAGCGACGAAGACCCCGAAGAGGGACTGTCGATCGTTCCCGGCCGGTCGAGGAAGCTCCCCGACGGACGTCAAGGTGCCGCACATGGGATGGAACACGGTCGAGTGGGCGGGCGAACACCCGTACGTCGCCGGGATCCCCAGCGGCACGCGCTTCTACTTCGTCCACTCGTACGCACCCGACGTGATCGAGGGGACGACCGTGGGCGTCACCGACCACGGGCGCCCGTTCTCGTCCGTCGTGGCCAGCGACAACGTGTTCGCGACCCAGTTCCACCCGGAGAAGTCGTCCGACGCCGGGCTGCAGATCTACGAGTCGTTCGTGAAGGCGGTGTCGGAGACATGATCGTGATCCCGGCGATCGACCTCCGCGGCGGTCGCGCCGTCCGTCTGGTGCGCGGCAACCCCGCGGAGGAAACGGAATACTCGGCCGACCCGGTGGAGGTCGCCGAGCGCTTCCAGGAGGAGGGCGCGCGCCGGCTGCACGTGGTCGACCTGGACGCCGCGCTCGAGCAGGGTTCGAACAACGACGTGGTGAAGGCCATCTGCCACGCGGTCGCCATCCCGGTGCAGGTCGGCGGCGGCATCCGCACGCTCGAGTCGATCGGCGCGATGCTGGAACAGGGAGCGTCGCGCGCGATCTTGGGAACGGCCGCGGCCGCCACGGACGCCGCGTTCGTCGCGCGCGCGGTCGAGGAGTTCGCGGAGCACGTCGTGGTGTCGCTGGACGTCCGTGGCGGGCACCTGATGACGAGAGGGTGGACCGAGGAAGGCCCTGTCCTGGAAGAGGTGCTTCCCGCGCTGAACGAGGCGGGGGCCGCGCGCTACCTGGTCACCGCGATCGCACGCGACGGCACGCTCGAAGGGCCCGACATGGCGCTGTACGGGCGGGTGTTGAAGCTGACCGACCAGCCCGTGATCGCCTCAGGCGGTGTGCGCGACGCCGACGACGTCTGGGCGTTGCGCGACCTGGGATGCGAGGCGGTCGTGACCGGCAAGGCGTTGTACGAGCGCACGCTCAAACTCTCGCAGGTGATCCGGGGCTAGCGATGTTGGCCAAGCGCGTGATCCCCTGCCTGGACGTCGACGCCGGTCGCGTGGTGAAGGGCACCCGGTTCCAGGACCTTCAGGACGCCGGCGATCCGGTCGAGATGGCGGCGTTCTACGACCGTGAGGGTGCGGACGAATTGGTGTTCCTGGACATCACGGCCACGGTCGAAGGACGACAAGCGACGCTCGACATCATCTCGCAGACCGCCGAGCAGGTGTTCATCCCGCTGACCGTCGGCGGCGGCGTCCATGACGTGGACGGCGTGAACGCGCTGCTGCGCGCCGGCGCCGACAAGGTCTCGTTGAACAGCGCGGCCGTCCGCGACCCCGCGATGTTCGCCCGATGCGCCGACCGGTTCGGTACGCAGTGCATGGTCGTGGCGATCGACGCCCGGCGGCTCGGCGACAGCTGGGAGATCGTCATCGACGCGGGGCGCACCGCGGTGGGCCGCGACGCGATCGAGTGGGCGGTGGAGGCGACGGCCGTCCATGGCGCGGGCGAGGTGTTGGTGACGTCGATGGATCAGGACGGAACCGGCGAGGGGTACGACCTGGAGCTCGTGCGGGCCGTCACGTCCGCGGTGAACGTGCCGGTCGTGGCCAGCGGCGGCGCAGGCGACCTCGATCACTTCTCCGAGGCGCTCGACGAAGGCGGGGCCGACGCGGTGCTCGCGGCATCGCGCCTGCACTACGGTCAGCTCACGATCCGGCAGATCAAGGAGCACCTGGCGTCGCGACAGCTGCCCGTGAGGCTCTGATGGAGGCCGTCGCGCTCGACGCACTGGCGTTCGACGACCGTGGGTTGATCCCGGCCGTGGTGCAGGACGCGGAGAACGGCGACGTCCTGATGATGGCGTGGATGAACCGCGAGTCGGTCGCGCTCACGATCGAAGAAGGCCGCACCGTGTTCTGGAGCCGTTCCCGGCGGGAGCTCTGGCGCAAGGGTGAGACGAGCGGCCACGTGCAGCACGTCGAGGAGCTGCGGGTGGATTGCGACGCCGACGTCCTGTTGATCCGCGTCCACCAAGTGGGCGCCGCCTGTCACACCGGCGAACGCAGCTGCTTCTTCCGTACGCTGGAGACCTGATGCTGAAGCTCGTGATCCCGAAGGGCTCCCTGGAGGAGCAGACGCTCCGGCTGCTGGAGGCGGCCGATCTCGCCGTGCGCCGCGGGTCGAACCGCGACTACCACGGGTCGATCGACGACGACCGGATCGAGCGCGTGTCGCTGCTGCGCCCCCAAGAGATCCCGACGTACGTGCAGGACGGGTTGTTCGACGTCGGGATCACGGGGCAGGACTGGATCGCAGAGACCGAGGCCGATGTCGAGGTGTTGGCGACGTTGTCGTACGCGAAGAGCGGCACCGGTCATGGGACGCGCGTGGTGCTCGCCGTCCCCAACGAGCACGTGGCGAACAGCGCGCGCGAGATCCCGCCGGGCACGCGGATCTCCACGGAGTTCATGCACCTGACGGAGCGCTACTTCGGCGATCTGGGCATCGACGTCAAGGTCGTGTGGTCGTTCGGCGCCACCGAGGCCAAGGTGCCCGAGATCGTCGACGCCATCGTCGACATCACGGAGACCGGGAGCACGCTTCGCGCGCACGGGATGAAGATCATCGAGACCTTGCTTGAGTCCCAGCCCGTCTTGGTCGCCAACCGCGCCGCAGCGGCGGACCCGTCGAAGCGCGCGGCGATGGACGACGTGACCACGCTCCTGTTGGGCGCGCTCCGCGCGGAAAGCCGGGTCCTGATCAAGCTGAACGTCACCGAGACCGAGCTCGCCAAGGTCCTGGAGGTGGTGCCGTCGATGAAGGCGCCGACGGTCTCGCCGCTGTCCGAGGGCGGCTACGCCATCGAGACCGTGGTGGAGAAGCGACTGGTCAACACGCTGATCCCGCAGCTCAAGGCGGCTGGTGCCACGGACATCCTGGAGCTCCCCATCTCCAAGATCGTCCCGTAGCGCGGGCCCGGGGCGAACGGACGTGCGTCGGTTCACGCTCATCGCGGTCGCCACGCTCGTCGCGGTTGCCGCGCCACCCGCGTACGCGCATCCAGGAGCCCTCGACACGTTCTTCAGTCACGACGGCATCCAGACGGCGTTCCGGAACGGGGCGGTGGCATACGCCGTGGCGATCGACCATCACGACCGCATCGTCGTCGCCGGCTCGACGTTAGCCGCGCACCCCGACATCGCACTGGCACGCTTCACCCCGGGGGGCCGGCTGGACCCGTCGTTCGGCCAGGGCGGCAAGGTCGTGACCGATCTGGGCGCCAACGACTACGGGTTCGACCTGGCCATCCAGGACGACGGAGGCATCGTGGTGGTCGGCGAGCGACGGGCCGGCGCGTCGGATCGGTTCGTCGTCCAGCGATATCGACCCGACGGGATGCTCGACCTCGGATTCGCGAACGCCGGGACGGCGTTGACCGGTTTCGGTCGGCGGTTCCAAGGCGCGACGGCGGTGGCGATCGCTCCCGCGGGTCGCATCGTGGTCGTCGGCTCGACCTCGAACGGCATCACGAGTCGCTCCGCGATGGCGCGCTACCTGGCGAACGGGCGGCTGGACCGTTCCTTCGGTGACGACGGGCGGCTGACCATCGACGTCAGCCCGAGCGCGGAGCAGTTCACGGACGTGCTGATCCAGCCGGACGGGCTGATCGTCGCGGCGGGGTGGGCGGAGGTCTCGCTCGTGCCGGTGTTCAGCGCGGTCCGATCGACCACCGACGGCCGGCTCGATACGACGTTCGCGGGAGACGGCGTCGCGCGCCTGGACGTCGCCCAGGGTGCGGACCGAGGGCACGCCGTGGCCCTCCAGGCCGACGGCAAGCTCGTGATCGTCGGCGGCGCATCCGCCGGCGGTCGTGACGAGTGGGCCGTGGTTCGCCTCGGCCCCCACGGACGCCTGGATCCGACGTTCGGCAGCCACGGGAAGCTGGTCACGGACTTCGGACCAGGATTCGATGAGGCCAACTCCGTTGCGGTGCAGAGCAACGGAAAGCTGCTCGTGGCGGGCCGGATCCGCGAGGAGGATCGACCCAAGGATGACATGGCACTCGTGCGTCTCAAGCCGGGAGGTGGTCGCGATCACACGTTCGCGGCCGGTGGCCGGGCGCTCACCGATGTCGCGGGAGGGTCGGACGCCGCCCGGGACCTCGCGATCGCGACGAACGGGAAGATCGTGGTGACCGGGGAAGCAACCGTCGATCGGATCCGCCGTGTCGTGGTGGCCCGCTACCTCTATTCCTGATCGCGGGGATGGTGTAGAACAGGCGCCCGAACATGATCGAACTCTTCCCCGACCCGCAGCTTCGCCTACGGGCGGCGCCTCCGATCATCACCGGAGTCGTTGCCGTGCTGATCTTCGTCGTGAAGCTGCCGCAGGCCGACGCGTTCCTGGCGTTGCTTGCGACGCTCGGGCTGGTCGCGGCGTTCGAGGGTCTCTACCTCCTGGTCGTCACCGGCCGGCCGGCGGTGGTCCTTGACGGCGACGGCATCTCGGTGCGATCGCGAGTCCCGTTCTGCCGGACCCGGCGCATCGCGTGGCCTGAGCTTCGGGGTGGGCAATCGGTGCGTCGGCAGTTCATCGAGCTCACGACCGCGACGCGCCCGTTCCGGATCTGGAGCGAGTTCGTCGCCGGGGGCCGATGGCCCTGTTCGCCGCCCTCTACGAGATGGAACTGCACCGTCAAGGCATCCACCCGTCGCAGACTGCCGGTGAACGGATCGAACTGCAGGCTGATTGACAGCTCGCAGGCGCCCGTGGAAGGATGGCAGCGATGATTGAACGATCGTTCAACCTTGCTCGCCCCACCCGTACGCCGTTCGACGGCGTATCCGGTCCCTAGGGCGCGGCCCTGGGCTCTCCACGGCCCGGACGCGCCCCCGACCCTTCGCCTCGGCGGAGGGTTTTCTCGTTCCCGGATCCATGACCCGACACCCAGGAGGCACCGATGATCGACACGACGACGAAGGCCCGGGTCCGCCGCGAAGCGGAGGAGCTGGAGCGACCAGTGGGCGACCGATCCGCGCTGGCGCGGGATCGAACGGCCGTACTCGGGTGAGGACGTCGTTCGGCTGCGCGGTTCGGTCCGCGTGGAGCACACGATCGCGCGGATGGGCGCGCAGCGCTTGTGGGAGCTGCTCGGCAAGCGCGACTACATCGCGGCGCTCGGTGCCATGACGGGTGGACAGGCCGTCGAGATGCTGAAGGCCGGGCTCGAGGCGATCTACCTCTCGGGCTGGCAGGTCGCCGCCGACGCGAACCTGTCCGGACAGACGTACCCGGACCAGTCGCTCTACCCGGCGAACTCGGTCCCGGCCGTGGTCCGCCGGTTGAACAACGCGCTGATGCGCGCGGACCAGATCGCGTGGTCCGAGGGCTCCGACATCCGCTTGATCCCGCCCATCGTTGCCGACGCCGAGGCCGGGTTCGGCGGCGCCCTGAACGCGTTCGAGCTGATGCGCTCGATGATCGAGGCCGGCGCGGCGGGCGTGCATTTCGAGGATCAGCTCGCCAGCGAGAAGAAGTGCGGGCATCTGGGCGGCAAGGTCCTGGTCCCGACCGAGCAGTTCGTCCGGACGTTGACGGCGGCGCGCCTCGCGGCCGATGTGCTCGGTGTGCCGTCGCTCGTCGTCGCGCGCACGGACGCCTTGGCGGCCACGCTCCTCACGTCGGACATCGACGACCGGGACGCGCGCTTCACCAACGGCACCAGGACGCGCGAAGGGTTCTACCGCGTGGAGGCCGGACTCGACGCGGCGATCGCGCGCGGCCTCGCCTATGCGCCGTACGCGGACATGTTGTGGTGCGAGACGTCCACGCCGGACCTGGATCAGGCGCGGGCGTTCGCCGACGCGATCCGCTCCGAGTTCCCCGGCAAGCACCTGGCGTACAACTGCTCGCCGTCGTTCAACTGGAAGCAGCACCTCGGCGACATCGAGATCGCGCGGTTCCAGAAAGAGCTCGGCTCCATGGGGTACCGGTTCCAGTTCATCACGCTCGCCGGGTTCCACGCGTTGAACGCCAGCATGTTCGAACTGGCGCGCGGATACGCCGAGGAAGGCATGAGCGCGTACGTGCGATTGCAGGAGCGCGAGTTCGCCATGGAGGACGACGGATACACGGCCACGCGACACCAGACGGAGGTCGGCACCGGCTACTTCGACCGCGTCGCGGAGGTCATCTCCAACGGCACGGCCTCGACGCTCGCGTTGCAGGGGTCGACCGAGGAGGAGCAGTTCCGCACCGCGTGAGCGGCGATACCATGACCACATGTCCGGGCGACTGGACGGCCGGAAGGTCGTGGTGCTGCTGGCCGAGGGGTTCGAGGACCTCGAGTTCTGGGTGACGGTGATGCGCCTCCGCGAGGAGGGTGCAGCCGTCACGATCGCCGGGCTCTCCACGGATCCCGTCCGCGGGAAGAACGGCCTGGAGGCGAAGGCCGACGTGCTGGTCGCCGACGTCGCGAGCGCGGGGCTCGACGCCGTCGTCGTCCCCGGTGGATGGGCGCCCGACAAGCTGCGCCGCTACGAGGCCGTGACCGGACTGGTGCGCGCCGCCCACGACGGCGGCGCGATCGTGGGCTTGATCTGCCACGCGGGGCTGGTGGGCATCTCCGCGGGGATCGTGAAGGGCTCGCGAGCGACGGGCAGCCTCGGGATCAAGGACGACCTGGTGAACGCCGGCGCGATCTGGGTGGACGAGCCCGCGCTCCGCGACGGCACGATCGTCTGGGGCCGCGTCGTGGAGGACATCCCCGACTTCTGCCGCGAGCTCGTGTCGGCGATCGAAGCCAACGCCCGCTGACGCTCTCGCGGATGCTGCCTACGAGGTCCTGACCGCCCGCAGCGGACGCGCCGGCGTCGCGTCGACTGTGCGGCGGTGACCCGGGTTCCCTCCTGTACCCCCGCGATCGTCGCGAGGTCGGGCCGCGGCCGCACGTGCAGCATCTCGTGCGGCGTGGAGGTCCCAGCTCCGCCAAGAGCGCCGCGCGCGCGCGTCGAACCCGTGAGCTCGTGATGACGCTGGACCAGACGGCGCAGACGCTCGAGCGCCTCGGCCGACGCTGGCTCGCGCCTCGACCAGCTCGGGGTTGAGCCGGATCGGCACGCGGCCCTCCGGGTCGTGGACGAAGAGCTCACCGCCGGTCATGCCGGCCGCCAGGTTCCGGCCCACCGGACCGAGCACGACGACCGTGCCTCCGGTCATGTACTCGCACGCGTGATCTCCCACGCCCTCGACCACCGCGAGCGCGCCCGAGTTCCGCACGGCGAACCGCTCGCCGGCCCGTCCGGCGACGAACAGCTCGCCGCCCGTCGCGCCGTACAGCACGGTGTTCCCGGCGAGCCACGGATCGCCGGCGTCGTCGGGCGGAGCGGCGATCGCGATCCGCCGCCGCCCATCCCCTTGCCGACGTAGTCGTTGGCCTCCCCGGTCAGCCGCAGCTCGACGCCGTCCGCCAGGAACGCCCCGAACGACTGGCCCGCCGCTCCCGTGGAAACGCGCGCGGACGGACCCGGGTGGCGGGACCATGCCGAACGTCCGGCCGATCGCTCCGCCCAGTCGGGCCCCCACGGCGCGATCGCCGTTCGCGATCGGGAGCTCGAGCTCCACGTGCGCGCCGTCGCGGATCGCCGGCCAGGCCGGTCGAACAGGCGATCGCCGAGCACCGACGCGGGACGGCGATCGCGTCCGTGGCGACGGACCGTCGCTCCCCGAGCGGCCGGCGCAGTAACGACTCGACGTCGAGGACGTGAGCAGGTCGCGTCGACCGCACGGGCGCCGAGGAGGTCGCGCGCCCGATGACGTCGTCGAGCGACCGGAAGCCCAGACACGCGAGCAGGCCGCGGACCTCCTCCGCCACCGCTCGCATGAACGCCGCGACCATCTCCGGCGTCCCTGCGAACTTCGCCCGGAGCTCCGGCCGCTGCGTCGCGATCCCGACCGGGCACGTGTCCAGGTGGCACGTGCGCACCATCAGGCAGCCCTCCGCGAGGAGCGCGGCCGTGCCGAACGAGTACTCGTCCGCGCCGAGCAGCGCCGCGACCATCACGTCGCGGCCCGTCTTCAGTCCACCGTCCACGCGGAGGCGCACGCGCGACCGCAGGCCGCTCTCCGCCATCTCGCGCTGCGCCTCGACCAGCCCGAGCTCCCACGGGAGCCCGGCGTTCTTGATGGACGAGAGCGGCGACGCGCCGGTGCCGCCGTCGGCGCCGGCGATGTGCACGACGTCCGCCAGCGCCTTCGCGACGCCCAACGCGACCGCGCCGACCCCTTCCTCGGCGACGAGCTTCACCGAGATCGCCGCGCCCGGGTTCACCTGTTTCAGATCGAACACCAGCTGCGCGAGATCCTCGATCGAGTAGATGTCGTGATGCGGCGCGGGGCTGATCAGCGCGACGCCCGGCTGGCGTGTGACGGAGCCGGGCGATCTCGCTCGTCACCTTGTGTCCCGGGAGCTGGCCGCCCTCACCGGGTTTGGAGCCCTGCGCGATCTTGATCTGGAGCTCCTCGGCGAACGCGCAGTACTCGGGGGTCACGCCGAAACGCGCCGACGCGATCTGCTTGATCTTGGAGTTCTTGTCGGTCCGGTACCGCGCGGGATCCTCCCCGCCCTCCCCCGTGTTCGACCGGCCGCCGATCGCGTTCATCGCGAGCGCGAGCGTCTCGTGCGCCTCCGCCGAGATCGAGCCGTGCGAGATGGCGCCGGTCGAGAACCGCGCGAGGATGTGGTTCGCCGCTTCGACCTCGTCGAGCGGCACGGCCGTCTCCCCGGGAACGAGCTCGAGGAGGTCGCGGATCGCGGTCGGCGGGACGGGCGTGCACGATCGCGGCGTACCTCGCGTACAGCTCGGGCCGCTCCGGCGTCCTGACGGCCCGGTTCAACGCGTGCGCGGTGTCCATCTCGTCGTCCGCGATCCGACCCTTCGCGCCCGACGCGTTCGTCCGCAGCCGCTCCAACGCGGGGTCCGCGATCCGATGCACGGCTCGGACCACCGCGGGCTCGGTCGCATGCTGCTCTCCGCCGTTGCGGAACTTCACGTACCCCGGGTTCGCGAGCGACCGCTCGGCGGTCCCGAACGCGAGCGCATGTCGCTCGAGGACCGCGGCGGCGAGGTCGTCGAGTCCCAGTCCGCCGAGCGCGGTCGGCGTGGAGACGAAACACGTCCGTGCGATCTCGTCGTCGAGCCCCAGGACGTCGACGACCTCGGCACCGCGATAGCTGTCCACGCACGAGATGCCGAGCTTCGCGAGCGTCTTGCGGATGCCGTCCTCGATCGCGTCGCGGTAGCAGCGTCAATGCCGAGGAGACACCGGGGTCGTCGTCACCGGCGCCGCGCGACAGCGCGGCGACCGTGGCGGCGGCGAGCGGGAGCCGGACCGCCTCCGCGCCGACGGCGAGGAGGCACGCCACGTGATGCGACTCGCGCGCGTCGTCCACCTCGGCCACGATCGAGCACCGCGTCCGCAGTCCCGCGTTCGTGAGCGCGACGTTCACCGCTCCCACGGCGAGCACGGAGGGGATCGGCGCGCGCTCGGGTCCGGCGTCGACGTCGCTCACCACCAGGATCGGCTCACCGTCGGCGACCGCGGCCACCGCCTCGGAACCGAGCCGCCGGAGCGCGGCGCGCAGGCCGGAGGCGCCGCGGCCGGCGCGCCACGTGGCGTCCAGCCGTCTGCCCGCCGGTCGCTCCCACCGGAAGAAGCTCTCGAACTCCTCCAGCGCGGCGGCCGCCGGGATCGTCGCCCAGGAGCGGCGAGCGCGAGCACCGAGGAGCACGGCGAGCGACATCACCGACCGTTCACGCAGATGGTCCATCGCGGGGTTCGTCACCTGCGCGAACCGCTGGCGCAGGTGATTGAAGATCGAACGGCCGTGGCGGCTGAGCGCCGCGATCGGCGTGTCGTCGCCCATCGAGAACGTGGGCTCCTTCCCGTGCGCGGCCGCCGGCCGGATCATCATGCTCAGGTCCTCGCGCGTGTAGCCGTGCAGGATCTGCCTCGTCAGGAGCTCGTCCGATCGTAGGGACTCGACGCGAGGCATCTCGGGGAGCCGCGCGATCCGGTGCTCCTCCGCCCACGCGGCCCACGGCGCTTCGTTCGCCACGGCGCGGATCGCGTCGTCGTCCAGCCCGCCGTTCCGCGGATCGACCACGATCATCTGACCCGGCCCGAGCTTGCCGCGGCGCACGCGGCCCTCGGGCAGGTCGACGACGCCGGCCTCCGATGCGCAGACGACGAGCCCGTCGTCGGTCGCCCAGTAGCGAAGGGGCCGGAGCCCGTTGCGGTCGAGGGCCGCGCCGACCGCGACGCCGTCCGTGAAGATCAGCGCCGCCGGGCCGTCCCACGGCTCCATCAGGGACGCGTGCCAGCGGTAGAACCCGCGCCGTTCCTGGTCCATGTCGGGCGCGTCTTCCCAGGCGGCCGGGACGACCATGGCGATCGCGCGGCGGATGTCGCGTCCGGCGCCGCGCGCGCCGCCTTCCTTCGAGAGGATCTCGACCGTCTCGTCGAGGATGGCCGAGTCCGATCCGCGCATCGTCGATCACGGGGCGGAAGAGCGCCTCCTCCGCCGGCGTCGCGAGTCCCAGCCTGCCCTCGCGCGCGTGCATCCGGTTCGCGTTGCCGGCGATCGTGTTGATCTCGCCGTTGTGACAGAGCATCCGGAACGGCTGCGCGCGCTCCCACGTCGGCGCGGTGTTGGTGGAGTACCGCTGGTGGAACACGATGAACGGCGCCTCGACGTCGGGATCGAGGAGGTCGGGATAGAACGCGGCGAGCCGGTCCGCGGCGGCGAGCGCCTTGTACGTGACGGTCGCGAAGCTGCACGACGCGACGTACACATCGCGATCCGCCGCACGCGCGAACGCGTCGATCCGGCGTCGCACCCGGTGCGCGCGCTGTTCCGAACGCGCGGCGTCATCCGCCGAGGGCGCGCCGAGCACCGCTTGGAGGATGCGCGGCCGCGTGTCGCGGGCGTGGTCCCCCAGCGCCGAGGGATCGACCGGAACGTCGCGCCAACGCACCACGCGGAGCCGCTCACGGCCGCAGGCGTCTTCGACGGCCGCGCAGACCTCGCCCGGCGACCGCCTGTCGCAGATGAACAGCATGAGGAGCGCCAAGCTGCGATGCCTCGGCGAGCGAGCCGCCGACCGCGTGCGCGATGAGCCGGCGAGGGATCGGGAACAGCACGCCCGCGCCGTCGCCGGTCTGTTCGTCCGCGGCGAACGCGCCGCGGTGACGGAGCTTCGCGAGGCCCTGCAGCCCGAGCTCCACCACTCGGCGGTCGGTGCGACCCGTGACGTCTGCCACGAATCCGATCCCGCACGCGTCCCGCTCGAGCGCCCTGTCGGGCCGGGGACCTCCGCGCGGGGCGAGCCGTCGGTCGAACGACGTCACGGTTCACCCCCTCGGTTGAGGTCGGAACGGACAACGTATGTCGCCGGCGTTTCCTCACCGTTTCGCCCGTATGAACGTTGCGTTACGACGCCGGCGTGCTCGGCCGGCGCGCTCGACGGAACGTCACACAGCCGTTACGCGCGGTACATCGCTTCGAAACTGCGGCTCCTTACGCTCACCGGAAGAGCGCAACCGATGCCATCGAACGTGCCATGGAACGTGGAAGAGGGAGGGAACGATGGTGAAGACACTCCGTCGCCGTCTTGCCGACGGCCGGACACGGAAGCTGATCGTCACGATCTTCGCCGGCAAGATGCTCGGCGTGATCGCGGTGCTGTTCGCGATCAACCAGATCGTCGGGCTGATCGACACGCCCGCGTCGGCGCAAGAGGTGACGCACCAGGCGAACGACCTGGTGAACCCCGTCAACACCGTCTGGGTGCTGGTCACCGCGTTCCTCGTCTTCTTCATGCAAGCCGGGTTCATGGCGTTGGAAGCAGGCTTCGCCCGGTCGCGCGAGACCGTGAACGTCCTCACCGAATGCATCGTCGACACGTTCCTGTGCGGCCTCCTGTTCTGGGCGTTCGGGTTCGCGTTCATGTTCGGCGAAGGCAACGGCCTGATCGGCTCGCAGTACTTCCTCCTGCACGGCGCGCCGGCCACCTACGGCTCGACCGGCGTGGCGTTCCTGGCGTTCTGGCTGTTCCAGTTCGCGTTCGCCGACACGTGCTCCACGATCACGTCGGGCGCCATGGTCGGTCGCACGGGATTCAAGGGCGACCTGCTCTACTCGATCGGCGTCTCCGGGTTCATCTACCCGATCTTCGGTCACTGGGTGTGGGGTCCGGGCGGCTGGCTCGGCAACATGACACCCGGCTTCCTCAACAGCTTCACGGGCGGGACCGTGTTCCGCGACTTCGCGGGCTCGACCGTGGTGCACACCGTCGGTGGCTTCATCGCGCTCGCAGGCGCGATCGTCCTGGGCCCGCGGCTCGGCCGCCGGTTCAAGCGGGACGGTGGGGGACCCCTCCCCCCTCACGACCTGACGATCGCGGCCATCGGCGGTGTGATCCTGTGGTTCGGCTGGTACGGGTTCAACCCGGGCTCGACGCTCTCCGCGCTCGATCTCGAGGGCATCGGCCGGGTCGCCGCCAACACGACGCTCGCCGCGTGCGCGGGCGGCCTGATCGCGATGTTCTGGGTCTATCCGCGCTCGCAGAAGTGGGACCTGGGCATGTGCATCAACGGCATGCTCGGGGGCCTGGTGGCCATCACGGCGCCCTGCTACTGGGTGTCGCCGGGCGGCGCCGTCCTCATCGGGGGGATCGCGGGGATCGTCGTGCCGCTCGCCGTCGACTTCATCGAGCACATCCGGGTGGACGACCCGGTCGGCGCCGTGGCGGTCCACGGGTTCACCGGGATCTGGGGGACGCTGAGCGTCGGTCTGTTCGCCACGGGGGCGTTCGGCATCCCGACACCGGACGGAGTGGATACCTCCACCACCGTGAAGGGTCTGTTCTACGGCGGTGGCTTCGACCAGCTCAAGGCGCAGTTCGTGGGGAGCATCACGTGCATCGTCGTGATCAGCGCCGTCGCGATGGGCTTGATGTACCTCGTGAAAGCGACCGGCACGCTGCGCGTGTCGAAGGACGGCGAGCTGGAGGGACTCGACATCCACGAGCACGGCATGCCGCCGTACCACATGGAGTTCGGCCAAGGCATGACGTATTCCTCCCCGGCGAACCTCCCACGCGGCGACCGGGTCACGGTCGTCGGAGAGTCGACCGATTCGGACGCCGATGTGTCAGCGTAGCCGCGTGCGTGACGATGACGGAGCTCGGACGACCGAGAGGAGCAACGGATGCCGTTCCTGGTGACCGCGATCATCAAGCCGTACAAGCTCGACGAGGTGAAGGAGGCGTTACGCCAGGCGGGGGTGCTGGGTCTGACGGTCTCGGAGGTCCAGGGCTACGGCCGGCAAGGCGGCAAGACCGAAACGTTCCGCGGCTCCGAGTATCAGATCGAGTTCGTCCCGAAGGTGAAGATCGAGGCGCTGGTCGACTCGAGCCAGGGCGACAAGATCGTCGACGTGATCGCCACGGCCGCGCGAACGGGCAAGATCGGCGACGGCAAGGTGTGGGCGATGGACCTGGATCGACTGATGCGGGTCCGCACCGGCGAGTTCGGGGACGACGCCGTCTGATGTGACCCGCGCTACTCGGCGAGGCCGTGGAGGATCGCGCGCTCGATCTCGGCGAACGTGCGCGGCTCCGTGATCTTGCCGCCGCGATCGCGTACGTAGAACGCGTCATGCACGCGCTCGCCGAGCGTCTGGACCCTGGCGGAGCGGATGTCGAGGTCGAGCTCGGCGAGCGCCTGCGTGATCCGGTAGAGGACGCCGATCGCATCCGCCGCGTGGACGTCGATCACCGTCGCGTCCTCCGATGCCCGGTCGTCGAAGCTCACCGTCGGGGCGGGACCCGCGAGGGCGGGCCCGCGCCTGGCGTACGTCCGGACGCGTTCGCTCAATCGGGCTTGCAACGCCAACCGTCCGTCGAGCGCGAGCTCGAGGTCGGTGGTCACACGAGGCCACGGCGTCTCGTCCCGGAACGGATCGGTGACGCGGAACTCGGCGAGCGCACGGCCCTGCGCGGAGTACGCAGAGGCGGCCAACACGTCGAGACCGTGCAACGCCAGGACGCCGGCCACGCGGCTGAACACGCCCGGGCGATCGGCCGTCATCACGGTCACCACGTCGCCGGAGACCTCGATGCGCCGCTCGCCGTCCATCAGGCGGGTGAGCTGCTCATCGGTCGGGAACGCGGCGATGGTGCGGCCGTCCGCCCCCGATCCAAGGAGGACATGTTCGACGCGTTCGACGAGCCGGGCGATCTGGTGCGATGTCCAGGGATCCCATGCCGTATCACTGGTCGCGAGCCCGTCGGCCTCCGTGAGCGCCGCCAGCGAACGGAGCCGATCGACCGAGCCGACCTGGTTCGCGACCTGCTCGGCCGTGGCGAGATCGTCGATGTCGCGGCGGGCGGCGACATCGCGCAGGAGCAGATGTCGCTCCACGAGCCACGCGATCGTCCCGACGTCCTCGGACACGAACCCCATCCGCTCGCAGATGCGTTCGGCGATGCGAGCGCCGGCGGCCGCATGGTCGTCCCCGGATCCTTTGCCGATGTCGTGCAGCATCGCCGCCATCAGCAGGAGGTCCGGGCGGGACACGTGTGACGTGAGCCGCGACGCGGCGGCGACCGTCTCCAGCAGATGCCGGTCGACGGTGAAGTCGTGGAACGCGCCCGGCTGCGGCCGCGACCGCACCGATCCCCATTCGGGAAGCACGCAGGCCCATACACCCCGCCGGTCGAGCCCCTCGATCACGCGGATCGCGTACGGGCCGGCACCCAGGAGCTCGAGCAGCTCGGCGCGCGCCTCGTCGCCCCACGGTCCGAGCCACGGTGAGGACGCCGCCGCCAGTCGTTCGAGCGACCGGCGTTCGATGACCGCTCCGTGGCGGGCGGCCGTCGCGGCCGCACGGAGGACGAGGACAGGATCGGCAGCATCGACGTCGTCGTCCAGGGACACCTCGGCGTTGCCCAGGTGCAGACCCTCTCCGGGCGGAAGGGCAGTTCGTGCACGCCCGCGCGATCCCCGGCCGCGGGTTGAGCCCCGGAACCCCGACGCAGACACGGCCAACCGCCGCCACGCGTCATCGCTCGTCCACGCGATGGCGCGGGCGGCTTCCGCGATCCGGGCCATCAACTCCTCCGCGTCCGCGAAGCCCAGCGCGCTCGCGACGGCCGGCTGATGCTCCACCGCCAGCACGTTCGCGGGGCGACCGGTCAGACGCTGCAGCTCGACGCGGGCATCCAGGAGGGTCTGGTACGCCTCGTCAAGGACCGCCGTGTCCTCATCGAACAGGACGTCCTGCGCCACCCCGGCCCACCGCAGCGCATGCACGTCTCGCAAGCCGCCTCGGCCCTCCTTCAGATCCGGCTCCGGACGGAACGCGACGTCGCCCGCCTTCTCGTGCCGCTGCTCGACGCGGTCGGCGATCTGCCACAACACCTGGGGCGAGCGTTTCCTCCATCGACCGGACGCACCGGCGGCCAGGTTCGCGGCCGGACCCGGATCGCCGGCCACGAGCCGGGCGGAGAGCAGCGACGTCGCGGTGTCCAGGTCGTCCGCACCCAGCGCGAGCGCATCCCGCACGGTGCAGACGCTGTGACCGAGGTGCAGCTCCTGGTCCCAGACGGGATACCAGACCCGTTCCGCGATCGCCGTGACATCCACGCGGCGATCGTGGACGAGCATCACGTCGATATCGCTCTGCGGACAGAGCTCGGCGCGGCCGTACCCGCCGACCGCAACGAGCGCGATGCCGGGCGTCGTCGTCCCTCCGGCGTGATGCAGGAGCTCGGCGAGCCACCCATCGACCAGATCGCTGTGCGCTCGACACCACGCGCGACCGGAGAGCGTCTCGTCGGCGAGCAGCGGACCGCGCTCGAGGCCCATGCGCCGATGCTACGGGCACCCACAGGCTCCGTGGTCGCCGCCGGCCACCCGTAACCAGTTCGTAACCGGCGGTTCATCCTCGAGAAACGCCCCGCGTCTACGTTCGTGGGACGGGAGACGACCCGGATCGACGACGGAGGGAGGACGGATGGACGATGACGTTCGCGCGTTCGTCATCCGGACGGCCGAGGAACGCGAGATCCGGTTCATCCGGTTGTGGTTCACCGACATCCTCGGGTTCCTGAAGTCGTTCGCGATCCCCGCGGAGGAGCTGCCGGAGGCGCTCACGGAAGGGGTCGGCTTCGACGGCTCGGCGATCGACGGCTTCGCGCGGGTGCAGGAGGCCGACATGGTCGCGCACCCCGATCCGTCGACGTTCCAGATCCTCCCGTGGAGGCCAGGCATGGCGGGCGTGGCACGCATGTTCTGCGACATCCGCACGCCGGAAGGCACGCTGTTCGAAGGCGACCCGCGTGCCGTCCTGCGGCGGGCGATGACGCGCGCGAGCGACATGGGCCTGTCGTTCTACGTGGGACCCGAGATCGAGTACTTCCTGTTCCGCGACGCGAAGACGCCCGAGCCGCTCGACGTCGGCACGTACTTCGACCTGACGCCGCTGGATGTCGGAAGCGACTTCCGGCGTCGGGTCATCGACTACCTGGAGCAGCTGGGCGTGCCGGTGAAGGACTCGCACCACGCGATCGCGGCGTCGCAGCATGAGGTCGACCTCCGCCACACCGACGCGCTCACGATGGCGGACTCCGTCATGACGTTCCGCCTGGCCGTGAAGGAGGTCGCGCAGGAACTGGGCGTGTACGCCACGTTCATGCCCAAGCCGATCCAGGGCGTCGACGGGTCCAGCCTGCACACGCACATGTCGCTGTTCGAGGGCGGTCGCAACGCGTTCTTCGACCCGACGGACACCTACTACCTGTCGAAGACGGCGCGGTCGTTCGTGGCCGGCCTGCTGCGCCACGCTCGCGAGATCAGCGCGGTCACGAACCAATGGGTGAACTCCTACAAACGGCTCGTTCCGGGGTTCGAAGCGCCGCTGTACGTCTGCTGGGGCGTGAGCAACCGCTCGGCGCTGGTCCGCGTTCCGCTGACGAAACCCGGCAAGGAGGCCTCGGCGCGGATCGAGTACCGCGCGCCCGACCCCGCGTGCAACCCGTACCTGGCGTTCGCGCTGATCCTCACGGCCGGCCTGCGCGGGATCGAGCACGAGTACGAGCTGCCGCCGGAGGCGACGAACGACATCTACTCCATGACCGAGGCCGAGCGGAGCGACGCGGGCATCGTGCCGCTCCCCGAGAGCCTGCCGGAAGCGCTCGGCGAGATGCAGCGAAGCGATCTGGTCCGTGAGGCGCTCGGTGAGCACCTCTTCGAATGGTTCATCGCGAACAAGAGGGCCGAATGGAACGAACACAGGACCTACGTGACCGGGCTGGAGCTCGAACGGAACCTGCCGAGGCTCTAGCTCCGCTCGGCCGACCGGCGACGCCACCGCGCCGTTCGGACGAGACAGCGGCGGGCGGCGTCGTGCTCGTCCTCGCGGACGCGAGCGCTGCCCGGGAGCACCTGGTGACGGACCTCGTGGTGCTGGGCTACCGGCCGCTGTTGCATCCGGAGACCGAGCGTCCTCCGACGGAACCGGGTCCGGGCGTCGCCCTGATCCTGACGGACGACGTGCGCAACCATGCCGTGCCCGAGCTCGGAGGCGTTGCGCCGAACGGACGCCGGCCGGTCGATGCCGCTGCTCTGGCTGGTCGACGAATCGGATCTGGGCAACCTCGCCGGCAACGAGCATCTGCTCGACGAGTTCCTGACCGTGCCGTATCCCACCGCGGAGCTGGGAGCCCGGCTCGCCTTGCTTCGGCATCGGTCGGCGGGCGAGCTCGAAGACGCGGTCCGACGTGGTCCGCTCGTCCTGAACCCGCTCACGTACCAGGTCCGGCTGGACGGCCGCGCGCTCGACCTGACGTTCATGGAGTACGAGCTGCTGAAGCTGCTGATGGGGTTCCCGGGTCGGGTCTACACGCGCGAGGAGATCCTTTCGCTCGTCTGGGGCTACGACTATTTCGGCGGGATGCGGACCGTGGACGTCCACGTGCGCCGCGTCCGCGCCAAGCTCGGCCAGGACCACGCCTGGTTGATCGAGACCGTCCGCGGCGTCGGGCTATCGCCTGGCCGAGGTCCGCGTCTAGCGTCGCGGTCCGTTCGGTAGGCTCCCCGAGCCAATGGATCCGCTGCGTGGAACCTTGCTGTGGGCGTCGGGGAACGCGACCCTGCGCGAGCACCTCCCGCGGTTCCGCGCGGTCCGTAAGACCGTGGAGCGGTTCATGCCCGGAGAGACGGCCGACGACGGGTTGGCGGCCGCGGAACGCCTGGCCACCGACGGGCTTCCGGCCACGTTCACGTTGCTCGGGCGAGAACGTCGACGACCTCTCGCAGGCGACGGCGGCCGCGGGCGAGTATCTGAAGCTCCTGGACAGGATCGATGCCCTGGGCATGGACGCCGAGGTGTCGGTGAAGCTCACCCAGCTCGGGTTCGACCTTGAGCCGGACGCGACCATGGTGCATATGGAACGGCTCGCCGACCGCTCGGCCGAGATGGGCCGGACCGTGTGGATCGACATGGAGTCGTCGACGTACGTGGAGGGAACGATCGAGCTGTACGCGACGCTCCTGACGCGTTCGCCCAACACCGGATTGTGCATGCAGGCGTACCTGCACCGGACGTGGGATGACGTCCAGAAGCTCGCTCCGTTGGACCCGACGATCCGGTTGGTGAAGGGCGCGTATCGCGAGCCGAAGGACGTCGCGTTCCAGGACAAGCGCGTGATCGACGAGAGCTACTTCCGGCTGGCCACGCACCTGGCGACGAGCGCTCGGCGGCTGGCGCTCGGCACGCACGACACCGACCTCGTCGCGCGCATCGAGGCCGCGGTGCCCGGGCGGACGCGACGCGTTCGAGGTGGCGATGCTCTACGGGATCCGCTCCGACGAGCAACGGCGGCTGGCACGCGACGGGTACGCCGTGCGGACGTTGATCGCGTACGGCCCGTACTGGTACCCGTGGTTCATGCGGCGGATCGCCGAGAAGCCCGTCGCGAACACACTCCTCGCGCTGCGGAACGTGTTCTGAGCAGGTCGGGGATAGACTCCGCCGCCATGGGACTACGAGGAGCGATCGCCGCCGCCGTGACGCCGATGCGCGACGGCGGACGACACCTCGACGACGAAGCGTTCGAGCCGCTGGTGCGCTCTCTGGTCGAAGGCGGCATCGACGGGCTGCTCGCGTGCGGGACGACCGGCGAAGGCGTGCTGCTGTCCGTGGGCGAGCGGCGGCGTGTCGCCGAATCGTTCCTGGCAGCACGACCATCCGGGTTCCAGGTCGCGATCCACGCCGGAGCACAGACCACGTCCGACACGGTGGCGCTCGCCGCACATGCGCTCGACGTCGGCGCCGACGCGGTGGCGGTCATCGCCCCGCCGTACTTCCCGCTCGACGCCGAGGAGCTCACGCGACACTTCGTACAGGTGGCGAACGCGTGCGACCCGCTGCCGTTCTATCTCTACGAGTTCGCCGGGCGCAGTGGCTACGCGATCCCGATCGACGTGATCGCGCGGGTGCGGGAGCGGTCGCCGAACCTGCGCGGGTTGAAGGTCTCGGACACGCCGTTCTCAGCGGTCGAGCCGTACCTGGCGATCGAGGGCATGGACGTGTTCGTCGGTAACGAGCCGCTGGTCCTCGAGGGCATGGAGCGGGGAGCGATCGGCGCGGTCAGCGGGCTGGCGACCGCGTTCCCCTCCATCACGGCGGCGCTGGTGCACGACCGGAGCGAACGCGCGGGCGAGCAGGTCGATCTGCTCCGGTCTCGGCTCCAAGGGATCCCGTTCCACGCGGCCATGAAGGAGGTACTGGTCGCGAGGGACGTGCTGTCGTCTCCCGATGTCCGAGCGCCGCTCCGAGGCCTGACCGACGACGAACGTTCTACGGTGCTGGCGCTGGCGCGAGAGATCGACACCCGTCCCTGATGGAACCACTCGCCGCCGGCACTTCAGCGTGGCGAGGGTGACCGATCGCCCGCATCCGTTCCCCAGCCCACTGTCCGAGCTTGCTGGCCCCCAGGATCAGGGCGCCGAACACGAACAGGAACGGGAAGATGAGGGCGGCACCTACCATGAGCCAGAGGGGGATCTCGTCCGTCGAGTTGGCCATGCATCGAGGGTGTCACGTTCCGACACGGCGTCAACCGGTGAAGCACGGCCACCAGATGGCTCGCTTGACACTCTCGACGCGAGAGACCTAGGGTTTGCACCTGCAATTCCTACGTGGGAGATGGGAATCATGATCCGCACCCGCACCGCCGGACTCGTCGCTGCCATGATGCCCTGTCGCCTGTGCTGTCGCACGGCGCCGCACGGTGCCCCGGCAGCCGGCACCCGCGCGATGCGGCCGTAGCTCCCTCTTCCGTTCCCACCGCCGAGGCCGCCGAGAGGCGGCCTTTCCCGTTCCCACCGACCGAGGTCACGCGATGAGCGACACGACCACCCCACGAGCGACCCCCCGCAAGCGAGGCGAGGGTCAGTGGGGGCTGGGCTATCACGAGCCGCTCAACACCGCCGAACAGATCAAGAAGGACGACGACGGCCTCAACGTCCGCGAGCGGATCGACCGGATCTTCGCGCCGGGTGGATTCCGTTCGATCGGCAAGCAGGACCTGCGTTCCCGGATGCGTTGGTACGGGCTCTACACGCAACGCAAGCAAGGGGTGCCGGGCGAGCGCACGGGCTCGGCGGAGCCGGAGGAGCTCGAGGACGAGTTCTTCATGATGCGGATCCGGATCGACGGCGGGCGGATGACGAGCGAGCAGCTGCGCGCGATCGCGTGGGCGAGCGAGCGGTTCGGGCGCGACGTCGCCGACGTCACCGACCGCCAGAACGTGCAGCTGCACTGGATCCGCATCGAGGACGTGCCCGCGATCTTCGAGCGGATCGAATCCGTCGGGCTCACGACGCAGGAGGCGTGCGGCGACACGCCGCGCGTGTTCCTCGGCTGTCCGCTCGCGGGCGTCACGGCCGACGAGGTACTCGACGCGACCGCGGACATCCGTGCGGTCGCGTCGCGCTACCTGGGCGATCCGGCGTTCTCCAACCTGCCGCGCAAGTACAAGACGTCGATCAGCGGCTGCCGCGTGCACTGCACGAACCCCGAGATCAACGACATCTCGCTCGTCGGCGTCGACCATCCGACGCTCGGGCCCGGCTACGACCTGCAGGTCGGCGGCGGCCTCTCCACGAACCCGATGTTCGCGCAGCGGCTCGGCGCGTTCGTCGAGCCCGCGCGCGTGCCCGAGGTGTGGGCCGGCGTGACCGGGCTCTTCCGCGAGTACGGGTACCGGCGATCCCGGAACCACGCGCGCCTGAAGTTCCTGGTGAAGGACTGGGGACCCGAGCGCGTGCGCGAGGTCCTGGAGCGGGAGTTCCTGGACGGCGTGGCGTTGCCCGACGGCCCGGCTCCCGCGCCGCGACCGCTGGCCGATCGCGACCACGTCGGCGTGCACGAGCAGCGGGACGGGCGCGTGTTCGTCGGCTTCGCACCGCGGGCAGGACGCGTCGCGGGACACCAGCTGCGACTCGTGGCCGACCTCGCGGACGCGTTCGGCGACGGACAGCTGGCCGCGACCGCCCAGCAGAAGCTGGTGATCCGCGGGGTGGATCCGGCCCGGGCCGACGAGCTGGTCTCGCGCCTCGACGACCTGGACCTGCGCGCGCGACCGAACGCGTTCCGCAAAGGGATGATGGCGTGCACCGGCATCGAGTTCTGCAAGCTCGCGATCGGCGAGACGAAGGGACGCGCCATGTGGCTGACCGAAGAGCTCGCTGCGCGGTTGCCGGGGTTCGACGAGGAGATCCGGATCCACGTGAACGGCTGCCCCAATTCGTGCGCGCGGTTCCAGGTCGCCGATATCGGGTTGATGTCGGCGCTCCAGCCGCGGATGGACGGGACGCGGTCGGATGCGTTCTTGATCCACCTCGGCGGCGGCATGGGCGAAGGCGCTGGGCTCGGCCGCAAGGTGAAGGGCGTGAGGATCTTCGCGGAGGACTCGGCCGACTACCTGGAGCTGCTGCTGACGCGGTACCAACAGCAGCGCGGAACACACACGTCGTTCGGCGCGTTCGTGAACGCACTGGACGACGAGCAGCTCGCGCGGTTCGCGGCCCCGGTGGGAGGTGCTCGATGAGCACGCCCCGAGCGGTGCCGTTCTACTGCCCGTTCTGCGGCGAGCAGGATCTGCGCCCCGACGACCCGAGCGGATGGCGATGTCTGGTCTGCGACCGGCGATTCGAGCTGACCGTGACCGGAGTGGGAGAACCGACATGAGCGAACGAGAACCGATCCACGAACCCGCCCTTCCGTACATCGACGAGGAGGTCGAGGCGATCCACGCCGCCGCCGACCGGTTCGAGCACGCCACGGCGCCGGAGCTGCTGGAGTGGGCGCTCGACCGGTTCCATCCGCGGATGGCGATCAGCGCCGCCGGCGGCGTCGACGGCATGGCGCTGATCGACATGGCGTGGCGCATCAACCCCGAGATCCGTGTGTTCACGCTCGACACCGGCCGGCTGCCGCCCGAGACGTACACGTTGTTCGAGGAGATCCGCGAGCACTACGGCATCGCGGTGGAGTTCGAGTACCCGGACCGCGAGGCCGTCACGCAGCTCGTCTCGACCGAAGGCCCGAACCTGATGTATCGCAGCGTCGACCTGCGCGTGGCCTGCTGCGAGATCCGCAAGGTCGAGCCGCTGAAGCGCAAGCTCGCCACGCTGGACGCGTGGGTCGCGGGCCTTCGCCGCGAGCAGTGGAAGACGCGCAAGAACATCGCGAAGGTCGAGGTCGACCGCGACCACGGCGGCATCGTGAAGCTGAATCCGATGGCCGACTGGAAGCTCGACGAGGTCTGGGACTACGTCCGCAAGAACGAGGTCCCGTACCACGAGCTGTTCGACCACGGGTACACGTCGATCGGCTGCGCGCCGTGCACGCGTCCGATCCTGCCCGGCCAGTCCGAGCGCGCCGGCCGTTGGTGGTGGGAGGAGGAGACCGACAAGGAGTGCGGTCTGCACTGCTCCGTCGGCCTGTTGGGATCGAAGTCCGACAGCGAGCGCGCCGCCGCGAGTCTGCCCCAGACGACCGAGGCGGCATCGTAGCGATGCCGTTCGGCTACCCGGTGTTCCTGGAGCTCGCCGGACGACACGCCGTCGTGATCGGCGAGACCGCGGTGCGCGAGGGCAAGGTCGAGGGGCTGCTGGCGGCCGACGTCGGATCGGTGAGGGTGGTCGCGGAACGTCCGGCGGCGCGCCTGGAGTCCCTGGCCGCGCTGGATGAACGCGTCACCGTCGAACGCCGCGCGTGGCGGCCCGCCGACCTGGACGGGGCGTTCGTCTGCGTCGCCTCGTCCGATGACCCTGCCGAGCGCGCTGCGGTCGCGCGCGAAGCGCGCGACCGCGGGGTCCTGGTGAACGTCATGGACGACATCCCGAACTGCGATTGGGCCGCCCCCTCGATCGTCCGCCGCGGCGAGCTCGTCCTCGCGATCTCCACGGGCGGCGCCTCGCCCGCGCTGGCGAGGAAGCTCCGGCTGCAGCTGTCGGCCGCGTTCGGCGAGGAATGGGCCGAGGTGCTCGCCGTCCTGCGCGACGTGCGAGCGGCGACGATGCCGTTCCTCCCCGATATCGGCGAGCGCGCGTCGAGGTGGGCCTCATCGCTGGACACCGCGGAGGCGGCGACGTTGGTCCGCCAAGGCCGGGCCGACGAGCTGCGGGAACGGCTGGTCCGCCGGCTGCTGGAGGACGCCCCGACCACCGCGCAGACGGGCATCGTCTACCTGGTGGGGGCCGGCCCGGGAGACCCCGGGCTCATCACGGTCCGCGGCTCCGAGGTGCTCGGGCGCGCCGACGTCATCGTGTACGACCGCCTGGCGTCCCCGGCGCTGCTCGATCTGGCGCCGACCTCGGCCGAGCGCATCTACGCCGGGAAGGAACCGGGCCGACCCGCGATGCCCCAGGCCGAGATCGACGCGCTCTTGGTCCAACGCGCGCTCGACGGTCTGACCGTGGTGCGGCTCAAGGGCGGGGACCCGTTCGTGTTCGGCCGTGGCGGCGAGGAGCTGCTGGCGTGCATCGAGGCCGGCGTGGCCTGTGAGGTCGTGCCCGGTATCTCGAGCGCGATCGCCGCGCCGGCGATGGCGGGGATCCCGGTCACGCATCGAGGTGTCGCGCAGAGCTTCGCGGTCGTCACGGGCAGCACCGCGCACGGCGACGAGGTGGATCTCGCTCGCGTCGCCACGTCCACCGACACGCTCGTCGTGCTGATGGCCGCCGGCAAGCTCGCCGAGACGTGCGCCGAGCTGATCCGGCGGGCACGACCGACGGATGAACCCGCGGCGATCGTCCAGTGGGCGGCGACGCCCGGAGCAACGCACGATCGTGGGAACCCTCGACGACCTGCCGACCCTGGCCGCGGCCGCGCGCATCGGACCGCCGGCCACGCTCGTCGTCGGGGTCGGTGGTCGCCCTCGGTCCGGCAACGTCTCCGATGGAAGCGCCTCCCGCCGTCACCGCTCGTCCCTGAGGTTCCGCGCCTCCCGGGCTACGCTCTTCGGGATGGAACCGACGCCTCCACCGCCCCCCGCCCGGAGCGCACTCAGCCGTCGGACACGTCGTACCGGCGGCGCATCATCATCCGGGCGATCTTCCTGCTCCTCACCCTGTTCACGCTGTACGTGTTGTGGCCGTCGCTGCTGAAGGTCTTCGCAGCATGGCCGGACCTGCTGACGATCAACCCGGCGTGGTTCGTGGTGATGTTCCTCGCCGAGATCGCGAGCTTCGCGTGCGCGTGGGCGCTGCAGCGCCTCGCGCTCCGCACCGGGAAGTGGTTCGCGATCGCGACGGCGCAGATCTCGGGGAACGCGTTCAGCCGGATCGTGCCCGGCGGTGCGGCGGCCGGCGCCGCGATCCAGTACCGGCTACTCGTCGGGTCGGGACTCGACCCGACGACGATCGGTACCGGCCTCACCGCGACCACGTTCATCAGCTCGGCGACGCTGTTCGCGCTGCCGGTCCTGGCGCTCCCCGCGATCGTGTTCGGCGCACCGGCCCCGCGTGGGCTCGTCCAGTCGGCATGGCTCGGTGCCGCCCTGTTCGTCCTGGCGATCGCGGTCGGCGCGCGTCCTGCTCTCGGCCGACCGGCCGCTCCGGTGGGTCGGCACGATGATCGAGCGCGTCCAGAACCGGATGCACAAGGACAGGCCGGCCACGACCGGCACGCCGGAGAAACTCGTCCGCGAACGGAACGCGATCCGCGGCACGCTCGGCTCGCGCTGGTGGCTCGCACTGATCGACGGCCTGGGGGAACTGGCTCCTCGACTACCTGGCGCTGCTGGCCGCGCTGACGGCGGTCGGGCGCGAAGCCGAGGCCCGCGCTGGTTCTGCTGGCGTACGTCGCCGCCGCGGTGCTCGGCATGATCCCTATCACGCCCGGCGGCCTGGGCTTCGTCGAGGCCGGGCTGACCGCGACCCTGACGCTGGCGGGCGTGTCGGCGGCCGACGCGGTGCTCGCCACGCTCGCGTACCGGCTGGTCTCGTACTGGCTCCCGCTCCTCGCAGGACCGTTCGCATACCTGGCCCACCGACACCGGTACCTGCGCCGGGCGAAGGCTCAGGTCCCGAGCGAGGCTTAGCCGAGCCCCGGCAAGAACGCCAAGAGCTCCCGGAGGTCGGCGACGCTCGCACCGTCCCACTCCTCGCGATCGGGCGTCAGTGACTCCTCGGGGTCGACGGCGGGATCCGCGATCAGGTACGACGTCATCCCGACCGCCTGCGCCCCGGCCAGCTCGCCGTACGCGCCGTCGCCGCAGTAGACGCAGCCCGCAGGTTCCACGCCGAGCCCGTCGGTCGCGCGCCGGTAGATCGCCGCGTCGGGTTTGCGCAACCCGGTCTCGCTGGAGAAGACCTCGACGTCGACGAACGGCGCGAGCGCCGACGTTCGCCACATGGCAGGCGCGTCCGGCGCGCACATGCTGATCAGCGCGATCGGATAGCCGCGGCCCTTGAGCTCCGTCAGCGTCTCGAGCGCGCCCCGGCGCGGGAAGAACCACGTCCGGTACAGGTCCAGACGCAGGTCCAGCGCCTCAGCGAGCGCGCCTTCGGAAGGCTCCAGGCCCAGCGACGCGCAGATGTGGCGCACGTTGTCCTCGACGGTCGCGAACCCGCCGGTCTGGCGTTCGAGCGCCGAGCCGGTCCACGCCGCCTCGAACCGGTCGGGGTCGGCGCCCAGCACTCCCGCCATCTCGCGCACGCTCTGGAAGAAGTCCTTCTTGGAGAACTCCGGCACCAGGGTGCCGAACAGGTCGAACACGACCGCGTCGAACGTCACGGTGCCGGCCACTCGTGCTCGAGCAGCCCATAGACGACCTGGTCGACGTACGTGCCGTCGGGGTGACGGTGGCCGTCGCGCATCGACGCTTCGAACGTGAAGCCGAGCCGCTCGGCGACCGCGCGGCTGCGGTGGTTGTCGGCAGCGGCCTGGATCTCGATCCGGTGCAGATCGCGCTCGATGAACCCGTACTCGATCAGGCGGCGGCACGCCTTCGTGATCAACCCTTGCCCCTCGAACCCGCGCACGTTCCAATACCCGAGTTCTCCCGCGTGCATCGCGGCGTCGACCCGGAGCCCGGCGCTCCCCGCAAAGTCGCCTCCGACCCAGATACCGTTCGCCTCCCGATCGGTCGGCGACGCCAACGAGCGTTCGATGAACGCGCTGATGTCGGCCGGCGAGTGGGTCATCTGCTCCCACGGCATGTACGGTCGCAGCCGATCCCGGTTGTCCTCCACCGCGCGGAAGACCGCCTCGGCGTCGTCGGGCGTGAGGGTCCGCAGGATCGCCCGTTCGTCGATCGGCCAAGAGATCGGGGGATTCACGAGCCAGCCGGCGTCGCGGCAGCCGCCTTCTCTTCTTCCTGCAGGACGCGGCGCAGGACCTTTCCGATCATCGTCTCCGGGAGGGAGTCGCGGAACTCGATCTCGCGGGGGACGCGATAGCCGGTCAGCCCCTGCTCCGGATCACGGCACCACGCGATGATCTCGTCCGCGGTCGCGGCCTCACCGGGCTTCAGGACGACGAACGCCTTCACCCGCTCGCCGGTCTGATCGTCGGGCACGCCGATCACCGCACACTTCAGGATCTTCGGATGATGGAACAGCACGTCCTCGACCTCGGTCGGGTACACGTTGAACCCGCTCACCAGGATCATGTCCTTCATGCGATCGACGATGAAGAAGTAGCCGTCCTCATCCATCACCGCGATATCGCCGGAGTGCAGCCAGCCGTTGCGGATCATCTCGGCCGTCGCTTCCGGCCGGTTCCAGTACCCGAGCATCACCTGCGGTCCGCGGATGCAGAGCTCCCCGCGCTCCCCGACCGGCAGCTCGCGGTCGGGATCGCCGATGTCGACGATCTTGCAATCCGTGTCCGGCGCGGGGAGGCCGATCGAACCGACGCGACGTTCGCCCTTCAACGGGTTCACGTGCGTCATCGGCGAGCACTCGGTCAGCCCGTATCCCTCGACGAGGCCGCCACCGGTGAGCCGCTCGAACTTCTCCGCGACGGACAGCGGCAACGGCGCCGCGCCCGAGATGCACGCCTTGATCGAGCCCAGGTCGTACTTGCGCGCCTCCTCCGCCTCGTTGAGCGCCAAGTAGAGCCGCGGAACACCCGGGAAGAACGTCGGCTTCTCCCGCTGGATCTCCTTCAGGCATTGCTTCAGGTCGAAGCGCGGCAGCATCGCGAGCTTCGCCGCACGAAGGATCCCCACGTTCATCGCGACGGTGCCGAACGAATGGAAGAACGGCAGGATGCACATGATGGCGTCCTCGCCCGGCCGGATGTCCGAGATACACCCCACCGCCTGCATCGCGTTCGAGACCAGGTTGAAGTGCGAGAGCGTGGCGCCCTTGGACAGTCCGGTCGTTCCGCCCGTGTAGATCAGCGCGGCCGGATCGGTGCGCGGGTCGATCGTCGCGACCGGCGGCAACGGGCCGGTGCTGTCCATCGCATCCTTCCACCAGCGCACCCGGTCTCCCGCCGGGATCGGCGGCCAGGGCTTGCCCTCCTTCTTCGCCTCTTTGCGGAACTTGATGGGCGCCAGCTTCCTCAGCGCGAACGGCATGTAGTCGGTGAGCTTCGCCGCGATCACCTCGCGGATGCCCGACGTGTCACGCACCTTGCCGAAGTTCTCGTAGACGTTCTCCAGCACGACCATCACGTTGATGCCCGCGTCCTTGATCTGATGCTCGAGCTCGCGCTGCGTGTAGAGGGGGTTGTTGCCCACCGCGATCGCCCCGATCCGCTGGCAGGCGTACCACGTGATCACGTACTGCGGACAGTTCGGCAGCAGCAGCCCGACACGATCGCCCTTCTTCACGCCGAGCCCGGCGAGCACAGCGGAGAACCGCTCCACGTGATCGAGGAGCTCGCGGTACGTCATGTGGGTGCCGAAGAACGCCGTGGCATGCTTGTCGGCGAACCCTGCCGCGGCATCTTGGAGCAGACGGAAGAGCGACATCTCGGGGAGCGGCTCGAGCGTTCGGGGCACGTCCGCGGGCCACCTGTTGAACCACGGCCGCTGTGGGGTCATGGGCCGCATCATTCCAGTACCGGGCGCGACCCTCAACCTGGGCAGCTCCGCGCGGCTCGTAGGATGCCTGGTCGGAGCGGAGGAGGGACCCCCTGCAGGCCTACGTCGAGACACCGGAGATGGCGGAGCGCGGTCTGTTCCTGCGTGGGCTGCGACTGATCGTCTCGTACATCAAGACCCACCCCGCGCCGTTCCTGATCGCGGTAGGCGGTTCGATGGTGTACGCCCTCGCCTCGATCGGACTGACGGTCGCGCTGGGCCGCGCCACGGACAACGTCCTGCGTCCCGCGTTCAACGGCGGGGTCCCCGCGTCGGAGGTCTGGCTCGCGATCGCCGCGATCATGGCCGCCGGCACGCTCCGAGCGCTCGGCATCATGGTCCGCCGCTACTACAGCGGTGTGGCCGGCGCGCGCGTGATGGCCACGCTCCGCACGCGGATCGCCGACCGGTACCGCGATCTCTCGCTGCAGTTCCACAAGGAGACGCCGACCGGCGAGCTGATCGCTCACATGGAGGCCGACGTCGAGGCGGCCGTGGACGTCCTGCATCCCATCCCGTTCGCGACGGGCGTGCTCTTCCTGGTCCTGTTCGCGATGATCTCGCTGTTCGCGACCGACCTCTACCTCGCGGTGATCGGCATCCTGTTGTTCCCGACGCTCGCGCTGATGAACCGCAGCTTCGCTCGACGGATGGAGGGCCCGGCGCGTCGCGCGCAGGAGCGGATCGGCGAGGTCTCCTCCGTCGCCCACGAGAGCATCGACGGCGCGATGATCGTGAAGACGCTCGGGCGAGAGGCCGACGAGACCGAGCGTCTGGCCGTCAAGGCACGCGCGCTGCAGCACGAACGCGTCCAGGCCGGCTTCATCCGCGCGGGCTTCGAGCCGGCGCTGGAGGCGCTCCCCGCGATCGGCGCGGTCGCGCTCCTGGCCGTCGGGTCGTGGCGCGTCTCGACGGGCGACGTGACGCTCGGCGACCTGGTCCAGTTCATCGCGCTGTTCGGGCTGCTGGCGTGGCCGATGCGGTTCATCGGATGGATCCTGTCGGAGCTGCCGCGAGCCGTGGTCAGCTACGCGCGCCTGGAGGGGATCTTCGCCGAGCCCGTTACCGTGCTGCCCGCGGCACGCCCGGTGAGGCTGCCGGACGGTCCGCTCGATGCCCGCCTCGCGGCCGTCACGTACTCGTATGCCGGGACCCGCGTGCTCGACGAGGTCAGCCTGCGGATCGAGCCCGATGAATCGGTGGCGATCGTGGGCCCGACGGGCGTCGGCAAGAGCACCCTGGCACAGCTGCTCGTGCGTCTGGACGATCCCGACGACGGGGAGGTGCTGATCGGCGGCGTCAACCTCCGCCACGCCGACGCGGCATCGCTCCGCGACGCGACGGCGATCGTGTTCCAGGAGAGTTTCCTGTTCGCCGCGCCGGTGCGGGACAACATCGGCCTGGACACCGGCGCCGATCCGGAGGCGATCGAATACGCCGCGCGTCTCTGCCAGGCGGACGCGTTCATCCGCCGACTGCCCGAGGGGTACGACACCGTGGTCGGCGAACGAGGCCACACGCTCTCGGGTGGGCAGCGCCAGCGCGTCGCGCTGGCGCGCGCGCTCGTGCGGCGGCCACGCCTGCTGATCCTGGACGACGCGACCTCGGCGGTGGACCCGACGATCGAGGCGCAGATCCTCGGCGCGCTCCGGCGGGAACTGGACACCACGCTCGTCGTGGTGGCCTATCGGCTCTCCACGATCCGGCTGGCCGACCGGATCCTCTACCTCGAGGACGGACGCCTCCGCGCCACGGGGAGTCACGACGAGCTGCTCGAGACCATGCCGGGCTATGCCGCCATGATCCACGCGTACGAGCGGAGCACCGGATGAGCGCCGTCACCATGGAGCCGACGCTCGACGAAGACCTCGAGGTGCCGCCGCACCTGCAGAGCGCTCGCGCGGTGCTGCGGCGTGGGCTGCACGAGTCTCCCGAGCTCCGCAAGGGGCTCGGCCTGACGGTCGTGATCTCGCTGGGCGTCACCGCGTCCACGCTGATCACGCCGGTCCTGGTGCAGCAGATCTTCGACCACGGGTTCGACGGCGGGTTCCGTCCGACCTACGTCTACACGCTGTGCGCCGCCGCGCTCGCGCTGGTCGTGATGGCGTATCTCGCCAGCCGGCTCGCCGCCCGCCGGCTGGTGAAGGCATCCGAGCAGGCGCTGATGGCGCTCCGCGTCCGCACGTTCGAGCACATCCATCAGCTCTCGATCGCGGAGCAGACCGAGGAGAAGCGCGGCGTCTTCGTCGCCCGGGTGACCGCCGACGTCGATACGCTCTCGCAGTTCACGGAGTGGGGCGGGATCGCGTGGATCATCTCGATCGCGCTCGCGTTCGGTGGATTGGCACTCATGATCGTCTACTCCTGGCAGCTGGCGCTCGCCGTCGTCCTGCTGGTGATCCCGCTCCTGTGGGTCGTGTCGTCGCTGCAGGGCCAGTTGACGCAGGCGTTCGACCTGGTGCGCACGCGCGTCGGCCAGCTGATGTCGGAGGTCTCGGAGAGCGTCATGGGTGCGGCCGTGGTGCGCGCGTACGGGCTGGAGGAACAGACGGACCGGCGCGTGAAGCGCGCGATCGACGAACGGTACCGGGCGACGATCGTGGCGCACTGGCGCTCGGCGACGTTGTTCCCGATCGCGACGTTCTTCTACGCGATCGCCGTTTCGGTCATCGTCGCGCTCGGCGCGTTCTACGGTCCCGAGTGGGGACTCACGTTCGGCCGCGTGTCCGCGTTCATCTTCCTGTCCGACGTCTTCCTCCACGTGTTCACGGACCTGCCCGAGATCTACGCCGACACGCAGACCGCGATCGCCGGCTGGCGGAAGATCCTGACGGTGCTCGACCTGCCGATCGAGATCGTCGAGCCCGACCCCGGCGTCGAGTTGCCGGTGGGACCGATCCAGGTCCGCACGACCGAGCTGGACTATTCGTACCGCGAGGGGGGGCCGGTGCTGCGCGGCATCTCGGTCGAGGTCGAACGCGGCACGCACGTCGCGATCGTCGGCCAGACCGGCGGAGGGAAGACCACGTTCGCGAAGCTCCTGGCCCGGCTCGCCGATCCCGCGTCGGGGCACATCCAGGTGGACGGGGTGGATCTGCGAAACGTGTCGCCGACGTCGCGACGGAACGCGATCCGCATGGTTCCGCAGGACGGGTTCCTGTTCGACACGACGGTGCGCGAGAACGTGCGGTACGGCAGACCGTCGGCGAGCGACCGGGACGTCGAGACCGCGTTCGACGAGCTGGGCCTCTCCGACTGGGTCGCGTCGCTGCCGCAGGGCCTGGACACGCCGGTCGGCGAGCGAGGCGAAGCGCTGTCCGTCGGCGAGCGCCAGCTCGTGTCGCTCGCCCGGGCACAGATCGACCAGCCCGGGTTGTTGATCCTGGACGAGGCCACGAGCGCGGTGGACCCGGCCACCGAGCAGCGCACCACGGAGGCACTGCGACGGCTCTCGGCCGGACGGACCGTGATCACGATCGCGCACCGGCTGTCGACGGCCGAGCACGCGGATCGCGTGCTGGTCCTGGACGCCGGCCGATTGGTCGAGCAGGGGACGCACGCGGAACTGCTGGAGCGCGGCGGGGTGTATGCGGGTCTGCACGAGAGCTGGCTCGGCAACACGCGCGAGGCGCTCGTCGAACCGGGCGACCGGTAGGCTTCGGCACGCATGAGCGACTTCGTCGAACAACTCCGCGAGGTCGCCGCCGCGTCGCTCCTTCCCGAGGACGGCGAGCTGATCGCCCCGGGTCTCGCCGAACCGGTCGAGGTCCTGCGCGATCGGTGGGGCGTGCCGTACATCAGCGCCGCCTCACTCAGCGACCTGTGGTTCGCGCAGGGGTTCATCACGGCCGGCGAACGCCTGTTCCAGATCGACCTGCTGCTCCGCGCCGCGAGCGGCCGGCTGTCGGAGGTGTTCGCCGACCGGACGCTCGACGACGATCGCTTCGCCCGCACGATCGGCTTCCACCGCACGGGTGAGACGCTCGCGGCGGGATGGGACGACGACTCCATGTCGATGCACGCCCGGTTCCGCGAGGGGTGCGCGGCGTGGATCGCGCAGATGCCGTCCCTCCCGGTCGAGTACTCGTTGCTGGACATGACTCCGAGCATCCCCACCGACGACCCGGGTGCGTGGGCGGCGGCGTTCGTGTACCTGGCGTGGGGCTTGTCGGGGAACTGGGACAAGGAGCTGCTCCGCACCGCGATCGACGAACGCCTGGGGGACGACGCGGTCCGCACGCTCCTCCCGCCGCTGCCGTTCGACCTGCCGCACATCCCGGCGGGCACGCTCGGAGGGCGTCTGCTCGATGACCTCCCGCGTCCCAGAGGCGAGGGTTCGAACGACTGGGTCGTGTCGGGAGCTCGGACCACGACCGGGAAACCGCTCGTGGCGAACGACCCGCACCTGCTCGCGGTCCAGCCCGGCGCGTGGATCGAGATGCACCTGCGCGCTCCGGGGTACGAGGCTCGCGGGGTGGCGCTCACGTTCTCGCCCGGGATCCTCCTCGGCACGACCGCGCACCACGCGTGGGGCGTCACGAACGTCACGGGCGATGTGCAGGACCTCTACGTCGAGCACCTGAACGAAGACCGGTCCGCGGCCGAGCATCTCGGCGCGTGGGAGCCGCTCACGATCCACCGCGAGGAGATCCATCTCCGCGGGACGGCCGAACCCGTCGTCGTGGACGTTCGCCAGACGCGCCACGGCCCGATCATCGACACCGCCGTCGCCGGGGACATGCACACCGAGTACTTCCCGCTGCCCGGGACCGCCACGTACGCGTTGCGATGGACGGGGCTGGAGTGCGGCATCCGGCCGTCCCTCGTGCTCGAGGCGGCGCAGGCGACGAGCTTCGAGGAGTTCCGCCGGGCCGTGTGGGGCGTCGCGTGTCCCGGCCAGAATTTCGTGTACGCGGACGTCGACGGCACGATCGGCTACCAGTGCACCGGCCTGTACCCCGTCCGTCGCGCAGGCGACGGCTCGGGCCCGGTGCCGGGCTGGAACGACGATCACGAGTGGGACGGGTGGATCGCGTTCGACGAGCTGCCGTGGGCGGTCGATCCCCTCTCCGGCTACCTGGTCACCGCGAACAACCGGATCCACGACGACGCGTACCCGCACCTGATCGGTATCGATTTCCACGGGCCGTCCCGGGCGCGCCGCGTCGTGGAACGGCTGGAAGAGGTCGCCCTGCACGACGTCGCGTCGATGGGGCGGATCCAATCGGACACCGTGTCCCTCCCCGCGCGCCAGGCGCTCCCGTGGCTGCTCGCGCTGGAGCCGACGACCGACGACGAACATGTCAGCCCTCGCGCTGCTCGCCGGCTGGGACGGCGACATGTCCGCGTCGTCCGTCGCCGCCGGCGTGTTCAACGTGTGGTCACGCCACATCGCCCGCAGGGCGTTGGCGTCGCGGCTCGGCGAGGAGCTGTTCCGCCGGTACCACGTGGATCGCGAGGTCTTCCAATGCGAGGTCCTGCCGGCATGGCTGCGCGATCCCGCCGGATGGCTCGACGACGATCTGCTGCGCGCGGCCCTGGCCGACGCACTCGCGGAGCTCCGGGAGCGCCTGGGTCCGGATCCGTCGGCGTGGCGTTGGGGTGCGCTGCACCATGTCGCGCTGGTCCATCCGCTCGGCTCGATCCCGGGTCTTGGAGCGCTGTTCACGGCCGCCGACGACGAGGTCGGTGGCGACGAGCAGACCGTGATGCAAGGCGGGTTCGACGGGCTCGACGGATACACGGCGACCGTGATCGCGTCGTGGCGGGCCGTCTACGACCTGGCGGACCTCGACCGGTCGATCGGCGTGCTCCCCACCGGCGTGTCGGGCAATCCCGCCTCGGCGCACTGGAACGACCAGTTCCCGCTGTGGATCGCCGGAGACCATCACCCGTTGCCGTTCACACGGCCCGCGGTCGAGGCGGCCGCGGTCGCCGCGTTGCGCCTGCTCCCCGGGTAACATCGGAGCCATGCCGAAGTCCAGGTCGCGCAACAGCGCCGCCCAGAAACGCCGCTACCAGCTGGAACCGGAGCGGAAGGCGCCGAAGCCCAAGCCCAGCCCGCGCTGGTACGCCCCCCTCGTGCTCGGCCTCATGGGCCTGGGAGTGGTCGTGATCATCCTGAATTACATCTGGCCGGCGGTGCTGCCGTTCACGAACGACCAGACGAGCCCCGTGGTCCTGCTGGTCGGGCTTGCGATGATCGGCGTGGGCTTCCTGGGAACGACCAGGATCCGCTAGCCGGGTCCCGAATCACACCGGTGTGATCCTTCCACATGCTTTCCCCAGTGTGGGAAACACCAGCCGGTCAGATGTGGATAACCGGTGGATACCCGGTGTGACGGCCGTGGATAACCGTCAACCGACGGCAGGACGGCGCACCACCTGCATCGGCTCGCCGCAATGGCGGGGGACCTGGAGCTCGCCCAGGCGAGTCACGTGGAGCTCGGTCCCGCACTCATGGCAGACCAGGAACACGTCCAGTTCCTCGACGTCCTCGACCTCGGGCTTCGTGCGATCGAACCCGCTCCCCGACACCGAGCGCAACATCGCCGTGCCCACCCGCCAGATCAGGAACGCGAGCAGCAGCGCCGTCACGATGAGGAACGATTGCTGCAGGGTGGGCACACGGCCACGCTAGCACCGGCCTCTCCCGACGCCACCCGTCCGTGCGGCTAGGTGGTCGGGACCTGGATGCCGGGCACGTGCTTCGCCAGGAACGCCAGGATCGTCCCCACCTGTCGCACGTCTTCCTCCATGTCGAACGAGCCGTGCCCGGTCCCGAACAGGTAGACCTCGTGGGGATGGTCGCGCGCCGCCAGCTTGTCCACGTACGCCATCGCTTGGCGGTACGGACAGCGGCTGTCGTTCTCCCCGATGATGAAGAGCACGGGTACGCGCACGTCGTCGGCGAAGTTGATCGGGTTGCGGTCGAGCATCAACGCGGGGACCTCGTCGGGCCTGCCGCCCAGTAACGCGCGATCGTAGGCCTGCAGGTCCGGCGACATGTCGTCGTACGACAACTCGTAGTCCCCGACGGGGATGCCGGCCACGCCGCAGAGCCACAGATCCGGGTGCTTGCCCAGCTCCATCAGGGTGAGGTACCCGCCCCACGACCAGCCACCGACCACCGCCCGCGCCGGATCCGCGACGCCGTGCTGCACCAGCCACTCGAGGCCGGCGTTCAGGTCTTCCAGCTCCGGTCCGCCGATGTCGCCGGTCAGCGCGTCACGCCACTCGGCGCCGTACCCCGTGGAACCGCGATAGTTGATCATCGCCACGGCGAACCCGGCGTCGACGTAGGCCTGCGCTTCCGGGCTCCACCGATCCTCGTCCAGCCACGTCGGCCCGCCGTGCGGCCGCACCAGCACCGGGAATGGCCCGTCGCCCTCGGGCGTGACGTAGAACCCGTGCACCGACTGTCCGTGTTGGTTGTCGAACCGGAACGAGACGTACGGACGTCCGGCGGGGGCGCGCTCTCCCTCGGCACGGAGCACCTCGTCGCCCCGGTCGTCCAGGTTGCGCGGCGCGCCGGCGCCGCTCCCCCAGTGCAGCCAGACGGAGCCGTCCGGTCGCACGCGCGCAGCTGAGATCTGTCCGACCGGATGCTCGATCGGCGTCAGCTCGCCCGTCGCGAGTTCGTAGCGGTAGAGGCGATGCCGCCCCTCGACCAGGTTGGCCAGCAGCAGTGCGGATGCGTCGGGCCACCAGTCGTAAGCGACCACCAACCCGGGCAGACCGGTCGGGAGGTCGGTCCACGAGCCCGTGGCCGGCTCCCAGATGGCCGTGGCCTCTTCGCCCGACCGCTCGTGGATCACGGCGAGTCGCCCGTCGCCTGCGACGGGCGACCACGCGGCGGTGGCCAGGCTCTTGCCGTCGTCGCGGAGATCCGCGACGACGGCCGACGTCCGCGGGTCGATGACCCGGAGCGCCGGATGCAACATGTCGCCGCCCTCGCAATGTTGCAGGCACAGGAGCGAGCCGTCTGCCGAGAGCCCGCCGCGGTTGTAGCTGGCGTCGTCGGGTCCGGACACGCGCAGCCAGTCGGCGCTGCGGAACAGCTCCTTCGCAGGACCGCCGTCCACCGCCACGTACACGGCGAACCCGTCGCGATCGCTGACGGACGCGGCCACCACGCCGGGCGCCTGAGCGAACCCCTCGTTCCACCCCTGCGGGATGCCGTCCAGGAGCGGCCGGGCGTCGCCGCCCGCGAACGGGGCCACGTACCACTGACCCGACTCATCGCCGGTCTCGTCCTGCCACCAGAGGACGTCGGCACCGTCGGGCGTGACGGAACCCGCCACCACGCCGACCGGATGGTCCGTGACCTGCCGTCGGGCTCCCGAAGCGACGTCCCAGCAGTGCACCTGCCAGACACCGCTCTCGGTGCTCTCGTAGACGACGCGATCGGGTGCGCTCGGGGACCAGTCCGGCATGGACACGGTCGGAGCTCGATGACGTTGCTCCCAGCGAGGCGATGATGAGTTTTCCATCGCAGCAGGGTACCCAGTGTCGAGCGGATCACGTCTCCTTTCCAGCCATCGTGTGGTGCCATGTAAGGAACGCAGGACTCGCGACATCTCCCGGGCAGAGGAGGTTCCGACGGACGAGGGACGACGGGCACGGTTCGAAGCGCTCTACGCGGATCTGATGCCGCGCGTGCTCGGCTATGCCCTGCGTCGGACCGATGCGGAGGAGGCGCGAGACGTGGTGTCCGAGACGTTCACGGTGGCGTGGCGGCGATTCGACGACGTGCCGGAGGGCGACGCGACCCTGCCATGGCTCCTCACGACGGCGCGCAAGGTGCTCGCGAACCACCGGCGCGCGGCCGAGAGCCGGATGCGCGCGTCGCTCGTCGGGCCGCGCGCCGGGACCCCCGATCACCCCGAGGACGTCGTCGGCACGGCATCGCTCGTCCAGGCGTTCAACGCCCTGGAGGAACGGGACCGTGAGGCGCTGGCGCTCGTCGCGTGGGACGGGCTCGCGCCCCGCGAAGCCGCGATCGTCGCAGGCTGCTCCGCTGCGACGTTCTCCGTCCGGCTGCACCGCGCGCGCAAGCGGCTGACCGCGCTCCTGGGCGAGGCCGACCAACCGCTCCACCTGGCGACGGAGGAACCCGCATGAGCGACGACCTGTTCGAACGCCTGCGCACCGTGGATCCGGCCACCGAGGAGCGGATCGCACAGGAGGCGCGCGCGCTCGGTCACACGTCGGGACGGATCGCGGAGAACGAGCCGAGCAACGTGCGCCGGTTCCCGAAGGCGACCCGCCGCAAGGCCACGCTCGCCGCGGTCGCCGCCGTCGTGGTCGTCGCCGATCGCGCTCCCGCTGACGCTGCTCCGCTCCCTCGGCGAGGGTGGACCGCGCGCCGGGGACCGAGCCCGGGAACTGGGTGACGGTCGGCACGCTCACCGACCTCCGCGACCGAGGTGTCGTCTACGACAGGCAACGAACGCGTTCGTCGTCGCGAACGGCGAAGGTGATCCGTACGCGTTGTGGGCGGCAACCGGCGAAGCCCTCATCGTCGGTGACCGCCTCTCGCCGCGTGCTCTCTACTGCGAGTCCGATCACACGTTCGTCGATCCCGACGGCGATGTCTTCGACCAGCACGGCGCGTATCGCTCCGGGCCGATGCAGCGAGGGCTCGGACGATTCCCGGTGCGAGTGACCGACGGCACCGTGCAGATCGACACGTCCGAGTTCACGTCGTCCGGCTCCTCGAACGAGCAGCGAACGACCGCGGAGCCTGGTTGTCTCACCGCGAACGGCGTCCCGTTCGAGGGCCGGCCCGGGTTCGCCGTGGCCGCCACCGCTGAGCTCCCCCCGATCGCCGTCGGGCTCCCCCAATCAGGCATGGGGTGAACAGTCCGGTCACGATCGCGGGAAGCGCCGACGTGTTCGAGGCGACGGTGAACATCCGCGTGCTCGACGCCAACGGCGAGGTCATCGCCGAGTCGTTCGCGATGGCGACGTGCGGCACCGGCTGCCGCGGCGACTTCAGCACCCAGATCGACGTCCCGATCGACGCCGAGCAGCCCGGCACCGATCCAAGTGTTCGAGTACAGCGCGAAGGACGGCTCGATGATCAACGCGTCGAGATCCCGTCACGCTCGTGCCCGACGTCGTCCGACGGGGCTCGAGGACATGGTTCGACGGCTCGGTCGGCCCTCCCGACGCGCCGCCCGCTGATCACTGCCAGTGGGAGTCGGCGTGTTCATGCACATCGCTGGCCGGTCGGCACCTCCGACGCTTGGCGCCAGAGCCGTGACCGGAGGGGTCGGTCGACGACACGCCTGCCGTCGGCACTCCGGCTACCACCGCGGCGCGACGGGAGCGGACGACGCGGTCTTCGTGGTCAACGCGGACACCGGCTCGTCGAGCGGTGGGGCGAGCCACGCCCCCATCCTCTGCGACTGACGCGTTCACTACACTGCCGCCCGCACGAGCAGGAGGGCAGCGGTGGCCGACACGAAGACGATCGTGTTCTTCCCGAGGGGGCGTTCGGCCCACGAACAACTGCGTCGGCATCGGCAACGTCCTGAAGGAGCGCGGGCACCGGGTCGTGTTCGTCGTGGAGGAGTCGTTCGCCGGGACGTTGGAGGCCAAAGGGTTCGAGGAGGCAACGATGCGCCTGGCGCCGCCGCCGGAGGAACCCGAGGTCCCGGGGCAGTTCTGGAAAGACTTCATCCGGGAGACCGCGCCGGAGTTCCGCAAGCCCACGATCGAGCAGCTCTCATCGTTCCTGGAGCCGACGTGGCAGGCGTTGATCGACGGCTCGATGTACGTGAACGACCGGCTGGCCTCGATCTTCGACGACCTGGCGCCGGACGCGATCGTGGAGGACAACGTCGTGGCGTTCGCGGCGATCCCCGCGAGCGGTCGTCCGTGGGCGCGCATCGTGTCGTGCAATCCATGCGAGGTGAAGGACGAGCTGGTCCCGCCGGTGTTCTCCGGCTACGCGACCGACGACACGCGCGAGTGGCCGGCGTTCTGGACGGAGTACGACCGCGTGCTGGGGACGCAGATCGCCGGCTTCGACGCGTGGCTTCGCGAGCACGGCGGCCCGGGACTCCCGAGCGGCCGCGACTACATGTATGAGTCGCCGTTCCTCAACATGTACCTGTTCCCGGAGGCGACGGACTACCGTCGCGCGAGCGTCGCTGCCGCCCACCTGGCATCGGCTCGACTCGAGCGTGCGAACCGACGCGCCGTTCGACGTGGAAGCGGCGCTCCCCGGCGACGCACCGATCGTCTACCTGTCGCTCGGCTCGCTCGGCTCGGCCGACGTCGAGCTGATGCAGCGCCTGATCGACGTGCTCGGCGCGACCGACTACCGCGTCATCGTCAGCAAAGGGCCGCAGCACGAGCTGCTCACGCTGGCCGACAACATGTTCGGCGAAGAGTTCCTGCCGCAGCCCTCGATCCTGCCGCAGGTCGACGTCGTCATCACGCACGGCGGCAACAACACGGTGACGGAGTGCTTCCACTTCGGGAAGCCGATGATCGTGCTCCCGCTGTTCTGGGACCAGTACGACAACGCGCAGCGGGTCGACGAGCTGAACTACGGCACGCGGCTGGACACGTACCGGTTCGAGGACGAACAGCTGACCGGCGCGATCGCGTCGCTGCTCGCGGACGAAGGCCTGAAGCCGCGACATCTCGCGGTCTCGCAACAGCTCCAGGCGTCGCCCGGCAACGTCCGCGCCGCCGACCTGATCGAACGCCTCGCCGCCACCGGCGAACCGGTCACGTCGTAGCGTCGCGGATCGCGCGCCACACCCGCTCGGGCGAGAGCGGCAGATCGATGTGACGCACCCCCAGGTGCTTGAGCGCGTCCATCACCGCGCTCTGGATCGCCGGCGTCGAGCCGATCGCCGCCGACTCCCCGATCCCCTTGGCGCCGAGCGGGTTCAGCGGCGTCGGCGTCTCGGTGTGCGCGATCTCGAACGGCGGCAGCTCGGAGGCCGCCGGCATCCCGTACGTGGCGAGCGTGCCGCTGATGGGGTTGCCGGTCTCGTCGTAGACGAACTCTTCGTACAACGCCTGCGCGATGCCCTGCCCCAGTCCGCCGTGCACCTGCCCGTCCACGAGCATCGGGTTCAAGATGCGCCCGCAGTCGTCGACCGCCACGTGACGCACCGGCCGCACGTCGCCGGTCTGCGTGTCGACCTCCACGATCGACACGTGGGCGCCGAACGGGAACGTCGACTCCAGTTCGCGGAAGCTTCCCGCCGACACCAGGCCGGGCGTCATGCCCTCCGGAAGCCTGGACGGATCGTTCGCCGCCGCCGCCAGCTCTCCCCACGTGACGGCGCGCTCAGGTGCGCCCGTCACCTCGAAGCGGCCGTTCACCGGCTCGGTGAGGTCGGCCTCGTCCACCTCCAGCAGGTGCGACGCCAGCGACCGCGCCTTCGCGACCACGGCCTGTCCTTGCTCGACCACCGCAGACCCGCCGACCTGCAGCGAACGCGACCCCCACGTCCCCGCCCCGCGCGGGACAACCGAGCTGTCCGAGTGGATCACCCGCACCGAATCGAACGGCACCCCCAGGATCCCGGCCGCGATCTGCGCCATCGCCGTCTCGTGGCCCTGTCCTTGTGGCGAGACGCCGGTCAGCACGGTCACCGAGCCGTCCCCGCGCACCTCGACCGAGCCGAACTCCTTCGACGCGAACGCGGTGATCTCCACGTACGTGCACACCCCGATGCCCAGCAGCAGATGGTCGCCGCGAGCGCGCCGCGCCGCTTGCTCCACGCGGAGCTCCGGCACGTCCGCGATCCGCAGCGCCTCGTCCAGCGCGCGCTCGTAGTCCCCGATGTCGTACGTGGTGCCGGACGCGGTCGTGTACGGGAACACGTCGGGCGGGATCATGTTCTTCCGGCGGACGTCGACGGGGTCCATGCCGAGCTCGGCCGCGATCAGGTCCATCGCGCGCTCGACCAGCGCCGTCGCCTCCGGTCGGCCCGCCCCGCGATAGGCCGCGACCGGCGTCGTGTTCGTGACCACGCTCCATCCGCGCGACGCGATCCGCGGGATCGCGTAGACGCCGGACAGCATCTCCTGCGTCGTGGTGGGCAGGAACGCGCCGATCGGGTACGCGCCCATGTCGCCGAGGATCTCCACGCGCATGCCGACGACGGTGCCGTCGCGCGTGGCGCCGATCTCCACCCGCTGCACCTGCGCCCGGCCGTGGTTGAGGTTCAGCATGCTCTCCGACCGCGTCTCGGCCCACCGCACGGGACGGCCGAGCGCCTTCGCGGCCGCCGCCACGACCGCGAACTCCGGATAGACGAGCAGCTTCGCGCCGAACCCGCCCCCGACGTCGGGCGCCACGATGCGCACCTGCTTCTTGTCCACGGCGAGCAGCTCCGCCAGATCGCTCCGCACGTCGAACGGCACCTGCGTCGAGCACCAGATCGTGTACCCGCCGTCGTCCTCGGGCACCACCGCGATCGCGTTCGTCTCCATGGGAACGGGCGCCAGCCGTTGCTGCACGACTCGAGCGGACGCCACCACGTCCGCCCCCTCCAGCACGTCGACGTCCCAGTCCTGCTGGAACGTCGTCGCGACGTTCGTTCCGTGGATCGGGAACAGGATCGGCGCGCCGTCGGTGGCGGCAACCTCCACATCCGTCACCGCATCGAGGGCGTCGACGTCGGGCCAGATCAGCTCCGCCCCATCCTGCCCGTGCGCCAGCGAATCCGCGATCACCACCGCGACCGGCTCACCCACGTACCGGACCACGTCCCGAGCGAGCACCTCGCGAGGGAACGGCTCATCCAGCGTGCCGGTTGACCCCTCCACGTTCCCGCTCGACTTCTGCGGCGGGATCCGGAGGTCGTCCGCGGTGAAGACGGCCGCAACTCCTGGCATGGACCGCGCCTCCTCGACGCCCTCCATGCCGGTTATCCGCCCGTGCGGGATGATGGAACGCACGAACACGGCCCGGAGCGCATCCGGGATGACGATGTTCTCCAGGTAGCGGCCCTCGCCGCGGAGGAACCGCGGGTCTTCGGACCGCAGGGCCGGAACGCCGAACATCGAGGGAGGCAAGGTCACGCGCCCATGCTAGCCAGCAACCGCACCCACCGAGGGAAGAACCCGATGCGCCGCAACGGATCGATCGTTCACCTGCTGATCGTCCTCGCGTTGGCGTGCACGACGGTCGTGGCGCTCGGGGGCACGATCAGCGAACGCCGGCGGGGGGATCGTCGCCACCCGCGTGGTGGGTGGCCTGAACGGGCCCGCCGCGTTCACGTTCCTTGCCGACGGCCGCATCGTCTACGCGGAGCGCGGGACCGGGCAGATCCATATCTACAACCCTGCGACCAAGAGCAACGGTCGGTTCTTCACGGTCCCCGGCGTGAACGGTGACGGCGAGCGCGGGGCGCTCGGCGTCGCGGTGAGCCCGGGATGGCCGCACCCCCGCGCGATCTACGTGTACGCCACGCGCTCGACGTCGAGGGGCCTGCGGAACCAGATCGTGAAGGTCACGCGTTCGAACGGACACGCTCGTATGCGCGTGCTCGTCTCGCAGCCGGCCAGCTCGAGCCCGTATCACAACGGCGGCCGCATCCTGTTCGGACCCGACGGCATGCTCTACGCGATCATCGGCGACGGCCACGACAGCTCGAACTCCCAAGACATGTCGGGCAACCTCCGCGGCAAGATCCTGCGCATGACGCCGGCCGGAGGCGTTCCGGCGGACAACCCGATCGCGGGGAGCAGGGTCTTCGCGTTCGGCATCCGCAACTCGTACGGGTTCACCTTCGACGCGCAGACCGGCAGCCTGTGGGAGACGGAGAACGGTCCCGAGTGCAACGACGAGATCAACCTGATCGTCGGAGGCGGGAACTTCGGCTGGGGACCGAACGAGAACTGCAGCGGCGACTCGCCGGGGAACACGAACAACAGCGGTCCGACGCCGCGACGGATGCCGAAGCTCTGGTTCGTCGGCACGATCGGGATCACCGGCGGAGCGTTCTGCGACGGATGCGGCCTGGGCGCGGCCGTCGAGGGCGACCTGTTCTTCGGCGACGTGAACACCGGCGTGGTGCGCAGGGTCGCGCTGAACGCGGCTCGCGACGACGTGTCTGGCAACGCGATCGACGTACTCGACACGCCGGGGGGTGTGTACTCGATGGAGACGGCGCCGACCGGACGGATCTACTTCAGCGACGCCCAGGCGATCTACCGGCTGGTCACCGCGTGAACGCTGGGCTGGCACCGACCTGGCGCCTAGAGGTACGCTGCTGAGGGAAGACCGGACCTGAGAGGGAGCCGACATGGACATCGGTCAGCCGAAGCGCATCATCGAGGTCGAACCCGTCTCACTCCCGTTGCCGGAGGCGATCCCGGCTCCGGACCCGCAGCCTGCGTCGGTGCCGGAGCCCGCCGAACCAGCCACCTAGGCCGCCGATGACCCGGTCCGCGCTGGAACGGGCGCTGCCCGTCGAGACCGCCACCGAACCCATCGTCGCGTGGCGCGCGTGGGCGCTGAGTGGACGGCGTGACGGGTCGCATCTCCTCCTGCGCCCCGTGGTCGGCCGTGGCCGTCCGTGGCTACCAGGACGACCCGCCGAAGCGAACTGTCGGATGCTCGGGCCCTTCCACGAGGCGCCACAGCTCGCGTGCACGTGCGGCCTCCACGGAACGCACGACCTCGACCTGTTGCGGCGGACACGCTGTCCGGCCGTGATCGGGCGCGTCGCGCTCTGGGGCCGGGTGATCGAACACGAGCTTGGATACCGCGCGCGCTACGGTTACCCGCAACGCGTCCGCCTGATCTGTCAGTTCTGCTTCTGGCAGTGGGGGACGCACGGGGTCGCGCCGACGAGCGTCGGGTGGTTCATCCGGGGAGAGTTGCTCCCCATGTGCGACGAGCACGCGGAGATGGCCGGTCGATACGGGATGCGCGCGCAGGTGTGGCTGCCTCTGGATGAGATCGATCAGCGTCTGCGCGACACGTACGCCGTGGATCTGCTGCCGCGCTAGCGGCGCTTCGTTGGCCCGGGCGTCGGGGTGGGCGTCGGCGTGGAGATGCCCCGGCGCCGCGCGTCCGTGCTCCGGACCAACCTGCTCCGCAGCTCGCTGCCGTCCACGGTCGGGACCGGCGGACCGTCGTCGACCGGCGCCGCATCGTCCTGAGGTTCGACCTCGGCCTCGACCTCGATCGTGGCTTCTCCTGGCTCCGCGTCGACCTTCCCGTTCGCCGTTCCCGTTCGCCTCCCCTTCCGCGTTGGCCGCGCGACGAGAAGCACGTGACCGCGAGCGAGGCTTGGCTGCCGCATCGTCCAGACGGCGCTCCGCGTCGCGGGCCCGCTCCTCGGCGGCAACGACGCGCGCCTCCAGAGCGGCGAACGCGCCGGGATCGATGTTCGTGGGCGGCGCACCGTGAGGGCCGGGCCCATCGAGTCGTTCCCGCAGCGACGCGATCTCGTCCTCGAGCTGCCGATTCCTGGCTTCGTACACGGTCTCCGGACGACCGGCGCGCAGCATCGCCCGTTCGGCCTCCGATCGTTCGAGCAGCTGTGTGAGCTCTTTGATCCGCGACTCGGCGTCGGCCGACATGACTTCCTGGGCTGTCGGGCTCTTCGCGGCTTCGGCCAGGATCCGCTGACGCTCCTCCTCGGCCAGCCGCGCCTGTGCGCGGACCTGATCGAGCTGTCCCTGCTGTGACCGCGCCTCCTCCGAGTGCGCGAGCTCCATCTGCTCGAGCTCGTGCCGAGCGCGTTGCGTCTCCTCACGCGATGCCTCGAGCTCGTCTCGCAAGACCTGTTCCACCTCGGCGGCGGCGGTGAGCTTCCCTTGGAGTTCCGCTTCAACCTCCGGCGGCACCTCGCCGGCCGGCGGAGCTGCCTGCGCCTCCTCGGCCCGCTGCTGCGCCATCCGCAGCTGGTCGGTCGTCACGCGGAGCTGCGCCTCCATCTCGGTGACGCGTGACTGCAGCTGCGTGACACGCGACTCTGCCCCTCGTGCCTGCTCCTCGAGCTGGGATGCATGCGCCTTCAGCTGCGCCATCTCGGCGGGGTCCGCCTCAGCGGCGACCTGCGTCGGTGCCGGACGACTCTCGAACTCGGCGACGCGGTTCCGGAGCTTCTCCAGCTCGGCCTGCTGCTCGGAATGCGCCTTGGTCTTGCCCTCGAGCTCCTTCACGCGTTCGCGGAGCTTCGCCGCATCAGCCTCCGCAGCAGACGCCTTCTTCTCGTCCTTGGCCGCCGCGCGGACCTCGCGACGGCTCGGCCCGAAGCCATCCGTATCGGCGGCAACCGGTCGATGCGACCACACGAGCGACACGATCGCCATCACCAGGCAGATCAACGCAAGGATGGCGAACGCGATCTGGACCTGCTTCCAAGGCTGCTCGGTGGCATCCACCATCAGCGCGTAGTCGTTGTCGATCTGCACCGCACCGAACACGCTGGACTTGTCGGTCGATCGCAGCGGGACGAACGTCGAGAGCAACGCCGTCGGTTCCGGGGTCGTCGCGTCGTCGCGTGCGAACGACTCGCCGACGACGGAGCTGGTCAGTTCGCCACGCATCGCCGGACGCAGATCCACACCTACGTCATCCGCCTTGACGGACCCGATCTCGCCCGGATGGTCGGTCGTGAACACGAGCAACCCGTCATCACGCCACACCCTGACGCGAACGACACGCTGGTCGTTGAAGAGGCCGTGCTTCAGCTCCGTCAGGAGCTCGTCATATCCGGAACGTCCGATCGGCTGCGAGACGCGTTTGGCGTCGAGCCGGTCCGCCAGCACGTTCTGTGTGAACCGAACCGCGCGCTCCTGCGCCGCATCGATCTTGCGCTGCAGACCTTGTTCCTGTTGCTGGCGCGCGACCAAGACCGCGACGAGGCAGACAACCGTGAGGACCGCCCAGAAGAACAGGCGGACCCTGTCGCGAGTGCGTCGGTCGGTCTGCACGTGTGTTCCCCCCACGTCCCTCGGTACGTCGGCGTTCGACCGGTGAAGCCGGTCTCCTTTCCCATCGGCGTCTGCCGGACGTGTCTGAACCCTCGATGTCGACATCTCGACTCAAGAAATCGAGCCTCCGTTGCCGATACCGGGAAACGTTCCTATCAGGGAGGTCGAGGGTCTTGGATCGCACGAAGCTCATCACACGCGGCATGTCGCTCGCCGTCTGCGCCACGCTCGTCATCGGAGCGCTGGTCGTGTCGGCGCATGCGGACAACGCGCTCGGCCGAGCCCTGCACCAGCGCAAGGTCACCGTCAAGAAGCTCGAGATCCTGCACGATTTCCGCCGTGTCGGCCGTCAGAACCTGCACCACCAGATCCGAGACATCCAAGCGCGGATCGTGAAGGTCAAGGGCAAGGGGCCGGCGCTCGCGTCGGATCGCATGCGTTTCGCCACGAACCAGCGCCACCTGACGAAGCTCCGTCGTGAGCTGCGCCAGCGGCTCCACAAGCTCGAGGTCAACGTGCGCCATCGCACGACGGTCCTGCGGACGCAGCGGATGGATCTCACCACGTGGATCCAGACCTACGGCATCTTCCGCGTCTGCCCGGTGAGTGGTCCGGTCAGCTTCACGGACGGGTTCGGCTACGCGATCCCGCACCGCAAGGGAGTGCCGGCGCACATCCACCAGGGCATCGACATGATGGCCGGCGAGCGGTCAGCCGATCGTGGCGCCGTTCGACGGCGTCGCGGAGTCCGGCCACAACTGGCTGGGCGGGAACGCCGTCTACGTGCGAGGCGCGAACGGCTACGTCTACAACGCGCACCTGTCCGCGTACGGCAAGCTCGGTGAGGTGCAAGGCCGGCGACGTGATCGGCTACGTGGGATCGACCGGCGACGCCGGCGGCCCGCACGACCACTTCGAGTGGCACCCGGGCAACGGCAGCGCGGTGGACGCGTATCCGTACCTGATGGCGGTCTGCTAGACCGTCACCAACAGGGCATCATCGACCGTTCGCACTGAAGTGCTGATAGTCGATGGTGCCCTGCCATTGCCCGCCCCACTCCCACCCGACGGCGTGGAACGCCCACCACACGGCGTCATGACGGTGGATCATGCCCGGGAGCTGCTGGGTGCGGTCCAGGTAGGCGACGCCCGCGGGCGGCGACACGTGGGTGGGCGTGACGAACGGGTTCTCCACCGTGTTGACGTCGATCGCCCGGCCGTACGCGTGCTGGGACCACTCCGTTGATGAGCCGGCGCGCAGCCGGCAGTTGAACGCCGATGTGTTGTCGGCCGCCATCGACCGGTCGTCGTCGGCACCGTAGTGGTCGACGAGCCGCATCCGCCGGATCGGGAACCGCTCCTCGTACAACCGCCGGAACACGTGGACGAACCCGTCCGCATACCAACGGTGTACCACGAGCTGCCCGTGATGCGCCCGGCCGTCGAACCCCACGTAGCTCAGCCGCAGCAGGCGCAGATCCCGCAACGGCACCGGGCATCCGCGATGCCAGGAGTTGCCGATCATCAGCTCCCGGGTGGCGCGGTCGATCTCCGAGATGGTCCCCGAGAACGGAGGCAAGCCTCTCGGGCGTCCGGGTGGCAGCTTCGCCTCGACCCCGACGGTCGTCGTGAGCGAGGCGACGAGGAGGACCAGCGCGAGCAACCGGCGCACAGCCGGTGTTCAGCTCCCGCAGTTCGCGGCGAACCACGCGCTCACGCGATCCGACGCCGCCTGGAAGTCGGCGTCATCCAGCGCTTGGCCCGCTTCGGTGAGCGCCGCGATGACCTCGGGCGGCGGCGCCTCCCCGCTGCTCGGGTCCCATCCCGAGTCCTGCAGCGCCTGGCTGTACGCGGCGTAGCCCTGCGCCACGACGAGGAGGTCGGCGCGGATCTCTTCGGGCGCCTTCGCCGCCATCGCCTCCAACTGTTCGACGGAGGTACCGAGATCGCCGGCCTCGCCCGACATCACTTGCGGAACCGCGGCGGCGGCCGCGGCCATCGCGCTCACGACCTGTGCACACTCCACGGCGTCGAGCGGGCCCGCCACGCCCCCGCCGTCGCCACCTGCGGCTCCGGTCGTGCCGGCACCGCCGTCGTCGTCACCACCGCCACACGCAGCGAGCACGAACGCACCGACGACCAGCAGCACCACGAACCGGGACCGTTTCATCGGAACCTCCGTCGCATCAGATCTGGGATGGATCGACCTCCAGAGTCTAGGCCGTTCCCCGACCCGAACCTCGTAGCCGCGCGCGAACGGTGGAGACGACCGGATTCGAACCGGCGACCCCCGCCTTGCAAAGGCGGTGCTCTACCAACTGAGCTACGTCCCCACCCAGATGATAAGGCGGCGTGCCGGCCTCCTCGGCCGATCGTCAGCCGGCGATCGGGCTCACGCTCGGCGAGACGGTCGGCGTCGCGGTCGGCGTCGACGGTCGGCGTCACGGTGGGCGTCGTGGTCGGCGTCGTGGTCGGTGTGGGCGATCCGATCGGGTGTTCGAACGCGCCTTCGTCCGGCACGCGGTCGACGCACGTGGCGCGACACACGCGTCCGGTGAACGTGGTGACCACGGTCCAGCGGTACATCGTCCGGAACGCACCGATATCCACCAGCCCCAGCGGGATCCGCACGGCCACGTTCAGATCGGAGTCGCGCGTCACGATCAGCCCTGAGATCCGCAGGTCCCGGCCCCTCTTCGGATCCCGCCACAACGAGCCCGAGAGACGGCGCCCGTTCGACAGGATCAGCGCGTAGAAGTCGAACCGCTGATCCCCCATCGTGTCGAGGTACACGAAGACGTAGCCTCGGTCGCGCGTCAGCTCCTCGGTCCACGGCGAGAACGTGACGATCGTCCAGCGGGGTGGGCCGGCCTCGGGCTCGAACCACACGCGCCGGATGTCCAGCATGCCCTTCGTGTCGTTCGGATCCTCGACCTGCGCACGCGTGGATGCACCGCCCGCCAGTGCGGCCGCCGTCACCCCCGCCACGGTCAGGAGCGCCAGCGCGAACGGCAGCAGGCGTCGCGTGATCGAGCCGACGCGCGTCACGCTGGTCACGCGCGCTCTCCGCGGCCGAGCCAGACGGACGCCCGCCACGCGACGAGCGCCGCCGCCGCGAGCGCGCCCAAGGTGAGCGCGAGCGGGAGCGCGTCGCCGAGCGCAGGCGACCCGGGCAACCAGATCGCCGGTGCATCCGCGCCCTGGATCACCACGAACACGGCGACGGCAAGCAACAGCGCGTTCCGCGCGATCGCGGACCGGAGCGCGATCGACCCGCGCGCACCGAAGCACCCGCAAGGAACGCGACCGTCCATCCGGCGCGGCGAGGCGACGAGGGTGACGGTGAACACCGTGAGCAACGCCACGGACCAGACGGCGGCGACCCGCGGCAGCCCCGCTACGACGAGGAGCGGCACGAGCGCCTCGCTCGCCGGGACCGCCCAGACGGCCACGCGCTCGAGAGCCGGCGGCAACCGGTACGAGGTGAGTGCGCGCCGCCAGCGAGTGGGCTTGGCGATCTTCGACGCGGCGGCCCAGGTGAACACCGCGGCCAGCATCGCCGCGGCGAACGACGACCAGGATCCGGCGGCCGTGCGGAACGACGCTGCCAGGGCGACCACGGCGATCATCAGGAGCACGACCCCGTTCGTCACGCGCCGAGTCACATCCGGCGTGGACGCTATGCGGTCGACGAGGGCTCGGCTCTGCTCCTGCGTGACCGAACGCCACGCGACGATCGCGGAAAGACCGCGCACCAGCCCGAACGGCGCCACGACGAGCGCGCCGATCCCCGGGCTCCCGCTCGCGAGCGCCGCGAACGCCACGACGACGAGCGTGCCGGCCGACAGGTAGGTCAGGAACCCGATGCCGAGCCCGGCGCCGTACAAGACGGCCGCGAACGGGCGACCGAAGAACGTCCGCCACCAGTCCGGCACCTGCCGGCGGAGCTGCGGCACGGGCACCCGCAGCCCGGTGATCGTTCCGAGCGCGTACAGCGTCGCGACCGCCCCCAGCGCGAGCAGGCCCGGGCGACCCCACGGCGCGCCCAGCGAACCGCCGATCCACCCGAGGGTGGCGCCGAACACCACCGCGGTGCCGGTCGCGCCCAGCGCATGCAGCGCGAGCGTCCCGAGCCAGCGTCCGCGCCCCCCGTGGACCACGGGAGAGATGGTCTCCACCATCGACAGGCCTCAGGGGCCGTGGAGCGCGGACCATCCGGCGATCGCCGACGCGGCGACCACGGCCGCGATCAGGACGCCGTCTAGCACGACGCTTCCAGTTCCCGGTAGGTGATGCAGAACACGCGCAGGCCCGTCTGGCAGTACCCGGTCACCGACCCGTCGCCGTTGATGCGGATCCTGGACGGGGAACAGCAGTCCTGGATGTGCCGAAGCCGTCCGTTGCAGCAGCGCGTCCATCCGCCGCCGTACTTCGGGTGCTTCACGAAGTGGTAGATCGACGGCACGATCTCTTCGCAGATCTTGTGGCGCTCCTGTGTCTGCGGATCGGTGTAGATCTCGCCGTCGTCGTCCACCGGGTAGCCGTACTTCGGATGGACGGGGAAGCCGAAGCTGTCGGTCCGCGCGAGCTTGCCGAACGGGTGCGGACACGAATCGGTGGACGCGATGTGGCCGCAGATGTGGTGCGCCGAGGCGCGTTCGGGGGCGAGCGCCGTCGCGATCAGGCCACCGCCTGCCAGCGCGACGACGCTTCGGCCCAGCTTCCCGAGGAACCCGCGACGGCTGGTGCGCGAGGCGATGCTCCGCTCCGCGCGTTCGAGCGTGGTCAGCTCGCCCGTCGCTCCGGCACCTCCTCGATCCTTCGCATCCCGAGGTCGATCAATCCTTCGACCTGCTCGAGGTTGTTCACCGTCCCCTTCGCCCGGACGACTCCCGAACGGTCCATCACCAGCAGGAACGGCGTTCCGGGCACGTCGTAGACGCGCTCGAGGTCCGGATCGTGCAACACCATGGGCGTGAGCCCCGCCGCAGCGGCAGCCGCGCCGATCCCCGGCGCCACCTCCCGGCAGATCGAGCACGTCGGAGACGAGAACAACACCACACGGGCGGGGCCTGGGCCACCGACCAGGACGCGGTCGCCGTCGTCATCGATCCCCGGCATCGCCGGCGGCGCCTCGCCGAGCGCCGGCCCCTCAGAGTCCACCTCGAGCGCGCCGCGCGGACCCAGGCGCAGGTGGAGCGTGCCGACCTGCCGGGCGAGCGCCACGACGACGGTGGCGAGGACCAGCACCAGGAGCCACTGGGCGATGAACGCCGCGGCCCACCACCCGGTCATCGCATCGTCCAGGTCGGTGCCTTCTGTTCGTCCATGAACTGGATGAACGGGCTGCCGTCGCCGGCCAGCCCCACGACCGCGCGGAGCTCACCCTCCTGATCGAGCAGACGGAGCACGGGCGAGCCCTCGGCGGCGAGCCCCAACCGCACGCGGACCTTGCCGGTGCGGTCGTACAGGCCCATCGTCGGGGAGCCCTGTTCGGCCAGGCTGTAGACCTGGTGGAGGTCGCCGCTGCGGACCTGCATGCCGAGCGTGGGAGACGCCTCAGGCGCCAGGCCGAACTTCGCGCGGATCCGGCCGTTCTTGTCGCCGAACGCCAGGCTGGCGGAACCGTCCGACGAGAGCCCGAGCGTCGCCCGCACCTTGCCGTTCTCGTCGCCGATCGCAAGCCCGGCGGAGCCGTCCGCCGACAGCCCGAAGCGGGCACGCACCTGCCCCGCGGGATCGAGCATCGAGAAGAACGGGGATTCGTCGTTCGAGAGGCCGATGCGCAGACGGACGTTGCCGGCCGCGTCGACGACCTCGAACTCCTCCGCGCGTACGACTCGTTTCTTCATGGGTGGGATGCCGCGGCGAACGCGGCATGCACCTATCGTCGCCTGCTTCGGGGTCCCGCTCAAGCAGCGCGCTGCACCAAACCGCGATCAGAGCGTGAACGTCTCGATGCGCACCGTGGTGTCCTCGAGCCGATCATGTCGCGGCGTGACGCCGATCCCCGGGCCATCGGGAACGGCCATCGTGCCGTCGGCCGCCAGCACGAAGGGCTCCGTGATGTCGTCGGCGAAGTAGCGAGCGGATGCGCTGGTATCGCCCGGAAGCGTGAACCCCGGGAGCGCGGCGAGCGCCAGGTTCGTCGCCCTGCCGATCCCGGTCTCGAGCATGCCGCCGCACCACACGGGAACGCTCGCGGTCCGAGCCACGTCGTGGATGCGCCGCGCCTCGGGCACCCCCCCGACGCGGCCCTGCTTGATGTTGATGATCCGGCAGGCGCCCAGCTCGATCGCGGCTGCCGCGTCCGCCGCCGAGCGGATCGACTCGTCCAGACAGATGTCGGTGCGGATCCGGGCCTGCAGCTCCGCGTGTTCGACCAGGTCGTCGTGGTGCAACGGTTGTTCGACCATCAGCAGGTCGAGCTCGTCGAGCGCCAGGAAGACGTCGGCGTCATCCAGGGTGTAGGCGGCGTTGGCGTCGACGGAGAGCAGGATGTCGGGGTGCGCCGCGCGGACCGCGCTCACGCGCTCGATATCCAGTCCCGGCTCGATCTTCAGCTTGATCCGTCGATACCCATCCGCGAGATACCCGTCCACCTGGGCCAACAGCTGGTCGGTCGTCGGCGTGATGCCGACCGACACGCCACAGGCGACGCGATCGCTCGTCGCCCCGAGGTGCTCGGCCAGGGATCGCCCCGCGGCGCGCAGCTCGGCATCCAGGAACGCGTCGATCAGCGTGGCCTTCGCCATCGGGTGACCGCGCACGCCCGCCAGGACGCGACCGAGGTCGTCGGTCGTGACGTCACCCGCCGCGAACAGCGCCGGGACCAAGAACCCGCCGAGCACGAGCCACGCGCCGTCGTTGAACTCCTCCGAGTACCCGGGATCGGGGCCGGCGACGCATTCGCCCCACCCCTCGGCGTCGTCCGTGACCACGCGGATCAGCACGCACGACTTGTGGGTCTCCTCGCCGAAGCTCGTCCGGAACGGCCGGATGAGCGGGATACCCACCGTTCGGAGCTCGACGGCGCGGACGGTGGTCATGCGGGCTCGGTCAGGACGTAGACGGAATCGGCGGTGAACCCGGTCGCGACCAATCCCGCATCGAAGCACGCCGTGAAGGCCTCCGCGGTCGCCTCCCGCCACGCGTGCGCCAGGCCCCGGTCGCGTTCCCGCAGGTCGTGATACTCGCGCGGGATCCGGATCAGCGCGGTCGAGCCCTCGGGCGGTCGCACCTCGGTGGGCGACGGAGCCGCCGGATCGTCACCCGCGCGTCCCAGCACCTCGAAGCCGGCGCTCATCTGCCGGGCCGCCGACCGGTCGTTCGACGTCCCACCGGACCATCAAGCGGTCGCTCCGTTCGCCACGGTTCAAGGTGTCCGTCATCTCTCCGTAGAAGTTGGGCAGGAACCGATCTGCGATCGCGCCGAGCTTGGTCAGGTTGAAGTGGGCGTTGCGGGAGAGCAGCGGGTCGTACGTCCATCGCACCCGCGGGATGCCTTGGTCCAGGCATTGGGCGCGTTGTGCCAGCTTCAGCGCGAACCCCACCCCGCGATGCCGGCGATCGGGCAGCGTGGCCAGCATGTGCGAATGGCGTGTGCAGACCCTCTTCGGGATCGACGCCGGACCACCCGAGCACGTAGCCGATCATCTCGTCACCGGCGAACGCGCCCCACGGCGTGTTCCCGCTGTCCCCGAGCGCCCGGATCATCTCGCGAGGGAGCAGTTGATGCTCGCCCCACGTGGCGATCATCACGCTCGAGGATCCGGTCGGCGTCCGCCAGGCTGGTGAGCGGCCGGAGCTCCACGCCCGCCGCGCGGGCGGCCTCGTTCGCCTCGCTCCACCCGTCCATCGCGCGAGTCTACCGTCGGGCCCTCGCACGCCGAGAGCCCGTGCGATGCACGGGCTCTCGGGCTGGAACCGTGTCGTTCGGAAGGGCTAGCCGCCCGCGGGGGGCGGGAGCTCCTGCCACTCGACATCGTCCACGTCGCTGCCGCGGCGGCGCTTGAAGATCGCGGCCACGCCGGCCACGATCGCGGCGATGAACGCCACCTTGAACAGCTTCCTGAAGAAGCCGCCCTTCTTCTTCTCCTGGGTCGCCTCGGAGTCGTCTGCCATGGATGCCCCTCCTTCCGGGATCGGGCTATGGAGTCGAACGCTCGGTGGATCGCTCGTCTTCCACGATGGTAGCCCTTCGCGTGCTGCCTGCATCCTCCCAGGCAGGAGCGGGAACCGTCCCGTCGTCTCGCGCTCGTGGTCGGGAGCGCCGCGGGGATCGGGTGGGCCCGGATGGATTTGAACCATCGACCTCTGCCTTATCAGGGCAGCGCTCTAACCGAGCTGAGCTACGGGCCCCGCGTCGCGGGTTCGGCAGCGTAGCCATGGCCCGGAGACGGTGTCAAACGTGTGGTCGAGCGGCCGGGCTGGTCAGCGTTTCTGCGCGAGTGTGACCTCGACGCCGCCCACCACATCGCTGATCAGGTTGTAGAGGAACGCCACGAACACGTTCACGAGCGACCAGATGACGACGTTCCCCAGCCCGACCAGGAGCAGCCATCCGAAGACCGACCCGAAGCGGATCACGACCACTTCGCTCTCCCCCGCGTTCCCCGTGGCGAACACGTAGCCGAGCAGACGACCCGCAGAGTCGATCGCGCCGACGGCGCTGAGCAGCCAGTAGATGATCATCAACGCGAAGTAGATGATCAGCATCACGCACAGGTAGAACAGCAGCGAGAACTTCAGCACGGACCACGGACCGACCTTGCGCACCACGACGCGCGTGCGGCGGCCGACGGGCTGCACGCTCTCGCTCCGACGCGGCGCGGGTGTCGGGGTCGGTGCAGAAGGCGGGGTGGGGTTCTCTGCCGTTTGGGACATCTCCTCGAAGGGTTCTACGGGTCGGGACGGGCCGGGGCAAGCACCCTCGAGCGCCTCAGGTACGGAACGGCCCCCCGCGAGCGAACAAGGCTCTCACGTTCAGAGGTGCGATCACGGCAAGCATCGCGGGCCCGGCGATCCACGACGCGGTGTTGACGTCCTCCAGCATCAGGAGACCACCGACGGCGATCGTGGCGCCCGACAGCGCCATCAGCCCGTCGATCGCGAGCGGGGGCAGCGTCGCCCGGAGCCATCCGCCGGTGAGGAGCGCCAGCGCGCCCCCGACGACGATGACGGCGATCCCTGCGGTCGGATGCATCCCGGGATTATCGTCCAGTCATGCCCGGCGGTTCGCAGGACTCGGCGATCGAGCGTGATCTGCGCCACATCCTGTGGGTGCAGGCGATCCGCGCAGCCCTCTACGGATTCGGGACGGTCGTGTTGGGCACGGCGCTCGCCGACAGTGGCCTCTCGGACACGCAGGTGGGGTTGGTGTTCACGGCCATGCTCGCGGGGATGGCGCTCGCGACCGTGGCCGTCGGCGCGCTCGGGGACAGGATCGGGCGACGCCGCCTCTACACCGTCCTGTTGGTGGCGCTGGGGGTCGTCGGAGCGGCGTTCGCGCTGACCGATTCGTTCGTGGTACTCGATCCTGTTCGCGCTCACGGGGTTGATGTCGACCGACGCCAACGAATCCGGCCCGATCACCTCGTTGGAGCACGCGATGATCGGACAGGCCTCGGAAGCGAGCCGCGTCCACGTCTTCGGCCGCTACAACGCGGTCGCGTACCTCGCCGGTGCTCTCGGGGCGCTGGCCGCGGGCGGGCCTGCGTTCATGCGCGGTATCTGGGCGGGGGCGCCCAACGATCAGCGCTGGCTGTTGCTGTTCCCGCTCGGAGCGCTCGCCTGCCTCGTCGTGGCGCGTTCGCTCTCCTCCGAGGTGGAGGTCGTCGACCAGGCGCACGCCGGCCGCCCGCTGGACCGCTCGAGGAGAACGGTCTTCAGGCTGAGCTCACTGTTCGCGCTCGATGCGTTCGCCGGCGGGTTCGTCGTGACGACGTTCATCGTCTTCTGGTTCGAGCGGAAGTTCGGTGCGTCCCAGGAGCTCATGAGCATCGTGGTGTTCGTCACCGGACTCCTGCAGGCCGGGTCGTCGATCGCCGCGGCGCGCGTGGGGGCGCGCTACGGCCTGCTCCGCACGATGGTCTTCACCCATCTGCCGTCGAACATCCTGCTGCTGCTCATCCCGTTCATGCCATCCCTCGCGGCCGCGATCGCCATGTTGCTGGGGCGCTCAGCCCTGTCGCAGATGGACGTCCCCACCCGCCAGGCATACGTCTCGGCGATGGTGGATCCCGAAGAGCGCACGGCGGCGGCGGCGTTCACGAACACCGCGCGCTACGTGGCACGGCCGTTCGGGCCGGCGATCGGAACCGCGCTGATGCAGAACGTGGCGCTGGGCGCGCCGTTCGTCGCGGCGGGACTGCTCAAGAGCGTCTACGACCTGGTGCTCTGGCGGGTGTTCCGACGCGTGCCGCTCCCGGGACGAGAGGATGACCGCGCAGGTTGATGCTCCGAGCTACTCCTCGTCCTCATCCATCTGGATGATCACCGGGGCCAGCGCCACGACCGTCGCGCCCTCTTCCACCCGCATCGTGCGGACCCCCTGGCTGGCGCGTCCCACGCGACGGATGTCGCCGGCCGGCACGCGGACGACCTGTCCGCTCGACGAGATCACGAACATGTCGATGTCCTTCGAGCCGATGTACGCGCCCGCGAGCAGGCCGGTCTTCTTCGTGAGCTGGTGACCGATCACGCCCTTGCCGCCGCGGCCCTTCAACGGGTAGTCGGCCAGCTTCGAGCGCTTGCCGTACCCCTGCTCGGTCACGCTGATCATCTCCTCGCCGTCGGACGCCAGGCCGACCGCGAGCACCCGGTCGTCCTCCCCCAGGCGCATCCCGATCACGCCACCGGTCCCACGGCCCATCGGGCGCGCGAGCGACTCCTTGAAGCGGATCGCCTGCCCCTTGCGCGAGACCAGGAAGACCTCGTCGTTGCCGTCCGTGAGCTTCACGTCGATCAGCTCGTCGTCGCCGCGGAGGTTGATCGCGATGAGGCCCGTGCGCGGTGAGTCGTACTCCGGCAGCTTCGTCTTCTTCACGATGCCCTTGCGCGTCGCGAACAGGAGGTTCTTGCCCTCCTCGTACTCCTTGAGGTCGATCACCGCGCTGATGCGCTCGTCACCGTCCAGGGCCACGCCCGGGAGGTTCGCCGCGTAGAGCCCTCGCGCGGTCCGCCCCGACTCGGGGATGGAGTGGGCCTTGACGCGATACACGCGGCCCTTCGTGGTGAAGAACAGCATCCAGTGGTGCGTCGTCGTCGTGAACACGTGCTTCACGACATCCTCTTCCTTCAGGTTCTGCCCCCTGACGCCCTTGCCACCGCGGAGCTGCCGCTTGAACGCGTCGACCGGCAGCCGCTTCACGTAGCCGGCGCGGCTCACCGTGATGATCACGTCCTCCTCGGCGATCAGGTCCTCGATGTCCAGGTCGCCCTCGTCGGCCATGATCTTCGTGCGCCGCGCGTCCGCGTGCTTCTTGCGGATCTCCAGGATCTCTTCCTTGATCACGCCGCGCAGGAGCTTCGGGTCCTTCAGCAGGCTGTTGAAGTACTTGATGTCCTCGAGCAGCTTCTTGTGCTCGTCCTGGAGCTCGGTCTTCGCGAGCTTGGTGAGGCGCCGCAGCGGCATGTCCAGGATGTGGTTCGCCTGGATCTCGGAGAGCTTGAACTTCGTCATCAGGCGCTTCCGGGCGGCCTCGGCGTCCTGTGACGCGCGGATGATCGCGATGACCTCGTCCAGGTGATCGAGCGCGATCAGCAGCCCCAGGACGATGTGGTCCCGATCCTCGGCCTTGCGCAACAGGAAGCGCGTGCGCCGGCTGACCACGTCCACCTGGTGGTCGACGTAGTAGCCGATCATCTCGGCCAGGTTCAGCGTGCGCGGCACGCCGTCGACGAGGGCGAGCATGATGGCGCCGAACGACTCCTGCAGCTGCGTCGTCTTGTACAGCTGGTTCAGCAGGACCTGGGGGTTCGCGCCGCGCTTGCACTCGATCACCAGCCGCATGCCCTCGCGGTTCGATTCGTCCTTGAGGTCGGCGATGTCCTTGATCTTCCCGAGCTTCACGAGCTCGGCGATCTTCTCCGCCAGCCGCGCCTTGTTCACCTGGTACGGCAGCTCGGTGAACACGATCCGCGCCCGGCCGTTCGGGCTCTCCTCCACCTGCGAGACCGCCCGGACCTTGATCGAGCCGCGGCCCGTCTCGTAGACGTCCCTGATGCCCTGGCGGCCCATGATCGTGGCGCCGGTCGGGAAGTCGGGCCCCTTGACGAACTTCATCAGGTCGCCCGGTGTGGACTCCGGGTTGTCCAGGTAGTGCACGACCGCGTCGATCGTCTCGCCCAGGTTGTGCGGCGGGATGTTCGTGGCCATGCCGACCGCGATCCCACCGGAGCCATTGACCAGCAGGTTCGGGAAGCGGCTGGGCAGGACGACCGGCTGCTGCTCGTACCCGTCGAAGTTCGGCACGAAGTCGACGGTCTCGGCCTCGATGTCGCGGAGCATCTCCATGGCCATGGGCGCGAGTCGCGCCTCGGTGTATCGGTACGCGGCCGCCGGATCGCCGTCGACGGACCCGAAGTTGCCGTGGCCGTCGACGAGCGGGTAGCGCAGCGACCAGTCCTGGGCCATGCGGACCAGGGCGTCATACACGGATTGGTCGCCGTGCGGGTGGTACTTCTTCAGCACGTCGCCGATCACGGCCGCGGACTTTCGGTGTGGGCGGTCCGGGCGGTACCCCGCCTCGAGCATCGCCCACAGGATCCGCTTGTGGACCGGCTTCAGGCCGTCGCGGACGTCGGGGAGCGCGCGACCCACGATGACCGACATCGCGTAGTCGAGGTACGAACTCTGGATCTCGTCCTCGAGCTGGATGTCCTCGATGCGTCCGGCGAACAGGTTCTGCGACATGGGCTCTCGTTACTCCTTGGGACTCTCGTTGCTCCTTGGCGTTCTCGTGACGGGGGTCTAGACGTCGAGGTTGCGGACGTCCTTCGCGTTCAACTCGATGAACGCCTTGCGCGCCGGGACGTCGTCGCCCATGAGGATCTCGAACAGCCGGGCCGCCGCCATGGCATCGTCGAGCGTGACGCGCAGCAGCGTGCGCCGCTCCGGGTTCATCGTGGTCTCCCACAGCTGGTTCGCGTCCATCTCACCCAGACCCTTGAACCGCTGCGGGTCCAGCTTCTTGTTGCCGTTGCCGTTGCTCTTGCGGTACGCGTCCCACTCCTGCTCGGTGTAGAAGTAGTGCTCCTGCTTGCCCTCTTTGATCAGGTAGAGGGGAGGCTGCGCGAGGTACATGTAGCCCGCCTCGATCACCTCGCGCATGTGCTGGAAGAAGAACGTCAGCAACAGCGTGCGGATGTGGGCGCCGTCCACGTCGGCGTCGGCCATGATCACGATGCGGTGATAGCGCGCCTTCTCGACGTCGATCTCGTCGCCGATCCCCGTGCCGATCGCGGTGATCAGCGCCTGGATCTCCAGGTTCTCGAGCGTCTTGTGCAGCCGCGCCTTCTGCGTGTTGATGATCTTGCCACGGATCGGCAGGATGGCCTGCGTCGCACGGTCCCTGGCGCTCTTGGCCGAACCGCCGGCCGAGTCTCCCTCGACGATGTAGAGCTCGCACACCTCGGGGTCCGTCAGCTGACAGTCGGCGAGCTTGCCCGGCATGGAGCCCGACTCCAGGAACGACTTGCGGCGGGTGAGGTCGCGCGCCTGTCGCGCCGCCATCCGCGCCTTGGCCGCCGCGATGCCCTTCGCCACGATCCGCTTCGCGTCGGCGGGATGCTCCTCCATCCACGTGGAGAACTGCGCGTTCATCGTGGTCTCGACGAGCGAGCGCATCGACGCGTTGCCGAGCTTCGTCTTCGTCTGTCCCTCGAACTGCGGGTCGCGGAGCTTCACGGAGATGATGGCGGTGAGCCCTTCGCGGACGTCCTCGCCGATCAGGTTCTCTTCCTTCTCCTTGACCAAGCCCTTCGCGCGCGCGTAGCGGTTGATCACGTTCGTCAGGGACTTCTTGAGCCCCTCCTCGTGCATGCCGCCCTCGTGCGTGTTGATCGTGTTGGCGAACGAGTACACCGACTCGGTGTAGCCGGTGTTCCACTGCATCGCGACCTCGACCTCGTCGTCACCCTTCTGCTCGATGGCGATCGGCTTGTGGATGACCTCCTTGCTGCCGTTCAGGTACTTCACGAAGTCCTTGAGGCCGTCGTTGTAGCGGTAGACGTCCTTGTGGACCGGGTCCTCACGCTCGTCGATCAGATGGATCTCGAGGCCCGCGTTCAGGAACGCGAGCTCGCGGAGCCGCTCGGTCAGCTGCTCGCGCTTGAACTCCGTCGTCTCGGTGAAGATCTCGGGGTCCGGCCAGAAGCGGATCGTGGTGCCGTGCTTCGTGCTGGCCTTGCCCTTGGTCAGCTTGGTGGTCGACCGCCCTTGCGCGTACTCCTGGTGCCACGCGAAGCCGTCGCGCAGGACGTCGGCCGTCATCTTCGCGGAGAGCGCGTTCACGACCGAGACGCCGACGCCGTGCAGGCCACCGGAGATCGAGTAGCCGCCGCCGCCGAACTTCCCGCCCGCGTTCAACGTGGTCAACGCGACCTCGACGGCGGGACGGCGGTCCTTGGCGCGCGGGATCGGCTTGACCGGGATGCCGGCGCCGTCGTCCTGGACGGACACGCTGCCGTCGGCATGGAGCGTGACGATGATCTTGGTCGCGCGGCCGGCCATCGCCTCGTCGACGGAGTTGTCGACGACCTCGGTCACGAGGTGGTGGAGGCCGCGGGAACTGGTGGTTCCGATGTACATCCCCGGGCGGAGCCGGACGTGCTCGACGCCTTCGAGGACCTGGATGTTGCTCGAGTCGTAGTCCTGAGAAGCGGGCTTCTTCTTGGCGGTGCTCTTCGTCGTTACGGTTGCCACGGGCCTCCGATCCTGCCCACGCAGCGGCCTCGCCCTGACAGGGAGGCCGCGCGGGGGAACTGCCGTGCGCGGATGCGTACATCTTACCAATCGGGGACGACGAACGGCCCTGTTTCGCAGGCTGTTTCAGGCCTTCTACCTGCTGTTTCGCACAACGATCCGGACCGTGGCGATGACATCGGAGCCGAGCGCTTGATTGGCCTTCAGCCGGATCTGTTCATGCAAGAAACGGGCCTGTGCTCCCCATGGTCCGTTGGTCGCCGAGACGGTCAACACGGTCCCTTCCAGGGTCGTCGGCGCGGTCTCCGCGGCGAGCCGCTCGCCGACGATCTGCGGCCACTTCGACGCGAGCTCGGCGATGGGGATCCCGCGCGAGAAGACCTCTTCGCGCATCAGCCCGTCGACGATGTCGCCGAGCTGCACCATGTCGCCGGTCCGCGGATCCTTGCGCGTGCGCCATCCCTTCGCGTTCGGCATCAGGCGCTCCTCGGCGTCACGGTGCCGGCGCGCACGTCCCACGTCGCGTGCGCCGCATCGGGAACATCGGCCTCGTCGGCCACCGAGATCACGACCTGTCCGCCGCGTGCCGCGAGCCGCTCGCCGATCAGGTCACGCCGGCGCGGATCGAGCGCCGAGAACGGATCGTCCACGAGCAGGATCGGCGGCTCACCGATCTCTCGCTCCACCGCGGTCGCCAACCCGAGCCGCAGGCAGAGCGCCGCGGCCCACGCCTCGCCGTGCGACGCGAACGCGCGGGCCCCGAGGTCGCGGACCGCCAGATCGACGTCGTCGCGGTGCGGCCCCACGAGCGACGACCGTCGGGCCAGCTCGTCGTGGCCGTCGCTCCTCGATGCGGGCACGGAACGCCTGCTCGAGGTCGGTGTCGTTCCAGATGTTCGGCGCATACGTGCAGGCCAGGCCGTATCCGGCGAGCGCCTCGAACTCCTCGGATGCGGGCGGCGCCAAGCGGGCGATCGCGTCGGCGCGCGCACGGATCAGCGCGGCTCCCGCCTGGATCAGCTCGGCGTCCCACGCGTCCATGCCCGCCGGGACGCCGGGACGGTCCCACTCCTTCAACAGGCGGTTGCGTTGCCGCAACGCACGGTCGTAGCCGGTGAGGAGCGACTCCTTCAGCGGCCAGAGCGCCACGACCGCCTCGTCGAGGAACCGACGCCGATGAGACGGGTCGCCGCGGACCACGTCGAGGTCGTCGGGTCCGAAGAACACGGCGCGCACCTGCCGGCGCAGATCGCGTTTCCGCCGCACGGGTGAACGGTTCACCTTCACGCGGCTCGCTCCTTTGGTCGGCACCTCGACCTCGACGAGCACCTTGCCGTCCAGCGTCGCGACTTCACCGCGCGAGTACGCGGCCTCCGCGCCGTCGCGCACGAGCGGCCCCGAGGCGCTGACCCGCGGAGAGGCCAGCGTGAACAGGTAGCAGATCCCTTCGAGCAGGTTGGTCTTCCCCTCACCGTTCGGACCGACGGCGACGATCAGCCCGTCGGGCACCGGTTCGATACGCGTGTAGGCGTGATTGCGGAAGTCGCGCAGCTCGACCCAGGCGAGGCGCATCAGGGGAAGCCTTGCGCCCCAGGCCTTCCTAGCTCACCGCCGCGGGCAGGCGGACCGGCATCACCAGGTATGTGAACTCGTCGCCCTCACCGTGGACCACGCCGGGCTTCAGCCCGTCGCGCACGTCCAGCCGGACCGTCTCGCCGGTGGCGGCGTTGAGGCCGTCGGCCAGGTACTGCGGGTTGAACGCCACCGTCAGGTCCTCGCCCTCGTATCGAGCCTCGACGGTCTCGACCGCCTGACCGAGATCCGGCGACGAGCTCGAGAGCTTGACGCCGAGGGCGTTGAACTCCATCCGGACCGGCGTGGTGTCGCGAGCCAACAGCCCCACACGCCGCACGGCATCGAGCAGCTGCTGCCGCGAGACCGTGAGCCGGCTCTCCGTCGCCTCCGGCAACAGCTGCCGGTAGTTCGGGAACTCGCCCTCGATCAGGCGCGACGTGAGCGTGAGCGTGCCGATCTTGAACGACACCTGGCTCTCGTCGACGAAGATCTCGACCGTCGACTTCTCATCCGCGGCCGCCGCCCTACCGGCCTCGGACATCGCACGCTCGGGCACGATCGCCTTCGCCTCGCCCGAAGCGCTCGCCACCAGATCGCGCACGGCCAGCCGGTACGAGTCGGTGGCGACCATCACGACGCCCTCGCGGCTGACCTCGAGCAGCACCCCGGTGAGGACGGGGCGGGCCTCGTCGCGCGAGGCGCCGCGCCCCACCTGCCCGATCGCCTCCGCGAACGCCCCGGCTTCCGCCGTGACCGTCGTGCCGCTGGGCTCCTGCAACCCCGGGAAATCCTCGGCCGGGAGCAGGCGCAACGTGCCTTCGTACGCCGCACATCGGATCGTGGCCTGACTCTGGTCGGTCTCGAACTCCACGGGAGCGTTGGACAGGCTCTTCACCGTGTCCCCGAGCAGCCGCGCCGGCACCAGCGCGATCCCCGACTCGGTCACCTGCACCGAGATCGACAGGCGCGCCGACACCTCGAGGTCGGTCGTGATGAGCGTGAGCTCGCCGCCGTCGGCCGCCTCGATCAACACGCCGGTGAGCGCGGGGATCCCCGGCCGGGACGACACCCCCCGCTGAACGGTCTGCAAGGCCTCCGAGAGCGCGTCTCGGTCACACCGGAACTTCAACGTGGCCACCCCCTGTTGCTTTTAGGTTCTCTGACAAGACGGTAGTAGTAGGTGCTGTGGAAAGGTTGGCAAGGCAACCGTTCTCCCAGCGTAGAGGCCGCCTCCGACATGTGGACGGACTGGGGAGAACGTTCGGGCTCCAGGCGGCCGGCGTGGGTCGGTGCACCGCACCCCACCGTCGGTCCCCGGGTTTTCCACAGGTTCATGCCGCCCCCCGCACACGACCGCGGATGATGCGGGTGAGGTCCTGGACCTGGCGGAACGTGGTGTCGCGGGCGCGCATCTCACCCTCGACCTTGTTGATGCCGTGCAGCACGGTGGTGTGGTCCCGGCCGCCGAAGATCTCGCCGATCTTCACCAGGGAGAGCCCGGTGCACTCGCGGACCAGGTACATCGCGATGTGGCGCGCTTGGGTGAGCGGTCGCGAGCGGCTCTTCGACATCAGATCCCCGGTGGAGAGCGAGAAGTAGCGCGCGGTCTCCTCGAGGATCAGCGGCGGCGGGATCTCGTGCTCGGTCTGTGGGATGAGGTCCTGCAGCGCCCGCTCGGCGAGCGTGGTGTCGATCGGTTGCGCCGTCAGCTCGGACCACGCGACGACCCTGACGAGCGCTCCTTCCAGCTCCCGGACGCTCTGGTCGAACTTGGACGCCACGAACTCCACCACGTCGGACGGGACGGCGATGGTCTCTCGCTCCGCCTTGAGCTGCAGGATCGCGATCCGCGTCTCGAGGTCCGGCGGCTGCACGTCGACGCACAGTCCCCACCTGAACCTGCTGGTCAGACGCTCTTCCATGCCGGAGATCTCATGTGGTGGCCGGTCCGACGCGATCACGATCTGGCGCCCGGCCGTGTGCAGATGGTTGAACGTGTGGAAGAACTCGGTCTGCGTCTCCTCGCGCTTCGCGAGGAACTGGATGTCGTCGACCAGCAGGACGTCGACCTCGCGGTACTTCTGGCGGAAGTTGTCTCCCTGGCGCTCGCGGACGGCCTTGATGAACTCCGTGACGAACTGCTCGGACGTGACGTACTTCACGCGGAGGCTCGGCTTGAGCCGGTACATGTGATGCCCCACGGCGATCAACAGGTGCGTCTTGCCCAAGCCGACGCCGCCGTAGATGAACAGCGGGTTGTACGCCTTGGACGGCGGCGCCTCGGCGACGGCCATGGCCGCCGCGTGCGCGAACCGGTTGCTCGGTCCGGGTACGAACGCATCGAACGTGTAGTTGGGGAACGGCAGCCCGGGAGCGCCCATGGAGCGGTCGGCGGGAGCGACGTCCGGCACGATGACGGGCTGCCCGGACGCGACGGTCGACGGCTCGGCGAGGTGCATCGGGGATCACGATGACGTCGTCGGTGGGCCGCCGGATCGCTTCGTCCACGTCCAGGCGGATCTCGACGTCGGCGCCGGCGGCTTGGACGGCCGCCGAGCGGATGAGGTCGATATGGTTGTGCTGCAACCGTTCTCGCACCATGTCGCTGGGTACCGAGAGCGCGAGCACGCCGTCCTGCATCGACACGGGATCGACGTCGGCGAACCACATCACGACCGTGGTTTCGGGGAGCTCCGCGCGGGCACGTTCCAGGACGTGTGCCCAGGTGTCGTGCGCCTCGCGTTCAGAGAACGCTATCGACATGCGTATCCACAACACCTTTCCACAACGGTGGATAACCACTCGGGGGAAGTGATCTGAGGCCGAACCGGCGCCTGGCCGGCGCCTGGCGGGTTCGCCGGGGGGTGAAGCGGCCCGGAATATAGCACCGGTGTTTTCCACAACGCGCGCCCTGAGCGGGGTCTTGACGCACTTTCTGTTGTCAACCCCTTTGTCCTGCGTCGATGAGCGCTCGTATACTTCCCGCCTGGCCGGCCGCGAGCCGGCCTTCGCATCGAGAGGAACCGAGTATGGCCAAGGGCAAGCGCACCTATCAGCCGAACAACCGTCACCGCGCGAAGACGCACGGCTTCCGCATCCGCATGCGGACCCGGGCCGGCCGCGCGATCCTGTCTCGCCGCCGCCGCAAGGGGCGCGCGCGCCTCACCCCCTGATCCCCGACGTGCACGCATCCCAGGTCCGCCGGGTGTTCGACGTGGGCCGATCCTTGCACGGGAGACGGGTGGTACTGTTCCTCGCGCCGGGCTCCCAGCACGCCGCGGTGGTCGCCTCCCGTCGTGTGGGAGGCGCCGTTCAGCGGAATCGAGCTCGGCGGATCCTGAGGGAGGCCTGGCGTGAGGTTGCGCCCACGGCCGCAGACGGAAACGATGTCGTCCTCGTGGCCCGCGAGGCTATCCGAGGCGCGAAGACACAGGATCTGGTGGCCGAGATGACCGAGCTGCTTCGCCGTGAACCGTTGGTGCGCAGATGATCCGACGCGCCGTATGGGCCGCCGGCGCTCCCGTCCGCGCCCTGGAGATCGGGCTCATCCACGTCTATCGCGCGACCCTCTCCGGCTGGTTGGGTGGTCAATGCCGCTTCTACCCCACCTGCTCGCACTACGCCGAGGACGCGATCCGCGAGCGAGGGGCGTTCAGGGGAACCGCGATGGCCGCGTGGCGCATCCTGCGATGCAATCCGTTCGGCGCCGGCGGGATCGACCACGTCCGGTCGGGCGAGCAGTATGACGATATCACACGTCGCACCCGCCGACCCTCGACCCACGGGGCGGAGGTCTAGGTGCTGGCGCTCGGCATCTTCCAGGCACTCCTGAACGCGATCGGGTGGGTCCTGGCGTGGATCTACGACCTGGTCGGCAACTACGGACTGTCGATCATCCTGCTCACCATCCTCATCAAGGTGGTGCTGCTGCCGCTCGGTGTGAAGCAGATCAAGTCGATGCAGGCGATGCAGTCCATCCAGCCCAAGGTCAAGGAGCTGCAGAAGAAGTACAAGGGCAACAAGACCAAGGTCCAAGAAGAGACCATGAAGCTGTACAAAGAGGCCGGGGTGAACCCGCTCGGCGGGTGCCTCCCCCTCCTCCTGCAGTTCCCCATCCTGATCGCGATGTACGCGGTGATCCGGGCCCCGCAGCTCCAGCCGGTCGATGACACCGGCCAGCAGGTCGCGAGCGAACAAGCGACGGCGTACGCGGTGCACAATAGCCATCTACCGATCGACAGCCAGCTGTTCGAGGACGTCGTCGACCATCAGAACCTGGGCTTCCTGGGGATGAACCTTCAATGTTCCGCTGCGCAATCCGGCAAGGACGCGGAGATCTCGAGCAGCGATCGAAGCCCGGTGCGGGCCAACACCCCGATCGTTGTGGTCAACGACGGAACGGTGGGGTCCCTGCCGTTCGACGCCACCACCGGTGCGCCGATCCCGGGGACCGTGACGAACGCCAACCCCGATGGGATCGCGGGGATCGATTGCGGATCGTCCCCCGCCAACAAGATCCCGTACTTCGCGCTGCTGATCGTGATGATCGGCACGACGTTCTACCAGCAGCGCCAGATGCAGAAGGCGAGCCCTCCGGGCGCGGCCAGCGGACAGCAGCAGGCCATCCTCAAGCTGATGCCGATCATGTTCGGCATCTTCGGCTACACGTTCCCCGCCGGCCTCACGTTGTATTGGACGGTCTCGAACACATGGCAGATCGGACAGCAATACGTCCTGCTGAAGGCCGGCCATATCGGCCCGGATGCGATGGAGCGTCGGATCGCCGAGCAGCGGGCGAAGAACGCGAACAAACCGGCGGCCAAGCCCGGGCTCATGGCGCGGATGCAGGAGCGCGCGGAGCAGTCCCAGAAGGCCAAGGGCGGTCAGCAGCCCAAGAAGCCGAGCTCCGGGCAGAAGTCGACCGGGAACTCGCGTTCGGGCACCGGTGGCAAGGGCACGCCGCCGAAGGGCCGCCGGCCGAACACGGGTGGCGCGAGTGGCAGGCCCAAGTCAGGTGGCACGCCTAAGCCGGGGAGCACGCCCAAGTCGGGTGGCACGCCCAAGCCGGGGAGCACGCCCAACACGGATCCTGAGAAGCGTGGTGGAGGTAACGGTGGCGAGGGAGACGGAGAAGCGGGCAGCTAGCGTCGAGGAGGCCGTCGAGGCGGCGCTCCACGAACTCGGGGTCTCCGAACAGGAGGCTCGGATCGACGTGCTTCAGGAGCCCCGTTCCGGAGTGCTCGGCATCGGCTCACACGAGGCGGTCGTTCGGGTCCGCGTCGTCGCTCCCGAGGTCGATCCCGAGGACCTCGAAGAGCAGGCGGACACCGCCGCGGACTTCCTCGAGGAGCTCATGGGTCACATGGGCATCGATGCCGTGGCGGAGCCCAACCTGCATCACGACCACATGTACGTCGACATCGTCGGCGAGGACGAAGACGACATGGCGTTGCTGATCGGCCGCCACGGCCAGACGCTGGACGCCATCCAGGAGCTCACCCGGATGGTCGTGGGTCGCCGTCTCGACGAACGGGTCCGGGTGATCGTGGATGTGGAGGACTACCGGAAACGCCGCGAGGAGCGTCTGGAAGACAAGGCTCGAGAGGTGGCTGCACGGGTCTTGAGTACCGGCACCGAGGAGGCGCTCGAACCCATGAACCCGTTCGAGCGGAAGATCGTCCACGACGCCGTATCTGAGATCGATGGCGTGGAGAGCTCCAGCACCGGTGTGGAGCCTGATCGCGCGGTCGTGATCCGCCGTCGATAGCCCTTCCGGGGTGTTTCACGTGAAACATGAGGGTTGGGAATCGGTCACGGAAGCCCTCGGCCTGACCCTCCAACCAGAGCAGGTCTCGCAACTCGAGGCGTTCGAGGATCTGATCCGGGAACGAGCGATCCCGCTGGGGATGGTGGCTACCGCAGACCAAGGCCGGATCCGAGAACGACACGTCCAGGACAGCCTCCGCGCGGCGACGATCGTCACCCAGGCGGACCTCACGGGGTACGACCTGGGATCCGGAGCGGGCCTCCCTGGGGTCGTGGTGGCCATCGCCTGCCCGGACCTCCATCATGACCCTCGTCGAGTCCCGACGACCGCGAGCGGCCTTCCTCCAGCTCGTCGTGGACCGCCTGGGGCTGGCGAACACGTCCGTGGCCACGGTCCGGGTGGAGGCGCTCACGGAGCCCGTCGACCTCTGCTTCTCCCGAGCGTTCGCCCGCGTCGCCGTCGCCTGGGCTGCCGCCGACCGGCTCTTGCACCCCGGCGGGAGGCTCGTGTACTTCGCCGGAGAACGGTTCGATGCGTCGGAATTGCCCCAAGATGCCGTATCCAGCCTGGTGACGACGTCGGCGCTTGCAAGGTCGGGGCCGCTGGTTATCATGAGCCGGCAGTGACGACCTCTGGCGCCAAGGCAGCTCCGCGGACCACCTCGTCACGATCGACGCCCACGGGCGACGCTGCTTCCCCTCCGGCGCGTCGCAAGGCCACGAAGAAGGACCCCATTCCTCCAGAACGGCCGGGCGCGGCTCGCATCATCGCGATCGCGAACCAGAAGGGCGGCGTAGGCAAGTCCACGACCGCGGTCAGCCTCGGAGCGTCCCTCGCGGACCTGGGCTACCGGGTCCTGGTGATCGACCTCGACCCGCAAGGCAACGCGTCCACGGGCATGGGCATCCGCCACGAGGCGAGGGAGACGACCGTCTACGACGTCATCGTCGCGGAGTCCCCCATCGACGATGCCATCGTGCCGACTCCGGTCGAGCGCCTGCACGCCGTACCCTCGACCATCGACCTGGCCGGCGCCGAGATCGAGCTGGTCAGCCAGTTCTCCCGTGAGACCAGGCTGAAGAAGGCGCTGGACCCGATCCGCGAGGGTCGGTATGACTTCGTCCTCCTCGACTGTCCGCCCTCGCTGGGGCTGCTGACCGTCAACGCCCTCACGGCGGCCGAGGAGCTCATCGTGCCGATCCAGTGCGAGTACTACGCGCTGGAGGGGCTGGGGCAACTCCTGCGGAACGTCAGCCTCGTGCAGCAGAACATCAACCCGGAGCTCCGACTCTCGGGGATCGTCATGACGATGTTCGATCCGCGGACGAAGCTTTCGAGCCAGGTGGTCGAGGAGGTGCAGCGATTCTTCGGAGAGCTGGTGTATGACGTGATCATCCCGAGGACGGTGCGACTGTCCGAGGCGCCGGGATTCGGCCAACCCATCACCCTCTACGACCCGAAGTCTCGTGGAGCCGCAGACGTACCGGCAGCTGGCGGCGGAGGTCGCACGCCGTCCTCCGCCTGCCGAGCCCATGCCCATCTACGAAGATCTCCCCACCGTGGTCGTCCCGGCGATCGTTGACACCGTCACACCGGAACCGATCGACGAGGAGGGGTTGGAGGAGCTTCCCATCCCCACCGTCCACGAGGTGGTCGCGGAGGTGGAAGCGGAGGTCGAGGAGCAGGCCGCGCCACCTGAGCCGGTGGTCGAGGCGGCACCCGCCCCGCTCGAGCCTGCCCCCGCGCCGCCTGTAGCTGTCCCTGCGGTTGAGCGCACCCCGCGACCGAAGAAGGCCGCCCCGGCCACCGCTCCCGTTCCGCCGCCGGTGGACGAGGACGACGTGTGGGAGGACCCGGATGAGCCCGTGTCGCCGAGCGAGCCACCGCGGGCCCGCCAACCCGAACCCCGAACCGCTCCGACCGCAACCCCACCCGAACACCTTCCTGAACGACGGGTGGTGGTCATCGACGAGGACGCCGAACCCGCGTCCTCCAGGCCCGCTCCACGTGGATCCGCCGACGACGAGCCAGCCTCACCGCAGGGTGTGGCGTCGATCGGCGCGACCCTCGAGGAGGAAGAGGGCCACGGCAAGCGCCGATGGCGACTGTTCCGTAAGGGAGGCGAATGATGTCCAAACGAGGTGGATTGGGCCGCGGGCTGTCCGCGCTGATCCCGGGAGCGCCGGAGGCGGGGGAGGCCTCGGGCCTGCTGGAAGTCCCCGTGAACGCGGTCTCTCCCAACCCGAAGCAGCCGCGAACGCACTTCGACGACGAGGCGATCGCGTCGCTCGCCGTCTCTATCCGTGAGGTCGGGATCCTGCAGCCGATCGTGGTCCGCAAGGCCGGCGCCGGCTACGAGTTGATCGCCGGCGAACGGCGGCTGCGCGCGGCCAAGCTCGCCGGGCTGGCCACGATCCCGGTCGTGGTCCGTGACACCGACGACGCCGACACGCTGCGTGAAGCGCTGATCGAGAACATCCATCGCGAGGACCTGGGTCCGATCGAGCTCGCCGAGGCGTTCCGTCAGTTGCTCGAGGAGTTGGGGCTCAAGCAGGAAGAGCTGGCGGATCGCGTGGGCGTCTCCCGCTCCCACATCGCGAACACGATCCGGTTGCTCCAGCTCCCGATCGACGTCCAGCAGCTGCTGACGGACGGGAAGCTGCAGGCCGGTCACGCTCGAGCGCTGCTGACGCTCGGCGACGCCGAGGCGCAGAACACGCTCGCGCTCCGAACGGTGGCGGAAGACCTCACGGTCCGCGACGTGGAGGACCTGGTCAGGCGATACGTCGACGGACCGGCGGAGAAGAGCGTCAAGGCCGCGCCCGTCGACCCTCCGCCGTCCGATACGACCATGTCCGAGGTCGAGGAGATCCTGTCGGAACAGCTCGCGACCAGGGTGCAGATCCAGATGGGCAAGAAGCGCGGCCGGGTGGTCATCGAGTTCGGGTCGGCCGATGACCTCGATCGCATCGTCTCCGAGATCATCGGTTCGGGCCCGGGTCTCGCGCCCGACTAAGCGCCACTAGTCTGTCACAGACTAGTGCGTCCGTGCAGGTCAGGGCGCTGTCGCGTGCGAAGCAGAGGAGCGCAGCACGCGTTCGCAGAGCTCGGTGAGCGTCCAGCCTGCGGCCTGCGCGGCCATCGGCAACAGGCTCGTGTCGGTCATCCCGGGCGAGACGTTGACCTCCAGCACCCACGGTTGCCCATCCGTGTCGACGATCGCGTCCACTCGCGCCACGTCACGCAGGTGGAGCCCGCTCGTCGCCCTGAGCGCCTGCTCGGTGCAGGCGGCCGCGATCTCTGAGGCGACCCTGGCCGGTGCGAAGTACTCGGTGGCTCCGGCCGTATAGCGAGCGGCGTAGTCGAACACCCCGCTCTTCGCCACGATCTCGACGAGCGGGAGCGCCTCGGCGTCGGGCGGCGTGCCGACGACCCCGACGGCCACTTCCGAACCCTCGACCTTCGCTTCCACGATCGCGGCCCCGGCGAACGAGAGCGCCGCCATCACGGCGGCGGCCAGATCCGACGCCCGTTCGACGAAGCTGACGCCGAGCGCCGATCCCGAGCGAGAGGGCTTCACCACGCACGGGAGGCCCACACGGTCCGTGACCTGCGACAACGCGGCGCCGGCGCCGAGGTCGCGCAACGCCCAACCCTCGACCACCAGCCATTCGGGGGTGCGGACACCGGCGCGCACCAGCGCGTCCTTCGCCAGGACCTTGTCGAACGCGACCTCGCAATCGAACGGTGCGGTTCCCGTGTACGGGATCCCCAGGAGGTCCAGCAGCCGCTGCACGGTGCCGTCCTCGCCTTCCTTCCCGTGCAGCGTCAGGTAGCAGGCATCAGGGGCGCGTTCCTGCAGCGCCTCGACCAGCGACACCTCGCCCGGGTCGACGACCCAGGCGTCATGGCCGCCCTCGACGAGCGCATGGCTCACGCGCTGGCCGGAACGCAGCGACACATCGCGTTCGGGGGTCCGTCCACCGGCGATGATCGCGACCCTCATGGGTGCAGGGAACGATAGAGCTGCTCTTCGTCATCGAGCAGCGAGCCCAGACGAGCGATGCCCTCGCGGATCCGATCCTCGGTCGGATAGCAGAACGCCAGCCGCATCTGGTTCCGCCCCCGGTCGTCCGGATAGAACGCCGTGCCGGGGACGTACGCGACGCGTCGTTCGACCGCGGCGGCCAACATCGCTTGCGTGTCAACCCATCCGGGCAGTGTCGCCCACACGTAGAACCCACCTGCGGGACGCGTCCACGTGGTGTCGGCCGGGAAGTGCTCGGGCAGCGCCTCGAGCATCGCGTCGCGGCGCGAGCGGTAGAGATCGACGAACGCGGAGAGGTTCTCGCGCCACCGGTCGCCCGCGAAGTACCGCTCGGTCACGAGCATCGTGAACGACGAGCCGCAGAGATCGGCCGCCTCCTTCGCCAGCACCAGGCGCTGCACGACGCTCTGCTCGGCGAGCGCCCAGCCGACACGCACGCCGGGGGAGAAGGTCTTCGACACCGTGCCGAGGTAGATCACGTTCTCGGGATCCATCGAGCGCAGGCAGGGGAGCGCGTCGCCCTCGAAGCGCAGCAGGCCGTACGGGTTGTCCTCGATGATCGGGATGCCGGCCTCGCGACACAGCGCGACGAGCTGGTGACGACGCGGGAGCGACAGCGTGACGCCGGCCGGGTTGCCGAAGTTCGGCACGGTGTAGACGAACTTGGGGCGCTCCCCGCGGACGAGCGCCTCCTCGAGCTGGTCCACGATCATGCCGTCCTCGTCGAGGTCGATCTGCAGGTAGCGGGGCTGATACGCGCCGAACGCGGTCAGCGCCCCGACGTAGGCGGGCGCCTCCACCGCGATCAGATCGCCGGGATCGATGAAGATCTTGCCGATCAGGTCGAGCGCCTGTTGCGCCCCCGTGGTGATCACCATGTCCTCGGGGTCGGCGTCCACGCCCTCGTCGGTCATCAGCGGGATCAGCCGTTCGCGCAGCGACAGGTGACCCTGTCCGCCGGCGTACTGCAGGATCGTCGAACCGTGGACGTCGAGCGCGTCGGCGACGACCGCCAGGACGTCCTCGGTCGGCAGCGCCTGGACGTACGGCATGCCACCCGCGAACGAGACGATCTCCGGACGCGAGGCCACGGCGAACAACGCGCGCACCTCGGAGGCGGACATGCCGGCCGCACGGTCGGCGTATAGCTCGACGAATCGATCGATGGAGAACTCGGCCATGGGAAGGTCCAAAGCCTAGCATCGGCCCTGGTCGCTCCCGGTGAACCCGTCGTGCCGGTCTAGTCGCCGGTCTGCCCGTCGATGGCCTCGCGCATGATGTCGGCGTGACCGAGGTGTCGCGCGTACTCCTCGATCATGTGGACCATGATCCAACGCAGCGAGCGGTCCTTCGCCCGTGGATCCGCCGAGACGGCGTCGAACGACGGCGCCCCTGTCACGACCGCGCGCGACCGCGCGACCTCGTCGTCGAACAGCGCGCGGACGGCCTCGGACGTCTCGTCGGGCTCCACCCGCCAATCGGCGTCGGGATCCGCGTCGGTCCACGGAGGGTCGATCCCCTGTTCGCCCGCGAAGACGACCCGGAACCACCACCGTTCCACGTACGCGAGGTGCTTGAGCATGCCGAGCAACGTGAGTCCCGTCGGCGTCATCACCTTGCGCAGGCTGTCGTCGTCCAGCTCGCCGACCTTTCGCAGCATCACCGTCCGCTGATAGTCCAGGAACTGCGTGAGGAGCGTGCGTTCGTCGCCGGTGAGATCGGGATCGGACGGCGCGGCGGGCGAGGGGAACGTCATCCTTCGACCTTCGGGAACACTTGTGTGGCAAGGAGTTCCAGCATCTCGATGTCATCGTACAGCTCGTGGTTCAGCATGATGCGCTGGACGCCGGCGGCCGCGTACTTCGAGAGGGTCTCAGCCGCCCGCTCCGGGGTTCCCACGATGCAGTCGGCCTCGATGTCGGCGCGGTACTCGTCGAACGGCCCGGCCGTCGGATCGAGCGAACGGGCGCGCTCGAGCTTCGCGACGTACTCGTCCTCGGTCGGCGCCACGAAGCACCACGTCATCATCGATGTGACGAGCGTGTCCGGATCGCGTCCCGCAGCCGCCACGCCATCGCGCGCGCGTCCGAAGCGCTCCCGGATCTCGTCCGGTGAGCCGCCGACGGTGTTGAACTCGTCCGCCCACGCGCCGATCAGTCGCTGCATCCACGTCCCGACCTTCTTCCCGCCCACGACGATCGGCGGACGCGGCCGTTGCACGGGCTTCGGGAAGCACTCCGCGTCCGCGAGGGAGTAGTGCGTGCCCTCGAACGAGAACCGATCCTCCGTGAGCAGCCGGTGCACGATCTCCAGCTGCTCTTCCAACATCTCGAACCGCTCACGCGTCGGAGGGAACGGGATACCGAACTGCGTGTGCTCCTCGGTCCACCAGCCGGCTCCCATGCCGATCTCGACGCGGCCGCCGGAGACCTCGTCCACGGTCGCGGCGTTCTTCGCGAGCACGGACGGGAGCCGGAACGTCACGGGCGACACCAGCGTGCCCAGCCGGATGCGCTCGGTCCTGGCGGCGAGCGCCGCGAGCAGCCCCCAGGCGTCCGTGGAGCCGCGCCCGCCGACACCGCCCGAGCTGAAGTAGTGATCCGAGCGGAACAGCCCCTCGAACCCAAGCCGCTCGGCGGCCTCCGCGAGGGCGAGCCACCGCTTCCAGGTCACACCCTGTTGGCCCTCGATCATCAAGCAGAAGCGCACGGCGCGTAGCATAGTCGCGCCGTGTCACAGGAAGGGACCGCTCCAACCGAGCAGCAGCGCGCGATCCGGGCGCTGGTCTCCGGCGCGCTCCTCGGGCTCGCACTCGCGCTCGTGGCCCGTCGTCGCAGGTAGCGCCGTCGATAGAGGCCGTCAGCCACGGCCGAGCGGCGATTCAGCCGGCGAAGAACCGACCGAGCGCCACGGCCACGGCGTGTGCAACGGCGGGAACGTCGGCCGTCGTCGTCACGCAGGGTTGGATCTGCACCGCGGGCATCCGTGTTTCCCGAAGGATCGCGTGCGTGAGCTGCTCGAGGCGTCCGGGGGAGTGGAACTGTCGCTGCAGCTCCTCGGACACCAGCTCGGCGAGCCGCTTCCCCGCGGGCGAGTGCGTGGTCGCGCTGCCGAAGTACGCGCACACGGACGTCCCGTCGTTCGCGTCGCCGGACGCGACCTGCAGCGAGATGCACGCCGATGCCGACAGCTCGTTCGCGGCCCGCGCCAGGCCGGACGAGCCGGCGCTTCCGCTCGCCTCAAGCACGACCGGCTTCGCGCCGAGCGCGGCGAGATCGTCGGCCAGCGCCGATGCGATCTGCTGTTCCGGCGTTCCTTCCGTCAGCCCCGCGTCGATCGCGACGACCTGGCCGTCGATCGAGGAACGCATCGAACGTACCGACTCGGCTTCACGCACGACCGCGCGCCCCGGTCCCGACTCGGTGGGTCGCATCCGTTCGAGCGTCGACAACGTGTCGATGCCGACGATGCCGTCCGGTTCCTCGCCGACGTTGCGCTGGAACTCGCGCACGGCTCGGTCGGTGAGCGGGCCGAACAGGCCGTCCTCGCGGCCGGCGTCGAACCCCAGGCCGTTCAGCTTCCGTTGGAGCGCGCTGACGTCGTCGCCTCGGTGGAACGGAGAGTGGAGGTAGAGCGTGCGATCACCCAACTGGTAGCCCGCCTCGACGAGCTGGCCCCACGTGTCGGGCCCGACCATGCCGTCGGCCCGCAGGTTGCGCCGCTCCTGGAAGACACGGACGGCGGTCTGCGTCGACGGTCCGAACGTGCCGTCGAGTTCGGCGTTGTCGATGTGGGCGCCGAGCGCGACCAGCCGCTGCTGGATGTCTCGGATCTCCGCACCGCGGTCATGAAGAACGAAGGTACGCACGCGAACCAGTCTCCGCCGCCCCATCCAGGGCGGCAACCGAGCCGGTGAGGCGGGAGCTCAGAGCGCCGGTTGCGGCTCCAGGTGCGGTCCGATGTCCTTCAGGATCGCGTCCTTCGGCTTGGCGCCCACGACGCGTGCGACCTCCTTGCCGCCTTTGAACAGGATCAGCGAGGGGATGCTCATGACGCCGTAGGTCCGAGTGGCTTCCGGGTTGTCGTCGATGTTGAGCTTCGCGAGCTTCAGTGCGTCGCCCTTCTCGGATGCGATCTCCTCCACGACCGGGGAGACCATGTGGCACGGGACGCACCACTCAGCCCAGAAGTCGACGAGCACCGGGGTCTCGGAGTCGAGCACGTTCGCCTGGAACTCCGCGTCGTTCACGTTGCCGATGTTGGCCATCTGATGTCGCTCCTTTCGGGGCGAGTCCGCGCTCGGATCGGCGCGGGCATCGCCGTGGTTCCAACCGCTCGGGTCTGCGGGAGATTCCCGCTCACCCGGCGTGCGCCTCTGCTTCCAGGAACCGCTCCGCGTCGATCGCCGCCTTGCAGCCCTGACCGGCGGCGGTGACCGCCTGCCGGTAGATCGTGTCGGTCACGTCGCCCGCGGCGAACACGCCGGGCACGTTCGTCGACGTCCGTGGTTCGTCCACCTGGATGTACCCATCCTGGAGCTCGAGCTGACCCTCGAACAGCTTCGTGTTGGGCGTGTGCCCGATCGCCATGAAGACGCCGTCGGTCGCGAACGCCCGTCGCTCGTCCGTCTTGACGTCGTGCAGCGTGACCCCCGTGACGGCGTCGTCGCCGGCGATCTCGTCCACCACCGTGTCCCAGATGACCTCGATCTTCGGGTTGGCCAGCGCGCGGTCGACCATGATGGGCGAGGCGCGGAACTCATCGCGACGATGCACGATCGTGACCTTGCTGGCGAACTTCGTGAGGAACGTGGCCTCCTCCATCGCCGTGTCGCCGCCGCCGACCACCACGAGCTCGCGGTCGCGGAAGAAGAAGCCGTCGCAGGTGGCGCAGGCGCTCACGCCGCGCCCGCGGAGCTTCTCCTCACCGGGGACGTTCAGCCACTTCGCGCTGGCCCCCGTGGAGATGATGAGCGTCTTCGCTCGCCACTCCTGATCCCCGGCCCACACGCCGAACGGACGGCTGGAGAGGTCCACCCGGGTCACGTGAACCGGCAGGATCTCGGCACCGAACCGCTCCGCCTGCTTCTCCATCTGCTCCATCAACTCGGGGCCGAGGATGCCGTCGACGAAGCCCGGATAGTTCTCGACGTCCGTCGTGAGCATGAGCTGGCCGCCGGCGTCGAGCCCCTTGAGGACGAGCGGCGTGAGGTTGGCACGGGCGGCGTACAGGGCAGCCGTATAGCCGGCCGGCCCCGACCCGATCACGATCACGTTCCGCATGTCCGCCATGGTGCCCAATCCTCCCATAGGCGCAAACGCCCGCCTATTCCCGGAGGATCCGGACGAAGGTCGCGGCTACAGCTGCGCGAAGGTCGCGGCTACAGCTGCGCGAAGGTCGCGGCTACAGCTGCGCGAAGGAAGAAGAGAGGATGCGGCAATCGTCGGTCGCGAAGACCCAGATGATGGCCGTGTCGGCGGGTTGTCCCGCGCCCGGTCCTTCCGTGAAGACGGCCAGGTAGGCGGGCGTTCCCTCGAACCGCGCCCGGATCAGGCGCTTGAGATCTCCGGTCTCGTCGGGAGCCGACCGCACGATGCAGGCGAGCGCCTTGTTCACCTGCGCTTGGCCTCCGGTCGCCAGCGGGATCGGGGGAGCGCTCGCCGCCGCCATCGATCCACCCGCGGAGTCTCCGGCCGCCAACGACGAGATCAACGCGGTCAGCGAGGTGTTGTCGTAGTTCTCGTGCGAGATCTCGATGCCCGAGGCCGCGCTCAGCTTGCCGGCCTCGGTATCGCCTGCTGCTGCGCTGAGCTCTCGCTGGTCGCCGCCGCCCGCATCGTCGCTCTGTCCGATGCGCGGCAGAACCAGCGTGAACACCAGGAGCCCGGCGGCGACCGCCGCCACGAGCCCACCGACGCGATACCAGCGAGGGGTCCCGCCGACGCCGGGTGCCCCCCGATGGCCCGAGGCCTCCTGGATCGCCAGCGAACCGATGTCCTCCGGCGCCGGCACGTCGTCGAGGCCTCTGAGCGCCGACCGAGCACTCGAGGCCATCGCGATCTCCCGGCTGCACTTCGAGCATCCGGCCACGTGTGTCTCGACGACGGCCCGTTCCTGTGCGGACAGGGTGCCGTCGACGTATCCGGCGAGGAGCTCTTCGGGATGCGTCATGACTCTCTCTCCGACGGCCGGGGGGCGGAGGACGGTTCCCGTTCGGGGCCATCCAGGCCCATCGCCCGGGCCAGGGCGATCCTCCCGCGGTGCACCCGGGACTTGACGGTCCCGATGGGAACGTCCAGGACACGGGCGATCTCCTCGTACGCAACGTCCTGGATGTCGGCCAAGACCAACGTCACGCGGTACTCCTCGGGGATCAGGAGCAGCGCCCGCGCGACGTCGATGGAGTCGACGGTGGCGTCGGCGTGGTCGGCGACGGGCGGGCCGGTCTCGGGGATCGGGTCGTCCTCGTCGCCGACGAGGCGGAGCATGGGCTGGCGGCGGCGTTTCCGCAGGATGTCGTAGCAGGAGTTGATGGTGATCCGGTGCATCCACGTCGTGAACGCCGCGTCCCCGCGGAACTGGGAGAGCTTGCGGAGCATCGACAGGAACGCGTCCTGCGCGGCATCTCGGGCATCGTCGCGATCGCCGAGGACCCGGAGGGCGACGTTGAAGACGCGCGTCTGATGGCGTTCGACGAGCATGGAGAACGCTCGCTCGTCTCCGGCGAGGTACCGGCGGACGAGGTCCTCGTCGGGTTCGGGTCCGGTCACGCGAGACAACGCTACAGGGCGGTCGGTCCGTTGGTCTCCGTGGCGCTCACCTTGGTGAACTTCTTCGTCACGCCCAGGTGGCTCGCGATGATCGTGTGCGCTTCCTTGCGGACCGTGATCGTCACCGTGTTCGTCTGGGGGTTGATGACGCACCCCTTCTTGGCGAGCTTCGCCGACGGGTCCTCGGCCGCGATGGAAGCCTCTGCCACCTGACACGCGGTCACGGTGTTCGGGCTGGTACGGAAGGCGTTCGCCGCCGCCGTGGAGGCGGTGCTCGCCACGTCCGCGAGCCGGAACTTCGTGAACGCGATCGACCCCGCGTCGATGGCCGTGATGCCCAGCAGCACCACGATGGCGAGCCACATGATGATCATCATGCCGACGGCGCCGCGCTCGCCGCTTCGGAGCCGATTGGGAGTTCGGATCATCGACGGAACCTCCTGAGGACCGCGTCCTTCACTTCATCGGCTTCGTCGATGCCCACGATAAGCGCCGACATCGCGAACACAAGCACGCCCACCACAACCGCCACGGAGACCTCCAGCAGGCGGGCCAGTGTGTCGGTGGCCCCGTCGAACGCGTGGCTGACCCCGCGCGACGCCAGGAACGCCGCGCCGGCGGCCAAGAGCGCCGCCGGGATCACACGCACCAGCGTCGAGGCGATCCGGGCCCCGTCGATCCTGCCCAGACGCTTCCGGAGCACCACCAGGCACACGAGCGTGGCGAACGCGTACGACGTGGCGTGGCCCAGGGCGAGCCCGGGGACGCCCCAGTCGAAGGACAGATAGAGGAGGTTCGCCGCGATGTTCACGACCGCCGCGGCCACGTTCACGAACGCGGGCGTGCGGGTGTCCTGCATCGCGTAGAACGTCCGTGTCAGCAGCTGGAACGCCGAGAAGAACGGCAGCCCCACCGCGAACGCCTGCAGCGTGTGCGCGATGTTCTCGGCGTCGTTCGCATCGGCGCGCCCGTGTTGCAGCAGGAGGCTGACGATGGGGACCGCGAGCGCCAGATAGCCGAGCGCCGCCGGGCACGATGACGACGACGGTGTCGCGTACCCCGCGCGAGAACAACGTGCGCAACCCGTCGATGTCGTGGGCCGCCCATCGGCCGGACATCGGCGGCAGGAGCGCGGTGAAGATCGACACGGCCACGATCGCGTGCGGGAGCTGGAAGAGGATGAACGCGCTCGCGTAGATCTGGTAGCCGTCGCTCGAACTTGCCGGTGAACACCATGATCACGATGTAGGCGACCTGGTTCGCGACGACGTACACGACGACCCACAGGGCGAGCTTGCCCAGCCGTCGCACCGCGGGGTGGTTCCAGTCGAAGCGGAGGTGCCAGCGGAACCCGAGGCTCCGCAGCGAGGGCCAGAGTGCCAATGTCATCGCGGCGACACCGAGCGTCGTTCCGGCCGCCAGGACGGTCTTCTCGGCGAACGTGATGCTCTCGACGGAGGTCGTTCCGCTCCCGACCAGCAGCGCGTATACGCCGAACGTGGCGATCACCGTGAGGTTGTTGAGGATCGGCGCGAACATCGGCGCGGCGAACTTCCGTTCCGCTTGGAGCAAGCCCGTCGCCACCGCCCCGACCCCGTAGAACACGATCTGCGGCATGAACCACCGGAGGAAGAACGCGCCGAGCTCGATCTGCGCCTCCTTGTCGGTCGCGTCCGAGGCCGAGAGGTAGAGACGCATGATCTGCGGCGCGAAGATCGCGCCCAGGATGGCGACGCCGCTCAGCACCACGAGGGCGAGCGTCAGCACCCGGTCGGCGACCATCCACGCCTCGTCGCGTCCATGTTTCTGCAGCCATTCGACGAACACGGGCACGAAGACGGACGTCAGGATGCCGCCGAGCACCAGCTCGTACACGATGTTCGGCGTGGTGTTGGCGGTGGCGTACGTGTTACCGAGCGCGCTGACGCCCAGCGCCGCGGTCTGCGCCGACAGCCGCAGGTATCCCGTGATCCGCGACAGCGTGGTTCCCACCGACATGACGGCGGTGTCGCGCACGAACGCACCCCGTTGGTCGTCCAACGGGATCTGGCTCGGGTCGGGCTCTATGACGTCGGACGTCGGAACAACCTCCTCGACCAGAGACCGACCAGGACCAACGCTGCCACCCCGGTGACGATGAGGGCGACGCGGTTGACCGACCGTGAACTGACGGTGAGCTTCGTCTGGCGGATCGCGCGTCCCGACGGGGCGCGGACCACGACCTCGATGGTTCCCTGCCCCGACGCCAACGCGGTCGCTTCGAACGTCACGATCTGGTTCGGCTGGGTGAGCGTCACGACCTTCCGATCACCCTCGGGGAACCGGAAGCGGTTCGATCGGAGCTGCAACGTGAACCGGATCGGGAGCTCTCCGGGATCGCCCATCCGCAGCGGGATCGACGCGGTCTCCGACAGGAACGTGAAGGCCTGGCTGGTGTCGGGCACGGCGCGTGCGAAGACATCGCTCGTCACCACGTTGACGTGGTCGATCCACGCCTGCCCCGCGGCCTCGTTGCCGAGGTACACGGCGGACTCGGCGTAGAGGAGCGAAAGACCGAGCCGATCCGGCAGCGGCGTGGACTCGACGAGCATCGATCGGAACGCCAGCAGGTCGCGACGCGCGTGCTTGATGGCTTCGACGTACGTGGAGGAGAAGCGTTCGATCGCGGGAGCCGCGATGACGCTCGGTGCCGCGGGCGGCGGGACCTCCGCCACCAGGTCGGTCGCGGCGACCGGACGCAGGAACGGCGCGGAGGCCAGCCGCCCGAGGAACGCACCCCAGAACCGCGCCGGGAGACCCGCCGGCAACGACACGCTGATCCCGCGCGGTTGCGACGGCACCGGCTGTTCCCGCCAGATCGTCGCGAGCTCGCCGATCGACGCCTGCGCCGCCCGTACCGCGTCCTCCAGGAACCCCGGTTGCGCGAGCAACGCCTGGGTGCCCGGGTCGGGGAGCACCAGGTCGACCGTCTGGCCGCCCACCGCCAGGGACGCCGTGGGCGGTGGCGCGAATTCGTTCGGTTGCGGCGGGCGTTCGACCGTGTCGGCATCGCCCAAGATCGTCGTGGCGCCGAGCGCGACCAGCGCGGTCACCGCCGCGTCGTCTAACGCCCCTTCCGGAGGGCGCACGACCGCCGAGCCCGGCTCGACGTCGAGGACGGACTGCACGAGCTCACGACCTGCGGCCTGCTGGGTGGCGAGGTCCGTGGAGAGACCGCTCGCGATCAACGACGGGATCGTCGGGGCGGAGAACGGCATCGCCGAGACGTGGATGAGCGCCGAGGAGACCACGTGACGGAGCTCGGCGAGGATGGCGGCGGCGCGGGCGGCACCGTCCGCGTCCTCCTCCACGGTGCTGCCGTCTGCGCGTTCGTACCCGTCGGCCATCCGGCTCAGCTGGTCGAGCAGCGACGGTTGGATCACCAGATCGATGGGGCTGACCTGGGTTCCGCTCGCCAGCCGGTCGAGCGCGGCCACCTGTGCCGACAGGGAGCCACCCGGCGCGATGGAAGCCTCGAACGCGGTGTCGACGAGCCGCCCGTCGGGATCGAGCGCCGGGGGTGCGGTCAGCTCGATCGTCGTCGAGACCAGGAGCGGGACCTCGGGCGTCCGGACCACGAAGATGACCGCCGTGTCGATGACGGCGACCTGCACGCCGGCGGTCCGAAGATCGATCCGCATGGGGTAGACCAACGAGTCCGTCCGACTGATGCCGCCGATCGTCGAAAGGTCGACCGACGTGCGGAACCGCCGCGTCCCCCCGGCTTCGACCGCGTCCTTCTCGGGGAGCGTGGCGGCGAAGATCGGCAGTTCGGGCCCCGCGGTGAGCGACGTCTCGTACGCCGTGCGCGAGCGGACCGCCGAGCCGATCGTGATCCCGAGCGTGAGGTCGCCGATCGCGTCGGCGCCGGCGTTATCGGCCCGGATCGCCAGGTCGAGCATCGGATCCTTCAAGGTGCTCCACGGCGTCTGCGACACGAGCGTGAGCGTGACCGGCACGGAGCCCTGCGCGTGGCCCGCCGTCGTGTCCACCAACGTGGCGACCAGGAAGATCGCGAGCGCGAGGAGGCCGCGTGCGGCCCGGCTGATGGTCATGACGGCGCCCCATCGTATCGGGAGCGGTCCGCGCGGCCGGGAACCGCGATGTTCAGCGGAGGAGCTCGGCCGCGCGCCCGAGGACCTCGCGTTCACCGCGGTAGGCGGCGCGTTTCAGCGCTCGATCCAGCGCGAACCACTGCACGTCCTCCATCTCGTCGTCCCGGTCGGCGGGGTCGCCGCCGGTCGCCCGCATGAGGAAGAAATGCACGGTCTTGCGGATCCGGACGTCCTCCCACACGTAGAAGTAGCGCGTCTCGCCGAGCGACGCCTCGATCTCGGCGTCGATCCCCGTCTCCTCGCGCACCTCCCGCACGGCGGCCTGTTCGGCGGACTCGTCCGCCTCGATCCCTCCCTTGGCGAGGCCCCACGCCAGGTCCCCGCGACGGGTCCGTCGGGCGGCCAACACGATCTCGATGCCGTCGTCGCCGTGCCGGTAGACCACCCCTCCGGCCGATACCTCGGTCCGGGTTTCGGTCTTGCGCGGCGTCTTACGGCTCGCGCCACGACCTCCCTTCGAGCCGGCGGCCTTCGTTCCGCCACCCGTCGAGCCTTTGGACGCCCCTTTCGGCGTGCCCCCGTTCGAGGAGGCCGAGGCGGGTCGACGCCGCTTCCGAGGCGGTCGCCCCGCCGTCAGGGGGTACCTCCGACAGCGATCTCGCAGGTCATCGTGGGGATTCTATGCATGCGGCGGGTCGTCGCCGGTGACGCCGGAGTGCCGCAACTTCGTGCTTTGGGTAGCGCAGGAACGTGCCGATGGTCTGCGTAGGGCACGAACGGTGTGTCGTGTGTTCGACACGGCCGAGGAGAGTGAGCGGATGGAGATCAACGAACTGCTCCGATACGCGGTGGAGCGCGGCGCGAGCGACCTGCACCTGAAGGTCGGCAACGTCCCGTTCATCCGTGTCGACGGTGACCTCCAGCCCACCCAATTCCCGTCCCTGACGCCGAGCGACACCGAGGCGTTCGGGATGGAGCTGATGTCGGACCACAAGAAGCGGGAGTTCGAGGCGTCGAGCGAGGCCGACCTCGGGATCACGCTCGCCGGCGTCGGCCGGTTCCGCGTGAACGTGTTCCGTCAGCGTGGCGTGGTGGGGCTCGCGATCCGTCGCGTGCGCTCGGAGATCCCGACGTTCGACGAGCTCCGTCTTCCGGAGGTCATGAGGACGCTGGCGGACTCGCCGCGCGGACTCGTGCTGATCACCGGTCCGACGGGGACGGGGAAGACCACGACGATCGCGTCGATGATCGGCCACATCAACAACACACGGCGCGCGCACATCGTGACGGTCGAGGACCCGATCGAAGTCGTACACGACGACGCGCTCTCGATCGTGCAGCAACGTGAGGTCGGTATCGACACCGACTCCTACGCGAACGCCCTCCGCCACGTGATCCGCCAAGATCCCGACGTCATCTTCATCGGCGAGATCCGCGACCCGGAGTCGGCGCTCTCCGCGATCCAGGCCGCCGAGACCGGCCACCTGGTCATCTCCACGCTGCACACGATCGACTGCGTGGAGACGATCAACCGGCTGCTCGACCTGTTCCCGCCGTCCCAGCAGCGCGAGGTCCGGTCGTCCTTCGCCGGTTCGTTGCGCGGCATCGTCGCCCAGCGGCTGGTCCCGCGTGCCGACGGCAAGGGCCGCGTGCCGGCGGTGGAGGTGCTCGTCAACACCGGACGCGTGTTCGACCGGATCGTCGACCCCGACGAGACCGATTCGATCCCCGAGGTGATCGCGGAGGGCGATTACTACGGCATGCAGACGTTCGACCAGGCGCTCGTGCAGCTGGTGAAGGAAGGGCTCGTCGCGGAGGACGAAGCGCGGCGCACGTCCACGAACCCGCACGACTTCGACCTGGCGCTGATGGGCGTGATGGATCGGCGTTCGTCCACGCGTAGCTAGCACCGTTCCGACGATCTAGGTCCGCTCCGCGGGGATCTCGCCCGCCGCCCGCCGCGCGCGGACCTCGAGCGGGTGTCGCCGATACCCGTACGGGATCGCGAGTCCGAAGTACACGGGGAGGAAGAACGGACCCAGCGCGCAGTACTGCCTGATGTGATGCCGTTCGTGTCGGGAGAGCTGCCCCTCGATGGGGAGCGCCCCCACGATCACGAAACCCACCGTCATCGCGGTCCGGTGGAAGCGGAGCATCAGCTTCGTCACCCCGCGCGGCTCCTTGTCGAAGATGATCGCCCCGTCCAGCCGCGGCACCTGGAACGTGAACAACCCGACGACCATGCCGATGAGCGTGTTCGGCATGGTCCACAGCAGCCCGAGCCACACGGGCATCTGGTCACGGGAGCGCGGCGGGTCGGACAAGGTCGAAGGGTATCGTGACTGCGTGATGGCCATGATCGATGTCGACCCGGTGGCGAAGGAGCTCGGCGAGCGATTCAACGCCGCCGGCTTCGAGCTGTACCTGGTCGGCGGCGTGGTCCGCGACGCGATGCTCGGCCGGACGTCGCCGGACATGGACCTCGCGACCTCGGCCAAGCCCCACGAGACCACCAAGGTGCTGCAGGGCTGGGCGGACAACCGCTACCACGTCGGCGTGCGGTTCGGGACGGTCGGCGCGCGCAAGGGCGCGCAGCTCTTCGAGATCACGACGTTCCGCGAGGAGGTCTACGCGGAGGAGCACCGCAAGCCCGCGGTGACGTTCGCGAAGGACATCCAGACCGACCTGTCGAGACGCGATTTCACGATCAACGCCATGGCGGTCCGGTTGCCCGACGGTGAGTTCGTCGACCCGTTCGGCGGGGTGAAGCACCTGGCCGCGAAGATCCTGGACACGCCGCTCGAACCCGAGGTCGCGTTCTCCGACGATCCGCTGCGCATGTTGCGTGCCGCACGATTCGTGTCGCAGCTGGACGTCACGCCGGCGGAACGCGTCGTGCGCGCCATCACCGAGATGCGCGAACGTCTCTCGATCGTGTCGGCCGAGCGGATCCACGCCGAGCTCGACAGGTTGCTCGTCGGCGCGAAGCCGTCGGCAGGACTGGCGCTGATCGTCGAGACGGGCCTGTCCGACCTGTTCCTCCCTGAGCTGTCCGCGCTGCAGCTCGAGCAGGACCCCGTCCATCAACACAAGGACGTGCTGCGGCACACGTACGCCGTCGTGGAACGGTGCGAGCCGGATCTGGTCCTTCGCCTGGCCGGCCTGCTGCACGACATCGGCAAGCCGAAGACGCGGTCGATCGGGCCGGACGGCGTGCAGTTCCATCATCACGAGGCCGTCGGCGCGCGGATGGCCGAGGCGCGGATGAAGGAGCTGCACTACTCCAACCCCATGGTCGAGGATGTCCGCAAGCTGGTCGAGCTCCACCTCCGGTTCCACGGGTACGGCGACGGCTGGACCGACAGCGCCGTCCGGCGCTACGTGCGCGACGCCGGGCCGCTGCTGGATCGGCTGAACCAGCTGACCCGCGCGGACTGCACGACCCGCAACGTGTCCCGTGCACGCAAGCTCGAGCAGCTCCAGGACGAGCTGGAGGAGCGGATCGCCCGCCTGGCCGAGGAGGAGAACCTGAACGCGCTGCGGCCCCCGATCGACGGGGCGCAGGTCATGAAGCACCTGGGGATCCCGCCCGGGCCCGTGGTCGGTGAAGCTCTCGCCTATCTGTTCGAGCTCCGGATGGAGCGCGGCCTGATCCCGGAAGACGAGGCGTTCGAGCTCCTGGACTCGTGGGCTCGGGAGCGCGACCTGGGCGTCTGAACCGTCGATCCGCGAGAGGGCCGATCGGCGCCCCGCACAGGTTCGGCCCTCCGTGTGCCGATACCCGAACCGTGGGGAGGAACGGGACGATCCTTGCCTCGCGCGTGCGCGAGGCGCAGAACGCCGACGGCGGCTTCGGGCCGCGCATCGGCCTGCCCTCCGAGCCCGAACCGACCGCCCTGGCCACGATCGCGCTCGACGACGAGCGAGGGCGGGCGTGGCTCGGCGAGCATCAGGCCGACGACGGCTCCGTGTCGCTCGACGCCGGGGTCGTCGTCAACGACTCGGCCACGGCGTTCGCGGCGATCGGGCTCGGCTCCGGGGACGGCCGGGAGCGAGCCCTCGATCATCTGGAGGCGGCGTTGGCGCCGGACGCACGGTCGACCGCCGACGTGCCGTTCGACGCGGCGTTCCACGGCTGGGCCTGGACGGAGTCGACGTTCGGATGGGTCGACCCGACCGCCCGCGCGGTGCTGGCGCTTCGGTTGCTCCGGCCCGGCGCGAAAGCCATCGAGGACGGCGTCGGTATGCTGCGCGACCGCGAAACGGTCGGCGGTGGCTGGAACTACGGGAACCGCGTGGTGCTCGGGGAGGACCTCGAGCCGTACGCGCAGACCACCGCCGCCGCGCTCGTGGCGCTCCAACGCGCCGACCCCGCGCTGGAGCAGCGCGGTCTCTCGGCGCTCCACCGGTTGTGGCGCGCGGAACGCGACGGCGGGTTGACGGTGGCGCTGGCCACGGCCGCGCTCCGTCTCCACGGGGACGACGACGCCCGTGCGTCCGAACGAGCGGTGTTCGACGTGTTCGACCGCTCGGGGTTCATGGACGACGTGGTCGCGCTCGCGTGGGCGGCGATCGCGACCGGTCCCGAGCTCACACGCCTGGAGGTGCGCTGATGGCCGCGATGGACCGGCGGACGTTCCTGGTGCGATCCGCGGCCGCCGTGGGCGTCGCGGGAGCCGCGGCCGTCGTCGGCGGTCGGATCCTTCGGCATCCGCAGGAGCGGCCGTGGGACGAGGCGGCGTTCGCTCCGCCGGGGACGGCGCGCGTCGCCGTGCTTCGCGCGACGAGCTACGACGCCGGCCTGGACGGCATCGTCGGCGAGGGGCTCCGTGCGATCGGTGCCGACGTCCGGGGCGCGCGTGTCCTGCTCAAGCCCAACCTGGTCGAGTTCGACGAGGACACCGCCATCAACACGGATCCGCGGCTCGTGGCCGCGGCGGTCGTCGCGCTCCGTCGGATGGGGGCCGCCGACGTCGTGGTCGGCGAGGGGCCGGGGCATCGTCGCGACACGCAGTTCGTCGTCACGAGCTCGGGGTTGCTCGAGGCGCTGGACGCCGTGGATGCACGGTTCGTCGACCTCAACATCGATGACATCGCCCGCGTTCCGCTGCGCAGCCGCTACACGGCGCTGGGTGCGCTCTGGCTTCCCCGTGCGATCACCGACGCGGACGTCGTGATCTCGATGCCGAAGATGAAGACGCATCACTGGGCCGGACTGACGCTGTCGCTCAAGAACTGTTTCGGCTGTGTTCCCGGGCGCGTCTACGGCTGGCCGAAGAACGCGTTGCACTGGGCGGGACTCGAGCAGGCGATCTTGGACGTGGCCGCCGCCGTCCGTCCGGACTACGCGATCGTCGACGGGATCGTGGGGATGGAGGGCAACGGCCCGATCTCCGGCACGCCGGTCGCGTCGAACGTCCTCGTCTTCGGCGACGATCCGGTGGCGACGGACGTGGTCGGTGCGCGCGTCATGGGATTCGACCCGCAGAAGGTCACGTACCTGGCGGAAGCGGCGCGGTTCCTGGGGCAAGGGGACATGGACCGGATCCGCTCCGAGGGCGAAGACGTGGACGACGTCACCACCGACTTCGCGGTCCTCCCGCGGTTCGCGTCCCTGAAAGCCTGAGTAACCCCTGCGGGTAGGCTTCCCGCATGGTCGATGCGGATCGAGGTCTGAGCGCGACCGAGGTGGCCGAACGCGTCTCCAGTGGCCGGGTCAACGTCGTCCCTCGATCCAACACGCGGTCGGTGTCGCAGATCGTCCGCTCGAACGTCTTCACGCGGTTCAACGCGCTGCTGGGCGCGATGCTCGCCGTGATCCTGGTCGTCGGTCCGGTCCAGGACGCGCTGTTCGGGTTCGTCCTCATCGCGAACGCCGGGATCGGCATCGTGCAGGAGCTCCGCGCGAAACGGACGCTCGATCGGCTGAGCGTGCTCACCGCGCCGAAGGCGCACGTCGTTCGTGACGGCGAGGTGCAGGAGGTGCCGGTCGATCGCGTGGTCCTGGACGACGTCCTGGAGCTGGCGCCCGGCATGCAGGTGGTCGTCGACGGCGACGTGCTCTCGTCGGACGGACTGGAGCTGGACGAATCCCTGCTCACCGGCGAGCCGGAGCCCGTCGAGAAGCATCGCGGTGACGAGGCGATGTCGGGGTCGTTCGTCGCGGCGGGCGCCGGCCGCATGGTGGCGACGGCCGTGGGCGCCGACGCGTACGCGGTGAAGCTGGCGGTGGAGGCCAAGCGATTCGCACTCACGCGATCGGAGCTGCGCGACGGCGTCGATCAGATCCTGCGATGGGTGACGATCGCGATCGTGCCGACCGCGGCGTTGCTGTTCGTGAGCCAGCTGCGCCACCACGACAGCTGGCGCATCGCCGTCCGAGGTGCCGTCGCCGGCACGGTCGCGATGGTGCCGGAGGGGCTGGTCCTGCTGATGAGCCTGGCGTTCGCCGTCGCCGTCCTCCGGCTCGCCAAGCGCAGCGTGCTGGTCCAGGAGCTGCCGGCCGTCGAGGGGCTCGCACGCGTCGACGTGCTCTGCATCGACAAGACGGGAACGCTCACCGAGGGCAAGCTCTCGGTCGTCGCGGTCGAGCCGCTGGACGGGGGACCCGGCGTGGATGACGCGCTCGCGGCGATCGCGGCCGCCGACGAGCATCCCAACGCGACGATGTCGGCGATCGGGGACCGGTTCCCGGCGGCTCCGAGCGGGTGGTCGTCCACCGCGTCGGTGCCGTTCTCCTCCGCGCGGAAGTGGAGCGCGGTGTCGTTCGGCGATCACGGGTCGTGGTTCGTGGGCGGCGCCGACGTCCTGATCGGCGCCGGCGACGCCGCGAGCGACCGCGTGGCGGACGCCGCCGGTGACGGCTCCCGTGTGCTGGTCCTGGCGCGCGCGGACGGCCTGCCGCAGAACGGGGAGCTCCCGCCGTCGCTCCGTCCCGCGGCGCTCGTGATGCTGAAGGACACGGTGCGCCCCGATGCGGCTGCGACGCTGACGTACTTCCGGGAGCAGGAGGTCACCGTGAAGGTGATCTCGGGCGACGACCCGCGGACCGTCGGTGCGATCGCGCTGGAGCTGGGGCTCGACGGCGCGGACCGTCCGGTCGACGCGCGCGAACTCCCTGAGGACGAGGCCGCGCTCGCCGAGGCGGTGGAGGCCTCCTCGGTGTTCGGACGCGTGACGCCGCAGCAGAAGCGCGCCATGGTCAACGCGTTGCGCTCGAAGGGACACACCGTCGGCATGACCGGCGACGGCGTGAACGACGCGCTCGCGCTGAAGGACGCGGACATCGGCATCGCGATGGGCTCGGGGAGCGACGCCACGCGTGCGGTCGCGCAACTGGTCCTCCTGGATTCGAACTTCGATGCGCTCCCGCAGGTCGTCGCCGAGGGGCGCCGCGTGCTCGGCAACATCGAACGCACGTCCGGCCTCTACATCACGAAGACCGTCTACGCGATGTTGCTGTCGCTCGCGGTCGGCGTGGCCGGGTTCCCGTTCCCGTTCCTGCCGCGACACCTGACGCTGATCGGCGCGCTCACGATCGGCATCCCGTCGTTCTTCCTGGCGCTCGCGCCCAACACCGACGTGTTCCGGCCGGGGTTCGTGCAGCGGGTCGCGAGATTCGCGCTCCCCGCCGGGGCGCTCGCGGCGATCGCGACGTTCCTGGCGTACGCGTTGGTGCGCCACGAACCCGGCGTGAACCTGCTCGAGGCGCAGACGACGGCGGTCATGGTCCTGACGTGGATCGGCCTGCTGGTGCTCTCCATCATCGCCGCGCCGCTCAACCGGCCGCGCCTCCTGTTGATCTGGTCCATGGCGGCGCTGTTCCTCGTCGTGCTCCTGACACCGGCGACGCAGGAGTTCTTCGCGCTCAAGTCACCCGACGACCTGGTGTGGCTGGCGGCGTTCGGTATCGCAGCCATCGTCTGGTCGTTCGCCCGCCTGTTCGTCCCGGGGGAGCAGCCGATCGGTCCTCGGCGCGCGTTCAGGGAACGGGCAGGACGCAACTCGTCCCGGACTAGTTGAGCAATCCGAACCGCGAGGGCGGCCAGATCTTGATGAACGCCTTGCCGATGACCTTGTCGATCGGCACGAACCCCAAGCCGAAGCGAGAGTCGAGCGAGTTCCCGCGGTTGTCGCCCATGACGAAGAGCTTGCCCGCCGGAACGGTCTTCTGCGTGAACGCCTGGGTCGTTCTGCGTGAGGTACGGCTCCTTCAGCTTCTCGCCGTTCACCCAGACGTCTCCGTGTCTCGCCATGACCACATCGCCCGGCAGTCCGATGACTCGCTTGATGAAGTCCTCGTTCTCCGGCTGCTGGAACCCGAGTCCCTGGAACAGCCAGTGGAAGAACCCGCTCACGACGCCGCGATCGTCCACTGCCTCGGGTTCGGGTTCTCGAACACGATGATGTCGCCCCGTCGCGGGTCGTGGAAGTAGTACGGGATCTTGTTGACCAGCACGCGGTCGCCCTCTTGCAGCGTCGGTTCCATCGACGGGCTGGGGATGAAGAACGCCTGGAACAGGAACGTCCGGATGATGAGCGCCAGGACGAACGCCATGAGGATGAGCCCGGGAACCTCACCGAGGAATCCCAGGAATCCCTGCTTGGGTCTCCTGTCCTTCGGCTCGGGATCCTCGATCGAGGAGCGTTCGACCGTCTTCACCGGTCAAGGGTACCGGTCGCCGGTGCGTCGAGAGCCGATGTGCGGTGCCGTTCCTGTGTGTTCACGGCAGGACGACGACGACCTCGACCGCTTTGAACGACGCCCATGCCATGGCTCCCTCTCGCAACCCGAGCCTGGCGACGGAGCCCAGCGTGATCTCGGCGACGACGGGCGGAGCGCCGGCCAGCCGGACGCGGGCACGCTCACCCTCGATCGCGATCTCGGCGATCCTGCCTCGCACCGCGTTGCGAGCGGAGCCCTCCGGCTCGACGGTGTGCAGCACCACGTCGGACGGGCGGAGCACGCCGAGCACGCCGTCGAGGGGTTCGCGAGGGAGACCGTCGGGCCACGGCACCACCACGTCGCCTTCGGCGGTCACCACCCTTCCCGCCCCGGGGTCGAGCGGTTCCAGCCGCCCGGCGAACAGGTTCACGCCCACCAGGTCGGCCACGTACGGCGTCCGCGGCGCGTTCCGGAGCTCCTCGGGGGTGCCTCGCTGCGTGATCTCGCCCTGCTCCATCACGACGATCCGATCCGCGACCGTCATCGCCTCCACCGGGTCATGCGTGATCAGCACGCGCACGCCGGCGAACCCTTCGAGGATCGATCGGATCAGGGGTCGGAGCTCCGAGCGGGCGCGGACGTCGAGCGAGGCGGTCGGCTCGTCGAGCAGCAGGAGGCGCGGCTCGTGGATCAGGGCGCGAGCGAGCGAAACACGCTGGGCTTCACCGCCCGACAACTCGTTCGGCCGGGCATCCCTGCGCGCCGCCGGGAAGCCGAGCCGCGTCAACAGGGATGCCGCGCGCTCGCGTGCGGCACCGCGGTCCGTCCCGCGCGCCCGCAACGGGAACGCGGCGTTCTCCGTTGCGGTGAGGTGCGGGAACAGCAGGCCGCTCTGGAACACGACGCCCACCGGTCGTTGCTCGGCGGGCGTCCATCGGTTGCCCGCCACGTCGACCCACGTGTCGTCGTCGAGCGTGATCCGGCCGTCGTCGGGTTCCAGGAGGCCGGCCAGGCAGTCGACGACGGTGGACTTCCCTGCGCCGTTCGGGCCGAGCAGCGCCACCGTCTCGCCCTCGCTCGCCTGGAGGACCGCGCGGATCTGCAGGCTCGCTCGTGTGACGCGGATGTCGACGGCGAGCGTCATCGCGCGAAGATCCGATCGCGCATCGCGACGAGCACCACGAGGGACAGGGCGACCAGCAGCAGCGAGATGAGGATGGCGGCGCCGGGATCGGTCTGGCGGGTCTGGTAGACCGCGAGCGGCAACGTCTGCGTGCGGCCGGCCAGGTTCCCGGCGAACGTGATCGTGGCACCGAACTCACCGAGCGCGCGCGCCCACGCCAGCACCAGCCCGGCGGCGAGCTGCGGACGCAGGAGCGGCAACGTCACTCGACGAAGGACGTACGCACGCGAGGCGCCCATCGCCGCCGCCGCGCCCTCGAGGCGTGGATCCATCGAACGCAGGCCTGCTTCCGCGGCCAGGATCACGAGGGGGATCGACACGAACGTCGTCGCGACGATCGCCCCCCAGATGGTGAACGTGAGCTGGACGCCGGCCGCGTCCAGCCATCGCCCGACCACGCCCGCTGCGACCGAGCGCGGTCAGGAGCGCCACGCCGCCGACCACGGGCGGCAACACGAGGGGCAGGATCACGATCGCGCGGAGCAGCGAACGGCCCCGGATCGAGGAGCGTGCCAGCACCCAGGCGACGGGGGTGCCCAGCACCAGCGAGAGGGCGGCCGCGGCCAGCGACACCTCGAGCGAGAGTCGAAGTGCCGTCCACGCGCCGGTCGACGAGAGCTGGTCGATCAAGTGCGACCACGGCGCGCGGATCAGGAGCGCCGCGATCGGGACCACGATGAACGCGACCCCGATCGCAGCGAGGACGCCGATCGCCAGAGGCGTCCGCCGCCACGGGGAAGTCCGCATCGGACGCAGCTTATGTTGACGGTGGCGGCAGGAAGCCGAACTCGGCGAGCGTCGCTTGTCCCTCCGACCCGGTCACGTAGTCGACGAACGCCTGTGCGGCCTCCGTGTCGCTCGTACCGGTCACGACGGCGATCGGGTAGGTCGCGATGACGTTGACGTCGTCGGGGATCTCCACCGCGTGAACGTCGGGAGCGACGGCGCTCGTCACGTCCGACACGTAGACGATCGCGGCGTCCGCTTCGCCGGCCGTGATCTTGGCGACGACGGATGCGTCGTCCTCCTCGTTGGACACGACGTTCGCCATGACCGCGTCGGTGAGGCCGGCGCTGTCGAGCGCTTGGCGCGCGTAGTCGCCCACCGGGACGCCTTCGGCCGCCAGCACGACCTGCACGCCGGGGTTGGCCAGATCCTCGAGGCTCGTGATGTTCGCCGGGTTGTCGGGCGGCGTGATGATGACGAGCTTGTTCTGCACGAAGTCGGCGCGACCGGTCACACCCACCTTGTCGCTCACCTCGTCCATGTAGGTCCCACTCGCCGACGCGAACACGTCCGCGGTGCCCTCCGACTCGATCGACGCCGCGAGGTCGCCGGACGATCCGAAGTTGAACGTCACGGTCGTGCCCGCGTTGGCCGCCTCGAAGTCGGTGCCGATCTGCGTGAACGCGGCGGTCAGCGACGACGCCGCGAAGACGGTCAGCTCGACGGCCGGGGCGCTCGGGGAACCGTCGCCGTCACCGGACGAGTCGTCGGAGCTGCAGGCGGCCAGGAGCAGGGAGCCGCAGATCGCCAAGACCAAGAGACGATTCGAACGCATCGGGACCTCCATCTTCTGCGTTGCGGAAGGATAGAGGCACAGGCGCCGGATACGCAAGGAAAAGATGGTGCTGTTACGGTATGAACCTGGCTATCGAGCGGAGGGCAGATGGACACGAGCGCACGCAATCAGCTGAAGGGAACGGTCAAGTCCGTGACGATCGGGGCCGTGATGGCCGAGGTGATCGTCGACGTGAACGGGATCGAGATCGTCGCCGCGATCACGAAGGACTCCGCGGAACGGCTCTCGCTGGGGCAGGGCACGTCGGCGGTCGCGATCATCAAGGCGACCGACGTGATGATCGGCATCGAGTAGTCCTCGGCGGCGCCGAGCGCACTACTCGGGCAGGTTCACCATCACGCTCGTGGCCTTGACCGTGGCCACGGCTTCCATCCCCGGCTTCAGCCCGAGCTGATCGACCGCCTCGCGCGTGATGAACGCGAGCACGCGATGTGGACCGGCCTGGATCTCGACGGTCGCCGACAGCTTGTCCGTCTTGATCTCGGTGATCACGCCGGGGAAGCGGTTGCGCGCGCTCCCCGCGACGATCGGCTCCTGGCTCCGGCCTTCCGAGAGCAGGCGCGCGACCTCCTTGGCGGCGATCAGCCGCTGACCGCCGCTGGTCCGCTGCGTCTTCAGCTTCCCGTTGCGCTCCCACCGTCGGAGCGTCTCCACGCGAACCCCGAGGATCTCGGCCGCCTCACCGATCCGATACGTGGCTGCCATCGAGGTTGATGCTACGGCTCGGCTCGCTAGACCGCGAACCGCACGTGGAGGATGTCGCCTTCGCGGACGACGTAGTCCTTGCCTTCCACGCGGATCTTGCCGGCGCTCTTCGCGCGCCTCCATCGACCCCGCGGCGACCAGCTCGTCATAGCCGATCACCTCCGCGCGGATGAAGCCGCGCTGCAGGTCCGTGTGGATCACGCCCGACGCCTCCGGCGCAGCCGCGCCACGGCGGACCTCCCACGCCCGGGTCTCGTCCTCGCCGGTCGTCAGGAACGTGATGAGATCGATCGCCTGGTAGCACGCGGCGATGACCTTCTCGAGCCCCGGCTCGTCCACGCCGAACTCCTCCAGCAGCGCTCGTGCTTCGTCGGCGTCCATCTCCGCCGTCTCGGCCTCGATCGACGCGAACACGCCGACCGCGCCGACCTCCGCGAACCCGGCGGGCACATCCGTCCCCTCTTCGAGGTTCGCGATCACGATCTCGGGTTTCAACGTGAGCGGTGCGATCCCGCGCAGCTCGGCGATCACATCCGCGTCGAGCTTCGCGTCGCGCAGGGGCGTCTCGGCCTCGAGCACGCCGTGCGCGACCTGCAGCGCCGAGACCTCCGGCGATGGTTTGCCCTTGGCGCGCTTCTCCGCCTTGTGCAGCGCGGAGTCGACGACGGCGAGGTCGGCCAGCAAGAGGTCGCCGCGCACGGTCGCGAGCTCGTCGACGGGGTTCGCGTCGGCGCCGAAGCAGCGGATCACCACGGCGAGCGCCTCGACCTCGCGCAGCTTCGCGATGCCCTGCGCGGACGAGACACCGCCCGGCACGTCGACGAACCGCACCTGGGCGGCGACGGTCTTCTTCGAGCGCTCCATCTCGGTGAGGACGGCGAGCCGGGGGTCCGGGAACGGACACGACCGCCACGTTCGCCTGGCCTCCGTGCGACCCGGAGCGGGTCAGGGCCGTGAACAGCGTTGACTTCCCGGAGAACGGCACGCCGACCAGCCCGATGTCCTTCACGAGCGGCGAGCGTATCAGCCGGTTGCCGCCAGAAAGACCTGGCGGAAGGACCTGGCTGACGGGCCGGACGGCATCCCCGGAGGCTGAGCGGATATCGGCCGTTCGGCGCCGAAATTCCGGCCGTTCGGTCAGTGCGGCAACGGCCGACACCCTGCCGATGTGAACTGCGAGACCAGGCGGTGGCGGGGTGCCGCCAGACCCACCCCGCCCCGCCGGGTCCTCTTATCGGTCTGGTTGGACTGGCTCATAACGGTCTGGTCATCGTGCGGACGGGCAGGGATCCGACGGCCCGGCCCGTCCGCCGTCTCATCCACCCCTCCGGGAACGGAAGAGGCCGGGGCTCGAGCCCCGGCCTCGGGTGGTTCTGCGCTCGGCGTCCTAGGACTTCGTGGCCCAGAAGATCTTGGCGAGCTCGTCGATCGAGTTCAGGAGCTCCTGTCCCTGCGCCGGGTCCTCGCTCTTCTTCGATGCGCCGGCCAGCTTCGTGGCGTTCCAGAACTTCTCGTGCAGATCGGGGTTCGCCTCCAGGTGCTCGGGCTTGAAGTAGTCGGTCCACAGCACCCACAGGTGGTGCTTCACGAGGTCCGCACGCTCCTCCTTGATGGCGACGGCGCGGTCCTTGAAGATCGGGTCGTCCGAGCCCTGGTACTTCTCCTGACACGCCTTGACGGACTCCGCTTCGATGCGGGCCTGCGCCGGGTCGTACACGCCGCACGGAAGATCGCAGTGGGCGTGGACGGTGCGGTTCGGCGTGAGCAAAGCTTCGAGGATGGACATGCCGCCTCCTTCTGATGGGCCGATGCCGGAAACCTACCACCGAGGTCGGAAACCGTTCTGGCGCATCGGGACCGGGGTCGTGGTGGCGGCCGGACTCGCCTGGGCATGCCTGCGCTGGAAACCATCGCGCGTGGCGATCGAAGGCGGGAGCATGGCGCCAACGCTCCTGCCGGGCGACTGGGCGCTCACCGTCCCGCTGCGTCATCCGAAGGTGGGTGACGTCGTGGTCGTCGAGCATCCCGGTCGTCCCGGCTACGAGATGGTGAAGCGCATCGCCGGCTCGCCGGGAGGCCGTGTCGGCGACCGCACGCTGGGCGCCGACGAGTGGTGGGTCGAGGGAGATCTCGCATCCGCCTCCACGGACAGTCGCCGGTTCGGCCCGGTGCTCGGCGATGCCTTGAAGGCCAAGGTCGTGCTGGTCTACTGGCCACGCGAGCGCCGCCGGCGCGTGTAGCCGCCCTTCGCGGAACCCCGACCTATCCTGGAACTGGCCGCCGGCGAACGCTGAGGTAAAGGTGACGGACCATGCGCGCCGAACCTGAAGGGATGCACGACACGCTCGCGCCGCTGCCTGCCCCGCCGCGACCCGACATGGGATCCGGGTTCCCGCCGGATCCGGATCAGGCGGTCGGGGACGACTTCTACGTGCCCTCGCCACGCGGCACCCGGCGGATGGTCCGGCTCTTGGCGGTCATCACGGCCATCTGCCTCCTGGCCGGCGCCGTCATCCCACCACTGGTCCACGCCTGGGAGGCGGGCCGCCGGTCCCACGAGTTCTCGTTCATGGCGACGCTCAGAGGCGAGCCCGTCCGCTGGAACCCGTGCGAGCCGATCCACTACGTGGTCAACCTGGGCGCCGCGCCCGTCGGCTCCCTGCAGGACGTCCAGGACGCCGTGCTCCGCATCTCGATGGCGACGGGGATCGGGTTCTCGTACGACGGCCTGACGGACGAGGTCCCCTCTCGCGATCGCGAGGCGTACCAGCCGGATCGTTACGGCGATCGCTGGGCGCCGGTGCTCATCGGGTGGGTCGATCCCCGGACGAGCGACTTCGATTTCGACCCGGGCGGCCGGGAGGCGGCCGGCGTTGCCGGACCGCTCTACCCCCATCCCGGCCCGTCCACGATCTACGTGAGCGGTGTGGTGGCCATCAACGTGACGGATCCCAACCCGCCGGGGTTCGACTCCGAGGGGTCGCAGGGTCCGGTCGTGCTGCACGAGCTGGCACACGTGATGGGACTCGGGCACTACAAGGCGCGCGGTGAGCTCATGGAGCCATCGGGCGGCGGCATGACCGACTTCGGTCCCGGCGACCTGGAGGGTCTGCGTGAGCTCGGGAGCAGCGCCGGTTGCCTCTCCACGCCCCCGGCCCCCTGACCCCGGAACGCCGCTTGTATCCAACGGTCGCGAGCCGGTAGGCTGTTGCACCTGCAAATGATCTGCACACGCGAACTCGGCACCGTCGCGGCCATGATCCCCGACCGCATCTGCTGTTCCTGCTGACCACAGGGCACAGCTTCTCCACCCACGCCAGCTCCCCTCTTGGAGGTTCTCCTATGGATGTCATCACCCGTACCGTCGATGCCAAGGGTCAGTCCTGCCCCGGCCCGCTCGTCACGCTCGCGAAGGCGTTGAAGGACGCGTCGCGCGGCGACCTCCTGGAGCTCCTGGCCACGGATCCGGGTTCGCGTTCGGACGTGCCCAGCTGGGCGACGATCAGCGGCAACGAATTGCTGGAGTCGGGCCAGCTGGACGACGGCACGTTCCGCTACGTGATCCGGAAGGCGTGAGCGGCATGAGCGACGAGCTGACCCAGCTGCTCGAGCAGGCCGCGCGCACCGACGACGGCCTGAACAAGGAGAACAAGATCACGATCATCGCGTGGGGCGGGGACCTGGACCGCATCTGGCCCACGTTGATCCTGTCGACGACCGCCGCCGCGTCCGGCATGGAGGCGAGCGTCTTCTTCACGTTCTGGGGCTTGTTCACGTTGGTGAAGCCCGATGTGCGCATCACCGGCGACAACTGGATGCAGAAGATGCTGTCGGTGATGAACCCGGGGAACCCGTCGAAGGCCAAGCTCAGCCGGTATCACTTCGCCGGGGCGGGGCCGGGCATGATGAAGAAGCTCGCGAAGGACTACAAGACGCCGCTCCCGTCCGAGCTGCTGGAGATGGCGCAGGACATGGGCGTGCGGCTGATCCCGTGCCAGATGACGATGGATCTGCTCGGCCTGAAGCAGGACGACCTGATCGACGGGCTCGAGGAGCCGATCGGCGCCGCGACGGCCCTGCTCGAGATGAAGACCGCCGCCATCCAGCTGTTCATCTAGTCGGGATACGCTCCCCGGCGTGGCCGAGCGAGCGGACCCGCCGACCGAAGCGCACGGCGTGCCGTTCCGTGAGGCTGCCCGCTTCTGGGTGAAGCTCGGCTTCATCAACTTCGGCGGGCCCACCGGCCAGATCGCGATCATGCACGAGGAGATCGTCGAACGCCGGCGATGGATCACGAACGGCCGGTTCCTGCACGCGCTGAACTACTGCATGCTGCTGCCCGGCCCCGAGGCGCAGCAGCTGGCGATCTACGTCGGGTGGCTCCTGCACAAGGTGCGGGGCGGCCTCGTGGCCGGTATCGCCTTCGTGCTGCCGAGCTTCTTCGTGATGCTGTTCCTCTCGTGGCTGTACGTCGTGCACGGGGACGTGACGTGGGTGAGCGCCACGCTCTCCGGTCTGGCCGCCGCCGTGATCGGGATCGTGGCGTCCGCGACGATCCGCATCGGGAGGAAGGCGCTGGCGAACGGCCTGATGGTGGGGATCGCCGTCGGTGCGTTCGTCGCGATCTTCCTGCTGCACGTCCCGTTCCCCGTGATCGTCCTGGGAGCCGCGGCGATCGGTGTGATCGGGGGCAAGGTCGCGCCGCACCTGTTCGACGTGGGCGTCGGACGCGAGCTCGAGGAGAACGAGGCGGTCGCGATCCGCGACGACGTGGCTCGCGCCGCGCACACGCAGCCGTCGCTTCGGCGGAGCATCGTCGTGCTGGTCGTGGGCTTGGCCGTGTGGTTGCTCCCGATCGCCGCGGTGGCCATGTGGCGCGGGCCCGACGACACCCTGACGGAGATGGGGTGGTTCTTCAGCAAGGCGGCGCTGATCACGTTCGGGGGCGCCTACGCCGTCCTGTCCTACGTGAACGTCGCGGCCGTCTCGCAGTACGGCTGGCTGCTGCCCGGCCAGATGGTGGTCGGCCTCGGTCTCGCCGAGACCACGCCGGGCCCGCTCATCATGGTGCTCGAGTTCGTCGGGTTCGTCGGCGCGTATCAGCACCCCGGCGACCTGTCGCCCATGACGGCCGGTGTGCTGGGCGCGGTGGTCGCCACGTGGGCGACGTTCGCTCCCTGCTTCCTGTGGATCTTCCTGGGGGCGCCGTACATCGAGGGGCTCCGAGGGAATCGACGGCTGGCGGAGGCGCTCGAGGCCGTCACCGCCGCCGTGGTCGGTGTGATCGCGAACCTCGCCGTGACGTTCGCGGTGCACACGCTGTTCGAACAGGTCCGGGAGGTCGACACGATCGGTGGCACCGTTCCCGTTCCGGTCTGGTCGTCGCTCGACGGGTTCGCGTTGGTCGTGGCCGCGGTCTCGTTCGTCGGCCTGTGGCGACTGCATTGGAAGGTCCTGCCGGTGATCGGCGCGAGCGCCCTTGCCGGGCTGATCGTCAACGGTGTCCTGCGGTGAGGCGCCTCCGGGCGATCTAGGCCGCGCGACGGGCGCGGATGTTGAGCCGGACGTAGTCGATCCTGGGACCGGGGAGCCGACGAGCCACCTCTGCGACGAAGCGTGCCCGCTCATCGTCGGCCATCCCCTCGACGTGATCGCCCAGACAGATCGTGGCCAGGTACGGCTCGACGTCCTGGGGAGCGAGCTCGGTGGGCTCGTCGTGGAGCCACGTCTGGACGTCGGTGAACCCTGCCCGCTCCAGCCGCATCCGCGTCTCGTCCGCGGTGGCGAAGTGCTTGCGACCCTCGAAGTCACCACCCAGCTCTCGGAGCGCCGCCTGGATCGTCGCGATGTTGCCGGCGCCACCGCATTGCGCCGCGAGCTGCCCACCCGGTCGCAGGACGGCCGCGAGGTTCGCGAAGAGCGCGTCGTGATCGATGATCCAGTGGAACGTCGCGGTCGACAAGATCGCGTCGACCGGGGGGTCGACGGGGATCGGGCGGGAGAGATCGGCGACCACGTACTCCACGCGATCCCCGAACGGCGAGAGACGTGTCCGCGCGTGCTCCACCATCGCGCTCGAGCCGTCGACGGCGACGACATGGCCGTCGGGCAGCCGCTCCACCAGCCGCTCCGTGACCCGGCCGGTCCCGCAGCCCGCATCCATGACGCGTTCGTCGCCTTCGAGCTCGAGCCAGCCGACCACGGCCTCGCCCCACCGCGTCATCGGTGAGGCCAAGCGGTCGTACGTGAGCGCGTCCCACTCGCGGGTCATGACGCTCAGGCTATCGGAGCGTCAACGCTCCTCGTCCTCGCGACGGACGTCCCCAGCTCGAGATGGTACGTGACACTAGTTAGTCTTGCGTACTATCATGACTGCATGCCGACCGCTCCCCCCGCAACGGATATCGCCGCGCTCGCGTCCCGCCTCCGGCTGGGCGTGACGCGGCTGGCGCGCAAGCTGCGCCGTGAGGGCGATACCGGCATCACCCCCACCCTGCTGGCCGCGCTCAGCACGATCGAGCGTCACGGGCCGGTGACCGCGGGCATGCTCGCCATGCACGAACAGGTCGAGAAGCCGACCGTCACCAGGCTGCTCGCCGTCCTCGAAGAGCGCGAGCTGATCCAGCGCACATCCGATCCCCTGGACGGGCGCGTGACGTGGGTGCAGATCTCTCCGCCGGGCCGCAAGCTCCTGCAGAGCACCCGCCGCCGCAAGGACGGCTACCTGGCCAAGCGGATCAAGCACCTCTCGCTCGACGACCAGGCGACGCTGGAACGCGCGGCCGAGATCCTCGACCGGCTGGCGGAGGAGGACCGATGACGCGCGTCGGCCTCGCCGTCCACCGGACGTTCCACTCCCTCCACACCCGGAACTTCCGTCTGTACTTCATCGGTCAGGTCGTGTCCGTCACGGGCACGTGGCTGAACGCGACCGCGTCGGCCTGGCTGGTCCTGCGGTTGTCCGACAGCGGGTTCGCGCTCGGGTTCAACACCGCCCTCACGTTCCTGCCGATCCTGCTCGTCGGGGCGTTCGGCGGGATGCTGGCCGACCGCTACGACAAGCGGAAGATCCTGATCCTGACCCAGGCGATGTACGCGACGCTCGCGCTCATCCTGTTCGCGCTGGTCGTGACGGACGTGGCCCAGCTGTGGATGGTCTACACGCTGTCGCTCGCTGCCGGTCTGGTGACCGCGCTGGACAACCCGACGCGCCAGAGCTTCTACATGGAGCTCGTCCCCGAGGACGACCTGACGAACGCCGTCAGCCTGAACAGCGCGGTCTTCATGGGCGCGCGCATCCTCGGCGCGTCCGCGGCGGCCCTGGTGATCACGACGATCGGTCTGGCGAACTGCTTCCTGATCGACGCCGTCTCGTACGTCGCGGTGATCGGCGCGCTCCTCGCGATGCGCACGAAGGACCTGCACGGCCGGGAGGCGCGGACGTCACGTGAGCGCGGCAGCGTGCGTGAAGGGTTCCACTACGTGTGGACCACACCCGAGCTGCGGCGGCCGCTCGTCCTGATGACGATCGTGTTCACGTTCGCGTTCAACTGGGCGGTGTTGCTGCCGCTGCTCGCGAAGCGGACGTTCGACGGCGACGCCGCCACGTTCGGCGTCATGTCCGCGCTCACGGGGCTTGGGGCGTTCGCCGCGGCCTTGATCATGGCGAACCGCGCCAGCTCGTCCGCCGCCGCACCGGACTTCCGGCGCCTCTCGATCTGGTCGATCGCGTCGGGAGCCGCGCTCCTGGCGACGGCGGTCGCGCCCACGCTGAACCTGGCGTACGCCTCCATGATCCCCCTGGGCCTGACGGTCATGATCTTCATCATCAGCGCGAACTCCATGCTGCAGCTCCGGTCGCTGCCGGAGTTCCGCGGACGCGTCATGGCGCTGTACGGCATGGTCTTCCTGGGGAGCACGCCGATCGGCGCGGTGATCACCGGCTCGCTCGCGCAACACCTGGGTGCGCGAGCCGGGTTCGTGCTGGGCGCCGCCTGCGCACTGCTTGCCGGGATCGGCGGGCTGTGGTGGAAGTCGCGGAATCCGGCGAGCGCACGGATCCGCACGGATGCGCTCACTGATCAACAGCTTCCCGCCTGACCGCCCGGTCAGACGGACCCGTCCTCGGCCTCGCGCTCGATGCTCCACATGCCGTCCGGTTCGACACGGCTGACGTCCAGCAACGAACCGTCCTGCAGGGAGAGCCGGAACCGCCGCATCGGTACGCCGTCGCGCTCCTCGTTCCACGAACGCATGACGTCGACCGGTTCCTCGACCCCGCCCCACACGATCGCCCGCGGCCACTCCTCGGCCTTGGCCCCCTCCGCGAACCGCAGGACGATCGGCGGCTTCCCGCCGATCCACCGCGGGAGGACGGGCGTCCACAGGAGGAACAGGATCCCCACGACCGCGACGGAGCCGCTCACGCCCACGTGCGGGAGCATCGGGATGGCCACGGCCGCCGCGATCACGCGCGCCAGGTTGTAGACCACGTCGTACGCCGCGAACACCCGGCCGCGATACCCGTCGGGGAGCGACTCCTGCACCATCGTGTCGATCGGGATCTTCTTCCACGCGAACGTCAGGCCGACCGCGAAGCTCGCGATCAGGACGGTGACCCCAGTGATCGCGAACGACACCGCGATCAAGCTGAGCCCGCCGGCGAGGAACGCGCCCGCCACGATCCGCTCCTTGGGGAACCGATCCTCCAGAGGCCCGACCGTGAGGATGCCGAGCATCACGCCGATCCCGCCGGCGCCGATCAGGTTGGAGAACGAGCCCACCCCTTCGCCGAAGCGCTCGCGGAACACGACCAGGGAAAGCGTGAGCACCAGGCCCTGGCCGAACTGGTCGACCGCGATCGAGGTGATCGGTCCGAGCGCTCTCGGCGAGCGCCAGAGGCGCGTGATCCCGTCGCCGAACTCCACGCCCACCCGACGCAACTCGTGTCGCAGGAGCGTCGGATCCTCCGGCAGCGTGTGCGGCGACAGCTCGCTCCGGATCCGGGACGCGATCCACGATCCGACCAGCCACAGGGCACCCGCGCCCGCGACCGTGACTGCCCGAGCCGAACGCATCGGCGAGCTTGCCTCCCAGGAAGATGCCGGCGAGCAGCGAGACCGTGCCGCCGACCGTGGCCAGCGAGTTCGCCATCAGCAGGTCCTCGGCAGGCACGAGCCGCGGTACCACCGCCTGCGCGGTCGCCAGGAAGAACCGGTTCACCGACAGGACGATCAGCGCGCCCGCGTAGAACACGACCGCCGCATGCACCGGATCGAACAGCACCAGCCATACGAGCGCCGTCTTGATCCACGGCGCGATCGTGAGGATGCGGCGCCGAGGCCAGCGGTCGATGAACACGCCGGTGAACGGCCCGATGACGGAGAACGGCACGGCGATGATCACCGCGGCCTTGAACAGCCCGACCGTCGTGCTCTGCTCGTCCGGGGAGAAGACGACCGACGCGATCAGCGAGACCTGGAAGAGCCCGTCCGCGAACTGGCTGGCCACCCGCACCAGGAACAGACGCCGGAAGTCGGGACTGCGGAGCGCGCCACGCGTGCGCTCGAGCGTGCTCCTCGTCGCCATGGCGGGCATCGTAGGGCTTGCGGTGCGGGCGGACCCGGCAGAGCGGGGCTTACCGCGCGTGCACGACTGCGATGACGTCGACCTCGATCATGGCCTCGGGCAGGACGAGCGCGCGCACCTGCACGAGCGTGCTGGCGGGCGGCTCCGTTCCCAGGTACTCCCGACGGATCGTGCGAACCTCGGCCAGATCATCGAGCGAGGTCACGAACGTCCCCATCTTCACGACATCGGCGAACGTGGCGCCTTCGGCCTCCAAGATGATCCGGAGGTTCTCGAAGACCTGGCGGCTCTGTGCGGCCATGTCGCCGGCACCCACGAGCGCTCCATCACGATCCAGCGGGAGCTGGCCGGAGACGAACACCATGCTGCGGTCGCCGAGGTCCACGCGGACGCTGTGGCTGTACCCACCGGCCGCGGGCGGCGCGACGCCGTCCGGGTCGTTGCGTCGGACGTGCGACACGACTACGCGCGGACGTCGAAGAACGCGGTCCAGTCGGCGGTAGCCGCCTCGCCCACACCCTGGATGAACTCCTCGACCATCTCGCGCGCGGCATCGTCGCTGAACTGGACCGGCGGCGACTTCATGAAGTACGCCGAGGGGCCGATCAGCGGACCGGCGATCTTGCGGTCGAGCGCGAGCTTCACGCAGCGCACCGCGTCGATCACGATGCCTGCCGAGTTGGGGCTGTCCCAGACCTCGAGCTTCATCTCGATGATGAGCGGCACGTCCCCGAAGGACTGACCCTCCAGGCGGATCTGCGCCCACTTGCGGTCCTCGAGCCACGGGACGTAGTCCGACGGTCCGATATGGATGTTGTTCTTGTCCAGCTCGCGGCGGAGCTGCGACTGCACCGACTGCGTCTTGGAGATCTTCTTCGACGTCAGGCGCTCGCGCTCCAGCATGTTCATGAAGTCCATGTTCCCGCCGAAGTTCAGCTGGTACGTGCGGTTGAGCTTGACGCCGCGGTCCTCGAAGAGCTTCGTCAGGACGCGGTGCGTGATCGTCGCGCCGACCTGGCTCTTGATGTCGTCGCCGATGATCGGCAGGCCGGCGTCGCCGAACTTCTTCGCCCATTCGACCTCGGATGCGATGAAGACCGGGAGGCAGTTCACGAACCCGACGCCCGCGTCGATCGCGGCCTGCGCGTAGTGGCGCGCCGCCTGCTCGGAACCGACCGGCAGGTAGCTCACGAGCACGTCGGCCTGCGCGTCGCGCAAGACCTGCGCGACATCGACCGGGTCCTTCTCGGACTCGACGATCGTCTCGCGGTAGTAGGTGCCGAGGCTGTCCAGCGTATGACCGCGTTGCACCATGACGCCGGTCGGCGGCACGTCGGCGGCGAACCGGATCGTGTTGTTCGGCTCGGAGAAGATGGCTTCGGCCACGTCGGTGCCGACCTTCTTCGCGTCCACGTCGAACGCAGCCACGATCTCGATGTCGCCGACGTGATAGCCGCCAAGTTCAACGTGCATCAGCCCGGGCACACGCTCGTCCGGGTTCGCGTCCTTGTAGTACTCGAGTCCCTGCACGAGCGATGAGGCGCAGTTGCCCACACCCACGATCGCCAAACGGACCTTGCTCATGATGCGCGCTCCTTTCTGCGAAGCGCCGCGGTGCGACGCTTCGTTCCCCCTCCAGCGGTGGTGCCATCGCTGCGGTGACGCTCGGCCTCGATCAGGCCTTCGAGCCACGCGATGTCGGATTCGGTGGCGTTGCGCCCGTGCTCCATCAGCGCGAGCGTGTAGTCGTCGACCCGTTCGCGCGTGGCGCGCAGCGAGTCCTTGATGGTCGACAGACGATCCTCCAGGAGCGCGCGCCGCCGTTCGAGCAGGCGGATCCGCGTCTCCGGAGGCAGGTACTTGAAGAACGCGAGGCGCACGCGGAAGCGCGTGTCCTCGGTGGAGTTGTCGTGCGGTGTCTCCTGCAACAGCTCGAAGAAGAGCTTCTCGCCCTTCTCGGTCACGCGGTAGACGTTCTTGCGGCGCCCACCCCGCTCTTCGTCGCTCGGGACGCTTTCGACGGCGCCCTCCTTCTCCAAACGGCGGAGCGACGGGTAGAGCGAGCCGTACGAGACCCGCCAGAAGCCGCCCAGCGACTCGCCGAGCTCCCGAGAGAGCTGGTAGCCGTGCATGGGCTGCTCTTTCAGCAAGCCGAGGATCGCGAGTTCCAACATGCGGTGTGTCGTACCCTTCCGTTCGAGTGTGTTTGGGTCGAAGATCGTGCGAGCGAGTCAGCGCTCGATGTATCGCCCGCGTATATCGCTTCGATATATCTAACCGCGATGTGAGCCTATCGTCAACCAGGAGGTGCCGGTCATGGCCCAGGACGACAAGGACGTGCTGAACGACATCAACGAGCTGGCACGAGAAGAGCACGACCTGTTCGAGAAGGAATCTCGTGGCGAGGCGACCGAGTCCGACAAGGAACGGTTGAAGGAGGTCGGCGTGAAGCTCGACCAGTGCTGGGACCTCCTGCACCAACGCCGGGCCCGCCGCTCGGCCGGCATGGACCCCGACGAGGCCGGCGTGCGGGACGAGCGGACCGTGGAGGGCTACGTCAACTAGGCCTGCACCGGCGTGACCGTCACGACGTGATCGGGAGCCGGCCGGCGCCCGGCCGCCAAGGCGAGCGCTGCCGAGCCCACCCCGGCCAGGCCGCATCCGATCCACAGCGCCGTCGGGCTGACGTGGTAGACGGACGTGCCGATCAGTGGTCCGACGACGGCCGCACAGGCGTACATCATCCCGAGCGCTCCCTGATAGCGGCCGCGCGCATGTTCCGGTGCGCGGTCGGCGACGAACGCTCCGGTCGCGGGTGACTCGATGATCTCGCCCAGCGTCCAGATCACGACCATGATCAGCAGCCCCGGCAGCGCCTTCACGAACGCCAGCTCCGCGAACCCCACGCCGACGAGCAACGCGCCCAGCGCGATCATCCGGGTCCGCGGCCGATGTTGCGTCAATGAGCTGATCGGGAGCTCGAAGAGCACCACGAGGACGCCGTTCATCGCCTGCAGCAAGCCGTAGACCTTCGTCGAGTAACCGAGCGCGACCACGTGCAACGCGAACGTGCTCGCGTTCTGCATGTACACCGCGGCCGTGACGAACACCGCTCCCAGGACGAGGAGGAACCCCTTGTCCGCGGCCATCGAGCGGCCGGCTCCCGCCAGATGACGCTCCTCGTGCTTGGTCGTGCGCGTCCCGTGGGGGAGCGCGACGAGCGCGATGACCCCGAAGAGCGCGGACGTGATCGCGTCGCCCACGAACAACAGGTGGTACGAGTGAGCCGCCAGGATCCCTCCCAAGCTGAGCCCGCACGCGAACCCCAGGTTCAGCGCCAGCCGGTAGGCGCTGAACGCGGCCACGCGCGCCTTCGGTTCGATCAGGTCGGCGATGAGCGCGCTCGACGCCGGCCGGTAGAGCTCCGCGACGAACCCGAGCAGCGCCACGACGCCGACGATCTCCCAGAGCCCGTTGACCCAGACGAGCGACAACGTGAGGCCGGCGCCCCCGAACGAGCTGAGCGCGATCGCGTTCCGACGACCGATACGGTCGGCGAGCAGGCCACCCACACCTTGCGCGCCCATGGCCCCGAGCCCGTAGGCGGCCAGGCCGAGCCCGGCCTGGGGGACCGAGTAGCCGCGGCTGGTCAGGTACAGCGTGATGAACGGCAGGACGAACGTGCCCAGCCGGTTGACGAACGCTCCCGCGAACAACACCCACGCTGCTCGCGGCATCCCGCGCAGGTTCTGCCGCAGCGTCGGGCGTGCGGGGTCGGTCGTGTCCGCCAACCTGCTCAGCGTCCGGGGCGGCGGTAGTCGGTGACGTAGGCCGGCACATCGACGCCGGGCTTCAGGTCGGGCGCTGGCGTGGGGATGCCGGTTGCGAGCTGGATCGGGATCACGCCCGCCCAGACGTCGAGCGCCAGGTCCTCGTCGGGATCGAGCGGCGGACCGGTGCGGACCTTCGCCGACGCCTCGTCCAGCTCGAGCGCGAAGATCGCCGTCTCCTTGTACTCGGTGTCGTTCGGCGGTCGCGCGTCGGCGGTCCTTCCGGGCACCACGTGCTCGGTGAGCGCGCGCTGCGCCACGTCCATCTCGTCGCGATCGGTCACCTCGCGCGGCGCGCCGAACACGACCACGGAGCGGAAGTTCATGGAGTGCTTCGGCGTCGAACGCGCGAGCACGAGCCCGTCGACGATCGTCGTCTCGATGCAGACCTGCGCGCCCGCCCGCAGAGCGCGGAGCGTCCGGCTGGCCTGTGACCCGTGCACGTAGAGCGTGTCGCCGACCCGGACGTGGATCGTCGGGATCACCCGCGGCTCGTTGTCGGCCGTGACCCACGCCAGGTGGCAGAGCAGCGCCTCGTCGAGGACGGCGTCGATCGTGGCGCGGTCGTAGTCGCCGCGCTCTGGATGGCGGCGGACGCGCGTTCGTTCGGTGGGCGCGGTGGACATGGCCAGGATGCTACCTATCGAACCCGCTCAGACCGGCGTGAGCTCCAATCGCATCCGTCGGGCGGCCCTGTCGAGCGCCCCGAGCAACGGTCGCCCCAGCACGACCACCAGGACCAGGTTGCCGATCGCGCGGAACGTGTCCCACACGAACGACGTGGTCATGTAGAACGCGAGGTAGTGGTTGAGGTTCGTCGCCGCCCCTCCCGCGGGGTCCCACGCGAACGCCGAGCCGCTCGTGAAGAACGGCCACTCCCACAGGTTCATCACCATGCCGAAGAGGTATCCGGTGACGAACCCGTAGGCGGCGAGCGTGCCGATCCGCACACCCCATGACGTCTTCGGCAGCAGGCCGGCGCCCATGCCGACCCAGCCGACCGCGACCATCTGGAAGGGCAGCCACGGCCCGAGCCCGCCGATGAACAGGCCGCTCGCGAACGTCCCGACCGCACCCAAGAGGAACCCGAACGTCGGTCCGAACGCGTTGCCCGCCACGAGCACCACGATGAACATGGCGGAGAAGCCCGCGACGAACCCGGGAAGGCGCAGCGCCACCATCGCCGCGCCGAGCACGCCGATCAACGCCACGGTCTTGGGTCCCATCCCGCCGCGTCCGAGCTCGACGAAGAGCAGGGTGCCGATACAGACGAGGAGCCCGATCAGGATCAGGGGCGCGTCGAAGCGGTCGCGCGACGCCCCGGTCGCGTACGGCAACACGAACGGCCACGCGAACGCGAGCACGCCGAGGATGTTCGCGATGACGAGCACGACCGTCTGCAGCCGTGACGCGGTGCGGATGGTCACGCCATCGCCTCCGCGACCTGCTCGGGCGTGAGCCACCCAGGACCGAAGACGCGAGTCATCTGTGGCGCGAACACTCGCGAGTCGCCCAGGACCGTCGCCGGGTCGCCGTCGGCGATGACTTCGCCGCCGGCGAGCATCACCACCCGCGTCGCCACGGCCGCCGCGAGCTCCACGTCGTGGGTGGCGAAGACGGCGACGCCGCCGTCCGCGGCGTGTGACCGGAGGAAGCGGGTCAGGCGTTCCTTGGCGTCCGGGTCGATCCCGCGCGTCGGCTCGTCGAGCAGCAGCACCGGCGCCCGGGCGGCGGCGATGGCCGCGGCCGCGACCAGCAGCCGTTGGCCGGCCGACAGATCGCGTGGGTGGCGGGACGCCAGGTCGTCGATGCCGAGCTCGATCAGGATCGCGTCGGGGTCGTCGGGGAGCTCGCGGGCGCGGAGCGTGGATCGCACCTCGTCCGCCACCGTGTCGGCGAACAGGATCGACTCCGGCTCCTGCGGACACAGACCAACGTCCACGCCGGGCTGCGGCGCGCGACCGTCGACCAGCACGTCGCCCGCGCTCGGCCGGTGCACGCCCACGATGCTCCGCAACAGCGTGGTCTTTCCGGCACCGTTGCGTCCCATCAACGCGACGATCTCGCCGCCGCCGATCCGGAGATCGATCCGCCGAAGCGCCGGCACGCCGTCGTGCTCGGCGGAGAGGCCGCGGACCGATATCCGCGTCTCGCCGGCGGCGGGCGCATCCGCGACGATCCGCATCGGCAGCGTCCGCGCGAGCGCGCGCGCGTCGCGGACCGTCAAGGGCACCGGATCCCAGCCGACCAGGCGTCCGAGCCGCGCGACCGGCGGGCCGATCGCCAGCCGGCGGATCACCTCGGCCGGGTCGCCCATCCGGACCGAGCCGCGGTCGAACCCCAGTGCCACGTCGACGGCTCCCGCCACGCGGTCCAATCGGTGCTCGGCCACCAGGACCGTTGCCCCGTGGTCGTGGACCAGGCGTTGCAGGGCGGCGATGACGTCCTCGGCACCTTGCGGGTCCAGCTGGCTCGTGGGTTCGTCCAGCACCAGGATCCGCGGCCCGGCCGTGAGCGCGGCCGCGATCGCCACACGCTGCTGCTCGCCGCCAGAGAGCGTGCGCACGCTTCGCGTGCGCAACGGCTCGATGTCGAGCAGGTCGAGCATCTCCTCCACGCGCCTCCGCATGTGCGCGGGCGCGACACCCAGGTTCTCCATCCCGTAGGCGAGCTCGTCCTCGACGCGATCCAGCACGAACGAGGCCGATGCGTCCTGCGGCACGAACGCGACGACGTCGGCGAGCGCGCGCGGCGGATGCTCCGTCGTGTCGCGTCCGGCCACGTGCACGCGGCCGCGGAACCGACCGCCCGTGAACTGCGGGACGAGTCCATTCGCCGACCGCAGGAACGTGGACTTGCCGGCGCCCGTGGGCCCGACCGCCAGGACGAACGCGCCCTCGGCGATCTGCAGGTCGACGTCGGCCAGCGCGGGCCGCGCACCTTCCGGGTAGGTGAATGTCACATGGTCGAAGCGCAGCGCGGGATCGCTCATGGCGCTCCCCGCGATCGACCCAGGCCGGGCACGGCGAGCAATCCCGCTGCCGCCAGGAGCCCAGCCGACACCTCCGGCCACAGCAGCGGGAACGTCGACGGATGCAGCCCGCCGACGCCGGTGAACGCCGCCGCGCTGAAGGCCCCAGCCGCCGTGAGTGCGGCGCCGGTGCAGAGGATCGAGCGCCGGTTCCACGGTTGCGGCCGATAGCGACTGCGCGTGCCGTGGCCGTGTCCGCGTGCGTCCATGCTCTCGGCCAGCGTCACCGCGTCCTCCATCCCCGTCTCGAGGATGGGGATGGCGAGCGCGGGCAGCGAGCGGAGTCCCGTGGTCCGCAGCCCGCGGAGCGTCTGCGCCTCGCGGACCCGCTGCGCGGACGCGATCGTCCTCGGCGCGATCGAGAGCGCGAGCGCCGCCGCGAGCGCGGGCTCATGGAACCGGCGCGGTGCCATCCGAACCACGCCGAACGGATCCGTGACGGCGTTGAAGGTTCCGAACACGACGAGGATCGTCGCGAGCCGCATGCCCTCCAGCGCCGCGAACGCCACGTTGTTGGCATCGACGGTGCCGAAGAACACGAGCGCCGTCCGGATCGCCATGGCGGCGAGCCCGGCGATCAGGAACACGCGGAACGAACGCGCCGTCGGGCCCGGCACGTGGCACGCCGCGTAGACGAACCAGGCGATCGCGATGACGAGCGCCAGGTAGAACGGGTTCGTCGTCGAGAACGCGACGATCCCGGCGCACGTCGCCCAGGCGATCCACGCGGCGGGATGGATGTTCATCCGGGTCCACGCCGCCGACGCATGGCCACGACGCCGCCGGCGCCCAGGAGCGCGATGGCCCCGAGCGCCACGATGCCGGCGAACGGTGGCCCGCTCGAGGGCGGCGGGGCCGCGGCGGCCGCGCGGACCACGGCGGGTGAGGCGGACGTCGGCGCGGCCGCCGTGGCGGACGGAGACGTCGACGGTTCCGGGGTCGTTCGTGTGCTCGGAGGTCTGACCGTTTCCTTGGCCGCCCGGCGCGTTCGAGACGTTGCCGGGGTTGGAGCCACCGCCGCCTTGCGACCCGCCGTCGTTCGAGCTGTCCACCGCCGCTCGGACGGAGACGGAGTGGGTGGTGTCGGCGGACGGAGATGGCGACGGGGATGGGCTCGGGTCGGGCGGAGGGGCGACGCCACACGCGTCGTCGATCGTCGTGGACGGCGGAGTCCCGTGCGACGTGCCGCTGTCACCGGCGCCCCACGACCACGCCTCGCGATCGCCGTTGCCCACCTGGTGGTCGGCGGCGCTCCCGGACGCCCACGTCCATCCCGAGGACCCGGCGCCGTGGAAGTACCCCCAGAAGTTCGGGTAGCTGCCGAAGCAGTCGTTCCCGGTGGCGCCGACGCCCGTCCAGCATGCACACGGCTCGTCCGCCGAACCCGAGCCGGTAGCTGAGCCCGTACTGCGCCGATGCCAGCTCGATCAGATGGGTCCCGCTCACGGATGCGCTCATCGAGCGCGACGCAGAACGACGTGGCCCGCGCGCCCGTGTCGACCACCAGCGCCGCGTGTGGGCCCTCCGAGATCGCTGCGGCGCAGGCGATGCCGGGCGAGGCCAGGACGGGTGCGCTCGCACCGAGCACGACCGCCAGCGCGATCGTGAGCGAACGCACCCGTCCCGCTGCATCGCGGCTACCCGCAGGCGGGCACCGGCGCGGCCGAGCCGACGACCGCGCCGGCCGCAGCGGCAGCGGCTGCTGCAGGAGACCGAGGATCGCGCCGATCGTCGAGCCCGGATCCGGGTCGGTCCGCTGCGAGCCCGTCCACGTGAACGACCAGCCTCCGCATGTGGGGTCCTGCAGCTTCCGCAGCGCGGCGAGCGCGTCGGCCGGGACAGGCGTGCCGGTGGCGGCGATACGCCTGGATCACCAGCGCCGTCGAGTTCGCGTCCGTCGTCTGGAAGCCCCACGTGTATCCCCAGCCGTGTCGCTGCGCGTCGCGGATCGCGTCGAAGAACGCGAACGGGTCGGCGGTGAACGTGGAACCTCCGGCCGCCTCGATCGCCTGCATGACGTACGACGTCGTGTTCGTGTCGGACTCGAAGAAGTCCTTCGTCGGACGCACGGTCGACGGGCAATGCTCGTCGTCGTTCGCCGAGGCAGGCTTGCTGTACTGCCAGCCGCCGTCGGCGCACTGGGCGTCCACCAACCACTGGATCGCGTCGTCGGACACGGTCTTCCCGCAGCGTCGAGGGCCATCACCGCGAGTGCATCGTCGAAGACCGACGCCGTGTCGAACCGGCCGTGTGGGCCGAGCGAGTCGACGATCGACTGCACGAGGTCGACGCCGCCGAACGCGTGCGGATCGCCACCGCCGGCGACGACCGCGGTCACGATCTTCGCGGCGATCCCGACGCTGTCGGCCTTTCCGTGGGCGACGCGTCGCCGGAGGAACCCGAGCGCATCGTGTCAGCTGTTCCTCGCCGACCCCGGCGGCGACGAACGCGAGCACCGCGTCGGCCGTGGAGCCGATCGGGGAGAACGCGGGGATGGAACCGTTGGGTCGTTGCTGCGCTGCCAGGTACGCGATCGCGTGATCGATGCGGTCGGCGTCATCCCGCCGTTCCGCGCGCGCGATCGGGGCCGATACGACGAGCGATGCGATGACTCCCAGCGAGAGCAGGGAGGCGACGACCCTTCGACGGGTCCGACGCATGGGCAACTCCTTTCCGGGACGTCCTCGCGCCCCCAACAGATCGACCCTCCCGCAGGAGGGTCGTCGACGGGGCGATAGGCGCTCCGGCGGCTGTGCTCCCCCTTCCACGAGGGTCGTTCAGCCTCTGCGTCGCGTAGGGCGGCCTGGCTCGTCCACGTGGGGAGCGGACCTACAGTTGCGGGACAGCGCCGGAATCTGACCGGACTTCGCCTCCGCGACGCGGTGTGCCGGGGATGCTACTTCCCGGGGAACGTCCTCACAAACGGGGAAGGAGCGTCAGCGTCCCTCGAACGGACCGGGGTCGTCGCCGCCCTCGCGGCTCTGCTCCGACAGGAACCGTTCGATCTCCCCGGCGAGCTCCTCGCCCGACGTCAGCCGGTCCTCACCGGCGAGCGACTCCAGCCGCTGGAGGTAACCGGCCGCGTCCTCGTCGGCCGCCACCGCGGCGTCGAGCCGATCGCGCTGCTCCTGCGCCTCGCCGACCAGCGGCCCCAGCGGCAGCTCCACGCCGAGGTGCCGGCCGAGGTGCTCCAGGAGCGCGATGGATGCGATCGCGAACGGCCCGCCGACGTAGTGCGGCACCTGTGCGAAGAATCCAACGGCGGGGATCCCGGTCCCGCTCACCGCGAGCTCCAAGGTGCTGAGCGCGGCGCCGGGTACGCGCAGGAGCCCCTGCGGGCCCTGCGACTCGTCCTCGTGGAGCAGGCCTTCCTTCGACGCGGTCGCCAGGATGGGCACGGGGCGCGTGTGCGGGACGGCGGCCGGGATGGCGCCCAGGCTCACCCATTGCACGACGCCCGCCCGCAAGCAGAGGTCGAGCACATCGGTCCCCAGCTGTCGCCAGCGATAGTCGGGCTCGGGGCCGGTCATGATCAGGAGGTGCCGGCCGCCCGCCTCCACGCTCCGTACGGTCAGCTCCGGCCACTCCAGTCGCGCGAGCGTCCCGTCGACCACGTCCAGCACGGGACGCCGCGCGCGGTAGTCGTAGAGCGCGTCCGCATCGAACCGCGCCACGACCTCGCCGCTCTCGGCGAGCAGCCCCGCGGCCGCCGTTGCCGCGCCCGACGCGTCGATCCATCCGTCGAACGCCCCGATCATGACCGGCGCGACGAACGGCACGTCCGCGGCCATCTCGTACAGGGAAGGCATCCACCCAGCATAGGTCGCACGCCCACTCGCGGCCCGCCGTAGGCTGCGGACATGGCCGGACCCCTCGCGCTGGTGGGTGGTGACGAGCTCCACCCGGGCAACGAGCCGCAGGACGCGCTGCTGGCGGAAGCGGCGGCCGCCGGGCCGGCGTACGTGATGGCGACCGCCGCCGCGCGCCACCGTCCGGAGATGGCAGCCGCGCACGCACACGAGTGGTTCGCACGCTTCGGCCTCGACGTGGTCGAGCTCCCCGTCCGAACGAAGACGCAGGCACGCTCGGCGGACACCGCGGCGCTGGCGAGGGACGGGACGTTCTTCTACCTGGTGGGCGGCGATCCGGGCATCGTTCCCGACGTGTTGGGCGGCTCGCTCGTCTGGCGGGCCGTGGTCGAAGCGTGGCTCGGCGGCGCGGCTCTGGCGGGCTCTTCGGCGGGCGCCATGGCGTTGGGGGCGTGGACACTGATCCGCGGCCGCGTCCCGGGAGACCGCGAACGTCGGTACCGAGACGCGCTCGGGCTGGTGCCGAACGTCGCCGTGCTGCCGCACTTCGCCACGTTCGGCCGGGAGTGGGTGGCGTCTGCCTTGGGAGGCCGTCCGTCCGACGACGTCATCCTCCTCGGTATCGACGAGCGTGCGGCCGCCGTGTGGTCGGACGGGCGCTGGCGCGCGATGGGCGACGGCGGTGTCACGGTCATCTCGGCGGACGGGGAACGTGCGTTCGTCTCCGGCGACGCCATCGACGGTCTGCCTTCACCTGCCTCGCGCTGATCCCACGAGCTCCCGACGAACGTCGGAACCGGAACACGCGGTGCCGGCGCGGTTTCGGGAACATCGTTCCGGGTAGGACCCTCCTCGTGATCCGGCATACGGCCCGACATGGGTACCGGCGGGTCACCAACTAGGAGGGAGAGTCAGATGCTTGCAGCGATCGGTTTGGGACTCATCGGAACCATCCTCGTCATCGTGCTGGTGATCGCGGCGATCATGTTCTTCCTCCGACGGGCGTAGTCGGAGGGATCAGGGAACCGAAGAGCCGGGCCTCGAACGAGGCCCGGCTCATCGATCTCAGTGGGACTAACTCGTGGCGTCGTCGATGCCTTCCTTCACGTCCTCCACGGCTTCCTTCACCTTGCCGACGGCCTTCTCGGCGCCACCTTTCGCTTGATCGCGCCGACCTTCGGCCTCGAGGTCGCGGTCGTTCGTCGCCTTCCCCGCAGCCTCCTTCACCGTGCCCTTCGCCTTGTCCCACTCGCCTTCTGTTCGATCGCGTTCGCCTGCCATGAACTGACCTCCTCCTGTCGTTCCTCGCTTCATCCCCGGTATCGCTCGTGTGCAAACACGAACCGTTTGGATGCGGCATCCGGCGGGTACCGCGCCTCCCGTTGAGAGCACGACGGATGAAGGACGAGAAGGAGGAACGAGCATGTTGGCACTCTTCGCATTGACCGGAGCAACCGCGACGTTGTTGTGGGTCCTCGCGGCGATCCTGGTGATCGCCGGGATCATCGCCCTATTCCGCGGAGGCGTCCTCGTGGGGATCGTCCTCATCATCGTCGGCTGCTTGGTCGGCCCCGGCGGCGCGAGCGTCTTCAAGTAGCGGAGCGTCGGACGACCCGCTCACCGCGGTCGCCCGAAGCAGCTCGAGGGTGTTCGACAGGATCCGGGAGACGTGCATCTGGGAGACGCCGATATCGTCCGCGATCTCCGATTGCGTCATCCCCGCGAAGAAGCGGAGATACAGCACGCGGCGCTCGCGCTCGGGAAGATCCTTGATCGCCGGTGCGATGGCCGACCACCGTTCCACGAGCTCGAACGAGGGATCGACCCCGCCCACCGTCTCCATAGGGCTGCGCTCGCCTTCGCCGACCGGGGCATCGAGCGATGCGGTGGAGTACGCCTGCGCAGCATCCATCGCCTCGAGCACGTCCTCCGGCGTGGCATCCAGCCGTTCGGCCAGCTCGTGGATGGTCGGAGAGCGACCCAGCTCCTGCGAAAGCTGCGGCATGACCCTGTTCATCCGCAGACCCAGCTCCTGCAGGGGACGGGGCACCCGTATCGCCCAGGCCTTATCCCGGAGGTGCCGCTTCAGCTCACCCAGGATCGTCGCCGCTGCATAGGTCGAGAAGCGCACCTCGCGTGTCGGGTCGAAACGATCGATCGCGCTCAGCAGACCGATGTTCGCGACCTGGTTCAGATCCTCGACGGGTTCGCCACGACCGGCGAAGCGCCGCGCGAAGTACTCCGCGAGAGGTTGGAACATCGCGACGAGGTCATCTCTGGCCGTGCCGTCCTCAGGGAGGCGTTCGAACAACCGAAGCACCTCCGACTCGTCGACATGTCGGTCATCGAGGGGCATCGTCATGTGGTTCGCGCATCGAGCGTCCGCTTCGCGAACGTGATCGTCGGTGTCCCCCGCTCGGAGCGAGCCATCTGAGCGCCGTCGGTCAGGCCCGAGATGACCTGCCAAGGGAGCGTTTCCTGGTAGCCGTGAGGAGGCCACGGTTCGATCGGTGCGTCCGTGCCGACCGTCGCGGTGAGCTCGGCGTCCGTGGGATCCAGCCGCATCTCGATGCGGGAGGCGCCACGGCTCGTCATCAGGAGCAGGGTCACCGCTTCGTCGACCGCGAGCCGAAGGTCGTCGATGGCATCGAGCGGAAGCTGCATCCGTGTGGCGACGCCCCCGGTCACCGTCCGAAGGAGCGCGATGGATTCGGTGCGCGGCGGAACGCTGATGAATACGGAGCGATCCTGATGGTCGGCCACGGCGGTTCCCTATACTAACGATGCACGAACGGGTGACCCGCCTCGACCGCGGGAGACGAGATGGCGGAAGCAGACGAGATGGACCTGACGTTCGAAGATGCAGCCGTCGGTGCCTGGAACGTCCTTTCTGTGGCGGGTGAGCTCGACATGCACACGTCGGCGGCGATGCAGGAGCGACTCGACGCCCTCACCGTCGGGGATGCGCCCAAGGTGGCGGTGGATCTCTCGGACGTGCCGTTCATGGACTCCAGCAGCCTCGGGCTGCTCGTCTCGAACTTCAAGCGTCTGAGGGAACGCGGCGGCGACTTGGCCATCGTGGGGGTCGCCGGCTCGCCCCAGAAGGTGCTCTCCATCACGGGGATCGACCACGTGATCCCGATGTTCGACCAGGTCTCCGACCTTCCCCAGAGCTGATGTCGGTGTCTCTGACCGGGGCGGCATCCGCTCAACGGTCGTCGCTCGAGATCCCTCTTGACTCGGCGCACATCTTCACCGCGCGACTGTTCGCCGGTGGCGTGGCACGATCGCTCGAGCTCGACGACGAGACCGCGGACGCCCTGCGGCTGGTGCTGACCGAGGTCTGCTCCGAGGCGATCGAGCGATGGAGCGGTGGGAGGATCGCCATCGAGATCGTGGCGGACGCGGATCGGGTGCGCGCGGCCATCGTGGCGACCGGTTCGCCCGAAGGCGATGCCCATGGCGAAGGGGTCGACGCGACGTACCGACGGACGTTGATCGAGGCGCTGGCACCGGACGTGACATTCGTCGAGGAGCGGGCCAGCTCCATCGTCACGTTCACGTTGCCAACGGTCTGATCACCCTCGCCAACCCACGACGGGTGTAGCGCCGTCCCGACCGGGGTAAGAGCCTCCAGCAGCTCCCGACAGAGCGAGGAGGACGTCCATGCGCACGAGTTCGTTCGCTGCGGCAACGCCGACCAGCCGCCTCCGGGCGGAACGACCTGACCCCCAGCCCGCGCCCAGCCCCGGTCCGGCACCGGTACCGTCCCGTCGCCACCGGATCCGGCCCCGCAGCCGATGCCCCCAACGCCGGTGCCCGATCCTCCGATGCCTCCCGAGCAACCGCCGGTTCCGACCGCCTAGGGACGCACCTTCAACACCAGGACGGCGACGTCATCCGTCCGTCGATCGTCGAGATCGGCAACCGCCGCCTTGATGCGGTCGGCGGTCGCGTCCGGCGAGAGCTCTGTGCACGACGCGAGCAACCGTGGAATGACCTTGCTCTCCCAGTCCGGGTCTCGGCCGGCTTCCAGCACCCCGTCCGTGAGCATCACCAGGGCGTCTCCGGCGTGCAGGTCCACGATCGTGTCCGAGATCTCGATCTCCTCGAACACCCCCAGCACCGTTCCGGGCGTGCCCGCCTCCTCGACGTCGCCGTTCGCCCGCAGGATCAGCGGCAACGGATGTCCGGCCACCGCGACCGTCAAACGCACCCCTTCGTCGTGGGGGCGGATCCGCACCACCGCTGCGGTGCAGAACTCACCGTTCCCCGTCTCGAGCTCTTCGAGGAGGGCCGTGTTGAGCTTCACCAACGCCTCGCTCGGCTTGGTGTCCTGCCGGCTGACCGCACGGGTCGTGAAGCGCACGAACCCCATGAGGGCGGCCGCCTCGGGGCCTTTCCCGCACACATCCCCGATGACGGCCTTCCAGTTGCCGTCGTCCATCTCGAAGAGGTCGTAGAAGTCACCGCCCGCTTGGAGGATGTCTCCCGCGGGAAGGTAGCGAGCCGCGACGTCGACCCCGGGGATCCGAGGAAGCGTCTTCGGCAACAGGCGTTCCTGGAGCGAGCGCGCGACGTGGTCCCGTTCCCGATACAGCCGGGCGTTGTCGATGGCGATGGCGGCGCGGCTCGCCAGGTCCTCGCCGAGGCGGAGATCGTCTTCGGAATAATGCCTCCCGGATTCTGCCCACACCATGGTGAGCGCCCCGATCGTCCGCCCTCGCGCGATCATCGGGACGGTCATGACGGAGCTCAGCTGGAGCCGCTCGACGACCTCCAGCAACTCCGGGTCGGTGATGTTGGCCGCATCGATCAGCTCTTGCGTGATCTCGGGGATCAGCTCGGAGACTCCCGTTCGGACCACGTGCGCGACCCCCGTGGGGTTGTCGGGGTCGGCCGGGAACCGTCGTCGCAGCTCGTGTGCCCATTCGACCTTCGCGGGATCGACGTGTGCCAACGCGATGAGTGACAGCGATCCGTCGGCTTCGAGGACGTCGACGGCGCACCAGTCGGCCAGGTCGGGAACCGCGAGCCGAGCGACGCGCTGGATGGTCGCTTCCCAGTTCAGTGAACGGCTGAGCTCCTGGGTCGCGCCGACCAGGAAGGTCTGCGCTTGCTGCCGCGCCCGGCGCTCGGTGATGTCGACGAAGACGTTGACGACATGACGGACATCACCGCGCTGATCGAAGAGCGGTGTCGCCCGGACGAGCGCCCACCGGTCCTCCCCGCCCGAGCGCCTCCGGAACCGGACCACCGCCTCAGGTTCCCGCTCCCCGGTGAACGCTCGGCGACCCGGGAGTTCGTCGACGGGAAGGGGACGACCCTCCTCATCCAGGATCTCGAACCGTCCCACGATCTCTTCGGTGGAGGCTCGTTGCATCTCCTGGCCGGAGGCGAACCCCGTCACCCTGGCCGCCGCATCGTTGGCGTAGATGAGCGATCCGGTCGCGTCTTGGATGGTGATCCCGTCCGCGCTGCTGCTCGTGATGATCTCGAGGACGTCCCAGCCGGGTGCTCCCCAGCCATCGCCGGTCAGTGCGACATCTGCCCCGACCTCCCTCATGACCTCATTCAAGCCTTCCCCCGATCATTCGGCAACCGGCTGTCGACTCATTCCCGCAGGTGGGATCAGAGATGCAGTTCGGCACGCTAGAGTCGGCCCACTGACCAGCGGCAGTGAACGATGTGGTGTGGATTCTGGTCGGTCGGGTAGGCCTTGATCGTGGAGGCGAGCGATGTGTCACGGATGACGGTGCCCCAGCGGCGTCTAGATCTGCACGTCAGAGCCGGTTCGGGGTCCCTGGCCGAGGTGCGACAGGCCCTCGGGACGCTCGCGATCCCTGCCGACGTCCTGGAAGACGCCAAGGTGCTCGTCTCCGAGCTGGTGGGCAACAGCGTCAAACACGCAGGCCTGAACGTCGATGACCACGTCCACGTCACGGCGGAATGGTCGGGCGAACGCCTTCGGGTCACGGTGCACGATCGGGTCCGTCCGTCGATGCCTCCTCCCGTGGCTGCCGCGATCCGTCCCCGTCCGGGAGCGAACTCCGGCTGGGGGCTGTTCATCGTCGACCGGCTCGCGAGCCGTTGGGGGACCGACGAGTCCGGCTATTGGTTCGAGCTGGACGGATCTCGAACGGCTCAGGACTAGGATCTGGGGTCTTCCTGCTCGGCGACCTCTGCCGGCGTTCCTTCATGCTTGCGCACCACGGCGTAGCGCTCGGTGTCCCGAACCACATCTTCGATGTCTGGCATGACGTGCGATCTGATCACCGCGAACTGGCGAGCGTCCGACCGGATCGCTTCGTACTCGGCGATCGCGATGGCGATCACGCGCTCGCAGTCGGAGCGGCCGCACTCGCAGAAGATCCGGAAGTACTCGTCCGGTGATCGCGGGTGTGCCTGTTCGATCTGCTCGTTCATCTCGCGCGACGTCGCTTCGTTCTTCGCGACCCGCGCTTCCCGCTCGGTCATGATGCCGTAGTCTGCCACCTCGCGCCGTGAGGCGCCCGGTCCCGCGGGATCAGGTCTCGCGCTCGACATGTCGACGGAGCGAGTCGAGCCGCTCGTCCCATTCGGCACCGACGTCGACCATCCAGCCCATCGCATCGGTGAGCGGCCGAGGGGTGAGACGGTACCGCCGCCGACGGGTGTCGTCCGACACGTGCACCAGGCCGGCCTCCTCCAGGACCAGCAGGTGCTTCGAGACGGCCTGGCGCGTGACCGGCAGGCCCGAGGCGAGCTCGCCGAGCGTGGTCGGTCCGTCCTGCGAGAGACGACGCATCACCTCGCGGCGCGTGGGGTCGGAGAGTGCCTGGAACACGGCGTCAGGCCCGGTGGACCGCGACATCATGCGTGTTCCGCCATGGCGAGCGGCCCGTCGGCTCCGAGCACGCCCGGCGACTCCGTGACCGTGACCCGCGTTCCACGGTCGTCGGCTTCCAGCGTGAACGCCACCACCGTGGCGTCGGCGATGGCGAGACCGGAGTCACCGGTCCGCAGCTCGCGCCAACGGAACGCGAGGAGCCGCGGGGGATCGAGGTCGATCACGAGGCCACGGCGCTCGCTCCCGTCGGGCCATCGGAACCGGACCGCGCCGCCCACCCGGAGGTCCACCTCTGCATCGGCGCCGAACCACGCCGCGAGCTCGGCGGGATCGGTCAAGGCGTCCCACACGACGTCGGGAGGCGCGGCGACGGTCACCTCGCGCGTGATCGGATCGTCCACCGGTGCGGTCTCCGTCTCTGACGTTGGCAACCGAGCGGTTGCCGTCTATCCTTCCTCCCAGCAACCGCAGGGTTGCCGTAGAAGGATGGTACAGGAGGTGGCGAGCATGGGCGGACAGGTGCTGGTGCCGACGGTCGTCGAGGCGACGGACCGTGGAGAGCGAGCGTTCGACATCTACTCACGGCTGCTGCGCGAGCGCGTCGTCTTCTTCGGCTCGGTGCTGGACGACGATGTGGGCAACCTGATCGTCGCTCAGCTCCTGTTCCTCGAGGCGGAGGATCCGGAGAAGGACATCGCGATGTACATCAACTCGCCTGGCGGCTCGGCGACCGCGATGTTCGCGATCTACGACACGATGCAGGCGATCCGTCCCGATGTCGCCACGTGGTGCATGGGACAGGCGGCGTCGGCCGGTGCCACGCTGCTGGCGTCCGGCACGCCGGGCAAGCGGTACGCGCTCCCGAACGCGCGGGTCCTGATCCATCAGCCGCACGGCGGGGTCGAGGGACAGTCGAGCGACATCGAGATCCAGGCGCAGGAGATCGTCCGGCAGCGCCGGCGGCAGGAGGAGATCCTGGCGGAGCACACGGGCCAGCCGATCGAGAAGGTGCGCGAGGACACCGACCGTGACTTCATCCTGTCCGCCGAGGACGCGAAGACCTACGGCCTGGTCGACGAGGTCGTGACCGACCGGAAGCTGCGGGTCGCGGCGGCGACGGCCGTCAACGCGTAGGAGCGCTCGCTCGTCCTGCCCGGCCGGTCAAGCGGTACGCGGGTCCGTCGCGCTCGGCTTCGCCGAGCGCGACGAGCTCCTCGAACGTCTCGCGCGCGGCCGCGGCCCCGCCGTGGAACGCGTTGCCGAGGTGGTACGGCTGCGCGACGAGCATCGTGTCCAGGAACGTGCGCGCAACGTTCAGTCGGCACGCATCGAGGTTCCGGTGCTTCGGGATCGTGAACACCCGCGTCGTGAGCTCGAGGACCGCGCTCGGCCAGCTGTGTCCCTCGTCCTTCGTGCCGTAGTTCGTCACGACGAACACGCGCGCGAGCTCTCCCACCGCCTTCCCGAACCGCTCGGCGCCGCGCGAGCCTTCCACGTCCAACGCCTCACGCAGCACGGCGGTCGACTGGGGTCCGTCCAGCAGCAGGATGCGCGCGATCCGATGGGCGTCGGGTGAGAACGCCGACTCGTCGAAATCGCCGGGCTCCCCGGCGCGCGGATAGAGGTCGCTCAGCAGGGCCGGAGAGACGAAGGACTTGCGTCCGCGGACGAACTCCCCGTACCAGGCGAGCCCCCGGCGGGGGAGCTCGTCCTTCCAGCGCCACACCCGGTCCATGTCCGGTCCCCAGTCGCCCTCACCCTCGGACGGCGTCCGATCCGTGGTCGCCCGCCACAAGCTCGGCAGCTCGACCCCGGCCTTCGGGAACAGGAGGGCGAACCCCACGTCGTCGACGAAGCGTGCCGCACGATCGATGCGCGCGATCGGCCGCCCGGACTGCCACCACCGTTTCGCGCGAGCGAGCTCGAGGTCGTCTGCCATGGGGGCAACGATGCCGTCGAGCGCCCGTCAGGACGTGGGTGGGACCTCGACGACGCGACCTTCCGTGAGGCCGAAGTCCCAGACGTCGATGAACGGCGGTTCGACGCCGAGCGTCGTGAGGGCGGTGCAGATCTGGCTCCGATGGTCCGTCCCGTGGTGCAGCGCTTGCGCCAGGCGGATGCTGACCGGCGCGTGGGTCTCGGATCCGTCGTCGCGATGCCGCTCCAGGACGGTGTCCGGGTCGGGATCGTCCGCCAGGATCGCCGACCAGGCGGCGCCGTGACCTTCCATGGCGGCCCGGAGCTCTCCGAGGTCCATGTGGTCTTCGTCGATGACGGGGGTATGCCCGCCACTGATGACGAACAGGTAACTGGCGTCCGCTCCGACGGTGTGGCGCATCGTGTCCAGGATGGACCCGTACGTCCCGGGGACGGCCGTCTCCAGCTGTCCAGGACCGAGCGCGAGGCACACGTCCATCAGTGTCAGCGTCGCCCACACGTGATGCGCGAACGCGTCGTTCATCGGGTGTTTGCTCATGGGCACACGCTAGCAAAGTCCGCTGACGCCCTTGACCCCGGCGAGCGTGACGAGCCTCCTACACTCCGAGTGATGGACGGCGCTGCGCTCCGAACCCTCCTCGCCGAACGGCCGCTGCTGGCCGACGGCGGCATGGGCACGGCGCTGATCGAGCAGGGCGAGCCGATCGGCACGTGCTTCGAGCTGCTGAACGTGGGCGATCCGCAGCGGATCGTGGGGATCCATCGTTCCTACGTGCACGCCGGCTCCGACATCGTCCTCACGAACACGTTCGGAGGCAACCGGTTCCGGCTCGGTGCCCACGGCCTCGCCGCGCGGGCGACCGAGCTCAACCGGGCGGCGGTGGCCCTGGCGCGTGATGCCGGCGCCCGGTTCGTCGCCGGTTCGATGGGGCCGCTCGGCGTGCGCCTGGCTCCGTACGGCCGTGTCAGGCCGGAGGACGCGTTCGAGGCATACCTGGAGCAGGCGGCGGCGCTCGCGGACGGCGGCGTCGACCTGTTGGTCGTCGAGACGCAGACGGACCTACGCGAGATGGAGCAGGCGCTCGCGGCCGCGCGCGCAGGGGCTCCAGCGCACGCGGTCGTGGTGAGCGCGACGTTCACGAAGGACGACCGCACGCTGCTGGGCTCGTCTCCGTCACAGGTCGCCGAACGGCTGGTCGAGCTCGAGGCCGACGCCATCGGGGCGAACTGCGGAGAAGGTCCGGCGCAGCTGTTGCGGGTGATCCGGGACATGCGGCGTGCCGCCGGCGACGTCCCGCTCGTGGCACGCCCGAACGCGGGCGGGCCCACGCAGGTCGGCGGACGCTTCGTCTATCCCGCCACGCCGGAGTACCTGGCGGAGCATGCCCGCGCGTTCCTGGACGAAGGCGTGTCGATCATCGGTGGGTGTTGCGGCACCGGTCCGGCGCACACGACCGCGATCGCGGAGGCGCTCCGGGGACACGTGGCCCGACCGAGGGTCGTCGTGACCGGCGAGGTCGACGGGTCCGCGGACGAGCCCCGGCCGGCGGCGCCGGCCACGATCCTCGGCTCGAAGCTCTCCCGCCGCGATCTCGTGGTCGCCGTGGAGATGGAGCCGCCGCGCTCGTTCGACGTCGGAGCCCTCGTCGTGGCCGCCGAGACGCTCGCGGCCGCGGGAGCCGACGTCATCGATGTCGCCGATAGCCCGATGGCGAAGATGCGCATGAGCGCGTGGGCGGCGTGCCGGCTGATCCAGGAACGCGGCATCGAGACCGTGCTCCACTTCCCGACGCGCGGCCGCAACCTCCTCCGGTTGCAGGGCGACCTGCTGGGTGCGGCCGCGCTCGGCATCCGCAACCTGTTCGTGTGCGTCGGCGACCCCGTGACGATCGGCGACTACCCGCAGGGCTCGAACAACGTCGACGTCACCGCCACCGGCCTGCTCGCGCTCGTGAACCAGGACTTCAACGAGGGACGCGATCGTGCCGGTTCGTCGATCGGAGAACCGACGTCGTTCTTCACCGGCGCCGCCGTCGCCCCCAACGCGTCCGACCTCGAACGTGAGTGCCGGTTGCTGATGCGGAAGGTGGACGCGGGCGCGCGGTTCCTCCTGTCGCAGCCGGTGTACGACGTGGAGCCCTTGCGCCGGTTGCGTGAGATGTACGAGCGCGTGGCCGGCCGCACGCTCGACGTGCCGGTCCTGGCCGGCGTGCTGCCGATCCACTCCGCCCGTCATGCCGAGTTCCTGCACAACGAGGTGCCCGGCGTCGTGATCCCCGGCCACGTGCGCGATCGGCTGCGAGACGCCGGCGACGATGGATGGCGGACGGGCCTCGAGATGGGGACGGAGCTCGTCGGTGCCCTCCACGCGGACGGCATCGCGGGGATCTACCTCATGCCGCAGTTCGGCCGCTTCGACCGGGCAGCGGAGCTGGTGGAAGCGATCCGCGCGTCCCTCGGCGACGGGTCGGAGCCGTTAGGGTCCGCTCGATGACCCGCTTCCACGTGGCACAGATCAACATCGCCAGGCTCGCGGCGCCGCTCGACTCGCCGCAGCTCGCCGACTTCGTCGCCAACCTCCAGCCGATCAACGCGATCGCCGACGCGAGCCCGGGCTTCATCTGGCGTCTGCAGACCGAGGAAGGCGATGCGACCTCGCTGCGGTTCTCCGACGATGAGTGGCTCATCGTCAACATGTCCGTGTGGGAGTCCGTCGATGCGCTGCGCGACTACGTCTACCGCTCGGCGCACGCCGGCGTCCTGCGTCGGCGTCAGGAGTGGTTCGAACGGATGAGTGAAGCGTTCGTCGCGCTGTGGTGGATCGAGGCGGGCACGCTCCCGACGATCGAGGACGCACGCGAGCGCCTGGCCGCGCTCAGCGCCGACGGTCCGACGTCGTTCGCGTTCACGCTGAAGCAGCCGTTCCCCGTCAGCCGGCCGGCTCCGGCGACATGATGCGGGTTCGGTAGGCATCGCCCGCCGTCGACCCGATCGACGTCAGTCGCCGGCCTCGCGGGTCGTCTCGGCCAGCACGGTCTTCAACGTGGACATCGCGTTCATCGCCGGCGGGAACCCGGTGATCGCCGCTGTCTGGATGATCACCTCGCGCAGCTCGTCCGACGTGACGCCCGCCTTCAGCGCTGCGCGCAGGTGTTGGGGGATCTGCGACGAACGGCCGAGCGCCACGAGCGTCGCCACCGCCGCGAGCTCGCGGTCGCGGAGCGAGAGCCCGGGACGCAGGTAGATGTCTCCGTACACGTACTCCACGATCGAGCGACCCAGGTCGCCGAGTCCTTCGACCGCGCGGAGCGCCTTCTCGTCGTGGACCTCGAGGAACCGTGCTCTCCCTCGCTGATAGCGATCATCCTCTGCCATCGCGCTCATGCTAGCCGTGGAGGCTGTTCCACAGATGCATGACGGCATAGGCGCGCCACGGACGCCAACGCTCGGCGTGGTCGCGTATCGCGTGGGGCGTGGACGCCAGCCCGAGCGACTCGAAGCCGAGTCGCACGCCGAGATCCTCCACGGGGAACGCGTCCCGGTCCCCCAGAGCGCGCATCGACACGTACGCGACCGTCCACGGCCCGATGCCCCGCACGGCCCGGAGCCGTTCGCGCGTCCCCTCGAGATCCGCGGCTCCGGACAGGTCCAGCTCGCCGGACGCGACGAGCTCCGCGACACGCCGGAGGGTCGCCTCGCGGGCAGTCGTGAGGCCGAGTCCATCCAGTGCGCTCGTCGCCAGTCGCTCCGCGGTCGGGAACAGACGGGTCACGTCGCCGACCGGCCGCTCGAGCGGTGTCCCGCACGCCTCCGCGATCCGACCCGCGAACGTCCGAGCGGCGCGCACGCTGATCTGCTGCCCGAGGATCGCCCGGACGACCAGCTCGAACCCGTCGACGGTCCCGGGGAGTCGCAGGCCGGGCGTCGTGCGAACCAGCGGCCGCAGCGAGGGATCCAAGGACAGCGCCGTGTCCACGATCGACGGGTCGGCGTCGAGGTCGAGCAGGCGTCGTGCCGTTGCCGAGAGCACCGAAGCATCCACGCGTTCCTCACCGAAGACCCGAAGACGGACCTCCGCTCGGTCCGGGTGCGCCGCAAGTTCGATCACCGCTGCGCTCGCATCCGGCTGGCGCACCGCTCGGCGGAACGTCGTTCCGTCGAACGACTCGACCCCCGGGATCGTGCGATCGCCGAGGAACCGGAAGAGCGCGTCGGCGGCCAGGGGCGGCGCGTACGGGAGGCGGTGTTCGATCAACTCGCCAGCGCCTGCCACCGTCCCTCATGTCCCGTGATCGAGATCGGCATGTCGAAGCACGCGGAGACGTTCGCGTCGGTCAGGACCTCGGCGATCGCACCGGACGCGACCACGAGTCCGCGCCGCAGGAGGGCCGCGTGCGTGGTCGTCCGGGGGATCTCCTCGACGTGGTGGGTGACCAAGATCGTCGTCGGTGGCGCATCGGACGCGGACGACAGCGCCTCGAGCAGGAGTTCGCGACCGGGCAGGTCGAGGCCGGCGGTCGGTTCATCCAGCAACAGCAGCTCCGGACGTCCGAACAGCGCCCGCGCCAGCATGATCCGCTGACGCTCTCCTTGGCTGCAGGTCTCGAGCGGCCTCGAGGCGAGCCCTTCGCACCGCACGCGCCGCAGGAGTTCGTCGGCGAGCCGCCGGTCCTCGTCCTCGAACGTCTGCATCCAGGGAACGAGCGTCGAGCGCTTGCCGGTCAGCACGACGTCGCGCACCGGAAGCGATGCAGGGATGGCCTCGGCGACATGGTGCCCGACGAACCCGATGCGCGCTCTGATCGCCCGGACGTCCACCGAGCCGAGACGGCCGCCCAGGATCGCGACGACACCCGACGTGGGATGTCGGACGCCGCCCGCCAGATCCAGCAACGTGGACTTGCCCGAGCCGTTCGGTCCGAGGATGGCCCACGACTGGCCGGAGCGCACCCGCAGCGACACCGGGCCGAGGATGACGTTCGATCCGAGCGTGACGGTCGCGTCGTCGACCCAGACGACATCGGACGGCTCGCGGCTCGGCTCCATGGTGTGCCAAGTATGCCGAGCCGGAGCTCGTCCGCGTGATCAGGGCGTCAGCTGACCGTGAACGCCGCGTGCATCCCCTGCTCGTAGTGACCCGGGAGGTTGCAGATGAACACGTAGTTCCCGGCGTCCAGCGACACCGTGAGCGACTGCGTGGAGCCGCCCGTGATGTCCTCGATCTCGTCGATGTGCTCGACGCCCTCGCCCTCTTCGTCGACGTCTCCGTCATCGCCGACCGGAAGCGCATCGGGAGCGAGATCGGTCTTGAAGATCACGAACTCATGCGTCTGTTCGGCGTCGTTCGTGATGTCGAACGTGAGCTCCCCCGCCGGCGCGCTGGTCTCGGCCGGTTCCACCTTGAAGTCGGAGACGGTGACGTCGATCCCTCCGTCGTCGCTGCTGCACGCCGGGATGACCAAGGCCGCGGCGGCCGCCAGCACGAGCAGGCGCTTCATCATCAGACGCTCCCCTTCCTGCCGGACATCGGCGGGAACGTAGTGCGTCTCGCGACCCGGGTGCCGTTCCATGACGGGCACCTCATGCAACCGTCATCCGCCCGTCACGACATGTACGCGCAACGGATGACAGCTCCGTCATCCCGCCCTATCCCTGTAACGGAGCAGGGGCCTAGGATGCCGCCATGACCAGGGTCCTCGTCGTGGACGACGAGCCGCGGATCGTCAGCTTCGTCGCGCGGGCGCTCACCGCCGAAGGCTTCCGCGTCGACGGCGCGCAGGACGGTGTGCGTGGATTGGACCTGGCGCGGACCGGCCGCTACGAGCTCGTGGTCCTGGATCTCCTCCTGCCCGGGCTGGACGGGGTCACGGTGCTTCGGCGCTTGATCGACGAGCGTCCACAGCAACGCGTGCTGGTGCTCTCGGCGCTGTCGGACGTGAAGGAGAAGGTTCGTTGCCTGGAGCTGGGGGCCTCGGACTACCTGTCGAAGCCCTTCGCCTTGGCCGAGCTCGTGGCGCGGGTCCGCGCTCGTCTGCGGCAGGCGGGCTCCGGACCTGAGGAGCGGCACATCACGGTCGGCGAGGTGACGCTCGATCGCATGCGACGCGTCGTCGATGTGGGCGAGGGACCCGTCGCTCTGACGGAGCGGGAGTCGGCGCTGCTGGAGTATCTGATGACGCGTCGCGGCGACGTCTGCACGCGCGCGCAGCTCCTGGCCGACGTCTGGGGATTCGCGTTCGATCCGGGGAGCAACGTGGTGGACGTGTGCGTCGGACGCCTGCGGGCGAAGCTGGGCTCGCACATCGTGGAGACGGTGAGGAATGTCGGGTATCGGTTCGAACTTGCGTAAGCACTGGGTGGAGATCGCCTGGGCCGTGTTCTCCGGGGTGTGCGTCGTCGTCGTCCTCACGCTCTCGGCGTGGGAGACGGTTCCGTTCCATCTCATCTGGGTGAGCCTGACGCTGCTCTACGGCTTCCGCGTCTGGCGGTCCTCGACCACGGCGGTGGTCCTGGGGGTCGTGATGGCCACGACCGGCGCGGCGCTCGCGTTCGTGGTGGTCCACGGGCAGAAGGCGATCGACGAGGTGGCCGAGGTTCCCCTCATGGCGTCGATGTTCCTGGTGATGGCGTGGCACGCCCAGCGGAGGCAGCGCGCGGTCGAGGAGGCGAGCCGCTCGGCGGAGTCGGAACGTCGCGTCTTGGACCGGCAGCGCGAGTTCGTGCGAGACGCGTCGCACGAGCTCCGCACGCCGATCACCGTGGCGCGCGGACACGCGGAGCTGATCCGTGAGACCACGCGAGAAGCGCAGACGACCCGCGACGTCGACGTGATCCTGGATGAGATGGGCCGGCTCTCGAAGCTCTCCGACCGGCTGCTGATGCTGGCGGGCGCCGATCATCCGGGGTTCCTGGTGTTCGACGACGTCGCCGTGGCGGCGCTCGTCGACGAGACGATCAGCCGATGGGGGCCGACGGCGAGGCGGGTGTGGTCATCACGGGCGGACGCGCCCGGTGTGGTCGTGGCCGACCGAGAGCGGTTGGAGGCGGCCCTCGACGCGTTGATCGAGAACGCCGTGAACGCGACGGGCGAAGGCGGGCGGATCTCGTTATCGGCGAGCGCCCACGACGGGACCCTCATCCTGGAGGTGTCGGACGACGGTGACGGCATCGAGACCGACGACCTGTCGCAGGTGTTCGAGCGGTTCTCTCGGCGCGAGCGTGATCGCGCACGGCGGAGCGGTGGAACGGGGTTGGGACTGGCGATCGTGAAGGCGATCGTCGATGCGCACGACGGCTCCGTCGAGGTGGAGAGTTCGCGCGGGGCGGGAACGACGTTCCGGATCCAGCTCCCGCGCTACCGCGACGTCGACCAGACGGCGGATCGTTCGCCCGAGGCGACGTTGGCGATGCACGTGCTTCCCACCGCCTGAGAACACCTTCCGTCCGGCAGGCTCGTACATTCAAGTGTCCTTGCCCGTAGAACCCCGAGGGACGGAACGAGCACGATTGGCCACGACCACGAAGACGACGGGAACCCGGACCCGCGTGCAGGCGCGCGGCAACCCTGTCTGGCGCAAAGCTCCCGTATCCCTCCTGCGACACCCGACGCTGTTCGCCGCGCTCGCGCTCGGGGCGTTCCTGGTCGTGATCTCGACCGCGGCGTATCCGTTGTTCCTGTCGGCCTCCGGGAGCGCGCTGGTGAACTCGGAGATCGACAACCCGACGGTGACGCGGTTCGGCGGGGGGATCACGTACACCGTCACCAACGTGCGCCTCGGCGAGCCGAGCCCTGACGGCGAGGGCCTCCTGATCGACCGGCGCCGGCAGCTCTTCGCGCAGATGATGCGCGCGAGCCCGGTCCTCGGTCCCGTGGTCGAACAGGCCATGGGCGACGAGGTCACGGTCACCCGACCCGGTGGGGTGAGCCCCGCCTCCGGAGCGTCGAACGGCGTGCTGTTCTCCGGCACCGATGTGCTCAGCCATGTGGACATCGTGTCGGGGAAGGACGGTCCGGGCGTCTGGCTGCCCGATTACGTCGCCGACCCATTGGACGCCGGTCCCGGCGATCAGATCGAACTCCATCTGGATGGTGCGACCGTGTCCGTCCCGGTCGATGGCGTCTACCGCTCGTTGTACGCGCAACCGAGCACGGGGTATTGGCGAACCTGGAGCGAGCAGCTCTATGTCCAGTGTCCCGATTGCGCCCCGCCACCCCAGCCGATCCTCGTCGATCGCGCGCAGCTGATCTCCCTTTCGAAGCAGCTCGGGACGCCCCGCGCGCGCTTCGCGTTGGCGGCGCCCGTCATCAGCGAGCCGATCACGCTGGACGAAGCACGTGACCTGTCCGTGACCTCGGTACGCCTCAAGGACCGCATGACCTCGGATCGGGAGCTGCGGAAGATCTTCCCGTGCTGTGGCCGGCTGTTCTTCTTCCAATTGCACGGCACGACGACGGAATTGCTGGGGACCATCACGGGTGTGGTCGGCATCGTGGACCAACGGCTCGCCGCCGTGGCGGGACCGATCCACGTGCTGTTCGTCGCCGCCCTGGTGATCGCGTTCGGCGTCGTCGCTGCCGCCGGGATCTTCTCGTTCAGCTCGAGGCGCGTCGATGCGGGGGTGCTCTCGGTTCGTGGGTGGGGGCCGGGGCGGATGGGTGTCAAGGCGGCGCTCGAGTCGGCGCTCCCGTCCATCGTCGGCGCGGTCGCCGGCTTCCTCGTCGCCACCGCCATGATCGTCTGGCTCGGTCCGACGGGGATCATCGAACCCTCGGCCCGGACCTCCGCGGTGGTCGGTTCGCTGGTCGCGATGGTCGCCGTCATCGCGCTCGTCGGGACGGTCACCGCGTTCGCCTTCGCGTCGAAGCACGAGCCGCGTGCCGGGCTCGCACGGCTCGTGATGTTCCTGCCGTGGGAGATCCTGGCGCTCGCCGGCGCGTACGTGATGGTGCGACATCTCCGCTCGGGAGGTGGCGTGACCGGTACGACGATCGAGCGTCCCGCGTCGGCGGCCTTCCTGTTCCCGTTGCTGTTGGCGCTGGGCGTCGCGATCGTCGCGGCGCGGGTGTTCGCCGTCGCGTTGATGCGTCGCCGCGGTGGTGATGCGTCCCGGGTTTCGGCGTGGTACCTCGCGGTGCGACGCCTCGCGTCGTCGTCCAGGCTCGCGACGCTGTTCCTGGTCGCCGCGTCGCTCGCGCTCGCGGTGTTCGTCGCTTCGCAGGCCATGGTGAGCTCGCTCCGAACGACGGTCGACGCGAAGGCGAAGGTCTTCGTGGGCAGCGACGTCCGGCTGGAGATCGGTCCCGATACACAGGTCCCTCCCGATCTGGGCTATCCCGCCACCATCGCGACCCGGTCCCGGCAGATGGGCAGGTTCACGGATACCGACAAGCAGTTCGACATGATCGCGATCGATCCCGCGACGTTCGTGTCGGCCGCGTATTGGAACGACGCCTTCTCCGATCGATCGGAGGCCGAGCTGATGGACCTCCTCAGCGACGGATCCGGCGACCGGCTCCCCGTGGTGATGGCGAACCGACAGGGGTCGATCCCGACCGAACTGGAGATCCAGCAGCAGATCGTGCCGATCGAGGTCGTCGCCGAGGCCTCGAGCGTTCCGGGGACCTCGTCCGACGCGCCGGTGTTCATGGTGTCCGAGGAGCGGCTGCGCGACGCCTTCGCGGGGCTGGGGGATCCGCTGAACGAAGCCCAGACCACGAGGGAGATGTGGATCCGCGGGCCTTCGGATGACGTACTGACGGCGGCATCGGCGGCGGGGGTGGAGTCCTACCTGACGGTCACGGCGGACGAGGTGGCGGACATCCCGTTCATCAAGGCGGCCATCGACACGTTCCTGATCCTGGATGTCCTCGGCGTGGTGGCGCTGATCCTCGTGTTGATCGTCGCGATCGTGTATCTCCAGGCGCGACAGCGTTCCCGGATCGTCTCGATGGCGCTCTCGGAGCGGATGGGCCTGCAGGAAGCGACCATGCGTCGTTCGCTCGTGTTCGAGCTGGCCGTGCTGCTCTTCGGCGGGCTCGCGGTGGGCGCCGCGACCGGCTTGGTCGGCGCCGCGATCGTGATCCCGTACCTCGACCCGCTTCCGACGATCCCACCTGGGCCGATCACGGTCGTTCCCTTCGCCGTCGTCGCGGCCGCCGCCGTCGCGCTCGCGGTCGTCGCAGTCGTCGGCGGGTGGTTGGCCGCACGGGCTGCGCGCGGGGTCCGGCTGGGGGAGGTGCTGCGTGTTGTCGACTGACGGCGAGGCCGTTCGCTGCGAGGGCATCGAACGCGTCTATCGGACGCCGACCGGCGAGGTGCACGCGCTCCACGACGTCACCGGCCGGTTCCCTCGAGGTGTCGTGACGGCGATCGTGGGACCGTCCGGAAGCGGCAAGTCGTCCCTGCTGCGCTTGATCGCCGGCATGGACCGGCCGAACTCGGGTTCGCTCGTCGTGGAAGGGCGAGACGTCGGTCACGGATCGGCGAAGGCGCGGCGACGCCTCCGTCGGGACCTCGTCGGCTACATCTATCAACGTCCGTCGGACAACTTCCTCGCGCATCTCACCGTCGGTGAACATCTGCGTCTCGCCGGGCGTGGCCGCGGTTCCACCGCGCTCGATCCGAACCGGTTGCTCGACCTCTTGGAGATCGGCGACCGGATGGACCATCTCCCCTCCGAGCTGTCGGGCGGAGAACAGCAACGTGCGGCCTTCGCCCAGGCGATCACGACCGGGGCAAGCATCATCGTCGCGGACGAACCCACCGCGGAGCTCGATGACGCGTCGAGCGAAGGCGTGCTGGACCGGGTGCGGGCGCTTGCCGCTGAAGGGGTGACGTTCCTGTTGGCGACGCACGATCCGGCCGTGATGGCGGTGGCCGACGAACGGTTCGAGCTGGAACACGGCCGCGTCCGCGGGGCGGCCCACGATGCGGCACATCCGTCGCACGTCTCCTCGACGCCGGAGTTGCGGTGGCCGGATCCCGACAGGGCGACCTGGCGGTTCGACGAGGAACCCGTGGTGCGTCTGGTGAACGTCGACAGGACGTACGGCGAGGGCGACGAGGCAGTGCACGCGCTCCGAGGCGTGAGTCTCGAAGCGCGCGCCGGCGAGGTCGTCGGCTTGGTCGGCCGCTCGGGGTCCGGCAAGACGACGCTGTTGAACGTCGCTGCCGGTTGGGAGTCGCCCGATGCGGGGACGGTCGACATGCCGGGGAACGGTTCGGCGGATTGGTCGGACATCGCGGTGATGCCGCAGCGTCTCGGTCTGATGGAGGAGCTCTCGGCGCAGGAGAACGTGGAGTATCCCGCGCGGATGGCCGGCGTGCTCGCCGAACACCGTTCCCTGGTCGATGACCTGATCGGGGCGCTCGGATTGACCGACCTGCGGTCGAGGTATCCGAAGGAGACGTCGCTCGGCGAGCAGCAACGGATCGCGCTCGCCCGTGCGCTGGTGCTCCGCCCCCGGCTCCTCATCGCCGACGAACCGACCGGTCACCAGGATGCGGGCTGGGCGGCGCGCATCATGTGGGTCCTTCGCGAGGCCGCCGGTGTCGGGTGCTGCTGCGTGATCGCGACCCACGACCGCGAGCTCATCGATCAGCTGGATCGAGGGTTCGCCATGTCGGACGGCCGACTGACGGACTAGAACGGGCGTGTTCCGCACGTCGGGCGAACCGGTGGTCGGCGAGCCACGTTGCGTGGGACGGTATCTCTGAGACGCCGACGGTGGCCGGGGAGATGAGCGAGATGGACGGATACAAGGTGATCCGAGGATCGGGCGTCTCGATGACGTCGCCCGAGGGCTCGGTGTTGCTGGCGTCGATGTTCGGCGACACGTTCGGGCCCGACGACGTGGAGGTCTTCCCGATCGAGCTCCCGGGAATGAGCGTCATGTCTCCCCACCTGCACACGGCGGATCTCGTCGCCTGGGTCACCGGAGGCCGGATGGCGTTCGGGTTCGGGGAAGGACTCGCGGATCGGATCGAGCTGGATAAGGACGACATGATCTGGCTGCGGGCGCGCGAGCCCCATTCCGAGGAAGTCGTCGGCGACAACAAGGTCACGATGGTGATCGCGCACGTCCGACCGTTCGAGACCGAACCGGCCTGACGAGAGGTGGAGTCGATGGACGGCCGCCGTTGGGACACCGACGAACGAGGCCATGGTGTCGGACCGGGCGACGCGTTCTCCCCGAACGTCCAGGAGCTGACCGACGCGCTTCCGGGGTCCGGATGGGTCGCGGAGGAGCCCGAGGCGCACCTGTTGCCGCATCTCCAGGCGGCGTGCGACGAGCCCGGCTCTCGGTGGACCGTCACGCACTGGACGGTCGACGACGGCGTGTTCGTGGTCGACGCGTCGTGGACAGGGTCGTGGGGAACGTGGGACGCACTGCGCGGCGACGCGTTCGCGTTCCTCGGGCGGATCGCGGAGGTCACGACGCACATCCGCGAGCGAAGGACCGACGACGGCGTGGTGTTCGAGATGGCGACGGGAACGGTCGCCGACGGGTCGCCCTTCGTTCCACACGGCCATCTGATCCGCCTGCGTGTTCGCCCCGGTTGACTCCGGCGGTCGCGACGTGTCTGACCGCTAGCGCGGGCGGCGCGCCTCGGCTTCCTCCGCCCGGCGGAACCGCTCCTTGGCCTCGGCTTCGTCGCCGCGCCGCTCCGCGACACGGGCCAACGCGGTCCATGTCCAGCCGGCGAGCTGGCGCTCGCCGAGATCCTCGGAGATGCGGATCGCCAGGCGGAGATCGTCTTCCGCCTCGTCCAGCAGCCCGACCTCGCGTTTGAGGATGCCGCGCTCGGCCAGCGCGTCGGCGAACTCCCAGCGGGCGCCGAGCTCCTCGAAGATGTGCATCGCCGGTTCGATGGCGGCAAGCGCCTCTTCCATCCGTCCCAGATCCTCGATCACGCGCGCTCGCTGGACGGTCACGACCGCCACGCTGAACTGATCGCCCGCGTCGTCGGCGAGCACGGCGGCGTCCTCGATGAGCTCGAGCGCCACCTCAAGGTCACCCCTGCTGTCGTGGTTGATCGACAACGCGGTGAGCGCGCGGATCCGCGCCCACCGATCCTCCGGGTCCGCCACCTCCAGCGCGCGTTGCCAGATGACCTCGGACTCGTCGTACCGATCCCGGGTCCACGGCACCCAGCCGGCGAACAGGAGGGTTCGCGTGATCGCCCATGGGTCGCCGAGTCGTTCGGCTGCCACCAATGAGCGTTCCAGCAACATCTCGGCCTTCTCCAGGTCGGCGTCGATGTTGATCGCGATGTCACCGAGGAACCGCAGCGCCAGCGCCAGCGTGAACGGGTCGTCCTGTGCCTCGCCCAACGCCTCCGCCCGCTGCAGGACCTCGGTCGCTCCCTGGTACTCGCCGAGCCAGTAGCGTGCCTCACCGAGACCGCCGAGCGCCCGCCCCTCCCGCACGCCCCACGACTCCTCGGGACCGGCCAAGGCCAGCGCCCGCTCGTACTGGTCGACCGCAGCGCGGCTGAGCATCCGGCGCCGAGCGCGATCGCCGGCCAGGATCAATTGGTCGACGGCACGGTCCGGGATCCGCCGGTCGAGCGGGTTGAGATCCAACGACGCGCGCGCCGCCAGCTCCAGGTGCTCGGCCGCGAACGAGTGGTACCCGAGCGTGATGAGCCGGTCGGCGATGGTCGTGTGCAGGCGCATCCGCTCACGCTTCGGCAGGCTCCCGTACGCGACGTCGCGGAGCATCGAGTGACGCATCCGCCAGTACGGGGTGGCGCCGCCCTCCTGGCGGACCACGATCTCGGCTTCCTGGAGCTGGTGGAGCTCCTCGATCGTCACGTCGGCGTCGACGCTGAGCAGCTCTTCCAGGTCGAAGGAGTACCGGAAGACCGATGCGTGGCGGGTCAGCGTGCGGAGCCGCGGCGGCAGGGCGTCGAGACGGGCGGTGACGACCGCCTGCACCGTCGGTGGGAGCGTGCCGTGGCTCGTCCGGGGAGCGCCGTCGCTCTCCGGTAGGAGCATCCCGGTCGTCTCCACGATGAAGAAGGGGTTCCCGCCGGTGCGTTCGGCGATCGCGATCGCCTCGTCGTCCGTGATCAGGCCGCCGCCGGCCTGGCGAGCGAGGACGATGGCCTCGTCCATCGAGAGCGGGTCCATGCGCAGGAGCACCGCGTTGATCGCGTTCGAGCCCCACGACGGACGCTCGTCCAACAGCTCGGTCCGCGTGAGCGCGAGCGTCAGCGAGCGTCGGCCGCCGGCGCGCGGCCGCATCCCCAGACGTTCGATCAGGTCGAGCATGGCGCCGCTGAGCGTGTGGGCGTCCTCCACGACGATGACGACCGGTTGTTCCGCGGCCAATCCGTCCATCAGCGAGAGGAAACCGGCGTGCACGTCGTGGACGAACGCGGATTCGTCCCGTCGCTCGGAGATGCGGAAGAGCAAGCCGAGACGGTCGACGAGTCGGTCGACGTCGTGCTCATCGGCGTACCGCCCGGCGAGCTCACGGAGCCGATGCCGGGTCTTGTCGGCGGTGTCGCCATCCTCGATCCCGGCGAGGTCGGCGACGACCGCGGCGATGGGAGCGAACGTCGCCGTCTCGGCGTGCGAACGGGTCCGCGCCATCATGAACGTCACCCGCTCGTCGAGGCCGGCGAGCAACTCGTCGGCGAGCCGCGACTTGCCGATCCCCGCCTCGCCGGCGACCGTCACGAGGACGGGCATCCCGGTGGTGGACGCGCGGGAGAGGCATTCGCGCAGGATCGTCAGCTCGCTGGATCGGCCGACGAGCGGGATCGTCCGGCGGGCGGACCGGGTGGTGAGCCCTTCGATGGGGAACGCGGGCAGGTCCATCATGAAGCCTTTCGCGCGGATGTTGCGGCGCTCGCCGAACGCGACCTCGGTCTCGGTGAGCGCATGCGTCGTGTCGCCGACGAGCACCTCACCGGGTCCGGCGGCGGTCTGGAGCCGAGCCGCCGCGTTCACGACCGGCCCGGTCACCAAGAGTTGCCCCGCGGGGCCCAGACCGGTGGCCGCCACCCCCGACTCGACACCCACGCGCACCTCGAGGGGGTCCGCGAGCCCGAGCGCGACCCCCTCGCGGCGGAGACGTCCGCGGATCGCGAGCCCTGCCCGGACCGCGCGCAACGCGTCGTCCTCGTGGACCGTCGGGAGACCGAAGATGGCCATCACGGCATCGCCGATGAACTTCTCCGGCCGGCCGCGGAGCGCCTGCAACTCTTCGGTGGCCGCATCGAAGAACCTGCCCAAGACCTCGCGCGCGCGCTCGGGGTCGAGGCGTTGCGCGAGCCCGGTCGAGTCGACGAGATCGGCGAAGAGCACCGTGACCATCTTGCGTTCCTCGGTCCCGAGCGGGGTCGCCACGACCGCCCCGCAGTTGGGGCAGAACCGGGCGCCGGGGGGGAGCGGATGACCGCAGACGGGACACGTCATGCCGGGCAGCATAGGCGCGACCTCCGACCACGACGTGCGCCTTCCGCGCCTTCGGATGCATCATCGGGGAAGAGGCGTGCGGGACGCCGGGTTGAAGCGGTCAAGGAGGAGCCACGATGGCGATCAAGCGGATGAATCACGCGGTGCTGTACGTGCGGAACGCCGACCGAACGTTCGCGTTCTACCGAGACGTGCTGGGGTTCCGCGTGGTGAACGAGATGCCCGGCGCGAAGTTCCTGCAGGCGCCCGACTCGACGAACGATCACGACCTCGGCATCTTCGAGATCGGGGAAGCGGCGGGCGATTCGACGGCGGGACGTGCGACCGTGGGGCTGTATCACATCGCGTGGGAGGTCCAGACGCTCGCGGACCTCCGCGACATCGCGATGAAGCTCGCCGACGCCGGCGCGCTGGTCGGCGCGACCGATCACAGCACGACGAAGGCGCTCTACGGCAAGGACCCCGACGGACTGGAGTTCGAGGTGTGCTGGCTCGTGCCGCAGCGGTTCCTCTCGGACGACGTCGTCGAGGCGAAGACGCGGATGCGCGCCCTCGACATCGAAGCGGACATCGAGCGGTACGGACTGGAGACCGTCGGCGGCGTGTGATCTCCGTCGGGGCTAGGAGCGCACCTTCCCCAGGAGGTCGTCGAGGAGCGGAGGCCCGTCGACCTCGCATGAGCTCGTGGAGATGCGGGTTCTCGATACCGACGGCCAGCACCTGCGCGACGTCAACGGCCGTGGGGTCGCCCAGGTCGCGTCGGTAGAGGTAGGCGCGGACGGAGAGTTCGCGCATGCCCGAGCGGCCGGCCAGCGACGCCAGATCGGTGACCCACGCCGCCGCCGTGGGGTGGCTCGCCGTGACCGCGACCGCGCAGAGCGCGTCGAGGACGTACGCGCGCAGCCAGAGATGGGTGTCCCGCTGGCGTGCACATCGGATCAACGCGTCCTCCATCAGCTCGATCGACCCGTCCAGATCGCCACGCGCGGCGCGGAGCAGTCCGAGTCCACGAACGCCGTAGGCCTCCCAACAGGCGTCGTTCACCTGGCACGCGAGCGCGAACGCATGCTCGAACGTCTCGGAGGCGCGGTCCAGATCGCCGTTGCGGACCCACACCTCGGCCGCCAGCGCCTCGGGGCACGCGATGAACGCCGTCCAGCGTGCGTTGCGCGCCGCCGCGCATGCCTCGTGGAGCGTTGCTTCGGCGGCGCCGAGCTCGTTCCGAAGGAGTTGGGTCCGGCCCAGGAACGCCATCGCCCAGGCTCTCTGCTTCAGGTTTCCCGAGCGAGTCTGCGAGCGCGATCGATTCTCCGTACACCTCCGCCGCCTGGTCGTGTGAGCCGACGTCGCCCAGACAGGTGCCCCTGACGGCTTGGATCCGTGCGAGCTCGAGCGGGTCCTCGCCGCCGAGTTCCTGGGCCGTGCGGAGCCACACCGCGGCGCGCGGATAATCGCCACGGAGCAACTCGACGTATCCCAGCTCGCGATGTGCGGACGCCGCGACGGATCGCTGCCCCGTGGTCTCAGCCGCGGTGATGCTCCTGTGGAGCGCTGCCGCGCCCTCCTCGTCCTTGCCCTTCGTCGCGTGGATCAGCGCGGACCCCAACGAGAGGAGCGCTGCGGTTTCGATCTCGGTGTCGCCCGACGCTCGGGCGCCTGCGACCGCGTTCCGCAGGCTCTCCAGGCCTGCCTCGATCGCTCCCGCGTTCACCGCCGCGTCTCCCGACTCGACGAGCGCTGCGAGCGACGCGCGTCCGGTTCCGACATCGGCGGGAGGACGGCCGACCTCATCGATCGTGCCGGCCTCGATCAACTCCGGTCCCGGCTCCACGCCGAGCTCGCGTCGGAACAGATCGACCGACGCGGCGACCTGTCGTTCGACCGCGACGTCGTCTCCCGTGGCCGCGAACGCGCGGACGAGCAACACGTGGCCGTCCTCGTTCAACGGATCGGCCGCGACGAGTCGCGTGGCGAGCTCCACCGCCGTGCGAGCGTTCCCCGACGCGAGCGCCCGAAGCGCGCCTTCGCGAAGGACGGCCTCGCTCAAGCTCAGCAGACGCCGGCGTTCGCCGAGCAGCCACGCGGTGAATCCGGGGCTCGCGTCGATATCCATGCCCTCGAGCAACTCGCGACCGAGTCCGGGGAGATCGACGGCTTCACCCGACGTGCCTCCCATGAGCACGAGGACGTCGACCACCGTTCCCGCGGGAAGACGGAGCTGCACCACGTTGCCGCTGCCGACCGTATCCGGCCCACCGAGGAGCCGCCGGAGCTCCGACAGGTTCCACCGCAAGGCGCCCGCCGGATCCTCGGCGTCCGTGAACAGCAGGTCGATCAGCTGCTGCCGGCTGGGTGGCCCGTGCGAGAGAGCCAGATAGGCGAGCAACGCCCAGACCTTCCTGCCCCGTGGCGTGGCGTACACCACCCCATCTCGGATCAGGAGGGGCGCGCCGAGCAGATGGATGGCGGTCGCCATGCCGACCATCCTGCGCGCAGGCACTCGTTCGGACAAGTGATGGACGGCACAACGAGGCTCACACGCCCCGTCACACGTTGCCTCCGTACGGTCGCGATAGAACGGACGGCGTTCGGACGGACGAAGGAGGAGACATGGCTGCAGTGAAGCTCGACGATCTGCGTGCGTTGGTCCGTGGGTCGGTCATCGGACCCGACGATGACGGCTACGAGGAGGCGCGGGTCGTCTACAACGCCATGATCGACCGCCGGCCGGCGGCGGTCGTCCGTGCGGCGAACGCGGGCGACGTGATGGCGGCCGTGGACTTCGCACGCGAGAACGGCCTCGACCTCGCTGTGCGTGGCGGCGGTCACAGCGTCCCGGGGTTCGGGACCTGTGACGGCGGTGTCGTGATCGACCTGTCCGGGATGCGCGGCGTCCGGGTGGACCCTGCGACCAGCACGGCACGGGCGGAGGGTGGCGCGACGTGGGGCGACTTCAACGCCGCCACGTATCCGTTCGGCCTCGCGACCACGGGCGGCATCATCTCGACGACGGGTGTGGGCGGGCTCACGCTCGGCGGCGGTATCGGGTACCTCACCCGTGGGTTCGGTCTGTCGTTGGACAACCTGGTCTCGGCGGATGTGGTCACCGCCGACGGCCGGTTCCAGACGGCGAGCGAACGTGAGAACGCCGACCTCTTCTGGGCGCTGCGAGGCGGTGGCGGGAACTACGGCGTCGTGACGTCGTTCGAGTTCCGGCTGCACCCGGTCAAGGACATCTACGGCGGCCCGATGTTCTTCGAGCTCTCCGAGGTCGCGAACGTGCTCGAGTTCTTCCGTTCCTACATCGCGGACGCTCCGGAGGAGATGGGCGCGTTCCCCGCGTTCCAGATCGCGCCGCCGCTGCCGTTCATCCCGGAGGATCGGCACGGCGACACGTTCATCGCGATGGTCGCGTGCTGGGCCGGACCGCTCGAACAGGGTGAGTCGGCGCTCAAGCCGTTCCACGACGTGGCGCCGGTGGTCGCCGAGTTCGTCGGTCCGATGCCGTACCCGGCGCTCAACAGCGCGTTCGACGCGTTGGTGCCTCCCGGTCTGCAGCACTACTGGAAGGCGAGCTTCGTGAAGGAACTGACGGACGATGGGATCGCGGCGCACCAGAGATACGGGCCCGAGGTGCCGGTCGTGAACTCCACCGTGCACATCTATCCGATCAACGGTGCAGCGCACCGCGTGGCGTCCGACGCGACCGCGTTCGCGTATCGGGACGCGAACTTCGCCACGGTGATCGCGGGGATGTGGCCCGACCCGTCACAGAACGAGGCCAACACGAAGTGGGTGCGCGACTACTACGACGCCATCGCGCCGCACTCCGAAGCAGGCGGGTACATCAACTTCATGGCCGGCGACGACCAGGACCGGATCAAGGCCAACTACAAGGGGAACTACGACCGGTTGGTCGAGATCAAGCGGAAGTTCGACCCCGACAACCTGTTCCACCTCAACCAGAACATCTCGCCTCAGTAGCGGGTGCCCGTCACCTCGGGGAGATCGCGCAGGTCGGCGAGGTCCTCCGTGCTCAGGGAGACCGCCGCCGCCCCGGCGTTCTCCTCGAGGTGACGCAGCCGTCTGGTGCCGGGGATCGGGATGACGTGTTCGCCCTGGGCCAGGACCCACGCGAGCGCGATCTGGCCAGGCGTGGCTCCGTGTCTGCCGGCGACGGTGCGCACGCGTTCGACGATCGCCTGGTTCGCGTCGATCGCGCGTTTGCGTGAATCGCGGGAGCATCGAACGGAAGTCGCCGGGGTCCGTCGTGCCGCGTCGTCAGCGTGCCGGTGAGGAAGCCGCGGCCAAGCGGCGCGAACGGGATGAACGCGGCGTCGTGTCCCGCGCACCACGGCACGACGTCGTCCAGTCGCTCGGTGAACCACAGCGAGAGCTCCGACTGGACCGACGCGACGGGATGGATCGCGTGTGCCCGCTCCAACTCGTCGACGCCCGCCTCCGACATGCCGAGCGCGCGGACCTTCCCGGCCCCGACGAGCTCGGCCATGGCTCCCCACGACTCCTCGAGCGGCACGTGCGGATCGATGCGGTGGAGCTGGTACAGATCGATCACGTCGATGCGGAGCCGGCGGAGCGAAGCCTCGACCGCCTCGCGGATGTGCTCCGGGCGTGCGTCGTTGTCCAACGGATAGCCGCCGCTGGGACCGACGACGAGTCCCGCTTTGGTCGCCACCACCGCCCGGTCGCGATGACCGTCGAGCGCGCGCCCCACGAGCTCCTCGTTCGTGAACGGGCCGTAGACGTCGGACGTGTCCAGCAGCGTCACGCCCAGGTCGAGCGCCCGATGGATCACCGCGATCGACTCGGTGTCCGACGCGTCCCCGACGTACGCCCAGTTCATGGGCATGCAGCCGAGCCCGATCTCTCCCACATCGATGGCGCTCGAACCGAGTCGCCGCTCCCTCATCGCTTGCCTCCTCCCGTCGCGCGCGCGACGCGCACGTCATGCGTGTCGGCGTCGGGCACCAGGAACGCCGCGAGCCGGCTCCCCTCGTCGATCAGGCCCGCTCGGTCCGACGCCGACAACCGCACGACCGGCTCGATGGTGATCCGTGCCGCGCCCCGCTCGTGCGCGAGCTTCCATCGTCCCGCGACGAACCCGTCCACCAGGAACGTGGAGAAGTTGCCGAGGATGTCGGAGTCGAGTCGCCGGCGCGCCTCGGTGCCGATCATGCGTGTGCGGTCCTTGTAGCCGAGCAACGAGTTGTCGTATTCGGGCAGGAACCGCACCGGTGCCGGCATGTCGGCGTCGGGCAGCGGCGCATCGGGCACGTCGAACAGCTCGCGGCCGGACTCGTCGCGATACTCGCGGAGGCCCGGTCGGAGCCGTTCGACGACCTCCTTCAGCTTGGTCAGTCCGCACCATGCCTGGATGTCCATGACGGCGGCGGGACCGTATCCCGCGAGGTACCGCATGACCAGGTCGTCGATGGAAGGCTCCGGGTCGAGCGGGCGGTCCAGCCAGGACTCCGCGGTCGTCCACGTCGCCTGTCCGCTCTGTCCCCACACGCCACGCGGCGGCACCTGCACCACCGGCAGGAGGTAGCCGATCGCGGACAGCGCGTCGCTGTCGTGATCCGGCCAGCGCTCGGCCAGCAACGGCCGGAGCTCGGCGCGGGTGCGCGGCCGCTCCTCGATGAGCACCCGCACCATCGCCACGAGCGCATCGGTGTCGACGCCCTTGATCGCGCGGCCGAACGGGCTACCCGTCCAGAACATCCGTTGGATCACCGGTTCCATCAGCGGACGCAGCGTGCGCATATCGCGCGCCGTGACCAGGTGGATCGTGGCGCGCATCAACGATGCCCGGACCGCGTTCCGGCTGGTGAGCAGGTCCGACAGCTCAACCGGGTCGAAGCTCTTCAGGCGCGTCCAGAGGCCGATGTACGGGTCCATCGGCACCTGCGCCTGCATCCCGACCAGCCGTTCGATCGCGTCGGCCGCGGGGAGCGCCGCCCGTTCGAGCAGCAGCTGCCTCGCGAGCGTGGCGCGGTTGAGCTCCCGGATCGTGAGCACGTTTGGTGACGGCGACGCCATCGCCAGAGATTGCCACGTCCATGGCCGATCGCGGGGCGCGCGGGGGCGCCCGCATCAGACAGCCGACGGATCGCTCAGGTCCCGCGACCTCAGCTCGATTCGATCTCGCCGTCGTGCCACTCCGGGTCGTCTTCCATGAGCGCCCGGTATTCCACGTAGCGCTCGTTCTGAGCGGGATCGTCGGCGTTGCGGTCGTAGGTCGCTCGGTCCTCGAAGACCGCGAAGAGCCACGCCGTCTCGCTGTCGTTCTCATACAACATGTAACCGGCCACGAACCCCGGGACGTTGGCGGCGGTCTGCTTCTCCATCACCTCGCGCAGCTTGTCGCGGTTCTCGGCCTTCACCCGCGTCTTGGCGACCGTTCCGTACATGATCCACTCCTTCCACGATCGGCGATCTCGCGAGCATAGGCGCACGGCGGGCGACGTGCGTGCCACGCCGGCCTTACGCACGCTCTGCGGCGAAGTTGTGCAGTCAGGGCGTGCGCGACTATCGTGAGGCCCGACACAGCCTGTCAAGGATGGCTTACCGTTCGTAGAGCGACACTGCACACCGAGGGGGCGAGATGACGACGGACGACTTCCCGGTTGCGACCAGCCCGGCTCCCGGACTCCATGGCGTTGACTGGGAGAACCGTGTGGACTTCGACCGCCTGCGCGGCTACCGGCTCGCGCGGGTGAAGGAGCAGCTCGAGGCCTCCGACCTGGGTGCGGTGCTGCTGTTCGAGACCAGCAACATCCGCTACGCCACCAGCACCCACATCGGCTACTGGGCGTTCAACAAGGGTGAGCGCTACGCCCTGATCACCCGGACGGGGCCGCCTCGCATCTGGGACTTCGGTTCGGCCGCGAAGGCGCATCGTCTGCAGCTCCCGCAGCTCTACGACATGACGAACTCGGTCGGCGGCAACACCGGTCTGCAGGGAGCTATCTCGCCGGCCGTCGGTCTGCAGAAGCGTGCGGCCGAGGAGATCCGTTCCGTGCTGAAGGAGGACGGGGTCGGCGACATGCCGCTCGGCGTCGACCTGGCCGAGACCACGGTGTTCCTCGAGTTGCAGCGCGCCGGGATCGACGTGCGCGATGGGCAACAGGTGATGATGCTCGCGCGCGAGATCAAGAACCCGGACGAGCTGATCCTGCTCACGCAGGCGTGCGCGATGGTCGACGGCGTGTATCAGGACATCTACGAGTTCCTCAAGCCCGGTGTCCGGGAGAGCGACGTCGTCGCGCTGGCGCACAAGCGGTTGTTCGAGATGGGCTCGGAGTTCGTCGAGGCGATCAACTCGATCGCCGGCGAGCGCTGCAGCCCGCACCCGCACGTGTTCTCGGACCGGTTGATCCGCCCGGGCGACCAGGCGTACTTCGACATCATCCACGTGAACAACGGCTATCGGACGTGCTACTACCGCACGTTCGTGGTCGGCCGCGCGACCACGGCGCAGCGGGATGCGTTCAAGCGGTCTCGCGAATGGATGGACGCCGCGATCGATCTGGTGAAGCCCGGTGCGTCGACGGCAGACCTGGCCGCGGTGTGGCCGAAGGCGGAGGAGTTCGGTTTCGCCGACGAGATGGACGCGTTCGGGCTGCAGTTCGGCCACGGGGTCGGCGTCGGGCTGCACGAGCGGCCCATCATCAGCCGGCTCAACTCGTTCGAGGAGCCGATCGAGCTGAAGGAGGGCATGCTGTTCGCCCTGGAGACCTACTGCCCGGCCTCCGACGGCCGCTCGGCCGCGCGGATCGAAGAGGAGATCATCGTGACCGCCGACGGACCACGGATCATCACGCTCTTCCCGTGCGAAGAGCTCATGGTCGCGAACGAGTACTGAGGGGGATCCGTGGCGAGCGAGGTGGTCACGCTGGCGGATGAAGCGGTCCGCCTCGACATGTACCGCATGATGCAGGAGGCGCGGCTGTTCGAACGCCGCGCGCAGGACCTGTTCCTCGAGGGGCTCGTCAAGGGCACGTCCCACCTGGCGCTCGGACAGGAAGCCGTGGCGGCAGGCTTCGCCGCGGCGCTCCGCACCGACGATCTCGTCTTCTGCACGTATCGCGGTCACGTGCACACGCTGCTCCGAGGCGCGCCGATGGGCGCGCTGATGGCCGAGCTGCTGGGACGCGCGACCGGGATCTGCGGCGGCAAGGGTGGGTCGATGCACCTCACGAGCGTCGAACACGGCGCGATGGGCTCGTACGCCATCGTGGGCGCCCACATGCCGATCGCGGCCGGTGCGGCGTGGGCCGCGCAGGAGCGCGAGACGGGTCAGGTCGTCGTCTGCTTCTTCGGCGACGGCACCACGAACATCGGCGCGTTCCACGAGGCGCTCAACATGGCGGTCGTGTGGAAGCTGCCCGTGGTCTTCGTCTGCGAGAACAACCTCTACATGGAATACACGCCGATCGGCGAGGTGACGGCGGTCGAACATCCTGCGGCCGATCGCGCATCCGCGTACGGCTTGGAATCGATCATCGTCGACGGGAACGACGCCGACGCGGTTCACGCCACCGCGATGCGCGTCGTTGACCGAGCGCGCTCGGGCGGTGGCCCGTCGCTGGTCGAGGCGAAGACGTATCGCCACGGAGGGCACTCGCGCGCCGATCCCGCCAAGTACCGGCCGGAGGCCGAGGTCAAGGCGTGGCTCGCGCGCGATCCGATCCCGACGTACCGGGAGCGGTTGCTCGCCGACGGCGTCGAGAGCGCCACCCTGGATGAGATCGAGGGAGCCGCGCTGGCGTCGGTCGATCGCGCGACGGAGGAGGCCAAGGCGGGGCCGTTCCCCGATGCCTCGCAGCTCATGACCGAGCTCTGGGCCGACGGAGGCTCCACGTGGCGGAACTGACGTACCGCGAGGCCGTCGCGCGCGGGATCGCGCAGGAGATGGAGCGCGACCCCACGGTGTACTTCCTGGGCGAGGACGTGGCCGCCGCCGGCGGCGTGTTCAAGACGACCGAGGGACTGCTCGAGCGGTTCGGCCCGCGGCGCGTGCGCGACACGCCGATCTCGGAACAGGCGATCATCGGCGCCGTGATGGGCGCCGCGATGAACGGCCTGCGACCCATCGCCGAGATCATGTTCAGCGACTTCTTCGCGGTGTGCTGGGATCTGATCGCGAACCAGATCGCGAAAGCTCGGTACATGACGAACGGGCAGGTGGCCCTCCCGCTCGTGATCCGGACCGCCAACGGGGGCGGCGTCCGGTTCGGTGCGCAGCACTCGCAGAGCGTGGAGAGCTGGGCGATGGCCATCCCGGGCCTGAAGGTCGTCGTGCCGTCCAGCCCCGTCGACATGGTGGGCCTGTTCGCCGCCGCGGTCCGCGATCCCGATCCCGTGATCGTCGTCGAGCCCAAGGTCCTGTACTCGACCAAGGGCGAGGTGCCCGACGGCGAGGTCGTCGACCGTCTGGGGACGGCGCGCGTCGTGCGGGCGGGCGAAGACGTCACGATCTGTGCGCTCGGGGCGATGGTCCCCAAGGCGGTCGCTGCCGCGGACATGCTGGCCGGCGACGGCGTGTCGGCCGAGGTGATCGACGTGCGCTCGCTCGTCCCGCTCGACGTGACGACGATCCTCGAGTCCGTCGGCAGGACGAGCCGGTTCGTCACGGTCGAAGAGAACCCACGCCTGTGTGGATGGGGTGCCGAGGTCGCGTCGATCGTGGCGGAGGAGTCGTTCTACTCGCTCGACGGCCCGATCATCCGCGTGACGACGCCGCATCTCCCGCTCCCGTCGGCCGACGCGTTGGAGGACCTCGCGATCCCATCGGTCGAACGGATCGTGGAGGGCGTCCGCCGAGCGGTGCACTGACGGCGGATGCGACGAGCAGGAAGGGGACGATGATGGCTGACCGGATCATGCTGCGGGGTGGCCACGTGATCACGGTGGATCCCGCGCTGGGCGACATCGCCGGAGGCGACGTCCTGATCGAGGGCGACACGATCGCGGCCGTGGGCAAGGACCTGTCGGCCGACGCGGAGGTGATCGACTGCTCGGGAAGCGTCGTGATCCCCGGCTTCGTCGACACGCACCGGCACACGTGGGAGGCCGCGATCCGCAGCTGTGCGCCGGACGCGACGCTCGACGACTACTTCGTCGAGGTGCTCGACAGCTTCGCGCCGCTCTACCGGCCCGAGGACGTCTACGCCAGCAACCTGGCGGGCTCGCTGGAGTGCATCAACGCGGGCATCACGACGCTCGTCGACTGGTCGCACATCAACAACACACCGGACCATCCGGACGCGGGCATCCAGGGGCTGAAGGAATCCGGCATCCGTTCGCTCTACGCGTACGGCAGCGCGAACACGTCGCTCGCCGACTACTGGTTCAACAGCTCGATCGCCATCCCGCGCGATGACGTGACGCGGATCAGGGACACGTACTTCTCGTCCGACGACGGCCTCCTCACCCTCGGACTCGCGACGCGCGGCCCGGGGTTCTGCCAGGACGATGTGGTCCGCGAGGAGTGGGGGATGGCGCGCGACCTGGGCATCCCGATCACCGTGCACATCGCGATGGGCAAGCTCGCCGGCAAGTGGGGGATGGTCAAGCAACTTGACGGTCTCGGGTTGCTCGGCGCCGACACGACGTACATCCACTGTTGCTACTTCAGCGACGAGGAGTGGGACCTGGTCGCGAAGAGCAAGGGCACGATCTCGATCGCTCCCCAGGTAGAGATGCAGATGGGGCACGGGTGGCCCCCCATCCAGAAGGCACGTTCGTACGGGCTCCGTCCGAGCCTGTCGATCGACGTGGTGACCACGGTGCCGGGCGACATGTTCACGGAGATGCGATGCGCGTTCAGCGCCGAGCGGTGGCGTTCCAACGATTCGGTGTGGCAGAGCGAGGAGCCGCTCCCGTCCGACGCGCTCACGGCGCGCGACATGCTGACGATGGCGACGCTCGACGGCGCGCACGTGGCCGGTCTGGAAGCGCGCACCGGCTCCCTCACGCCCGGCAAGCAGGCGGACGTGGTCGTGATCGACGGATCCGCTCCCGGCACCGCGCCGATCGTCGACCCGATCGCGACCGTGGTGCTGGCGGCCGACACCGCGAACGTCGACACCGTGATCATCGGTGGGCAGATCCGCAAGCGGAACGGGAAGCTCACGGGCGACTGGGGCTCCGCGCTGAAGAAGGTTGAGGCGTCGAGCGCCTACCTGCGCGATGCCCTCGCCAAGAAGCAGCGGGAGGCCGCGACATCGTGAGCTCCCGTCATCTCGTCCGCAGGGACGGCGAGCTGGACCTCGCCGTCCCTGTGGGCACAACCGCGACCGGATTCCGGCGGTGCTTCGTCGTGGACGAGGAGACGCCCGGTGCCGTCCACACGGGGTTCGCGATCTGCGAGCTCGAGCCCGGCGGCGCGATCCCCGCGCACGTTCACAGCTACGAGGACAGCTTCTTCGTGCTCGGAGGTGAGCTGGTCGTCGACACCGGCGACGGCGCGTTCCAACTTGGTGCCGGCGACTACGGCGTCGTCGCCACGGGTGCGCCGCACGCGCTCCGCAACGTTTCGGACGCGCCGGTGCGGTGGGCCGGCATGTTCGCGCCTCAGCCGCGCTCCCGCGTCGCCGGCGACACCTACCCGGTGCCCGCCTTCCCCGTGCGGGCTCCCGAACCGATCGATGTGCGCGATCCGCGCACGCGTTCGTTCGGCCATGTCGACCCGGCGAACATGGAGGTCGACAAGCAGACGCAGGACATGCTGGCCGTCTCGGCGAGCATGCGGACGGCGCTGCTCGTCTACAGCGGCATCACGGTCAAGATGATGGTCGACGGGGAGCTCGGGGCGCGGATGCTCACGATGTTCATGGTGCAGTACGAGCCGCGCGGGCTGGCCGGCCAGCACGACCATCCGTTCGAGGAGACGTACCTGATCCTCGACGGCTCGGTCGATGCGACGTTCGACGGGGAGCCGTACCGGTTGGAGGTCGGGGACATCGCATGGGCGGGCGTCGGGTGCGTCCACGCGTTCTCGAACCCCGGTCCCGGTGTGGTCCGATGGCTGGAAACACAAGCACCGCAGCCTCCATCGCGCCATTCGTACCGGTTCGCTCGCGACTGGGAGTACCTGCGCGCGGCGACATCCGAGGAAGGCTGACAGGAGGAACGATGGCAGAGGGGACCGTGGTGGTGGTCGGCGGCACGTCGGGGTTGGGATTGGACCTCGCCCAGCGTTACGCCGGCATGGGACGCACGGTGGTGATCTCCGGGCGCGACGCGGAGCGGGCATCGAGGATCGCCGCAGGGATCGGAGAGCGGGTGACGGGCGTCGCGTTCGACCTTGCCGATCCGGCCTCGATCGATGCGGCGCTCGAGCCCGTCGGCGACGTCGATCGGCTGGCCCTCGCGGCGTTGGAGCGCGACCTCAACACGGTCGCGGACTACGACATCGCGTCGGCCATGCGCCTGGCGACGCTGAAGCTCGTCGGCTACACCGAGGTCGTCCACACGCTGCTTCCCCGGATGACCGACGACGCGTCGATCGTGGTGTACGGCGGACTCGCCAAGTTGCGGCCCTATCCCGGTTCGACCACCGTGACGACGGTCAACGCCGCGGTCGACGGGCTCGTCCGGACGCTGGTCGCCGAGATCTCACCGATCAGGGTCAACGCGCTCCACCCGGGTATCGCGAGCGACAGCCCGTTCTGGGCCCCGAAGACCGAGGCGCTGGAGGCGGTGTTGGCGCGAACGCCCAGCGGACATCTGGTCGTGATGCGGGACGTCACCGATGCCGCCGTGTTCCTCCTCGAGAATCCATCGATGGTCGGGGGCGAGGTTCGCGTCGACGGAGGCTGGTCCCTGTCGTGATCCACTCCGACTAGGGTGAGCCGGTGAAGGTCGGCATCGTCGGAGCCGGGTTCGTCGGAGCCGCGGCCGCCAACGCGCTGGTCCTGCGCGGCATCCCCACCGAGATCGTGTTGGTGGACATGGACGAGTCACGAGCGGCCGCCGAGGCCGCCGACGTCGCCCATGTGGCGCCGTTCGGCGCGCCGGTCCGAGTCGCCTGGGGCCACACGGCCGACCTCGTGGGCTCGCGTGTCGTCGTCCTCACGGCGGGCTCGGCCCAGACGCCGGGCCAGAGTCGGCTCGACCTCGTGTCGAGCAACGCGTCCATCGTCGCCTCCGTCGTCCCCGACGTGCTCCGGCACGCTCCGGACGCCATCCTGCTGGTGGCGACGAACCCGGTCGATGTGATGACCTCGGTCGCCGAGCGGTGCGCGAGCGAGGCCGGCGTAGCTGTCGGACGCGTGTTCGGTACCGGGACCATGCTCGACACGGCGCGGTTCCGCCAGATCATGGCGGCGGCGATCGGCGTCGACGTGACGCACGTTCACGCGTACGTCGTGGGGGAGCACGGGGACTCGGAGGTCCTGGTGTGGAGCAGCCTCGACATCGCCGGTCAGGCTCCGGCAGAGTTCGCGAGCGCGATGGGTGGCGCGTTCACGGACGAGGATCGACGCCGGGTCGAAGACGAGGTGGTGCACGCCGCGGACGCCATCATCCGTGGGAAGGGCGCGACCTACTTCGGCGTTGCCGCCGTCATCGCACGTGCCGTCGAGGTGATCCTGCGCGATCGGCGTTCGATCCTGACCGTCAGCGCGACGAGTCCCGACTACGGCTGCGCGCTCTCGTTGCCACGGCTGGTGAGCGGTTCCGGGATCGTCCGGGAGTTGGGCGTCTCGATCGACGAGGACGAGCAGCAGCGACTCGAAGCGTCCGCGGCGGTCCTCCGGGAGCACCTGCTGATCGTCTGAGGCTGTCGTTGCGAAAGGAGAGCTTCACCAGCGCATCGGCGTGCTAGTTATCGCGGGCTACGTCCCTCCATCCCGGGCTACATCGTTCGGGCTCGGATCCTAGGCGGATGCCCAGTTCCGCATCGTGCAACGCCGAAGTAGGTTCGCCCTGACCCATCGGTTAGCCGGAGGGATGAGCGATGGTCGATGCGTCAGAGCGCGGATGGGGCGACGGTTGGCCCGCGGTGCGGTCAGCCGAGATGGTCGATCTGGTGGTGGGCGGGATCTCCTTCCCGGGGGCGTCCATCGCGACGTCGCCGGTCTGATGGAAACGCTCATCGCAGCATCCGTCGATCAGGGCTGGCTCACGCTGAAGGACGGGTGGTGCTGGGGCTATGCGAACCGCCCCATCAAGACTCCGACCGGCGGGTTCACCGACACCCCATCGAACCACTCGTGGGGACTCGCGATCGACATCAATGCGCCCGAGAACCCGTTCGGCGGCGTGAGCCACGCGATCCCGGAAGAGATGGGGGACTTCTGGGAGTCGTGGGGGTTCCGTTGGGGCGGGCACTACGAGACGTCCCAGGACTGGATGCATTTCGAGTTCATGGGGACGCCGGAGGACGCGCTGACGCTGACCGAGAAGGCGAGAGGGGAGTTCGACATGCTGACCGAAGATCAACTGCGCACCCTCGATTGGGCGGAAGGCATGCGGATGTTCTTCCGGGGAGAAGAGGAACCGCTCGAGGAGAGCACCGTGAAGCGTGGGTGGAACGACGCCCAGCGGGTCGTCTTGGAGTCCAAGGACGACAAGTGAGCTCGCCGGCGAAGACCGCCGGCTACGAGAAGGAAGAGGAGGATCGCGTCAAGGGTCTCCTCGTCCTGTTCATCGCGTTCGGGCTGATCCTGATCGTCGGAACCTTGGCGTTCCGCGCTGACGGCGGTGCGACCCGAGCCGCGCTCCTGCTCTTGGCCCTCGCGATGTTCCTCATGACCATGGTGTGGTTCGGCTGGGTGAACCGGTACCTCTCAGGTGTCGCGCGCGGCACGACCCTCGGCATCCTCGCGCTGGTCGTGGCGTTGATCGCGCTGCTCCCCGTGCTCTACCTCGGCGAGGACGAGCGGATCTATTTCCTGAAGCTGGCCGCGATCGTGTTCCTCTCGCTCCTGCCCGGGCTGCTGTACCTGCAGTTCGTCGTGGTGAAGGGCCTCGGGCTCCGGAGCGAATACATCCTGGCGCTGCACCGGTTGCACATCGATCGGTACGAGAACCTGCCGACCCCGCCCGTCGGCTCGCTGTTCCACCGTCCCGGTCCGCACCCGCATGGCGGCGACGTCGAGAACTTCTACATCCGGAAGTTCGACTCCTACTACGGGCGTCCGATCACCCGGCCCGACGGCATGGTCGTGCAGGCCGGCGGCAACCTGCTGCCCGTGCTGATCGCGACGATCGTCATCGCGACGGGCTGGACGCTCGTGCTCCAGCCGGAGTTCATCCCGGGGATCCACCTGGAGCTCGGTGGCCTGCAGCTCGCCGGGACACCCGTGTTGCCGTCCGAGGCGTTGCGCTACGCGTTCCTGGGCGCGTACTTCTACTCCCTGGAGATGCTCACGCGCCGGTACTTCCAGGAAGACCTGAAGCCCAGCGCATATCTCAACGCGGTGACGCGCATCCTGGGCTCGGCGCTCTTGGTGATCGCCGTCAACGCACTGTGGCCCGGCGAGCTGACCTCCGCGCAGGAGAACGGCCTCGCGTTCGTGATCGGCGTGTTCCCGCAGATCGGCATGAAGGCGATCCAGAACCTCATCGCGCTTCCGCTCAGGCCGCTGATCCCGAGCCTGGTGCGCGACTACCCGTTGAGCGACCTTGACGGATTGAACGTCTGGTACGAGTCGCGGCTGCTCGAGGTCGGTATCGAGGACATGCAGAACCTGGCGACCGCGAACCTGGTCGACGCCATCCTGAAGACGCGGGTACCGGTCGACCGGTTGGTCGATTGGGTGGATCAAGCTCACCTCTTCCTGCGGGTCCGAGATATCGAGGACGGCCCGAAGGACCGGACCGCGTTGCGCCGTCTGGGGATCCGTACCGCCACGGATCTGGAGGACGCGTTCGAGCCCGGGTACGCGCCGGGCGTGTTCGGGTCCGCGCCTGCGACCGCGGGCGAATCGAAGGAGTTCCTCGAGCTGCTCCGGAGGGTCCTCAACACCGAGGGCGACGGTCTCCCGAGCATCACGGAGTCGGTCAGGCGGACGTTCAGCCGGGAGCCGAACCTGTACCACGTGCGCCAGTGGAAGAGCTACGCGTGGGATCTGGAACAAGACGAACGCCGTGAAGCCAGTGAGCCCGTCCGCGTGGGCGAGGCGGCGCCGGATCGATCGAAGGCGCGGAGCTGAGGGCCATGTGGTCCGGGAGGAGATCGCGTGGGCGGCGATGAGATCCACACCGAACATGAGGACCATCCGTGGACCAGGAAGATCCCCGATCATCCGCCCAGGACGGACTCGTCGATGTACGTGAAGTCCCGCGAGCGCATGAACGAGCTCGCCGACGAGATCTCGCCGTTCTTCTACGGACCGCCGAGCTACGAGGATCATCACGGTGGCGGGCTGTGGCTGAAGGACGACGACGGCTGGTTCCTGATCCGCAACGTGGCCGGCATCGAATGGAGCGCGCAGTTCTGCGCGGACCCGGCGAAGGTCGATCGGCTTCGGATCAACGCCCGACGGCTCTATGCGGGCTTCCCGGAGGCGGTCGACGAGCTCGGGATCCGGGAGCTCCTTGATACGCCGATCGTCGACGCGGACGGTGTCGAGCGATGGACGGACTCCATCTGCAACGCGAGCGTGCCGCTGCCGGAGGACGCGCATCGAGGGGTGCTCCCTCGTGCCGGTGGCATCCACCACTACCCGGCGCCGGTGGCGGAGATCGCGTTCTTCAAGTTCGACGACTTCGAATCTGTGGGTGGAGGACGACGAGGGCACCGAGGTGGCGGTGGTGCCGGTCGCCCGGCGCGGCTCGGGAGACGGCCGAGTCCGCGTGCTCCACGTGCGACGTCCGCAACCCCGGTTCGGTGCGGAGGAGGCGGAGGACGACACGCTCGGGCCGCAGTCGAAGATCGCGGAGAAGGCGTTCGGTGAGCAGTACCGCAAGCTCGCGCTGGACGAGGTCGGCGGATCGGATCCGCTGCGGAACGCATCCCTGCCCGGTTCTTGACCGCCGATCACCGCCGGAGGATCACGCAGAACTCGTTGCCTTCCGGATCGTGCATGACGCGCCATCGATAGCCGTACTCCTCGACGTCGTCTGCAGCGGCTCGCCGACCTCCGAGTGCCGCGATGCGGTTCGACGCCACGTCGAGATCGTCCACCACGAAGTCGAGGTGGAGCCGGTTCTTCGACGTCTTCGTCTCCGACACGCGCTGGAACGAGAGGAACGGACCGCCCGTCGCCGTGGGGCCGACCACGACGTAGTGCGGCGGATCGCCGATCGTCTCATCGACCTCGGATCCGAGGACGTTCGCCCAGAACGCCGCGAGTGCGACCGGGTCGATACAGTCGACCTGCACCGAACCCCATCTGCCGATCGCGTCCATCCAGCCCCGATCCCCAGGTGCCGTTCAGCGGCAACCTACCCCATCGAGATGACCAGCTTGCCCAGTGTGTGCTGGGTAGTGAAGTCCTGGAGCGCCTGCACCGCATCGTCCAGGGCGTAGGTGCGTCGGATCGCCACTCTGACCATCCCCTGCACGACGAGGTCGGCCAGCGCGGGGAGGAACGGAGGGTGTCCTCCGGTGTTCGACACCGACACGGCTCCGATCTCCGTCGACTCCCCCGCGCCGCCGACCACCGAGGTCGCGCGGCCGCCGTCCCGGACCAGCGAGGCGAGCGCGGCGAAGGCTCCCTGGTCGCGGTTCACGGCGTCGATGACGGCGTCGATCCCGTCGGGGTAGCGCTCGCGGATCGTGGCGGTGAGGTCGGCCGTGTAGTCGACGGTCTCGCCGGCGCCAAGGTCGGTGACGAAGCCCTCGTCGCCCGGACGGACGGACGCGATCACGTGCGCGTCTCGCAGCGCGGCAAGCTGGATCGCGAACGTGCCGACCCCACCGGTGGCACCGATCACGAGCACCCGAGCACCTGCGCTGGGGGCGACCGCTTCGACCGCGCTCATCGCGGTCGTGCCGGCCACACCGAGCGACCCCGCATCCTGATCGAAAAGCGCGTCCGGCGTCTTCGCGACCGCGGCAGCTTGTGGGTTCGCGAGCTCCGCGAACCCCCCGTCATGGATCGCCGGTTTCGAGCCCATGGTGCCGAACACCCGATCCCCGATCGAGAACCCGTCCACGCCATCACCGAGCGCCTCGATCGTGCCGGCGACGTCGTTCCCGATCACCGCCGGGAACTCGTACGGCAGATAGTCCTTCATGAACCCGGCCGCGACCCCGAGGTCGTACGCATTGACCGACGCCGCGCGGACCCGCACCAGCACTTCACCCGCTCCGGCGACCGGTTCGGGGACATCCATCATGGCTGCGGGAACATCGAACGACGCCAACGCGAGTGCTCGCATGCGCTCCTCCTAAGCCTCGGATGTCTGGCCAACCTTCGGGTTGGCCAGCGATATTCCGGCGGGCGGTCGCGTCAGGTAAGCGGGCGTTCGAACCAGGCGACGTCCCAGTAGCGTTCGAACTTCCGCCCCTGCTCGGTGAAGTGCGCGACCTGCCGGAAGCCCGTCCGGAGGTGCAGCGCGATCGACGCATCGTTCGGCAACGCGATCCCCGCGACCGCGCGATGCAGGTCTCGGCCGGCGAGCATGTCGAACAGAGCGCCGTACAACGAGGTGCCGACGCCCGTTCCACTCGCGGCATGGTCCACGTAGACGCTCGTCTCGACGGTGGTGTCGTATCCCGGTCGCGCGCGGAAGCGTCCGGCGCTCGCGTAGCCGACGATCCGCTCGTCCCGCGTCGCGACCAGGACCGGATGACGATCCGGCTCGTGTTCCTTCAGCCACGCACGTCGATGCTCCAACGTCATGCATTCCAGGTCGAACGTCACGTGCGACGTTCGCACGTAGTGGTTGTAGATGTCGTTCACCGCCTCGAGATCATCGGGCGTGACGGTACGGATGCGGGGCGTCGTCTCCACGCGATCCATCATCGCCCCCTTCGCGCGGGGCGGCGTTACGCGTCGGTTAACGATCCTCGCGCGCGGGGAACGTGCATCGGATCGTCGTGCCGTTCGCGTCGGAGGACGCATCGATCGTGCCGCCATGCGCCTCGACCAGGCGCTTGGCGATCGCGAGTCCCAGCCCGGTCCCGTCGACGTCGGCGGAGGTCGTGAACCGATCGAACACGAACGGCAGGAGATCGGGGTTGATGCCGGGGCCCGTGTCCTCGACCGCGAACGACACGTTCTCGTGCGGTGCGCCGCTCACCGTCACCGACACGTGACCGCTCGAGGGCGTGTGGCGAAGCGCGTTCGCGATGAGGTTGTTCAGCACCTCGGCGACGCGGACGGGGTCGGCGTCGATGATCGCGGGGACGCCCGCATCGTGCCGCGACTCCAACGTGATGCCGCGGTCGACCGCCATCGAGCGGAACGTATTCACGACGTCGTCCGCCAGCGACCGCGGATCGACCGACTCGCGATGCAGCTCGAGGACGCCCGCCTCGGCCATCGAGAGCGTGCGGAGGTCATCCAGCAATCGAGCCATCACGACGGTCTCGTCCAAGAGCGGACGGAGGCGAGCGGCGTCGGCGGGATAGAGGCCGTCGAGCATCCCCTCGACCGATCCGCGGATCACCTGCAGCGGCGTGCGCAATTCGTGCGCGATATCAGCCAGCAGCTCGCGCCGGCGCTGTTCGTTCGTCTCGAGATGCTCGGCCATCTCGTTGAACGACGAGGTGAGTCGCCCGAGCTGTCGTGCATCGCTATCGGCGACGCGGGTCGTAAGGTCGCCGTCGGCGACGCGATCGGCCGCATCCATGAGTGCGCCGATCGTGCGAGCGTTCCGCCAGAACCATCGGCCGCTGAACGCGAGCCCTGCCAGGACGGCGATCGATACCGCGATCGTGATCCAGGGCGCCGGGTGGTTGCCGGTGAAGATCGACGCGAGGATCGTGGCGAGCGCTGCGACCAACAGCGCCACGGCCAGCAGGGCGACGAACGCTCCCCGGCGGAACCGGCGTCCGGGTCCGAACGGAGGACCGCCCCATCCGGGGCCGCCCATGCCTCCCTGCCACGGCGGTCCGTGCCCGCCCCTGTCAGTCATCGGCGAACCGATACCCGACACCGTGCACGGTGAGGATGTAGCGAGGCCGGCCGACCTCCGGTTCGATCTTGCGACGGAGGTTCTTCACGTGGGCGTCGATCGCGCGCTCGTACGACTCGATCGTCACCCCGTGGAGCGCATCCAGCAGCTGTCCGCGCGTGAACACGCGGCCGGGCTCGCGCACGAGGGTCGCCAGGAGCTGGAACTCCGTGGGGGTGAGGTCGACGGCGCGACCTGCCACGTGCGCCCGCATCTTCGGCAGGTCCATCTGGACGTCGCCGGCGCGCAGGATCTCGGCGCCGGCGGTGGCGCCGCTGGTCCGGCGGAGGACCGCGCGCACGCGGGCCACCAGCTCCTTCGGACTGAACGGCTTGACCAAGTAGTCGTCGGCGCCCAGCTCGAGGCCGACGATGCGATCTGATTCCTCACCGCGCGCCGTCAGCATCACGATCGGCGTCGTGCCCGCGCGCCGAAGCTCTCGCGCCACGTCGAGTCCGTCCATGCCCGGGAGCCCGAGATCGAGGACGATCAGGTCGGGACGGTCTCCCCGAGCGCTCGCGACGGCCGAGGATCCGTCGCCGACCACCGTCACGTCGAAGCCCGCGACCTCGAGGTAGTCGCGGAGGTTGCGCGCGATCTGCATCTCGTCCTCGACGACCAGGATCCTCTGCATGGGTGCGAGCCTCTCGCGCGCGAGGGGCGGAGGCAACCGTGCCTCCGCCCCGTCACGCGTCGTCGGTCAGGCCGTGGGCGTGGCCTCGGAGGGCGACACCTCGCCGTGCTGGCGCTGATGCCACTCGTTCGCTTGCTCCTCGAACCGGCGCCGTCCCTCGTCGTTCCACGGACCCGGACCGTAGCCGTGCGGTCCGCCTCTGCCGAACCGCCCGGCTCCCATGAAGATCCCCTTGATCAGGAAGATCCCCCCGATCAAGAACAGTGGGAACAGGAAGAAGCCCGGGAAGAAGAACCCCCCGTGGCCGTCTCCCACCACGTGGACGACCTGGACCTCTTGGCCGTTGTCCTGCGCGACCTGGACCTGCTCGATCCCCTGGGCGATGCCGTTGCGCTCGCCCGCCCGGTACGAGGCGACCCCGATGCCGACTCCGGCCAGGATCACCACGATCAGTGCGATTGCTCCGATCCCTCGACGCATCTCGGACCTCCTTGTCTCGCGTCCTGCCTCCACGTTGGCGCCGAGATGTGAACCGTTCGTGAAGGGCTGAAGGAGGTCCTGAGATGCCCGGATCGATTCAGGCGCTGTTCGCGGCGTCCTCCATCACCTTGAGGTCGATCTTCTGCATCTGCAGCATCGCCTGCATGGCCCGCTGGCGGCGCTCCGGGTCGGGGTCGCTCAGGAGCTCACCCATCCGCTCGGGGATGATCTGCCAGCTCAGGCCGAACCGATCCTTCAGCCATCCGCACTGGCTCTCCTCGCCGCCGTCGGCCGTCAGCGCCGACCAGAGCCGATCCACCTCGTCCTGGTCCTTGCAGCTGACGTTGAACGAGACCGCCTCGGTGAACGGGAACTGCGGTCCGCCGTTGATGGCCATGTACTCCAGGCCGGCGAGCGTGAAGAACACCAGCGCCACGTTGTCGCCGCTCGGGTGTGCCGTCCAGGCGCTGGACGTCCGTCACCTTCGAGTCCTCGAACAGGGAGACGTAGAAGTTCGCGGCCTCCTCGGCCTGGGTGTCGAACCACAGGCACGGTGTGATCCTCTGCATGGTCTGCTCCTTCCTTCCGGGACGGCGTCAGCCGTCCGTCTCGTGTCGGCCCTTCAACTGCCGATCGAGCAGCTCGTCCAGGCGCTCGAAGCCTTCGCTCATGCCCGAGGCCATCCCGGCGTCGACCATCGCATCGCGAGCCTGCACCGACTGGAAGACCGAGTTGGTGCGGACGGTGGTCTTCCCGTCGTGCTCCTCGAACGTGACCGTGTCCAACTGGACGTGGCCGGGCGCGCCCTCGAACTCGAACGTCTGCACGATGCCGTCGGGTGACGGCTCGCCGTGGAACACGCCGTGGAAGCCGTACGCGTTGCCGGCTTCGTCCGTGTGGACGTACCGCCACGTGCCGCCGTCGCGGAGGTCGTAGCGATCGACCGTCATCGTGTACTTCCGTGGTCCGAGCCACTGTGCGATCAGCTCCGGCTCCGTGAACGCGCGATACACGAGCGTCACCGGCGCGTCGAGATCGCGGCTCGTCAGCACCTGCGGTACGCCAGGTTCCGCGGTGACCTGCAGCTCGCTCATGATGTGCTCCTTCCTGTCGGATCGCCTGGTCGCGATCGGTCGGTCTCCTGTTCCTGCAAGACGGCGAGCAGTTCTTCGAGCCGTTCGTAGCTCTGCTCCCAGTACTCCCGGTACCCGGCCAGGTACACCGTCGCCTGGCGGAGCGGCTCGGCTCGGAGATGGCTGAGCCGGGCGGTCGCCCGACGGGTGCGTGAGATCAACCCTGCCCGCTCGAGCACCTTGAGGTGCCGCGAGATCGCCGGCTGTGAGACGCGGAACGGCGCGGCGAGCTCGGCAACGCTCGCCTCACCCTGCGTCAGCCGGGTGAGGATCGCGCGCCGGGTGGGGTCCGCGAGCGCTCCGAACACCGCATCGAGCTGATCCATCGCCATCGATAACCATCTCCTTATAGAACAAGAAGGTTATAGAACATCACGAGAGGCACTGTCAAGCCCCATCCCCGGAACACGTTCGAGTCATGTGCTGAGGGACGCGCTCCGGTATCGGTGGTCAAGACTCCATCGCAGGGCGAACGCGGATATCGTCATTCCTCCCGGGATGTGTCGAGATGAGGGACCGCCGTTTGTCTCATGGGCGACCCCTTCCTGAAGGAGGAAGCCATGAAGTACATGCTGTTGATCCACCAGGGCGACACGCCCACACCGGCGTCGCCGGAGGCCTGGGCCACGTTGTCGCAGGACGAGCAGCAGGCCGTCTACGCCGACTACCAGGCCATCAACCAGACCCCGGGCGTGACGCCGGGCATGGGTCTGGATCTTCCCGAGACGGCGACCACGGTCCGGGTGCAGGACGGCAAGACGCTCACCACGGACGGCCCGTTCGTCGAGATCAAGGAGTCGATCGGCGGCTACTTCCTGTACGAGGCCGACGATCTCGACGCCGCGATCGAGCTGGCCGCGCGGGTCCCGGCGGCACGCCTCGGCGGCGCGGTCGAGGTGCGTCCGATCGTGGAGTGGTAGCGATCCTCGAACAGGTCTTCCGCGATCAGTGGGGACGCGTCCTCGCTTCCCTGATCGGCTTCCTCGGCGACTTCGACCTCGCCGAGGAAGCCGCGCAGGAGGCGTTCGCGATCGCCGCGGAGCGCTGGCCACGAGACGGGATGCCGACCAACCCCGGCGCGTGGCTGATCACGACCGCGCGCAACCGAGCCATCAATCGGATCCGCCGCGATCGCACGCTGATCGCCAAGACGCGGCTGCTCCAAGTGCCGGAGGCGATGGAGGACACGATGGACGCGACCACGTTCCCCGATGAGCGGCTCGAGCTCATCTTCACCTGCTGTCACCCGGCGCTGGCGCTCGACGCCCAAGTCGCGCTCACCCTCAGGACGCTCGGCGGCCTCACGACCGCACAGATCGCCGGAGCGTTCCTGGTCCCCGAGCCGACGATGGCGCAACGACTGGTGCGTGCGAAGCGCAAGATCAAGGCGGCCGGGATCCCGTTCCGCGTGCCCCCCGACCACCTGTTGGCCGACCGCCTCGACGCCGTCCTGGCCGTCGTCTACCTGATCTTCAACGAGGGGTACGGCGGGCAGGACGATCTGGCGTCCGAGGCGCTGCAACTCGGTCGGGCGCTCGCCGAGCTGATGCCCGACGAGCCGGAGGTGCACGGACTGCTCGCGATGATGCTGCTGCTGGATGCGCGGCGTGAAGCTCGTTTCCACGGCGAGGAGTTGGTCCTGCTCGCGGATCAGGACCACGGGCTCTGGGACGCGGCGCAGATCGCGGACGGGCGAGCGGTGCTGGACCGGGCGCTGGTCCTGCACGGCCGCGGTCCGTACGTCGTGCAAGCGGCGATCGCATCCCTGCACGCCGACGTTCCCTGCGACTGGCCGCAGATCGCCGCGCTCTACGGAGAGCTTTCCCGACTGACGGATTCTCCGGTCGTGGAGCTGAGCAGGGCCGTCGCGGTGGCGGAGGCCGATGGACCCGAGGCCGGGCTCGACATCATCGATCGCCTCGACCTGGACGACTACCGCTACCTCCACTCCACCCGAGGCGAGCTCCTGCGCCGGCTCGGCCGAACCGACGAGGCGCGCGATGCCTATCGCGCGGCGCTGGCGCTGGTCGATGACGGCGCTGAGCGCCGCCTGCTCGAGCGGCGGCTCGCGGAGCTCGACGCTCACCCGACGTAGCATCCTCCGATGGGATTCGCCGGCCTCGGGACGTGGATCGAACGCCGTGCAGCGCGCTCCCCGGCGAGCGCCGCGCTCGTGACCGAGGACGCCACGCGTTCGTACGCCGACCTCGCGCGGGAGATCGGCGCGGCCGCCACGATGCTCCGTCAGCGCGGGATCGGCATCGGCGATCGGGTCGCGTTCCACGGCGGGAACCACCCGTTCGCGCTCGTCTCGCTGTTCGCGACGACGGCGATCGGAGCGGTCTGGGTGCCCATCCATCCCGCGCGACCCGAGGATGAGGTCAGGTCAGTGCTCGAGGACTCCGGCGCGCGGCTGCTGATCCGCGCGTCGCCGGCGACGCATCCCGACGCCGGCATCCCGGAGGTACGAGGCTGCAGCGTTCGACGCAGACGTGACGAGCGCGGCGTTCCCGACCTGGGAGGCGGCGTCCGACGATCTCGCGATCCTCGCGTACACGTCCGGCACGACCGGCCCGCCGAAGGGCGTGATCCTCTCGCACGGGAACGTGCTGTGGGACGTGATCCAGATGGTGTCGGAGTGTGCCATCGGGCCGGCGGACGTCACCCTCGCGGCCGCGCCGTTCACACGCATGGGTGGTCTGGGGGTGACCGTGTTGCCCACCTTGTTCACCGGCGGGTCGGTGGTCGTCCCGCCGAGCACCGACGGTCAGGCCGTGCTGGACACGATCGCGCGGAGCCACGTGACGGTGCTGTTCGCCAATCCCGATCTGCTCCAGGCCATGCTGCATGCTCCTGGGTGGCGGGGCGCCGATCTCTCGAGCGTCAGGACGGGCGTGGTGGGCGGCGGTCTCGCGCCGGAGGCGTTGATCCGCGCGTACCTCGACAGAGGGGTGCCGCTGCTCCACGGGTACGGACTGACCGAGGCCGCTCCGATCGTGTCGCTCCTCGATCAGGATGACGCGACGCGCGCAGGATCGGTGGGCCGGCCGGTGCCGTTCGTCGAGGTCCGTTCGGTGCGATCCGACGGGTCGATCTGTGCACCCGGCGAGGTGGGGGAATGGTGGATCCGCGGCCCCAACGTGTCGGCCGGCTATTGGCGCCGCCCGCCTGTCCGTGATGCGGACGGCTGGTTCCCGACCGGCGACGTCGGGGTGATCGATGCGGACGGATACCTCACGTTCATCGATCGAGCGTCGTCCGTGATGCGCGTCGGCGACGTCGCCGTGTACCCGGCCACGATCGAGCGTGCGCTCTACGGCTCGCCGGGGCTCTCCGACGTGGCGGCGGTCGACGTGGACGGACGCATCGTGGTGGGGATCGTCGCGGATCCCGAGGTCGACCCCGACGCCCTGCTCCCCGTCGTCGGCGCCTCGATCGCTCCGTACGACGTCCCGCACGAGGTTCGCCGCGTGACCGAGATCCCGCGGAACGCGGCAGGCAAGGTTCGCCGGGACGCGCTTCGTCAACTCCTCAAGGACCGCTAGCGATCCGTTCCTCGAGGAGTCGCGCAGCCACCCGTTCGACGAGTTCGTACGGGATCGGCTCGGACAGCGGGAACTTCAGGGTGCCCTTGCCCGCCACGTACGGCGCCATCTCCTCGTCGAGGGATGCGTCACCTTCGGGGAGCGGGTACACGGAGATGTGGTGCTTCCAACCCGCGAAGTACACCAGGTACCGGCCGTCGAGCGTCAACACCGGGATCCCGTAGCTGATGCCTTCGTCCGCGGTCGGCACGGCGCTCCTGAGCCTGGCTCGCACCTCCTGCAGGATCGTCTGCACGTGCGCCGGGAACGCGCCGATGTAGTCGTCGATCGTCGTGGGTGTGTCCGTCATGGGATCGCCGAGTAGATGAGCCTACCGAGTCGCGAGCTGACCTCAGCTGCCCGGGATCCTCAGCAGGATCAGTTGGCCGCGTTGACCCGGAGCCGAGTCGATCTCCAGATCGATCCCCTGCTGCATGATCCTGGTGTCGTGCGCCTGGACGTTGAGGAGCCACGACCCCGGTCCGAAGAACGCGCTCGCGTCGACCACGCCGCTCGATTCCCACACGCCGGGGCCGCCACCGCGCTCCATCACGGCCTCCGGCGGATCGAGCCGCGCCACCGCAGTGAGGTCCCCGGTGGTCAGGTCGTACATCAGGACGCGTGCGTATCCCGATGCCTTGTCGTTGCGATCCTCCTGGATCAACAGGACGTGTGCGTCGATGCCGAGGTTGTCCGGGTTCACGATGTCGTCACCTGCGCCGCTGTCCAGCACGACCTCGAGCGACGCCTGACGCGGATGCGCGGGATCGAACGTCATCCGGTAGATGCGTCCGAGCTTCGATTCCGCCTTGTTCGCCCCGGTGTCCGCGAAGTACACGACGCCGGGGTTGCCCGGGTCGGTGGCGGCGTCCTCGATACGGATGAAGTTGAACGAGCCGAGCGCCTCCGCCTTCTCGTTCAGCTGCAAACCGGTGTACGTGTCGGCGTGGGGGATCGTCACGAATCGTCCGGAAAGCGTCTCGCCCTTGGCGATGTCGTTCGTCGATGGATCGCCGTCCCCCTGATCGTCGGGCACCCAGACCGTGAAGGCGCCGTCCCCGTGGATCGCGCCCGCGAAGTCGTCCGCGAAGTACGCGTACGCCTGCGAGCGCAGGCGGAACGAATCCTCGGACAGGAACATCGCCGCGCGCGCCATCCCCTGGAGCGGCACGACGTTCTCGTGGTTCAGCGACCCGAACTGCGGGGTCTTCACGACCTTGCCCGTGAGCGTGTTGATGGCGATCGACATGCCCCCGCGCGGCGACGCGAACCACTCCTCCCCCGTGAAGTACCAGGGCACGCCGTCGAGGGTCGTCAGCGTCGACGAGCAGAAGTATTCGTACCGTTCGGTCCCGTCGACCGCGTAGCTCGCCGACACCACGGCGCCGTCCGCGTCGAGCGTCAGATGCGAGACGCGTGACCACGCAGGATCGCCGTACCGGTAGGAGAGTTCGTGGTTCGTGAACACCTCGAGTCGGCCGGGGGCGCTCTGGTAGATGCCGATGCCGTCGGGCACACCCGTGTACTGGAACGCGTCGCCCACGTGGTCACCGGAGTTGATCAGGGGCGTGATCTCGACGCCGGGCTCCAGCGCCACCAGCATCGGACGCGCAGGCGTGGCCCCGCGAGATCCCCGGTTCGCGGTTGCCGATCCCGCCCACACGGATGTCGCCGCGACCGCCGCGACCAGCACCATGGCCAAGCGCCTCATGAGCCCTCCCCTTCGAGCGTGGTGCCGAATCCTGCCACAGAAGGTCAGGGTGTCGTGAACGGAGTTCGCGACCTAGGCCATCGGTTCGAGCACGAACACCGGGATCTGCCGGTCCGTCTTGGTCTGGTACGTGGCGTAATCGGGCCAGGTGTCGACCGCCCGCTCCCACCAGACGGCTTTCTCGTCGCCCGTGACCTCGCGTGCCGTGTAGTCGCGTTTGGTGGCGCCGTCCTGCAACTCGACGTGCGGGTGTTCCTTGAGGTTGTAGTACCAGACGGGATGTTGCGGGGCGCCGCCGAGCGACGCGACCACCGCGTACACGCCGTCGTGTTCGACGCGCATCAGGGCGGTCTTGCGGATCTTGCCGGTCTTCGCGCCGATCGAGGTCAGCACGATCACCGGCCTGCCGCGGAGGTCACCACCCTGCTCGCCGTTCGTCGCCTCGTAGAGCTCGGTCTGCTTCCGCGACCACGCGGATGTGCTCGGTTCGTACTCTCCGGTCAACGGCATGTCCCTGGTTCCTCCCCATCCCGCCGATGGCAGGCCTCGAGCGCTCAGGTCTGTGACTCCACCGTCTGCTTGAGCTTCGTCATCCGCGCCCGGATGTCGCGCTTGCCGGTGAATGCGAAACAGGATCGGTGCCATCACCGCGACGACGCCGTGCATCTTCGGGAACGTGAGCGTGAACGCGACCTCTGTACCACCGTTGGCCCCGGGCCGCAGATCCCACACGTTGACGAACACGCCCTGCGGATCCGTCGCGTTGAATGCGAACCGCGTCGGTTCGACGCGCTCGGTGATCACGACGTCGTTCTCGTTGTGCTCGTTGCCGGGGATCCACCCTGCTCGAATGGAACGTCGAGCCGACCTGGTTGGGCTCGCCTCCTGTCCACTCCATCGTGTACGTCTTCGGTGACCACGACGCGTGGGTGCCGACATCGGCGACCACCGCCCACACCTTCTCCGGAGGTGCCTGGATCGTCGTGGTGAACGTTCCTCCAGTCATGCGGCCCCCTTCACACCTATGGATCGCGTCGACCTGAGAATCGTATGTCGACCCGTACATATGACAACCCACATGTAGGTCGAGCCACAGCGCGTCGGGGCTCCGCGCTACCCTTGGCCGACGATGCGCACGTTCGAAGAGCTCGAGGCGATGGTCGACGGCATCCGCGATGCACCGACCGACGCCGGTGTCGTCGTGCTGATCGTGCGGCGCCCCGCGGTCGACGAGCGGGAGGTCGTGGACGAGGCCCGACTGGACGTGGCCGAAGGGTTGGTCGGCGACACCTGGCGCGTGCGGGGGAACCGCCACACACCTGACGGCTCGGGGGATCCGGCAGCGCAGCTCACGGTGATGAACGCCCGCGCCGCCGCCGCGGTCGCCGGTGATGTCTCGCAGTGGCCGCTGGCCGGCGATCAGATCTACGCGGACTTCGATATCAGCACCGAACATCTGCCTGCCGGAACCAGGCTCGCGATCGGGGATGCCGAGATCGAGGTCTCGAAGACGCCGCACACCGGATGCGCGAAGTACTCGGCCCGGTTCGGCAAGGACGCGCTGCGATTCGTGAGCACTCCCGAGGGCCGTGCGCTTCGCCTGCGCGGCATGAACGCCCGGATCACGAAGAGCGGAACCGTCCGCGTGGGGGATCCCATCTCGATCCGTTCCTGACGCCGCGAGGTCGCCGCGTGCGACGATGACGCACGTGGCGGAGCGCGACCTCACGATCGAACAGGTGCTCACCATGCTCGCGGGGGCGCCTCCTCGGCTGGCCGAGGTCACGGCAGGACTGACGCCCGCTGAGCTGACGACCCGGCCCGCTCCCGATGCGTGGTCCGCGAACGATGTGCTTGCCCATCTCCGCTCCTGCGACGACATGTGGGGCGGCAGCATCTCGACGATGCTCGGCGAGCAGCACCCGACGATCCGCGCCGATCAACCCCAGGACGTGGATCCACGAGACGGACTACCCCGACCGCGCGTTCCGGCCGTCGCTCCGCGCGTACACGCGGCAGCGCGAAGAGCTCCTGGCGATCCTCGAGCCGTTGCCTCCGGAAGGGTGGTCCCGAGATGCGACGTTCACGGGAGCGGGCAAGCCGGTGGAGCGCACCGTGCTCTCCCAGGCGCAGCGGATCGCCGTGCACGAACGGGCCCATCTGAAACAGGTCGCGGCGATCGCCGACGCCATGCGTTCCTAGGCGTTCGACCAAACCCTTCGGCCGGAGTGCCTTACGGCAACACCGCCTGGATCGCCTGGTCGAACGTGTCCGCGATCTTGCGGTAGCCGATGGCGTTGGCGTGCGGATCGCCCGCGTACCTCGGCGAGCAGAACCACGTCCAACGGCAGGTGTTCGCCACGTTCACGGGGAGCTTCACCACGACCGGGTACGACGACGGTATCCGCTGAAGTCGTCGACCTGGAACGTCGCCGCCACATCCGCCACCGTGGCTCCGGCATCGCCGTACGCGGTCGCGAACGTCGCGTTCAGGTCGGCCCAGATCCGCGCGTCGGCACGGGCCAGCGCGCGACCGCCCGGGACGAGGCCCCATAACCCCAGCAGCGGGTCGTAGTACGTCATGCCGACGATCGGTACGTCCGGTGCCGCCGCAGCCAGGGCGTCGACGATGCGCGTCAGCCTGGTCTGCAGCCGGGGGAGCAGGTCGGCCGCGCACGCCCGGTCGAGCCTGCCGGTGTCCCTGAGGCATGCTCCGATGAAGTCGTTCGCGCCGACCTCGACCGTGATGAAGGCGACCTGTGCCGGATGCGCTTGCAGGAACGCGACCGCCGCGTCCAGCTGCGACCCCTCCGGGTACCGGCAGTGCGGATGCGTCCCGGTGATCATCGAGCTGCTCGTCTCGCCGGGACAGCCGACGTTCTTCAGGCTGAGTCCCGGGATCTGCTGCGCCATGCGCCGCCACAGGACGTCGACGTAGCCCTTCGATGTCTCGCCCCGGTTGGGCTGGAAGCCGACCGCGAGCGACGTGCCGAGCGCGAGGTAGAACGTCTCGCCGCCGCCTGCTCGCGCGACCGGGATGCCTCCCTGCAGCATCGAGACCATCAGCGCCGCCGCCACGAACACCGTCGAGAGCTTCCGCATGAGATACCACCCCTCCGTCCGTTCCGAGCATCTCGGGCACCGAGTCGCGTAGCTTGACACGTCTCTCGGCCGCGGCGCTATCGGCGCGCGACCCCGATCAGGACGCGGGTGGGGACTCGGTCTCGACCACGCCGCCCGTCTGCCGCCCCGAACGCCCAGACATCGATGAGCGGCGGTTCGATGCCGAGCATCGTGAGGGCGGTGCAGATCTGGCTCCGATGGTCGGTCCCGTGGTGGAGTGCCTGGGCGAGCCGGATACCCGTCGAGGCATCTCGTTGCCAGCCGGCCCCGTCTTCATCCTTCACGATCGCGCCCGGGTCGAGGTGTGTAGCGAGCAGTTCGTTCCACGTCCGTGCGTCGGCTTCCATCGCGACCCGCAGTTCCCGCAGGTCCATCTGACTCGACTCGATCTCCCGAGCCGGATCGGCCGTCAGGTGAGACAGGTAGTAGGTGTCGCCGCCGACGGAGTGCCGCATCGTCTCCAGGATCGAGCCGTAGGTGCCGGGCACCGGCGCGTTCAGCTGTTCCGGCGTGAGCGTCATGCACGTGTCGATCAACCGCAGCGTCGCCCAGACGTGGTGCGCGAACGCCTCGTCGAGCAGCGAACCGCTCATGGCTGCGGAGGATAGCCGACCCGGGTGACGCGGAGAGCCGGCGGTCAACGCTCCCAGACGTCGGGATCGTGCGCGAAGTGCACCCGAACCGGGTCGAACGAGCGCAGACGCTCGACCGAGCTCGGATAGCCGGGATCCTTCGCTGCCGACGCGCCGGATGCCGACGGCTCCGTCGCGCCCTCCCACTCGGCACGCGACTGCACCGCCTGCCCGGCGAGCACGACCGGCCCGTCCTCGGCGTCCAGCACGAGCGACTGATGGCCCGCCGTGTGCCCGGGTGTGGGGATCAACCGCAACCCGGGCGCAACCTCGATCTCGCCGTCCAGCAGCTCGTACGTCAGGCTGGGCACGTCGATCCACTCCGGCACCGTGTAGTCGGGCTCGTGCACCTTCTCCCATTCGGCGCGTTGGACGAAGATCGGCACACCCGTGAGCCGGACGTTCTGGCCGCTGTGGTCGAAGTGCAGGTGGCAGTTCGCCGCGCCGGTGACGTCGGCGAGCGCGATGCCGTGCTGCGCGAGCGCGTCTTCGATCGCCGTCACCCGCGGCGTGAACGTCGACTCGACCTCGGCGTTGCCGAACCCGGCCCCGTTGTCGAACAGGAACACACCGTCCCGATGGATCACCGCGTGCGCGTACGACGGCCACCACTCGCGCTGCAGCAGCTCTTGCTCGTCGAGTGGCAACCGAAGCTCGGAGACCAGGAACGGGACGACGCGGATATCGGGCATGCCCGGATGCTAGCGCTGCGGACGAAGGTCAGTCCCGCCGGTCTTCGCGGCGCTCCTTGCGGCGCCGGTGACGGCGCATCACGCCGACGCCGAACCACACCAGCGCGCCGAGGACCGCCGACGCCATCGTGACGAGCCAGAGCGGCCAGGTGAAGTGCCAGACGAGGAAGTCGAGCCGCACGTCCTCGGTGTTCTGGAGCATGAAGGTGACCAGAACACCCGACGCCGACGAGCGACGCGATCGCCCCGCCGCCGAGCCCACGTTTGTCCGACGTCTTGCCCGAGCCATTCTCGATCATGGGCTCCCCCTCGCTGTGCGTGCCGACGCGAAGGATATGCCATGCCCGCGGACCCTCGCCGTCAGGCGCGGTGGGCTCGAAACAGGTGCGCCGCTCCGGATACCCCTTTGAGCTCCACCGGTCCGATGTCCGCGAACGCGATCCCGTCCTCGTGCGAGGCGTCGGCGACCGCCTGCGTGACGAGCACCTCGCCGGGTCGCGCGTAGTCGGCGATCCGCGCGCTGAGGTTCACGGTCTGGCCGTAGTAGTCGCCCTCCTGGAAGAGCACCGGTCCCGCGTGCAGGCCGACGTGGGCCGGCGGCAGGCCGGCGGCCGCGATCCCATCCACCATCTCGAGGGCCGCGCGGACGCCCGGGCCGGGGTCGGCGAAGAAGAACATCACGCCGTCGCCGAGCCACTTGACGGGCTTGCCGCCGTGCTGGATGGAGCTGCGCCGGACCAACCGCGCGACCGTCGACGCGAGCTCGGCCGCCGCATCGTCGCCGTGTTCCTGCGTCAGTCGCGTGTAGCCGGTGATGTCCAGGAAGCACATCGCGGGCAGCCGCTCGAGGCGGCTGCGGATCCCCGCCTGCGACATCAAGTACCTCGAACCCCTCGACGATGTTGCCGGTCCAGGTCCGCGCCTGATGGGCGTGGTACAAGGCGAGGACCGTCTGCTCCGCGAGCGGCGAGATCCGGTCCGTGAGGTCGGCGCTCCCGATCTCCTCCGGGCCCTTGCCCGCGGCGATGCCTCGCTCGATCACCTCCGTGGTCCACCAGGCGGCCTCCTCCTCGGCGATCCGGCGTGTGCTGTCGCCTGCCACCCGGAGCAGTCGCTCGATCACCGACGGGTTGAACCCCTCAGCGACCTGCAACTCGAGGAAGGGCACGATCGCCATCTCGTCCTCGCGCAGGCGGTCGTGCGGTGACGGCTCCGCCATCCCGATCGCCTCGCGGACCACCGTCAGGAGCTCCAAGGGGACCCCGGTCCGATCGCTGACCTGCTGGAACGTCTCGGTCGCGAGGCCGGCGAACCGGTCGTAGCCGGCGGCGTCGAAGAACGAGAACGACAGGGCGCCGTGTCGGACGGCGGCGGCCACGTCGTCGAGCGGGATGCCGGCATCCTCGAGCGATCGTGCCATCAGCACACGGCGCACATCGCCCGCCGAGAAGCGGTCGGGTTGCTCGGGAACCAGGATGCCGAGTTCCACCAATCGGATGACGTAGGAAGGCTCGACCCCGGTTCGCTCCGCGACGTCCTCGCCTGCGTACCAGGTCACGTCGGGAGCCTACCGTGGCTGTCGCCTCCGGTTCATCCCGACAGGAGGGCGTCGACGACCGGCTCGAACGGGTCGACGATCGATACGTGCCCGTGCCCGGGCAGGATCTGGGCGCGCGCGTCCGGGACGTTCGCCGCGAGCCAGCGTCCATGCTCGACCCGGACGTACGTGTCGAGCTCGCCGTGACGGATCGTCACCGGAACGCGGATATCGCGCACGCTGAAACCCCACGGACGCGCCGAGGCCACGGCGTCGTCCATCCAGCCGTCGACGCCTCCCTCCAGGGCCCGCCGCCACGAGTCCGCGACCGCGTCAGCCAGGTCCGGACGGCGCGCGAGCGTCTCGCGGTCCACTTCGGGGAGCGTGGGGTCCTCGAAACCGTTGTCTTCGGCGATCGCACCCGCCGCGTCCACGTACGCCTGCCGGTACGTCTCGGGCGAGCCGAACGCGAGCGTCCGGAGCTCCTCGACGTATCCGGGGTCGTGCCATCCGAACCACTCGGGCCCGACTTCCTCCCGCGGCGAGCTGCCTGCGAGGACGACGCAGGATCGAACACGCTCCGGAAGCATGCGCTGCGCACGCGAGTGCCGACGATCCGCCGCCCGACCATCCGACGACGTGGAACGTCGCGATGCCCAGGTGATCGGCGAGTGCTGCCGTGTTGCGCGCCTCCTGTGCCACCGCACGCGCCGGGCTGCGCGTCGACCTGCCATACCCGCCGCGCGAGTACGTGACGATCCGGATGCCGCGACGTGCAGCGGCCTCCGTCATGTGCGGGAACAGCACCGCGGCGGACGGCGTGCCGACGTGGAAGAAGAGCCAGTCTGCAGCGCCGCCCGAGTCCGACACGCAGTACTCGAGGGACCCGCCACCTTCAAGCGGAAGCGACTCGAGGTGATCCATGTTCGGAGCCTAGTTGTCGCGCTTCAGGAAGGCGCATCAGCTGAACGCGAAGGCGGTCGACGCCTGGCGTCAGGCGGGAAGGATCGGTTCGAGCTCCAGCCAGCGGGCCAGGTCCTTCAGCTCTCGACGCACCGCTGCGGCCGTCGTCTTGTTGAACGGTTCGTCCTCGTGGATCGCGGCGACCCTCAGCACGCCGGCCTTGCGGTCGGCGGTGGCGTCGACCTTGCCGATCAGCCGGTCGCGATGCAGCACCGGCAGCGCGTAGTAGCCCCACTGCCGCTTGGCCGCGGGCTTGTACATCTCGAGTTGGTAGTCGAAGTCGAACAGCTCGAGGGCGCGCTTGCGGTCGTGCACCAGCCGGTCGAACGGCGACAGCAACGCGGTGCGGCCCGCGAACGGACGATCCAGCAGCGACGGGTCGACGCGCCACTCGCCCTTCACCCCTTCGACCACGGCGGGCTCACCGACCTCGCCGACGTCCCACGGCTCCACCGGGCTCTGCGGGGCGCGGGCTCGGGCGATGCCGAGTGCGCGGAGCCGCCGCTCGTTGCGCGTGCGTGCCGCCTCCTCGGCAGGGACGACCGGATCGTCGGGGTAGACCCGGCTCGCGAGGTCCCAGAGCCGCTCGGCTCCCTGCCGGCCGGCGACCGCGACCTCGCCGCGCGCCACCATGAAGTCGAGCATCTTCTCGACGTTCCGGTTGTTGGTCCATCCGGTCGACCCCCACGGCTTCGCGCATGTGTCCGGCAGCTCGCGCATCGGCAGCGGCCCCGACGCCTTCAGCCGCTTCAGGATGTCGCGCCTGCAGGCGTCGTTGGCCTTGACCCAGTCGCGCCGCTCCACCTGCCAAGGGCGGAGCTCGCCGTTCCCCGGCCAGGCCGCCATGTCGGCGCGGTAGAGCGCGAGGTCTTCGGCGGGCCGGATCAGGGCCTGCAACTCGAGGAGCGTCCGGTCCGCGAGGGCGCTCCGCAGCTCCGACGGGCGGTACGACGATCCGAGGCGGCTCCACACGACCAGGTCCGCGCTCGGAGCGACCGCGGCGATCGGGTCGAGTTGGAGGAAGCCCAGATGCCGCACCAGATCGAGCAACCCGGCCGGACGCTCGGCGCCGAGCAGCTGGGCCTGCACGGCGATCCGTCGCGCGTCGGTCCGGGAAAGCTGACGGACGGTGGTCACAACGCGAGACTAGGAGAACCACCTGCCCCATGCAGACCTACACGCCGGAGAGCGCTTGCCAGGCGAAGACGTCGACGCGTGAGACTTCGCGGATGGAGTCGTCCCCGGAGTTGCAGGAGGTCGTGCGCCGCTTCATCGAGGCGCTCCGGGATGGCGACGACGAGGCCGTCGGTGGCCGGATCTCGCGGCAGCCCGGATTCGGGCGTTTCGGGACCGATCCCGAAGAGGTCTGGTACGACGGCGAGGCCGCGGCACGCGTGTGGGTCCAACAGATGCGCGAGCTCCAGGGCTACCCGTGGCGCGGGCTCGATGAGGTCCACGCGGTGAGGGAAGGCACCGTCGGATGGGCGATGGCGCGAACGGAGTTCGAAGCGGCGGTCGGCGGTGCGGTCGAATACCGCTTCACGTGCGTCCTGCACCTCGAACACGGCGAATGGCGGATGGTCCAGTGGCACGGCTCGATCCCGACGACGAACGAGGAGCACGGGTTCTTCCTCACGAAATCCGTCGATCAGATCGCAGAGGCGGTGAGCGAGTCTCGGCCGGATCTGACGGGATCCTCGGCCTCGGACGGCACGGTGACGATCGCGTTCACCGATATCGAGGACTCGACCAAGCTGAACGTCCTCCTCGGGGATCGGCGATGGCTCGAGGTCTTGCGGGTCCACAACGAGGTCGTCACCGACGTCACCGCGGAGCACGGCGGCACCGTCGTCAAGGGTCAGGGCGACGGGTTCATGCTGGCGTTCGCGTCGGCGCGGCGCTCACTGACATGCGCGCAGGCGATCCAGCGAGAGATCGGCGAGACGTTCGACCACCCGGGGTCGCTCATCCGGGTTCGGATCGGCCTGCACGTGGGGGAGACCGTACGGGAAGCCGACGACTTCTTCGGCCACGCGGTCAACTACGCCGCGCGCGTGGCGTCTTCGGCGGCAGGTGGCGAGGTCGTCGTCTCGGCGCTGGTACACGCGTTGGTGGCGCCGACCGGGGAGTTCCGGTTCGGGGATGCGCGCGAGGTCGAGTTGAAAGGAGTGCAGGGCCTCCAGAAGGTCTATCCGCTCGCCCCTGCGTCTCCCGAGCCGTTGGGATAACGAGAGCTCGCCGCCACGAAGGATCGACCTTGACAGGCAAGGAAACGCTTGCCTATGATCGCGCCGTGACCGACCTCTACCGGGCGATCGCCGACCCGACGAGGAGAGCCATCATCGATGAGCTGACCGAGCGCGACGGTCAGACCCTGTTCGAGATCTGCTCCCGGCTCGCGATGAAGCACGGCTTGGCATCGTCGCGTCAGGCCGTCTCGCAACATCTCGATGTGCTGGAGTCGGCGGGCCTCGTGAAGCACCAGGCGTGAAGGTCGGTACAAGTTCCATTCGCTGGACACGGCACCGCTGAAGGAGATCGTCGAGCGATGGCATCTCCACGACTGAGAGGAGCGCAACGATGAGGATCCATCTCACGTCCGTCTTCGTGGACGACCAGGACAAGGCGCTCGCCTTCTACACCGAGGTCCTCGGGTTCCAGAAGAAGACCGAGATCCCGATGGGCGAGGCGCGATGGCTGACGGTCGTCTCGCCCGACGACCCGGACGGCACGGAGCTCGTGCTCGAGCCGAGCGACCACCCGGCCGTGCCGCCGTTCAAGGAGGCGCTCGTGACCGACGGGATCCCGTTCACGTCCTTCGCCGTCGACGACGTGCAGAAGGAGTTCGAGCGGCTCCAGGGTCTCGGTGTCCGGTTCGTCCAGGAGCCGGCCGAGATGGGTCCGGTCACGACCGCCGTCTTCGACGACACGTGCGGCAACCTGCTCCAGATCGCGGCCAGGAAGTAGATCGATGGGACATGACCCCGGCGTCGTGATCGCGCGATTCATCGACGGCTGTGCTGCCGATGATCGGATCGTGGCCGCGTTCCTGGCGGGTTCTCATGCGACCGGCACGGCCGACGCGCACTCCGATCTCGACCTCGGTGTGATCACGACCGATGAGACGTTCGCCGATGTCATCGCCGACCAGCGGGCGCTCATCAGCCGGCTCGGAGAACCGTTGTTCCTCGACCACTTCGGTCGCGCGTGGAACGTGTTCTTCATCCTGGCCGACGGGACCGAGGGAGAGATCTTCTTCGGGCACGAGGGAGCGTTGAACGAGATCGACGTGGGGCCGTTCCGGTCGCTCCTTGACAGGCGCGGGATCTTGGCGGGCGCGACGTTCCCGTTCTCGCCGCCCGATCCCGACGAGCAGCGTGAACATCTGCGGCAGATCCTGAACTGGTTCTGGCACGAGCTCTCCCACTTCATCTCGGCGCTCGGGCGTGGCGATCTCTGGTGGGCGTACGGGCAGCTCGAGGCGCTGCGTGGCCACTGCGTCAACCTGATGCGGATCCAGCACGGCGCCGAGGCGCAGGACGAGCCGTACGAGAAGCTGGCGAAGGCGATCCCAGGTTCGGAGCTGGCGTCGCTGCGAACGACGTTCTGCCCCATGGAGCGGCAAGCGATGCTTGGAGCAGCGCAGGAACTCGTGCGCTTCTTCCGAACGCACGCGCCCGGCGTCGCGGAAGCCCACGGAGCTGCGTATCCCGAGGCGCTCGCGCACCTCATGTCCGAACGCCTCGACGAACTCGCGCGTTAGGGACCGAGCTCCGCGAGCGTCCGCTCAGCCCGAGCCGCAGCGACCACGTTCCCCTTCCTCCGGCGCAGCGCGATGGCCTCGCCCAGCGTTGCCGCGGCGTCAGCGTTCCGGTCCGCGAGCCGCAACACCTCGGCGAGGGCATCGAGGGCGTCGGCGTGCAGATCCAGGTAGTCGGTCGCGGCGGCGATGTCCACGGCGGCCAACGCGAACCGCTCCGCCTCGTCGTGCCGGCCCCGCTGGGCGAGCGTCTTCGCGCGGAGGAATCGCCAGCGGACCTCAGCGTCGACATCGCCTTGCATCGTGATCCGTTCGGTGAATACGGAGAGCTCGTAGGCCTCGTCGTATCCCCCTTGGGCGTACAGGATGTCGCCGAGGTACGGGGCGGTGCTCGCGAGGTTCCCCGTGTTCCCCATCCGATCGAGGATCTCGTAGCTCGCTCGCGCCTCCACCTCCGCCGCCGCCGGGAGGTCCGCCATCATCTCCACCCTGGCCGAGTCGGTGAGCGCGCGGTGCAACGACACCTGGTCGCCGAGCTCTCGAGCGAGCGCTGTCGCTCGGCTGATCAGCTCCCTCGCCGATCCGAACCGGCCGAGCATCGCCTCGAGCTCCCCGAGCTTCGTCGCGACGGCCACCTCCACCTTCCGATCCCCTCTCGCACGCTCGCCCATCGCCTCCAATCGACGGATGCCACTCGACGACGGGCAGAGGCCCTTGAGAGATCACCAAGGTCAGCAGTCGGGTGTTCTCGGCCTCCTGCGATCGGCTCCCGGCCCGGCGCGCATGCTCGGTCGCGCGCTCGAGCACTTCCTCTGCCACGGCGCAGCGTCCGGCCCAGAAGTGGATGGTCCCGACCAAGGTCAGCGCCTCGGCGACCCCGAGGTCATCCGACCATCCATCGAACAATCCCGCGAATCGCTCCGCTTCTTCGAGCGACGCCTGCTGCACGCCGTCATTGCGCATCATGTGGACGAACAACCGACGCACGCCCGCGAGCGCCTCGAGCCGGCGGTCGCCGAGGGTCCGCGCCCCTTCGATCGCCTCGGCGAGCACGTCATCCGCGCGTGGGAGGTCCGCCCGCGACAACGCCAGCCCCAGGTCCGCGAGGAGCGCTATCCGGAGCGGATCCCCAGGGGAGAGCAGCTCGGTCGCTCGCGCCAGGAGGTTCACCGTGGCCGAGAGGTCCCGTCGCGCGTACGCGTTGTGGCCCGAGGCGGCGAGCCGCTCCGCCGCTCGATAGGCGAGTGCCCGCGTCCCGTCGTCGAGCGGACCGAGCTCGGCGCGATACCGGTACGCCTGCTCGAGGTGATATCCGACGATCTCGTCGCGCTCGCCCAACGACCCCGCCGTCTCGTCGAGCCACGCCGCGAACCGCTCGTGGAGCTCCGCTCGGGTCGCCTTCGGGATCGACGCGTACGCCTCGTCGCGGATCAACAGGTGTCGGAACCCGAGCGCGTCGGTCGCGGACAGGTCGGAGCGCTCGGGGCGGATGATCTGCTTGCGCACCAGCGCAGCGATGCCATCGGTTGCATCCGACACTTCGCTCGAGAGTTCGCGGACCGCGGCGAGGTAGAAGACCTGCCCCATCACCGATGCGACCTCGATCAGCCGGCGTTCAGATGCGGGCAGCTTGTCCAGCCGCGCCGCGAGCAACGCCGAGATCGTCGGTGGGACGGGCAGGTCCGCGAGATCGCCGGTCGGCGTCCATCGGCCCTCCTTCAAGACGAGCCGACCCTCGTCGACCAGGAGGCCCGTGATCTCCTCCGCGTAGAGCGGGTGCCCCTCGGCGGCGGTGGCGATGCGCTCGCGGACCACGGGATCCACCGAGTCATCCGCCAAGAGGTTGGTGACGAGCTGCCCGCACTCCTCGGCGTTCAGCGGTTCGAGCAGGATCGACGTCGCGTTCAGCTTCCCCCCGGCCCAGCCGGGGCGATCGTCGAGCAGCTCGGGGCGCGCCATGCACGCGAGCAAGATCGGGACGTCGCGAGCCAGATCCGCGATGTACTCGATCAGCTCGATGAACGTGGGCTCTGCCCATTGGATGTCGTCGATCACGAAGACCACGGGGCGCTCGGCGGCGAGGCGCTCGAGCAGCGCCCGGACGGCCCAGCGCACCTCTTCCGGGGTGGTCTCCCCGCCGTGGAGCCCGATCGCTTGCCCGACGCGCTCCGCGATCGCGGCCGCGTCGCCATCACCGCCGGCGAGCATCGCGAGTTTGCGGCGGGCCGCCTCCGGCGTGTCGTCCTCGCGCAGGTCCGCGACGTCGATCAAGGCCTCGGCGAGCGGGTAGAACGTGATCCCTTCGCCGTACGGCAAGCACCGACCGCGCAGGATCGTCGCCTGGGCGCCGACATCGTCGGTGAACGCCGCCATCAGCCGCGACTTGCCTACCCCCCCGACGCCGAGCACCGTGAAGAGCTGGCACGACTGGTCGGTCACCGTTCGGTCGAACACGTCGCGCAGGAGCGAGAGCTCCCGTCCCCGCCCGACGATCGGGGCATCGAGGTGTCGCGCGAACCCGGCCGCGCCCGGCACCACCTCGACCAGGCGGTGAGCCGGCACCGGCTCGGCCTTCCCCTTCATCGACAGGTCCGCGATCGACTCGGCGACGACCGCGTCGCGCACGAGCGAGAACGTGCGTTCGCCGAGCAGGATCTCGCCGGGTGCCGCCGCTTGTTCCAGGCGAGCCGCGACGTTCACGGCGTCGCCGGTGACGATCTTCTGGTCTCCGGTGCCGGCCACCACGTCGCCGGTGTTCACCCCGATCCGGCAGGCCAACGTCATCCCGTGGTCGCGGTCCAGCTCCGGGTTCAACGCATCGAGCGCCGTGCGCATCTCGCTCGCGGCGCGCACCGCGCGCACCGCGTCGTCCTCGTGGACCTGCGGCACTCCGAAGACGGCCATGACGGCGTCGCCGATGTACTTCTCGACGGTGCCTCCGTGGTGTTCGATCGCCGTCCGCATCGCCTCGAAGTACCGCTCCATGACGCGACGGACCGACTCGGGGTCGAACGCCTCGCCCATCGCCGTGGAGCCGGCGACGTCGCAGAACACGATCGTGACGGTCTTGCGGACCTCGTGCGGGGCCGTCGGCGCTATCAGCGGTGCCGCGCAGTCCTCACAGAACTTCGCCCCGTCCCGGTTCTCGTGTCCGCACGTATCGCATCGCACGTCGGCAGCCTAGAACGGCGGGGGGCCGGACGCGACGGCCGACCGGATGTTCCTGGCGCCATCAGGCGGGACGTGCCGGCGGATCAGCCGAACGTGAAACAGAACCCCTTCGCGCCGCCGCTCGAGGAACTCGATCTCGAACCGACGGTCGCCGATCGGACCCTCCTGCCGGATCACCTGGTACATCCTCGGATAGGTGAGGACGCCGGATCCGTCGGCGTCGACGTCGCTCCCGTGGGCGGCGCCCGGCGGCTCGCCATCGAGGGTCACGCGGAACGGCACGGGAACCTCCCGCGACTGCGGACCCATCACGAGGTGGACGTCGCGCGCATGGACCTCGAACGCGATCCGTCCACCCGCTTCGTTCAACGCGACGTACTCCGCGCGGGCCGTCCAATCGCCCGAGAGGCTCCAGTGGTTGCGACGCAACTTCTGCGGGGCCTCGTACATGCGAGACTCGTCCGGCGTCAGACCGCCCGGTGACGCGAAGTCCATCGTTCGCGCGTACCCGAGGTACGTCTCGGCGGACAGCAAGCTGTTCCAGTCGGCCGGCGCCTCCGGTCCTCGCGCGTCCACGGACACGAAGTCCTGATCGCCGTCATCCAGTCCGGCTTCGGCCAGGAGCATCTGGATGACGCTCTCCGACCGCTCGTAGTCGCCCTCGCCGAACGCGTGATGCCGGATCCGTCCTTCGGCATCGATGAAGTAGAGCGCCGGCCAATAGTGATTCGCGAACGCCTCCCAGACCGCGTAGTCGTTGTCGATCGCGATCGGATATTCCACGCGAGTCTCGCGCAGCGCCTGGCGGATGTTCTCCAGGTCGTGCTCGAACGAGAACTCGGGCGTGTGCACGCCGATCGTGACGAGCCCGTGATCCCGGTAGGCCTCATCCCACGCGCGGACGTACGGGAGCGAGCGGAGCCAGTTGATGCAGGTGTACGTGCAGAAGTTGACGACGACGACCTTCCCGCGCACGCCGTCGGCCGTCAGCGGCGGCGAGTTGAGCCAGTCGTTCGCACCTCCCAGGGATGGGAGGTGTCCCTCGGTGGGCGGGGAGATCCCGTGGCCGAGCATCGCAAGATGCTGACAGAACGATCGGTTCCGCGCACGTCGGGCCACTAGGCTCTTGGAGCATCATGGTCGACGCAGCGGCAGGGTCCGCCGCCGGGCGATCCGAAACCGCCCGGCTGGAAGCGTTCAGCGACGCCGTCATCGCGATCGCGATGACGATCCTGGCCCTCGAGCTTCGCGTTCCGATCCTCGAGGCCGTGACGTCGAAGAACCTCGTCTCCGCGATCCTCGATCAGTGGCCGTCGTATTTCGCGTTCGCCCTCAGCTTCACCACGATCCTGATCATGTGGATCAACCACCACGCGCGGTTGTCGCTCGTGGACCGGATCGACGGTCTGCTCATGTTCGCGAACGGGTTCTTGATGATGACCATCGTGGCGCTGTCCTACCCGACAGCGCTCGTCGGCGAGTACCTGAACACCCCGGCCGGCCGAGCCGCCGCCGTGACGTACGGCCTCGCCGTGCTCGCCACCAGCGCGGCCTGGAACATCTTCATGCTCGCGTTCCGGCCCGAGCGTGGACTGCTGCGGCCAGGCGTGCCGCCCGAAGTGATCGCCACCACTCGACGCCGCGTCGCGATCGGCTTCCTGATCTACCTCGTGGCGACCGGGGTCGCCGCGGTCAACGCGTACCTCGGCCTCGGCATCATGACGGCGATGTGGGTGTTCTGGGCGACGTTCGCATACGGGGCGCTGAACAAGCGCGAACGGTGGTCGGCCGATGCCGTAGGCGGGTCTGGGGTCGACACCGTTGTAGACCCATCCGTCTTAAAGGGAGATACGCTGTAGGGTCGAAGCAACCGACGATCCGAAGGAGTGTGCATCAGATGGAGGCCATGGCCATACCGATCAAGTCCGGCAAGTTGCAGACGTGGAAGTCGTGGTGCGGCGAGCTGACTGGACCCCGCAAGGCGGAGTTCGATGACATGAATCAGCGGCTCGGGTTGACCACGCACGCCTCCTGGCACCAGGCGAATCCGGACGGCTCCGAGCTTGCAGCGACGCCTCGGGATCGGTAAGCGTTGACTCGTGGGTGTCACGGGATAGGGCACGACGGAGGAGGAGCGTAATGTCGCGATGAGCGGACAACGACGTGACGGATGACGACCTCGCCGCACTGATCGCGCTCGCCTCCGAGGCCACGTCGGCGTTCATCGGCGGCGACATGCATCGCTACTTCGCGCTGATCGAGCACGCTGACGACTACACGCTCATGTCGCCGACCGGCGGGGAGGTGGCGGGCTCCGACCTCTCTGAGCGGCGCATCAACGAGATGGCGCGGTTCTTCCAGAGCGGCGAAGGCACCCTCGAGGTGATCCAGACGTACGCCTCGGGAGATCTCGCCGTGCTCGTCGCCGTCGAGCGCCAGAGCGGCGTGGTCGGCGACTATCCGGCGCAGGACTGGTCGCTGCGGGTGACGCTGGTGTTCCGCCGCGAGGGATCGGATTGGCAGCTCGCGCATCGACACGCCGACGCGCTCGTGCATCCGATCACGTTCGATCGACTCGCCGAACTGGCCAAAGGCTGAGGCGCTGCCTCCGAGTGTTGCCGAAGCTCAGGATCTCGGCTCAGATGTCGAGTGGACAAGTCGGGTCGGATGCGGAAGGGTGCTCCAAGCGATCGCCGACGTCCGTCTTGACGTTCGAGGATCCGCGTGTCCGCGTGGAGATGGAGCTCTAGGGGGAGGGCGCGATGTCGAAGTCCGGAACGCACTCGTCCGTCGGACGGGCGAGAGCCGCGAAGTCGTCGTTGACGATCTCGCTCTGGCGACTCGCCGTCGCTGTCGCAGCCACGATCCTGGTCATAGGCGCTGCGCCGGCGCGAGCCGCGTTCCCGGGGGAGAACGGCCGGATCGTCTTCGATACAGCCTGGACGTGGTTCAACGGCCAGGGCATGTCGGAGATCTACTCCGTCGCTCCGGACGGGAGCCATCTGCGACGGCTCACCCATATGGGGCCCGAGGCGTCGGCGTGGCATCCCGCGGTCTCGCCCGACGCATCGCTGATCGCCTTCATGGTCAGCGCCGAGAACAGCAACGACCAGGTGTGGATCATGTGGGCCGACGGATCCCACCAGCGGCCGCTGGTCGACGAGCCTGAGTGGGGTGACAGCGGTCCGAGCTTCACCGCGGGCGGACGTCGGGTGCTGTTCTCCCGGTGTGGCGGATACGTGGAGCCCTACCGGACGTGCAAGATCGTCTCGGTCCGCTTGAACGGCTCGGGGATGCGCACGATCATCGGCGGCACGTGGCACCCGAGCGACCCGGTGATGTCGCCCGACGGCTCGCAGATCGCCTACGTGAGCGACGCCGGTGGGCGCGAAGCACGGATCTGGCTCGCCGACGTGGATGGCGGGCACCAGAGGCCGCTCGTCGGCACGGCGTTCGTCGAGCGGATCTCATGGTCGCCCGACGGCACGCAACTCGTGTTCACCGGCTACCGAGACGGCGGCCGGTACATGATCTCGGCCGACGGGACCGGCCTGCAGTTGGTCGCGCCGCATTCATTGTTCGCGGCATGGTCGCCCGACGGGACGCGGATCGTGTGGAAGGTTGAGGGCGCCGAGGCGGACCTGGGCTTCGGACCGTTACGGAGCACCAACCCTGACGGGAGCGATCCGGTGGACATCGTGGACGCCTCCATGGGCGTCGGCTACTCGGACTGGGGGGTCGCACGATGAGACGAGCCGCGCGATGGATGGTGCCGTTCATGCTCCTCGGTGTCGTCACGCTGCCGGCGCCTGCGGCCGGCCACGCGGCGTCCGTCCGGGCCGGCATCGCCCCGACCAACGGACGCATCCTGTTCACGCATTGCGAGGATCCGAGCGGCTGCCAGATCTACACCGCGAACCCGGACGGCTCCGCGCTCGAGCAGGTGACCAGCGGCGAGGATTCGTTCCAGGGCGATTGGTCGCCCGATGGCGAGCGGATCGCGTACGTCAGCTTCACGAGCGGTGACGCGGCCATCTGGATCGCCAACGCCGACGGCTCCGATCCGCAGCAGCTGACGCTGGATGATCCGGACTCCGACAACTTCTGGCCGCGGTTCACGCCCGACGGCGCCTGGATCTTGTTCACGAACTGCTTCGGTTTCGATTGCGACGGCGGGATCTCGGCGGTCCGGCCGGACGGAACGGGGGTCCACGCCGTCACGCCGAACAGCCACGACTCCTACAACGTCGCCGAGCTGGCGTCGTCCGGTTCCCAGATGGCGTACATGCGCTGGCACGTCGACGGCGTGAAGATGGCGATCTACGTCTCGTCCGCTGACGGATCGAACGAGCGACGGGTCTCGCCACCCAGGCTGCAGGGGTGGGGGCCTGACTGGTCGCCGACCGGCGAGCGGATCGCGTTCGCAAGTGAGGTCTTCATGGACCGGCCCGCGCCTTCGCTGTTCACGGTGCTCCCGACCGGCTTGGGTCTCCAGGTGCTCACGCAACCTCCGTTCCCGCACGCGGATGTCTGGCCGGCGTACTCCCCGGACGGCCAGCAGGTCATCTTCGAGTCCGACCGGCGGTACGGAGACTTCTGCTGCCACGACCTATTCGTCGTACCCGCGTCGGGGGGAACGCCGAAGCGGGTGCACCTGCCGTTCGACGCGTACGAAGCGCGCTGGGGAACCGCGCCGACGCAGCCCCCGACGAGCTCGGCCCGGTACGCGATGCTGCGCTTCACGGTCGGCGGACCGCCGTGCGCCTACGTTCGGGCGCCGGCGGTCGTCGATCGGTGCGGGTGACGCACTCCTAGTCGGGGAGGAGCGGAACCGACAGGCCTTCGCGGCGCCCGAGGAGGACGCCCCGCGTGATGGCCTTCGATCCGAACTTGTCACGCACCGTGTCGAGCGTGGCGTCGAGCGACGATCCGTCCCAGCCGTCGAACGGCAACGCGAGCTGGATCGCACCGTCGTTCTGGAGGTTGGTGAAGCTGATGCCGATCAGCGTGATGCCCTGATCCCGGATCATCGGCAAGGCCGCAACCAGCAGCGCTCGCTCGGCCGCGAGCAACGTCGTGGTATCGGCAGTCGCCTCGGGGATCGTGTGCGACCGCGTCGCTCGCGTGAAGTCGTCGAACCGCAGACGGAGCACGACGGTGCGGCACACGCGGTGCGCCGCTCGCAGCCTGCGCGTCAGGCGATCCACCAGGGCGATCAGGTCGGCGTCGAGCGACTCCGGTGACCTCGGTCGTCGTCCGAGCGCGCGTTGCGTCCCGATCGAGCGCCGCCGGCGTCCGGTGTCGACACGCCGAGGATCCCGGTTGTGCGCGAGCGCGTGGAGGTGACGTCCCGACGCGCGACCGAGGATCCGCACCAGCGCAGCTTCACCGAGTGCGGCTACCTCCGCCACGGTCGTGATCGAGCGCTCGTGGAGTTTGTCCGCGGTCACCGGTCCCACGCCCCATAGACGCTCGACCGGCAGCGGATGCAGGAACGCCAGCTCGCCGTCGATCGGCACGACCAACAGACCGTCCGGTTTCGCGACCCCGCTTGCCACTTTGGCGAGGAACTTGGTCCGGGCCACGCCCACCGTGATGGGCAGGCCGACCTTCTCGAGGACCTCTCGGCGGAGGCGGACCGCGATCTCCGTGGGCGTTCCCGAGATCTTCCGCAGCCCACCGACCTCCAGGAACGCCTCGTCGATCGACAATCCTTCGACGAACGGGGTGGTGTCGTTGAAGACCTCGAACATCGCCTTGCTCGCCGCGCTGTAGGTCTCCATGCGCGGCGAGACGACGATCGCCTGCGGACAGAGCCGGAGCGCCTGGACGTGGCCCATCGGCGTGCGCACTCCGAACGCTTTGGCCTCGTAGCTGGCAGCCAGCACCACGCCGCCCCCCACGATGACGGGGCGGCCCCGCAGGCTCGGATCATCCCGTTGCTCGACCGACGCGTAGAAGGAGTCCGCGTCCGCGTGCAGGATCGTGCCTTCATTCGACACGGCCTGATGGTCGCACTACCCTCCGACATCGAGTCGCGGCTATGACAGGAGGACATCGTGAAGCGTTTCGAGGATCAGATCGCGATCGACGCACCGATCGGTCACGTGTACGACTACGTCGCTGATTTCCCTCGACACGCCGAGTGGTCGGGCGACGGCCTCGAGGTGACGAAGACGACCGAGGGGCCCGTGGCTGTCGGCAGCGTGTTCTCCACGACGGCGAAGCAGTTCGGAACGCAACGCGAGCAGAGCACCGTGACGGAGGTCTCACCGGGCAGCGCGTTCGCCTGGGAGTCCAAGGGGGCGCTCGGTCTCGCACGTCATCGGTTCTCGATGGCCGGCGACGGTGCGTCGACGACGCTGACGAAGAGCGCCGAGATCGTCGAGCCGACGTTCCTGGCGAAGCTCACGAGCTTCAAGGTCTCGAAGGACATCCCGAAGAACCTTCACCGGGACCTCGCCAACATCAAGGCCAAGCTGGAAGCGCGCGCCGCGAGCTGACGCGATCGGCTAGGAACGCGGGAAGCGCAGTCCGTGCTCCTCGCACAACTCCGTGATGCGGTCGAGGTCGACCTCGAGGCCGTAGCGCCCGCCGAGCTCTCCGCGCGACTCCGGAGCCTCAGCGAAGTCGTCGAAGTAGTGCTCGAAGCCCGCCGGCGAGATGATCTCGAGGATCCGGCAGACGGTGTCGCCGGCGTTCCAGAACGTGTGCCACTGGTCGCGCGGTTTGAACGCGAGGTCGCCTGCCTCGGCGTAGACCACGTCGTCGCCGAGCAGCGCTCCTAGCCGACCCTCCAGGACGTAGCTGTACTCGTCCTCGTTGGCGTGGCGGTGAACCGGGGCGGCGAGGGTCCGTGGTGGGATCGGGTGCTCGACGAGCGAGAATCCGCCGCCCGACTCTTCGCCCCACACGACGAATCGGGCCCCGATCGCGCCGAGCTCGACGGACTTGCCGTCCCGTGGTCCGACGATGCGCGGCCCCTGTGATGCATCGAAACGCTTCACGTTCGACATCTCCCTTCGCTCCAGATCTGTGGGAATGGCCCGTCCCCGCGTCGCAGTGAGTCGGGTCGAACGCTAGAACGCCCCTCGTCCTTGACGGTAGGCGTGCTCGTCGATCCAGTCATTTCTGACGATGGAGTACACGTCCATATCCATGTACTCGCCATGAACGAAGGTGACTCGGCGATACGAGCCTTCCTTCTGCATCCCGGCCTTCTCGAGCACCCGATGCGATGCGTGGTTCCCGACCACCGCGGTCGCCTGTAACCGTTCGACCGGCAAGGAGTTGAACAGATGATTCACGAGGAGACACGCCACTTGCGTCGCGATCCCTTTCTGTCGAGAGGATGGATGCACCTCGTACGACAGTTCGAGGCCTTGGAACATCTTGGCTGTGAAGGGGTACCAATACCCAGCGGTGCCGAGCGGCTCTTCGGAATCGCTCGGGACGATGATGTAGAAGGCCCCGTCGTTCCGTTCCTTTTCCATCCCTAGCAGACGCTCCCACTCCTGGCGGCTCCGTGGCCAGGTGTTGGAGAACTCGCCCAGGTACTCGGGGTCCCCGTACCACTCGGCCACGAGTTGAGCGTCGTCGATCGAAGCGAGTCGTAGTCGGATGCTGTTCCCGATGAGCACGGCACCTCCTCCGTCACGGACCTTGAGACTGACGGGCGCAGGCCCCTTGATGTCAACGAACTCGTGATGGAAGAATTGATAGAAGGAAGTTGCCTTGGTGTCCCCGATGCTGGTGGGCTCCTCTTCGAGGATGCAGGCGAGCGGGATCTGAAGGCGTCCCGACCGGTGGCGTCTCTATCGAATCGTCGGATAACCAACCTCTTGAAGGTTCCACGGGACCGGTCCGGTTGCGGCCAAAGGGCTTCCAAGGAAGGATGCCCCGGTGGCCATCCCCGAGATCCACTACGCGCGGAACGGCGACGTCGCCCTCGCCTATCAGGTGCTGGGCGATGGACCCCTCGACCTGGTGTTCCTGCCGGCGTTCATCAACGACATCGAGATCGCTGGGAGAGCCCGTCGTATGCGCGGTTCCTCCGACGCCTCGCGTCGTTCTCGCGCTTGATCTTCATGGACCGTCGCGGGACCGGGCTCTCCGATCGCATGTCGCCCACGGACCTGCCGCCGCTCGAGATCCTGATGGACGATCTCGTCGTCGTGCTCGATGCGGTCGGGTCCGAGCGAGTCGCGCTCTTCGGTCCTCGAATTCCGGCTGCTTGTGCGCGATCTTCGCCGCGACGTTCCCGGATCGCGTGAGCGCCCTCGCGCTCTACGGCGTCGCGGCGGCCGGGGTCGCTTCCGACGACTTCCCCTGGCAGTGGTCGATCGACGAGTGGGACGACTATCTCCGAGAGCTGGCCGAAGGATGGGGGACCCGCGCGTACGCGGAGAAGATCGTCCCCTTGTTCCACCCGTCGCTTGCCCACGACGAGCGTCACATCGATTGGTGGGCGCGATTCATGCGACAGGCTGCAAGCCCCAACTCGGTCGAGGCGATCGAGCGCATATGGCAACAGATCGACATCCGCCCGATCCTGCCGACCATCCGCGTCCCGACCCTCGTGCTCCACGCGGTCGACGATCGGGTCGAGGTCCTCCAAGCAGGTCGCGACGTCGCCGATCGCATCCCGGCGTCGCGCTTCGTGGAGCTGCCGGGAGGAGATGACGAACCCTGGGCCGGCGAGCAGGTCAGGTCCTCGAAGAGGTCGAGCAGTTCCTGACGGGGAAACGGCACGTCCCGGACGTCGACCGTGTGCTGGCGACGGTCCTGTTCACCGACATCGTCGGCTCGACGGAGAGAGCCGCGGCTCTCGGGGACGGTCGATGGGGCGAGCTCCTGACGGCGCATCACGAGCGGGTCCGCGCCGAGCTCGAACGGTTCCGCGGCACAGAGATCGACACGGCGGGAGATGGGTTCTTCGCCACCTTCGACGGACCCGCCAGGGCCGTTCGATGTGGGCAAGCGATCGCCGAGGTTGTTCGCGATCTCGGCATCGAGGTCCGAGCAGGCGTGCACACCGGCGAGATCGAGCTCGCGGGTGACGACGTGCGAGGGATCGCCGTGCGGATCGGCGCCCGGGTCGGCGCGCTCGCCGAACCGAGCGAGGTCTTGGTGTCGAGCACCGTGAAGGATCTGGTGGCGGGATCCGGGCTCAGCTTCGCGGACACCGGCGAGCACGAACTGAAAGGGGTCCCGGGCCCCTGGCGTCTCTACCGCGTCGTGACCTGAGCCTTCGCGGGCGCGGCGCGGGTGCGCTCGGCGTCGCCGGCTGGATCCACATCGCCTACTTTGTCGTTGGATGAAGGCACGTCCGTGGAACAGATCCGGGAGGCGATGTCGGATCGAGGCAGTGGTGTTCGTAGCAGGGGTGAGCGGGGCCCACGAGGGGCGCCACCCACGCACCGGAGGTGATCGGAGATGCAGTACCTGTTTTCCGTGATCGACGACGGCACCGGCCCGGCCACACCGACCGAGGACGCCGCCATCGATGTGTTCAACGAACGGCTCCAGGCCGATGGTCAGTGGGTCTTCGCCGGCGGCCTCGGGTCCCCCGACCCGGCTACCGTCATCGATAACCGGGACGGCAAGGCCGTGGTCACCGACGGCCCCTTCGTGGAGTCGAAGGAGTACGTCGCCGGCTTCTGGATCATCGAGGCCCCCGACCTGGACGTGGCGCTCAAGCTCGCCACCGATGGCTCGAAGGCCTGCAACCGCAAGATCGAGGTGCGGCCGTTCCTGTGATGAGCGCGCTCGACGTTCGGAGAGGCGATCACGCGCGTTCACCACGAGGAGTGGGCGCGGGTGGTCGCCTCCCTAACCCGGCGTTTCGGCGATCTCGACATCGCCGAGGAGGCGGCGGCCGAGGCGTTCGCGACCGCCGTCGAGCGGTGGCCGGCCGACGGCGTCCCCCCCAACCCCGGCGGCTGGCTGACCACCACCGCCACCCGCAAGGCCATCGATCGGATCCGGCGCGAGCACAAGCGCGACGACAAGCAGGAGGAGGCTCGGATGTTGCACGACGACGACCCCACCGAGCCTCTCGGCGCCATCGACGACGACCGGCTTCGGCTGATCTTCACCTGCTGTCACCCGGCGCTCGCGATGGAGACCCGCGTGGCGCTGACGCTGCGGATGGTCGGCGGGTCTGACCGTGCAAGAGATCGCCCGTGCCTTCCTGACGCAGGAGCCCGCGATGGGGCAGCGGATCACCCGCGCGAAGGCCAAGATCAAGGTGGCGCGCATCCCGTACCGGGTGCCGTCCGCGGAGGATCTGCCGGCACGCGTCTCGGGCGTCCTCGCCGTCCTGTTCCTCGTCTTCAACGAGGGCTACCTGGCGAGCGGCCCCGACACCGATCCCGTCCGTCACGACCTGACCGCCGAGGCGATCCGGCTCACGCGCCTGCTCCGTGCCCTCATGCCGGAGGACGGCGAGGTGGCCGGACTGCTGGCGCTGATGCTCCTGACCGAAGCGCGCAGCACCGCCCGCGTCTCGGCGAGCGGCGAACTGGTCCCCCTCGACGAGCAGGACCGTGGGGCGTGGGACGCGGCGCTGATCGCCGAGGGGCATCGGCTGGTGCGCGAGCGCCTGGCCGCCGGGGTGGCTCCGGGTCGCTATCAGATCCTCGCGGCCATCAACGCCGTCCACACCTCGGCCCGCGAGATGCCGCGACACCGACTGGTCGCAGATCGTCGCCCTCTACGACCAGCTCGTCCGCCTCGACCCTTCGCCGATCGTCGCCCTCAACCGGGCCATCGCGGTCGCCGAGCTCGACGGCCCGGAGGTGGCGCTGGCCGCCGTCGACCGCCTGGACGACACGTTGGCCGGCTATCACGCGTATCACGCGACCCGCGCCGACCTGCTGCGCCGGCTGGGCCGCGATCAGGAGTCGCGCGCGGCGTACGACGAAGCCATCGAGCTGGCGGGCAACACCGCCGAGACCGCCTACCTGACCCGCCGCCGCGATCAGCTGGCGTGAGAAATTCTTCCGGCCGCCTGTCGGATGCGGGGCGAGGCGTTCGTAGAGCAGATGAGCGGCGGCCGGACGCAGCCGCCGGGACAAGGAGGAAAGAGATGACGCGGTACCTGATCTCGTTCGATGACGGCTGGATGGACTTCCCCCCGGAGGACCTGCCCGCCGTGGGAGAGGCCGCGCACGCGGTGGTCCGGGAGGCGCAGGCCGCCGGCGCGTGGGTGTTCGGCGGCGGGCTCGAGAGCCAGCAGGCGAAAGTCGTGGCCACCGACGGAACGATCACCGACGGCCCGTACCCGGAGACCAAGGAGGTCATCGGCGGGTTCGCGGTCGTCGACGTGCCTTCCCGCGAGGAAGCGCTGGAGTGGGCCGCCAAGATCGCCGTCGCCTGCCGCTGTTCCCAAGAGGTCCGGGAGCTCCTGCCCGACCCGAACGTCTGATCGATGAAGCCCGGCCAAACCAGAAGGAGGAGACATGACCGAGTACCTCATCGCCTTCAACAGCGAGTGGGTGCCCGACATCACGGACGAGGAGCTGCGCGAGAGGGGCAAGGCCGTCAGAGCGTTGCGCGCAGAGATGAAGGATGCCGGCGTCCTCATCTACACGAACGGCCTGGACGACGATGCCCCGGTGTTCAACGTCGATGCGTCGAGCGGAACGCCACTGTTCACCGACGGCCCGTACGTCGAGTCCAAGGAGCACCTCGGCGGCTTCGCCCTCGTAGATGTGGCCGACGAGGCGGAGGCGCGGCTGTGGGCGGGAAAGGTCGCGGTGGCCTGCGGTTGGCCCCAGGAGGTGCGACGTTTCCAGGTCCCCTTACAACGTCCCGAGATCTCTTAACGGGGACGATCACCGACGGCCCGTACCGTGAGACCAAGAAGGTGATCGGCGGGTTCGCGGTCGTCGAATCGCCTCACTTCACAGGCACCGAGGAGGATCGCAGATGCGCAGCGTGACCTATTCGATGGGCGTCTCACTTGACGGCTACATCGTCGGACCGGACGGCGGCTTCGACTGGCCCGGGTTCGACGAGGAGGTGTTTCAGTCCCACATCGACGAGATCCGCAGCGTCGGCGTCCACCTGATGGGCCGACGCTTGTACGAGACGATGCTGTACTGGGAGACCGCCGACCAGGATCGATCGCTCAGCGCCGCCGAGCTGGAGTGGGCCGCGCTCTGGAATCCCCTCCCCAAGGTGGTGTTCTCCACCACGCTGTCGGCGGTGCAGGGCAACGCGCGTCTGGCCTCCGGCGGCCTAGCGGACGAGATCGAGCGGTTGCGAGCCGAGCCGGGGGAGGGCGAGATCGCGATCGGCGGCGCGACGCTCGCCGCCGAGGCGGCCGCGTTGGGTCTGATCGACGAGTACCGGCCCAGGGTCTACCCGGTGCTGGTGGGCGGCGGCATCCCGTTCTTCCCCCAGCGCGAGCGCCGGGTGGATCTCGAACTCGTCGAGACCCGCACCTTCAGCTCGGGAGTCGTCTACCTCCGCTACCGCGTGGCGCGGTAACCCTCAGGAAGTCACCCGCGCGCGAACCGATCGGATGCGCGGATCAGCGCGTCCGTCATGCCGGGGTCGTCGGGGCCATGGCCCGCGTCGTCGACGATGACGAGCTCCGCCTGTGGCCACGCGCGGGCGAGCTCCCACGCGTTCGCCACCGGCGCCTGCAGGTCGAACCGCCCGTTCACGAGCACCCCCGGGATGTCGGCCAGGAGGTGGGCGTCGCGGAGCAGGATCCCATCCTCGAGGAAGTCATCGTGGCGCACGTAGTGCGTCACCAGACGGGCGAACGCGAGCGCGAAGTCGGGGTCCTCGTAGCGTGCTCGCGAGCCGCGTGGGGTTCGGGGGCCAGTCGGGTGTGGCGGACTCCCACATGCACCACGCCACCGCCGCGCGTCGACGGACGTCCGGATCCCGGTCGTGCAGCATCGCCGAGTACGCCTCGACGATGTCGCCGTCGCGTTCGCCGGCCGGAAGCGCGGCACGGAGGTTCGCCCACTGTTCGGGGAACAACGGCGATACGCCGCCGCGGAAGAGCCAGTCGGCCTCGACGCGCCTTCCGGTGGTGATGCCCCACAGGATCATCTCCGTCACCCGTGCCGGGTGGGACTCGGCGTACGCCAGCGCCAACGTGCTGCCCCAGGAACCTCCCCAGACGAGCCATCGCTCGATGTCCAGATGCTCACGGAGACGCTCGATGTCCGCGATGAGGTGTGGTGTCGTGTTGCTCGCGAGATCGATGTCGGGCTGGGAGGCGTGTGGCGTGCTCCGTCCGCACCCGCGCTGATCGAAGAGCACGACGCGATACGCGGCGGGGTCGAAGAACCGCGGGTGCCAGGTCGTGCACCCGGACCCCGGACCCCCGTGGAGCACCACGACAGGCTTGCCGAGCGGGTCGCCGCACGTCTCCCAGTACACGCGGTTGCCGTCTCCGACGTCGAGCATCCCGTGCCGGTGGGGATCGATCCTCGGGTACAGGTCCGTCATCCTTCCGTCCGTCTCGACCGGTCGGGCGTCGGCCGCTCACATAGGATGCGCCGGGAGGAGGCGTTCCAACGATGGCGGATCCGATCGCGGACATCATCGGGGACTATCGAGCGTTCGCGGCGATGCAGCGCGACCGTCTCGTTGCCCGCGGCATCGACATCGCACCCTACCCGCTCAGCCACCTCGCCGTCCGCGTCGCCGATTGGGACCTGTACGTCCAACAGCGCACCCTTCTCGAGCGACATGCGAGAACGAACCGCGAGAACGTCTGGAACGGGCGTCCGATCTCCTTGATCGTGCTCGCCGAGCCGCTCGATGTCCTCGACGGGGCTTCCGGTGTCGCGCATCGAGCTCATCCCGCCCGTTCACCAGCGCGTCTACCGGATGGGGCTCGAGCACCTCGGGGTCGTCGTCGGTGACGACTTCGACGACTTCTCGCGGATGCATCGGGCCGTGCTCACCGGTCAGCAGTTCCAGAGTCCCGAGGTCGAGCCGGTCTACGTGCTGTTCGAGGACTTCACCCACGTGAAGTTCTACCGGCGCTCCTTCTTCGATGTCGTCGAGGACGAGGAAGGGCGCTTCGAGGGCTTCAAGCACGTCGATGACTGGGTGCCGCAGCGACTGGTCACGGCCACCGGCCCGAACCCGCTGCCGCGATGACCGGCCGACATCGCTTATCCGGGGACGTCGATCGAGGTCACGGTCGCCCAGCCTAGGGCTTGGTGGCCCGCGGTGGTGGGTGCACCATCCACACGTTCGGCTCCACGTAGACGCCTTCGTCCCGCTCACGGTCGATCTCGATCGGCACGAGCGCACCTGACACGACGTATGCGCCGCTCTCCGGAAGCGCCATCTCCGTCCATCCCTCCCACTCCGCCACGTTGCCGGTGACGACCACCGATCTCGGGGCGACCTTGACGATGTCGGCGCCGAGCCGCTCGTGTGTTCTCAGCCAGGGGTCGAAATGGGTGCGGTCCGGCCGCCGCCACGAGAGGTAGCGGTCGATCGGAGTCAGTGGATAACGGTGCTTCAGGGTCGGCCGCACGGGTGCGATCAGTGTGTCCAGACCGTGGTCGCGACCGATCTCGGCCATCCTCTCGATCATGCGGCGGCTGAGGCCCTGGCCGCGATACTCGGGAGCGATCGTGATGCCCAGCGCGCAGAGGACGGTCGGCGCCAGCGGTTCCGGAGCGAATCGCGCCTCGATCACCGCGTCGAATCCCCCGTCGGGAAGACTCGCGATGTCTCCATCCCATGCCGCGGGGATCGCGTGTCCGACGCCGATGACTTCCTCGCGCTCGTCGTCCCAGGCGTAGAACAGGAACTCCGCATACTCGGCGACCACGCGCTCGAACAGTCGCTTCAAGACGGCCCCCTCGTTCATGAACGCAGGATCCGGAGCCGCAAGGCTGTCCGCGTGAGGCAGAGCGCCGGGCCGCTCGGCACGCGTTGGGAAATGGAGTGTCACGTCAAGGCGAAGTCTCACACACCCGAACTGGACATTGTCACCAGCGCATGGCTGCTCAGCTACTCGGGGGGCTCAAGTACCCTGGACGTATGAAGGGATCGACTCGCGCTCGGGCTTGGCTTCACTGGCGGCGCAAGCACCGACACCCGTCTGCCACCGAGCACTACAAGAGCTTCCAAACGTACAACGGCTCCCTGCACGACATGACCCGTGACCTCAGTTACAGCGATATCCAGTGCCAGCTCTGTAACGAGCTAGGTGCGCGGGTGCGTATCCCGCGTCCCTGATATCGACACTGCCCGCGCCCCGCGGCCGGCCTCGCGCCCGGGTCACAGCTCTGAGCGAAGGAACGCGATCGCGACATCGAGAACGGTGCCTGAGTACCCGACGACGGGGTCGTTCGCGTACTCCCCGGCGTGCTTGGCGCCCGGCATCTCGATGACCCGGACCGATACCCCCGCCCGACGCAGCTCGGCCGCCATCTCCCTCGCCTGCGCGATCGGGATGAACTCTTCCGCCGAGTTCACCAGGAGCATCGGCGCATCGGAAGGGTCGACGAACGTGACCGGCGATGCTTTCGGGAACAGACGCGCGCACGAGACCCCGCGGCATCCAAGGAACGGTTCGACGACGTCGCCCCTGATCGTCAGGCCGCCGGTCACGACATCCCCGGCGTCTCGCACGAGCGCGTGCAGATCCATCGGACCCGACCAGGACACGGCTGCGGCGATCCTCGAGCCCGTGTCGAGGGAGTCCCTCCCGAGCACCGCGAGCATCGCGGCGAGATGCCCGCCCGCGGATTCGCCGATCGCGCCGAGCTCCCTGGAGTCGACGCCGTACTCGGCCGCGTGGGCCCGGACCCATGCGACGGCCGCGAGGACGTCGTCGACGGCCGCCGGGAACGGGAACTCCGGCGCGAGACGGTAGTCGATGGAGAACGCCGCAAAGCCCGCGTCGACCAAGGCGGTGGCCAGATACCTCTCCCACCCGCGCCCGCCGGTCCTGAATGCCCCGCCGTGGATCAGGATCACGCCCGGGTGCGGTCCTGGTGAGCCGGGTAGGTACGCGTCGAGCTTCAACGGAACGCCGTCCGGCGATGCGTACACGATCCCGAGTTCCACGCGAGGCGGGACGGGAGCGGGCGCTGATGGGCCGCCGGAATTCCCGCCCGTGCAAGCGACGCCGCTGATCGCCATGCCCAAGGCCAAGAGAAGGAACGCTTGCTTTCTCATCGTGTGGTCCGGGTCTCCTCAGCGGAGCCATCATCTGCGAAGCCGGCAAACCGATGCACGACACGCCTCAGGGTCTGCGTCATGTGCGTCCGACCCAGGAATCTCGCAGACTGGGCGCGGTGTCGCAACGAGGGTACTGGCGCACCCTTCTGTACACTCCGTCGGTCCGTCACTGTAGCTAGAGAGGTCGCTTCCGCATGTCCAGAGTGATCCTGATCGCGTGGGATGGCGCCGATTGGCGCATCCTCGACCCGCTCCTCGAGCGCGGCGACCTGCCGAACCTGCAGGCGCTGATCGACCGGGGGCAGAAGAGCGTCCTGAAGTCCACGGTCCCCACGCACTCGTGGGCCGCGTGGCCGAGCTTCCTGACCGGCGTCGACCCGGCCGACCACGGCGTCTACGACATCCTCGAGACCGTCCCCGGCACCCACAAGGCGTACCCGGTCACCTACAAGTCGATCAAGGAACGCACGTTCCTGGCCGACCTCACCGCGGCCGGCAAGCAGCAGCTCCTGCTGGACGTCCCGCTCACGTTCCCGCCGCCCGACATCACCGGGAACCTGATCGCCGGCGGCGTCCTGCCGAAGGGCCGCAGCGTCAGCTACCCCGCCGACCTCCAGGACACGCTGCAGAAGGCCGGCCTGGAGTGGCCGATCAACGGCATGAGCTGGACCACGTACCGCAACCGGCCCGACGCCTACCTGGACGAGGCGCTCGCGGTCACCGGCAAGCGGATCAAGGCCAGCGAGTGGCTGATGGACAACACCGAGTGGGACCTGTTCGCCACGGTCTGGGTGAGCGTCGACCGCACGCAGCACTGCCTGTCGAACTACGTCGCCCCCGACCATCCCGACTTCGCGAAGAACACCACCACCGCGATCGGCGCCAAGACGCGCAGCATCTACAAGCAGCTCGACGACGCGATCGGCTCGTTCCTGTCGCGCTCCAAGCCCGACGACCTGATCCTGTTCATCAGCGACCACGGGTTCCAGAGCTGCACGCGCGCGCTGCACATGGACCACCTGCTGCACCAGTTCGGCTACCTGGAGTTCTCGGCCTCGAACGCGATCTTCGGCCCGATGCAGTGGGGACCGGTGCGCAACGTCGCGCGCAAGGTGTACGACCTGCTCGGCCTGCACGGCAAGGTCAGCCTCCCGCAGTCCGTGAACTGGGCGAAGACGCAGGCGTACACGACGATCCGCTCCACCGGTGAGGGCGTCAGCATCAACCTGGCCGGCCGCGACGTGGACGGCATCGTGGACCCGGCCGACTTCGAGCGGGTGCGCGGCGACGTGATGGACCGGCTCGCGTCGTTCGTCGATCCCGAAGACCGGCAAGAAGCCCGTGAAGGCGATCTACAAGCGCGAGGACGTGTTCAAGGGCAAGCACGCCGACACCGCGCCCGACATCCTGATGGAGCCGAACGAGGGCTACAGCCTCACCCACGCGAAGTCCGCGATCGAGGACGCCGACTGGGTGAGCGGCGACCACCGCATGGACGGCGTGATCGTGGCGGCCGGACCCGCCGTGACGCCGTTCACGTCGACGCCGTACCTGATCGACATGGCCCCGACGATGCTGGCCGCGCTCGACGCGCCCGCCGGCATCAAGCACACGGGCTCGGTGCTCTCGAACGTCGTCGGCTCCGAGGCGTCCGTGAAGTCCGAGGCCGTCGCCGGCACCGTGGACGTCGCCGACGAGGAGCAGACCGTCAGCGACACCGAGGCCGACGAGATGGAAGAGCACCTCCGCGGCCTGGGCTACCTGGAGTAGGCGGTGATGCTGGTCGGAGGCGTGACAAGGGTCACTGGCGCCGCTCATTTCCAACCCTGCACGCGCCCCGCTTGTTCGATCCACCCGTGCATCTCCGGTCCATGCGCCTCCTCCAGGGTCGTCGCTTGACGTAGCGGCTCCGATCCGTCGTTCCGAGCGGAGGAGGAGGGTCGAAGTCCGCGCCGCCGAGGAAGGAGACATTCACGGAGACGGTGTAGGCGGCGATCTCGATGATCCACCCGAGGTCTGGCAACCCGTAGTACGCCTGCTTCCACTTGATGGCGTACTGGAGCCCCGGGATCGTCTCGCGGATCGATCCGTCCAGCCGCTCCACGATGGGATGCATCTCCGGCATCACGAGCCTGATCATCCAGTCCTCGATATCGGCGTGGCTGTCCGTCGGCACGGGCGGCTCTTTGGCCGTGATGCCCTTGCGTGCCTTCTTCCCCATCGCGCGTTCTCCCTCGGCGGAACTCGTCGATCCGTTCTGCAGCGTCGGACTCCGGCATCGACAGCCTAGGGTCGAACACACCGGGAGGGAAAGGCTCGCCCGCGCGAACGTTGCCTCGCTTGGTGTCGTGGCTGGGCAGTATCGTCGGTCGATGGCTCGGCTCAAGACCTCGGAGCGGAAGGAACTGCCGGACAGCGCGTTCGCCTACATCGACGCGAAGGGGCGACGACGGCTTCCGATCAACGACGAGCCGCACGTGCGCAACGCCCTCGCGCGGTTCGAACGTGTCGCGTTCGAAAGCGACGAAGCGCGGGAACGTGCGCGCATCCGCCTCCTCAAGGCGGCCAAGCGCTACGGCATCGTTCCCGTGGGGTTCATCACCGGACAGATCCGATCGGAGCGCGCGCCGAGGCCGGCCGACCGCAAGGCGCTTCCGACGGGCTCAGTCACGTTCCTCATGACCGACATCGAGGGCTCGACCGAACTCCTCCGCCGGCTTGGACGTCGCTACCCGTCGGTGCTGAGCGAGACGCGGAAGGTCCTGCGCCGTGCCGTCCGATCCTCCGGTGGTCACGAGGTCGATGCGCACGCCGACGAGTACTTCGCCAGCTTCGGGCGAGCGTCCGACGCGCTCGACGCGGCGCTCGCGATCCAGCGGATGTTCGGCGAGCACACGTGGCCGGACGGGGTCGACGTTCGCGTCCGAGCGGGGATCCACGGCGGTCGGCCGACCCTGACCGACACCGGGTACGTGGGCCTGTCGGTGCACACGGTCGCGCGGATCTGCTCGGCCGGGCACGGCGGCCAGATCCTCGTCTCCGAGCAGACCAAGCGGGCCGTGAAGGGCGCCATGCCCGCGGGCGTCCGTCTTCGGAGCCTCGGTCGGCATCCGCTGCCCGGGCTCCCGAAGGACGAGTCCTTGTTCCAGGTGGTGGCGAAGGGCCTCCGGCCGACTTCCCGCCACCTCGGATCGCCGGCTCGGCATGACTCCCCGCTCGCCGAACGGACCGGAGTCGCTACGCTTGCGTCGCACGAACCCCGAGGGAGCGATGCCGGAGACCGCGATCGAACGAGCCCGGGCGGCGGTGGCAGGCCAGGATTGGGCCGACGCCTATGCCGCGTTCCACGACGTGGATCGCGCGGCGATGACGGGCGCCGACCTGGAGGCCTTCGCCGACGCGGCCTGGTGGTGCTCGAAGCTCCCCGAAGCCTCAGAGATCCGTAAGGAGGCGTACGCCTCGTACGACGCCGAGGGGAACGACTCGGCGGCGGGAGCGGCGGCCGCACGACTGGCGATCGATCACTTCCTTCGCGGCGAGCCCTCGGTAGGTGGCGGTTTCCTGATGCGCGCGCAACGACATGTTGCGGTGCTTCCCCCCGGCCCCGAGCAGGGCTACATGGCCACGCTCGAGGCCACCGTCGCGCTGTTCTCCGGCGATCTGGACGGCGCGCTCGCGCGGAGCGCCGACGGGATCCGGATCGGGCGCGAGGTAGGCGACCCCGAGCTCGTCGCGCTCGCGGTCCACACGCAAGGGCTCGCGATGATCGACGCCGGCCGCGTCGCGGAGGGCCTCGCGCTGCTGGACGAGGCGATGGCCGCCACCGTGGCCGGTGAGGTGGGGCCGTACTTCACGGGGGTCATCTACTGCAGTTTGCTCTCGGCGTGCCTCGCCATCGGCGACCTGCGACGCGCCGGCGAATGGAGCGATGCCGCTGCGGCCTGGTGCGCCACGATCCCTCCGGACTCGCCGTTCCCCGGGGCGTGCCGGGCGAACCGGGCGGAGGTCGCGCGCCTGCGTGGCGCGTGGGGCGAGGCGGAGGTCGAGGCCGAGCGCGCCTGCGACGAACTGCTGCTCGTCGACGGGGTATCGGCCTTCGCAGCGGCGGCCTTCCTGCAGCTGGCCGAGATCCGGCGCCGCCGCGGCGACCTGACCGCCGCAGAGACCGCGTACACCAAGGCGCACGAGCTGGGCGAGGATCCGCAGCCCGGTCTCGCGCTGTTGCGGCTCGCGCAGGGCAAGCAGCCCGCCGCGCGGGCCGCGATCACCGCGGCGCTGGGCGCGGCCGGCCCCGCCCGTCCCCATCGGGTGCGGCTGCACGCGGCGAACGTCGAGATCGCGCTTGCCGGCGGATCGATCGACGACGCACACGCGTCCGCGGCGGAGCTCGGTCGGATCGCGGAGGAGACGCAGACGCCGGCGTTCGTCGCGCAGGCGGCCGAGGCGGCCGGGTCGGTCGCGCTCGCGACCGGTGACGTCGACGGCGCTCTGGCTCGCCTCCGAGAGGCGTGGAACGGATGGCAGGAGCTGCGCCTGCCGTACGAGGCGTCGCGCGCCCGGGTGCGGTTCGCGCGCGCGCTCGCCGCCGCCGGGGACGAAGAGGGTTCGACCCTCGAGCTCCGCGCCGCGCTCGCGGGCTTCGAGCGGCTGGGCGCGATGCGGGACGCCGGCGAGGTCGCGATCCTGTTGGGGACGCCCGACGCGCTGCCGGCCGGGCTCACCGCGCGGGAGGCCGAGGTCCTGCGCCTGCTCGCGTCGGGCAAGACGAACCACGACATCGCGGTGGAGCTGGTGATCAGCCAGCACACCGTGGGACGGCACCTGCAGAACCTCTACGCGAAGCTCGGCGTGTCGTCGCGATCCGCGGCGACGGCCTACGCGTTCGAACACGGCCTCACCTGAGTGGTGCGTTCGCACCATGCCCGCGCGGTCGCAGGTTGGTGGGTTCCGTCGATGCGGCGCACCTGGTCCCCGGCCCTAGCGTCCTCCCATCGACACGAAGGAGGACGCCATGCAGACGGAACGCTTCGACACGATCGTGATCGGTGCCGGTCAGGCCGGCCTGGTGACGGGGTACCACCTGCAGCGAGCGGGACGCTCGTTCGTGATCCTGGACGGGGACGAGCGCGTCGGTGACGTGTGGCGCCGGCGCTACGACTCGCTCCGGCTCTTCACGCCGACGTGGGCGTGCGCCTTGGACGGGATGCCGTTCCCGTCCAAGGACTCGACGAGCCCCACGAAGGACGAGTTGGCGGACTACCTCGAGGCGTACGCGACGCGGTTCCGGCTGCCGGTGCGCACGGGCGTGCGTGTCGACGGCGTGCGGCGCGACGGGGATCGATACGTCGTGTCCGCGGGGGATCGCACGTTCGAGGCGACGAACGTCGTCGTGGCGTCGGGGGCGCACCGGGACCCGCGGGTCCCATCGTTCGCGGCCGACCTCGATCCGTCGATCGTCCAGCTGCACTCCAGCGCGTACCGGAACCCGTCCCAGCTGCGGGACGGTCGTGTGCTCATCGTCGGCGTCGGGAACTCGGGAGCCGACATCGCGATGGAGGTCGTGAAGACCCACCCGACCACGATGTCGGGGAGCCCGACCGGGCACATCCGTCCGGACATCGACGGCTGGATCGCGCGCAACGTCGTGTTCCACCTGATCCGGTTCCTGGGCGTGCACGTGTTCACGCGCCGCAACCCGATCGGACGCAAGGCGATCGCGAGTATGTCCGCGAAGGGCGACATGCTCGTGCGCGTGAAGCCGAAGTGGCTCGAGGCGGCCGGCGTCGTGAACGTCGGTCGGACGATCGACATCCGCGACGGCAAGCCGGTGGTCGAGGGCGGCGAGGTGCTCGACGACGTCACGAACGTCGTGTGGTGCGTCGGCTTCCGTCAGGACCTGTCGTGGATCGACCTGCCGATCTTCGGCGAGGACGGGGCGCCGATGCACGAGCGCGGCGTCGTCACGAGCGAGCCGGGCCTGTACTTCATGGGGCTCCCGTTCCAGTTCGCGGTCGCGTCGGACGTGATCCCGGGGGTGAGCCGCGACGCGCGGTGGATCGTGAAGCAGCTCGTGCGTCGCACGTCGGCATCCGTGCCCGCCGCGACGGTCGCCGCCTGACGCGACCTGCTCAGCGGATACCCCCGCCGTCGCGCCGGGCGGCGGCCGAGGGGTTTCGCCGACCCGTCGTAGGGTGGAAGGACCCGACGGAAGGAGCATCCATGGATGGCGTCGGAGGGACAGCTCCGACGACGTCGCTCGTGGGCGAGTACACACGCCAAGACGTGGCCCGCAGGGCCGGCGTTCATCCGGAGTACGTCGACCGGTTGGTCGAGCTCGGGATCCTGACCCCCGGCACGGGCGACGCGTTCTCCACCGGTGACGTGCGCCGCGCGCGTTGGGTGCGCAGCTGGGAGGACGCCGGCGTTCCGCTCGAGGGGATGGCCGCCGCCGTACGAGAGGGAGTGCTTTCGTTCTCCTATCTCGACTCGAGCGCCTTCGACCGGTTCGCCGGGGTCAGCGATACGACCTTCCAGCAGCTGAGCGATGGAACGGGGATCCCCTTCGACCTCTTGCGGGTGGTCCGCGAGGCGGTGGGCTTCGCCGAGCCGCGGCCCGAGGACCACGTCCGCGTGGACGAGTTGTCGGTCGTGTCGGCGATCGAACTCCAACTCAAGATGGGGTTCCGGCCCGCGATCATCGAGGGGTGGCTGCGCGTCTGCGCCGACGGTCTGCGTCGGATCGCCGAGACGGAAACGGACTGGTGGAGGACCGAGGTCGAGTTGCCCCTCCTCGAAGGAGGGATGACGGAGCCCGAGATGCTGGATGCCCAAGCCCAGTCCGGGTCCGAGATGACGCCCATGCTCGAGCAGGCCCTGATCGGCATCTACCGCGTGCAACAAGAACACGCCTGGAGCAAGAGTGCCGTGGAGGACGTCGAGGCTGCGCTGGAGCGAGCGGGCCTGCACACCCGGGTGCACCGGCCGCCGGCGGTGAGCTTCCTCGACATCAGCGGGTACACCCGCCTGACCGATGAGCGAGGGGACGAAGCTGCGGCAGAGCTGGCGGCGACGCTGGCCGGCCTCGTACGACGGTCCTCGCAGGGGCACGGAGGCCAGGCCGTCAAATGGCTCGGGGACGGCGTGATGTTCTTCTTCCCGGATCCCGGCCAGAGCGTGCTGGCCGCCCTCGACATGGTCGCGGGCGTGGCGGCGCATGCCCTTCCCCCCGCCCGCGTCGGGATCCAGGCCGGGCCGGTGGTCTTCCAGGAAGGCGACTACTTCGGCCGCACGGTGAACGCCGCGGCCAGGATCGCCGAGTACGCCAGACCCGGCGAGGTGCTGGTCACCCAGGACGTCGTGGACGCCGCCGACGGAACGTCCATCACGTTCACGGAGATCGGAGCCGTCGAACTGAAGGGCATATCGGGCACCCTTCGTCTCCACACCGCTCGTCGGGGCGTCTGAGACTCAGCGAGATGCCGTCGCGGTGTCCTGCCGGTGCGCGCAGTAGGGTTCGCCGGAACGAGCGAGGGAGGTTCGACGATGCCGACGACGGCGCAGGTGATGGCGTGGGCCGAGGCGTACCGGCAGGCGTGGGAGCACGCCGACACGCCGGCCGCGGTCGCGCTGTTCGCGGAGGACTCGTCGTACCGGTCGAACATCTTCGAGGAGCCGTACCTCGGGCGGAAGGGCGTCGAGGAGTACTGGAGCACCGTCACCGCCACGCAATCCGACGTGAAGGTGTGGATGGGCCAGCCGGTGATCGAGGGCGACCGCGTGGTCGTCGAGTTCTGGACGCGGATGCTCGGTGGCGGCGAACCGCTCACGCTGGTTGGCAACCTGCTGATGCGGTTCGACGACGACGGCCTGTGCACCGATCTGCGCGAGTACTGGCAGCTGGTGCCCGAGCTCCGCGACCCGTGGGCAGGCTGGGGCGAGTAGGCACCGGGTTACGCACGGGTCGGACAGGGGTAGGTCCACACCGTCGACCGACGCAGCATCGAGGAGGAGGAGGAGCGCCATGTGTCTGACCTGTGGATGTATGGATGCCCATCTCGAGATGGGAGACAAGGACATCCGATACGAAGACATCGCAGCAGCGGCCGAACAGAACGGCCTCTCGATCGCGGAGATCTTCGACATCGTCGAGCGGACCATCGCGAAGGACCGCGCCGACCACCCTCAGGAATACGCGACATGACCTACGAGCTGAGGCTCGAGCGGCAGTACGACGCACCGCCGGAGGCGGTGTTCGACACCTTCGTCGACAAGACCTCGCAGGGGGTGCTGCACGGCGCCGAGCAGCGGGGTTGGAACGTCGAGGTGATCCAGACCGACGTGCGCGTCGGAGGCACATCGATCGTCCGGATGGGACCGGAGGGACGGGAGCCCGACACGGAGACGCGCGTGTACTCCGTGGTCGACCGTCCCCACCGCCTCGAGCTTCGGTATTCGATGGCGCTCGCCGAGACCGGCCTCACGCTCGACACCGAGATGACCGTCACGTTCGAGGAGCGCGACGGCGGGACCTGGTTCACGATGATCGAGACCGGTTTCGAGGTCGAAGCGGATCGCGACGGGTTCGTGGAGGGCTGGACCGAGTACCTCGAGACCCTGGGCAAGGTGTTGAAGACGAGGCACGACACGTGAGCGTGTCCTCGTCCGTGCTCTACATGTCGATGTCGCTCGACGGATACATCTCGGGGCCGAACGACGGGCCGGATAACCCGGGCGGCGACGACTTCGACCGGTTGCACGAGTGGATCGTCGGCCCGGACGGCGAGTTCGGCCGACCGTCGGGACCGGGCGGGGAGCTGTGGGACGAGTGGAACGAGACCGGCGCGGTGCTGGTGGGCCGGCGTACCGTCGAACAGGTCGACCACTGGGGCGGTGATCATCACGGCGTCCCGATCTTCGTTCCCAGCCACCGGCCGCCCGGTCCGACGGTGGCGAACTATCCGCTGGTGACGTACGTCCTCGACGGGATCGAAAGCGCCATGGCACAGGCGAAGGCCGCCGCCGGGGACCGCAACGTCATGGTGCACGGCGCGTACACGGCGCAACGGGCGCTCGAGGCAGGCGTGCTGGACGAGTTGCAGATCCACCAGATCCCGGTGCTATTCGGTGGGGGCGTACGGCTGTTCGAGGAGCTGCCGTCGCGCGTTGAGCTCGAGATCGTTCGGGTGATCGACACGCCCGAGGCCACGCACATCCGCTATCGCGTCCGCCGCTGAGACCCTCGTACGGGCAAGATTCCCGCTGCGGGTTTCGCCGACCCGTCGTAGGGTGGAGAGACCCCGAACGGAAGGAGCCGGCCATGGATGGCGTCGTGCACTTCGAGATCCCCGCCGACGATGCGGAGCGCGCCAAGGCGTTCTACTCGACGGTGTTCGACTGGGAGATGCAGGACTTTCCCGACATGCAGTACACGATCATGATGACCACGCCGATCGACGATCAGTCGCAGCGGCCCACCACGCCCGGGGCGATCAACGGCGGCTTGATGAGTCGCAGCAAGGAGACGCCCACACCCGTGATCACGATCGGCGTCGACTCGGTCGAAGAGGCCTTGAAGAAGGTCGAGGCCGAGGGCGGCACGGTGATCACGCCCAGCACGCCGATCCCGGGGATGGGTGCGTTCGGCTACTTCAAGGACTCCGAGGGCAACGTGATGGGGCTGTTCCAGTACACCTGATCGGTCGAGCGCTCGCTCCGAAGGGCTAGGGTGTCGCTGCCGGTCTCGAGACGACCGATCCTGCGCTCGACGATGCCCGGTAGATCAACACCACACAGACCCCCATCAGCCATGGGATGAGGGCCAGCAGAGCGCCTCCGTGGCCGCTCGGGGCGAGCGCGAGTGAGGCGACGCAGATGATCGCGCCCACCGCCGCGAGCGATCGGGGGATCAGTCCGACCGCGAACCCCCCGACGCTGACGGCGACGGCGAGCCCGATCATGCCCCAGGCGAAGACATCGAACGTGTGCGCGCCGAGGATCGCGAGTGGCCGCATCGCCTCGGCGAGGATCAGCGACCCGACCGACGTCATGGCCATGCGGAACGACGCGTGGATCAACGCGCCGGCGCTCATGAGCAGCGCCGCTCCGAACGCGGCGAGCCCGATCGTCGATCCGAGCTCGCCGTCCCGTGCGAGACGGAGCCGAAGCGCGGAGGCGAACCAGATCAAGAGGATGGCACCGATCACTCCGACGATGTTTCCGGCGACGATCCGTCCCTGGGTCGAGATGACGTCGTTCACCAGGAGATCGACGGGGGCATCCGGACCGTTCGTCCCGCCGGCGTCGATCGCGAAGAACCCGGCCCCGATCAGGAAGAGCGACACGATCCCGCCCCACCAGCCCGCCCGCTCGACCCGCGCCGTTCCCACCATCGCCAACCTCCCCGCTCCGACGGACCACCCGAGATCCGTTCCCGCACCGTACGCGTGCAAGGGTGCTGACCGATCGGTCGCACCCCGCACTCGTTGGTCGGCGTCAGGGAGCCGGTTGAGGCTTCGTCACGCCAAGCTGCAATGAGGCAGCCAATGGACCGTGGCGGTGGGGTTCGGCACGTGGAGCCAGACCGAGAAGTGGTACGTGTCCCACGAGTCGGCGTCCAGGTGCCCGCGTGCCCGCCAGAACTTGTTCGCGACGGATGACCACACGCGGATGAAGCCTCGCCAGTCATGTCCGGACGCCGTGTCCCAGTTGTCCACACGGAGGTAGCCGGTCACGTGGTCGAGGTTCGTGTTCGGCGGACCTCCCACGTGCACGTGGATGGCTCTGCAGGTGATCGTGGCGCCGCGGATCGCCTCGACACGCGGCATCGCCTTCGCCGGAGCCGAGATGACGATCGCCCCCACCAGGAGCATCGTCGTCATCACGCTGACTACTGCCCGCTTCATCCGGCCCTCCCTCTCCCTCTCCTTGAACGGCAGAGGTATATCTCAACGAGCCGAGGCGTGGAACCCCAATCTGCAGGGTTTCGGGGATGCCGACACGACGGTGTTGGAGAGTCCGACCGCCTTGCACATCTGTACCCGCCGCCGGACGGGTCTCGGTGTCAATCGAGCGTTCCTCTGAGCCGATGATGCCTGGAGGAGGTCCGATGAGAGCGACGACCGCGCAACGGATGCTGATCGGCCTCGGCGTCTTCTTGGTGGCCGGAACGGGGCTGCTGTTCCTCACGGGGAACCGGGAGGCGGGCCAGGTGGCACGCGAGATGTTCGTGCTCGTCGTGATCGTCGGCGGCACGTTCTGGCTGGGATTTCGGTTCCGGGTCCTGCCGCGGCGCGATTCGTTCCGGGGTCAGACGGAGGCGCTCGCCTTCACACCGCAGGTCGGCGATCCGCTCGGCCTGCTCGACCTGCCGTTCACTGTGTTCCATTGGGCCGGATCGGTGCGGCAGATCGAGAACACCGCCACCGGATCGCACGGCGGCCAGGAGATCGTGATCGCCGACTACTGGTTCGCGCCGACCGCGGCTGAGCAGGTCGACGACTATGAGCGCTACACGTGCGTGATCGGACCGTCGATGGCCGGCTGGTCCGACCTGACCGTCGTCCCCGAACGGCTCGTGTCGCGTCTCCGCGACGCGATCGGCGTTCCTCAGATCAACATGGAACTGGAGGAGTTCAACCGCGCGTTCCAGGTCCGCGCCGACGACGCGCGGTTCGCGAGCGCGTTCGTCGATGCTCGGATGATGCAGTGGCTACAGCAGCGAAGCCCCGGTGTCGGCTTCGAGGTCTCGGGCACCCGTGTGATGGTGTTCCGCCGCCGGGCGACCGCCAGCCTCGACGACGTCGCCGACTCGCTTGCGCTCTACGACGACTTCGTCGAACACATCCCGCGGGTGGTTGTCGCAGGCTCCTCCTAGGACGTTCCCACGCCTCGCACCCTCGAGGCGCCGTGCCGGCTTTCGCCTCGTCCGTGTGCGTGCCGCCGCTCCGAGGGCGGGAGGGCGCTCAGCGCGCCGCGGAGCGCTTCGAGACGTTCCATGCCCAGCGTCAGCAACTCCGGTGGGGGTTCCAGCAGATGCGCGAGGACCTTGGTCTTCACCCGCACGCCGCGGCGCGTGAGGCTCACGATCTTGACGCGACGATCGGTGGTGAGCATCTTGCGCTCCACCAGCTTGCGCTCTTCGAGGCGATCGATCAGCCATGTCGCCATGGAGGGATCGCACTGCAGGACGTCGGCGATCGAACCCATCGAGATCGCCTCGTCCGGTTCCAGGGCTTGCAGCACCCGGAGATGGCCCGGCGTCAATCCGAGGGACTTCAGCGCGTGGAACGCCTGACCGCGCTGCATCCGGCTCCACGTGAACTCCGCCATCAGCCGCCAGACGTCGCTGGCAGCCGCCTCGACAGCAGGATCATTCGCGGCCGTTCGCTCTGACGTCATCGCCCCTCCTCCGCGCTACCCTGATGATACTTCATGTCTCTCGACCTTTGATATATCACGATACTTGACAAGTCACAAGGAATTGTGGGAGGGTTCGTGGCGATGAGCGAGATCGCGATCCGCGTCGAAGGACTGACCAAGCACTACGGCGAGCTCGAGGCCCTCGGGGGGATCGACCTCGAGGTGCCGCGGGGCTCCGTCTTCGGTCTGTTAGGACCGAACGGTGCGGGCAAGACCACCGCCGTCCGCATCCTGGCGACGATCCTGCAGCCCGACGGCGGACACGCCGAGGTGCTCGGCTACGACGTCGTCACCCAGGCGGCGGCCGTGCGCCGCCGGATCGGCCTGGCCGGGCAGTACGCGGCGGTCGATGCCAACCTCACCGGCCGCGAGAACCTGCGCATGGTCGGGATCTTGGGACAGATGCCGACGCCGCAGATCATGCCGCGCGCGGCGGAGCTGCTCGAGAAGTTCGAGCTGAGCGACGCAGCCGACCGGCCGTTGCGCACGTATTCGGGCGGCATGCGCCGGCGCTTGGACATCGCGGCGTCGTTGGTGACGAAGCCGCCCGTCCTGTTCCTGGACGAGCCGACCACCGGCTTGGACCTCACCAGCCGCAACGCGCTGTGGGAGACGATCGAACAGCTCGTCGCCGACGGCACCACCGTGCTGCTGACGACGCAGTACCTGGAGGAGGCCGATCGCCTCGCCGAGCGGATCGCGGTGGTCGACGGCGGCAAGGTGATCGCGAACGACACTCCAGGGAACCTCAAGGCGCAGCTGGGCAGCACGGTCGTGGAGATGCGGTTCGACGGCGACGGGCGCTCGACGGATGCCGAGACCATCCTGACGGGCAAGGTCAACGGGCAGGTCGAGCGCGACAACGGCTCGCTCCGAATCACCTCCAACGAGGGCGCGACCATCTTGATCGATGTGTTGCGCATGCTCGACACGAACGGCGTCGAGCCGGATGCGTTAGCGGTCCGCGAACCGAGTTTGGATGACGTGTTCCTGGCGCTGACCGGGCACAAGGCGGAGACCGACGGCGAACCGAGCGAGGAACCGGCCAAGGGCCGGCGAGGAGGCAGGGCATGAGTGCGATCCAGATCGCGACGGCGACACCCGATATCGCCGATCGCAGGATCCCGTGGGGACGGCTGCGTGACACCAGCGCGGTGATCAAACGGAACCTGCTCCAGTACCTGCGCGTGCCGCAGCTGCTGGTCTTCTCGACGATCCAGCCGATCATCTTCGTGCTGATGTTCCGGTTCGTCTTCGGCGGATCGATCGACACCGGCCGCATCCCGTACGTCGACTTCCTGATGCCCGGGATCTTCCTGCAGGTCGTCGTGTTCGGCTCCCTCGCCACCGCGATCGGGTTGGCGACCGATCTGAAGAGCGGGCTGATGGAACGGTTCCACGCGTTGCCGATGTGGACGCCGGCGGTCCTGGTCGGACGAACGGTCGCCGACCTGATCCGGAACGTCTTCGTCGTGCTCCTCATGATGGTCGTCGGCTTCCTGGTCGGGTGGCGGATCCACACCACCGTGCTCGCGCTGCTGCCCGGGATCTCGTTGATCCTGTTGTTCGGATGGGCGATGTCGTGGATCTTCGCCACTGTCGGATTGGCCGTGAAGGATCCCGAGACCGCGCAGGCTGCCGCGTTCCCCGTGCTCGCGCCGCTCGTGTTCGCGTCGGCGGCGTTCGTGCCGGTGCTGAGCATGCCGGGATGGCTGCAGCCGTGGGCCAGGAACCAGCCGGTCTCCGTGACGATCGAGACGTTCCGCGCCCTCACGCTCGGTGGGCCAACGTCGTCACTCGTGATCAAGACGATCCTGTGGTCGGTCCTGATCATCGCGATCTTCGCGCCGATCGCCGTGCGCCTGTACCGGAAGGCCGTCTAAGGATGACCAGCAGGACGATCATCGTCGACCACGTCCTGTTCGTCGTGGATGACCTCGATGCATGCCGCCGGCTCTACACGGCGGCGCTCGCCCCGCTCGGCATCGTCGAGCTGTACGTGCAGGAGGACGGCGTGAGTTACGGGCGTGAGGATCTGGACGACTTCGTGATCGCCCAGGGCTCGCCGGTCACGACGGCCGCGCACGTCGCGTTCGACGCCGACGCCCGTGACCAGGTCGACGCCTTCTACGTCGCGGCGGTCGCGAACGGGGCTTCGTCGCGCGGTGAACCCGGGGTGTGGACGGCGTACTCCGAGCGGTACTACGGCGCGTTCGTCAACGACCTGCACGGCAACAACGTCGAGGCCGTGTTCCACAGCCCCGACGCCATCACCGACGCGCCGATCCGTACGTTCATCCCTTGATCGCGTCTCCGGCGGGAGAGACGACGAACCAGATGTCGCCGATGCCCTGTCCGTTCGTGTCGCCCGGTGCCTGATCGCCGGAGAAGTAGTAGAGCGGGTGGCCGTTGTACGTGACCTGCATCGTGCCGTCGTCACGGGCCGACGTGCCGAGCAGCGACTCGTCGACGCCTCCTCCGCCGCCGGCCTTGACCTCGCCCTTCGCGATCAACGCCGGCCAGGTCGCCGCGCAGTCGCCGGTGCACGTGCTGGTGTCGCCCGAGTCCTGCAGGAACACGTAGAGCGTGTTCCCCTTCCGATCGACGAGGATCGTTCCGAGCGGAGAGTCCTCGGCCTCGACCTCGGTCTCGCCACCACCACCTGACGATGGCGACTCGGACGCGGGCGGGGGCGACGTCTCGGTCTCGGTGGGCGAGCTCGGGCCGGTCGTTCCCGAGGCACCCCCGGAACCGTTGTCGTCGGAGCAGGCGGCCAGGAGCAACATCGAGACCGACATCACGATGAACAACCTGCGGAGCGCCATGAAGGATCACCCTTCTGTGTGGCGGATGCTCGCGGGGGGAGCGGTCGCGTTGGAAGGTCTACGGTCGGGCGGAAGTCGCGGTTTGCCGAACCTAGCGCGGTCGGTACCAATCACTCGTGTTCGACCAATCGGTATGTCCGTTCTCACCCGGAGCGGGACCGATCCGGGCCACGGGACCCGGGGCGCGCGTGGTCGTGCCGGTGGACGGGTCGAAACGAAGGAGCAGGAGGGCGCCGGGCGAGTCCGGCTCGATACCCCGCCGAACCACCAGGATGAAGCGGCCATCGGCCGACCACCGAGCCGCTTCGTACGCCGCGTTGCCCGCCCCGGTGAGCCGGGAGCGATCGGTGCCGTCGGTGGAGAGCAGCCAGAGCGCGTGGATCCCGCGACCCGGCGGCGACTCGGGAACGTTCGGTGTGGCCGTCGCGACGATCCACTTGCCGTTGGGTGAGCACGCCGGCCAGATCCAGCTTCGGGTGAAGTCGTTGGACAGGTTCTCGTACCGCCAGTCCGGCGGCCCCGACACGAGGATCTGGTTCCCTTCGCTCGGCGCCGCGTCGCCGCCGCCGGAGAGGGCGAGCCGGCGACCGCACCAGCTCAAGAAGTCGACGTACGGCAAGACCGGATCGAACACGTTCACCCAGTCGCCGCCCTCCGACGGGACGGTGTTGAGCGGCACCCCTGCATGCCCCGGGAGCCTCGAGAAGAACAACACCCAGCGGCCGTCCGGGGACCACCCTGCGACGAGCGGCGGGGCCTTCGTCCCCGGCGACGCGCGATAGACCGTCGTCGTCGACGCCGTCGACCACGTCGACGACCGCGACCCGGTCCGCACCTGCGACCACCTCGAGCGATCCGCCGTCGGAGCTGAACGCCACCTGCTCGGCGGCGCTCCCATCGTCGAGCACCATCCGCCGGGGATCCTCCGGACCGCCGACCACGACGCCGCCGGCTGGGGTCACGCCGGCCAGCACGTCGTCCGTGCGGGGACCACTGCCCGATGCCCGACCGTCCGATCGGCGACAGGATGTCGCCGCCGGCGGTGGGGACGATCGAGCCGTCGCCGAATGCGACCCACTCACCGTCGTGACTGAGTCGGACCGGCGGAACCGCGCCGACCTGCACCAGGGTCCGCTCCTCGCACGTATCGAGATCCAGGTAGCAGGAGGGCCCCGCTATCCACCCATGCGACCGTCCCGAGTTGGCCGTCGCCGCCGGTGAGCCGGGTCGACGGGCACGACGGGACCGCGGTCGGTGATGGGGTCGGCTCAGCGGAACGCGACCCGAGCGCGTCCGGGAGGAACACCGCCGCGGTCACGCCGAGTCCGATCAGTGCGACGGCCACGACGGCACCGATGAGTCGCCGCTTGGTGATCCAACGCCTGTGGGCGTACATGTGGCGGCCAGCTCGCGGCATCCTTGGTACGGACCGTATCGCGTCGCTCGCCGTTCCCGCGAATCCTCGAACCGCTCTCCGCGCTCGCCCGTACTACGTGCGCATCGAACGAGAGGTCACCGAATGCGATCGCGTCTCCACCAACTCGCCCATCGGATCCCAATTGATCCTGTTCCTGCTGTCGGCTTCCCTCCTCCTGGCGGGTTGCCCGAAGGCGGTCCGACGAACCGCGCTGCTTCCGCGGAGAGGATCGGAACGCGGCGACGCGAACAGCGCCGACACCAGGACGCATCCCGGTCGAGGGCGCCAGCAGCGGCCTCGACGGGCTCTCGCGTGTGCTCGCCGCCGCTGCCGCGGCGGCGAGCCGATCCTGCCATCGCGCTCATCTGGCCCGATCGAGCAGCACCAGGTCGAGGGCGTCGAACTGCCCTTGCAGCTCGGTCATCGCCTTCTCCTGCTTCTTCCCGGCGCGGCGCAGCGCCGTAGAGTCCGGTTGGAGAGTCGCTGGTTCCGCGTCAGTGCGTTCCCTCACGAGCAGGTCTACGCACGATCGAGATGTAGCCGACGATCGGCTCCTTGAACCCCTGAACCGTGCACGGTCGTTGCACATGGCGACGGTGTAGCCGTCCCCGCCACGTCCGGCGCCGTGAACGAGACCGTCAGGTCGAACCACTTCGGCCGGCTCTCCTCCACCTGGAACGTCCCGAGGCCGATCGCTCCCGCTGGGATGGGCTTCCCTTCCTGGGGAGATGATTGTTGCGTCGTCACGAGGTATGCGTAGAACGGCCCGCGGTCGAGGCGTCCCTGCTGGGGCTTCAACAGATAGACGTACGCCTCGGCGGTCGCGACGTCGCCGGGCAGGTAATGCGTCCGGTCGAACTCCATGTACGCCCCGCCGTCGGCTCGCGCGGCGACCGGGTTCACCACCATCACCGCTCCACCGTCAGTCGACCGCGACCGCCAGCACATGACGCATGCGCATGTCCGCCTCCCTCCGTCACCGGCACAGACCGACCCGACGCGGCCGGGGTTCCTCGAAGATCGCGGGAACCTTCGGCCGCTCGAGCGGTACTCCCACCAGGATGGATCAGAAGCGGGCGGAACCGTTCGTCCAACCGGTGAGGGAGGCCGACCTTGCGGAGCCAAGCCGTACATCGTCGCCGCGACATGCGTGCTCGTGTTGGGTGCGTGTACGTCGGGC